>NZ_JBIIHA010000002.1:0-465402 GCF_044236155.1 Prosthecobacter sp.
GACGCTTGGGCAAGCAGGTCGGCCATCCGACCTTTGTCCTCGAAAAACGGATGCAGCACCCGCGCCATACGGAAGAGCCACAGATGGACGCCACCTCCAGTAGCGGGGCAGGCGCTGAGCATCTCGTGTGCAAAGCGGGGCAAGTGGATGCCGTCGTGGATGCGGAAGCTCATGGCCGCCCCTCCTTGGCTTGAGCGTCTGCCAGCGCTTCGATATAGGTGCGCAAAGACATGCTCGAGATCAGCCGCGTGCCACGAACTTGTTGCGGGCTTCGCAAAGCCGCCGAGCGAATGGTGCCGGCATGAATGAGTTGATACAGCTTGGGCTTGGAAATCCCAAACAAGCGCTTCGCTTCACTGACGCGCAACCACTCTGGTGCGTTCATCTTGACCACTTCCTGTGGTCTGTTTTGGCATGAGTTTTGGTTCATGCGCACAAGATACCAAACCGGCCCCGTGCAAGATTTGGCGGCACATTTGCAAGAAGGCACTGCGGTTATGCCAGACTCATGCAGAAATAAGACCTGCCGTTGTCAGAGCGCGTCCGTAAGTTGCCAGATCAACACCCCACGGCGGACAGTTTTGCCGCCAGCCCGAGTCAAGCTCTTTTCCTGCCTTTGTTGCGCTTTGATGCCTTTATTGACTTTGTGGCATCATCCTGAGACGGCTTATAGAACCTGGCAAAACGCGGGCAGAAGGGTGCGAGACATTTCGCCAAATGCCAAAACTCAGCCTCGTCTTCAATCTCATCGGCGGTGCCGACGGCGGCCTGCTCAGCCGAAAAAGGTGCCAGCCCCATGGCGCTGCGTTGCCAGTTCAGCATCCTGAGCCGGAATTCAGTCCGGCGTTTACGGCTGTATTCACCACTGACATGCCGCACCGCCTCGTCGAGGGGGACCGGATATGAACGCGGAGGCCGGATCATCGACGCGCCCGGAAAATCTTTGTTTGGCACGCCGATGGAACTTACGGCCTCAACGGTATGAATGCCTGAGTCCCAGATCAAATGCATGTCGGCACATGCCAGGGGTGTGAGAGCGTTGCGCGCCTGCCAGGTGTGTTTGAGCAGCGCCACAGCCCCGGCGACATCGGGCTCCTTGATCCCCTTGAGTTGCGCCAGATGAATGGCCACCTCCGCAAGTTCGACCGCACTTACCCAGGGCTTATCCATGGCCTCAAGCTTCGTTGCCTCCGGCGTGTCTTTTTGATAGGGGCCCAGAAGCGTGCGCATACCCGGATTACTTGAGCCAAGAACGCAGATGTTCAAGACTTGTTCTACCGCAAGTTTTTGTCCAGATCCGCAGTTCATGCGAATCAATGAGTAGGCGGCACATGCCTGCATGACAAAACATGACAACTCAAGCTCATCAACTTGCGAAACCATGCGCATGCACCCGCGATTCCCTTTGCAGACAACGAAGGAAACACGCAGGTTTACGCATGGATCACAAACCCAAGCAAGGCCAACGGGCTTGCGTCATGCAGCACCCGGAGTGCCGAGCGAAAGCGAGCGCTCTCCTGGGACCACGCATCCACCCCGCGATCCCCGCCGTTTGAGATCATCTGGCGGCCTCCCCGAATCTGCGGGAGATCCAAAATCGAGCCATCAAAGCTCCAAGCTTGAGCCGGACCTGAGGTCAAATGATCTCCCCAACCGCCTCATTGACGAGACCCGGCGTGCCGGGCATGGAAGCGCCCGGCATGGATTCCCTGGCATCACTCGACAAACGCCACCTCTGGCACCCTTTCACGCCGATGCGGCCGTGGTGCGCGGAGGATCACACGCCGTTGATGCTGGTGGAAGGACGCGGCTGCCTGCTGCGGGACCAGTTTGGAAACGAATACCTCGACGGCAACGCGTCGATCTGGACGAACATCCACGGCCACAATCATCCCGTGATCAACGCGGCGATCATCGAGCAGCTCGGCAAGGTGGCGCACACTTCGTTTCTCGGCTTCACGCACGACCCGGCGATACGGCTGGCGAAGGAACTTGTGGAGCTGGTGCCCGGCGGGAAGCTGACGCGGGCGTTTTTCACCGACAATGGCTCCACCGCCATCGAGTCCGCCGTGCGCATGGCCTTGCAGTATTGGAAGCAGAACGGCCGGCCGGAGAGTGACACGCTGGTGGCCTTTGATCACGCTTATCACGGCGACACACTCGGCGCGGCGAGCCTCGGTGGCATTCCGCTCTTCAAAGGCAGCGGCAATGATTTTGGCTACCATGTGGTGACGGTGTCATGTGTCGAGGAGCTGGCGAGTCTCGATGCAAACCGGATCGCGGCTGTCATCATCGAGCCACTCATCCAAGGCGCGGCAGGCATGCGCCTGTGGCCACAGGGCATGCTGAAGGCGCTGGATCGATGGTGCGTGGCACAGGATGTCTTTTTGATCCTCGACGAGGTCATGACGGGCTTTGGCCGCACGGGGAAGATGTTTGCGTGCGAGCATGAGGAGGTGGTCCCCGACTTCCTCTGCCTCGCGAAGGGCATCACCGGCGGTTATCTGCCGTTTGCGGCCACCTTGACGACGGAGCGTGTGTTTGAAGGCTTCCTCGGTGATCCAAGCGAAGGCCGCACGTTTTTCTACGGTCACAGCTATGCCGGCAGCCAGCTCGGATGCGCTGCGGCGCTGGCGAGTTTGCGCGTTTTTCGCGATGAACGCGTGCTGGAGCAGCTTCCGGCCAAAATCGCCCGCTTGGGCGAGTTGATGCGCGATCTGCCTGCCTTCCGTCAGTGCGGCATGATCGCCGCGATGACGGTGGATGGCCCAGATTTGAGCCTGGGGGCGAAGATTTGCCTCGCCGCACGCAAGCACGGCCTGCTCACCCGTCCCATCGGCAACACCCTCGTGCTGATGCCGCCGCTTTGCGTCACGCTCGAGGAGATCGAGCGCATGGTTGGCGCGCTGAAGGCGGCGCTGGCTGAGGTGATGTAGATTCGATTGTGAATCGAATCGGTTTGGGACATCGGCTTCGATTACCAATCGAAGCTACTACGAACCGAGCAGCTTGAAGAACACCCAGCCGAGCAGCGCCGTGGCGGGGATGGTCATGACCCAGGCCCAGATGATGCTTTCGACAAGCGTCCAGCGGATGGAGCCCCAGCGCTTCGCGGCACCGACGCCCATGATCGAGGTGGTGATGGTGTGCGTGGTGGAGACGGGCATGCCCATGTAGCCGGTGGTGGCCAGGATGGTCGCCGCAGTGGTCTCGGCAGCGAAACCGTGCACGGGCTTCATCTTCACCATCTTGTGGCCGAGCGTCTTGATAATGCGCCAGCCACCCGCGTAGGTGCCGGCGGCCATGACGAAGGCACAGGTCATGATGATCCACATGGGGATGCTGGCGTTTTTGTCGGGAATCTTGAGGAAGCTGAGCCAGGCAGGCAACGAATCAAGATCGCCAGCCTGCGTGGCACCGAAGAGCGTGAGCATGATGACGCCCATGGTCTTCTGCGCATCGGCCATGCCGTGGCCAAAGCCCATGTAGGCGGCGCTGAAGATCTGCAAACCACCGAAGGTCGAGTTCACGGTGCGCGGACGCCAGTTGCGGATGAGCCAGAAGAGAAAACCCATGACGAAGAAGCCCACGAGGAGCCCGAGCATCGGGGAGGTGATCATGGGAATCACCACCTTGTGGTAAATGCCCTCCATGCTGACCTTGCCGCTCACTTTGTCGATCTTCTCGCGTGACCAGATGAGTACCTGCCAGTTCCCGTTGGCCGAGGCCACGCTGGCACCGATGAGGCCGCCGACGAGCGCATGCGTGGAGCTGGACGGCATGCCAAACCACCAGGTGATCAGGTTCCAGACGATGCCGCCGAGCATGGCGCAGAGGATCGTCATGGTGGTCACGGCGACGACCTTGTCATCGACGATGCCGCTGTGAATGGTCTTGGCCACGGCCTGACCGAAGAAGGCACCGATAAGGTTCATCCCGGCGGCAAGCACGAGCGCCTGCCGCGGCGTGAGCACCTTGGTGGAGACGACCGTGGCGATGGCGTTCGCGGTGTCATGAAAGCCGTTGATGTACTCGAAGGCGAGCACGACGAACAGCACGATGAAGAGCAGGAGCAACGCGGTGGTCATGGGGCGCGGGCGCTGCGATCAGGAGTTCTTCAGCACAATGTGGGCGACGACGTTCCCCGCGTCCCGGCAGCGGTCCACGACCTTTTCAATGAGATCGTAGAGATCCTTGAGGATGACGACCTGAACGGCGTCCTTCTCCTTGGTATAAAGATCGCGCAGGCAGTCCAGCATGAGCTTGTCAGCGTCGCCCTCGACCTGCTGAATCTTTTCATTCAGGGTCTTCACGCGCTCGAGGTGCAGCTTTTGGCGCAGCTCGGAGATCATGGTCACGACGACCTCGGCCGCAGTGTCCATGAACTTGATCTGGCGTGAGAAATCGACATTGACTAGGCGCTCGCGGCAGATGGACACACGCTCGGCGATTTTTTCGACGGTCTTGGGAATTTTGTAGAGCGCGTTGGCCAGCGCCTCGATGTCCTCGCGTTCCAGCTCTGTCACAAACGTGCGGCAGAGCGCTTCGTCGATCTGCTGGGTGATTTTTTTGTCCTCGCGACGCGTGGCGGAGAAGGCGTCGATGGTCTGGGCAGGGTCAGCCGGCTGGGAGAGCAGCTTGTTCAGGGCCTGGACGCTCTGGCGGGCCTGGGCCGCGCTGGCCTCCAGCAGGTCGTAGAACACATCCGTTTTGCCGAAGAGCTTTTGAAAGGAGATCATGTGGGAGAATGTGAGCCCAGGGTTGTGGGCGCGCCAGTTAGAGCGAGGGCTGGCATCTCTGTCAACACGGGCCAGCCCGCGTCATGTGCCGGAATTGTTGCAAAATAATGCCCGCCCCTGGCTAAACCAGGGGCGGGCATCAAAGAACAGGTTCTGGGGGGTAAATTAGCTGCTGGCCACAGCGTCGGAACCACGCTCACCAGTGCGAATGCGGATGGCGTCAAGCACAGGGCTGACAAACACCTTGCCGTCGCCAATCTTGCCAGTGTTCGCAGCTTTCACGATGGCCTCCACCACGGTGTCGGCACGGCCATCATCGACGACGACCTCAATCTTCACCTTGGGGAGGAAATCGACGGTGTATTCGCTGCCGCGGTAGATTTCGGTGTGGCCCTTCTGGCGGCCAAATCCTTTGACCTCCACGACGGTCATGCCTTCAACTCCGACTTCGGAGAGGGCTTCCTTCACATCTTCGAGCTTGAACGGTTTGATGATCGCTTCGACTTTTTTCATGGTTAACGCAATTAGGAGTGTGGTTCACGAATTGCAACGATCAGAACCGTGGGAAGTGATTTTCCCGGCCTAACCTTTTGCAGAAGCATGGTAAAGCCGGAACCGTGCCAACTCTCAAACCGATTTTTTTCAAACCTTGTTCCCGCGCTGCCGGGATCGAGTGCCGCGTTGCAAACCAAGGCCCACGCGCTTACACCTCGCCCGCATGTTCCGCCCCGCCCTGCTCCTGGTCTCCACGCTCCTCTGCCTCTCCTCCGCCCCGGCCCAGGATGACACCCCGGTGGAGCTCAAACTCCACTGGGAGCCGGGCCAGACCTACCTCCAGGAATCCGACACGGACACTACGAACTTCCTCACCGCCCTCGGCAAAAGCAGCGACCAGAAGCTGCGCCTACGGCAGACCACCGGCATCAGCGTCCAAAAGTCTGCCCAAGGCCAGACCGAGGCTCGAGTCATGATCGAGCAACTCGTCGGTGAAATGATTTATGAGGGTAAAACCCACACTTTTGACTCCAAAAGCCCTGCCACCTCCCATCCCGCGCTCCAGCAGATCCTCGGTGGCACCGCCGGACGCGGTTTCACCCTCGTGTATGATGACAAAGGTGCTTTTCTGGACGCCAAAGACACCGCCTCCATGGTCACCGGCGGTGTCGAGCCCGACCTCGTCTCCATCGCCAATGCCCGCCAGCTCGCCACCCTTTACCGACGCTCCTTGGAGATGGGCCTGCCGAAAATCCCCGTCCGTCCCGGCGACAAATGGATCTCTGACGAAATCGTCCCCTTCCCCCAGGCCGGCACCGTGCAGGTGAAGCTCAACGCCAAATTCGACGGCATCGTCGATCGCGAAGGCCATCGGCAGGCCCAGATTTCCTTTGAAGGCAGCATGAAAAACCAGCGGGACAAAGACAGCACCAGCGGCCGTGACCTCGACACCGAGCGCCCTGTCACTCTCGGCGAAGATTCCAAGGTCAACGGCCACGTCTTCTTCGACCTGGATCGCAAGACCATCAGCCTCGCCGTCTTCTCCGCCACCCTGCAGCTCAAAATCGAAGGCAAACCCATGCCCGTGCGCCAACAGGTCACCACTCGTCTCGTCTCGATGAAGCCCACCGCGGCCCCCTGAGTCACGCTACGAGTAGAAAATCATGCCCTTCGACCCAACCGCGTTGTGTCAGGTGCTCATAAATCGCCTCCCGAGCACCACGGGCAGCCACGCCAGCCAGGATGAAGCTCGTTTCACGCACCGGCAGGTCATCGGCCATGCGAACCACCCGCCCGTCGCGATGTTGACCTCGCTTTGTCTCATCCACGTCGATGAAACCCGTGATCACCTCCGCCAGGGCATCAAACCGCCGCCGGGTGACCCTTCCCGCACCCCACAGCCAGACCTCGCGGCCTGCGGCATGCGCAGCCAGCCAGCGCTCCAAGTACAGGCTCTTCATCTCATAAAAGGCCTCCACTGAATAGCGTCCATCTGTGCGCGACAAGCGCTGCGGCAGATCGTTCCACGTGAGCAGCTCCACATCGACCTTTCCAAACCGCACGCCCGCCTCCAGCCAGCGGAGCCACAGCTCATAATCCTCTGGAAAACCGCCATCGCGGTAGCCGCTGTGCTTCGTGATCAACTCACGCCGGAACATCACACTCGGATGCGCCACCGGTGCCTCCACAAAGCGTCGCAAGCTCATGTCCTCATGATTCGTCAACGCATTGATCCAGTCCACATGCGCAGCATAACCCGACTCCGTCCCGCCGAACTTCACACGGCACGAAACGAGCCCGAAATCGCGATTCGCGGCTAAAAACGCCCTCTGTGCCTCCAACCGCCGCACGTCCATCGAATCGTCAGCATCCATCCGCGCGATGAATTCGCCTCTGCATGCCCCAAGCCCGCGATTCAACGCCTCCACGATGCCCTTCGGCTCTTGCTTGATCAAAACGACCCGCGTGTCCGCATGCGCTGCGTGTTCAAGCAATGCCGTCGTGCCATCCTGCGAACCGTCATCCACGATGACCAGCTCCCAATCCGCCAAGGTCTGCCCGCGCACACTTTCAATCGCCGCCTCGACCGTCTCTCGCGCATCGCGAACAGGCATCAGGACCGAGATGGCGGGAGATCCGGGCATGGGGTCGATCAGACGGCTGACGGGCGCTTCATCTGATCGCGCCGACCATCCGCATAGGCGGTGAACACGGCTTTAATCTCATCCCGCACGCGGCGGAAGACGTTCATGATTTCGTCCTCGCTGCCGGTGGCGTGGGCGGGGTCGTCGAAGGGCCAGTGGTGGCGGTTGAGCTGGCCGGGATACATCGGGCAGGCCTGATCGGCGTTGCCGCAGACGGTGATGACGGTCTCCACGTCGCGGACGAGGAAGTCGTTCATGTGCTTGCTCGTGTGCGCGGAGATGTCGATGCCGATTTCCGCCATCGCCTTGATGCCGAGCGGATGCACGTAGCCCGCAGGTTTCGAGCCAGCGCTGGCAACTTCGAGGATGTCACCCGCCACATGGCGCAGCAGGCCTTCGGCAAGGTGGGAACGGCAGGAGTTGCCGGTGCAGAGGATGAGGACGAGGGGTTTGATGGTGGTCATGGGAAGAAAGAAATCTTGGAGCTGTCGAAATGACGAATGAGGAATTTAGAATGACGAATGAAGTCCGAAGGAGGGAATGACGAAGTTAGTGTGCCGTTGGAGCATTGGGGCTTGGGCATTCATTCGGCATTCATCATTCTGGTTTCGTCATTTTGGCCAGCGGCACGGCAACGAACGCGCCGAGCACCGTGGCCGTGAGATAGATCCAAAGATGCTCGAACTGGCCTGAGACAATGGCCGGAGCCAGCGAGCGGGCCGGGTTCATCGACGCGCCACAAATCGGTCCGGCGAACATCGCCTCGAGCGCGATGATTCCACCGATGGCGATGCCCGCCGTGATGCCTTTTTCCTTCGCACCAGTGGAGATGCGCAGAATGGCCAGCATGAGGATGGCGGTGAGGATGAGCTCCAACACGAAGCTCTGCATCGCGGAGCCGCTGGGAAGCGTCGCGCCGAGTTTGTCATGCGCGGGGAACAGCAAATGCAGCACACCGCTTGCGGCGAGGGCACCGGCGATTTGGGCCAAAACATAGCCGGGAACGCTTTTCCATTCAAAACGGCCTGCGACAGCAAAACCGAGCGTGACGGCCGGATTGAGGTGCGCACCGCTGACATCGCCAAACGTGTAGATCATCGCCATCACCACGAGGCCAAAGGTCAGCGCGATGCCCGCGTGGCCGATCACCCCGCCGCTGACGTCGTTGATGACGATGGCTCCCGTGCCTGCGAAGACGAGGATGAAGGTGCCGAGGAGTTCGGAGAGAAGCTTGTTCATGTCAGCAGCATTTGGAACCCGGCGTGCAGCAGGTTTGTGGCAGGCTTTGCGGTGTCGGAGAGCACTCGCCGGGCAGGCAAATGCCGCGGGCGAGGCAATCGGTGTGCTTCCAGCCGCAGCGGAAGGCCAGCGAGCCATCGATGATCTCTGCGCTCTCGACCGGGAACTGCGCCACGACGCCGTCTTCGTATTCGATTTCGACGGGCAGCTCATGATTTGGCAGCACATCGCCCGCTTTGTCGAAGATGGTGGCCAGTTTGCCGGCGTGGAGGCGATGATCGACATCGTCATGCACCCAGGTTTGCAGCAGGCAGGTCTCCAGCGTGCGCCGCGTGCCACCGCAGTCGATGAAGCGCTTCATAACGTGGCCCACCTCGGTGATGTGAAAGTGCGCGGGGATCAGGCCGCCGTCGGGAAGGACGAAGGCGAGCGGTTTGTCCGCATGCGACCGGAGTTGGGTGAGGAAGTCAGCGATGGTCATGAGGAATCAACAGCAGGTGGTTTTTTTGCCGCCGCAGGCCAGCCGGTCCACGCAGCGGAGGAAGTCGCCGAGGCAGTCGCAGGCAAGCGAGTAGTAAATGTTCAGGCCGCGCTTCTCGCAGTTCAGCACGCCAGCCTCGCGCATGAGCGTGAGGTGCTTCGAAACGGTGGACATGTCCGCGCCGACGAGGTCTTTGAGGTCACACACGCACATTTCGCCCTTCATGAGTGCCTCCGCGATGAGCAGGCGCGACGGATGCCCGAGCGCCTTGATCACGGCGGCGCGGTCTTCGAGCTTTTTCTTCGTGGTGGGCATGTATTTGGCGAATTAGCCAAATAAAGCGGGCGGGCAACAAGTTTCGCTCAGTGACCGGGCTTTACTTGCTGACCAACAGGGCGAGCGTCACTCCATGAAAACCATCCAGGTCTTTGATCCGCCCATGTGCTGCTCCACGGGGATTTGTGGGCCGAATATTGATCCTGATCTTGTGAACTTCGCGGCGGCGCTGTCGCAACTGGCGAACATGGGCGTGAAAATCGAGCGCCAGAACCTGGGGCAGCAGCCGATGGCCTTTGCGAAGAACGCGGCGGTGAAGGCGCTGCTCGAAAAAGAGGGCGCCACGGTGCTGCCAGTCATCTTCATCGACGGCGAGGTTTATATGAAGGGCCGCTATCCGAACCATGACGAGCGTCCGGTGTTCTTCCGCGCGGCGCTGGGCATCCCGGAGGAGGCCAAATCATGAAGTTGCCCGCTTACCAGCCTGATGCCGCCACGGCGACACGCTTCCTCTTTTTCACCGGCAAAGGTGGCGTGGGAAAAACCTCGCTGTCCTGCGCTGTGGCCTTGAAGCTCACGGAGGCAGGCAAACGCGTGCTGCTGGTGAGCACGGACCCCGCGTCGAACCTCGATGAGGTGCTCGAAACAAAGCTCACGAACGCGCCCACGCCCATTGTGGCTGCGCCGGGCCTCGATGCGCTCAACATCAATCCCGTGGCTGCCGCTGCGGCGTATCGCGAGCGTTTGATCGGCCCCATGCGCGGCCTGCTGCCCGAGGCGGCGCTACGCAGCATGGAGGAGCAGCTTTCCGGCTCCTGCACGGTGGAGATCGCGGCGTTTGACGAGTTCTCCGGCCTCATTGGTGATCCGAATGCCGCGAAGGCTTATGACCATGTCATCTTCGATACCGCACCGACCGGCCACACGCTGCGGCTCATGAGCCTGGCGAAGGCCTGGGACCAGTTTCTCGATAAAAACACCAGCGGCACCTCCTGCCTCGGCCCGCTGGCCGGATTGGAAAAGCAGCGCGGCATTTACGAGGCCACCGTGAACACGCTCGCGGATGCCACCGCGACCACGCTGGTGCTCGTGAGCCGTCCGCAACTCTCCGCGCTGCGAGAGGCCGAGCGCACCTCGAAGGAGCTGCGGGCGCTCGGCGTGGCGAATCAATGCCTTGTCATCAACGGCGTGTTCGCGACGAATTATCCGCAGGATGTCACTGCGCAGGCCATGCAGCAGCGCGGTGAGATTGCGTTGAATGCCGCGCAGGCCTTCATCGACAGCATGCCGGCCTTCATCGTGCCGCTGCGCTCCATCAACATCCTCGGCATCGGTGGGTTGAGAGCCTTGCTGACCAAAGATTTAACCACCGAGCCTCATGCGACTTTCGCCGAATGGTCTGCGCCGGAGATGCAAAGCCTCGCCGATCTCGTTAGTGGCATCGAGCAGCAAGGGCACGGCGTCATCATGACGATGGGCAAGGGCGGGGTCGGCAAAACAACCGTGGCAGCGGCGATCGCCGTGTTGCTCGCGAAACGTGGTCACAGCGTCCACCTCAGCACCACCGATCCCGCCGCGCATATCGCGCAAACGCTTGTCGGGCAGGTGGAAGGCCTCACGACGAGCAAAATCGATCCCGCTGCCGAAACCGCCGCCTACACCGCCGAGGTCATGGCCAATCAAGGCATGCAAATGGATGCCGCAGGCCGCGCCTTGCTCGAAGAAGACCTCCGCTCGCCCTGCACGGAGGAGATCGCCGTGTTTCGCGCCTTTGCGCGTGAAGTGGGACAAGGTACCAAACGCTTCGTCGTGCTCGACACCGCGCCCACCGGCCACACGCTGCTCCTTCTCGATGCCAGCGAGGCTTACCAGCGCGAACTCGAGCGCCAGGCCCGCAGCACGCAGCCCGAGGAAGTGCTGAAACTCCTCGAACACCTGCGTGATCCCGCTTTCACGCACATCCTCCTCATCACCCTGCCCGAGGCCACGCCCGTGCACGAAGCCGCCGCCCTCCAGGCCGATCTCCGCCGTGCCCGCATCGAGCCCTACGCGTGGGTCATCAATCAAAGCCTCCTCCACAGCGGCTCCTGCGATCCTTTGCTGCAACGCCGCGAGCAGTCCGAGCACCGCTACATCGACGAAGTCATCGAAAAACAAGCCACCCGCACCGCCTGGCTGCCCTGGCAGGCCGAGGAACCCATCGGGCCGGAGGCGCTGGCCGCGCTCGCTGCATCAAGCCTGCATGCGGAGGTGGCGTGAGCGAATCCCTCACGCATCCCGATGCGTCGGCGTCGGTTTGCCTGGGCGGAAGTGCTCTTCGTGATCGAGCGTGGCTTTGAGGCCGAAGAATTGCGATGCAGTGGCTTCGACGCCGGCTTTCACGGCTTCCATAAGCGACGCCGGATCTGCCTCAGCACGCAGATTGACGATCAACTGGCCGCCGGTGCTCGGTTCGTCGAGTTCCATGCCGAGTTCGGCCACATAGTCGCTGCGCACGAGATTGATGCTCGCTAATTCGCCCGCGATGCCGTCGTCGGGGCTGAAGGTCATCTTGAAATGGGCGATCTCGACGCCTGCGAGCTGCAAGCGGCCCTGCACATGCGTGGCGAGCTTTTTGAGGAAGTCGTTCGCGTCGAACTCGTCATCCGATTTCAGTGTGACGGTGGCATTCAGCCAGCCGAGGAGGGCTTCGCCATCGGCATAGACTTCGTAATCGACGGCCATGGGATTGCGCCGCGCCTGCTCGTCGGTCATGAGGCTGGCGAAAAGCTCGTCGAGGCCGGTTTCCTGACGTGGCGAGGCCGTGACAACCTTCGCGAGCGGGAATTCCTTCGTCAAAACGGCCCGCAACTCCTCGCGCTGCGTTTCGTCGATGAGATCGCTTTTGCTGATGACGATGATGTCGGCCTCCTCGAGCTGCTTTTTGAAGATGTAGGCCACTTTGGATGAAAACGTGCCGCCGTCATCGAGACCGAACACACGCCGGGCGCGGATCGGGTCCACCAGCACACTCAGCGGCGCGATGGTGAAGGCATCGCCATACATGCGGCGCAGCGGATACGTCACCGTGGCGACGAGGTCGGTGCAGCTCCCCACCGGCTCCGCGATGAAGACATCGGGCTTCGTTCTGGTCGTGAGCTTGCTGGCGGCATCGACGAGCGTGTTGAAGCGGCAGCAGAAGCAGCCGCCCGCAATTTCCTCCGTCGCATAGCCCTGACCGCGCAGCAGCTTCGTGTCCACGAGGCCACCTGCTTGATCATTCGTGATGAGGCCGACCTTGAGCCCCTGATCGCTCAAATGCCGCGCCAGCCGGCCGACGGTGGTCGTTTTGCCGGCTCCGAGGAAGCCTCCGATCATGATGTAGCGTGCGCGTTGGGACATGGGTTGTTTTTATTTGCCAGATGTGGCAAATAAACAAGCGCCAAGCACGCATCTTGCGCAAAAATCGTCCACACTGTATTTCCGCCGCATGCCCGCCCGCAAAACCTTCGACTGCCTCAGCGCCATGCGAGCCCTGGGCGAGCCGACGCGGCTGCGCCTCGTGCGGCAGCTCATCGCCGGGGCAAAGCCCGTGACGGAGCTGTGCGACACGCTTCACGTCACGCCCTACAATGTCTCCAAGCACCTCCGCGTGCTCAAAGAAGCGGGCCTGCTCGAAGTCGAGAAACAAGGCCAGCAGCGCATCTACGCCCTCGCCACCGCCTTCCGCGAGAAGCTCTCGAACAACGCCAAAACGCTCGATCTCGGCTGCTGTCAGTTTCATTTCGACAAGCTGCCAGACTGAAGCAAGCGCAAAGAATGCGCATTGAAGGCCAGCGAGAATGCCTGGGCGGGTTGTAGGCTCCAAGCATGAGACTTGCCTGCTTTTTACTGCTGGTGGCGCTGTGGGGTTCCGCGCATGCGGGGACCGGATATGATCTGCGTTGCGAGGACGCGAAGTGCGGATTCACCGCGTCGATCGGCATTGGCGGCGGACGGATGTTTGAAGAAGCAACCGGCTACTGCCCGAAGTGCGCCAAGGTCGTTTCCGTGACGTGGAAACGCGATGGAAAGCCAAGGAGTGCGCCGGCGCGGTTCTGGGATGCGTTGACTGGGCGCTTGCGGGAGATTTTCCGCTGCCAGTCCTGCCAGGGACCGTTTGTGAAGATCGAGCAGATCGAGGACTTCAAGCACTGCCCCAAATGCGGAAAAGCCTCGCTGAAGGCACGGCGGACGGTGCTCTACGATTGAGATGCGGGTGGCAAGAATGGCCCCGGAGTGCCCAAGCGCCGGTTGGAGACCCGGACGGGGCCCGAGTAGTATGTGCCTATGAAAAAGCCGACTTTTGCCTGTCTGGTTCTTGCTGCTCTCGCGGTGATGCCCGTCGCCCAGCTTGGCGCGGAGGAGTTTCCGGAGGAGCCGGTGATCGTGCAGGCCGATCTGGATGGTGACGGGACGGCGGAGATGATTTCCCGGCGCAAACTGGGCGCGGACAACCAGCTTGGCACCTTTTACCAAGTTCTTGTCAAAGATGCGCGAGGAAGCGTGCTGTGGCGCAGTCCTGAGGAGCTGGACACCGAGCACCCGCTGGCCTTCGGGGAGTGGGATTTCGGCATCAGCCTGCCGCAGTTTGCCGCGGATGTGGATCAGGATGGCACGGTGGAGTTGATCGCGCCGGCACCGCAGAGCGATGTCTCACCCACCTATTTCCGCATGCTGAAATGGACCGGCACGGCGTTCAAACCCCACCAGTCCAAGGCGCTGACCGGCAAGGCGCAGAAGGGCGCGGCCTTTCGATGGTCGGAAAGGCCGTCTTCGTCGTCCTACTGGGTGGAAAAGTGGATCGGCACGAGCGCGGAAGGCGGCTGGGTGGTGAAGCTCGCAAGCCTTGCCCAGAGCACGGACGGTGAACGCATGATGATGGCTGTCGCCGTGCTTGCCACGAAGGGGGATGGCTTCGAACTGGTGCGCTGGATCGAGACGCCCGAGGCGCTGGGAGCGGGCGGCGATGAATCCGCTGGTGTGCGACCGGACTCCTATCGGGCAAAACTCAGCGCGGCGGATCATGCGAACTCGACGGGCGTGCCGCTCAAGAACGTGCTGGAGGTGCTGCGGCAGGATCGTGCGAACGTGCACCGTGGCACGCATCGCGACCGGGAGGACGATGTGGATGTGTTTTTCACGACGCCGGAAAACCGGGAGGCGATGGCGCAAATGGAGTTGCGCGTGGTCGGCGGAGCGAAGGCCGAGTCGGCCATCCTGAGAGGCCAGCCCGTGGTGGAGGTGCAGATCTCGAATGACGGCCTGCAGGTGGAAATCATTGAACCGTGAGATTTCGAAGATGAACCCGAATCCAACACCTGCCTGCGCGAAGTGCGGCGCCCCGCTGGCCGCCGGGACGCGTTTTTGCGAGCAATGCGGCGCGGAAAACGTGGTTCAGCCCGTGCCTGCGGCTCCTCCGGGCCGTGGTGTCTCGCCGCTCGGATTGATCATCGCGGCATTGGTGGCAGGCGGGATCGCGTTTGGCCTGTTCACGCAACGTGAACGCCTCATGGGCCTCATCAAAGCCGCGTCCGCGGCTCCGGCAGCGCCTCCGGCTGATCCAGCGGTGAAAGCAGCCGAGGATCTCGCTGACGCGACGCTTTGGCTGCAAAAGCAACCGTGGCTGCTGGAACTGCGGAAGTCGATGCCGCGCGGTGTGGGCATGACGATGCACGCGGAGCCGTATGACGCGGAGGGCTGGTCGGAGGTGGCGCTGCGTGAGACGCATTCCGAGGACTCGGGCTATGATCCGAACGTGAGCCCGATGATCGGCCTGTTTCGCATCTCACGCACGGAGCAGCGCATCGAGTGGATGGAGCCGGTTTCAGGCGAGTATGTGCCTGTGGAGCAGTTTTTGGCGCATCGCGGCCTGACATCGGGCGCGGTGGCGCAGGTGCCCGCTTCGAAGAACAACTCTGCGCAAGCAGCGATCCCAGGCGGAGACTTCGAGTCCACGGCCACCAGCGGCCCGAACAGTGACACAGCGGTCATCGTGGCTGATCCGACACGGAAGGGAAATCACATCGCGTGCATCACCGGGCCGGATGAGATGAGTTTTGACCTGCCGCTGCGGCTGCCACCGGGAACACCGGAGGCCACGATCTCCCTGCGGCTGCTGCATCCGATGAGCACGAAACTCATCCGCTTTGACGACGGGCACGTGCCGGAGGGCATCCGCCTGCGTGTGCGGCTGGTGAATGACATCGGCAACTCAATCATCCGGGACGCCATCGTGCGGCCCACGGGCCAGTGGCGTGAGATGGAGTTCGCATTCTACGACCTGCCGCAAAAGGTCGTCAGCGTGAGCGTGGAGGCGATCTGGATGGAAGGCCCGGTGTATTTTGACGACGTGAAACTCATCCCCACCCAACCATGAACCGAGACTTCAAAATCGCTCGCCGCGCCTGGATCGTGACCGTGATCTTTTTCCTTGCCTGCTTTGTGCCGTCGCTGGGCGACTGGGACATGATGAACGGCGGCTTTGCGATGATCGTGTTGTGCGGTTTTGGGTCGCTGACGGCGTTTATCACCGCGCTGATGTTCCGCAGCCGCGGCAAACTGGCCGCGAGGCTTGTGAGCGGCACGGGGGAATTCATCACGGAGTGGAAGATCCCGGCGGAGCTGTGGCGTGAGATTTTGCAGCTCCAGTATGAGGAGGAAAAATCGGCCAAGAAGGCGCTGCTGCGCATCGTGTGGTTCTTCTGCGTGCTCTTTGGCGTCGGTTTCATGGTGTATGATCCCGAGGCGGGAGTGTGGGTGGCGGCGATCATGCTGCTGATGATGGTCCTCACGGGTCTGGCGGCCACTTTGACACCTGGTGCGCGGCTGCGCCGGCTCAGCGGAGTGGAAATGTGCGCCCGCGTGGGAAAAGAGTGCGTGATGCTCGGTGACGAGCTGCACTCGTGGTCCATGCCGGGCTCCTGGCTGCAAGGCGCCCAATTGGAAGAGGAGGAGGGCCGCCGCTGGCTGCGTGTGAATTATGCGTTCATCACCCGTGCCGGCATTCAGGAGGAGCAGGTGCTGCTGCCGGTGCCGGAGAGTGAGATGGGCAAGGCGGAGCTTGCCGCGGCGGAACTGACGAAGCTGAAGCGCGACAAGCCGCCTGCGGTTCAAATTTAGGCGGGGATCAGCGATCCCAGGCAAAGACCCACACGCTGCGCCATGGCTCGCCGGGCACCGCGAGCTGGTAGAGGCCCGCGGCGGGCAGCGAGTGCGCGGTCACGGCCTTGGGCGGCAGCACGATCTCCACGCCGGTGCCATGGTGGCCTTCCTTGGTGCTGCGCAGCCGTGCTTTGAGCTCGCGATCCGTTTCATTGCTCAGCGAGAGCGCGGCTCCTGCCGGCAGGTGCACGTCCCGCACGCCGGGATAGATGGCGGCAGGGCCGATGCGGATCATGCGGTCACCCAGTTCGGGATACGCGGCCACCGGCTGCCAGGCGAGCACAAACCACGCGGCGAGCGCGAGGATGGCCGTGCCGGACGCCGGCAGCGAGACGCCCCATCCACGCGTTTTTCGATCCTGACACACGCGGCCGAGCGGATAGCCGTAAAAGAGATGCGCGACGAAGGCGATGATGACAGTCTGCGAGAAGGCGCGAAGCCCGAAGAGCTCACCGAAGGGCGTGATGACAGCCATCGCCTCCAGGCCGAGGCCCCACAGCACGCCCCAGCCCCAATGACGCCCCGTCATGAGCAGCGCGTAGATCCAGCCGAAGGTGATGCCATTGCTGATGTGATAGGTGAAGCCAGCGAGGTCGGTCCACGGCGTGGCGTGATCAAGGCCAGACACCCACATGCCGTAGGCGCGGATGGGTGGAAAGGGATTCAGGCCCATCAGGTGCAGCGGCACACGCACCGCGTCGTAGCCCACCGTGCCCCATAAGCCGCCCACGAATCCCAGGCGCAGCCGCTCGGTGAGAAAGCGATCGCCTTTCGATGACGAAAACCACCACACCGCGAGAATCACCAGTGAGCAAGGCAGGGCGACGGGCAGGAGCAACGCGTGCATCGTGCTGATTCCGGCGACGTGGCAGATCAGCAGCGCGATGGAGCCGAAACTGGCGAGCCAGGCGGCCAGGGGCAGAGGGCGGAAGAAGGTGTTCATTGGATCGTGGTGCGCAATTCTGGCAGGATGGTTGGCATTGTGGTGCCTGCGTGCCGAAGGCAGCTTGGCTCGTATGGCCAAGCCAGCACAAGAACCTCCGGTGCTCAAATGCAACCACTGCGCCTCGGTTGTGGCGCCGGGGGCGAAGTTTTGCCCGTCTTGCGGGAAAACAGTGACGGTCCTGGAAGCGCCTTCCACGCATCCACCCCTCGCAGGACCTGTCCATGTCGTGCTTGGAGGCGGCACGCCACCTCCTGCGCTGCCGCCCGCGAGTTTGGCGGACCGGGTGAAGGCAGATTTGATCGACGCAGGCCTCATCTACGCGGGCGCCTGGCTGATCGGCCACATGATCTGGGAGTCCGCGTGGTCCGGCTGGCGCTATCCGCTGCCGTTCGGAGGCCAGACGACGACCTTGCTGCCATGGCTGCCCTTGCTGGTGGCGGCGTTGTATTGGTTCACGGAGGTCGTCGGCGGCAGATCGCCGGGCAAACGCCTCGCCGGGGTGCGCGTGGTGACCGCGGAGGGCGGCAAGCCGGGCTTTGTGATGCTGAAGAAGCGCTGGATGATCAAGATCGGCGTCTTCACTGGCGCGATGTTTTTGTGCATGGTGCTGTGGCAGATCCAGCTGGGCTCGCCCATGCGGAACGAACCCTGGCTGCTGAACCGGCTCGTGTTTCTGCTCGGCGGCGGCATTCAGGTGATGGTGCTGCTCTCCGCGCTGGGCATGCGCGGCCTGCATGACCGCGTCTCCGGCTGCACGGTGGCGCGGTTTGACGCCGCCGCCGCGCATCATCCCGCCTGGACGGCAGGCGAACTGCACGCGAAGGAGCTGCTGCGCAAGGCGCCGCGGCTGCTGCTGCAGTTTGTGAAGAGCGCGAGCGGCATCTTTGATGAGAAGGGCAGGTTCTCCTTCAAGCAGTTGCTGCTTTACCCGGTGCGCATGATCAAATCGAAGACGCAGGCCTTCCTGCAAGGCGCGGCGCTGGGCATGATCATCCATTTCTCCACCGTGGGGCTGAGCGGCGGCTACAACGACGTGGCGGAGTTTCCCACGATGCTGATGGTGCCCACGCTGTCGAAGTCCGCGCCGTCCTCGACCTTCTTCTTCCCGGTGGCGACGGCCTTGTGGGGATCGGTCGCCTCGATGTTCGGTTTCATCCTCGGCGTGTTGCGCGGTGGCAGCACACGGCGCGGGAACACACCGCCCGCGCTGCCCGGCACCGGCATCGCCGCTGGTTTGCTGGCTTTCTGGGCCTGTGACGACCTCCTGGCGGACGACTCCGGCTTGTCCGAGTGGGGCGCGGATCCCTCGCGATTCGCGGCGGAGGGCGGGCTGAACCTCGTGGGCCAAAGCACGGTCGTCGGCACCGCCACGGGCGTGGGAAATGCGATCGGTCAAACCGCAGGCGAAACCGTCGGACAAGGTCTTGCCCCCGGCGAGGGCAAAGAAGGCGAAGGCTGGATGGTGCAGGACACCGACGGCAAGGAGCACTTCTTCCCGAACGAGGCGGACGCTTACAAGTACTGGCAGACGCAGATGGACAAGCTGCAGCAGGAAACGGAGAAGGAGAACACGCGGCTGAAGCAGGATGACTACAAAAACACCGTCGAGCAGATCGGCTTCATCCAGTCCATCCGCGATGGCTTGAAGGCCTCGGGACGCGATTGCAGTGAGCAGGATCGAGAAATCGAGCGCCTCAGCAAGGAGCGCGACCGCATCAACCGCGAGCTCTCCGAGAAAGGTGCCACTGTGGACTACACCGCGCGCCAGCGCGACATCTGGCGTCCTGACCCCGTGCTGGAGCAGATGGTGCAGCAGCACAAGCAGGAGGCGCAGACCTTGCAGGACATCCACAAGACCGCCGATGCCATCCGTAATCTCCAAGCCCAGGGAAATCTCAGCTACACCGACGGACAATCGGAGAAGATGCTCGAAAAGCTCAACGAGATGTCCAAGAACCTGCTCGCGGGCAAACCGCCCTCGCAGGAGCAGATTAAGAAAATCCCCAGCCTCGTCGGCAAGGAGATGGAGGCGGAAACGTCACGCAAAGAGGCCCGCGAGACGAACTGGGTCCAAGAAGGCGCTCAAAGCACCGCCCGCGAAGTTTTCACCGGCACAAACTCCGATGGCGAGACCTCCTACAAGGCGATGGCGCTGCGCGGATTGCTCGGCGTCGCAACTGGCGGCCAGTCGGAGTATGGCATGGAGGTCGCGGAGAAAATGTACGGCGTGCATGATGACGTCATGGCGGGCAAGAGCGGCATGGAGGCCTTCACGAATGCCGCGGGCAAGGTCATCTTCGACGAAGGCGTCGGACGTGTGATGGAAAAAGGCATGGCCGTGACCGGAAAGACCGCCGGAGCGGCCTACGATGCCACCTTGAAAGGCACGAACTTTGATCGCGCCGCCAAAAAACGGCTCGAACAGGCCGGCAAGTTCCTGAATCAAGACGCGAAAGATCTCGTGGGCGGGCCAAAGCCCAAAAACCCAGACCTGCCCAGCACGAAGTTGGACGGCCCTTCCGATGCTGCGGTCAAAGACCGCACGGAGGCCTTCGAGAAAGGTCGTGAGATGGGCCATAAAAAAGTCAATGAGCTCGAGGAGGCGATGGGCAAGCATCGCGAGAATCCCACCCCCGAAAGCATGGCTGATTTGCGCAAGAAGCTCGATGCCGTGCAGCAGGACAAGCGCGCCATGCAGGCCTTGAACGTCCGCCAGGGAGAGGCCGCGGACAGCGTGCGCAAAGGCTTCAGCGAGGATCTCGGCCAGTCCTACAACCAGGCACACATGGCCGCAAAGGAGCGCATCTCGCTGGAGTATGGCGTGCATCCCGACGATGTGAAAGTCGTGCAGCCCACCAACAAGCCAGGCCTGGTGCCGAAGCCTGATCCCAGCGCTATCGCGAAAAAACCAAAGGGAACACCGCTGACTCGTGGAGATGATTTCACTCAAAGACCCGGCAAGGTGCCCGAGGTCGATCCTAAGAAGGCCAGCTTTGACCAGGACGTGACCTATCGTGTGCCACAGAAAGGCATTGATCCGCGCACAGGCCAGCCATTCATCGGCAAAGTCGATGTGCCCAAAGCGGATGCAAAGCGCATCTACAATGAAGAGTTTTACAAGGCGCGGCACGGCGGCGAGTTGCCCTATGAAAAGCATCTCAACGGCACCCGGAAGCTCGATAAGGCTGGCAAGCCCATCATCGACAGGGCGAAGGTCGATGACTACGCCCACAAAATGGACCAGTCCGTCACGGACCGGCTCGACGCGGAGGCTTACGGCACCGGTGACAAGGACCTTCAAACCGCTACCAACAGCAACGTGCGCGGCCGTGATTTCAGTGACGTCGAAGGCGTCGGCAAGACAATGGAGCACAAGCAATACGAATGGCGCAACCAGTCCCAGCAGATGCAAAAGGACGCGTCTGAGCTCAAAAAACTCGCCCAACAGGAGGCCGCCGCCGGAAACCTGGAAAGAGCCGCTGAACTCCAGAACCATGCGGACAACCTCTCCGCCGCCGCCGAGGCCAAGATGGAGGAAGGTTTCCGCCAGACGACAAAGCAGTTCAAAAACCAGATCCAAGGCCGCGTGGACGCGCTGAATGCTGAAATGGGTGCGAAAGTGGCCAAAGTGCCGCCAAAACTTCAAGAAGCTGTCAGCATCATGGAGCAGTGCGGCAAGGAGGCGGAGGGCGGCCTCTCTCCCGCGCAGGTGGAGCAAAAGCTCGCGCAAATTGGCTACACGCCGGAAAAAGTGGTTCAGCAAATGTCCGGCACGCTGGAGAGCCTGCAGAAGTTCAAACCCAAGCCTCCCAAGCCCGGCTACATGGGCCGCATCCTCGGTCAGACCGTGACGAAGGGCGCTCTCGATCAAAACTAACCTCCCATCCACTCCACGCTCATGAACTACGAAGGCAAAGATCTCGTCGCCACCGGCGCGGAACTCGTCGCAGCCTCATCGCTCATCGGCGAGCCTTATGGCAACCTCTCGCGCCTGCCGCGTGTGCTGCCCACGCCGGAGGTGGAGGACGGTGTGAAGGCTTTTTTGGAGCAACTCGCCCCGGAAAGGCGAAACATCACCACCGCGATGATTTCCGCCGTGGCCAATCCGGGCCGCGCCGGCACGCTTCACTACACGCTCGGCGATCTCGAGGTGCGCCGCGTCATTCTCGCCTGGCATCCCGCCACCGGCCCGGCGTGGACGTTCATGTTCTTTGGCGGCACCCAGTGGCATCTGCGCCTCGTCGAGCCGGAGGAACTGCTGCGAGTGCTCATGGAGGTGCTCCAGTCTGACACGCCGCTGCGCAGCACGCCTTACCGCTGCTGCCTGAACACCTCCTCGTCGCTGCTCTTCCTCGGCATCCTGCACCTGCTCCAGGCCGCGCACCTGCATGCCTGCCTCGGTCATGTCGAGTCGCCGGTGAGCTTTGATCCCAACGTCCTGCCAGATGTCATGCACGAAGGCTCCACGGAGGACTTCCGCTGGCCGCTCTATTTCTTCGACAAGGTGCTGCCGCATTCCGTCGAAGTGATGCCCTGGGCCGAGGAACTCGCTCCCGCGCTCGCCGACCTCGTCGCGCATGATCTCATCAAACCCGAAGGCGGCGACTACGCGCTCACTCCTGCCGGATTCGCCTTCGCCGCGGCCTTCCGCCATCATCTCACGAAGATCGGCCTGCGTTTCACCAGTCAAAACGACGCCGAAATCGAGACGCATGAGGCGGTGCTCCTTGTTCGCTCGCCGCACGACCTGCATCTCCTCGATGTCGGCGGAAAGGAAAGCGCTCTCGCGTCTCTCACTTTGGCGGATGCGCGCAACTTGCTCGCGGAGCTGCTCCATGTCGGTCCTGCGAAACCGGCCGCGCCTGTTTCAACAAACGCTCCCGCACCGGCTCCTTCGGCCAAACGCACCTGCACCGTTTGTGGTGCGCGCTACGCCATGGAAGCGGAAGTGTGTCCCACCTGCGGCACGCCCGCGCATGCGGAAGCCGTGCAAAAGCACGCTGCTCCCGCGTCTGAGCCCAAGCCTGCCGCAGCGGCACCACCACTGCCGGCAAACGCGCCTCCCGTTTGCAAGCAGTGCGGCAAACCGCTCGCCAAAGCCACGTCCAAATTCTGCGGCCACTGCGGCGCACCTGTCTCCTGATCATGTCTGATACCATCCAGCCATCTTTTTGCAGTCACTGCGGCGCACCGCTCACACCCGGCAGCGCGTTCTGCGATCAATGCGGCCATCGCATCGCGCAGGAACCATCCGCGCCACCACCGGTCACTGTGCCGGCGGCAACGCCTCCCGCACCCGCTCCTTCTCCCGCAGCCACGTTCACCGCGATCGAGCGCACCCAACAGCAGTCCTCGAAAAGCCTGCCAATGATCATCGTCATCCTGGTCGCCGCTGTGCTCGGCGTGGGCGGAGGTCTGTTGTATGAACAGCTCAAAAAAGGAAAGGCAGGCGGTCCTCCTGCTGGAGTGACCACGTCACCGGACAAGCCGGCGATTCTTTCCGATCCCGTGGGTGCGTTCGATGACAAAGGCACGCCGCCTGTCGAGGTCGCCTACATTCACTTCCTGGACGAGGCGCACCGTCTCACCAATGGCAACATTCGTGTCGGCTCGCCCAAATCCACGCCCACACACATTGAGGTCCGCGTCACCGCGCCGAATGGCAAGCCCGAGACCGTCGTCGTCCTCGAAAAATCCAACGATGGGCGTCAGGCCACCGTCATCGTCGGCCCGAAGGACGCCGGCGCGGTGCGCAGTTACACACTTGTCCTCGGCCCCGGAGGCTGGACCATCCAGTCTTTCGAGGATCTCGAAGGTTGATTTCGGCACGAAGCCATGAAGCCGGCGCGCAACAACTCCAACGAAGCCAGCACCGCGCTGCTCTTCTGGCTCGGGCTGGGCTTTGTCGCCTTTGGTGCCTTTCTCGCCTGGGCATTGCTCACCGCGCCGGAAGGGCCGCCACGCGAGCTCCTCTCCGCCACACCGACGCAACGCCTCGCCCGCATGGTGCCGCAAGACATCGCCTCACGCATCACGCTGGCTTTCGCCGGGCTGAGCGGCGTCTTCGGCCTGCTGCTCCTCGCCGGTGCTTTCATGGACATCTGCCGCCGCCTCAGCGGCCGCGGAAAATGAGCTTCAGATCGCATCGCAAGATGGTTTGGCTCCACGCGTTTTGACGGCCTCATGCTCCGCCTTTCCTCTCTCGTTCTCGTTTTCGGTTCCTCACTGCTCGCGGCATCCAAGCCCAACGTTCTGCTTATCTGCGTGGATGATTTGAAGCCCGTGCTCGGCTGCTATGGCGATCCGTTGGTGAAATCACCGAACATCGACCGCCTGGCAAAGCGCGGTGTGCTCTTTGAGAAGGCATATTGTAATCAGGCCGTGTGCTCGCCTTCGCGCAATGCGCTGCTCACGGGCCTGCGGCCGCAATCGCTCGGGATTTATGAGCTTAGCACGAATTTCCGCCAAGGCGCGCCGGACGCAGTGACGTTGCCGCAGCACTTCATGGCGAACGGCTACCGCGCCGAGGGCCTCGGGAAGATTTTCCACGTCGGTCATGGCAACGTGAACGACACCGCGTCGTGGAGCGTGCCGCATTACAGCCCGAAGACCATCAGCTACGCGCTCAAAGAAAACAATCCGCCTGAGTCCACTCGCGAACAGGCGTTGTTTGAAAACAAAAAAGAGGCCTGGAAGCTGCCACGCGGCGCCCCCACCGAATCCGCTGACGTGCCGGACAATCGCTACGGCGACGGGATGATCGCGGAGGAAGCGATCAAACGCCTCGCCGCGGCCAAAGCGAAGCCTGCAGAGCCATTTTTCCTCGCCGTGGGCTTTTTGAAGCCGCATCTGCCGTTTGTGGCACCGAAGAAATACTGGGACCTCTACGATCCGGTCAGTTTCAAGCTGCCGGAGCTGCAAAAAGCGCCCGAAGGGGCACCAGAGTTCGCACCGAGCACCTGGGGCGAACTGCGCCAATACAAAGACATGCCCGAAAAAGGCTCGGTGACGAAGGAGCAGGCAATTCATCTCATCCACGGCTACTCTGCCGCCACGAGCTACATGGACGCGCAGCTTGGCAAGGTGCTCGATGCGCTCGACGCCAGCGGTTTGGCCGCCAACACGATCATCGTGCTCTGGGGCGACCACGGCTGGCATCTCGGCGATCACGGCATGTGGTGCAAGCACACGAACTACGAGCAAGCGACGCGCATTCCGGTGATCGTCGCCGCTCCCGGCATCTCCGGCGGCCAGCGCACGCAGGCGCTGATCGAATCATGCGACATCTACCCGACGCTCGCCGAACTCGCTTCTCTGCCCGCACCGAAACAAGGCGACGGCCGCAGTTTCGCCGCCGTTTTGAAGAATCCGGGCACCAGCACGCGCGACCACGCCATCCACGTCTATCCGCGCGGCGAAGGTCGCATCGGTCGCGCCATCCGCACGCAACGCCACCGGCTCGTGGAGTGGAAAAAGCCCGGTGCGCCTGCCGATTCGGCCCTTCTCGAACTCTACGACTACGAAGCCGATCCGGCGGAAACCAAGAACCTCGCCACCGAGCAGCCTGAAGTCGTCGCCGCTCTGCGCAAACTCCTCGCCACACATCCCGAGGCCAAACCGCAAATCCCGAACAAGCCGAAGGCCAGGTAGTGACCATCACGCTGCCTCCATCCCGCCCGTGCGATACACCGATGGCGAAACGCCCACCTGCCGGCGAAACCACGCCGTGAAGTGCGAGGCATGGCGAAAGCCCAGCTCAAAGGCGATCTGCTTCAGCGTGCCTTCACCCGCCAGCACGCGTTCGCGGGCCGCGTCGAGTCGGCGACGCTCCAAATGACCGCGCAAACTCGTGCCAAGGTGCTGCTGGAGCAGTTGATCCGCCCGGCGCAGGCCCAAGGCGAAGTTCGGCGGCAAAGTCGGCATCGTTTGATCGAGCGGCCGCGTGTCCAGCCACGCGATGAGTTGCTCCACGCGGCTACGACGGCCCTTCGCGGCCACACGCGGCTCCGGTTCGATGCCGTTTTGATTCAGCACCTCGCTCCAAACCGCGAACCATTCCAAAAACGCCGCCTCTCGCGCCGACCATGTTGCCAGCGCCTTTGTCGCGGGCTTCACCGCCTCGCGAAACGTCACCGCTCTGCGCCCGCGATGCACGCGGCGGAAGAGTTCGAGCGTCGCGGTGCGCAGTTTGGCCAACTTCGCGGCGAAATTCAGCCCCGCGCGGAAAACCGGTCGCTCATCCGGCCACAGGCAGCGAAACCCGACCGAGAGCAACCGCGTCCCCGGCGCAAACCAATGCTGTCGCGGCCCCGGTGCGGATAAAAAGGCCTCGCCACGCTTCACGGCGATCTCTTTTCCATCCGCTCGAATCCGTCCGCTGCCCTGTTCCACAAAAAACACGCCCGCCGGCACCGGAATCTCCGCCGACCACACCCCGCACACCGGCACCGCCCCGCGATACACCCACAGCCACTCGCAGCGCAGGCTGCGCCAGGCATCGGCGGTGATTTCGGGTGGTCGGGGCATGTGTAAGCGATTTCCGTTTAGCATAACACACGGTGGTTGTCTGCCTTGCCGACTCTGCTTTGCTGCCCGGATGAAGCCCAACCTTCTGCTTTCTGTGTTTTCCGCGTGTTCCGTAGGCCTGCTCTCCGCGCAGGAGCCACGCAGCATCAGCGGCATCTATCCCTCGCTCGCCATGTTCAACAACGAGGGCGAGTGCGGCACGGGCGCGGTGGTGCCGTGGGCGGATCGCTTGTGGGTCATCACGTATGGGCCGCATCTGCCGTTCGGATCGAGCGACAAGCTCTACGAGATCACGCCGGACCTGAAGCAAGTCGTGCGACCGGAAAGCGTCGGCGGCACACCGGCGAACCGCATGATCCACGACGAATCGAAGCAGCTTTTCATCGGACCGTATGTCATCGACGCGGATCGAAAGGTGCGAGTGATCCCGCCGAGCATCATGCCCGGCCGTCTCACTGGCAATGCGCGGCACCTCACCGATCCCGCCGGCAAGATCTACTACGCCACGATGGAGGAAGGTCTCTACGAAGTGGATGTGAAGACGCTCGCCGTGAAAAACTTCATCCGCGACGGCAACGGCATCAAAAAGGGCTTCAAAGTCGAAACGCCGCTCTCGAAGCTCGACTCCCAACTGCCCGGCTACCACGGCAAAGGCCTCTACACCTCCCAAGGCCGCGTCATCTACGCGAACAACGGCGACCGCGACAAACGCGTGCTCACCGATCCCACCACGCCCAGCGGTGCGCTCGGCGAATGGACTGGCAGCGGCGATTGGCAGCTTGTGCGGCGCAATCAATTCACCGAAGTCACCGGCCCCGGCGGCATCCACGGCAGCGACGCCAACGCGCCCGTATGGAGCATCGGCTGGGATGCCAAATCGCTCATCCTCATGCTGCTTGATAACGGCAAATGGCAGTCCTTCCGCCTGCCCAAAGTCAGCCACAGTTACGATGGCGCTCACGGTTGGAACACCGAGTGGCCGCGCATCCGTGACATCGGCGAAGAAAACCTGCTCATGACCATGCACGGTGCCTTCTGGAGCTTTCCGAAGACCTTTTCCGCCGCGAACACTACGGGCATTCGCGCCCGCAGCGCCTACTTGAAGGTCATCGGCGACTTCACGCGCTGGAATGACCGACTCGTCTTCGGCTGCGATGACTCCGCGAAGTCGGAGTTCCTCAACAAGCGCAAGGTCAAAGGCGGCATCGACAGCATCGGCCAGTCGCAGAGCAATCTGTGGTTCACCAGCCCCGACACCCTGGACAAACTCGGCCCCGCGCATGCCAGCGGTGCGGTGTGGCTTCACGACAGCGTCAAAGCAGGCGACATGAGCGATCCCTTCCTCGTCGCCGGTTGGAAACATCGCAGCGTGTGGCACATCGATCATGCCAGCGGCACTTCAAAGCGTATCGAGACCACCGGCGACGATGAATGGCTCACGGTAAAGGCCGAAAAAGACTCCAAAGACTTCAGCGTGCTCATCACGCTCTCCAATGGCGAATCCCGCGGCAGCGAGCCCGATGCGATGTTCGACGGCATCGCCCGAATCGGCGATGAAAACGCTCAAACCGGCCTTTTCCGGCCACGCGGCGAAAACAAGCGCACGCTGAGTTTCGCGACAAAAGACGGCTACTACGAGCTGGGAGCCGATTTGGCCCTCAAACGCGTCGAAGACGCCAAAGCCAAGGCCTTTGTCGAAAAGGCCGTCGCCCTGCCGAAGAACGTCATCACACTCGATGAGGCCAGCGTGCTCGTCGTCGATGATCGCGGCCGTCGCTGGCGTCTGCCGCGTGCTTCGAAGGCCTACGACGCTGCCACGAACGCCGGCGAGCTGCGCATCTGCCGCGAAGTCGCCACCGAGCGTGACATGCTCAGCGCTTGCGGCACCTTTTTCGAACTCCCCGCCGAAAACGCCGACGGCTTCGCGAAGATCCGCCCCATCTGCTCGCACAACCTCCGTGTCACCGATTTCGGTGGCTATCGCGGCCTCTTCATCATGAGCGGTATCAAACCCGATGCCAAAGCCAGCGACCACATCCTCCGCAGCGAAGATGGCAAGGCCGCGCTTTGGGCCGGAGCCATCGACGACCTCTGGAAACTCGGCAAACCCCGTGGCGAAGGCGGCCCGTGGAAGTCCACAAAGGTCAAAGCCGCTCAAAAGAGCGATCCGTATCTGATGTGGGCTTATGACCAACGCACGCTCACGCTCAGCCACGATCAAAATGAGCCCGTAAGGTTCCACATCGAGCTCGACCTCACCGGCACCGGCCTGTGGGTGAGCTACAAACACTACGAAGTTTCCCCCGGCGAAGAAACCGCCCTCACCTTCGAACCCGCCATCCAAGCCCGCTGGCTCCGCGTCACCACCGACAAAGCCTGCGCCGCGACGGCGCAGTTGAAATACGAGTAGGCGACTTCTTGTGTCATTCGTCCTTCGGGATGAATAGGCTGACTGCTTTCAGGCCTGTTTTGGAGTGATACGGGCAGGCGGCGGGTGGAAAAATTTCATCGCATCGCGCATCAAAGATGTCACTATGGGCGCACAACCCAGCCGCCATGCCAGCCACCTTCGGACAAAAGCTCGCCGCAGCCCGTGAACAACGCGGCTTGTCCATCGAGGACGCCGCGCACGAGACGCGCATTCCCGCGCACCGCCTGCGGTTGCTGGAGGCCGGAAACTTCGCCGGCTTTGGCAGCATGACCTATGCGCGCTCTTTCATACGGGCCTATAGCGATTTCCTCGGCGTGGATTGCACCGCAATCATTCAGGAGCTGCCGGAGGGCGTGCTCGGCGGGGAGAACGATTACCGCTATCTCACACGATCCCACGGCGCGTGGTTGCGGGAACGCGCCGCGTATTCTGAGCGCGTCACCGCTCCTGCCGCCGGCAACCGCGTGCGCACCATCAAGTCTCCCGTGCCCGCCGCCATCGCGGTCTTCGTGCTCATTCTCGCGGGAACGGCCATGTGGGGAAAGCATGTGGCGGACGCCCGCCAGAAAATCGAGCCTGCCGCTCTGAAGGCCCTGCCGGTGGAGGATGAAGAGGACACGCCGCCGTCTCCCGCGCCGGTCGCCGCGCCACAATCCAAGCAAGTCGATTTCCCCGTCTCCATGCGTAAAGCCACTCCGGTGGATTGATCCCAGATGTCCGCGCCTGAAACAACTTCTGTGAAGAAAACCGGCGGCTGGGTGGAGCCGCTCGTCTGGAGCCTCGTGTTCGTGGCGGGCATTGTCATCGCCGCCGTGTTGAATGAATCCGCGCGAGAAGTCATCCTGCAGGGCGTGGGTTATCTCTTCACTTTCTTTTCAACGCCCTTCGTGCTCGAGGCCAGTGTCGCCTTCATCGGTTTGTGTCTTGTTTTCATCATCAACAGCCGCCGTATCGAGAAAGAGGGTGACGGCTGGGTGGTGATGGAGGTGAAAAAGCCGGACGCGGAGGCGAAAACACCGGCGGATAAAGCGGAGACGACCGTCTGAGCCGGAACAGGTCTGAATCCGGCTGGCTTTGCGGGCGTCTTTGTCTCAACTTCCGCTTCCCGCATGTCCGCCGCGCCCGCTCATTCACATACTGCCACCGCGCCTCACGTGGCGCGTGTCGTGACCGCGGGAAAATTCCTGCGGCTCGCGGACGGAACAGCGTTTTTCATGCGCGGCGTCAGCTACGGCCCGTTCCGGCCGAACTCACGCGGCCAGCCTTTCCCTGAGGATGCGCGCCTCGCCGCCGACTTGCGCCATATCGCTTCCCTCGGCTTCAACACGCTGCGGATCTACGAGCTGCCGACGCAGGCGGTGCTCGATGAGGCTGAGGCAAACGGCCTGCGGCTCATCGCCGGCATTCCATGGGCGGAGCATGTGGATTTTCTCTCGGACAGCGCGCTTCAGCTCGATATCGAAAAACGTGTGGCTGAAACCGCCGCCAGACTGGGCGGGCACAGCTGCGTCGCCGCGTTGCTGGTCGGCAACGAGATCGAAAAAACACTCGTGCGCTGGATGGGGCCGGAGCGTGTGCGCGCTTTCATCGAGAAGCTCATCCGCATCGCGCGGCAGAACGCGCCTGACACGCTCGTCAGCTACGCGACCTATCCTTCCACGGAGTATCTCGTGCCGCGCAGCGCGGATTTCCTCGCGGTGAACGTCTATCTGGAATCACGCGAGGCTTTTTCCGCCTGCCTCTCCCGTCTGCAAAACCTGGCGGGCAACAAGCCGCTGCTCATCACCGAGTTCGGCCTCGATGTGAACGCGCATGGGCTGGAAAAACAGGCGGAGGTCATGCGCTGGCATCATGACAGCCTGCTGCGTGGCGGTGGTGCCGGCGGCGTGTGGTTTGCTTACACGGACGAATGGCATCGCGGCGGGCGTGACATCACGGATTGGCGGTTCGGCATCACGGATCAAGCGCGCCATGAACGGCCCGCATGCACCGTGGCGCGTGATTTGCCCCCGCGACTCGCGGCGCCCGCGGACGCGCCGCGCATCTCGGTTATCATCTGCACGCGCAACGGCGCGAACACGTTGCGCGCCTGCCTCGAATCGATCGTCGCGTTGAATTATCCGGATTTTGAACTGCTCGTGATCGATGACGGCTCCAGCGACGCCTCCGTGGAGATCGCGCAAAGTTTTGCGCAGGTGCGTTATCACCGCCAGGAGCACGCGGGGCTGAGTGTGGCGCGGAATTTCGGCGCGCAGCTCGCCACCGGCGCGATCCTCGCCTACACCGACGACGACTGCATCGCGCACGCGGACTGGCTGTTGCACCTGAGTCACGCGTTCGCTGAAAAATCGGTCGTGGCGGCGGGCGGGCCGAATATTCCGCCACCGCCGAGAAACCGCGTCGAACGGGTCGTCGCCGCCGCGCCCGGAGCACCCGCGCACGTGCTGCTGGACGACATCGAGGCCGAGCACCTGCCCGGCTGCAACCTCGCCATCCGAAAGGACGCGCTCGAACGCATCGGCGGCTTCCGCGCCGAGTTCATGGCCGCGGGCGATGATGTGGACGTGTGCTGGCGGCTGCGCGAAGGCGGCGGTCGGCTTGTGTTCGTGCCTGGAGCGATGGTCTGGCATCACCGCCGCTTCACCGTGAGGGCGTATCTGCGGCAGCAGTCCGGCTACGGTCATGCCGAGGCGCTGCTGATGAAAACACATCCCGCGCGCTTCGGCCCGCTGGGCGGCGCGCGCTGGCGCGGCGGTATTTATGGCGACCAGCACCCGACGGATCATCCCGTGGAAGGCAGCATTTTTCACGGTTCCTTCGGGCTGGGTGCTTTTCAGGTCATTTATGCCTCTTCTTCGTTCCGCTGGTGGGAGCGCTTCACCGGCGTGCTTTGGATCGCGCTGCTGCTCGTCGCGCTGGCCTGCGGACAGCTCGAAATGGCCGCCTGCGCCGGCTTTTTCGCGTGCTGGGCCGCTTGGAACGTCAGTGCGCGCAACACCGCCAGCCTTCGCGGACCGGGTGACCGCCTGCTGCTCTGGCTGCTCGCATTGTGTCAGCCGGTGGCGCGTGAGTGGGCGCGTCTGCTCGGCATGATCCGCCTCGGCGCGCGCCCAACGCGACGGCCGTTGCTGCCGGAAATCATTCCGCCGGAAAAGCCGCACAAGTTCACGCTTCATCTCGGTTCGCTGCGCTTCTGGAGTGAGAAAAACATCGCTCGTGAAGCCTGGTTGAGCGAGCTGCGCAAATCGCTCAAGGCCGCGCACATCACCCACCGTGAGGATGACGGCTGGCGCTGGTTCGACATCGAGGCATGGCCCTGGTCGGAGGTCTCGCGCGCCTGGCTCAGCGTCACCGAATATCACGGCGAGGGTCGCTGCCTCACCCGTGTGCGCTGCCTGCTGCGCGTGCGGCGCGGCATCGGCTGGAACTACCTGCTGTGGTTCGTTATCGCCGGCTTGATGATGACGACGCGGCATCTGTTGATCATCGGTGCCGCTGCCGCCATCGCCGCCGTGCTGCTGACACCGCTCGCGCTCTGGCTTGCGCGCCGCGAGATGCAAAAACAAGCGCGCGAGGCGGCGCTGGCCGCGGGCCTGATCGAAATGCGCTAGCGTTTCAACACACGCGCAGCGCCCAACCACAGCAGCACCGGCACGACGCAGCTCAGAAGGATCGCCCAGAGCGGATCTTTCTGCCCCATGTGCCCGATGGCGGCGAACACAAAGCCCGTCGGGACCGAACCACAGGCCAGCGCCGGTAGAAACACACGCCAGCGCATGCGTGAAAGACCCGCAAGACACGCCACCGCCTCCGGCAGCACCGGCATCCAGCGTGAGAGCGCCACCAGCCAGCCGCCGCGCTTCTCGAAAATCTCCTCACCGCGTCTCAGGCCCTCCTCTCCCGCGATCCAGCGCGCCGCGCCGCGTCCCAGCCACCGGCACGCCGCGTACGCGATGACGCCGGAGAGCATCGAGCCTGCCGCGCTGATCAAACCACCCAGCCACCAGCCATGCATCCACCCAAGCGCCGACATCACCACCGTCGAGGGCACGGGCAGCGCGATGTCAGCGATCAGGAGCACGATCCCCGCCACCCATGCCCAGCGTCCATAGCCTTCCATCCACTCACGCGCGCCTTCGATGCTGAAGGCCGCGTCAAACCGCGCGCCCCAGATCAAGAAAGGCACGATGATCCCGCTCAAAATCAGCAGTGTCAGCACCAGCAGCGCGCGGTTGGATGAATTCATCACACGAAAAAGAGCATGCTCACGGCCTCTCCGCCACCATCAGCCGCGTGAACTCTTCATCGCTGGTGTTGTAGTAGATGCGTTTGCCATCGGCGCTGAAGACGGGATGCGGATCGTTGCGGCGCCAGGATTTCGCGCCGCGATTCTGCTCAAAGCTGTGCAGCACCACCCACTTCCCGCCGTTCATGCCGGCCACCATGACGCCCCACTCGTTCGGTTTGCCGCCGACCGGCTCCGTCATGCCGTCGGTCACCATCAATTGGCCGTCGGGACTCACCGATGGATGCGAACCGCGCAGCACCGGCACATCCTTGAGCTTCGTGTAGTTGCCCGTCTGAATGTCAAAACTCACGTTTCCCATCTCAAAGATGTGCCGCGAGTCTGGGGTCCAGCCTGGATGGCCCCACTTGCCGTGCTGCCAGACGCACACGCCTGCCTCGAGGTCATAGCACACAAGCCCCTGCCGGTGGCTGGCGTTTTTCGCCATGAAGTTGTCACCACCGTTACCGGCTGCGATTTTGAAGAACACACGCTTCAAATCCGGGCTGATCACCGGAAAGAAAATCGAGCACGGCCTGCCGCCGAACTCCTTCGACAGCCATTCGCCGTATTTCGCCTCAACTTCGCTGATTTTCGCGCGCGTCGTCGTTTTTCCTGTCGCGGCATCCCAGACTTCGAGATCGCGATAGGGGCCCGGATTCCAATGGCAGCCATACATCGGCAGCAAATCGCCCTCCGGCCTGCCAAAGCCGACTTGATGATTTTCCGCGACGATGACCCGCTCCAATGTCTCGACATTCACCACGACCACACGCCACTTTTTGTCGGTCACCTCGTGAAACGCCACGCGCTTGCCACCGGAAAGCCATTGCTGACACGCCGCGCGGTGAGCGTCCTCGGTGTGAACATTTTCTGCCAGCACCGTCTCCTTGCCCGTGGCACGCTCCAACATGCGCAACTCGCCCACATAACCGGCGGGATGTGATGACGTGAAAAACAACACGCGTTTGCCATCAGGACTTTCCGGGTTCGCCACATAGTAGCTGTGAATCGTGTGCCGTCCCGGCAGGGCGGAGACCTGGGTGATCTTCACATCCTTCGCCCATGCTGTCACGAGATCATCCGCCGGGCACGTGGTGGCAAAGAGACAGGCCATGGCAAGGACGCGTTTCATGGCGGCATAAACGCACCGTTGCGCGCGAACCATGCAGAACACTCACTCCAGCCAGAACGTGGCGTCCTTCGGCGCGGTGTAGCGCACCTCCATTTCAGGAGTGTCGATGCGTTTGCCGCCACGATGCAAGGACTCGACGGCGGCGATGACCATGCCGGAAGTTAAGAGCGTGCGTTCCGGCGGATAAGCGGCGCGGTTTTCGATCACCATGCGCTCGATGTGATGGACGAGCGGATTGAAGAAGTCAGCGGTGGTGGCGACGGAACTCGGCATCGGCAGGAACATCTGGCAGGAGGTGATCTCACCCGTCTCGGCATTCAGACCGGCGTAGTTGAAGTCGCGAATGCCGAGCATGAAGAGCGTGGTGCGGAAGCCGTCGCGATGCTCGATGAAGTAACCGTAGGCCTCCGGGAAGTTTTTCCGTGCCCACTCGAAGCTGATCGCCTCGGTCGGATAGCCTTCCTTCACGGGAAGTGTGTGGCTGCGGCTCAAGGCGGCGAGCAGAAGCCGCTGCGTCTGCTTCAAGCCGGCCGCGTGGGCCCACATGGCCTCGCCACGAAGAGCGAGGACGTATTGAATGCCGACCTCGCCTCCTTTGCGACGCTCGGACATGCACTGGGCCGTTTCGAGGCCGTGAAAGTCGTACTTCTCCACGCCACCGTAGCCGACGGCGACACTCTCGCTCAACGGCGTGCCCCAAGGCAGGTCGATGGCGGGCAATCGGCGTGTCACGGGCAATGAGGAACCGGCGAGGAACGGAAAACCCAGACGTTTCGAGTCAGCGACCATCTCGACGCATTGTTTCCAGTCGGTGGAAAGGTGCTTGTCGTTGAAGACGGGCACGCTGCGGCCGCTGGATTCGAAGACTTTGACGACTTCTTTGAAGAACTCGAAGCGCGGGTAGAGCGTCTGGCCTTTCTCATTCACGGGATAGTCGCCGTGCTCGCCAATCAGGACGACGCCATCGACCGCAAGCTTGCCAGTGCCGAGCGTGAGCGCGTCGTCGATGCTTTTGTGAATCGAGATGCCGTAGCGCTCCGAACGGCCGCGAGCGAGGTCGTTGGCAGGAAACTGATCGACGTAGAGCGAGACGAGATCGACCTCCGGCTTCCGCCAGCCGCCATTCCAGCCGTAACCGAGCGCGAAGCGGTCGATGAAGTGCTGCGCGTGCGATTTCTCGAACACGACCGTGGCAATGAGCGCGATCTTTTTGCGCGGCGATGCCGCAGTTACGTTGGCGACAGCCGCCGCCGAGCCGAGGAGGAAGGAACGTCGCGACCAGGGCATGACGGCGGCAATTGGGGTGTCAGGCGAGCAGTTGATCGACCACCTTCGCGCCCTGGTTGTCGGTGAGCGACGCGGCGAGGCCATTGCGCTTGTAGGTGAGGCGCGTGTGGTCGAGGCCGAAGACCTTCAGCAGCGTGGCGTGGTAGTCGTAGTGCTTCACTTCGTCTAGGACCGCCTTGTGGCCAAATTCGTCGGTCTCGCCATGCACGTAGCCTTTTTTGAAGCCGCCACCGGCGAGCCACATGCTGAAGCCGTAGGTGTTGTGGTCGCGGCCCCACTTGTCTGGACCGGCGTCGTTTTGCAGCACTGGCAGGCGTCCCATTTCGCCACCCCAGTGCACGACGGTGCTGTCGAGCAGACCGCGTTGTTTGAGATCGAGGATGAGCGCCGCGCTCGGCTGGTCGGTGGCTTCGCAATTCTTCGGCAGCGCACTGACGAGCGAGCCGTGCTGGTCCCAGGACTGGCCGGAATTCAGCACCTGCACGTAGCGCACGCCGCGCTCGACGAGACGACGTGCGATGATGCAGCGCGTGGCGTAGTCCTTGGTGATCGGATTATCGACGCCGTAGAGCTTTTTGACGTGGTCGGGCTCCTTCGAGATGTCGAGAGCCTCCTTGGCGGCCGTCTGCATCTTGGCGGCGAGCTCGTAGCTGGAAATGCGTGCCTGCAGGTCGAGTTCGCCGCGATGTTGAGCGAGGTGGTCTTCGTTGAAGGCCTTCAGCAAGGCGAGCTGCCGCTCCTGCGGCGTGCCAGCGAGCGAGGCGGGCGGATCGAGATTCAAAATGCGCGGCTCGGTCGGGCGCACGAGCGTGCCCTGGTAGAGCGCGGGCAGCCAGCCGTTCGTGTAATGCTCGCCGCTGAAGGTGGGCAGGCCGCTCGGGTGCGAGAGCACCATGTAGGCCGGCAATTCGTCGGTCTCGCTGCCGAGACCGTAGGTGAGCCAGGAGCCGATGGCTGGACGCCCCGCGGTGATGCGTCCGGCGTTCATGGCATAGAGCCCTTGCGCGTGGTTGCTCACACCGGAGGTCATGGAGCGGACCAGCGTGATCTCATCGACGACCTTCGCGAGGTTCGGCAGCAACTCGCTCAGCTCCATGCCGCACTGGCCGTGCTTCGCGAACTTCCACGGCGAGCCGAAGCACTTCGACGAGGCCTGGGCGAGGTTGTCATACTTGATCTCGCCGGGGAATTTCTGCCCGTGATACTTCGTGAGCATCGGCTTCGGGTCAAAGAGATCCATCTGCGACGGCCCGCCCATCATGAAGAGCGAGATCATCGCCTTCGCCCGCGGCTCAAAGTGCGGCTTCTTCGGCGTGAGATCATAGCGGACCTCGCCAAAGCTCTCCGGCTTCACCGGCGCGGCAAGAAGGCCTTCCCTTTCCAATAACGAGGCGAGCGCCAGCGTGCCAAGGCTGTAGCCATTGGCATGAAGGAAATGACGGCGAGAGCAAAGCGAGGTGGATTTCATTCGACGTAAAGGAAGCGGTTCGAGCTGCAAAGGATCTGGCAGAGGCTGGCCATGGCCTCCTGCGGCGGATTTGGCACGACGCCTTTCGGGTGCTGGATGTCGTGGTGATACTGCGTGAGGGCCTTGGTCTGCTCTTCGAGGTAGGCGAGGCACTTCGCGATGTCAGCGTCGGTCGCAGGCTGGCTGTAAAGCAGTTCCCACACGCGGCGCAGTTGCTTCGCACGGTCTTTGGGTGCCTCCTTCTCGACGAGGTCGGCCAGACGGCGCGAGCTATCGAGCACGAAGGTGTCATTCATGAGCAGCAGTGATTGAGGTGCGACGGTGGTTTGGGCACGCAGCTCGCAATTCGGCTGCATGACCGGCGCGTCGAAGGTTTCGAGCACGGTGAGCGGCTTGCTGCGGCGCATCTGCACGTAGATTGAGCGGCGGAAGTCGTCCGCTCCGGCGGGATCGACCTTGTTTAGCGTGATCGTGCTCTTGTCGATGCCGGTGATCACGCGGCCCTGCGGATCACGGCCGATGCCGCTCGGCGGGCCGTAGCTGGCCTGCACCAGCGTGCCGGTGACGCCGAGCATGGAATCGCGCAGCGTTTCGGCATCCAGGCGGCGCATTTTGAAGCGGGCGTAGAAGCGGTTCTCAGGATCGGCGTTCAACGAAGCGCTGTTCACCGAGGATTGCCGGTAGGCGCTGCTTAAAACGATCAAACGATGCAGCGGCTTCAGCTTCCAGCCGCCTTTCACGAACTCGTCGGCGAGGTAGTCGAGCAGTTCGGGATGAGTCGGAAGCTCGCCGAGGCGGCCGAAGTCTCCAGGCGTGTTCACGATGCCGCGGCCCATGTGGTTGAGCCAGAAACGATTCACCAGCACGCGGGCCGTGAGCGGATGCTTCCCACTTGTGAGCCACTGCGCGTAGGCGAGGCGACGGCCGCTCGATCCGCTGCTCATGGCCACCGGTTTGAACGGCTCGATCTGCGGGCTGGCGAGAATGCCCAGCTCTCCTGGCTGCACGGCCTGCTTTGGCTGGTCGTGATCGCCGCGGTTGAAGAACTTCGACACCGGCACCTGCCCCTTCACTTCGGTGAGGGCCATGACAAAGCCTTCCACGGGTTTGGTTTCGCGCAGCTTCTTCGCCTCGGCCATCTTGGCATCCACGAGGTCCTGCTTCTTCTTGTCGTAAAGGTCGAGCGAGTAGGTGGCCAGCGCGGAGGGATACTTCTTGATGAGCGCCTTCTGCTCCGGCGTCTGCTTGGCCACCGGCGTGTCACGGGCGACGCGGAAGGCGGCCTGCTCCTCCTGCGGCACCTTCTTGATCTCCACCTCGAAGATCTCATCGAGGAACTTCTTCGACATCGCACGTGCCTCGACCTCGATCTCCTTCGCCTTCGCCTCGATCTCGGCGGCTTTCGCACGTTCTTCCGGCGAGTAGAGCGAGTAAAGCCTGCTCGCCGGCGCACGCCAGGCCTCCCAGTTGTAGGCCGGGTCGAAGATGGCGCGCAGGCGGTAGTAATCGACCTGCGTGATCGGGTCGTAGCGATGATCGTGGCATTGCGCGCAGGCGACCGTCATGCCCATCAGCGAGGAGCCGAGGATTTTCATTTGCTCGGCGATCACCTGGTTCTTCGCGAGCTTCGCATCGTCCACGGTGTCGCCCGTGCCATCGGGAGCCATGCGCAGAAACGCTGTGGCGATGAGTTGCTCGGTGCGTTTCGGGTCCAGCACGGCCTGCTGGAAGTCGCCGTGCGTGGCGTTGGCGAGTTCGTCGCCCGCGATCTGTTCCTGAATGAACTCGTCCCAGGGCTTGTCCTCATTCATCGCACGAATGACGTAATCGCGGTAACGCCAGGCCTGAGGACGCACGCTGTCGGCCTCCGTGTAGCCGTTGGAGTCGGCGTAACCGACCACGTCCAGCCAATGTCGGGCCCAGCGCTCGCCGTAGTTCTTCGACGCCAGCAGCCGCTCCACGAGCTGCTCGTAGGCGAGCGGCGACTGGTCGTTCACGAACGCCTCCACCTCCTCCGGAGTCGGCAGCAGTCCGGTCAGATCCAGCGTCACGCGACGGATCAGCGTGCGACGATCCGCCTCTGGAGCCAGGGTCAGGCTCTTCTCATTCAGTTTCGCCAGAACGAACGCATCCACTGGCGTGCGCACTTTCTCCCAATCGACCTTCTGAGGCACCGCAGGCCGCTTCACCGGCTGGAAGGCCCAATACTCGCGGTCTTCGTCGGAAATGATCGGTCCCGGTGCCAGTGCGAGCGGTTCGGGCTTCGCCGTTTTCGCCCCCTGCGTGATCCACTTCTCGATGACCGCGATCTCAGCCTCGGCGAGCGGCTTTCCCTTCTCCGGCATCTCCCCGCTGCGGATCAGCTCCACCAGCTTGCTCTTCGCCGGCTGTCCGGGCGTGACGATTTTGTCCATGAAGCGCCGCAAGCGCAGATCGAGCCCGCCCTCGGGCTTTTCCTCCTCGCCATGGCAGTGCGTGCAGTGCGTCTTCAGGATCGGCCGCACGTGCTTTTCAAACGTGAGCACGGACTCCGCACCGCGGGCGGTCACGGCAAGGGTACAAAACAGGGCGGCGGCAGTCGTCGGCTTCATCGGTGGGCCAAACCTACGGTCGGAACCCCTCGCATTTTGCCTGCTATTCCACCGCCACCTTCACCACCACTTTGAGCACCTGCTCCGGCTTGTCCCACTCGATGCACGGCGCATGCGCGTCTTGCGGCCACAGGATCGCGAAGTGACCGTCGCTGACATGCAGTGGCGTGAAATCCGCTGTCAGCTTCCACAGCGCGGCCTCCTTCTCCTCCGAGTAAGCCATCATTTCCTCCTTCATCGACGCCAGCGGTGCCCACAGGATCGTCTCGCGGCCGCTGTGGATGAACTGCACGTCGATGTATTTGCGATGAGCTTCAAACTTGGCCTTCTCGATCGGCTTGGTCTCGTAGGTCTGCACAAGCGCGAAGCAGTGGTCGCCGTCGATGTCATGACGGCCGATTGCCTGCGTGCCGTCAAAGGTGCGCAACCACGCGAAGGTCTTCGCGAAGCGCGAGTTCAGGGATTCATAGCGGGCGGCGTTGTCGAGCGTGTCGAGGATCATGGCGCGCCATTGGTCGGCAGATGCGCGCGGCTTGCAACGAGTTCCGAATCCGAAATCACATTGCCCCGCGCTGCATCCTCGCTCATAACTCGCGGCCAATGACGGGCGCACTTCGCAGACTTTCCCTTGGATTCATCCTCATGGCCGCGGCGGCGGCGGTGCTGCTGCTTTCGGACCTCGGATCGCGTGTCTCGACTGCACCCAAGGCCAACGCCGGCCGCGTGATGCGCGTGGCGATGCTCCAGCATGCGTCGCAGGCGATTCTCGATCAGGGACGCGACGGGATGATCGCCGGATTGAAGGAAAAAGGCTGGGAGCAGGGCAAGAACCTCGAACTCAAGCTCTACAATGCCGAGGGCGACAACGCGGTGTCGCAAACGATCGCGAAGGAGATGGCGGGTGGCGGCTACGATTTGCTCATGACCATCAGCACCGTGTCGCTGCAGGCCGTGGCGAATGCGAACAAGGCGGGCGGCACGAAGCATGTCTTCGCGCTGGTGAGCGATCCGTCCATCGCAGGCGTCGGAGTGAGCAAGGCGAACCCGCTCGATCATCCGGCGCATCTCGCGGGCTTCGGCACGATGCAGCCCATCGCGGAGGCGTTCAAAGTCGCGCGCGAGATGAATCCGGCGCTCGCCAAGGTCGGCGTCGTTTGGAACGCGGCGGAGGCGAACTCGGAGGCGCAGGTAAAGCTGGCGCGCAAGGTGTGCGCGGAGCTAGGCATCGAGCTGATGGAATCGACCGTCGATAACTCCTCTGGCGTCGCCGAGGCTGCGGGCGCGCTCGTGGCACGCGGCGCGGACGCGTTGTGGATGGGCGGCGACGTCACCGTGATGACTGCGGCGGACAGTTTGATCGCCACGGCGAAGAAGGGCCGCATTCCCGTCTTCACCGTGATCCCGCCGAACGTGAAGAAGGGCTCGCTCTTCGACCTCGGTGCCGATTATCCCGAAGTCGGCCGCCTCGCGGGCAATTTGGCAGGCGAGATCCTCAGCGGTCGCAGTCCGGCCACCGTGCCGATCACGAACGTGATGCCGGAGATGCTCGCGCTGAATGAACTGGCGACGCAAGACCTCAAGGCGACATGGAAAATCACCCACGCCATGCGCCAGCGTGCGCAGCTCATCATGGATGCCAAAGGCGCGGAGCAGAAACGCGCCAACGCGAACGCCGCGCCAAACCCAAGCGGCAAAAAGTGGAAGATCGCCATCGTGAACTACATCGAGTCCGGCCCGTCCGACGACACCATGGCCGGCATGAAGGAGGCGTGGAAGCGCAGCAAGCTCGTCGAGGGCAAGGACTACGTGATCAGCTACCGCTGCGTGCAGGCCGACATCGCATCGCTCAATGGCATCTTCGACGCCGTGCTCACCGAATGCGCGGACATCGTCGTGCCCATGTCCACGCCCGCCTTGCAGGCCGCTGTGCAGAAGGTGAAGAAGGTGCCCGTCGTGTTCACGGTCATCGCGAATCCCGTCGTCGCAGGTGCAGGCAAAAGCTTCACCGATCACCTGCCGAACATCACCGGCGTGTCCGTGCTCGCGCCCGTCGATGCGGCGCTCGACATGATCCAGAAGCACTTCCCGCAGTATCGCCGGCTCGGCACGTTGTTCTGCCCCGCCGAGGCGAACTCGGTCGATTTGAAGGAGTCGTTTGAAAAGCTGTGCAAGGAGCGCGGCCTCACGCTGGAATGCGTCGCCGTAAATTCCTCCAGCGACATCGCCGACGCGTCGCTCTCGCTCGTCGCGCGTCCCATCGACGCCGTGGTGCAGATCTCAGACAACATTACCACCGCCGGCTTCAATGCGCTCACCAAGGCCGCGCGGCAAGCACAACGACCGCTCATCAGCCTCAACAGCACCACGCTTCCGCTCGGCGCGCCGATCTCGCTCGGCCGCGACTACCACAACTGCGGCGAAGCCACCACCGAGATGATCGAGCGCGTCATCCGCGGCGAGGACGTCGCCAAAATGCCCTTCATCCTCCCACCGAAGCTCTTCTACAGCGCCAGCCCCGCCAACGCCGCCGCCGTGGGCATGACGCTGCCGGAGGCGCTGCTCAAAGAGGTCAATAAAGTCGCGAACTGACTCATGGAAATCTCCCGCCAATCCTCCGGTGATCTCATCGTCCTGCAGCTTGCGGGGCGGTTGGACGCGAACTGGTGCTCGCATGTCGAAACCGCGCTCTCGAATGCCGTGCGCGAGGGCGAGCATCGACTGCATCTCGACATGAATGCGGTGAGCTACATCAGCTCCGCAGGCATTCGCGTGCTGCTTGCCTGCTACAAGCAACTGCGCGCGATCAACGGCCTCTTCGGCGTCATTCGGCCCTCCGAGGCTGTGCGCTCCGTGCTGGAGCTTTCGGGCCTACAGATGCTCATCGCCTCCGAAACGGTCGCGAGCGCGACGAACGACGACGCAGGCAAAAAACTCGCCTCACCGAGCGCTGCGTATGAACTCTTCACGCTCGGCAGCGGCGGCATGAAAATCGAGCTGGTGGGCGATCCTGCGATGCTGGAGCGCGGAATTGGCACCACACAGCCTGCGGCACGTCGTTTTGACTCCAGCACCGTCGCGCTGGGCATCGGCGCACTCGGCGCGAACTTCGCGGAGAACGCCTCGCGCTGCGGTGAGATGCTCGCGGTGGCCGGTGTGGCCGCGTTTCAGCCCGCCGACGGTGCCAGCCAGCCCGACTTCATGCTCAGCGAAGGCGCGCTCGTGCCGGAAGGCCATCTTGTGCTCGGTTTGAGTGCGCAGGGCATATTTTCATCGCTGCTGCGCTTCGAGGCGAACGACGAGGACCGCCGCATCGGCATCACGGAGCTGATGCAGATGGCCTTGGAGTCCAGCGGTGCGAATGCGGTTGTGGTGGTCGCTGTCACCGAGACCGCAGGTCTCGTGGGCGCGATGCTGCGCCAGTCACCGACGACCAACGCCACCAACGAGCGCTTCGGCTTCCCGCAGATCCGCGACTGGCTCTCCTTCACCAGCGAGCGCTCGTTCCGCGACACCACTTCGCTCATCGTCGGTGTCATCGCGAAGCCTGGCTCGTCGTTCGACGCGCTGCTGCGTCCGCTCGCCAAAGGCAGCGACCTGCTCGGCCACCTGCACGCCGCCGTGTTCCCGTATCGACCGCTGCGCAAAGGCTGCATCGAATTGAAGACCGCCGTGACCAGCTTGTTCGACGGCCAGTCCTTGCAGGACGTGCTGCATCTCATCTGCGACCCACGCGGCTTCAGCGGCGCTGGCGAAAGCGAGCTGTATCGTGGCGCTGTCTGGATCGCGCCGATTCAATAAATGACGAATGAGGAATTCCGAATGACGAATCAATGCCCCAAGCACCCAAGCTCGAATGAACCGCACACAAAGCGGGCGGCATCGTCATTCGGGCCTCGTCATTCATTCGTCATTCCCTCATTCGTCCTTCGTCATTCTCATCCATGACTCTTCTCATCGGCGCATTGATCATCGGCCTCATCCTGTCGCTCCTCGCGCTGGGCGTGCTGGTGTCGTTCCGCATCTTCTCGATGCCGGACATCACCACGGATGGCTCCATCACGCTCGGAGCCTCCATCGCGGCCGTGCTGCTCGTGAAGGAAGTGAATCCCGTGCTCGCCACCGCCGCCGGAGCGCTCGGTGGTGCGCTTGCCGGAGCTGTCACGGGCATCATTCACACGAAATTCAAAATCAACTCGCTGCTCTCCGGCATCCTCGTGATGACCGCGCTCTATTCCGTCAATCTGCACGTCATGGGCCGCAGCAACGTGCCGCTCATGCAGGCCACCACGCTCGCCAGCTTCGGCGAAAAACTCGGCGAAGGGCTCGTGGGCGGCAAAACGATCCACCTCCTCGGCTGGCCCGTCGCTTCGGCCGATGCGGCGGTGCTCGTCCTCGCGCTCGGCTTCACCGCGGCGGCTGGCGCGGCGATGTTCGCCTTCTTCCGCACGCAGCTCGGCACCGCGATGCGTGCCACCGGCGACAATCCGCAGATGATCCGCACGCTCGGCTCCAACGTGGAGCGCAACATCATCCTCGGCCTCGCGCTCTCGAACGGCTTCGTCGCATTGAGCGGTGCGTTGCTCGCGCAGTATCAAGGCTTCGCCGATGCGCAGATGGGCATCGGCATGGTCGTGTGGGGCTTGGCCAGCGTCATCATCGGTGAGGCGCTCACCGGCACGCGCAGCCTCGGCCTCACCATCGTCGGCACCATCATGGGCTCCGTGTTGTTCCGCCTGCTCGTCGCCATCGCCCTGCGCTGGGGTTTGAATCCGAACGACCTCAAGCTCATCACCGCGCTCTTCGTCTTCGCCGCGCTCGTGCTGCCCGGCTTCATCGAGAAACTCAAGCGCCGCGCTTCAACCGCCACCTGATCCGCCATGCTTACGATTCGCGGCATCCGCAAAACCTTCAATCCCGGCACGGTCAACGAAGTTCGTGCTCTTCAGGGCGTCGATCTCACCATCGAGCCTGGCTCGTTCGTCATCGTGCTCGGCATGAATGGCTCCGGCAAATCCACGCTGCTCAATGCCGTCGCCGGCTCGTTCTTTGTCGATGAAGGCACGCTCACGCTCGCCGGACACGACGTGACGAAGTGGCCGGAGCACAAGCGCGCGAAGCTGATCGGCCGCGTGTTCCAAAATCCCTTCAGCGGCACCGCGCCGACGATGTCCATCGCGGAAAACTTCGCGCTCGCCAGCAAGCGTGGGCACGCACGCGGCCTCGGCTGGGCTCTGGCACCGAACTTGATGAAATCCCTGCGCGACCGCGTCGCCACGCTGAAGATGGGACTCGAAGACCGCCTCGACAACGCCATCGGCTCGCTCTCCGGAGGCCAGCGCCAGGCGCTTACGCTGCTGATGGCCACCTGGCTCAAGCCCGAGCTGCTCCTGCTCGACGAGCACACCGCCGCCCTCGATCCGAAGAGCGCCGATCAGGTCATCCAGCTCAGCGACGAGGTCATCCAGCGCGACAAACTGACCACGCTCATGGTCACGCACTCGATGCAGCAGGCCGTGAGCCTCGGCGACCGCATCATCATGATGAACCGCGGCCGTGTGCTGCACGACATCCGTGGCGCGGAAAAGAAACGCCTGCGCCCGGAGGACCTCATCGACCGATTCGACGAAGTGCGCCGCCGCGAACTGCTCGACGAAAGCGCCGCCGCGATGCTCCACGAGCTCTACATCTGACCCACCGTGAGCACGAACGCCCAAACCCTCACCCTGCGCAGCGATCTCGCCGAGCTGTCGCGGGTGAAGGCCCTTGTGGACGCGATTTGTGATCAAACACACGCCTCTGCAGCCGATGCGTCCGCCCTGCATCTCGCAGTGGAGGAAATCGTCACCAACGTCATCACCTACGGCTATCCCGACGGCCCTTATCACAACTTCACTCTCTTGCTTGAGTCCAACGATGCCGGTCGCATTCGCGCCGTCGTCACCGATAACGCTCCAGCCTTCAATCCACTCGCACGACCCGATGTGAACACCACGCTGCCGCTCGAAGAACGCCCCGTCGGCGGCCTCGGCGTGCATCTCGTGCGCCAGCTCATGGACGTATGCCTCTACGAGCATCGCGATGGCCACAACGTCTTCACGATGGAGCGGCAGCTCAACCGGGCCAGCGACTCCACGGCGCGCTTCGCCGCCACCAAGCTCGAATCCTCCGCCACACTCGCGCTTAGTGGCCGGCTCGATGGCTTGTCGAGTCCCGAACTCGAACAGCAGGTTGTTGCCCTGCTTGCGTCGGACATCCGCGCACTCGTCTTCGATCTCGCCGCGCTCGACTACGTCAGCAGCGCCGGATTGCGCGTGTTCATCCTCGCCGCGAAGAAGATGAAGGCCGCTGGTGGTGTGGCCACGTTCGTCTCGCCCACAAGCGCCGTGCGAAACATCTTCGAGATCACCGGCCTGCTCACCGCATTGGACGTAATGCCACGAGCGTGAGGTCATCCGCCTGCGGCGCGTCACCTTGATGCGCGAGCACCGCCGCCACGATGCGTTTTACCGCATCCTCGCTATGGTTGAGCGCCGAGCCCTGCAAGCAGCGCTGAATACCTTCGCTGCCAAACAGAGCCGACTGAGCATTCATCGACTCCGAAACGCCATCCGAGTACACGATCAAGGTTTCGTTCTGCGCGAGCACGCGACGCTGGGTCTCAAAAACCGTCTCCTCAAACACGCCGAGCGGTGCCGCACGCGGCCCTTCGAGCCATACGAGGTCGCCATTCGCTGAAACAATGGCCGGCAGAGGATGACCGGCGTTGGCCCAGGTCAATTCACCGCTCGCCGGATCAAACATTACCGCACAAGCCGTCACGAACTGCATCGTCTCGTTGCGCTCGCAGAGCAGCCGGTTCACCTGCGCCAGCAGCGTGCCCGGATCACCGATGTTCCTGACGAGTGTGCGCACGGCCATCGCTGCGAGAGCCATGAAGACTGCGGCGGACACGCCTTTGCCGGAAACATCGCCCACCAGCGCGAAGAAACGGCCATCGGGCAGGAAGAAGCCGTCGTAGAGATCACCGCCCGCCTCTTTTGCCGGATCGATGTGCGCCGCGAAATCAACGCGCTGACGTTCCGCTGCACTCGGCGGCGGTGGCAGCAGGCTGAGCTGGATTTGGCCCGCGATGCGCAGCTCGCTCTCGATCGCCTCACGTGCCGCGGTTTCCTGCCGCAACGCCGCGATGTGTTCCTGCAGCCGAGCTACGAGGAATTCCATCGCTTGCGCCACCGCGCCGACCTCGTCGTGACGTTCCGCCGCTTCCGTCACCCCAGGACGATCCCAGCCTTGCTCGGAGAAATCACTCGTCGCGAGTCCTCGCAAGGCATGCGCAAGCCGCGCCAGCGGTTCCTTGAGCTCCTGATTGCTGAACGACAAGCGTTCGGCCATCAGCGACGCCACATGACGATGAAAGGACAGCGCCAGCGCCGGATGCTTGCCCTCCAGCCGCGCCAGATTCGCCGAGGTCAACCGCCATAACACGGCAGAACCAACCGCCTCGACTGTCGCCGTGCGCACGCGTTGCCGATAGAATGCAATTTCGCCCAGACACTGCCCCGCGCCAAACTTCCGCACGTGCGAACGGCTCACACCATCGACTTCGAGCACCACGGCCACCTCACCTGACTCGATGAAAAACATGGAATCCGCGGGCTCGTCCTGGTGAAAGAGCGTTTCGCCATCGTTTAGCGCAATTTCCTCCAGATGCGCGCGCCACACGCCCCGAGTCGCGTCATCCGGGGCGAAGGCGGCCAGCGAGTTCAGCGATTCAGATGACGTCGAGGTTTCCACGGCGCTGCCTTTCCACAGGCGCCCCTTTATGGCAACGCCTCATGCGCTCATGACACCAGATTCCGGATCACCTGCGCGTGCACATCGGTGGGGCACCCGATGCTGTTGTGGCGGTCGATGGTCAGACGGCGCATTCCCAACCAACGACGCATCAGGGCTCTTTCTGCAATCGTCAGCGCACCCAGCGCGAGCCGCTGGACAGGCCCACATGCCAGTCGCGCAGGTGCATGTCGGAGTAGTCGGTCTTGCCGACGGCGCCGACCATTTTGGCGCCGGTGGCGCGTTTCCAGACCTTGCTGAAGCTCTCCGCCGTGTGGCAGCCCCAGCTCTGGCAGTAGGCGCTGTTCAGGATCGCGCTGCCGCTGATCCTGCGCAGATCGTTCTGGTGCAGCCAGGCGGTGGAGGTGGCGTAGGTGTCCGAGCTGTAGTCGAACATGAAGCTGTATTTGTTCGAATGGCCGAAGTACTCGAAGCCTGAGACCTTCATGCTACCGCGTTTGGGGCCGTGGTTGATGTAGCGGATCAATTCCTCGGTGCTGCGGAACCACACGAGATTGATGAATGGATAGGCCTTCGGCACGGACTCGATGTTCTGCATGAGCGGCTGGCGCTCCTCGGCCGCGCGGCGCACATAGCCGTCTCGATACACAAGCCAGGTGATGTGCGTGCCCTTCGGGGCAGAGGCGTTGATCTCCTGCATGCGCACGCGGGCGGTGCGGATGAAGTTGCCCCACCAGCGGTCGTGCTGCTCGCCCGGCTTGCGCAGATCTTCGAAACGTCTCACCGCAGGCCCGCCGCTGACGACGAGGTATTCGGTGTCGGCGGCGGCTTTGGTTGCGAGGCCGCAGGTGAGCAGAAGAAACGCGGAAAAAATCGGACGGGTCATGACAGCGTGAAGAATGCCAGTGATCACTTCAATTCAACCAGCTTCATGTCCTTGAACTGGACGGTCATCGGACCGCCGACATGGATTTGCAGCGCTAACAGGCCTTCCTTGGCTCCGACGGCGGATTCGTCGGTCACATCGACGGTTTGCACGCCATTGATGAAGTGCTGAAGGTGGCCGCCCTTGGCGACGATTTTGTACTCGTTCCAGTCCTCGTTCTTGATGACGGCCTGGATGGCGTCCGACTCGCCCACGCTGCCGGTGACCTCGATGTTCGCGCCTTTTTTCACGTTGCCCTTCTTGTCGGTCGTTTCCTTGTCGCCTTCCTTGATCACGACCTTCTGGCCGCGCAGGGCTAGGATGCCGCGGCCACGCTCCTCATAGAGGATGCCGCTGTAGGTCTTGCCCGCCTCGAAGTCGGCCTGGTAACCGCTGATGATCGGCCCCTGCGCGCCTTTTTCGAGCTCCTTGCTGCGATATTGGATGCCGGAGTTGCCTCCGATCATCTTGTACTTCAGCGTCAGCTCAAAATCCTTCACGAGGCCTCCGCGCCAGACGAGGAAAGTGTTGTGCTTGAGGATGGATTTGGCCGGATTTGCCGGATCGGCGGCCGTTTTTCCGGTGATCGCGCCGTCCTGCACGCTCCACAGCTCCATGTTGCCGTCCCACCCGGCGAGGTCCTTGCCGTTGAAGAGTTCTTTTTCTTCAGCGCCAGCAAAAGAGACGGCGGTGAACAAGGCGGCGAGTGTGAGATGCAGTTTCATGGTTGGAGTGGGTGGGTCGGGCGAGGTGTAACGCGAAGGCGTGGAAATGTCTATCGCTTTGCGGCCACGTCGAAACGCGCTTGCGGTTCAGACTGCCGGTGTTAGTCCCCGCAGATGAAGCCGCCGCGATTTCTCGTCCTTCCACTGTTCTGGCGCATGCTTGTCGTCGTCTGGGCGGCCGCTCTCTGGTGGCTGTCCTCGCAGAGCAAGCTGCCCTCGCCCGCGAAATTCGAGGGCATCGACAAGATCCAGCACGCCATTTACTTCGCCGCCGGCGGCCTGTGCTTTCTTCTCGGACTGCGCTTGGCAGGTTTGGCCCGCCAAACCATCCCCGCCATCGTCTTGACCGTGCTTTTCTGCTCAGTCATCGGCCTTATCGATGAATGGCATCAAACCTTCACTCCCGGCCGCAGCGGCGGCGATGTGTGGGACTGGACGGCGGATACCTTCGGCGGCTTCCTTGGCGCCCTGATCGCGCTTGGAGCCGGAAAATGGCTCACTTCAGCGGGAACCACCACAGCAGCAGGGCGGTGAGGAAGACGTTGGCGAGGGCGAGCTCGAAGAACACCTTCCAGCCGAGCGCCATGAGCTGGTCGAAGCGGAAACGCGGCAGCGTCCAGCGGATGACAATGAAGAAGACGATGAAACAGAACACCTTTGCGAAGAACGTGCCGATGTGCAGCAGCGAGGTGTAGAGCGGCGTGTCGCCGGGGATGTAATGCAGGTGCAGGCCGGTGAGCTTTGAGAGTACGGGGCCGAAGGGAATGCTCCATCCGCCAAGGAAGAGCGTCACGGCAAGGCCGGAACCGATGATCATGGCGGCGTATTCGCCCAGGAAGAACAGTGCGAACTTCATCGAGCTGTACTCCGTGTGATATCCGGCGACGAGTTCGGTTTCGCACTCGGCGAGGTCGAAGGGCAGGCGGTTTGTCTCCGCGAACATGGAGACCGTGAAAATGCAGAACGAGATGAAAACCGGGATCAGCAGCACCCAGCGGGCCGGGCTCAATCCTTCGCCCCACATGGGCAGCAGCAGCCAGCCGTTGGCGTCCTGGAAGGAGGACATCTTCGTGAGGTTCAGCTCGCCGAAGATCATCAGAACTGGAATGATCGAGAGGCCGAGCGAGATTTCATAGGAGATCATCTGCGCGCTCGAGCGCACGCCGCCGAGGAACGGGTATTTGGAGTTCGAGGCCCATCCGGCGAGCACGATGCCGTAAACGCCGAGCGAGGCGATGGCGAATGTGAAGAGCGGCCCGACGCTGAGGTCGGCGATCACCAGCTTGATCGGCTCCGTCACGCCGATGAAGGAAAGGTCCAGCTCGCTGCCGAAGGGGATCACGCAGCAGGTGAGCAATGCGGGCACCATCGTGAGGCAGGGCGCGAGCCAGTAGTAGAACTTGCGCACATGCGCGGGCACAAAGTCCTCTTTCAAGATGAATTTCAGTCCGTCCGCCGCCGCCTGGGCGAGACCGCCGATGCCGAAGGGCTGCCAGTCCTTCTTGAAACCAAACAGCGTGAGCGGCAAGCCGACGCGGTTCGGACCCACGCGGTCCTGGATCACCGCCGAGATGCGGCGCTCGAAGTAAACGGAAATCGAGACCAGCGGCAGGATGACGAGAAAGGTCAGAAACACGATCTTTCCCACCGAGGCGGCGAGCGCAATGAGATCGAAATTGGCGAGCAGGGGCGTGAACATCAGCATGGCGATTATCCGGCCCTCAAGAGGGGCGGCAACCCGATTTTGTGAAAAGTTTCACAAAGTCCCGCATCCTGCTCAGGACGGTGGATTGGGGGCGGGGTTTTGGACCGCCTTTTGCGCTTCTTCTTCCGACAGCGGCGCGATCTTGTCCGCGATGCGGAAGATGGCCAGGGTCAGCTCCACCGTCACTCGGGCGAAGATCAAATAGAGAAGGAAGGCCACCGGTGCCGTCACCATCGTGAACAAGCCGGAAAGGGTGCCCGACTTGAAGCCGCTGAACATCCAGGAACCCGCGTAAAACACCGCCGCCAGCAGGCTGAGCACGTAAAGCATGCGCACGAGGCGGGGCGTGACGAAGCGCTTGAAAGACAGGTCCAGAACGAGGTCAAGCACAGCTCGTATTTGCTGCCACAGGCTGGAGAGAACTGAGGAGGGGGAGGATTCGGCGCTCATGAGAGCAGAGTATGCCCGCCCGGGATGGCCGCAACATGCCAGAATCGAGGCTGGAATAGTGGTTGCGCCTTTCAGCAACCACAGCCAGAATCCGCGCCTCTTTTTCCGCCCCTGTGTCGGGGGTGGACAGTAAAGAAGCTCATCGACAAACCAACCCCGCCAAAGCCATGCCTGCGAAATCCAAAAAGCCCGCAGCTAAAAAGTCTGCCGCCAAGCCCGCCAAAAAAGCCCCTGCGAAAGCGGTGAAGTCGAAGAGCAAGCCCATTTCTAAAAAGCCTGCCCCCAAAAAAGCGGCTCCGAAGAAACCCTCCCCCAAACCTGTGAAGAAAGCCGCTCCCAAGAAAGCTCCCGTCGTCAAAAAAGCCCCAGCCAAAAAACCAGCCGCTGCTGCCAAGAAACCAGCCGCGAAGCCTGCCGCCCCTGCCAAGAAAGCGACTCCGGCCAAACCAGTCGTCAAAGCTGCCGCCAAGCCCGTAGCACCTCCGGCCCCCGCCAAACCTGCGGCTCCAGCCAAAGGCAAATCTGCTCCTGCTCCGCTGGTCCCCAAAGGCCGCACGACCACTTCAAATACCGGCACGCCCCGTGCTCGTTCCAAAAATGAGGACGAAGGCATCACGATCGAGATCGCCAAGGGCCCGGTGAAGATGACCCCCTTCCTCAAGAAGCAGAAACAGCGTCTCATCGAGCTTCGCGACGCCTATTTGAACTCCATCGAAGGCGTCGCCAACGAGACCATCCGCAGTGAAAATGGCACCGCCGCCGCCTTCGGCATGCATCAGGCTGACGCCGGCAGCGACGCCTACGACCGCGATTTCGCCCTCAGCCTCCTGGGCAAGGAGCAGGACGCTCTTTATGAGATCAACGAGGCCCTCAAGCGCATCGAAACCGGCACTTACGGCCTCTGCGAGGGCACCGGCGTGAAAATCCCCGAGGAACGCCTCGAGGCCATGCCGTTTGCCCGCTATTCGGTCGCCTACCAGGAAAAAATCGAGCGCAGCCAGATGTCCGGCCGCTGGAGCCGCCCCGTCCACTCCCTCTTCGGTCTTGATAACGCCGACGACGCCGCCGACGACGAGAAGGACGAAGACGAGGCTCCCGCCTCCAATAACAACAACTCCGGCGAATCGCTTGACTTCTCCAAGGAGTGACCTAGCCTCCGCGCCCCAAATTTATGCCGCGAGAAATCATCATCCTTGAATGCACCGAAGCGAAGGCCGCAGGAATGCCGACTTCCCGCTACGTGACCACGCGCAACAAGAAGAGCGTTCGCACCCCGAACCGTCTCGAGAAGGTGAAGTTCAACCACTTCATGAAGAAGCGCACCCTCCACCGCGAAATCCGCTAACCCCAGACAAAGACCGTTATGCAGCCGAAGACCAAAGAACGCATGTCCAACTTCCGTCGCGCGAATCGCAAGATGCCGCGCCGCCGCGTGGACATCCCGGTGGAAAAGATCGACTACACCAACCCGGAGCTGCTCGCCCGCTTCACCACCGAATCCGGCAAGCTCATCCCCCGCCGCGTCACCGGTCTGCCCGCCTGGCTGCACCGCAAGGTCGTGCGTGAGGTGAAGCGCGCCCGTGCCGTCAATCTGCTGCCCTGATCCGGCCCGGCATTGAATCCTGACCCGGTCCCACTGTTGCAACCTGCGGCAGTGGGATTTTTGTCTCTCTGAAATCCCCCATGTCCGCTCTCACAGACACGCAAAGCGAACGCGATGACCGCTGCCTGCCCATCGACCGCGTTGGCGTCCGCAGCCTGCGCTTCCCTTTGGGTATCCGTGATCGCGCCGCCCCCTTGCAGCACACCGTCGCAACGGTTTCTCTCGCCGTCGATCTGCCGCATCAGTTCAAAGGCACTCACATGAGCCGCTTCGTCGAGGTGCTGCATGCCCACGGTGCCGAGCTTACCGTCTCAAACATCGTCGCCATGCCGCGGGAGTTGATGAAAAAGCTCCACGCCGACAAGGCGCACGTCGAGATGCGCTTCCCCTACTTCCGTGCGAAAAAGGCGCCCGTCTCCGGCGCCGAGGGCCTGCTTGACTACGGAGTTGTCTTTGAAGTGAATGCCGACAAGGAAAAGACCGACTTCGTCCTCACCGTCGAAGTGCCCGTCACCACGCTCTGCCCGTGCTCGAAGGCCATCAGCGCCCGTGGCGCGCACAACCAGCGCGGCAACGTCACGCTCTCCATCCGCTTCTCCGAGCCGGTCTGGATCGAGGATCTCATCGAACTCGTCGAGTCCAGCGCCAGCAGCGAGCTGTTTAGCATTTTGAAGCGTCCCGACGAAAAGCACGTCACCGAGGCGGCCTACGACAATCCTGTGTTCGTCGAAGACCTCGTGCGCAACGTGGCCGTGAAGGCCAAGGCCCACAAAAAAATCACCTGGTTCCGCGTCGAGGCCGAAAACTACGAATCCATCCACAATCACAATGCCTGGGCGGTGATTGAAAGCCACACCCACCCCGCATGAGCTACGTCACCGCCGTTCTTCGCACCGATGAGCCACCGCTGATGCATCAGGCGGTCGAGGAAGCCGTGCGTTTGCTGCGTGAAGGTGAAGTTGTTGCCCTGCCGACCGAAACCGTCTATGGCCTCGCCGCCAACGCGCTCGATCCGGCCGCGGTCACGAAAATCTTCGAGGCGAAGGAGCGTCCGACGTTTGATCCGCTCATCGTGCATCTGCCCCGCAAAGAGCAGCTCGATCTCGTCGCCGAGGTGCCGCAGGAAATCGCGCAAACGGTCAAGCAGCTCACCGAACGCTTCTGGCCGGGCCCGCTGACAATCCTGCTGCCGAAGAAATCCGTCGTCCCCGACATCGTCACCGCCGGATTGCCCACGGTGGCCGTGCGGGTCAGCTCCAATGCCATTTTCAAACGCGTCATCAGCGCGCTCGACAAGCCGCTCGCCGCGCCGAGTGCGAATCGCTTCGGCTCCATCAGCCCGACTTCGGCCGGCGCGGTGCTTTCGGAGCTCGATGGTCGCATTCATCTCATCGTCGATGCCGGCGCCTGCCTGTTCGGCCTCGAATCGACCATCATCCGCATCGAACCCGGCACGCCGAAGCCGCTTATCACGATTGTGCGTCCCGGACCTCTCACACCGGATGATTTGAAGCCCTATGGCAAAGTCAAATTCGCCATCCGTAGCGTGATCGACGGCCCGGCGGACTCTCCCGGTCAGCTAGCATCCCACTACGCGCCACGCACCCCGCTGCGTCTGCTTTCCCGCCCCTCCGATTTCATCCCCGAGCATGGCAAACGCTACGCTCTGCTCAGCTATCGTGGCGAGGAGAAGGACGGCTACCTCAATCTCACCGACTGGGAGGAGGTCATGATGCTCAGCCCCGGCAATGGCAAGCTCCCGGAGGCCGCCGTGCGCTTTTTTCACGTCCTCCGCCGCCTCGACGAGCTCGGCGTGGACGAAATCATTGCGGAACCGTTGCATGAACACGGCATGGGAATCGCCATGATGGACAAACTGCGGCGCGCCAGCGTCCGCTACGCATCATGAGCGACGAAAAGAAAGACTCCTCCTCGCAAGCCCGGTCCACCGGGATCGTCTCCATCGCCATTCTTTGCAGCCGTGTGCTTGGTCTCGTGCGAGACCAGTTGTTGAACGGTTTCTTTGGCTCGGCGTTCACGGGTGTCTTCACCGCCGCGTTCCGCACGCCGAACATGCTTCGCGATCTCTTCGCCGAAGGAGCCCTTTCGACCGCCTTCGTCACCACCTTCTCCAAGAAGATGAAAACGGAGGGCGACGATGCCGCGTGGGCGCTCGGTCGCAAGATGATCTCGCTCTCGATCTGGTTCATGAGTCTGGTCGCTCTTGCCGGAGTGCTGCTGGCCCCCTGGATTTTCCGTTTGCTCACCCCCGGCTTGGATGAGCCGGCCAAGGTGCTCGGCACTTGGCTCGCTCAGATCATGTATCCCTTCATCGCGCTCGTTTCCGTCACGGCGCTGGTGATGGGCATGCTGAACTCAAAGAAGGTCTTCTTCATTCCGGCTGTCGCCTCCGCGTTCTTCAACCTTGGCTGCATCGTTGGCGGCGTGGTGCTCGCGTGGATCATCGACCCCGGCTTTCGACATGGCAATGTGAGCGAGAAAGGGCTTACTGGATTCGCCATCGGCACCCTGATCGGCGGCGTACTCCAACTCGCCGTGCAGTTGCCTTCGCTGCGTCGCGTCGGCTTCCGTTTCCGCTTCGATTTCGGCTGCAAAGATCCCGCTGTGAAGGAAGTCCTGCACCTGATGTGGCCCTCGATGCTCGCCGCCAGCGGCACGCAGGTCACGGTCCTGCTGAATTCCATTTTCGCCTCCTACACCGCGGGCAAGGAATCGTCCCTCGCCTGGCTGGCGAACGCCCAGCGGCTCCAGCAGCTTCCGCTCGGTCTTTTTGGTGTCGCCGTCGCCACCGTCACGCTGCCCATGCTTTCGCGTCTGGCCACGGAAGGCATCACACCGGCGTTTCGCGGCGCTTTGGCGAAAGGGCTGCGCCTTGTGCTCTTTCTGACACTGCCCTGCGCGGTCGGCCTCTCATTGCTCGCTCATGAGATCATCTCCGTCATCTTCGAGCACGGCAAGTTCACCGCCCATGACGTGGCAAACACAGCCGCGCCGCTCCAGGCGTATGCCTTTGGTCTCATCTTCTACTCCGCCATCAAAGTTCTCCAGCCCGCGTTCTACACGATCAACCGCCGCTTCATTCCCATGCTCATCAGCATCGGCATCATTGTGCTGAACCTCGTCTTGAACTCGACGACGGTTTTTCTGCTCAAATGGGACCACACCGCGCTCGCGTGGGCCACCGCGCTTGGCTTGCTGCTGAATTTCCTCACGCTCTACCTCTGCATGCGGAAATTCGCCGCCGGTCTCGAAACGGGCTCGCTCATGCGGTCATTGCTGCGGCTCGGCATTGCCATCGCCGTCATGTCCGCCGTCTGTCTGGCTGCCAAATTCACGATCATGGCCGATTGGAGCCATCTGCACTTCATTCCGCGCTGCGCATCGCTCGGTGTGACGATCAGCGTCGCCGCCGCTGCCTACTTTGCCGTCACGAAGATGCTCAAAGTCGAAGAATCCGGCGAGTTTCTGTCGTTGTTGGGCCGTCGCTTCGGCAAACGCTAGCCTCTCATGAACCTCCAGCGCTTCTGGCTTCAGATCGCCGCCTTTCTCATCCTCGTCTGGGGCGCCGCGGCCGTCGTCATGTGGATGACGGAGGATTCGGTCTTCACGCCGGAAAAGACACTCGCGCTGATGGCATCCGCGCCTTGGTTCGAGGATGACGACCTCGGCCACGAGCAGCGCCAGCAGCATCTCGACAAGGTCATCACGAACGTCGTCAAGCTCGACTACTCCCAGCGCAATACCATGCGCGAGGACGGCCAGGAAACCGTGGACCGCTTCATGAAGTCCCTCTCCGACGAGGAGAAGGGTGAGTACATCAGCCGCGTCGTCGAGGAGCATTTCAACGGCGCCATGCGCGGCATCGAGAAACTGCCCGCCGAGGACCGTCGCCGCATCATCGGCGGCATTTACCGCGACATGAAGAAGCGGGCCGCCGACAAACCGGAGATGCAGTTGATGCTCGGCGAGGATCCGGCCGCATTTGAGCGAAATTTCACCAAGGACATGGGCTTCTTCTTCAAGAACGCCCCGCTCAGCGCCAAACTGGAGATGGCTCCGATGTTTGAGGCCATGCATGCCCGGATGCAGGGCCTGCGCATGCGGTAACTATTTCCTCCAGCCCATCGGCTGCGTCCACGCCATCTCGGTCTGTCCTTCGAACGAGGGCTTGTCATACGGCTTCGACGAGGTGATCACGGCGCGGAAATACATCTCCTGGCCGGAGGGCTTCCAGGTGACTTCCGTGCCTTCGATCGTGGCGAGCGTCTTGCCCACGTCGTCGGAGTAAAGCAGGCGCGCAGGATGCAGATCGCCCTTCACGGCCGGGGCCGGGCGTGTCGTGGCATCGTAGCCGCGAAGCGTGCCGCGAATCTGCGTCGAGTAGGTCACGCCGGGCTCGGCGTGGATGCGGATGCGCAGCGTGCCATCTTTGAAGTGGCTGATGTCATCCAAAGTGACGCCGGAAGAGGCATAGAAATCGCCCGCCTGCATCGCCTTCACGATCTCGTCCGTATTGAGCTTCGATGCGCGCACCATCACCCAGCCGCGACCGGGTCCGTTGTCCTCACCGTGGTAGCGGTGGGAGTCATCCGTGCCCACGCCATAGAGCGGCTGTGCCTTGAACTCGGTGATGCGCAGCGTGTTGGCGATGTCCCAGATCTTTTCGTGCCCTGGGCGTGACTCATCGCCCTGCCAGTTGATGCCGGGGTGGCCGTTGTAGATCTCCCAGAAGTTTTCCTCCAGCACAGAGGCCAGATCCTCGGCGGACAGCGCCCAGCGGAAGTTCGGATGATTGATGTGCGTGAGCATCGGCACGCCGAGGCGCTTCGACTGCTCGTTCACGAGGCGCAGGTTCGCCCGCATCACCTCCGGGATGCTGCCCAGGTCCTTCACCGGCTTGATCTCCTCCTTCAGGTTCACCGCGTTCATGTGAATCGGCACGCTGCCGAGGCCCGCGCTGATCTCCTCGGCTTGGACGATGAGAAACTTGCCCGGCTCCTCGAATTTTGGCCGGTACTCCTCCAGCTTCTTCAGGCGCACCTCGGTCACGCCGTCCTTCTCCCGCGTCGTCACCCACTCGTCGCCAAAACGGGCGCGATACTTCTCCATCGTCGTCTTGCCCAGTGATTTGCGCCGTTTTTCGATCGCCGGGACGCTCATCCACACCTCTTTTGCTTGAAGCACGTTGTGATCAGAAATGGCCAGGAAGTCGTAGCCATGCTGCTTGTACCAGTCCGTGATCATCTCCGGGAAATCATTCCCGTCGCTCCACAACGAATGCGTGTGCGTGTTGCCCTTGAACCATTTCAGTTCTTGAGCGTGTGCGGTGGAGATCAGTCCTAGGACGAAAGAAGCAAGGATGGCTGGGCGCATGGAACGGGAACGTGGGCAAGGAGCCGGACTTGCCAGGCGCGGTCAAAAAGAACGGCGCTTGGCAAGTGCTGCTCCGTGAGCATGTGACCATCACTGCTCCACCTTGAACACGTGCATCGAGACACCGCTAGGATTGAGGCCGACGTAGTTGTCCGCGCCGCGCCACTCGTAGGTTTGGTTGTGGATGAGGTCGGTGACCTTGTAGGGGCGGCTGCCGTCGAGGCCGAGGGCGGCGAGATCGAGGTGGACCATGCCGGCGGCAGGGTGATGCGGATCGTGGCTGATCGTGCAGAGGATGCGGTTGCTGAAGTCCGCTGTGGCCTTGCTGTAGCAGAGGATCTGCGGGTGGTCGGAGCCGTGGAAGCGCAGGTTGTCGTAGAGATGCAGCGCGGGGTTGTCGCGGCGGATTTGGTTCAGGATGCGGATGAACGCGGTGATGTTGTTGGACGGCTGGTTGTAGTCGCGCTGCTTGATTTGGTACTTCTCGCTGTTGTCGTACTCTTCCTTGCCGGGATACGGATCGTTTTCACACAGCTCGTAGCCGGAATACAGGCCCCAGGTCGAGGAAAGCGTGGCCGCGAGAGCCGCACGGATGCGGAACATCTGCGGGCCGGCGTTTTGCAGGTGGCCGGGCAGGATGTCGGGCGTGTTCGGCCAGAAATTGCCGCGATAATACCAGCGCATCTCGCCCTGCGTGAGTTCCTTCGCGTATTCGGTGAGCGCGTGCTTGTCCTCGCGCCAGGTGAAGTAGGTGTAGCTCTGCGTGAAGCCGACTTTGCCGAGCACCTGCATCATTTTCGGCTTCGTGAAGGCCTCGGCGAGGAAGAGCACGTCGGGGTCCTTGCGCTGGATGGTGCTGATGAGTTCCTCCCAGAACGCCACGGGCTTGGTGTGCGGATTATCGACGCGGAAAATCTTCACGCCGCGATCCACCCAGAACTGCACCACGTCGATGAGCTCGTTCCACAGGTTGCGCCAGTCGTCGCAGTGGAAATTGATCGGGAAGATGTCCTGGTACTTCTTCGGCGGGTTCTCCGCATAGCGGATGCTGCCGTCGGGACGCTGGTAGAACCATTCGGGATGCTCCTTCACATACGGATGATCCGGCGAGCAGTTGATGGCGAAGTCGAGCGCGATCTCGAGGCCGCGTTTCTTCGCCTCCTTCACCAGCCAGACGAAGTCTTTCTCCGTGCCGAGCGCCGGCTCGATGGCACGATGTCCACCCGCAGGTCCGCCAATGGCCCACGGACTGCCGACATCGCCGGGCTGTGCGGTGAGCGTGTTGTTCTTTCCTTTGCGGGCAGTGATGCCGATCGGATGGATCGGCGGGAAGTAGATGACGTCGAAGCCCATGCTCGCCGCGTGATCGAGGCGGCCCAGGCAGTCGCGGAAAGTGGAATGCTTGTCTGCGCGACCTTCCGCATTGCGCGGGAAAAACTCATACCAGGCGGAGAATCGGGCACGCTCACGCTCCACGATGACCTGCAGCGGCGTGGACACGGTGGACAGCGAGCGGTCAGGATACTGATCCATCAGACTCTGCAGCTCCTCGGATTGCAGCACATCCATGATGTCCTGCACCTTCACCGTCGTGAGCAGATCCGCGAAGTCCTCCAATTGCGTCGCCACCTCGGGCACGCCTGCTTTTCGGGCACGTTTGCCAGCATCACGCAGCAGGCGTGCGCCTTCCTGCGCCTCGATGGGCACATCGGGATCTTTGGCCTGCACACGCACGGCGAAGGTCTTTTTCCACGAGCGGAAGGTGTCGCCCCAGGCCTCGACGAGATACTCCCAGCGTCCCGCCTTGGGAAAACGGCACTGCCCGCTCCAGCGGTCGTTGTCCACGGGCTTCATCGCTGCTTCGAACCAACGACGGGCTCCCGCCTGCCGCCAGCGCAGCACGGCGCTCATCACATCGTGGCCGTCCTTGAAAATGTCACACCAGACGTCCAGCGGCTCATCAATGATGCGTTTGACCGGATGGCGGCCTCCTTCAATGCAGGGGTAGAAGTTTTCGATGACGACGGTGGGAGCGTGGGACATGGCAAAAAGAGTTTCTGGGGGGACGGAGCAGCATTGCGTCCAGAAACCTCTTCAACAACTGCAAAACCGTGCCAAAGCCACGCTTGGCCGGGTGCCTCAGGCCAGAATGTCCGTCACCACCTTGCCAAACACGTCGGTGAGCCGGAAATCGCGCCCGGCGTAGCGGTAGGTGAGCTTTTCGTGGTCCAGACCCAGTAGATGCAGGATCGTCGCGTGCAGGTCGTGCACGTGGATCGGATTTTCCTCCGCGTTCATGCCGAGTTCGTCGGACGTGCCGTAGGTGAGGCCGCCTTTCACGCCGCCGCCGGCCAGCAAGGTGCTGAAGGCCGTGTGGTGATGATCGCGACCACGTTTCATCGGGTCGGATTTCTTGTTCTTGTCCTGATTTTCCTGCGAGTAGGGCGTGCGGCCGAATTCGCCTGTCCACACCACCAGCGTGTCCTCCAGCATGCCGCGCTGCTTCAGGTCGCTGATCAGCGCCGCGGAGGCGCGATCACTGTCGGCGCAGAGCTCCGGATGACGCTTGTAGTGGTCGCTGTGCGTGTCCCAGGGCTGGTTGTTGCTGCTGGTGTAATAGACGCTCGTGTAGCGGACGCCGGACTCGGCCAGGCGACGTGCCAGCAGGCAGGAGCGGCCAAAAGGCGTGTCGCCATACAGCTCGCGCACCTTGGGCGGCTCCTTGCTGATGTCGAAGGCGTCGCTGGCAGCGCTCTGCATGCGGTAAGCGGTTTCCATCGACTTGATCTGCGCCTCCAACGCGGAGTCGTGCGCGCGTTTCGCAGCGTGGATGCCGTTGAGACGTTGAATGAGGTCGATCTGCCGGCGTTGCGTGCCGGCGGAGAGCACGGGATTGCGCACATTCGCCACGAGTTTGTCCACGCTCATGTCAGAGGTGATGACGCCGGTGGCCTGGAACTCAGCGGGCAGGAAGGAATTGCTCCACAGCGCTGGTCCGACCACGATGTTCGGCGTGGGGCGCAGCACGACGAAGCCTGGCAGGTTCTCATTCTCCGTGCCGAGCCCATACAGCACCCACGAGCCGAGCGAGGGGCGGATCGGCTGGATGTTGCCCGTGTTCATCATGAGCAGCGCAGGCTCATGGTTCGGCACGTTCGTGTGCATGGAGCGGATCACGCAGCAGTCGTCGATGATGCTGCCCAGGCGCGGCAGACTCTCGCTTACCTCGATGCCGCTCTGGCCGTATTGATCAAAGCGCAGCGGTGAGGACATGAAGCCGCTCGTCTTGGGTGCCTTGTAGAGCTTCCCGCTTGGCTGCTGGCCTTCAAACCTCTTCAGCGCCGGCTTCGGATCGAAGGTGTCGATGTGCGACGGCGCTCCGTTCATGAACAGGAAGATCACGCGCTTCGCCTTCGGCGTGATCGGCTGCTTCACCGTGGCCTGCGCCTGTGGGCCCAGCATTCCCGCGAGTCCGATCGCGCCAAAACCGGCCGAGAGACGCTGCAATGCATCGCGACGTGAGAGGTGAGAGGCCGATTCAGTCCACATAGAGCATTTCGTTGGTGGCCAGCAGCGCCTGCGCGAGCTGTTCCCAAGGCTTCATTGGGCCGTCAGCAGGCTGGCGCAGGAAATCGAGCGCGAGAGCGAGCTCCTCGGCCAGAGGTTCGCGGGTGAAAAGCAGCTCGTAGGCGAGGCGCACGCGTGCTGGATCATCCTCGGCCTCAGCCTGGAGCCGACGGGCGAGATGCTTCGCCTCCGCGATGATGAACGGGCTATTCATCACGAAAAGCTTCTGCGTCGGCGTGGTGCTCTCCGAGCGGCGGGCGGCATGCACGTTCGCATCCGGGTAATCGAAGAGCATGAGCGTCTTGTTCAGTTCCTTGCGGCTGATTTGCGAGTACAGCGTGCGCTTGTGATGATCCGCGGCACCGAGATCCAGTGAGCGGCCGCCTTCGCCGTCCAAAGTGCCCGAAACCGCGAGGACCGCGTCGCGGAACGGCTCGATGGCCAGTCGCTTGCGATTCATGCGCCAGAACTGGTCGTTGGCCTCGTCGAGCTGCGCGTTCGCCGCGCTGCCGCTGCTGCTTTGGCGATACGTCGCCGACAGGACCAATTCGCGAACGAGCCGTTTGACCGACCAGCCGCCCTGCATGAAACGCACGGCCAGATCGTCGAGCAATTCGGGATGCGTCGGCTTGTCCCCCATCGCGCCGAAATTGCTGGTGGTGCGGGCCAGCGGCCTGCCAAACAGCATGTCCCAAACACGGTTCACGAACACGCGGGCGGTCAGCGGATTCGCCTCGTCCGCGATCAGCCGCGCCAGCTCCGCCCGGCCGCTGCCCTGGGTGAATTTTACCGGCTCGTCCTTGCTGAGAACTTGAAGCCAGCCGCGTGCGGCGGCAGCGCCCGGCGATTCGGTGTTGCCGCGATCATAAACCGGCAGGTCACGCGGATTGTCGTCGCGCACGATGTGGATCGTGCGCGGGTCCATCTTTTCGGCGGAGGTCTTCTCGTCCTCGTCCTTGCCGTCGGGACGCAGGCTCACTTTCTTCACGGAGGCGAACACGCCCGCCATCGCGTAGTAGTCGCGGGTGCTGATGGGATCGAATTTGTGATCGTGACAACGCGCACAAGCAACCGTGAGGCCGAGGAGCGACTGGGAGACCATGTCCACCTGCTCCGCCCACTCCTCCGCCTGCACGTCGAGCCGGGAGCGTGCGTAAAGCTTGTGCCCCAGGCCCAAAAAACCTAGTGCGGCGAGGTCTTCGGTGTTTTTCGGCTCAATCAAATCCACTGCGAGCTGCTTCTTGATGAACTGGTCGTAAGAAACGTCCGCGTTGAATGCCGACACGATCCAGTCGCGGTAATGCCACGCGTTTGGCAAATTGAGCGAGGTGTTGTTGCCGACCTGATGCGCCTGATCCTCGGCATAGCGGGCCAGATTCAGCCAAAGTGAGGCCATGCGTTCGCCGAAGGCACGACGGCCGAGCAAATCATCCACGAGGCGCTCGTAAGCTCCTGGGTTGGCGTCGCTCAAAAACTTCCGTGCGTCATCGGGTGCCGGCGGCAGCCCGGTGAGATCGAAGAACACCCGGCGCAGCAGCATGCGCTTCTCCGCCTCCGCGGCGGGGAAGAGGCCGTTTTGCTCCATCTTCGCGAGGATGAAGTGGTCCACGCGTTCACGCGGCCAGGTCACATCGTTCACCTTCGGCAAAGCCTGCGCTTTCGGTGGCACAAACGACCAATGCTGGCGTGCTTGCCCCCAATCAATCGACGATGGCTCGGCGGCATGCAGCACCGAGCCCAGCATCAGGCATGGGAGAACGATGAAAAGATGTCCAGGACGAAGCACGGGGACAAAACGCCGCTCAGCGCGAGGTTTTACGCCTTCATCCGTCTTGGTTTCAGCTTGCCAGTAGCGGACGCAGCATGTCGCAAATCTCCGGCACTTTAACGAACGGATCTTCCTTCGTCTCGAACTCGAGCGTGAACCAACCCTGGTAATTCGCGTCGCGGAGGATTTGGAGGAGACGTTTCACATCGCTGGGCTCGGCTTCCTTCGCACCTTCGCGTTTGATCTCCATCTTGAGCTGCACGTTGACCGCGTAAGGCGCGATCTTGGCGAGATCGGCATATGGATCAGCGGTGTGGAAGTTGCCGCTGTCGAGATTGATGCCGGCCCACGGGCTTTTCGCGGCCTGCACCATCTTCACGAGATTGTCCGGCAGCGCCACGATGCCGCCGTGGTTCTCCAGACCGAGGAAGACGCCTTTTTTGCCCGCGTAATCGAGGCACTCTTGATAAGCTTCGAGGCAGTTCGCCACGGCTTCCTCCTCGCTCATGCTTTTCTCCTTCGCCCCGGCAAACACGCGGATGTGCGGCGCACCCATCGTGGCGGCGTGATCGATCCATTTCTTCGTGTAGGCGATCTGCTCGTTGAGCTTGTCGCCCTTCGGCAGCGCGAAGTTGTTGCCGACGGCCGTGCCGGCGATCTGCACGCCGCGCAGGTAGCAGTGGCGCTTCAATTCGAGGAGATAAGCCTCATTCACATCCGGCGGGAAGAAGTAGCTCGTCAGCTCCGCGCCGGGCACGTTGTTATCCGCGCACCAGTCCACGAAATCGGTGATGCTCCACGGCTTGCGGTCGCTCTTCGGCTTCTGCTCTTTGTCGCGCATCCACTGGAAGTACTCGCGGAACGAATACGCCGCCACGCCGAGCTGCATGCGGCTTTTGCCGGGGCGTTTGATCGGCTCAATGGCCGGAAGCGAGGTGACAGTGAGCGCACCGAGGCTGGTGGAGAGGAAATGACGGCGGGAGATCATGGCGGGTGAAAGAACGTGTTGGGATGACAGGATTAACAGAGCACCCAACTCATGAACAAGCTTTCTCTTCTCGCCACCGCCCTGATTTTCACGTCCATCGCTCACGCTGAGCCCACGAAGGTGAAACTCTGGCCTGAGGGCGCTCCGCTGGCGAAGGGTAACGAGGACAAGGACCAGCCCTTCATCAATGTGTGGTCAGCAGCGAAGGAAAAAGCGAACGGCGCTGCCTTTGTCGTGTGCCCGGGCGGTGGTTATGGCGGTCTCGCGGCCGATCATGAGGGCGTGCAGGTGGCGAAGTGGTTCAATGGCATCGGCGTGAGCGCTTTTGTGCTGCATTACCGGCTTGGAACGAACGGCTACCACTTTCCCACGCAGCTCATCGACGTGCAGCGCGCGATCCGGCATGTGCGGGCGAATGCGAAGCAGTATGGCATCGATCCGGAGCGCATCGGCATCATCGGCTTCAGCGCTGGCGGTCATCTCACCTCGATGGCGGCGACGATGTTTGACGAGAAGCCCGCGGGCATGACGAATGACGCCATCGATCAAGTCAGCGCCCGCCCCACCGTGGCCGCGCCGACGTATCCGGTGATCTCGATGATCGAAGACTACGGCCACAAAGGGTCGCGCAAAAACCTGCTCGGCCCGAATGACAACGACGAACTCGCCAAGCACACCAGCACCGAGCTGCGCGTGACCGTGAACACGCCGCCGATCTTCATCTTCCACACCGATGACGACACCGTGGTACCCGCGGAGAATCCAGTGGCCTTTTACCTCGCCTGTCGAAAGCACAAGGTGCCCGCCGAGCTGCACATCTACAAACCCGGACCGCACGGGGTCGGCCTTTACCTCGGTGATCCCGTGCTCGGCACCTGGAGTGGCCATCTGCGCGACTGGCTGCGCAATCAAGGCTTCCTCAAACCGGCGAAACGCACGGCCATCAACGGCAAAGTCACCGTCAACGGCACGCCCGTGAGCTGGGGCAGCGTCATCTTCACGCCGGAAGATCCGAGCGCTCCTGTCGCCTGTGCGCGCGTGATGCGCGGCAGCTTCAAACTCGATGAAAAGACCGGTCCGGTGGTCGGAAAGGTCACGCTAACCGTCAGCTACAGCGCCGCCGACGTGCCCGGCCTGGAAACGCCGGATGGCACCGTGACGACGAAAGAGCAGAAGCCTGGGGCAGGGGAGTGGACCTTCGATGTGGTCGAAGGAGTGAAGAACGTTGAATTGCAGGTCGCTCGCTGACGCAGATCGCCGCGTTCGCTCTCAGCCCTCGAACTTCTTGATCAGCAGCGCGGCGTTGTGGCCGCCGAAGCCGAAGGAGTTGCTCAGCGCGGCGTTCACTTTCGCCGGGCGGGCGGTGTTGGGAACGATGTCAACGTCCACCTCGGGGTCGAGGTTTTCGACGTTGATGGTGGGCGGGATGACCTGGTCCTTGATGGCGTAAACGGAGGCGACAAGCTCGACACCGCCGGCCGCGCCGAGAAGGTGACCGGTCATCGACTTCGTGCCGGAGACGAGCAGCCCTTTGGTAGCATATTCGCCGAAGGTGCGCTTGATGGCACGCAGCTCGCACAAATCGCCGACCGGGGTCGAGGTGGCGTGCGCATTGATGTATTGAATGTCGGTGGTGTTGAGCTTGGCGTGACGCAGGGCCATCTCCATGCACTTCCCGGCACCGAGACCTTCCGGATGCGGTGAGGTGAGGTGGTAGGCGTCGGCCGTGGCTCCGTAACCGGCGAGTTCGGCGTAAATCGTCGCGCCGCGCTTCTTCGCGTGCTCGAGTTCCTCGATCACGACGACGCCGGCACCTTCGCCCATGACGAAGCCGTCGCGGTCCTTGTCCCAAGGGCGGGAGGCACGCTCAGGTTCGTCATTGCGCAGACTGAGGGCCTTCATGTTGGCGAAACCGGCCAGACCGCAGGGGCGGATGGAGGCTTCGGCACCGCCGGCGATCATCACGTCGGCATCGCCAAATTTGATCATGCGCCAGGCTTCGCCGATGTTGTTGTTGGAGGTCGCACAGGCGGTCACGATGACCATGTTGGGCCCCATAAAGCCGTATTCCGCCGCGATCATGCCGCTGGCGATGTTCGTGATCATCATCGGGATGAGGAAGGGCGACACGCGGCCAGGTCCCTTGTTCAGGAGGATCTCGTACTGCGTCTCGATGGTGCTCAGGCCGCCGATGCCGCTGCCGACCATGACGCCGACGCGGTGCGGGTCGAGGCTGTCGGGGTTCAAACCGGAGTCCTTGGCGGCCATTTTCGACGCGGCCATGGCGAACTGGAAGTAGCGGTCGGCACGGCGGGCGTCCTTGTGGTTGTTGAAATACTGCGTGGGATCGAAGTCCACCACCTCGCCGCCGATTTTGCAGTCGTACTTCTCGGTGTCCATCGACTGGATGCGGCGGATGCCGCTCTTCCCGGCCACCAGGTTCTTCCAGAACTCTTCCTTGGTGTTGCCGTTCGGGGAGACGACTCCCATGCCGGTGATGACGACGCGACGCTCGCTCATTTGTGTGTGTTTTGGGGGTTGGACTGAGGGTTGAGAGAACACGGTTTGCAGGGTGGGGCAAGGGGAAATCGTGTCCGCACGGCGTCTCCACGCTTGAGTGTCACGAAATGGCGGGAATAGCGTTTCTGGCTACGCACCGACACGCATGACCAGTCTTCTTGCGCGCGTTGTTGGTCCTGCGATCCTGCAGATGTATCGCGGCAAAAAAGCGCGGGCAGCAGCAAGCAGATTCAATAATCGCGGTTCAGCAGGTAATCCGCGAGCTGGCGCAGCCGCGTTCCTTTTTCGCCGAAAAGATCGAGCGCCCGGTTGGCCGCTTCGGTGAGCCGATGCGCCTCGGCGCGCGAGGCATCCAAGCCCATGAGCGCTGGATAGGTGCTTTTTTCGGACGCCACGTCCTTCCCGGCACTTTTGCCGAGTTTTTCGCTCGTTTGCGTCACATCCAGGATGTCGTCGATGATTTGGAAGGCGAGACCCGTGGCCATGCCGAAATCATGCAGCGCCTGCATCTGCGCGGTGCTCGCGTTCGCGCTCATCGCGCCGAGTTTCACGCTGGTGGTGAGCAGCGCGGCGGTTTTTCCCTCGTGAACGAAGCGCAGGTCCTCAAGAGGCAGTTTTTTGCCCTCTCCTTCGAGGTCGGCGACCTGCCCGCCCACGAGGTGCAGGCTGCCTGCGGTTCTTGCGAGTTCGAGCACCATCGCCGCCGCAGTATGGTTCGGTGTTCCGGGGGTTTTTGCCACGAGTTCAAAGGCCAGCGCCTGGAGCGCGTCGCCCGCGAGCAACGCCATTGCCTCTCCATAGACCTTGTGGCAGGTCGGCACGCCGCGGCGCATGTCGTCGTCGTCCATGCAGGGCAGGTCGTCGTGGATGAGCGAGTAGGTGTGCAGGCATTCCGTCGCGCAGGCGTTTGAGATGGCGTTTTCCACCGCGCCGCCGCAGGCCTCCGCCGCCGCGAGGCACAGGATGGGCCGCAGACGCTTCCCGCCGGCAAAAACGCTGTGACGCATGGCCTTGTGCAGGGTGGCTGGCCGTGTCCCGGCGCTCGGGATGAAACGATCAAGGGCCGCATCGACGATCTGGCAGCGCTCGGCGAGGTATTCTTTGAGGTCGGACATGAAGGGCGGACAGTGGGGAGCACCCCGGCAGGCTTCAACTTCATTTCTCCGCCGGAAATCCCACCGGAGCCGGGTTTGGAACAGCCCGAACTCCTCCTTGCCAAGCGGGGAAGTGCCCCCATATTCGCGCCCCTTTTTATGGACATCCTCATTGGCATTCTCACCGCAGTCGAAGTCATCGTCTGCCTTCTACTCATCCTCGTCGTGCTCATGCAGCGCCCGCGGCAGGAAGGCCTTGGCGCATCGTTCGGCGACGCCGCCGCCAGCCAGGTCTGGGGTGCGCAGACGACCAACGTGCTGCAAAAGTTCACGGTTTACCTCGCCATCTTCCTTTTCGGCCTGACTCTGCTTCTGGCCGTGCTCATCAGCCGCAAGCAGAACGGCGGCAAGACCGAGAAGATCTTCGGTGATGCCAAGCCCGCCGCCGCAGCCCCTGCGGCCCCTGCGGCCCCTGCCGCGGCTGACGCACCCAAGGCCGATGAAAAGAAAGCGGCCGAACCGGCCAAAGCGCCCGCCGCAGCGCCGAAGGCTGATGACAAAAAGGCCGAGCCCGCCAAGGCACCTGAAGCTCCAAAAGCCGCTGCTCCAGCGCCCGCATCCGCTCCGGCCCCAACACCTGCGACGCAGCCTGCTCCGGCGCCTGCCGCAGCCCCGGCTCCCGCCGCGCAGCCGAAGTGATCGACCGCAAAGTTTTTTCTTCGAAGGACACGACGCGAGTCGTGTCCTTTGTTTTTTGGCCTCTCAGCGTTAGGACATCGGTGGAATAAGGGCTTCTGGGCGACGTTAACCGTCTTCCCAACCCATGAAGCGCCGTTCCTTCCTCAAGTCCGTTCCCGCCGTCGCCGCTGCGTCGCAAATCCTCCCGGCGCAGAATGCAGCGCCGCCGTTTGGAGCCGAGTTTCCGATGCTCGATTCGCAAACCACCGGTGCCTGGTGGACTCCGCGTGTCGTGGCGGCACCAAAGACCGATCCAGGCACCAAAGGAAAGGCAAAGGGCAAGGGGAAAGGTAATCAGGGGCCGATCGTCGATCTGAACGTGCCGCGCGATCAGGTCGTGTGCTTTGCCCTCTACACGCATGAGCGCGGCGTGCTCAAGGTCTCGGCGCAGTTGTTCCCGCTGAAGCCGGATGAGGCGCGTGAGGCCCGTCTCGAACTCAAACGCGATGGTGAGTGGAAGGAAGTCGCCAAAGCCGAGGTGCATTATCCAGGCTGGGACGCGCACTTTCGCGTCGAAGGCTGGGACAGCACGCAAACGGTGCCCTATCGCGTGCGCCACGGCGAGAAGGCGATGTTTGAAGGCACGATCCGCCGCGATCCGATCGACAAGGACGAAATCGTCATCGCCAACATGTCCTGCAACTCCGCACGCACGAAGGGCGGCAGGCCGGAGATCGTGCAGCACCTCATCGCTCAGAATCCCGACGTGCTCTTCTTTGCCGGTGACCAGACCTATCATCACACCGAGCACACCGCTGGCTGGATCGAGTTCGGCCTGCAGTTCCGCGACATCATGCGTGACCGGCCCACGATCTGCATTCCCGACGATCACGACGTCGGTCACGGCAATCTCTGGGGCGAAAACGGCAAGCGCTCGACGATTTCCGGCGATGCGGACGGAGGTTATCGTTATCCGGTCGAGTATGTGAACCAGGTGCAGCGTCAGCAGTCCTGGCATCTGCCGGATGCGGTCGATCCAGCGCCGGCGGATCGCGGCATCACGGTCTATTTCACCCGCATGCACGTCGGCGGTGTCGATTTCGCCATTCTGGAGGACCGCAAGTTCAAGTCCGGCCCCGCAGGCAAGATCCCGCAGATGGGACCGCGTCCTGATCACATCAACGACGAGAAATATGATCCGAAAGCGATCGACCTGCCCGGTCTGCAACTGCTGGGCGAGCGCCAGATGAAATTCCTCGGTCAATGGACGCAGGATTGGTCAGGTGCGCAGATGAAATGCGTGCTCTCCGCCACCGCCTTCTGCGGCGCGGTGCACCTGCACGGCAGCCCGGACAACCGTCTGCTCGCCGATCTCGACTGCAACGGCTGGCCGCAAACCGCACGCAACGAGGCTCTGCGTGAAATCCGCCGCGCGCGCGCCACTCATCTGTGTGGCGATCAGCATCTCGCCGTCACCATGAAGCACGGCATCGACGAATTCGGCGACGGCCCCTACGGCTTCACCAGTCCGGCGCTCGTGAACACGATCTACGGCCGCTGGTGGCATCCGAAAGACGAAAAACCCGGCCCGAACGCAGTCGCGGGCAGTCCGCTGCCCTGGACCGGCGATTTCAAGGACGGCCTCGGCAATTGCATGTCCATCATGGCCTACGCGAACCCTGAGGACATCCAGGACGAGAAAAAACGTGCCGATGGCTACGGGCTCGCCCGCTTTCACAAAAAGACCGGACAGGTCACCTTCGAATGCTGGCCGCGTTTCTCCGATGGCAGCCAATTCCCCGGCTGGCCCATCACCGTGAACAGTGACGACAACGACGGCCGCAAACCTGCCGCGTGGTTGCCCGAACTCATCATCGAAGGCGCTGAACGTCCCGTGATCCAGGTCATCGCCGAATCGAATGGCGAGGTGCTTTACACCATCCGGGCCAAATCGAATCGTTTCCAGCCGCACGTTTATGCCGCTGGCAGTTACACGGCAAAAATCGGCAAGGACAAGCCCGACGCCCAGACCCTCACCGGTTTGAAATCCGGCGAGAAAGACAAAGCAGGCTCGAAAACGGTGAAGGTGTGAGCCTTCATGTGCATTTCCGATAGTGCGCCGTGCAAAAGCGGGCTTCCCAAGCGCCGTTGGTTTCGCGTAGCATCCTCTTTCCGACCATGAAACGCCTCCTCCTCTGCCTGCTGGCTTCGTCATTCGCCATTCCTCATTCGTCATTTGCGGCGGAGCCGCTCCGCGTCTTCATCCGCGCTGGAAAAAAATCCCACGGGCCGGGTGCGCATGATTTTCCGCAGTTTTTGAAGGAATGGGTGCCGATGCTCAATGAACGCGGCGCGAAGGCGGATGGCTCGCTCGAATTCCCGACGAAGGAGCAGCTCGACAAGACCGATGTGCTCATCCTGCACGCTCAGGAGGCTGGAAACATCAAGATTGGCGAGGAGCGGAAGAACCTGCTCGAGTTCATTGCCCGTGGCGGTGGTGTCGTCACGATCCACGCGGGCGCCGTGTCGAAGGATCACGACTGGTTCAAGGGCATCATTGGCGGCTCCTGGCATTTTGGGCAGACGAAGTGGCTCGAAGGCCCGATGCACCTCTACTTCACCGACAAGGAGAACCCGATCACCAAGGACATGTCGAACTTCGCCATGGACGACGAGATCTACTACGACATGGACCTGCTGCCGGAGTGCAAAATCCTCGCCGGGGCCTACACGCCGAAACCGCAGGGCACGCGCAATGAAAAGGCGAACAAGCGCGCCGAGGAGATCACGAAGGGCGGCAAGGTCGTCAGCATCTACGACATCCAGCCGCAGGTGTGGACCTATGAAAAGGACGCCTACCGCTCCTTTGTGTGCATTCCCGGCCACTATCACAAAAACTTCAGCCATCCCACGATGCGTGCCATGCTCCTGCGCGGCATCGCCTGGGCCGGAAAACGTGAAAACGCGGACGAACTCTGCAAGCCGGAGGAACTCGGTGACAACCTCCGCTACGTCGAAGGCGGCCCCACGCATCCGAGCAAGGCTGCGGAGAAGATCGAACTGCATCCGGACTTCAATCTCTCGCTCGTGGCGGCCGAGCCGCTCATCAACAAAGTCATGAACATCGACTGGGATGAAAAAGGCCGCCTCTGGGTCTGCGAGACGCCCGAGTATCCGAACGGCCGCCGTGAGTTGAACATGGAAAAGTGGAAGGACAGCGGCTCCTGGACGAAAAAATACGACCGTGACCCTATCGACCGCATTTCCTGGCTCGAAGACACGAATGGCGACGGCGTGATGGACAAGAAGCACGTCTTTGCCGACAAGCTCGAACTCGTCACCAGCTTCGTGTTCTACAAAAACGGCGTCATCGCCTGTGCCGCGCCGGACATCTGGAATCTTCAGGACACCGACGGCGACGGTGTGGCGGACAAGCGCGAGAAGCTCTACACGAATCTCGGCACAGGTGACACGCATGCTGTCATCAACAACCTGCGCTGGGGCCTCGACGGCTGGGTTTACGCCACGCACGGCTACAGCGGTGGCAATGTCACCGCCGTGAACGCGCCGGACAAACCAGCAGTCGGCATCGGCAGCGGCGTCATTCGTTTTAAACCCGACGGCACCGAGATCGAGCAGTATGCCTCACGCGGCGGCAACACCTGGGGCCTCGACATCACCTCCGACGGCCAGGTGTTCTTCACGCAGCCCACCAGCGGCACCGTTTTCTTCCACGTCGTGCTGCCGGAGTATGTGCTGGCCAAAGGCAAAATCCCCGGCACCACGAGCTGGAAAGGCATGATCAGCGGCCAAAAGACCTTCCCGGCCATGTCGTGGCCGGAGCAGGCCTACGTTCAGATCGACCAGGTGGGCCAGTTCACCGCCGCCGCCGGTTGCGCCATCTATGAAGGCGGCGCGTGGCCTGAAAATTGGAACTACAGCTACTTCACCACCGAACCGACGCTCAACATCGTCCATCACCAGTTCGTCGAGAAAGACGGCGTCAGCTACAAGACCCACAAAGAGCCTGGCCGCGAGGAAACCGAGTTCATGCGCAGCAAAGACCTGTGGTTCCGCCCCATCGAAAACCGCGTCGGTCCTGATGGCGCGCTTTACGTCGTCGATTTCTACAACCAAGCCGTCATCCACAACGACACCCGCGGCCCGATCCACGGCCCGGCGAATGCCGCCGTGCGTCCTGACCGCGACCACTACTTTGGCCGCGTGTGGAAAGTGCAGCACAAGCAGGCGAAATCCGTCGCAGGCAGCTTTTATCACCACAGCGCCGACTCGAAGGGAACGATGGGCAGTTCCGCGCTGCGCACCTTTGAATCGAAGACCGACGCGCTCGCCACGTTCAAATCCGCGCAGGATGACTGGACGCGCTCCGCAGTGATCGCAGCCGCGGTCGATCACGCCGACGACACAATCGCCCAAGCTCTCAAAGCACCGGAAGGCGTGGAAGGGCTCGTCGCGGCCCTGCTGCCCTCCGCGAAGTCCGCTGACAAACTGATCACTGCCGCCGCCGAGGCTGGAAACAACGCCGACTCTCTGAAAATCGCGATTCTCAAAGGCATCGCGCAGCAAGGCGGCGAGTCGCCGTCTCTCACGCCCGCGCTCACCGATTCGCTGAAGAAACTCCTTTCGAACGCGAGCACAGCCGGCGCGGCGTTGCCGCTCGTGGCGAAGTGGGACAAAGCCGGTGCGCTGGCTGATGAGGTGAAGGCGCAGATTGCGAATCTCAGCGCCACGCTGAGCAATCAGGCCGCAGCATTGCCAGATCGCATCGGCGCGGCGAAGGCGCTGATCTCGCTCGGCGGCGACGCGGGCAAAGTTGGAGTCGAGCCTTTAGGCGATCTGAACGCTCCGCCGGGACTCCAGGCTGCGATCATCTCCGCACTCGAAGACAGCGGCAACGTCCAGGTGCTCGTTGCCTCATTTGATCGGCTAAAGCCTCAACTCCAACAGACCGCCTTCGACGCCATCCTCAAGCGGCCTGAATCGTCGCTCGCTCTGCTCGCCAGCATCGCGGACGGCAAGATCGAGCCCAAAATCCTCGGCCCGGGCAACGTCGCGCGTCTGCGCACGCATCCGAACAAAAACGTCGCCAAACAAGCCAATGCGATGATGGACAAGCTCAATCCCGGCGCGAAGGCGAAGAACGAAATCATCGCCAAACTCACGCCCGAGGTCGAAAAGCCCGGCAATTTGGCCAACGGCAAGGCCATGTTCACCGCCGCCTGCGCCGTGTGCCACAAACTGGGCGACATCGGCAAAGACGTCGCCCCGCCGCTCGTCGGCATGGGTGCACACGGGCCCGCAGAGCTGCTCGTGCACATCGTGGACCCGAACCGCGAGGTCGATCCGAGCTTCTGGGCCTGGAACGTCACCAAAAAGAACGGCGACGTGCATGTCGGCGTCATCACCAGCGAAAACGCCGCCAGCATCAACCTGCGCAACCAGGGCGGCGATGTGGAGATCAGGAAGAGCGACATCGCCACGCGTGAAAACACCCGCCGCAGCCTCATGCCGGAAGGTCTCGACGCCCTCGGCCCCGAAGTGCTGCGCGACATCCTCGCCTTCATCTGCGGCAGCGGCGACCAGAAGTATCGCGTGATCGACCTGCGCGCCGCCTACAACGCCGACAGCCGCGTCGGCATCTTCCGTGGCGAGGAGTTCAAGGAGGAAACCGTCACGCTGCACAAGTTTGGCAACGTCACCGTGCATGGCGTGCCGTTCTTCATTATGGACCCGGAAAAATCGCAGACCGGTGCCAGCATCATCGCGCTCAAAGGCGGCGGCAAAGGCACCGTGGCCGACAATTTCCCCACCAAGGTCGAAATCGCCACCAACGCGACCGCGGCGAGCCTCCACATGCTCGGCGGCGTCGCCGGCTGGGCCTGGCCCTTCGGCGGTGAGGGCGCGATCGGCAAACCGGCGATGACCGTGCACGTCGAATACGCCGACGGCGATAAAGAGGCCATCGTGCTCAAGAACGGCGAGCATTTCGCCGACTACATCGGCCGCGCCGAAGTACCGCTGAGCGACGACGCGGGCGATTTCACGCGCCGCGGCCAGTTGCGCTATCTCGCCTTCAATTTGAAGAAGAAAGCGCAGCTCAAGAAGCTCACGCTCGAAACCAGCGGCACCATCATCGCGCCCTGCACCGTCGCCATCACCGCCAGCGCCGAAAAAGCCGCTGAGAAGAGTGCTGGGGCCGCTCCGGCCAAAGGTGCCAAGAAAGCCGCCGCGAAGGCCGAAACCGGCCCCAAAGAAGGCGGCAAAGGCGATGGCCCGCTCGTGCCAGCCGCACCCATCGTATGGGAAACCGAGACCCCCAAAGTCCTCACCCGGCAATTTGGCGAAAAGAATCTCAAGCAAGTCTGGAAGCGAGATAAAACCAAAGTCCTCGTCATCGGCGGCGGCAGTTCGCACAACTTCGCCGAGTTCTTCGGCAAAACCGACGTCGCCACGCTCAAAGCCGCCGGATTCTCCGTGAACTACACCGAAGACCGCGACCAAGCCGCCACCGAGCTCGCCAACGCCGACGTGGCCATCATCAGCGTGAACCGCAAATTCTTCGACACCGCCGCCTACCGCAAAGCGCTCTTCGACTTCGCCGCTGCAGGTAAGGGCATCGTGATGCTCCACCCCGGCACCTGGTATGGCTTTGGCGGCTGGCCCGAACTGAACGCTCAAATCGTCGGCGGTGGTGCTCGCGGCCACGACAGGATCCATCCCTTCGATGTGAAAGCCCTCAAAGCCGATCACCCGGTGATGAAGGACGTGCCCGCCAGCTTCACTGTCGAAGACGAACTCTACTACGTGAACGCCGAAAACGTCCCCGAAGGCACCGCGCCCATCGAAGTCCTCGCCGAGACGAGCAACAGCGACAAATACCAAAAGCCGCACCCCAGCGTCTGGATCACGAAACACCCGAAAGCCCGCATCGTCGGCCTCGCCCTGGGCCACGACGCCCGCACACACGATTTGAAGCCGTATCAGCAGATCCTCATCAACGCCGCGAAGTGGACGAGCGGGAAGTGAGAATGGCAGCGGGTCCCGACGGCGCTTGAGATCGAAGGGCTCACGACGGGCCTGTCCCGGAAGATCTGGCAGAAGCTCATGATCATTCACGCCGCCGAGAAACCGGTGAAATGAAAAAGGCAGGCCCGCAGGCCTGCCTTTGACGATGAATGATGATGAAGACTTGAATTACTTCACGATGCCGAGCAGCTCGACCTCGAAGACAAGCGCCTCGTTCGGGCCGATGTCCCCGCCAGCACCCTGTTCGCCGTAAGCGAGCTGGGAAGGAATGAAGATCTTCCATTTCGAGCCGACAGGCATGAGCTGCAGCGCCTCGGTCCAGCCTTTGATGACCTCCTGGACGCCGAAGGTGATGGGCTGGCCGCGCTCGACGCTGCTGTCGAAGACCTTGCCGTTGATGAGCGTGCCGTGGTAGTGAACGTTCACCTTATCGGTGGCGGCGGGCTTGGGTCCGTCGCCGGCCTTGAGCACTTCGTATTGCAGACCGCTGGCGGTCGTGGTCACGCCTTTCTTCTTGCCGTTTTCGGCGAGGAACTTGTCGCCTGTGGACTTGGCCTCCTGGCCGCGCATGGCGGCTTTCTGCTGCATGCTGGCCTCAAAGGCCTGCATGGCGGCGATAAGCTCCTCCTGGGTGTACTTCGGCTTTTCACCAGCGACGGTGGACTTGATGGCCTCGGTGAGCGCTGCGATGTCGATGGCGATGCCCTGCTCCTTGAACTGGCCGCCCATATTCATGCCGATGAAGTAGCTGACCTTGGCCATGTCCACCGTGGCGGCGGCTGGTGCTTCGGCCGCTTGCGCTGGCTTGACTTCCTGGGCTTGGGTGGCGGTGAGAGCCGCAAGCGCGGCGCAGAGCATGGCGAGGGTGTTTTTCATATGGAGCGCGGAGATTACGCGCCTCTCACAAAGCGGTCAATCAAAGCCTTGGAGGGCCGGGAAAAAGCCGTTTGACCCTGGGTGGGGCATGAACCACTATCGCCGCCCCTTAAACCAGACACACCCATGCCCGCCAAAATCTACACTGAAAAAGACGCGAGCCTCGCCCCTCTCAAAGGGAAGACTTGCGCTGTCATCGGCTTCGGCTCCCAAGGCCACGCCCACGCCCTGAACCTCAAGGAGAGCGGCGTCAAAGTCGTCATCGGCCTTTACCCCGGCTCCAAGAGCCGCGCCGTCGCTGAAGAAAAGGGCCTCAAGGTCATGGACACCGCGGATGCGGTCAAAGCGGCCGACGTCATCTTCGTTGCTGTGCCGGACACCAAGATCGGCGGCGTTTACAAGAAGGACATCGCTCCGAATCTCACCAAGGGCAAAACGCTGCTCTTCTCCCACGGCTTCGCCATCCTCTACAAGACCGTCGTCCCGCCGAAGGACGTGAACGTCATCATGGTGGCCCCGAAAGGCCCCGGCCACATCGTCCGTCGCCAGTACACGGAAGGCAAGGGCGTGCCCTCCTTGATCGCCATCCATCAGAACGCGGACAAGCAGGCCAAGAAGATCGCCCTCGCCTGGGCGCACGGCATCGGCGGCACCCGCGGCGGTGTCATCGAGACCACCTTCAAGGAAGAAACTGAGACTGACCTCTTCGGCGAGCAGACCGTGCTTTGCGGCGGTGCCAGCGCCCTCGTCCAGGCCGGCTTCGAAGTGCTCATCGAGGCTGGTTACAGCCCTGAGATGGCCTACTTCGAGTGCCTGCATGAGCTGAAGCTCATCGTGGACCTCATGAACGAGTCCGGCATCGCCGGCATGCGCTTCTCCATCTCGGAGACCGCCAAGTGGGGCGACGTCACCGTCGGTCCGAAGATCATCGACAAGTCGGTGAAGGTCCGAATGAAAAAGGCTCTCAAGGACATCCAGACCGGCAAGTTCGCCAAGGAATGGATCAAGGAGACCGAAACCGGCTACAAGAAGTTCAACAAGCTGCTCAAAGACGGCGAGAAGCACCCGATCGAGAAGACCGGCGCCCGCCTCCGCAGCCTCATGCCCTGGATCAAGAAGCGTGACATCAAAGGCGCGCAGGCCAGCTACGCGTGATCGTAAAGCTCAGCGAACCCCTCACGAACGCGGACCGGAAACGGTCCGCGTTTTTTTGTTCGCCGCCGCTTCGCAGCATGCCACCATGGTGCATGCGCAAGAAAATCGCCTTCGTGGGAGCCTCGGGTTACGGCAATTCCGGCGACGACACCTACCCGCTCGTCTTTGCGCAGGAGCTGCCGGAGCACGAGCTGGTGATTTATAATTCCGACCTGCCTGCCGCGCTGCCGGATGACCTCGACTTGCTCGTGCTCGGTGGCGGCGGCATTCTTTACAACAATCCGAAGGAGGGCGCGGCGGACGCGGAGTCGCCGCATTTTCGTGCCATGAGGTTTTACATGGATGCAGCCATGAGGCGTGGCATCCCGTGGGGCATCCTCTCCTGCGGTTTTCAGTTTCAAATCAACCGCGAAGCCGAGTATGCGACTGCGTTGAAGCCGTGGGTGCCTTATTTGCAGCAGGCGGCCTTCATCACGCTGCGCTCGCCGAACTGCGTGCGCATCGCGCAGGAGATCAGCGGGCGCGATGACGTGAGGTTCTTCCCTGACGCGGCTTATTTATACCGGCCGGCCATGGAGGAGGATGACACCGCGGCACATGCCGTCACGCTGGTTCCCGCCGGCCTTGTGAATGTGCGGAACACGCTCATCAATCATTACGTGCGTCAGTTTGCCGCCAGCGGCACGCCGGTGCAGTGGCTGGGCATGGGCGCGCCGGTGGACGATGACAAGCTGCTCGCGGAAGCGGCGGTACGCTCTCCGAAATCACAGATCATCGCGCACGCGGGGCCGCGGCTGGCATTTGAAACGATCGCACGCTCACGATTCGTCATCACAGGCCGCTATCACGGCATGATCTTCGCCCGCATCCACCGCGTGCCGTTCATCACGCCGGTTGATTCGCCGTATAAAATCCGCATGGAGAACCTGGAAACTGACATGAGCGCCGCTGCCGGGCATTTCGAGGTGCTGCGGCAGTTTTTGCGGCGGTGAATACAAGGAGCGGGACCTGCCAGGTCCCGGGATTGATGCGGGACTTGGCAAGTCCCGCTCCTTGGGTCACCAGCGGCGTAGAAACGCCTCCAGCTCTGTCGCGTCCACCTGCGGATATTCGCGGCCCATGGTGTTCTCACGGCCCATGCCGAAGGCGTAGGCGGTGTGCGTCTGCACGTCGATGTAATTGACCGGGTAGAACACGGCCACGGGTTTGTTTTCCAGCCACGCTGCCTGCTGCAGGCTGCTCCAGCTTCCCACATAAGCGCGGCAGTTTTTGATGAGGTTCAGCGTCGCTGGAACGGTGAGGCTGTCGAGCACGGTGATGTTGCCGCCGTCGAGAGATCGCGCGTCTTCCACGGCATGAATGGTTTTTCCCTTTGCACCAGGTCGGAGATAACTGCGTGTGACGACAAACACCTGGCAGGGCAGCTTGCGCAGGACTTGCGCCGTCTTTTCGATGAGCTCCGGCGGCAGCGAGCGGTAGGAGGCGTTTCCCGCGAAGGGCTGGAACACGATGTGGCCGGTGGATGCGACATCATCAGGCGCGTCAAACACAGGAACGTGCCCATCGGCGTTTCCGCGAATGAGTTTGGCATGATCCACACCGGCGAAGCCGCACAGCGCCCGGTTGATGTCCACGCCGCGCAGCCCGGCGTTGAAGAACTCCTCAAACTTATGCGCCAGATCGTAGAGGATGAAGTTCTTTGCGTTGCGATGGTGGCGGAAGATCTCGATCGCGAAGGGATTGTGCGAGGCCATGATGACAGGCACCGGCTGCGTGGCTTCGCTCAACACGCGGTAGGCGGCGTTCATGTAGCAGGAGCGGATCACATCCCCCAGACCGGCGGCGAAAAGTGCGGCTGACATTCGTGAAGCAAACCAAGCAGCGCTGACGTTGACAAGCCGCTTCTCCTTCCAGTGCCATGAAAACACTCCTCAGCCTTTTTCTCCTTTCCCTTCCTGCCTCCGCCGCGCTGACGCTGCCGGCGGTGTTCTCGGACCACATGGTGCTGCAAAGCGGCAAGCCGGTGCCGGTTTGGGGCACGGCGGATGCGAACGCGGAGGTCACGGTGAGCATCGCCGGGCAGAAAAAGACCGCGAAGGCCGATGCGGAGGGAAAATGGTCACTCAAGCTCGACGCGCTCACCGCCTCCGCAGAACCGCAGACGCTCACGATTGGCGACAAGACGATCAACGACGTGCTCGTGGGCGAGGTCTGGCTCGGTTCCGGCCAGTCGAACATGGCGATGACGGTGGACCGCTCCAATGACGTGGAAGGCTCGAAGGCCGCGGCCAATCTGCCGCAAATTCGGATGTTCACCGAAGGCAGTTCCGCTTCGGACACAGCCCAAACGCAAGGGAAGGGGACATGGATCATCTGCACGCCGGAAACCGTGGGTCGTTTCTCCGCCACGGCGTATTTCTTCGGCCGCACCATTCACGAGGCGCTCAAAACGCCGGTGGGTCTCATCAATTCCTCCGTCGGCGGCACGCCCATCGAGTCCTGGATCAGTCCCGAGGTGCAAAAGGCCAGCGAGGAGCTGAAGCCGTTCTTCGCGGCCATGAAGCAGGACGACGCGAAGTTTGACGCAGAGAAGACGAAAGCTCTTTACGAGCGCCAGGTGGCGAAATGGACCGAGGACGTGAAAAAGGCTAAGGCTGAGGGCAAACCGCTGCCGCGCAAGCCGCGTGATCCGATCGCCACGCGTGAGCGAAAGGGCAATGTGGGCGGCTTGTTCAACGGCAAGATCGCACCGCTCATTCCTTATGCGATTCGCGGGGCCATCTGGTATCAGGGCGAGGCGAACAGCCAGGACCCGAAGGCACCGTTTTACCAGGCTCAACTCACGCTGCTGGCCAAGGACTGGCGTGCGCGCTGGAACGACGAGTTTGCCTTCGCGTGGGTGCAGTTGCCGAATTTTACCCGTGCCGGCGAGGGCTGGATGATCGTGCGCGAGCAGATGCTGAACGCGCTGGGCACGATCCCGAACAGCGGCATGGCGATCACACTCGACATCGGCGATGCGAAGGACATCCACCCGAAGAACAAGCAGGAGGTCGGTCGGCGTCTCGCGCTGTGGGCACTCGGCGCGGTGTATCAAAAAGACGTTCCCGCGATCTCCGGCCCGCTGATCGACACCGCGACGGCGAAAGAGGGCAAATTTGTGCTCACCTTCAAACATGCGAAGGGTTTGCAGGCGAAAGGTGACCTCACCGGCTTTGAAATCGCCGGAGCCGACGGTGAGTGGCAGCCCGCCGAGGCCAAGATCGACGGCGAGACCGTGATCGTCTCCGCCAAGGCCGTGCCGCAGCCGAAAAACGTGCGCTATGCGTGGAAGGACAATCCTGTGGCAACGCTCTTCAACGGCGCGGGCATCCCGGCATCTCCATTTCGGAAATAGTGCGATGAAAAAAGCCCTGCGGGAGAGGAACACCACGATCCGCGCCCCGCAGGGATGTGATCCAACCTAACTTTCGGATCAGAATGTGAAGCGCAGGCCTGCGTAAAAATTGCGCCCCCATGCCGGGTCTACGCCATTTGGACGAACGCGACTGTAATAGTCTTCGTTAAACACGTTGTTCAATCCAGCAAGCAGGGTGACATTTTCGCGCCAGAGCTTCGCCTCAAGCGTGATGTCCGTCACGTTGTAGGCGGGTATCTGGAAATTGGACGTGTTGTTGTCGTTGGCATAGTGCTCGCTGACGTAGGTGTGAAGCAAGGAGACCTTCAGCCGGTCCCGCCAGCGGTAGGTCAGCCCTACACGCAGCAGATGCTCCGGAGCGTATTGAGGTGCCCGTCCCATGTTGGAACCGCTGATGAATTCAGCGTCCAGCCATTCGTAAGCGCCATGCAGGGCAAGGTTTCCATAGCGTTTCACCGCATTCTCACCGCCGAGGACACCCACAAGATCCACCTCGGCAGCCAGGTCGATGCCGATGTTGCGAGAGCGTCCGGTGTTCTGCACGGTCGTGATGCCTCCGGCGGTCGTCTGGCCGAAACGGTTGTCGTAGTCGATGTAAAAAACGCTCGTGTCCCAGTTCACGAATTCGGAAGGGCGGCCGCGGTAGCCCAGTTCATACGTCAGAGTGTTTCCCGGATCGATATCGGTGTTCGCCACATTATTGTCGATGGGCAGCGTGTCGGCGTAGGTGGCGGGCTTGTAGCCCTGCGAGAAATTAAAATACAGAGCACTGCTGGAAGCCACGTCGTAGGAAAGGCCGAGTGCGAGCAGCGGCACATGCTCGGCGTCCTCACGGTTGCGGGTGGCGAGCGGAGCCAGTGTGGTGCTGTTGAGGCGCACATGGTCCTCGATGCTCTGATAAATGCTCTCCAGGCGGAAGCCGGGAACGATGCTCAGGCGTCCGAATTTGAACTGGTTCTCCACGAAGAGCGCCAGGTACTCGGTGCTGCGGGTGATGTCATTGTAAATGGCTCCGCTGGTGGCATTGGGTGCTGCTCCGAGGGAGTTGATCAGCGGGGCATGCGTGCGCCCGGCTGTGAGGCCCGCCGTCAGATGATGTTCTCCCCCCCATGCTTCCCACTCATGGCTGAAACGCAGGTCCGTGCCGAGCGTGTAGTAGCGGTGTTCGTTGATCGTGTTGTTGCCAGCGGCCAGGCCGGCGGGCGCCGTGCCAAAGCCTGTTCCGCGCTGCCGGAAACTCGTGCGGTTTGAATAGCCTCCGAAGACCTTCCAAATCACGGAGGTTTCCTCACTGAAGTCATGCTCCAGCGACAGCGTGGCGAAGTAGCGCTCGACCTGGACGCGGTCAAAGGCCAGTTGGGACTGATTGCGGTCCGCGTTGTAGAGCAAGGCTCCCGGCGCGGCGTTGAAGGTGAGGCCGCCGGGTTCGCCCGCGTCTGACTGGTAAAAGTCGAAGTCCAGCAGCCAGCGGGTGTCGGTTTGAAGGTCGAGTCCCAGGAGGACGTTCCCGGCATTCAACTCGAAGTCACTGTTCAAGGCGCGGAAGCTGTCGCCCATGCGGTGGTTGTAGTTCACCAGATAGCTTAGGCGTCCGATGGTGCCGTCCATCGAGGTAAAGTGATTCCACAGGTTTCCTGATCCCAGCACATTTTGGGTAAAGAACGAGAATGGCCGGTCCAGACGCGGACGATGCATGATGTAGTTCAGCGAGCCGCCGGGCTGGGGCCCGTAGAGCAGCGACGATCCACCGCGCACATACTCAAGGCGGTCCACTGCCTCCAGTTGCGGCGCGTAGTAAACCGTCGGGTAGCCAAACATGTCCAGCACAAAGGGCACTCCGTTGCGCAGCACGAGCAGGTTTTGCGACTCGTGGGGGTCACCGATGCCGCGGCTGCCGAGGGAAAGGAGTGAGTTGTTCGACAACTCGCTGACCAACAGACCCGGTGTCTTGGTGAAAGCCTGACGGTAATTGTCGCTTTGGATTTGAGGCAGGGAATCAAAATCAATGACCGAAGTTTTTTTGCCCGCGAAAATCTTCCCATCCATCACATCCGGCAGGAAGGGACCCTGAATCTGCGAGCCTGAAAAGGCCTCGCCTGTGACCACGATTTCCGGCATTTCGGTGGCGTTTTGAGTCCTGCCAGCCGGACTGACCGAACCTTGCGAAAGTGCATGCGAGGCGAAAGCCAGAAAGAGCAGAGCTGCGGTGGCCAGGGCTGGGCCGGCAAGGCGAGAGGGCTTGAAGGTGAGGCGGGGCTTCATCGGAAGTGAGCGAGTGATGAAATTGAGATTCTGTCGCAGAAAGGTGCGGAGAGTGGCGAACAATGCTATCTCGGCAAGTTCTTTTTTGCGATTGTGTCTCAATTGCAAGTTGACGCTCCTTTCTTGCGATTCATGCTCAACAGCCGTCCCGCCTGTTGTGCCATGACTTCCCAAGTGATAAACACGCTGCCCACCATGGGCATCGACCAAACTACGCCGCCCGTCTCCAGAGTTGCCGTTGCCCGGCCGGTGGTCTGGCGTCGTCACAGCACCTTGGAGGCACTGATTGCCCTGTCCTGGGTCGTTGGAATCACGGGTTCTTGCCTTGCCGTGGGCATCGTGGGCATGTTCGCCAGTGATTTGCCGCCAATTAACCTCAAGACGCTCGCGGACTTAGAAAATGCCGCCGAGGCACCCATAATCGAGACTTCCATGGCGGAACTGCAGACTCTGGAAGCCACGAATGAGCCGCCAGCGGAATCCGAGCCAGTGCTGCCGGTGGAAATTCCCGAAACCGTCGAAACTCCGCCGGAGAATCTCGATCTTCCCGAGGTCGCCGAGGCCATGACGCTGGAGGATGTGTTCGCCATTCCCACCGCGCCAAAAATCGAAGACTCGCTGCGTCCCGTGGATCCCGTGGTCAAGCCGAAGCCTGCGCCGGTTCCTCCGCGTCCGCGAACTCCAGTGGCGAGCAGCGGCACTCGTTCCAGCACTCCGCAGGCCGGGACGGCTGGCGGCACCGGTGCATCTGGCAGCGGCGGGAAAGGAAAATTCCCCGCGCCACCCTATCCTGCCTTTGCCCGAGGCGCCGGCATGCAGGGCACGGTGCGTCTGAGCATCAGCGTCGGCACTTCGGGTGCTGTGGAAGGTGTCACCGTCATTGGCAGCACCGGCTTCAGCGCGCTCGACAGCTACGCCGCCTCTTGGGTGCGACGAAACTGGCGGTGGCCGGGCGGTGCCGCCAGCCGTTACACCCTGCCGCTGACCTTCCGTCTGCGTTGATCCATCTTTTACTCACATCCCGAATGCATCATCCTGTTCTCGCCAACGTCATCGTCGATCTGTTCATCAAGGGCGGCCCCATCATGTGGCCGATCGCCGTCGTTACTCTTTTCGCCATCTGTGTGTTCATCGAGCGTGTCTTCTGGTGGCTGCGCTTCGCCAGCAAGCGTTCTCCGAAGCAGCTTGAGGAAGTCTATGAGAAGTTGGAGGCAGGAGATCTGGCCAAGGCCATCGAGCAGTCCGCCAAATCCAGCGACCCGGTCGTGCGCATGATCAATCACGGCCTCAATCACCGCCACACCAGCATGCAGGGCGCGCTCGAAGTCGCCGCAGGGCAGGAACTGCGTGACGCGGGCCGCTTCCTGAGCGCGATGGACACCATTGTCACGCTCGCACCGCTGCTCGGCCTGCTCGGCACCGTCACCGGCATCATGGGCAGCTTCACCAGCATCGGCAGCAGCGAACTCGCGGTGGAAAAAGTCACCGGTGGCATCGGCGAGGCTCTCATCGCCACCGCCGCTGGCCTTGGCATCGCCATCGGCACCCTCGTGCCCATGAATTACTTCCACAGCCGCCTCGCCGCGTTGAAATTTGATCTCGAAGCCGCTGCCAACAACGTGCTCATTTTGGCTGCGCAGCACGGTTTCGACAAAGTCGGCGCGAAAACCACGAACTAAGAACCGCGAACGGCCTTGAAACTGCATTCACCACTTCCCGAGCGCAAAACGCGGCTGGAAATCATCCCGCTCATCGACGTGATGTTCTTTCTCCTCGCGTCCTTCATGATGGTCAGCCTCACAATGACCAAGCAGCAGACCATCAAGGTCAACCTGCCCGTCGCTTCCTCCGCGCAGTCCGACTTCAAGCCGGACATGATCAATCTCGCCGTCAATGCCACGGGCGACGTGTTCTTCGACAAATCTGCCATCACGCTGCCTGAGATGGACCGCAAGCTCGCCGAACGCTTCGGCAAGGATCCTGCCACGCCTGTTTACATCAGCGCTGACGTGAACACGCGCTACGCCGACCTCGTGAAAGTGCTCGACGCCGCGAAACGCGTCGGCTTCACCAAGGTCGCCTTCAACGTCAAACCGGCCGGTGCCGCGAAGCCGAATCCCTGACGCATGAAGCGCCTGCTTAACACGCTGCTCGTCCTCATCTCGCTCGGCCTTTGTGCCGTTTCCTTCGTGCAATGGCAGCGGGAGGCGCGCCTGCGCGGCCACATCGCCGATCTCGTGAAACGCTTGGAGGCGGAAAACGCCCTGCGCATCGAGGCGGAGCGTAAAGTGCGCGAGTATGAGAAGGAAATCGCCCGCCTCACAGAGCTCCGCGCCGAGGTCGAGGCGAAGCTCGTCGAGGTCACCCGCGAGTACAACGACCTTTCCGCCGACTCCACCGCCCGCGGCATCACCATCGCCATCTACATGCGCGAACTTCTGCAAGTGCGGGCCGGCTTCGAGGCCGCGCAGCTCGCACTTGGCCAGGGCGGCGACGCCATCAAGGAGCGCAATGCCGCAGTCACCGCGCAGAACAGCGCCATCGAAAAACAAAACGCCATGCTCAAGCAGCTCGCCGCCGAACGTGACGCCGCCATTGAGAAATTGAACGCCCGTACCCGCGAGTTCAACGAGCTCGTCGAGAAGTACAACAAGCTGGCGAAAGAACGGTGAGCCGGTGCCGCGGGTCTGCTCATCCCTTCCGGCGCGCACAAACCTCTTGCGCCGTCCGTCCAGTCAGTTATTCTCCGCGCCCTTTTTCAGACCACCCCCCAGCCCCTCCAGCATCATGTCCCAGCATAGCAGCCTCAAGACCGCCGGCTCCGTCGGCACCAAGCGCAGCGTTTTGAAGCGTGGCGAGCGCATCAAGCTGCTCAAAGCACGTGGTTTATGGAAAGAAGGCCGTCTCCCGACGAACCTGCCGAAGACCAAGCCGGAATAAGGCTTTCCCGTGCGACTGAACCGATACCTGAGCCAGTGTGGCATCGCCTCGCGACGCGGGGCCGAACAGATCATTCTGGAAGGACGTGTCTCGATCAACGGGCACATCATCAAGGAGCTGGCCACGCAGGTGCAGCCCGACGACAAGGTGGTCGTCGATGGTTCCCCAGTTCGGACCGAACTGCCCCTCGTCATCGCCCTGAACAAGCCCAAAGGCTACCTCTGCTCGCGTGGCGACACGCATGAGCGGATGACGATCTACGACCTTCTGCCATTGAAGTTCCAGACCCTGCATCACGTCGGCCGTCTGGACAAAGAAAGTGAAGGCCTCATTCTCCTCACGAACCGTGGTGACCTCTCGCACCGGCTCATTCACCCCAGCCAGGGCGCGGAAAAGGAATACGAGGTCACCGTTGACCAACCTCTGACCGCCGAGGTCATGGCGAAGCTCATCAAAGGCATGATGACCGAGGAAGGTTATGCACGCGCTGAGCGTGCCTGGATGGACGGGGCCTATCACGCGCACGTCGTGCTCAAGCAGGGCCTGAAGCGCCAGATTCGCCTCATGTTTTACTCCCTCGGCTACGAGGTTGAGCGTCTCACGCGCATCCGTATTGGCTGGTTGCAACTCAAAGGCCTGCCCAAGGGCGGCTGGAAGGAACTGACGCCCACGGAAGTCGAACGCTTCTTCAAAGAGGAGCCGAATCAGCGCCGTGAGCCCGCCCGCGTGCGCCAACCCGCCCCGAAACGCGAATCTAAGCCACCACGCTCAGCCGGAACGGAGCAGGGCGAAAGGACACCGGGCCGCTCAGGCTGGAAGCCAGCTCGCCGTCCAGCTCCACGGGGGCCGCGTCGCGGTCCGAAGTCACGGTGAACGCGTCCGCCTGGATGTAATCGAGGTACTCGCACTCCTTGTAGCCATCCAGCAGCATGCCGCGCAGCAGTTGCAGGAACTCCATGCCCCCGAGGCCACGGAAGATGATCAAATCGAGCTTCCCGTCCGTGTTCGACGCGTCGCGGAAGAGAGGAAACGGGCCGCCGTAGTGCTTTCCGTTGCCGATGAGCACCACGGTGCCCAGCAGCGGCGATCTGCCGTCGATCTGCACGCTCAGCGTCGGCGGCGGGCGCAGCAGCACGTTCACCGCGCTCATCACGTAGCTGAGCGGGCCGAACTTCTTCTTCGCCTCCCACGACGTCTCCTGCACGATTTGAGCGTCGAGGCCGACGCCGCCGAGCTGCACAAAGTAGTGCTCGTTCGCCATCCAGAGGTCCACCTCGGAACGCGTGCCTGTGGTGATGCGCCGCCAGCATTCGCCGATGTCCTTGCCAGACAGTTTCAGTTCCATTGAGAACACATTCATCGTGCCCAGCGGCAGCACGCCGAGCGCGGTGTGCTTTTCACCCGGCTGACGGAGTGCGTTCGCACGGCATAGGCCCTGCAGCACCTCGTTCATCGTGCCGTCACCGCCTGCGGACACCACGAGTTCATGGCCGGCGGCGGCGAGTTCCTCGGCGATCAGCGTCGCATCTCCCGGACCCTTTGTGAGATGCAGCTCCGGGGCGGGGGAGAGCTGCCGCAGCGCTTCTTCCAGCGCGGCGGCCTTCGTGCTTCGTGCGGCAGGGTTGAGGATGACCGGAATGGGCATGCGGGGCGCATGAATGCCACGTCGTCGCCACTTGGCAAAGACTCATGCCCGGAGCTTGTGAAAGTTTTCACAAAATCGGGTTGCCGCTCCTGCCCTCGCCCCGATAATCGCCCAAACGCTCCCTTTTTCCCCTTCGCTCATGCCCGCTCCCGCTGAAGCTCCCGCTCCTGCCGCCGCTCCTCCCCCGGTCGATCTTGTGAATGTGCAGATCGACGGCGTCTGGCACAAGTTCCCCAAAGGCACGCGCATGATCGAGGCGTGCAAGCAGGTGCAGAAGGAAGTCCCGCACTACTGCTACCACCCGAAGCTCTCCTCCCCCGGCAATTGCCGCATGTGCCTCGTCGAGATGGGCATGCCGCCGCGTCCCGCTCCCGGCACCGAGCCCGAAAAAGACGAGCACGGCATGCCGAAGATCGGCTGGATGCCGCGCCCCGTCATCGCCTGTGCAAACACCGTCGCGGAAGGGATGGGCATCCGCACGGACAGCGTGCTCACGCAAGAGTGCCGCAAAGGCGTGATGGAATTCCTCCTGATCAATCACCCGCTCGATTGCCCCATCTGCGACCAAGCTGGCGAGTGCCGCCTGCAGGAGTTCAGCGTCGAGCATGGCAAAGGAGAGAGCCGCTTCCGCGAAGACAAGGTCAAGAAGCCGAAGAACGTCGATATCGGCCCGCGTGTGCGCCTCGATGACGAGCGCTGCATCATGTGCAGCCGCTGCATCCGCTTCACTGCCGAGATCGCCGATGAACCCGTGCTCGGCTTCACCGAACGCGGCAGCCACACCACGCTCGCCGTGCATCCCGGCAAGCGTTTGGAGCACAATTACTCGCTCAACACCGTCGATATCTGCCCCGTCGGCGCTCTCACCAGCACCGATTTCCGCTTTCAGCAGCGCGTGTGGTTCCTCACGGAGACAAACAGCATCTGCACCGGCTGTGGACGCGGTTGCAACATGGAGATCGGTGCCCGTGGCGATACCATCTACCGCCAGACACCGCGCGAAAACAACGCCGTGAACTCCACCTGGATGTGCGACCAGGGCCGTCTCGACTTCCATTTCGTGAACAGCGAGTTCCGCCTCACCGATCCGATGGTGAAGACCGGCGGCAAGCACGAGATCGCGAGCTGGAAAACCGCGCTCAACAACATCGCCACTGCTCTCGCCGGCAAGAAGGGCGAGGAGATCGCCATCATCGCCAGCGCCCGCATGACGAATGAGGAGCTTTTCTTCGTGAAGCACCTCGCCGCTCAACTCGGCACCACGAACGTCGATGTCATCCCACGCACCGGTGGAGCCGACAACTACCTCCGTTCCGACGATCTGAACCCCAACACCAACGGTGCGAAACTCATCCTCGGCATCGAGCCCGGCTCTAAACTGGCCGACATCCAGGAAAAGATGTCCCGCGGCCTCCTGCGCGGTGTTTTGGCCCTCGGCGAGAATTTGCTCAAAGTCGGCTTCGCTCAGCGCGACCTCGAAAAAGTGCCCTTCATCGCCACTTTGCATATCCTGGCCAACGCGAGTGCCGAATTGAGCAACGTGGTGCTCCCCGGCACTGCCTACGCCGAAAAACGCGGCAGCATGATCAACGCCACCGGCCGTCTCCAGCGCCTCAACAAGGCCGTCAAGACACCCGGCAATGCCCACGACACCTGGGAAATCCTCCGCGACCTCATCGTCGCCCTCGGTGGCAGCAATGGCCTCGACAGCGTCGATGACGTATTCAAGCGTCTCGCCGCCGAAGTGCCCGCCCTCAACGGCCTCACCTTCTCCAAGATCGGCGACCTCGGCACCCAAGTGCTCGAAACCACCGAAAAAGTGCCGCTCCTCGAACGCGAGAAGGAACGAAAAGCGAAGGGCATCATCGTCGGTTGAGTGTCTGGCAGCGTGCCTGTATCTCTAAGGCCGCATGTCGTCCCCATCATCAACTCGCCCTGAACTCCTTTCCCCTGCCGGGAACTGGGAATGCGCGCGTGCGGCGGTCGCGAATGGGGCGGATGCGATTTATTTCGGCATGCCGCGCTTCAATGCGAGGCTGCGGGCGGACAATTTCACGGAGGAGGACCTGCCGGAGCTGATGAAGTTCCTTCACGCGCATGGCGTGAAGGGTTATGTCGCTTTCAACACGCTGATCTTCACCAAGGAGCTGCCCGATGCCGAAACACAGCTCCGTTTGCTCGAAAGCAGCGGTGTGGATGCCGTGATCGTGCAAGATCTCGGGCTCGCGCGCATGGTGAAGGCGCTCACGCCGAATCTGCGACTGCATGCGAGCACGCAGATGACGATCACGTCGCCTGAAGGGCTCGAATTTGCCAAGCAGCTCGACATCGACCAGGCGGTGCTTGCTCGTGAGCTCTCGATGCGTGAGCTGGAGCGCTTCAAGGACGCGCACGTGCCGCTCGAAGTCTTCGTCCACGGTGCCCTGTGTGTCGCTTACTCCGGCCAATGCCTCACCAGTGAATCGGTGGGTCGTCGCAGCGCGAATCGCGGCGAGTGCGCCCAAGCCTGCCGCATGCCGTATGAAATGATCGTCGATGGCGAGCAGCGTGACCTTGGTGACAAGCGCTACCTGCTCTCGCCGCAGGATCTCGCCGCAGTCGATGAAATCCCGCGCCTGATCGAGCTGGGCATCCGCAGCTTCAAAATTGAAGGGCGTTTGAAGACACCGGAATACGTGGCAGCGGTGACGCAGGTGTATCGTGCGGCGATTGACCGCGCCCTGGCAGGAAAACCGGCTCCGGCGACGGAAGATGACCGCTATGCGCTCGAAATGACCTTCTCACGCGGTCTTTCCACCGGCTGGATGCACGGCGTGAATCATCAGGAACTCGTCGGCGCTTACTACGGCAAGAAACGCGGACCTTATGTCGGTTCGGTGACGCGAATCATCGACGCGGACACGCTGGAGCTTGATTCGCTGCATCTCGCGATGAAACCGGGCGATGGCGTTGTGTTTGAGAACCTCAAGAACACGAACGACGAGCAGGGCGGCAGCATTTACGAGATGCGTGGCAGCCGTCTGAGCTTCCGTCACGGCCATCTGCGCATGGAGGCCATTCCGGTGGGCACGCGCGTCTTCAAAACGAGCGATCCTGCGCTCAATCGAGCCTTGAGGCAGTCGTTTGAAGGCGAGATTCCGGTGCGCAAGCAGTCCAAGCTCGATTTGATCGTGACCGGCAAGTCAGGCGAGCCATTGCGCGTGCGCTGCGGTGATTTGACCATCGATTCGGCGATGCCGCTGCAGGCCGCGATGAAGCGGCCGCTGACACCTTCTGCTTTCATCGACCAATTCAGCCGCCTCGGCGGCACGGAGTTCGAGCTTGGCTCTGTACAGTTCGACGTTGAAGGCGAGGTCATTCTGCCGGTGAGCGAATTGAACCGCATGCGGCGTGAGCTCATCGCTTCATGGAGTGGTGACGACCCGTCGCCCAAAGAACCAGTGATAAGCACGGTCACGCTCGAATCCCTCATGCCTTCACGCGGCAAGGGCGACGACTCGTCGCCGCTCCAGATGTTCGCGCTTTGCCGCACGCGGGATCAAATCGATGCGGCGCTCGAAGCGGGCGTGCCGCGTCTCTACCTCGATTTCGAGGACATCCGGCTTTACGCGGACCTGGTGAAGCACATCAAGGCCAGCAGCGACAGGTCTGAAGTCTGGCTGGCAACGCCGCGCATCCAGAAGTCCGGCGAGGCGGGCTTCTTCAAGCTCATCCAGCGTGCGGAGCCGCATGGCGTTCTGATTCGCAACCTCGGCGCCATCGCCTTCTTCCGCGACGAAGGCATGCCGGTGACCGGCGATTTCTCACTGAACGTGGCGAATCCGCTCACGGCGGAGATTTTGAAAAAGACCGGCCTGGAGCGGCTCACGATCAGCTACGACCTGAACATCGAGCAGGTCGTCGATCTGCTGGCGTCGGCCCCGCCGTCGTGGTTCGAGCTGACGCTGCACCAGCACATGCCCATGTTTCACATGGAGCACTGCGCGTTCGCCGCATTCTTGAGCAACGGCACCGACTTCACCAACTGCGGCCGCCCGTGCGAGAAGCATCGCGTGCATCTGCGTGACCGCGTGGGCATGGCGCATCCGCTGAAGGCCGATGTGGGCTGCCGGAACACGCTGTTCAATGCCGTGGCGCAGACAGGAGCCCAGTTCTTCTCCGAGCTGCGGGATTATGGCCTGCGCTGCTTCCGCGTTGAGTTGCTGGAGGAGGACAAAGCGGCATCCGCCGAGGTTTTGCGTGCTTATCAGGAGCTTCTGGCCGGGAAACGCGACGAACAGGACATCTGGCGCGATTTGAAGGCCCAGAGCCAGCTTGGCGTGACCCGCGGGACGATGGTGGAGCTTTCTTGAAGCGCGGATGTTCGAGGCGGACAGCGGACGGAAAAATCTACTGCGCTGAGGCGCTCAGTTTTGCAGTTCACGCAACGCCTGGGTCACCTCCTCCACCGGCAGGCCGACCACATTCGTGAACGAGCCTTCCATCCGCTCCAGGATCATGTCCGTGCAGGCCTGGATGCCGTAGCCGCCCGCCTTGTCGAGCGGGTTCACCTTGGAATGGTATTCGCGAATCACCTCATTCGTGAGCGGTTTGAAGGTCACATGCGTGATGACATGCAGCTCGCGCTCGACCTTGCCGTCGCAGGCAAGCGCAACGCCGGTGCAGACCTCATGAGCGCGGCCGGAGAGGCGGCGCACCATCGCCAGCGCTTCGTTCATGTCCGCCGGCTTCGCCAGAGGTTCGCCATCGACATAAACGAGCGTGTCGGCGCCGAGCACGAGCGCGCCGGGTTTGGCGAGGCTGCCTGCCATCGCTTTGCGTCGTGCGTTTTCGACCGTGAGCTGTTCCGGCGTCAAGGCCGGGTCGTGCGCCTCCTCCACCTGCGGCACGAAGATTTCGAAATCAAAGCCTGCTCCTCGCAGAAGTTCGACGCGACGTGGCGAGGCGGAGGCGAGCACCAGCGGGCGCATGTCACGCGCCACGGCCCGAGATTCCCGCCACCTCGTCCGCGCGGATCACCGCCTCGCGCTTGTCCGGCGTGCGGTAGCGGTAGTAGCCCGTCTTCTCCTGATACTCCGGCTGTCCGGAGCAAATCACCTCGCGGCCGTCCTTCAGCCTGATCTTGTGCGGCGTGGTCGATGCGAACATGTCCGGCATCGAGCAGGAGGCGAGCAGCGGGGCAAAAAGCAGGGACAAATGAAGACGATGAACTTTCATGACAACGGACCTTGGCTCAAACGGCGCATTTCAGACGGGACTTTCGCGCTTTCTGTTCATCTTTGGCAAGGGTGACAATTTCGGATGACGGGATGAAGCTGGTTGAAGCAGCCCTCGTGCCTTTTACCCTGCCGCATGAGTGAAAATCCTCCTGCCATCGGCATCATCGGCGGTTCCGGCCTTTACGACCTCGAAGGTTTCGAAGGCCGCGAGGAGATCACGGTGCAGACCCCGTTCGGTCCGCCGTCCGATGCCCTGGTCACGGGCACGCTGGCCGGACGCCGTGTTTATTTCCTGCCACGGCATGCCAAAGGCCACCGCATCCTGCCCACGGAGCTGAATCACCGCGCCAATCTCTGGGCGCTGCGCAGCCTGAACGTGCGCTGGATCATCGCCGTCACCGCCGTGGGCAGTTTGCAGGAGCAATACCACCCGCGTGACATCGTGCTGCCGGACCAGTTCTTCGACCGCACCAGCCGCCGTGACCAGCACACCTTCTTCGGCCGCGGCATCGTCGCCCACGTCGCGTTTGGCGATCCCATCTCCAACAAGCTGCGCGCCCTGCTGCATGACGCCTGTGTCGCCCAGGGCCGCCGGGTCCACAACGGCGGCAGCTACGTCTGCATGGACGGCCCCGCCTTCTCGACGCGGGCGGAGTCGAACGCGCACCGCCAGCTCGGCTTCGATGTCATCGGCATGACGAACCTGCCGGAGGCCAAGCTCGCCCGCGAGGCCGAGATCGCCCTCGCCACGCTGGCGATGATCACGGACTACGACTGCTGGAAGATCGAGGAGGAAGCCGTCACCGCCGAGTCCGTCATCGGCCACCTGCATGCCAACGTCGCCGCTGCGAAGGCCATCCTCGCCCAGGTCATCCCGCAGATTCCCACGGAGCCGGACTGGCCCGAGCACCGCGCCCTCGACACCGCCCTCATGACGGATCGCAAACTCTGGCCGGAGCCGACGGTGGAGGAGCTGCTGCCTATCCTGCGGCGGTTTCTGTGAGTTTCTCGCCGCCGTGAAGAGGAACACTTGCCAGAACGCAGCGCTTTGCCTCAGAGTGCGGTCATGAATTCGCCTCATCTCCCGCCGCCGCTGCCGAATCCACCGCCTGCGCTGCCGCCGCAGCGGAAAGGAATGGGCACGGGCGTGATCGTGCTGATCGTCGTGGGTGCGGTGGTGCTGCTGCTGGCGGTGCTGGCCGCGTTGGCGGTTCCCGCCTTCCAGCAATTGCAGAAGTTGGCGGAGGAAACGAAGGCGAAGCAGGCCAAGGCCGCGCAGCCTCCCCCGCCGCTCACTGCGGAACAGAAAGAGGCGCTCCAGGTGTTTGGCGACGCGCTGGCGGAGGCTTTGACGGACGGTGACGACGCGAAGGTGAAGAGCCTGCTCGATCCCGATGGTCTGGCGGATCGGGTCTTCGACGCGCGCACAGCCGGCTTTCCCCAGGCGGCGGACATGCGGAAGGGCTTTATGAACGGCGCGATGAAGCATCCCGGCGGCTGGCTGCGGAACCTCATGGGCAACGAGGTCACGGCCCTGCGTGTGCGCGAGCGCGACGGCTTCCCCGCCGTGGTGCTGCGTCTGAAGCCGGAAGACGGCGGCGTGAATTACGTGGACATCATCGCCCGGCCGCAGGGCGGCGGCTTTCGCGCGGTGGACATGTTCACCTACATGTATGCCAGCTACCTTTCCGACGAGATGCGCAACCTGATGGCGACGATGCTCCCGGACTCCGGCGCGGGAAAGGTGGCCGCGTGGTTCGGGGCGGCGAATTTCGACAATGAGATGATCGACCGCCTGAAAAGCGGGGGCGAGTTGATGAAGTCCGGTGATTTCGCCGGGGCGCTCCGCCTTTGCGACGGTCTGCCGCAGAAGTATCGCGCGCACCGGATGTTCTTCATGCTGCGCATGCAGGCGCTCATGGCGCTGAACGGCACGGAGGAGGGTAAGCATGACGCCGCCTACCGGGAGGCGCTGCGCTCCGCACCGGACATCCTCGGCAAGGACAGCACCACCGACCTGCTGCTGATCGACCTGCATTTCCTGGACAACAACCTGGCGGAGGCCGAGGCCAGCATCCTGCGGGTGCAGAAGGTCATCGGCGGCGATCCGTATCTGAAGGTGCTTCAGGCGAACACCCGGCGCATGATGAGGGACTACGAGGGCGCGCTGAAACTGGCGAACGAGGCCCAGCAGGAGGAGCCCGATCTGTATGACGCGGTCGATGCGCGCCTCACCATCCGCGTGGAGCAGAAGGACTATCCCGCGCTCGTGGAGGAGCTGCGCGCCTTCAAACGCGGCAGCGGCGTGGTGCTCGACCGCAAGTCGCTGGAGGATGACGCGCAGTTCAAGGAATTCCTCGCCTCGCCGGAGTTCGCCGCGTGGGAAAAGGAGATCGCGAAGCCTTAATCCTCCATCAGCTTCACCGCGAGGCGGCGCATAAACTGGCGCTCCGGCATGAGGCCGAGGCGCTCGTAGGCGTCGTCGAGATTGCGCAGGATGCGCAGCAGCGTGGCGTCGGCGGTGGCGGACTCACGGATGAGGTCCTCCATGCCGGGATTCGCGGCGGGATGGTGTTTGGCCACGTCGGCGGCCAGCATGAAGCGGCCGCGGTTGAAGCAATCGACCAGCCACGTTTGCTCGCGATACGCCACGCGGGAGAGGAAATGGCCGGGGAAGTTGCAGCCTTCGATTTCGAGGCCGAAACGATGACCCAGCAGGCGGTAGAGGCAGCAGAGGCTGATCGGATTGCCCAGGCCGGTGTCCAGCACCCAGAACAGGTTGCTGTTCGCGGGGGAGTAGTAGTCCTTGCTGTTCCCACGGAAGCGCGTGACGCCGCCGTGCGAGGCGAAGAGCCACTGCGCGAGCTCATGCGCGTCCATGCGGCCTTTTTCGGCAAAGGCCTCTTCAGCGAGGGCATCAAGACGCTTTGGCAGGTCGGCGGACTGCGTCTTCCAGCCGTTCAGAAAGGCGGAAAGCTGGCTCAGACCCTCCTCAAGCTGCGCGTCCGGCCCGTCCATCCAGCGCCAGCGCATCCAAGTCTCTTCGAGCTCGAGGCGGCGGGCTGGTTCGAGCATCTTCGCCACGAGACGCTCCTCATCCGCGCTCAGCGGCGTCTCCAACTGCTCGATGTGCCGTGGCAGCTCGCGGCGCATGACGGTCAGCTCCTGCGCCACTGCCTGACGCACGACCTCGGAGTCGTCGTCCAGCAGTTTGATCAGATGGCTCAGGTGAGCGGTGGCGGGCATGACGATGTGTTACCATGATCGGATTGCCGTAAGCAATCACGAAATGTGTCACAGCCGGATCTGCATCGCCTTCGCGGCGCGGTGGGCCTTGGCGCGGGCTTCGTTGATGTTCTTGGCGCGGGCGAGCGTGACGGCCATGCGGCGCTGGCCGCTGACATTCGGTTTGCCAAAGAGACGGATCTGCGTGTCGGGCTCGGCGAGGACTTTGTCGAGTTTGCCGAACTGCACCTGCGAGGATTCTCCCGCGACGAGCACGGCGCAGCTCGCGCTGGGGCCGTGCTGGTGGATGTTCGGAATCGGCAGGCCGAGGATGGCACGGACGTGGAGAGCGAACTCGCTCAAATCCTGCGAGATGAGCGTCACGAGGCCGGTGTCGTGCGGACGGGGCGAAACCTCGCTGAAAATGACGTCGTCGCCTTTGATGAACATTTCGACGCCGAAGAGTCCGCGACCGCCGAGGGCCTCGGTGATGGCTCCGGCCATCTTTTCGGCGGCTTTGAGCGCTTTTTTCGACATGGGATGCGGCTGCCAGGACTCGCGGTAGTCGCCTTTGATCTGCGTATGACCGACCGGCGCGCAAAAGGAGGTGCCACCGACATGGCGCACGGTGAGCATGGTGATCTCGTAGTCGAACTCGACGAAGCCTTCGACGATGACCTTGCCCTTGCCGGCGCGGCCGCCTTCCTGGGCGTATTGCCAGGATTTGGCGATGTCGCTCTTCTTTTTCACGACACTCTGGCCTTTGCCGGAGCTGCTCATGATGGGCTTCACGACGCAGGGCATGCCGATTTTTTCAATCGCAGCGCGGAACTCCTCCTCGGTGGCGGCGAAGACGTAGGGCGAGGTCTTGAGGCCGAGCTCCTCGGCGGCGAGGCGGCGGATGCCTTCGCGGTTCATCGTGAGTTTCGCGGCACGTGCGGTGGGGACGACGCGGTAGCCTTCCTTTTCGAGCTGGATCAGCGTGTCGGTGGCGATGGCCTCGATCTCCGGCACGATGCAGTTCGGCTTTTCGACATCGACGATACGGCGCAGTGCCTCGCCATCGAGCATGGAGATGACATGGCTGCGATGCGCGACCTGCATGGCGGGCGCATTGGCGTAGCGATCGACGGCGATCACTTCACAGCCGAGGCGCTGGAGTTCGATGACGACCTCCTTGCCGAGCTCGCCGGAGCCGAGGAGCATGACTTTGGTCGCGGAGGAGGAAAGAGGAGTGCCGATGCGTGCCATGGGGGCATTTAGGACGGCAGTTGGCAGGCTTCAAATCGCATTTAGCATCCGTCATGTCCTTCCCCGGTCCGCCTGCTCCTTCGCGCCTGCGCCGCGTGGTGGATCCTTTGCTGCAAGCCGTGGTGGATTTGATTTATCCGCGCCTGTGCTGCGTGTGCAAGGTACCGCTGGATGACGGACGGCCCGGGTGGTTCTGCAAGGTCTGCGCGGACGAGCTGCCTCTGATGGAGCCGCCTTACTGCAAAGTCTGCGGCGAGTTCTACGACGGCGCCTTCACGAACGAGTTCCGCTGTATGAACTGCGACGGGCGCAGGCTGGAGTTCGAGTTCGCCGTGGCGGCCTGTCGCGCGGAGGGGGTGGTGCGGGAGATGATCCACCAGTTCAAATACGAGCGCCGTCTCCAGCTCCGCGCTCCGCTGGCAACGCTGCTTTCACGCACTCTGCAGGACCCGCGTCTGGCGGATGAGAATCTCGCCGCATGGGCGCTGGTTCCCGTGCCTCTGCACCGCAGCCGGGAGCTGGACCGTGAGTTCAACCAAAGCTGGGAGCTGTGCGTGCGTTTGAGCGGGCTCACAGGCATCCCCGCCATCCAGGCGCTCTCACGGATGCGCGAGACCGACTCGCAGGCGAGCCTGGACCGCGACGAGCGGCTGAAAAACCTGCGCGGCGCCTTCGCCCTGCGAAAAACGCGGCCTTGGGAGGAAAAAGTCACCCTGCAAGGCCGGCGCATACTCCTGGTGGACGATGTTTTCACCACGGGCGCGACCACCAGCGAGTGCGCCCGCGTGCTGCGGCGTGAGGGCGGGGCAGAAAAAGTAGTGGTCATCACCGTTGCACGCGGCTAGGCTCGTTTTCGCGTCCGGCGCTGGCCGGGCCTGACAGAGCGAAAGCCGGGCCGTCCTTGTCCCGGCAACTCCTGCGGCATGCCACCCGGGGAGATGCTCCCTCGGGTCCGCCTTTGCAGGGCGCCATACTCACAGACCTACCATGGGATTTTTCAAAAAACGCTCCGTTGACGAACTTGGCGAGAAGAAGCGCGACATGCCGGAAGGCCTTTGGACGAAGTGCCCTTCGTGCAACGAAAGCCTGTTCGAGGACGCGCTGACCAAGAACCTCCGCGTCTGCACGCACTGCAGCTATCATTTCACCATCGGCTCCGACGAGCGCGTCGCCAGCCTCGTGGACGAGGGCACCTTCGTGGAGATGGACAAGGGGCTGGACTCCGTGAACGCGCTTGGTTTCAAGGGCTACCTCGACAAGGTGAAGGCCTATCAGGCCAAAACCGGCCTCACCGAGGCCGTTCTCACCGGCCGCGCCTCCATCGAATCCATCCCCGTCCTGCTCGCGATCATGGACTTCCGTTTCCTCGGTGCCAGCATGGGCAGCGTCGTGGGTGAGAAAATCACCCGCGCCATCGAGGCCGCCACGGCGGAGAAAAAGCCCGTCATCGTCTTCTCCGCCTCCGGCGGCGCCCGCATGCACGAGGGCATTCTCAGCCTCATGCAGATGGCGAAGACCAGCGGCGCCCTGGCCCGCCATGCCGAGGCCCGTCTGCCCTACATCTCCGTTTTGACCCATCCGACCACCGGCGGCGTCACCGCCAGCTTCGCGACCCTGGGCGATCTCATCATCGCCGAGCCGAAATGCATGATCGGCTTCGCCGGCCCCCGCGTGGTAAAGGAAACCACCCACGCCGACCTGCCGCCCGGCTTCCAGACCGCCGAGTTCATGATGCAGCACGGCCTGGTGGACATGATCGTCGAACGCAAGGACATGCGCGCCACGCTGGCCAAGGTGCTGCGCTACATGGCGGCTGCGAAAGCCTGAGGAAGATTCCGTCCCTGCATCCAGGGGCACGTCCCGATGGGGCAATGATGAATCTGGCTGGTTCGGTTCTTGGCGAATCCACTCCGCCCCTTTTCCTGCGGCGATCCGGGGTTGTCTTGGTCAAACAGTTCCAATCTGCCCACCGTTTCCCACCTGATGTCAGGCCCTGCTTGTCAAAAAATTTCAAAGCAGGAGAGCTTAACGGCCGCGCACGACCCGGAAGCCGACAAAAGGCGCGCTCATGAGTCCTGGCATGCTAAATCGGCTGGCACACCGGGCTTCCGTGGCAGGGTGACGCCAACTGCCTCCTCTCACGACGCAATCGCTTCCCTTATCAGGCCCATGCGGATTTTCGATCGGAATCTGAGCTGCTCCGTCATGTCCGCTGGAATAAAAATCCCAACACCACTCGGCTACATTGCCCGCCATATCATGAATGCCGAAATCATTGGCAGGAAAACTTCCAACCGCACACGTAAGCGGCGGCGGCCCTGCAACCATGGCCGAGGAACCTTTTTGCAGACTTTTGTCATAATCTTCAATTCCAGTCGCGTGGTAGTTGGCGTCTTCGGGTGTGATCTGATCTCCCCAAGGAAAGCGTTTTCCCTCCAGCCCGCCGCGAGACGCGAATTCCCACTCGGCCTCCGTCGGCAAACGAAAGCCAGTGGCTTGCCAGTCAACATGCTTGTTGCCTAAATCCGCCGTTCCTTTGCGTGCCACGTTCAATTTCTTCGGGTCGGAATAATAACAAGGGGTTAAGCCTTGTGATTCACTAAACGCGTTGCACCACTTGATTGCATCTGGCCAGGAGACGCCACAGACAGGATGATTGTCTGCCTTTCCAATGCCTTCGGGCAAATCATCGTATCCACGCTGCCTGGCCCAGAGCCTCACACTTTCCCATAGCGCCAGCGTGATCTCGAATTTTGAGACCCTGAACGGGGCCAGCGTGACCTGAATTGGTTTTGCGTCCTTCATTCCATCAATCGCGTCACCCATTCGAAAGGTCCCCCCCGGGACTTTGATCAGCTCGCACACAGGGATGGTTATGTCTGGCATCGAAGCTCCTGGACGAAATTTCTTTCCTTGGTCGTTCGCAGCCTCCTTTTGGCCACCCGCATAATATCCAGCCAAATAGACAACGAGAATACACAGCGCTACAGAACCCGCCTTTGATATTCGATTTTGTAGTGAATGGCGTGAGCGGTATTGGTTGCGCGATCCTTCTTTGGCGGTCAGTAGCAAAAACTTGTCATTCACTGAATGAGTGGGCGGAATTTTTTTGCGCGTTGAGCGGGTGTTTTGACCAAACTCATCCAGACAAAACGGGAAGTTTATAGATTCCTGTGCACTGTTTGTGCCGCAGCGTGTCTTTTGCATCTGATAGACTTAGATTGCTCCTTCAGTCAGGTTTCAGGGAGCTTTAGGGCTGTGTTGTGCGTTCATGGGAACGTCGTGCTGTGCGTGGAAACAGTCATTTTTGGTAAAACCATAAACACGAGCGGCAATACTTTTGCAGTCGGTTCAGCGAGGTAACCCAAAGAGAGGTCTCGATGCGGCACCTGCCGATCGCGCCACGAACGGATGGACAACGGTTTGCCGCGCCTCCGCCAAATCGTGGGCAAAAACGGCGTGACCAAAATGAACACGGAAAATGGCGTCAGGGTGCAGCCGGCTGACAGCGCTTCATGACTCGGCATGCGTGGCTGCGGGCGGTGTGAAGCGTGATTCTGATCCTGCCGCCAGCGTGGGGTGGTGATCCAACTGGAGACGATCCGCTCCTGCGCCAACGAGCTGTGCGAGGCCATCCTCAGCCTCATGCAGATGGCGAAGACCAGCGGCGCCCTGGCCCGCCATGCCGAGGACCGGCCGCCCTACATCTCCGTTTTGACCCACCCGACCACCGGCGGCGTCACCGCCAGCTTCGCAACCCTGGGCGATCTCATCATCGCCGGGCCGAAATGCATGATCGGCTTCGCCGGCCCCCGCGTGGTGAAGGAAACCACCCACGCCGACCTCCCGCCCGGCTTCCAGACCGCCGAGTTCATGATGCAGCACGGCCTGGTGGACATGATCGTCGAACGCAAGGACATGCGCGCCACCCTGGGCAGGGTGCTGCGTTACATGGCCGCTGCGACGGCGGCATGACAGGGCCCTTGACCAACCTAGCTGATTGAGTGCCTGGCAATGGCAGAACTCCTCGTGGCAAGCACTTGCGGCCTGATGCTTGTTTCCCAAGTGCAGCCTGCCACCCACCAAGTCTGTGCAAGAATTTCGACAGTAAAGGAAAACAAAGTCACAACACCCTTGACGGATCCAAAGATAATTGAGCCACGATGTTGGTTTAGTCTTGTTCACCGGGTGGGTTACCCCATATATTGCTCTTTAGGGCTCAGTATAGAAATTTATAATGGTTAAACTCTCCCGCTGCTTTTTTTTGACATGTCTTACTGTCATAGCGTGGGGACAAACAGAAACGGTGGTCAATCTCCTCGACCTGGACGCTCCCGTGGGATCGCTGGAATACGCCTCCATTCATGAGGCCGGGCATGTGGTCTGCGCCACGAGCGCGGGCATGAGCGTGACACGCGCGGTTGTCTTTCAGCGCTCCAAACCCGGTGTGGGCGTCTACTGGAAGGGAGCCACCACCCTGCGTGGTTCCAGCAGGCACCATGGCATGGCGATGGCCAAGCTAGGCGGGAACTTTGCGGAGTTCTTTTTGGCTGACCGAACCAACACGATCAGGGTTCCTTCATTTTTGGACGTTGTGGGCAACAGGAGGGTGATCAGCCAGTCTGATGTCATCACCGCAGAGGATCTGGGTGGCGAAAGCCTGCTCACCATCCAAAACAGAACCTATCGGGCACTGGCGGGGAATGTGAGTCTTCTTAACCGGGTCTATCAGAGGCTTCGCACTTCCCATGTCTATCCATAACCATCATCCATGGATCTAGCCATGGTCACAACAAGGCTGGAGCAGCATGAAGCATCGACAAGAAATTTACACGACACATGGGTTAACACATATTATTTTATATTATGAGGCCATTTATTCCTAACCTCAGCGCCTTATACGCTTCCGCTCGTTGCCGGTTTGGCATGTTGCTGCTCGGCGCAGCCGCCAGCTACTCCGCCTTCGAAGATTGGGCGCTGGAACCAGTCGCGAAAAGCCCCCAGCTGCAGACCACTGTCACCCTGGACTCCCCAGAACCCCAAGCCAAGCTCCCATTGGGAGCGGCGCAGAGCAGCAATCCGGTGCACGAGGAATCGCCTAGCGTAAAGCTGGCCAGCATCCTCAAAATCAAGGATCTCGAAAGCCGCCACGGACTGCTGTCAGCCTTGGGGGACGAAATGGGTAAAACAAACCCTGAGCGTGGGTGGCAAATGGTCCTGTCGGACTTCACCAACATCCCAGACAGACAGGTTTTTGGCATTCAAGTGCTTCGCCATTGGGGCCAAAAAGATCCGCACGCAGCCTTGGAAGCCTGCAAACAAATTCCCGTGGGCGAACGCAGGGCTCTGGTCTACTCCGCAGCCCTTGCAGGCTGGGCCATGAAAGATCCACAGGCGGCTGCGGCTTGGACCCTCGGCAATCTCTCTGGCATTTACCGCCGCACAGCCATCGGCCGCATCGGCAAGGTGTGGGCTCAAACAGAGCCCCACAAGGCGGCGGAATGGGCTCTCCAGAATTCCTTCGAGGTCGATCAGGTTTTCAGTCTCAACGAGGTCATCGACACATGGGCTGAGACCTACGCCCGCGACGCGGCCGAATGGTGTAGTAAACTCCCCGCAGGCAAGCTGCACGACTTTGCTCTCTCCAGGGCCGTTTTGAAATGGGCTGATTATTTTCCCAAAACCACCGCCGAATGGCTCGCCGAACATCCTGACGACCTGTGGCTGCTACCTCGCGTGGCGGCCCGCTGGGGCCAGCAGGATCCGTTGGCCGCTGCGGTCTGGCTGGACAAGAACGTCAGTGAGGCTTCCGCCCAGGAGTGCCGGCAGGCCATGGTGCTGGAGTGGGCCAATTACGACCCCCGTGTCGCCTTCGAATGGGCGGTCCAAGTTTTGAAAGGCGCCCCGCGCCAAGTCGCTTTTTCAGGGATTTTCAGCCACTGGGCCTCCGAGTATCCCGAAGAGGCACGAATCTCCGCTTTGAAGCTGGCTGACGAAACTGAACGGCATACCTCGCTTGAGTCCATTTTCATCACCTGGGGCACCCAGAATCTGGAAATGTTCCACACATGGTTGAAGGAGCAGAAGCCCGGTGTCGAAAAAGACATCGGCATCGAGCAGCTTGCCGCGCTTTTGAGTCCTACGAATCCCGCCGCCGCGCTCAGTGAGGTGCTGACCATGCAGAACCCCGCCCGTCGGCAACGTGCATTGACCCAGCACTATCAAGACTGGAAGCTCAGCGAGCCCCTGGCTGCTGAAGCCTGGCTCAAACAGCACCAGGAAGCGGTCAAGCTCATGACGCCCTGATCGAGCCGCCAGAGGCGCTCTTCAGGAGACGCCTCCTATGAAGGGGCGGCGTCTTCCGGGACTCCGGCTTTTCAGCAGTCTCGTGCCTCACCCACGCGGTTCCACGGCCGTCAGGCACGCTACGGAGCGCGAAGGTGGGCCGATAGGCCGACGAGCCCAGGGTGGGGCCTTGCCCGCTTTCCCCTTTCTTTGAACCGCGTTCATGGGATGCCCTTCTGGGTCGCCGCATGCCCATGGAACATCTTAAGCCGTGTGTGCTCTCCTGCGCGCGCGCTTAGCAGTGAATGCGTCATTCATCCATGATAATGGTGCGCATCCTATGTAATGGAGGAACGGATGCCTGTTGAGCATTCTCCTGCCCATGCCGCAGCCGTTGACATGGGACTCGGGGCTGGCGTGGGACTCTCCCGCGCCGGGGTTCACATGGGATGGTTTTGTGGCTCCCAACCCAACACCACGCCCTATGGCCTCTGACAATCGCATATCCCTCGAAATCACTGCGGCCCAAAAGACCGCCATCGTTGACGCCGTCATGGCGCTCAAAGCCGCCCTCAACGGCATCACCATCAACCTGACCGCCGAGGAAAAACAAAGCCTGCCGCGCATCTCAGACAACACGCTGGCCTTTGATGAGAAGTGCGCCGCCTACATGGCCAGCCGCGCCGATCTGGTGCCGAGCTTCCTCGACACCGCCGAGATGGCGAAGGACCGCAAGCTGGTGGCCGACCTGCTGCCTTGCCTGCGTGAGATCGCCCCGATCTGCGAAGGTCTGGAGGACACGATCATGCTGGCGAACAGCGACAACTATGTGGGCGACCTCGCCTTCTACCAAAACGTGCGCCAAGCGGCCAAGCGCGGCGTCTCCGGCGCGGACACGATCTACAACGACCTGAAGACCCGTTTCCCAGGTCGCCCGAAAAAGGAGCCGACCCCGCCCGTCAACCCCTAAACCGGGCCCAAAGTGCCACTTTCCATAAAAAAGGGTGCTTTCTGGAGGAAAAAAGTCCCTCCGCCATACAAAAAGGTCGGTCTGACCGACTAAAAGGTCCCTCGGACCGACCTTTTTCCTTCTCGGCCATACTTTGAAAGTATCTGCGACCCACTTTTTAGACCGTCCGAGGCACTAAAAAGTCCCTCAGAGGGAGTTACGAAGTCCTCGCCAGAGGAAAAAGGTCTCTCGGACCCAGAAAAAAGTGCCTGACGCAGACCTTCAAAGTCCCGCTGACCGAGAAAAAAGTCCCGCTGACCGTCCAAAAGGTCGCACCGACGGACTTTCTCCGCCCTGCCACCGAGTAGGCCGACCCTCCAAGGGAGCTTTTTAACCCTTTTCGCGAGTCCGAGGACCCAAGCACAAGGAACCCACAACCAAGAACACCATGCCCTTCGACCCCAGCCTCCCCGCGCCAAACTCGCCCTTGGAATCCCAGGTGATCCGCGACCAGCTCCAGGCGCTCTTCGTGCTCATCAACAACATCATGACCGTGACTTCCGCGCAAGTGGATGCCGTGCACACGCTGCCCGCCGGATCGCCCGCATCCGTGGCGGTGAGTGTGAGCGGCGGCGTGCTGCATCTGTCGTTTGACTTGCCGCAGGGCAGCGACGGACCGCCGGGAGCAGCGGGCCAGAACGGCAGTGACGGTGCCCCAGGCCCGCCGGGAGCGCCGTTCACGAACTTCATGGTCGATGGCGTGAGCACCCTGAACCCCGGCGACAACGCCACGGTGCAGGCGAACTACGACGGCAGCGCCGTGCGGCTGAGCTTCGGCATCCCGCGCGGTTATCAGGGCGATGCGGGGCCGCCCGGCACCAACGGCATGGACGGCTCCCCCGGCCCGCAGGGACCGCCTTTCACGAACTTCGTGGTGGATAACGTGACCCAACTCCCGCCGGGAAGCTGGCCGAACGTGTCGGCGAACTTTGATGGCAACGCGGTGCGGCTGAACTTCGGCATCCCGCAGGGCACCGAGGGTCCGCAAGGAAGTCAAGGCCCGCAGGGACCGCCCTTTGCCGGCACGGTGGTGGATGGCGTGACGACGCTGAACCCGTGGGACGCGGCCTATGTGAACACCAGCTTCGACGGCTACAACGTGCGCTTTACCTTCGGCATTCCGCGCGGCCAGAACGGCAGCGACGGCGGCCCGGGACCGCAGGGCCCGCCCGGCGAGGTGACGCAGATGCAGCTCAACAGCGCGATCAACGGCACGAGCAACAACAGCAACGCGGTGGGCCTGCTCGGCATGACCGTGAGCGACCCGCCGACCGTGGGTGAAGTGCAGGCCATTGCGAGCAAGCTCGATGAGCTGATCAACGCGCTGCGGAGGTGAGGAGGGCAGGGCTTCGCCCTGCCGAATTCGGCAACGCCGGCGCGTTGCCCTCCTCGGATGCGGACAAGAGTGTCCGCGCTCCCTTCCTGATGGTAGCGGGGTGTCGCTTGCTGCTGCGAAATAGCCCGGGCAGGGGAGGTGATTTCCCCTGTGAAAAAGGCTTCAAAAAGCGCCTTCCGCATTTGCACTCGCGTGGATTGGGCGCATTCTGGCCGCCCCCTCCCACGTAAAAAACCCCAATGAGTGCCTCGCTCCCCTACCGCGCCAACGCGGACTTCCTTGAGTCGAAATACCTCGACTGGAAAAAAGACCCTGCCTCCGTCGAGCCGCTGTGGTCGTCGTTCTTTGAAGGTTTCGAGCTTGGCATGGCCAAACTGGCCGCTCAGCCCGCGAAAGGAGCGGAAGGCACTCTGTCTGAAAAGACGCTGAGCTTCCGCATGCGCGTGACGAACGCGATTCATCACTTCCGCGCTCTCGGTCACACCGCGGCGCATCTCGATCCGCTCAGCGCCCAGGGGCCTGAGATCGCTTCGCTCTCGCTCGCGGGCCTTGGTTTCACGGATGAGGAGCTCGAAGAGGACGTGCAGACGCACATGTTCCGCGGTGGTCAGCCAATGAAGCTCAAAACGATGCTCGGCGAGCTGCGCCGCATCTATTGTGGCAAGACGGGCTTCGAGTTCTGGCACATCAACAATCCCGAAGTCCGCGCCTGGCTGCTGGATCGCATCGAAGTCACCGAAGCGCCGAAACCGGCCGCGAAGGAGCACATCGACGCGCTGCGCTGGCTGCTGGAGGCAGAAAGCTTCGAGCGCTTCCTGCATCGCCGATTTGTGGGGCAGAAGCGTTTCTCCGTGGAAGGTGGCGAATCCCTCCTCGTCGCGCTGGAGACGGTCCTCGAAGGCATGCCAGCCTATGGCGGCAAGGAAATCGTGCTCGGCATGGCCCACCGCGGCCGTTTGAGCGTGCTGGCGAATTTCCTGCGCAAGCCGCTGGAGTATCTCTTCTACGAGTTCAGCGAAAACTACGTGCCGAACATGGTCGCCGGCGATGGCGACGTGAAATACCACCTCGGCTTTGAAACCGTGCGCCAGACCAGCAGCGGCGATTCCATCGGCGTGATGCTCGCGCCGAATCCGAGCCATTTGGAGGCCGTCGATCCCGTCGTGGAAGGCATGGCCCGTGCGCGTCAGCGTGCACTTGGCGACACCGCGGAGCGCCGGAAGGTCATCCCGGTCCTCATCCATGGTGATGCGGCCTTTGCCGGCCAGGGACTCGTCGCGGAAGTGCTCAATCTCTCGCAGCTCCCCGGCTACCGCACCGGCGGCACGATCCACGTGATCGTGAACAACCAGATCGGCTTCACCACGCAGCCTGCGGACGCCCGCAGCTCGCACTACTGCACGGACGTGGCGAAGATGATCGAAGCGCCCGTCTTCCATGTGAATGGCGATTGCCCGATGGAAGTCGTCCGCGCCGCGAAGCTCGCGCTCGAATTCCGCCAGACCTTCGGCCGCGATGTCATCATCGACATCGTCTGCTACCGCCGCCACGGCCACAACGAGACCGACGAGCCCGGCTTCACGCAGCCGAACATGGCCCGCGCCATCGGCCAGCATCCCTCCACCGCCACGCTCTTCCGCCTCGACCTCGCCTCGCAGGGCATCCTCGATGAAGCGGGTGCCGCTGCTTTGCAAAAAGAGCTCGAAGACGAGCTCGAGCAGGGCGTCACCACGCTGGCGGAAAAGGACAAGAAGGCGAATGGCGGCAATCCTTTCGAAGGCAGCATGGCCGAGCTGCAACCGGCCTACGACTACAACCCGGTCAAGACCGGCGTCGAGCTCGCGAAGCTCAAACGCGTCGGCGAACGCCTGCTGGAGACGCCCGAGGGCTTCAACCTGCATCCCACCATTGCGAAGCGCTTCCTCGCCGCTCGCAAGAAGGCCATCGAGGCCGGTGAAGGCATCGACTGGGCCTACGCCGAGTCCTTGGCCTTCGGCACGCTGCTCACGGAAGGTCACGGCGTCCGCCTCAGCGGTCAGGACGTGCGTCGGGGCACCTTCAGCCATCGCCACAGCGTGTTTTACGATTCCCAAAACCGCGAGCGCTACATCCCGCTGAACAACCTGCAGGCCGAGCAAGGCCGCTACTGCGTTTATAACTCGCTGCTCTCCGAAGCCGCCGTGCTCGGCTTTGACTACGGCTACTCGCTGCTCGCCAGCAACCTCCTCGTCTGCTGGGAGGCGCAGTTTGGCGACTTCGTGAACGGTGCGCAGGTCATTCTCGACCAGTTCATCGCCTCCGCCGAGAGCAAATGGCAGCGTCCCTCGCATGTCACGCTTCTCCTGCCGCACGGTTACGAAGGCCAGGGCCCCGAGCACTCCAGCGCCCGCCTCGAGCGCTTCCTGCAGCTCAGCGCCGGCGGCAACTGGCAGGTGTGCAATTTCACCACGCCCGCGCAGTATTTCCACGCCCTGCGCCGCCAGATCAAGCGCAGCACCCGCAAGCCCCTCGTCGTCATGACGCCGAAGAGCCTCCTGCGTCATCCGAAGTGCGTCAGCAAGCTCAGCGACATGGCCGAAGGCACCACCTTCAAGGAAGTGCTCGACGACGAGCATCTCCTCGCCGCGCCGGAGCGTGTCACGCGCCTCATTTTGTGCTCCGGCAAGGTTTACTACGACCTCCTCGAGTTCCGCGAAGAGCACAAAATCAAGAACGCCGCCATCATCCGCATCGAGCAGCTTTACCCGCTGAACTACGAGATGCTCAAAGAGATCGTGGCCAAGTATCCGCGAGCGCAGAAGAAGTGGATCTGGTGCCAGGAAGAGCCCCGCAACATGGGCGCCTTCTACTACATCCGCCCGCGCCTCGAAGAACTCAGCAACCACAAGCTCCGCTACGCCGGCCGCGAACGGTCCTCCAGCCCCGCCGCAGGCTCCAAGGCCATCCACAGCCTCGAACAGGACAAACTGGTCGAAGCCGCGTTTAGCGTGTAATGTCACCTATGACAGCAGCTCAGATCATTCACGAAATTGAGTGCCTGCCGCCCGCCGAGCAGGAGGAAGTCATCCGCTTCACCCGCCGCCTGCCGGTCCGGCAGACGCTTTCTGGCCCCGAACTGTCCGCCCTGGCCGAGCGCATGGTGAATGCTCCCGATCCAGTCACGGCGAAGCGGTTGAAACAAGAGTTGGTGAACGGATTTTTTGGAGATTCCTGATGCCCCAGATTCGCCGTCGCAATCTTCCACGCGCCTTGATCGAACATCTCGCTGAAAGAGTGTTGCAGCGTGACATTCCCGCCGATCAGATCGGCCTCTTTGCGACTTGGTGCGATACATTTCCCGAAGTTCCCGAAAGCCCCTGGTTCAAGCGCTTCCCCGGCATGATTGCCTGTGGAGAAGGCGAATTGGTGAAGACCTTTCTCCGCCCAGGACAGGTGCCACATGGCGAAGAAGTCTTTTGAAGTCCTAAAATCCGTTTCAACCTAATCCCCCCGTCATGCCCCTCGACATCAAAATCCCCGCACTCGGCGAATCCGTCACCGGAGGCCAGATCGCCAAATGGCACTTCAAAAACGGCGACTTCGTCAAAGTCGGCGACATCCTCCTCACGCTCGAAACCGACAAAGTGGCCGCTGAAGTCACCGCCGAGGCCGCTGGCACACTGAGCATCGCCAAACAGCCCGGTGACGATGTCGTCATCGGCGATGTCGTCGGTCAAATCGCCGAAGGAGCCGCTCCCGCCGCCCCGGTCGAAGCCCCGAAACCCGCTGCACCAGCTCCAGCGGCCGCTCCCGCTCCGAAAGCCGAGGAAAAGCCCACCAACATCACCGAGTTTAAAGTCGTTCCGAAGCCTGAGCCGGCTCCCGAACCCGCCGCGAAGCCTGCACCTTCCCCCGAAGGCCGCATCACGCGGAAGAAGATGACCCCGCTGCGCAAAAAGATCGCCGACCAGCTCGTCAGCGCTCAAAAGACCGCCGCCATCCTGACCACCTTCAACGAGTGCGACATGTCGAACGTCATGGCGCTGCGTTCCAAGCTCCAGGATGCCTTTGTCGCCAAAAACGGCGTCAAACTCGGCTTCATGAGCTTCTTCATCAAAGCCGTCGTCGAAGCCCTCAAAGCCGTCCCGCAGATCAACGTCCGCGTCGAAGGCGATGAAATCGTCCATCAGCATTACTACGACATCGGCGTCGCCGTCGGCACCGAGCGCGGCCTCATCGTCCCCGTGCTCCGCGATGCCGACCAAAAATCCTTCGCCGAACTCGAGCAGGACATCCTCGGCTACGCCAAGAAAGCCAAAGACGGCAAACTCCAAGTCTCCGACCTCACCGGCGGCGTCTTCACGATCTCGAATGGCGGCGTTTATGGCTCGCTTCTGAGCACGCCAATCATCAATCCGCCCCAAAGCGGCATCCTCGGCATGCACAGCATCCAGCAGCGCCCCATCGCCGTCGATGGCCAGGTGGTGATCCGCCCGATGATGAACCTGGCCCTCAGCTACGACCACCGCGTCGTCGATGGCAAAGAGGCCGTGACCTTCCTTATCCGCGTGAAGGACTGCATCGAAAATCCCGCGAGAATGCTGGTTGGCGCTTAATTGTTGCTGAACAAAACGTTTGCCGTGCGTTCTCATCCACGCGCAGAAAGTTCATCCGAATGGCAACCGAAGACAGCACCACATCTCCACCACATGAGGCGCATGCGCCGAAGGGATGGGGCGTGTGGCTGCGGAACAAGTTCCTCGCCGGCCTGGCGCTGGCGCTGCCGCTGATCATCACGTTCTGGATCCTGTACTCGATCTACGACCTCATGCACGGGTGGAGCAAGCCGGTGCTGGCGCAGCTCGTAAGCCTGGTGAACGAGCTTTCGGACGAGCCGGTTTTGAACATCGACGATCCGAAGCTGGAGAACATCACCAACTTCATCGGCTTCCTGTTTTCGCTGATTGTGATCCTGGCCCTCGGCTTCATGGCGACGAATGTGATCGGCGTGCATTTCGTCACCGCCGTGGACAAGCTGCTGCTGCGCATTCCGCTCGTCGCGGTGATTTATCGTCCGCTCAAGCAGGTGATCGACGCCTTCCGCGGGCTCGGAGCCACCAAGCAAAACTTCAAGCGTGTCGTGTTTGTGGATTATCCCGTGGCGGGCATGCGCATGCTCGGCTTTGCCACCGGGCAGTATTGCGATCCGCAAAGCGGCAAGGCGCAGACCTGCGTGCTGCTGCCCACCGCACCGAGTCCGATGACGGGCATCCTGATCGTCGTCGATTCTGAAAAAGTGTCGGATGCGCCAATCACCATTGAGGAAGCGATGAAGATGATCATCTCCGGGGGGCTCGTGGTGCCAGTCAATTCAGTTCCGCCACTGAATCAAAAGCCGCTGCCGGAATCTCTGCCCGTGCCTGAGCCGGTGGCGGCTGATCTTCCCGCAGGACTGCCGCGCGCGGAGGATTTCGACGCCGGAGACACGGAAATCCTGGCGCAGTCGCTGGACATCAAGAGCGGCAAGCGCTGGCTGCGCGCCCTGCCTTGGAAAAAACGCTGAACTCACGGTGACAATCGACTGGCAGACCTGGCAGCCAGGCGTCCGAGCGACGCTGATGTTCATCATCGACGAGGCGAGGCGAGAAGTATTGCTGATCCGCAAAAAGCGCGGGCTCGGCGCAGGCAAAATCAACGGCCCCGGTGGCAAGATTGACCCCGGCGAAACCTCCGAGCAGTGCGCCGTGCGCGAGACGCAGGAGGAGCTTGGTGTCACCGCCCTGAATCCAGTTCATCATGGCGAGTTATGGTTCCAGTTCGTCGATGGACTGCGCATGCATGTGGACGTGTGGCTCGCCACGAGGCATGAGGGAGAGCCGATTGAAACGCCTGAGGCGCTGCCGCTTTGGACTTCACTCGACGCCCTCCCATTTGACGAAATGTGGGCCGATGACGAGCACTGGCTCGCGCAGACCTTGGTCGAGCGCCGTCATTTCATCGGGCGCTTTGTGTTCGACAATGACACGATGCTCTCGCATGAAGTGAAATGGCTGTGAGCCGATTTTTGCGTTCCAGCGCGACGCTGTGTGATTATGATGTGGCAATGAAATCGTTTGTGCTGCTCGTTGCCGTTCTTTGTTTTGCCACTGTTTGCCTCGCCGTTGATCCTCCGAATGTGGTGCTGGTGATGGCCGATGACCAAGGCTGGGGCGACATGGGTTACAACGGTCATCCGCATCTCAAGACGCCAAACTTTGACGCCCTGGCGAAGGAAGGGGTGCGCTTCGATCAATTCCATGCCGCCGCGCCGGTTTGCTCTCCCACCCGCGGCAGTGTGATGACCGGGCGCAACCCAAACCGCTTCGGGTGTTTCTCCTGGGGGCATTCGCTGCGACCGCAGGAAGTCACAATCGCGGAAGCGCTCAAAACGGCGGGCTATGCGACAGGGCACTTCGGCAAATGGCATCTTGGCTCGGTGCAGAAGGGCAGTCCGGTGAGTCCTGGTGCCAGCGGGTTCGATGAATGGGCCTCCTCGCCGAACTTTTTCGATATCGACCCGGTGCTCAGCGTGCAGGGAAGGGCAGCGCCGTTCAAAGGCGACAGTTCGGATGTCACGGTGGAAGAGACGTTGAAATTCATCCGCCGCTGTGCCGAGAAGAAGCAGCGGTTCCTAGCTGTCGTCTGGTTTGGCTCGCCGCATGATCCTCACAAGGCATTGGAGGCCGACAAGGCGCCGTATGCGGACTTGCCGGAGAGGCAGCAGAACTTTTATGGCGAGATCAGCGCCATGGACCGCGCGTTCGGCAGGCTGCGTGCTGCTTTGCGTGAACAGGAGGTGAGCGAGAACACCCTTCTGTGGTATTGCAGCGACAACGGGGCGCTTCCGAAAGTCGGCTCAAACGGCGGTCGTCGCGGCTTCAAGGGGCAGATTTATGAAGGCGGTCTTGCGGTGCCGGCCCTGCTGGAGTGGCCGGCGGTTTTTCCCGGACCCAAGGTGATCAAGGCTCCCTGCGTCACCTCGGATATTTATCCCACCGTGCTTGGCATTGCGGGAGTAAAAGTGAAAAATCAGCCACCGCTGGACGGCATCGACCTCATGCCTCTATTGACCGGCCAGAAGCAGCAGCGCATGCACCCGATTGGTTTTTGGGAGTCGGGAAACAAGGGCATAAGCACTCCCTCCAAGCAGTGGATGGATGAGTTGCTTGCCGCTCAAGCGCGGGGTGAGGAGCCGAATGATCCGGAGCGTATCCGCCCTGATGCCGGACAGGTGAGGGAGCAGATGTCCCTGACTGAATTCCCGGGTCATTCAGCCTGGCTTGACTGGCCTTGGAAGCTTCACCGGATCGAAAACAAGAAAAGTCACGATGTAGTCTGGGAACTCTATAACCTCGCGACCGATCCCGACGAGAACAACGTCTTGCTGGCCGGACAGCCCGAAAAAGTGGCAGAAATGCAAGAAAACCTCGAAAACTGGCTCGAAAGCGTGGCTCGCAGCCTAAATGGGGAAGATTATCCGGGAAAAAGCGGCATCCAATAGCTGGTGGAGCATGGGAGGCTCTTTTTTGAAAAGTCCCTCCCGGGTTCTTGCCGTCTTGACTCCTTGCTTGCCAGGACACACAACCGTGCTAATTAACCAACTGGAATTGAAGGCCGTGAAGCTTGAAAATTTTGGCGACTAAGCTCTTTAGTCATTCTAAAATTTCAAATTCTTCCTTTAAATTCTAAAAAAATCTTGCGGCAGCAGGATGTTTCGTGTTAGTATAACTTTAATTGCGGGTATAGCTTAATGGTAAAGTTCCAGCCTTCCACGCTGGCCATGTGGGTTCGATTCCCACTACCCGCTCTGAAGACAAGACACATTCATTCCTGAAAATCTAAAAATCAAGCCGCGTATGATAGCTGCAATTACCACTCGCACTACGAGCTTATCAGCCTGCATTCTAATGCTGGCATTTGCATCGGCAGGAATGGCTCAATCGTCCTCCAAATGCTCCGAAATCTCGAACGACGTCCGCGTAGCCGTCGAAAAGGATCCAAACAAGGTGCTGATGGTCGTTGAGGATGCGTTGGTGATCAACGAAGGCTGTGCGGCGGACATCGTAAAAGCGGCGATCATTGCTTCCAAGGCTGACCCGGCGCTGGCGGGGCAAATCGTTCAAACAGCAGTTTCCGTGGCTCCGAAAATGGCTGCGGTCATCAATGACGCCGCCAGTTCGATGGTTCCGGGCTTGACGGTCAGTATTCCTAGCGAACAACGGCCTGTAACAGCATCAGCAAAGAACCCGGGTAAAAATCCAGTCTTGGAGTCTCCTGAACCGGAAGAGAAGACTCTAGACTCTCCCGAACCATTTGGTTCTATCCGGGGCATTATTTTACCGCCGACTATAACGGGGCCGTTACCCCCGCGCACGACAACCAATCCGGTTTCGCCATCAGTGTCGGCACCCTGAGGACTTTTGGTCCCTACTAATTAAAATTATCTTGGACATTGCCCTTTATGCGCCCTTCACTCGCTATGCTCATTCTGGCCGCCGCATTGATCGGCCCGGGCGCAGCGCGTGCGCAGGGACTGGTGGCGATTCAAAATTACTCGGCTGATTTCAAAACCGAGCAGCCGCTGACTTTTTCCTTCACGGGGCAGAGCGGGTATGACATTCTGAAGTATCGTGTCAATTCTCCGCTCGTTGAGGACATCGAGTCTTGGTTCGCGCAAGGAGGCATCGGCGCAGCTTACACAAAGCTTGACCCTACAACGCCCTGGAGTTTTAATCTCGACACCAGTGTCATCCACTACATCGATGGAGTCCCGCGCTTTGGCGGCACCTTCTACAATGCGCGTGGCTCCCTTAACTTTGAGCACCGTTTTTCGGAGCGGCTCAGGGTGAGCAACAACTTCTACCTCACTTACGGGGTGGATCCCGGCACCGCGTATGGCTATGGAGCAACCACCACGCTTTGGAACGGGCAGTATCTGTATGGCTACAACAACTTCAATGTGAGCTACGCTTGGTCGCCGCGATTCTCGACCACCACCTCCTACACCTTCGACGGCATCGGTTATCAGGACGACCTTATAGCAGATCCCGAGGATCGTTACACGCATCTCTTTGCGCAACAGCTCGCTTACGCCATCTCAAAGCGCACCAGCCTGACGGCGGAGTATCGCTACCGGATGACCACCTTCGCCAACCAGGCAAACAAGAACTTTGCCTCGCAATTCGCCCTTTTGGGGGTGGATCATGCCTGGAGCGAGCGTCTCTCCGGTTCTGCACGCGCTGGTGCCGAGTTTTACGATTCCGACATTGTCAACAAGACCGCGCCATACGCAGAGGCCGCGCTCAATTACGCCGTTGCGCGGCAGACCATGGTGCGCTGGTTCGCCGCGCTTGGCTTTAATGGCGCGGAACTCGCGGCCTTTAGCAGCAGATACGGTCTGAACACCGGCCTTCAGATCAACCACAACTTCACCAAGCGCGTCAGTGCGAACGCGGGTGTGAACTATTCCTACAGCCAGTTCGATAATGGAGGAGGCAGCGATGTGAATGAGCACGCGGCGCTTATTTCTGCCGGCATTGGCTATCAGCTTCTCGAAAACCTCAATCTGAACGCCAACTATTCCTACTCCACACTGCAATCGACCGACGCCCTGCGTGAGTTTGACCGCCATCGGGTTTCCCTTGGGGCCACGGCCACCTTTTAAAAGCCTTCCTCAACAGCCAGACACCCAATCCGCCGGCGGGCAGTTTCGACACACGAATCTCCCGCTGGCGGCATTTCCAGATCACTTTATTAACCTTTCCAAATCTCTCACCTCTCCGCAGGCATGAATGAGCCGGGCACAGAACTGCAAAAGCACGCGATGGACACCTGGCAGGTGGTCAAAAATCGCTTCGGGCTCATCACGCTCTCGTTTATCCTCATCTTTGCCGCTGCTGCCGTCCTCACCTATATCATGCCGCGTAAATATCGCGGTCATGTTGAGATGACCATCGAGCGCATCACCCAGGACATCAACGTCTTCGACCGCAATCGCGGTGACAGCCTGGCCTTCACGCAGGAATATATCAAAACGCAGTTCGAGACGATCACGAAACCCACAACGCTCTACCCTGTCATCGAGAAGCTTGACCTCGTGAAACGCTGGGAACTGCCCTCGCGTCAGGCGGCCTTGGGGCGGCTGCGCGCGAATCTCGAGACGCAGTCCATGCTCCGGTCAGACTTTGTCATCATCGATTACTACGATCAAGATCCACAGCTCGCCGCCACCATCGCCAATGAGATCGCCCGAAGCTACATGGCGCAGCGCAACAACATCGAGACCGAGAGAAAGCAGAAGGCTCTAGCCGTGCTCGAGCAGAAGATTTCCGATCAGGAGAAGCTGCGTGAGCAGGCCCAGATCAGAGCCCAGGAGGCCAAGCGCAAGGCTGGCATCGTCGGCGAGTGGTTCATGGGCGGGGGAAATTCCCTCAACCCTGGCAGCGACCTCCGCACCTCCGAGGAGAGCATGCAGATGTCCCGCGAGCAGTTGCTCATGCAGGCCGACCAGGACACCCTGACTCTTCAGGCCGAGATTGATCAGATCGGCACGCTCTCCGCGGATGAGATCATCGCCCGTGCTTCTGGGTTGAAGCTGGAAAACCCCTCGCTGGTGGCCAACACCTCGGAATACAACAAGCTCAAGGTTCAACGCGAGGGTTTCCTCAACGCCGGCATGGGTAAAAAGCATCCGAATGTCGAAAGCCTGTCCAGCCAGATCGAAACCTTGAAAAGTCAGATCGTTGCCGAGGCTCAGGCTCATGTTCAAGGCCTCCAAAACCGCCTTGATGCGGCGAGGAAGAAGCGAGAGTCGCTCCAGACCTACAACGAGGATGCCAAAAAAGAGATCATGGGCATGCAGGCTCTCTACAGCGAGTACAAGACCGCGAAGGACGAGGTGACGCAGCTCGACAACATCATCGTCAACCTGCGCTCCAGAAACCTTGAGGAAAAAGTCAGCATCGAGCTGCAGAAATCACCTGCCACCATTTACGCCGAGGCTGAGCCCGAGGCAAAGCCCGCCAAGCCCAACGTGCCGCTGCATCTGGCTCTCGGCGGCGTGCTAGGACTCATGTTCGGCCTCGGCCTCGCCTTCTTCCTCGAATACATGGACACCACTGTGAAGAACCTCGACGACGTCGAGCGCTTCCTCGGCGTCCCCGTGCTTGCCGTCGTTCCGAAGAATGTGGGGGTCCTGCATCGTTCCAGCGGCTTCAACCCCGACGCCGAGGCCTACCGCATCCTTCGCACAAACATTGAGTTCAACCGCAAGTCATCGGATGCCAACTGCATCAGTGTGGTCAGCGGCACCGCTGGCGAGGGCAAGTCCACGACGATGTTGAATCTTGCCTATGTCTGCGCGCAGGGCGGCTACAACGTCCTGCTCATCGACGGCGACTTGCGCCGTCCGAGCATGCACACGTATTTCGACGTCAGCCACGCCACTGGACTCACGAACTATCTCATCACCGACATCCGTCTGGAGGACGTCGTCATACGCACACAGGTGGAAAATCTCTTCTTTCTTCCCAGCGGCCTGCTTCCCGCCGACAGCGCTGGTTTGCTCAATTCTCAACGCATGGTCGATCTCATCGCCGAGGTGAAAAGCCGTTTCGACCTCGTTCTCATCGACTCGCCGCCCATCCTCGGCGTCAGCGACGCCTCCGTGCTCGCCAACGAGGCGGACATGACTCTGATCGTTGTCCAGCATCGTAAAATCCCGCGCCACATGCTCATGCGCGTGAAGCAGTCCGTTGAAAACGTCGGCGGCAAGGTCGTCGGTGTCGTCCTAAACAACGTTGATCTGCGCAGCGACGCGCAATATCAGTACTACACCAGTTACTACACCTACTACTCCCCCACGAACTCGCCGAACGGTGGTTCAGGCGGCAAATCACGTCGCCGAAAGGTCAAGGCCGAGACCACAGCGCCCGCCCTCGCCACCACTGGCACCCGTCCCATGACCCGTAACAAGGGAGAGGATGTTTTTTAACCGAGAACAGAAAACAGCGCACATAGTACTCACCCATCCCATGAACCTCCGCAAAATCCTCATCGCCCTTGCCGTCTTCGGGCTCTTGCTGGCCGCTGCAAACGCCCAGAACGGTGAGCTCGCCCTCAAGCCCAACGACCGCGTCACCCTCTCCATAGGAGGCATTCCCGACAGCGAGGTCGCACAGATCAAAGGCATCTACACCGTCAGCGACAACGGCACCATCAACCTCCTGTACATCGGTGAGGTTCGTGCCGCCGGCATGAAGCCTTCCGCGCTTCAGCGCACCATCGAAGAAACATACAAGGCGAGGGAGATTTACACCCGGCCCACCGTCACCGTTTCGATTGACGGCGACGCCGCCACCGCCCGTTTTGTGTACGTCGTCGGCGGCATCAAGGGCAATGGCACGGTGCCATACAGCGGCAGCATGACCGTTCTGAAGGCGATCTCAGCCGCGGGTGGTTTCAGCCCCTTTGCCAAACCGAGCAAGACCAAGCTGATCCGCAACGGCCAGACCTTTGAGATCAATCTCAAGGACATCTCCTCGGATCCCTCGAAGGACATGAAGCTCCAGCCCGAGGACCAGATCATCGTGCCAGAATGATTGCTGGTTGAGCGGGCGCTCTCTTTCGCCTTTTTCGAACGGCGAAGGTACGGCGCCAAGTCACAGCCCCTTGTCCGTCACCGCACCTTCGCTGGCGCTGGCGCAGAGCTTGGCAAACTTCGCCAGCACGCCGCGGGTGTAGCGCGGTTTGGGCTGCTTCCATTTGGCGAGGCGGGCTTTGAGCTCCTTGGCGGGAATGCCGAGCGTGATCTGGCGTTTCTCGGCGTCGATGGTGATCGGGTCGCCATTCTTGATGACGGCGATGGGGCCGCCGACGAAGGCCTCGGGCGTGACGTGGCCGACGACGAAGCCGTGGCTGCCGCCGCTGAAACGACCGTCGGTGATGAAGGCGACGTCCTTGCCCAACCCCTTGCCCATGATGGCGGAGGTGGGTGAAAGCATCTCACGCATGCCGGGGCCGCCTTTCGGCCCTTCCATGCGCACTACGATGACATGGCCTTTTTTGACCTTGTCGTTCAAAATGGCCTGCAGGGCGGTTTCCTCGCTTTCGAAGACGATGGCCTTGCCGCTGAAACTGAGGCCTTCCTTGCCGGAAATCTTGCCCACTGCGCCTTCGGGGCAGAGATTGCCGCGGAAGACGACGAGGTGGCTGTCCTTCTTGATCGGGTTGGAGAGCGGGCGGACGATGGTCTGGCTCTTTGGCCACACGATCTTCGAGCGCTGCATGTTTTCCTTCATCGTGCGGCCGGTGACGGTGAGGCAGTCGCCGTGCATGAGGCCTTCTTCGACGAGCATGCGGATGAGCGGGACGGTGCCGCCGATCTTCACGAGGTCGTTCATGAAGTATTTGCCGCTGGGCTTCAAATCGGCCAGCACCGGTGTCTTCTTGCCGATGCGGACGAAGTCATCGATGCCGAGCTTCACACCGGCGGCGTGCGCCATGGCGATGAGGTGCAAAACGGCGTTCGTGGAGCCGCCGAGCGTGATGATGAGCGTGATGGCATTCTCAAAGGCCTCCTTCGTCATGATGTCGCGCGGGGTGATGCCCAGCTTGATCATGTTCATGACCGCCGCGCCGGCGTCGAAGCAGTCGATGAGCTTGTCGCTGCTCACCGCGGCTTGGGCGCCGGAGTTTGGAAGGCTCATGCCCATCGCCTCGATGGCGCTGGCCATGGTGTTCGCGGTGTACATGCCGCCGCAGGAGCCTTCACCGGGGATGGAGTGCTCCTCGATGTCCGCGAGTTGCTTGTCGCTGATCTTGCAGTTCGCATGCTGGCCCACGGCTTCAAAGACGGTGACGATGTCCGCGTCCTTCTTCTCGGGACCCACACAGCCTGGCAGGATGGTACCGCCATAGACAAAGACCGCCGGACGGTTCATGCGGGCGATGGCGATCATGCAGCCGGGCATGTTTTTGTCACAACCACCGATGGCGACGTAGCCGTCCATGCCTTCGCAGCCGACGACGGTCTCAATCGAGTCGGCGATGACCTCACGTGACACGAGCGAGTATTTCATGCCCTCGGTGCCCATCGAGATGCCGTCGGAGATGGTGATGGTGTTGAAGATGATCGACTTGCCACCGGCGGCATCGACGCCCTTCGCGGCCTCCTTGGCTAGGCGGTCGATGTGCATGTTGCACGGCGTGACCATACTCCAGGTGCTGGCGATGCCGATCTGCGACTTCTTGAAGTCCTCCCGCTTGAAGCCCACGGCGTGCAGCATCGCACGGCTGGCGGCACGTTCCGGCCCATCGACGACGATGGCACTGTGTTTGCGATGGAGAGACTGGTTGGAGGCGGCTTTCTTGGGCATGGTGTGAAGTGAGAGCGCGCAAAGTGCCCGAAGCCTCCCTGCTGGCAAGCATCCTTTGCGGCAGTTCCTGCGCAGACTTTGGCAAGAACCGCATGGCTCTCCTGCCATCCAGACACGATAACAAGTTCGTGATCACTCACGTCCGACGCGCTTTCTCCATCCTCGCCCTCGCCACGGCTCTGCCGGCGGCCGATGCCGTCGCGCCGCTCGACTTCAACCTCTACATGCAGGGCAAGTATGTCTATGAGCGCAACTGCATCGTCTGCCACGGCCAGCGTGGCGATGGAAATGGCGAGATGAGCCCTACGTTGAAGCCGAGGCCGCGTTCGTTCAGGGAAGGCATGTTCAAATTCCGCACCACCCCCCTAGGAGCGCTGCCCACCGATGACGATCTGCGCCGCACCATCCGCGGGGGTCTCAGCGGCACCGCGATGGGCATGTTCAGTCACCTTTCCGATGAGGAAATCGACGCCGTCATCACCTACGTGAAGTCCTTCTCGCGACGCTGGCGCAAGCCGGAGAATCACGCGCAGCCCGTGAATCTCTTGCCTCCCCCCGACTGGTTTACAGACCCTGCTCAGGTCGAAACCCATGCTCAGTCCGGTCGAAAGCTCTTCGCGACTCATTGCGCCGCCTGCCACGGTGAAAAAGCCGATGGCAAAGGCCCCGCCGCTCTAGCTTTGAAGGACGTTTGGGGATTTCCAGCCGCACCTTCAGATCTCCGCCAGCCACATCTGCGCTGCGGCGGCACTCCGGCGGATATTTTCCGCGTACTTGCCACCGGACTCAATGGCACAGCCATGGTGAGTTTCGACAAGACACTGACCGAGGCGCAGCGTTGGGACATCATCGCTTTCCTCCTCGGCATCCGTCTTCCATCCGGTCCGGTCCTTGGAGCAAGCACCGCCGAGAAGTAGTTTCGGGTCGTGAAGTCAGTTGAAATGCCAGTCACAAAGCCGGCGTTGCCAATGATCGCCATGCTTCGCCTGCTTTTCTGGCTCCTTGCTCCTTGCTCGTTGATTCTTGCGGCGACACCGCGGCAAAACGTTCTCTTTATCGCCATAGACGACCTCGTAAACGACTGCACGCACACGCCTCATATCGACCGGCTCGCGGCGAGCGGTGTGCGGTTTGAGCGGGCTTACAATCAAATCCCGCTCTGCAATCCCAGCCGTGCCTCCGTGCTCAACGGCCGCAGGCCGGATGCCACGCAGGTCTATGACCTTGACCGCCATTTTCGCGAGGCTTTGCCGGATGTGGTCACGCTGCCGCAGTTGTTCCGGCAAAACGGCTGGTTCACCGCCCGCGTCGGCAAGATCTACCACTACGACGTGCCGAATGGCATCGGCACTGACGGCCTCGATGACAAACCTTCGTGGCAGCTCGTCGTGAATCCCAAAGGGCGCGATGTGACCGATGAAAAGCTCATCACCAACCCCACGCCGCAAAAACCCGTCAGCGCAGCGCTGAGCTGGCTTGCCGCCGATGGCAGCGATGAGGAGCAAACCGATGGCATGATCGCCACCGAGGCCATTCGACTGCTCGAAAAGCATCGCGAAGAGCCGTTTTTCCTCGGTGTCGGTTTCTTCCGGCCGCACACGCCCTTCGTTGCGCCGAAAAAATACTTCGACCTGCATCCGCTCGACTCGATCCGTCTGCCCGAGGCCCCCGCCGATGATCGCGACGACATCCCCGTGGCCGCGTTCGCGCACAACAACCCCATTCCAAATTACGGCCTCGACGAGCTCACCTGCCGCAAGGCCCTGCAAGCCTACCGAGCCAGCGTTTCCTTCGTCGATGCCCAAATCGGCCGCGTGCTCGATGCGCTCGAAAAGCTCCAACTCGCCGACAACACCATCGTCGTGCTGTGGAGCGATCACGGCTACCACCTCGGCGAGCATCTCGGCATCTGGCAAAAGCGCACCCTTTTCGAAGAGAGCGCACGCGCCCCGCTCATCATCCGAACGCCTGGTGCCAAAGGAAATGGCCGCTCATGCCATCGCATCGTCGAATTCATCGACATCTATCCCACGCTCGCCGATCTCGCCTCGCTCAAAGCTCCTCAACTCGACGGAAAGAGCCTTCGCCCGCTTTTGGATGATCCCGCACAAAAATGGGATCACCCAGCCATCACCCAAATCCTCCGACCCGCTGATGATCGTCTTCCCGCTCAAGTCATGGGCCGCACGATTCGCAACGAACGCTGGCGCTACACCGAATGGAACGAAGGCGTGAACGGCATCGAGCTTTACGACCATCAAAACGACCCGCACGAGCTCAAGAACCTCGCCCGCATGCCTTCCGCGGAGGCTTCTGCCGCGATGAAAGCCCTGCATGCTCTGCTCGATCAAAAAGCTCGTGGCACGCCACCTGCATCACCGGTGAATCCGAAGCGGCTGTGAGTGATCGCTTACCCGAAATCATGTGACTTCACGCTCACGCGGCGGGTTTCGTCGTAGCGCCAGGCGGTGATGGTTTGGGCGAGGACGGTGGTGGTGCCGTCGGCGCGTTGGAGTTTGCCGGTGATCTTCAAAAAGGGTTCCTGGGTGATGGTGAGGCGGCGTTTCTCGAAGAGATCGCTCGGGACGAAGGCGTTCGCGATGCCGGTCTCGTCTTCGAGGCTGATGAAGCAGTGGCCGTTCGCGGTTCCGGGGCGCTGGCGGCAGATGACCATGCCGATGATCGTCACGCGGCGACCATGCGGCAACGTGGTCAAAACGCGGGCGCTGCTTGCTTTCGGGATTTGCGGGCGCACGAGCGCCATCGGATGCGGGCCGACGGTGAGCGTGGTGGTGGCGTAATCGCTCGCCAGCCGCTCCTGGGGGCTCATCATGGCCAGCGGAGCTTCGTGCGAGTCTTCGAGGTGGCTGAGCAAGTCATCGTGCAACGTCGCCTCGACATCCCACAGGGCACTGCGGCGATGATGACCGAGCGCATTGAGTGCTCCGGCCTGTGCGAGCACGCGGCGCTCATCTTTGGCGAGAGTGCAGCGGCGCAAAAAATCGCGCAGATCACGCCACGGGGCTTTTTGGCGTTCAGCGATGATTTGGACGAGGGCGGCATGGCTCACGCCTTTGAGCTGATTCAGGCCGAGGCGCAGCGTGGTGTCATCGATGACCGTGCACTCGATGTCTGAGGCCGCTACGCACACGGGCAGCAGGCGCAGGCCGTGCTGCTTCGCATCGCGCACGAGCGTGGCACTGGAGTAAAAGCCCATCGGCTGGCAGTTGAGCAGCGCGGCGTAGAATTCAGCGGCGCGATGCACCTTCAGCCACACGCTGGCATAGGCGAGCAGCGCGAAGCTGATGGCGTGACTCTCGGGAAAGCCGTAAAGCGCGAAGCTGCGGATGCTTTTCACGATGCGATCCTGGATCACTGGATCGACGCCCTTGCGTGACATGGCGGCGGTGAGCTTGTCGAGCGCCTTTGTCATGCGCTCCTCGCTGCGGTGAAAGCTCATCGCGCGGCGCAGTTCCTCCGCCTCGCTGCCGGTGAAGTCAGCGATGATCATGGCCATCTTCAGCACCTGCTCCTGAAACAACGGCACGCCGAGCGTGCGAACCAGCACGGGCTCGAAGTCGGGATGGATGTAATCGACAGGCTCCTTGCCGTTCCGGCGGTTGAGATACGGATGCACCATTCTGCCGACGATGGGCCCGGGCCGGATGATGGCGACCTCGACGACGACATCGTAAAAGCACGTGGGCTTCATGCGCGGCAGCGTGGCCATCTGCGCACGGCTTTCGATTTGGAAAACGCCCACGGTATCAGCCCGCTGCATGAGATCGAAGCAAGCGGGATCATCCTTGGGCAGTTGCGCGAGATCAACGGGCCTGCCACGTGCGGCGCTGACCTCGAGGGTCTTTTCAATCGCCGCCATCATGCCGAGGCCGAGCAGATCGACCTTGATGATGCCGAGGTCCTCGCAGTCGTCCTTGTCCCACTGCACGACGACACGTCCTGGCATGCTCGCAGGCTCCAGCGGCACGATTTTATCGAGACCGGCTGTGCACAGCACCATGCCGCCGCTGTGCTGGCCGAGGTGGCGCGGCAATCCGTAGGCGAGGTTATAAAGTTTGATCAAGGCAGGCAATCGTGGATGACTCTGAGGCAAGCCGGCGCGGCGGATTTGCTCATCGAGCTGCAGCGTGTGCGGGAAGTCGCCGTTCGCGTAGAGATCGCTGAAGCGCTCGATGACGTCCTGCGGCAGGTGCAGCACCTTGCCCATCTCGCGCATGGCGCTGCGGCCGCGGTAGGTGATGACGTTTGCGGTCATCGCAGCACCATGCGGCGCGAAGCGTCGATACACCTCCTGGATCACGCGTTCACGCTGCGTGCCGCTGGGCAGATCGAGGTCGATGTCCGGCCAGGTGTTGCGGCCCTCGCTCAAGAAACGCTCAAACAGCAGGCGCTGCGCGATGGGATCGACGTTGGTGATGCCAAGGCTGTAGCACACGGCGCTGTTCGCCGCGCTGCCGCGTCCCTGCACGAGGATGCCGCTCTGCCTTGCCCAGCGCACGATGTCCCACACGACGAGGAAGTAGCCGCTGAAGCCGAGCTTTGAGATGAGCCGCAGCTCATGATCGAGCTGCTGGCGTACCTCCGGCGTGATCTCGCGGTAGCGCTCGCGAGCGCCGATGTCCGTGCGCTCGCGCAGAAAGCTGTCCTGCGAGTGCTCCGCAGGCACGGGATACTGCGGAAACTCGTAGCCGAGATTCTCCAGCCCGAACTCAACGCTCTCGACGATGTGTTGTGTGCTCTTCAAGGCTTCCGGTAGATCGTGAAACAGCTCGCGCATCTGCGCGGCGGATTTCAGGCAGCGCTCGGCATTCGGCGCGAGCCGCAGGCCTGCTTCATCGAGCGTCGTGTGATGCCGCAGCGCGGTGAAGGCATCCTGCAGCATGCGTCCCTCCGGCCGCGCATACAGTGGCGCATTCGAGGCGATGAGCGGCAGCTTCGCGGCCAAAGCGAGATCGCAGCAGCGGCGCACGCGCTCATTTTCACGCGGCACGCGGTGGCGATGGATTTCGACGAAAACATGCTCGCGACCGAAAACACGCTTGAGGCATTCAAGAGCCTCCAAAGGCTCGTTTTGGCTCAAAACGCCGTCTTCATCGCCGGTGAGCACGGTGAGGCCTTCCGCGAAATTTTCGAGCGCGGCCCATGAAACGCGGCTTTCGCCTTTCGCAGCCTGCAAATGGGCCTGCGTGAGCATCTGGCAGAGGTTTTGATAGCCGCGACGCGTGCGCACGATGACCGGCAGCACGCAGCCGCACTCCATCCTGAGCTCGCAGCCCGTGATCGCACGCAGGCCGAGCTCCTTCGCCTTGTGATGCGCCCGTGCGGAGCCGTAAACGCCGTCGCGATCCGTGAGCGCGATGCTTTGCATGCCCAGCTCCGCCGCCCGCGTGACCATCTCCTCCGGTGAGGAAGCACCACGAAGGAATGAGAACGCGCTGCGGGCGTGCAGTTCCGTAAACATGAGATCAATGAGGGGAATGCGGCAGCCTTGCTGCCATCCAAAGCGGGAGAATGAGCCCGCTGGATCAATCGGGAGTGATGACGGGAATCAATTGCCGGCCGTGACGGCGGTAGATTTTGAAATCCGAGTCGAGAGTCAGCAAAGGCAGCCGGGGATGGACCTCGGAGAGGCGCACCAGGCAGGCATCCGCCAGGGACATCGGCACATCGTGATAGCGGTCCATCATGCGGCTGATGACGGCGGCGTGGTCTTCGAGGTGAAACGAAAGATCGAACACCTCGTCGGCCAGCATCGCCCGCAGACGGCTGAGATGCCGCGGCTGGCGCCGCAGCAAGAACCACGCCTCGCTGATCACGGCCTCGCAGGTGATGACCGGGCCGTCATGCTGGCGGAACTGCTCCGTGGCCCATGCGTGATGAGCCTCGTCACTGGCGAGGTAGGCCACCAACGGGCCTGAATCGAGCAAGACGCCGAGATTAGCGGCCATAGCTGGCAAGATGGCTGGGATTGGATGCCAGATCAGGGATGCCCGTCGGCCCCGCGTCCTGGTATTTCTTCAGCCTGTCATGCAGGGAGGGCCGCGCTTTTTTCCTGGCCGCAGCCTGGCCGCCGTGAGGCAGCGCCTGCATCAAAAGATCACGCACCACGGCAGACTTCGTCTGCTTGCGGCTGCTGGCCGCCGCGTCTAGCGATGAGTTCAGGAACTCGGGCAGCTTGATGGTGATCGTTTTCATGGGTGAAGTGTAATACCGGTCCGGGGGATGACAATACTCAAAATGCAGCTCCTCTGAAGCTACCCATACCTTCCCTCCACACGCCACACTTCATGCTCGCGCACGAGACGGTAGAGCGCGCCGTCGTCGGTGGCGGCGTCCCAGATTTCATGCTGCCAGGCCTGCTGCGTGTCCCACCACTCGCCGGAAAGAAACCATGGGCCGCTGGCCGAGATGAGCGGCTTCGTTTCACGATCCAGATGCAGCGCCACCGGTCGCCAGCCCTGCCACACGAGCCTCGCTGGACGCGGCGGGCGAAAGCGCTGCAACGGCGGTCCGCCCGCGGTGTGCTCGATGGATGGGGCGGGTGTATCGAGGAAGTTCACCACGCGAAACGCATCCACCCGTCGCGAGGGCAGCAGCTCCGCGCGACCGACGCGACCTTTGCCGAGCAATGCTTCAAGCGCGGAGAGCGTCTCCGCGAAGCGGTTCGGATCGCGCAGGCCTTGATCGAAAAGCCCCGCCTGGCTCGCGGCGGCACGCACGGGCACGATTTCGAGCGAGACGAAGATGATGGGCGCGGAGGCTTTCACGCCTTCCAGCGCCGCTTCGAGCACGCGACCGAGCACCGCCTCATCACGCGTGGGCTCCGCGACACGCAGATCACGCTCGTGCATGCTGCGATCCTCAAAACGCAGCCCCAGCATCAGCCTGCCAGCCACACGCCATGCCTCCGCCAGCCTCGCGCACAAACGGCCGAGCATGCCGTGCAGCAGATGCATGAGCGGCTCCAGGCACTCGATGGGCGCTTCGAGCTCGCGTTCCTCGCGGAAGAGACAAACGGGCCGCACCAGCCGCAGCAGCCGCTCTTTGCCACCACGTGCGAGATCGTGCAGCGCGAGACCTTCCGCGCCGAGCCGCCGCGCGATCTCCGCCCGTGGCAGCGCATTGAATTGTCCCAGGGTGCGCACGCCCCACAGATGCAGCAACTGCAACAGCTCCGGGTTGCGGCACAAAACGGTCATCGGCAGCTCACGCAGCGCTTCCTTGCCATCGCGAATCACGCGCACCGGCTCGGCGACATGAGCGGCGAGCACCGCGAGGTCGGCCTTGTCCGCCAATCCGATGCGCATCTCCATCGCGAGCGCCGACGACTCGCGATGCATGAGCACGCCGAGATCATGCCACGGCTCGTTCATGCGCCGACGGGACAAATCGAGCACGCACAAGCCGGGCTGCGTGGCCTCGTAGTCCGGCGTCCAGCTCTCCGCCGCGTGCAGCAGCCGCCGTTGCAGCTCCTGCTCCGCCTTTTCATCGCGATACAACAGGCGCAATCGCGGGCATCGCGCCTGCGCCTGCGAGGCCGTCATGCCCGCCTGGACGCCCTCGCGCTCCGCGTTTTCAGAGGCGCACAGCAACCGCGCGTCCTCCGCCTTCATCGCCTGCGACTCCAGCACGGCCACGCGATCCCGCGTCAGGACTCGCAGAGCCTGCAAAACGAAACGTGGAAGCCACCAGGCAGCAAACATGCATCATCACGGGTGAAGGTTTCATCAAGCCGCGAGCGTGAGCGGCGATGTCTGCGGCGCGGCCCAGCGTCCCGCCGCGCAGGCCACCACCTGGCAGGGGGAAAACACCGCCACCGCCGCGCCACCGCGCTCCGCCAGCAGGCGCAGCCGATGCCACACGCTCGATGGCAGCACGAAAAGCTCCCGCACGGGCCGCAGCCGCAGATCGATCAGCACCACGCGCAGGTTTCCATCCCGCAGCAGCAGATCCGCCGCCCGCATCGCTTCGCTGGCCTTTTGACATCGCACCCACAGCAGATGCCGCAGCGCACTCGCCTCGAGCCCGCCCGGCTCAAACGCATCCGCCGCATCGATCAGCGCACAAGGCTGCGCCGCGATGAATCGATGCATCAACAGGCCCGAATCCGGCCCGGTGATCTCGACGAGCTTTCCCGGTTGAAGCGTCGGCTGCACGACTTGGAGCCGCCGCGAGTCCGACGAGGCGGCCATGGCCTCAGGAAAGCGGTCGCGGAGGAGGTTTTGGAGTTCAAACAGGGCCGTTTTCATATAGTGTTCACTAGAACACATAAACAACCAAATCAAGCCCCGCCTCGATTTTCGTCTCGCTCCTCGTTTCACCTCGCCACGACCTGCGATAGACCACCGGTTCGCCCACGTTGACGACCCACCCCCCCATGCCTCGATCTGCCCCTTTTGCGCTGATGGCGCTCCTCTGCGCCCATTCTCATGCCGCCGTGCCTGTCGCGGCGTTTTTGGAGCAGCACTGTGTCGAGTGCCATGACGCCGATCTGAAGAAAGGCGGGCTCGATTTGACCGATTTGAGCTTCGACAAGCTCGACGCCGCCTCGGTCAAAACCTGGCAGCACATCTTCGAACGCGTGCGCGATGGCGAGATGCCGCCGAAAAAGAAGCCACAGCCGGAGAAGAACGAAAAAGACCTCTTTCTCGCCAATTTGAAGCAACCGTTGCTCGAAGTGGATGCCGCTGACATCGCCGCGAACGGTCGTGTGCGCAGTCGCCGGCTCACGCGGGTCGAGTATGAGCACACGCTGCACGATCTGCTCGGCATCGACATCCCGCTGAAGACGCTGCTGCCGGAGGATCGTGCCTCGCACGGCTTTGAAACTGTCGCGGATGGCCAGCAGCTCTCGCATCATCAACTCGCTCGTTATCTCGACGTGGCCGATCTGGCGCTCGACAACGCCTTTGACCGTGCGGAGAAAGGCGACGCGACCTACGCGAAGCATCACACGCCCGAGATGCTCATCAAAAACCGCGGCGGCAATTACCGCGGCCCCGATTTGAAGAACGGCGAAAGCATCACCTGGCCCATCGGGCTGCAATTCTTCGGCCGCACGCCCACGTGGGCACCGGAGAGCGGTTGGTATCGCGTCACGCTGCGCGGTGTGCGCGGCATCAATCCCACCGCCGATGGTGCGGTGTGGGGCACGCTGCGCTCTGGCGCGTGCGAATCGAACGCGCCGCTGCTCTTCATGATCGGCCTCGTCGAAGCTACCGCGACGCCGCGCGACATGACTTTCGAAGCCTGGATCGAAAAAGATCATCGCCTCGAGCTGCGACCGAACGACGGCACGCACAAAAAAGCACCCACCGGTGCCAAAGGCGGCAACGTGAGCTTCCAAGACCGCGATCTCGAAAAACAAGGCTTCCCCGGCATCGCGCATCGCGGCATCGACATCGAGCGCATCTATCCCGTCGCCAATGATGAAGGCGTGCGCAAAAAACTCTTCGGCGGCACCGGCCTGGAGGCGCTGAAAGCCGAAAACCTCGACAAACTCGTCCACCGCTTCGCCACGCGTGCTTTTCGTCGCCCCGTCACCGATGAGCAAAGCGCCCCGTATCGCCAAATCGCCTCCAAATCGCTCCAAGAAGGTGATTCGGTGCTCGAAGCCCTCCGTGCCGCCTACCGCGCCATCCTGTGTTCACCACGCTTTTTGACCTTCATCGAGTCTCCCGGCCCTCTCGACGACCATGCCATCGCCACGCGGCTTAGTTATGCCCTTTGGTGCTCCATGCCCGATCAAGAGCTCCTCGAACTCGCGAACCAAAAGAAGCTCCACGACCCTCAAACACTCGCCCAGCAGGTCGAGCGCCTGCTTTCCCACTCCAAAGCCAAACGCTTCATCGCCAGCTTCACCGATCAGTGGCTCAAACTGAACCAAATCGACTTCACCACGCCCGACACACGCCTCTTCCGCGACTTCGACCCCGTCGTGCAGGAATCCATGCTCCAGGAAACCCGCGCCTATGTCACCGAACTGCTGCGCCGCGATTTGAGCATCACCCACCTCGTCGATTCCGACTTCGCCTTCCTCAACGGACGCCTCGCAAGGCACTATGCTGGGGACAATCAGACAGGGAGACAATCAGACAAGGAGAAGGGGCGAAAGGCGGAGATTCTCCCTGTCTCACTGTCTGATGGTCTCACTGTCTCTGTCCCGAAGCCCGGTGACGGCCTGCAAAAGCTCCCGCTCACTACGCAGTCAAAACGCGGCGGCCTCATCACGCAGGGTTCCATCCTCAAAGTCACCGCTGATGGCACCAGCACCTCGCCCGTCGTGCGCGGCGTCTTCATCAACGAGCGCATTCTCGGCAATCACATCCCGCCACCACCACCCGGCGTGCCCGCCATCGAGCCCGACATCCGCGGAGCCACGAGCATCCGCGATCAACTCGACAAACATCGCAACAACGAAAGCTGCGCCAGTTGCCATCAAACCATCGACCCGCCCGGCTTCGCCCTCGAAAACTACGACGCCGTCGGCATCTGGCGCAAAGGCTACGGCAAGGATGGCAAAGGTGCCCAAGTCGATCCCAGCGGTCGCACTCCCGAAGGCGATACCTTCACCGACCTCGCCACCTGGCAGCAAATCCAGACCAAACGCCCCCAAAACCTCGCCCGCGGCTTCGCCACCCACTTCCTCACCTACGCCACCGGCGCTCCACCACGCTTCAGCGATGAATCCAAGCTCGATGCCATCGCCAGCAAGACCACCAACCTCCGCTCCATCATCCGCGAGGTGGTTTTGAGCGACATTTTCCGAACGAAGTGAAACGACAACCAGACAATCGGACCATGAGACAATCAGACAGTCAGAACAGAAAGTCGAAGGTGGTAAGGCACACAGATCTGGAAGTGTATCAGCGTGCCTTCAAAGCGGCGATGGACATCTTTGAGGCCAGCAAGACGTTTCCGTCTGAAGAGAAGTATTCACTGACAGATCAGATCCGCAGGGCGTCACGGTCCGTGGCCGCGAACGTCGCGGAAGGCTGGCGGAAGAGGCGTTACGCAGCCTCCTTTGTCAGCAAACTCAATGACAGTGAAGGCGAAGCCGGTGAAACCCAGTGCTGGCTTCAATTCGCCGTCGAGTGCGGCTATCTGAAGGCTGGAACGGCACGTGCTTTGTATCGCGCCTACGACGAGATCATCGGCATGCTCGTGAACATGCAAAATCACCCTGACAAATGGTCGATCACCAAACGTTGAAGCCCCTTGTCTCCCCATCTCCCTGTCCGATTGTCTGATTGTCCCATTATGAGCACCTTCACATTCCAAAAACACCTCTCCCGTCGCGCCATGTTGCGCGGGGCGGGGATCACGCTCGGACTTCCTTTGCTGGAGGCGATGACGCCAGCCTTTGCGGCGGTGAAGGAGACGAAACAAGCGAAGCGCTTTGTCGGCATGAGTTTGGCGTTGGGGCTGCACAATCCGAATTTGGTGCCGGAAGGCTCGGGACGGGAGTACAAGCCTTCGCGGTATCTGGCGGGCATTCAGGATTTGCGGGAGGATTTCACAGTGGTGTCCGGTTCATCGCATCCGGGTGTCACGGGTGGTCACACGGCGGAGGGGAGCATCTTTTCGGCTTGTCCGAATGCTCGCGGCTCGACGACGCGGAACACAATCTCGCTCGATCAGCTCATGTCGAAGCATCTGGGGCATGAGACGCGCTTTCCTTCGCTCGTTTTGAACACGAACTCGCAGACGAGCCCGAGCTACACCGAGAACGGCACGATGATACCGGCGGAAAACAGCGCGATGAAGCTCTTCACGCGCTTGTTTGTGAATGACACGCCTGCCGAGCAAGAACGCCAGGCCGAACTCATCCGCCAGGGGCGCAGCGTGATGGATGTCGTCGGTGCGGAGGCGAAATCGCTGCAACGTGAACTCGGCGCTGGAGATCGTGACAAGCTCGACTCGTGGTTCACGAGCGTGCGAGAGCTGGAGCAGCGGCTCGCCGCGAACGAGGCCTGGACGCACAAACCCAAGCCCAAAGTGGCCCTCAAACCGCCCACACAGATCCCTCGCGACAACGAAGTCGAGGTGGATCGCATCTTTCTCGACATCGTGCACATGGCGCTCGCCACGGATAGCACGCGCTTCATCACGCTGCACGTCACCGGCAACAACGTGCAGGGCATCGAGGGCGTGGACGAGAGCTACCACACGCTCAGCCATCATGGCATGGACGCCGACAAGCTGGAGCAGCTCGCCCGCGTGGAGCAAGGCGTGATCCACACCTGGGCCGCCTTCCTGCGCAAACTGAAGACCGATAAGCTGCTCGATGACACGATGGTGCTACTGACATCCAACCTCGGCAACGCCAGCAGCCACGACAACAAGAACATGCCCGTGCTCTTCGCCGGCGGCGGCTTCAAGCACGGCCAGCACCTCGCGTTTGACCAAAAGGACAACTACCCGCTGCCGAATCTCTACCTGAGCATGCTGCACCGCCTTGGCCTTGAAGAGGAACGCTTCGCGACAAGCGAGACGACGATGCGTGGGCTGGAGGCGGCGTGAGTCTTTTGAGCGATAAACTCATTTCTTGGCAAAACGCGGTGTTTCCCTCACACTCCGCCATCATGCCCGCCGCTGCCAAAAAAGCTCCTTCACGTCCGAATCCCACCCGCGAACTCGTTTTTGGCGATCTGTGGGAGTTTGATCCGGCACCGGAGACGGCTGATCCGAAGCTGAAGAAGAAATACGACCTCTTCATCAATGGCCGCTTCGTTCCGTCTCGCTCCGGCAAATACTTCGCCACGATCAATCCGGCCACCGAGGCCAAAATCGCCGACATCGCGCTCGCGGATGCTTCCGATGTCGATGCGGCCTGCTCAGCGGCGCAACGGGCGTTTATCACCTGGGGCCGTTTGCCGGGGAAGGAACGCGGGAAGTATCTCTACCGCATCGCGCGGCAGCTGCAGGATCACGCCCGTGAGTTCGCCGTCGCCGAGACGATGGATGGCGGGAAGCCGATCAAGGAATCGCGTGATTTCGATGTGCCGATGGCCGCAGCGCATTTCTTTTATCACGCGGGCTGGGCAGACAAACTGGAGTTCCTCGCGCCCGGACGCCAGCTCGCCCCTCACGGCGTCGTGGGGCAGGTCATTCCGTGGAATTTTCCGCTGCTGATGCTCGCGTGGAAGATCGCCCCGGCGCTTGCGGCGGGGAATTGCGTCGTCTTGAAGCCTGCGGAGACCACCAGCATCACGGCGCTAAAATTTGGCAAGATTTGCCAGGAAGCCGGACTGCCGAATGGCGTCGTGAACATCGTCAGCGGAGCCGCTGAAACCGGCGCGGCGGTGATCCATCATCCGCTCACCTCGAAAGTGGCCTTCACCGGCAGCACGGAGGTGGGCAAGATCATCATGCGCAGCCTCGCGAGCACGGAAAAGAAGCTCACGCTCGAACTCGGCGGCAAGGCCGCGAACATCGTCTTTGACGACGCCCCGCTCGATCAGGCCGTCGAAGGCATCGTGAACGGCATCTTCTTCAATCAAGGCCACGTCTGCTGCGCAGGCTCGCGCTTGCTCGTGCAGGAAAGCATCGCCGATGAAGTGCTCGCCAAGCTGAAGCGCCGCATCGCCACGCTGCGAGTGGGTGATCCGCTCGACAAAAACACCGACCTCGGTGCCATCAACAGTGCCGAGCAGCTCGCCAAGATCACCGACCTCGTCCAAAGCGGCGTCGAGGAAGGCGCGGAGAAGCACGACAACGGCTGCAAGCTGCCCGCGAAAGGCTTCTTCTTCCGTCCCACGATCTTCGCGAACGTCAGCATGAGCCACCGCATCGCCCGCGAGGAGATTTTCGGCCCCGTGCTCAGCATCCTCACCTTCCGCACCCTCGAAGAAGCCGTCGAAAAAGCCAACAACACCCCCTACGGCCTCAGCGCCGGCGTCTGGACCGACAAAGGCAGCCGCATCCTCAAAATGAGCACGCTGCTGAAAGCCGGTGTCGTCTGGGCGAACACCTACAACAAGTTTGATCCCACGAGCCCGTTCGGAGGCTTTAAAGAGAGCGGGTTTGGGCGTGAGGGCGGGAAGCAGGGGCTGCTCGATTATCTCAAGGTGGCGTGAAAGCGCTTTGACCCTGTTTCACCCTTTTCATCCAAATCATTCAAAAAAACTGCTTATGAGCGACAACTTGAACTTCCATGATGCGGTTGAGGACGGCATTCGCGACAACGCGGGACACTTGGCTCTGGCCGGTGTTCTGTCTGCCCACTCCCAACGTCAGAGACAGTTGCAGGCTCTGGAGGCGGCACGCAAGCAACAGGCGGAAATGGCAAAGACGGAGCAGGAACGCCTTGCCGTGGAGAAACAGCGCCTGGAACTCGAACTGCTGAAACAGCAGGCCGAGAAAGAGGAAAAAGAAGCGGTCCGTCTGTTGCGTGTGATGATGGCTGGGATGGGGCCGGAGTTTGACTCGCTGGGCAGTCGCGGCGTGCTGGTCGCATCTCCAGCGGGGATTCGGCAGGACTACCGGATGGCAGTGCTGCTCACGAAGATCGCCGTGGTGCGCTCACGCAGCAGCGTGCTGAGTGAATTGAGCGATTTGAAGGAGTTGTCCCGCCTGGAGAGCCAGGCGCAGGATTTGGCAGCCCGGCACTTTGAGGGCCGCGATCCTTTGGAGATCACCCGCGCCAAATGGATAGAGCTGGAGGCATGGATGGCTGCCGTGCAGGAATTGGAAAAAGTGGTGAAGGACCATCTGGCGGCGGTACCGCCAGATGGCTCCACGAAAGTAGCCGGGCTGGGCGAACTTCAGGAGATCCACTCCCAACTGGCATCACTGCGTGATGACCTTTCCGTGAGAGTGCGCGAGTTTGTCAAGGCGTTGCCCGACGATGCCATGGACGCGACTGGTCTCTTTCCTGAATTGGCGGAACAGGCGCAGTATGACGACATGCACAAGGAAAGAGATGCCAACCGACTGGACGCATTGGCGGCCTGCTTGGGCAAGGTAGCAGATGGGAGCGGCACCCCGAGATTGATCACGGATTGTGAAGCAGCCCTGGCTAGGCTCCAGGATTGGTTCGCGAAACATGCGTTGCATCAGACGATGCTCGCATCTGTGGCGAAGTCACTGCAACAGGGCGATCTGGCAGATGCAGAGCGCGATGTCGCGGTCCTCGGGGAAGCGCGGTTTGAGGACTTGAGCTATGTGTCACTTGAGGAGATCGCCGCCGTTCAAGCTTCTCTGGCGAAGCTGCAAACAGCTAGGCGTGCTGATGCCATCAGGCACGCGGAAGAGCTTCTCAAAGGCTATCCAAAATCAACGGCTTCGAGCCAGCTTCGGCAGGCAGCCATGCTGCACATGGCACGCGGGGGGCGAGAAAAACGCAATGCGTTGGTTGTTATGGCAGCCGGGTTGGTGCTGGCGGGCTCTATGGGCCTAAGCCATTTATACAATCAGAAAAAACAAGAGCAATTGGCCGCAGAGGCGAAAGAGATGGCACAAATGACAGTTGCGGAATTAAAAGAGCGATTGCCTCAACAAATCTCGAAAGGTTCTGTTGTCAGTACCTGGGCCGTGCCAATTGCCTCCGAGGCGGTGGCGAAGTTCAGCTACATACCAGCCGGCACTTTCACTATGGGTAGCCCGGAGAGTGAATCTGGGAGATCAAGTCATGAGAAACAAGTGGAGGTCACCTTGACCAATTCCTTCTGGCTGGCGCAGACCGAGATAACGCAGGGGCAGTGGCAGGCAGTGATGGGCAGTAGTCCGACCAATTTCCATGGGAATGACCAACTACCAGTAGAGAACGTAAGCTGGAACGAAGCGACGGCGTTCATCGCCAAGCTCAATGCCAGCAACATTCTTCCAGATGGATGGCGCTTCACTTTGCCTACTGAGGCGCAATGGGAGTATGCGTGCCGGGCAGGCAACACGGGGCCATATTACGGCAGCGACTTGAATGAGATCGGATGGCATGATGGCAACAGCGGGCGTAAATCGCATGAAGTGGGCGGCAAGAAGGCCAATGCGTGGGGCCTGTACGACATGCACGGTAACGTTTGGGAGTGGTGTCTTGATACATGTGATAACGCTGCGAAGCACGAAGGCGGCACGAACCCCGTAGGGAGCCTTGGCTCCTTCCGGGCGTATCGGGGTGGGTCATGGTTTAACAGCGCCATCCACTGCCGCGCCGCCATCCGATACTTCTCTGGGCCAAATTACTGCAATGACATCATTGGCTTACGCCTTGCCATTATTCCAGCTGGGCCGTAACCCACGAGCAGCGTGTGAGGCAGTTCCCGAAAGTCACAATGTCTCGGCCAATTTGAGGCTTCCTTCGTGGGGGAACGGTGCCACTGCACGAACATCGCACCGAAACATGCGTTACCTACACCTCCACCCCAGTCTGTACGATATTCATCCAAGACCCGACCAGCTACCTGATACTGCCACTGTTAGAACTGTGGGCGAAAATGGAATCGGAGTGTTCTCTGGTAAATTTCTTTCCTCTGGTGAGCGTGGTGGCAGTTCTCCGAACGTCACATAGCGGGACGGCAAATCTGCTACATAAGCAATCTGGCTCTGAGCGTACTGAGAAAACTCACCGAGCGGCTTTTGAACAGGCTCGCTCATGAAAAGGGTGAAAAGCGCAACCGAACTCAGAATGATCTGAACCCAGCCAGCGCTACCGAACAAAAACTTCTTAATTCCGACGGCATAACCCTTCCAATATCCAATCCACTCGATGAACGAATGTTCTTTATACAAACCATCTGCTTGCGGCTTTTGCTCAGCATATGTGATAGCCGTCACGTCTTCAGGAACGCGGCCCGGAAACGCCTTCCTTATTTCTTCAATTGTTGGTGTCATAAGGGTTGTGTTGATAGGTAAGAAACTAACTAACAATACTATGCTACGTCCAGTGGGCCCAAGCGCAGCGAGCTAACCGACAGCCGCCGATAGGCATAGAAAGTTTTCACTGACGAGTCAGTAGTGCCTCAAGAAGTTTTTGAGATTCTGACTTCTGATCGCCAGTCTTGATGGAGAAATTGACCGTTACAGTGCCATTCGGGGCTGGGCGAACATCTTCTCTCAGCGAGGCATCCAAGGCTGCATATTGAACACCAAATTCGCTCAGTGGCGTGGTCGAGTTAATGATCCAAGTTCCTTTGGTGATTGGGTCTGTTAGTTGGTATTGATTCATGAGTTTTTGTTTTTCGCCCTGCGAAAAAGTTTCGCGGCTTTTGGCGGGAAGTTGGCAGACGTTCTTCAGCCACAATAAATTGTAGGTGTATCAGATTCGCCAACCGTTTTTTTGTGGATAACCGGGTTGAGGTGCAAGGGCCGGGATCATATTAAACGATGGCTTCTCAGATCTCAGGCGGCTTGGGGGCGGGCGTTGGTGTTTTCTCCAGGGCCTTCCTAGAACACGTCTAGGCGTCGGGCATAGACAACGCCGCATTCACGGGGCGGCTGCGCAGGGTAGGGCTTTTGCAGCCCTGAGAAGGCTCCCAACAGGGCGCAAGGCGGTGCGTAGCCCCTTTGTCTTTGTCTAGAAGATGGCGACATGCGTATTAACGCTTCGCGTCGTGAGGTTTTGGGATTTTTTAACCGCTCATTTGACGCTGACGTGACGCTAATCCCAAACCAAATATCAGCGTTAAATGAGCGTCATATCAGCGGTTCAAAAAGTTGGTTCGTTTCATCTCATGAACTCAGCATTCATGATGGCGCTGAGTTTGGATTGATTTGTCATACCATCTTCGTCATTGATTCATCATTCGCCATTCTGGTTTCGTCATTTGCCCGCTCCGCCACCTCCAACGCTTTCCCTTCATGACCCGCCTCCACATCACCAAAACCCCCAAATGCTACGTCGGTGGCGCTTTCATTCGCAGTGAGAGCGGACGCATCGCGGAGCTGCAGGATGCCATGGGGGCGTTTTTTGCGAACATCCCGCAGTGCACGCGGAAGGACCTGCGCAATGCCGTCGAGGCGGCGGCGAAGGCGGGGCCGGGATGGGCGAAGAGGTCGGCCTTCAATCGCGGGCAAATCTTGTATCGGCTGGCGGAGATGATGGAGGCGCGGGGCGTCGAATTGGTGGAAAGCATCACTTTGAGCGGTGTTTCGAAGTCGGAGGCTTCACGCGAGGTGGCGGCGGCGATTGAGCGCGTGGTGCATTACGCGGGCTGGACGGACAAATACGAGCAGGTGCTCGGCAGCGTGAATCCGGTGGCCTCGGCGCACTTCAATTTCACCGTCACCGAGCCGATGGGCATCATCGGCATCCTCGCGCCGGATGAAGCGCCCGTTTTGGGCCTGCTGTCGCTGATTTTGCCGGCGATCACGAGCGGGAACTGCGTCGTGGCACTCGCGAGCACCACGCAGCCGTATCCGAGCATCCTGTTGGGCGAAATGCTCGCCACGAGCGACCTGCCCGGTGGTGTGGTGAACCTGCTCACCGGTCCGCGAGCGGAGCTGATCCCCACCTTTGCCACGCACGAGCATCTCCGCGCCATCAGCGGCGTGTTGAACGAGGATGAGCGCAAAACCATCCGCCTCGGCGCGGCCGAAAGCGTGAAGCGTGTGCGCTTGTTGAAGGCCGAGGAGCCCATCGATTGGTTCGCGGACAAGATGCAGGGCGCGGAGGAGCTCCGGGCGCTGATCGAGTTCAAGACGACGTGGCATCCGGTGGGGGCTTGAGGTTGCTCTCGTGCGCGAGCGCGTCACTGTGGCGGCCTCTATGTCCGCCTACCAATCTCTTTGCGAAGTTGTTTCTGAAATCGCGCTCATCACGTCCACGGAGTCCGTCTTGGGCTGGGATCAGGAGACGTACATGCCGGAGAAGGCGTTGGAGCATCGGGCGCGTCAGTTGTCGTATCTGACGGGCAAGGCGCATGGTTTGTTGACCTCGAAGAAGACGCGGAAGTTGCTGGAGCGCGCTGAGACGGAGATGCCGTCGGACCCGGCGCAGGCGGCGAACGTGCGCGGATTGCGCCGAGACATCGACCGGGCGACGAAACTGCCCTCGAAACTCGTACAGGAGGAGAGCGAGGTGTGTGCGATCGCGAAGGCGGCGTGGGTGGAGGCGCGGGCGAAGTCGGATTTTGCGCTGTTTGCGCCGCATTTGGAGAAGATCCTCAGCATCGCGCGGAAGAAGGCGGATCTTTATGGTTACGAGGACGAGCCGTATGACGCTCTGCTCGATCTTTATGAGCGTGGTGCGAAGACGCGCGAGGTGGCGGCGCTGTTTCATAAGCTGCGGCCGCAACTGGCCGAGATCGCCCGCGCGGCGGTGGCGAAGTCGGCCAAGGTGAAGCCGGGTGTGCTCAAGGGGCGCTATCCGATCGAAAAGCAGCAGATTTTGAACCGCGAGATCGCGGAGAGCCTGGGTTTTGATTTCGGCGCGGGCCGCATCGACACGACGGCGCATCCGTTTTGCACGACGCTCGGCCCTGGCGATGTGCGGCTGACGACGCGCTATGACGAGACGGATTTCCTGTCGTCGCTGTTCGGTGTGATGCACGAGGCGGGGCATGGTCTGTATGAGCAGGGGCTGCCGGGTCTCGATTACGGCCTGCCGAGTGGCTCAGCGGCGTCGCTGGGCATTCATGAGTCACAGAGCCGGCTGTGGGAGAATCACGTGGGCCGTAGCCGCACGTTCTGGGCGAAGTGGTTGCCGCGCGCTAAGGAACTGTTCCCGCATCTGAAGAAGGTGAAGCTGGATGCCTTCATGAAGGAGATGCTGCGCAGCGAGTTCAGCTTCATCCGCGTCGAGGCGGACGAAGCGACATATGACCTGCACATCCTGCTGCGCTTTGGCATTGAGCGTCGTCTGGTGAAGGGCGAACTGGCCGTCAAAGACGTGCCGAAGGTCTGGAATGAGGAGTATCGCGAGCTTTTCGGCATGACGCCGCCCGATGACCGCCGTGGCTGCCTGCAGGACATTCATTGGAGCATGGGCGGGCTGGGCTACTTCGCGACTTACACGCTGGGGAATCTCAATGCGGCTCAGCTTTTCGCCACGGCATCGAAGCAGAAGAAAATCGCCAACGCGCTGGAGAAATGCGACTACGCGCCGCTGCTGAAGTGGCTGCGCGACAACGTGCATGCGCATGGCGCGGCGCTGACGCCGACGGAGATCATGCAGGCTGCCACCGGCAAGCCGACTGATGCGAAGTGGCACATCGCGCACCTGCGCGGGCGGTATGTCGGCTAGGACCTGAGGTGATCTGAAAGCAGATCACGCAGCAGTTTGCGGGCGCGGTAGAGGCGCACTTCGACGGCTTTTTCGCTGGTGTCCTGCACGCGGGCGATCTCGGCATGGCTCATGCCGTGCCAGGTGGAGAGGATGAGCACCTCGCGCATATCATGAGGAACTTCCGAGAGGGCTTTTTGGATGGCAGCAACACGCTCGTTGGCCATGGTTTGCTCGTCGGGCGCAGAAGTCTGGGCCGCGACGGGCAATTCTCGGAGGTTTTTGTGTTCCAGCAGTGTCTCCGGGTGCCGGGCGCGCCAGCGGGCATGATTGCGGGCGAGATTGGTGGCGATGGCGAAGAGCCAGGTGGAAAATTTCTGCGAGGGACGAAATGCGAGGCGGTGGCGATAGACGCGGACGAAGGTTTCCTGGGCAAGGTCTTGCGCGGTGGTCTCGCTGCCGGTGAGACGGGTGAGGTAGACGATGAGCGCCTGGCTCCAGGCGTCCATGAGCCGGTTGAGGGCGAGATCATCGCCCTCGGCGAGGCAGCGCATGTGTTCGATGTCGAATTCGTCCCGTTCGCGTGTCATCGGCGGATGCTGGAGGAGACGCGGCGGTCGTGCTCCCGGCGCTGCTGCTGCAGGCTGGGCAGGATGTCTTCGAGGAAGCGTTTTCCCTGATCCGGCGGCATGAGGGCGGCCACCTGACGCAAATGTTCGGTGGCCGCTTTTTCGCAGTCGGCGCAGATGGCTTGCCCCTTGACGAGTTGGGCGTCGATCTCGTCTGCTTTACGCATCTGATGGCGCGCGCGCCAAAGCAGCGGGCGGTCCGCGGCGACGATCTGACGGCACATCTTGTCGCACTGCTGGAAGTACTCGCGGTGCAGGGTGCTGACACGCTGAAATGTCGTGTCATCGAGGTGGTACTCGTCCTTCAACCAGCGCAGGCCGACATCTTGGGGTGATTCGCGTGAGCGGAGGCTCTCGCGTGTGCCCCAGAGTGTGATGGCCGCAATGGCGGCGGTCAGCAGGGCAAAGCCGGTAAGTCTGCCAGCAGGTGTCATGGTCAGCGTCCCCTGAGGTGGTTCGGATCAAAGGGGCTGATCGACATCACATACGCGTCGTGCGGACTGATCTCTTCTGGAGGATGAGTGAGGCCCCATGCGATGGCGAGAATGATGACGGCGGCAAGAATGAGCGCCTCGCGTTTGGGCCGCAGGAGCCACCAGGCGACGCGCTCGATCCAGCTCGGCTCACGGGTTTCCGCCGCCACCTTCCGCCAGACTTCCCGGCGGAAATCTGGCGGGGTCTCCACCTGGACCTGCCATTGCGAGAGCAGATCGTCGAGCGGATCTGGATCGTCAGTCGTCATGAGAGGTGCGGCAGGTGGTTGTGGTGGGGAGGGCAGGGAAACGAATCAGCGCTGGCCATAGACGTCAATCCATGCGAGGCCGGTTTTCACGCCTTGCGGGTGAAAGTAACGACGGCCGAGGTAAACGCCATCGACCGGGCTCATCGAGCCGCCCTGCGGATGGCTGGCACGGGTGAGCACTGGCTTGCCATTGTAAGTCTGCGTCAGGCTCGGCACGGCAGGGCGACCGGCGCAGGAAACGGAGGCAATGGAGGTGAGGACAAGGAGGGTGCGAACGATGTGCTTCATGGTTGGGTTTGGGTTAGTTGGATGAGCCGCCCAAATGGACATGCTCATCTCGTGCTACCCCGGACCCGTGCGCACCCCTCAAAAAAAATTCAGTCCTCAAGATTCCCGCCGCACATGGCGGATGAGACCGATCATGACGCCTTGGATGGCCAGTTCGCGCGCGGGGATCAGGTCGGGAAAGTCTGGATTTTCGGCCTTGAGGAAGGGCTGCATGTCTTTCACGAGATAGCGCTTTAGCGTCGTCTCGCCGTCGATCAAGGCGGCCACGATGTCGCGGGGGCGTGGTTCGCGGATTTCGAGGATGACGATGTCGCCGTTGCCGATGAGCGCGCCGATCATGGACTCGCCGCGCACTTTCAGCGCGAAGCTTTTCGCCGAGCGCGGGATGCCGAGGGTTTCCACATCGACGGAGATGCACTTCTCCGCGTGCTGCACCATGTCCGCCGCGGCCATGCCGGCGGGGATTTGACCGAAGAGGGGAATGTTGACGATTTCGGCGCGGTCAAGGTCTTCGGGGAAGACAACGGCGCGGGCCTTGTGCGCATGGCGCTGGATGACGCCTTTCTTTTCGAGCGCACGCAAGTGGCTCATGGCGGCGGTCTGGCTGGAGAAGCCGAAGTGGCGCTGGATGTCGCGCGTGGATGGCATGACGCCGTTGGCGCGCTGGTAGCTGCGCAGGTAGTCGAGCAACTCCTGCTGCCGGGCGGTGAGGCGGGTGTCAGTGTCGGGAAACATGGTGTTGTCGAGGCTGTTCGTGCGAACATTCCTGTTTGGAAGACATGCGCAAGAGGTTTTCCAAGGGCGGTTTCTGGGCATGGTCGAGGTAATGAGGCTTCCCAATCTGCTTAAAATCGTCCTGCACCTGCTGCTGGCCGCGGTTTGCCATGCGCAGGATACTGCTCCGCTCAACCCGGCGAACATGAACAAGACCGGCATGCTGCCGCCTCACACCAAGGTGCTGGGGGAACGTGCCGTGGCGGCTTTCGCGAAGAAGGACTGGGCTGCTGCGCGCAAAGCCTACCAGGAGATGCTGGACCTGGACGACGGCAACGCGCTGGTCTGGGCGAACCTCGGCGCGGTGGAGCAGCAGGCGGGTAATGTGAAGCGAGCCATCGAGTGTTTTGAAAAGTCGGTGCAGTTTAACCCCGGACTCGGCCAGTCGTGGACGGCGCTGGGGCTTTTGCTGCAAGCGCAGGGAGACACCTACAAGGCGATTTCTTGCTTCACGCGGGCGATTCACGAGGAGCCCGATGACGCCCGGGCGCACAACTATCTGGCCATCACATTCAAGGGATTTGGCTGGGCCGATGCGGCGGAGGCGGAGCTGCAAAAAGCGATCGATTTGAAGCCGGACTACGGCATCGCTCATTTCAACTTGGCGCTCATGCTGCTCGAGCGCCGTCCGCCGGCGACCGAGCTGGCGCGGCGGCATTACGAGAAGGCGCTCGCGCTCGGCGTGGCGAAGGATGACGTGGTGGAGCGCCGGTTGAAGGAGTGAGCCCTCTCATGAATGCCTGGAACATCGCGGACCAGCTCGAAGAATTGCGCGCGCAAGGCCTGTGGCGCGAATTGCGTCCGCTCGACGAGGTGGATGGCGTGATCGTGCGATCCGGCGGGCGCGAATGGGTAAATTTTTCCTCGAACGACTATCTCGGCCTGGCCGGTTCGCAGGAACTGCGTGCCGCGCTTGAGGAAGGCGTGGCGAAATACGGCGCCGGCTCGGGCGCGTCGCGCCTCGTATGCGGCACGCACCGGGCGCATGCCGCCCTGGAGGAGGCGCTGGCGGATTTCAAAGGCACGGAGGCTGCGCTGACCTTCAGCAGCGGGTTTGCGGTGGCTCTTGGAACGATTCCGGCGCTTGTCGGAGCCGGCGACACGATCATCCTCGACAAACTTTGCCACGCCAGCCTTGTCGATGCGGCACGGCTGAGCGGCGCGACCATCCGGGTGTTCCCGCACAACCACCTCGGCAAACTCGAACGCCTTCTGGGAACGGCCCAGGGGCGCGTGTTGGTCGTCACCGAGTCGATTTTCAGCATGGACGGCGATGCATCCCCGCTTCGAGAAATCGTGGAGCTGAAAGAGAGGCATGGCGCCATGCTGCTGGTGGACGAAGCCCATGCCGTGGGCCTGCTGGGCCCGCTGGGCAGGGGGCTCGCGGCGCAACTTGGGGTGGATCAGCGGGTCGATCTTCATCTGGGCACGCTGAGCAAGGCTTTTGGCCTCAGTGGGGGGTATCTGGCCGCGTCGCGAAACGTGATCGACTTGTTGGTCAATCGCGCACGGAGCTTCATCTACACCACGGCCCCACCTGCGCATCTCGCACACGCCTTGAGTGCCGCGCTGGAGATCATCCGGGGCGTTGAGGGTGACAAACGAAGGCATGCTGCCCTGGCCAACATCCAAAAACTGGCCGCAATACTGCCCCAACCCGGGACCGGGTCGCCAGACGTGAAGGGAGCCATCCTGCCCTGGATGATAGGTGATGAAGCCGCGGCCGTGCGCGCGAGCGAACGCATGGGCGGCGCCGGGTTCCTGATTCCGTCCATCCGTTACCCCACCGTGGCAAAGGGAGCCGCGCGTCTGCGAATCACCGTCAGCGCCGCGCACACAGTCCGGCAAATTGAAGCTCTGGCAGAAGTCCTGGGGACGCTATGAACTGGCTCATGGGACCGGCCATTCCCCGAGAATCTGCCTGGCGCGCTCTCTGGCGTCCTTGATCTCCTGATTGTTCAGCGTCGTGCCGTTTCGCCCGGAAGCCATGAGGTTCGTGTGGTCTTGCCGGTGTTGCAGATGGAGGACATGTCCCAGCTCATGCGCGGTCACCCGGGCCACGGGGTCGTCAGCCCCCCCTCGCACCTTGGTGAATTCCGGTTTTTCGCACACGACGACAGGCTCGCCGTAAAAGAATCCATTTGGCCCCATTTCCCTCACAAAACACACATCGATTGCCGTTGGGCTGAATTGCTGGGTAGGAATGGCGGCTTTCACCCAGTTGCGGTCACGCTCGAACCACTTTTTGGGCGGCATGTCCAGCGCTTGGAGCGGCTGGATGCCCTCAATCTCGAAGCGAATGCCCGCCTGGGACCAGATGTCGTTCACTTTTTCAAAAAGGGCATGTATGTGTTTTTCTTCCAGCGTTGTTTGGAGCCTTGGATGGGAGGCGGAACGCAGCAAATGCACCCTAACCCGCAGACTCAGCAAAGGAGTTGGTCCTTCTTCCCTTAGTGGCAACACGCAAAGCACAAGCAAGGCAGCTATCGATAACGAGGTCATGTGTGCAGGCAGGTATGCTTTAAATTGATCTTTGAGCCAGAGCCTGAGAAAAGAAAAAAACTATTTTGCAAAGCTATACTCGTGCCGCCTGCTGAAAAAAATCCCCGAAACAGCAAAAAAGTTCTTTCCAGCGGTTACAGCACCTGCTATTTTCCAATTCTGAACGGCTCACGTACTTTGAACCGGGCGTTACGCCCGGTTCATTTCATGCGAGTGTCCGACCTCAAACCAACCAACCTAATACCAACCTAATCAGACTATGAAATTGAATGCATTGCTGAAAACGCTGGGGTTCTTGGCACTGGCCGCCACTCCCGTTGTGGCCGGAACCGCTCCCGCCCCCAAAAACCCGATCGCTCCCGCTCCTGCGAATGATGATCTGGGCATCAACGCCTCCCTTGGCTATGACACCAACTACGTGTGGCGTGGCCTCAACTTCGGTCAGCACTGGCTCAGCGCTGGTCTTGACGGCTCCATCCTCCTTGCAGGTGGCGCTTCCGAAGATGGTGCTGGAAGCACCTCCCTCAACTGGGATGTGAAGTATGGCTTCCTCGCAGGTGATCAAGATCATTTCATGCCTGGCGCGAACCCCAATGTTGACGCTTCCTTCCAGCGTCTCGAGCTTGGTGCCGCTTTCGTTCATGATTTTGGCGCGTTTTCTGGCAGCCTTGGATATCGCTATTTCCGCAACATGGGTGTGCTCAACACCACTGGCGCGATGAATGACGGTCAGGAAGTCAACCTCGGCCTTGCCACCGCTTTGGGTCCGATCGATCTCACCACCAGCGCAAACTGGGATTGGGTGAATGATTCTTGGTACTTCGACCTTGGTGCAAGCACCACGATCGCTGTCACTGATGCTATTAGCGTTGTGCCCTTCGCCACCATTGGCTATGGCCACAACATGAACTGGCAGTTCTCTGACCGTAGCAATCGCGCCAACGGCGTGACTGCTAACTGGGTTCCCAGCACCCGCACCAGCTTCACTGCTGTCACCGCAGGTCTGAAATTCCCAGTTCGCCTCAACAGCCGTGCTACCCTCACGCCTTACGTTGCTATCAACGCTCCTCTCAGTGGCATTCAAGGACTGCCTAGCAATGGCACCCCTGACAACTACGCGGGTTCCGTTGTCTATGGCGGCGTGAGCCTCACGGTTCGCTTCTAAATTCAAAACTTGCCTCCAAGCAAGAATACTCTCAGCCCCACGGTTTACCCCGTGGGGCTGTTTTTTTGAATCGACTGTGCATGTCGATTTTAACCTGAAAATTAAGGTCCTTGATAACCGGCCTGTTTCCTCAAAAGTTATGGCACCGGGGGGATGGTGTGGGGGAGAGGCGGAAAAGGACGTTGACTCAAAAGGGTGACACCGACAACCCAAGTCGATGTCCATGATCCAAAGAGTCAGGGAAGAGATGCTGCCGCGTCTGCGGCAGAGGTATGTGAACCGTGGGCGGCAAGGCCGTTCACGGATGATTGACGAGCTGTGCGAGCAGTTCGGTTACAGCCGCAAGCACGCCTTCAAGCTGCTCCATGCGCGCGCGGGCTGGGGCGGCGACCCGACACCGTGGTGCACTGCGGCAGCAGCCTGGAGGGCGACTTTGTCAGGAGCGTGACCTACACCGACATCTTCAGTGGCTGGACCTTCCTGCGTGCCGTGTGGAACAAAAGCGCGCACGGTGTGGTGGAAGCCACGCGCGAGATGGGGGCCTCGCCGCCCTTCCAGATCGAAGGCTTCGACTGCGACAACGGCAGAGAGTTTTTGAACCGGAACCTGGTGCGCTACTCCCAAGAGCGGCCCAGGAGAGCCACCATCACCCGGTCGCGCCCCTGCGACAAGAACGACGACGGGCATGTGGAGCAGAAAAACTGGACGCATGTGCGGCAGTTGCTGGGCGACAAGCGCTTCGCAGATCCAGAGATGGTGGCGGAGATCAACACACTCTACCCCGAACCGTGGGAAACGCTGCAGCAACACTGCCAGCCTAAACCTCGGTGTCATCACTCCTGAGGCCACAAGCTGGGCATTCTTGCTCGCTCCGTGAAACTGGGGTACCCAGGTCAAAAAATGCAACCAAACCCAACAACATGGCATGACACCTGCTCCCACCTTTAGACCAGCTGCTCTGATTTTTTTCACTCAGTTCAGCGCCCCAACACCAACAAAACTAAATCGACCAAACACATGAAGCCCAATCGCTTGTCCTCATTCGTTGCCAAGTCGGTGACTGTTCTTGCTGCCTGTGCAGCGCTGAACGTCTCTGCTGGCACCGCCCCGGCCAAAAACCCCGCTCCCGTGGAGCCTGAACCATCAGCACTCTTCGACTCCCTCAACGCCAGCCTGAGTGCAGCGTATGACAGTCGCTACTACTTCCGTGGTCTGTGGTTCGCTGACAATATTGTTACGACCGCTCTCAACCTCGCGGTACCGCTGGTTGGCGGTTCTGGAGAAGACGGCGCAGGTGCTATCACCTGGGGCTTGGGTGCGGCTTACATCGCCACCTACCAAACTCCCTTTCAAGCTGGCGGCGTTGCCTCAGATAGCGCCTTCGATTACTCAGAGTATGATATCTATACATCGCTGAGCTACAATGCTGGTTTCGCAACCCTTGGCATCCAGTATCAGTACTATGGGTATCCTGACACATACTCTGGTTCGTTCCGTGGCGTGAGTAATGCGGCCAATGATTCCGAGCTGGGTCTCACAGGTGCACATGAACTCGGCTTCACAGTCACCGTTCCTTTGGGTGCTCTTAACCTTTATGGCGGCTACTACTATGACTTGACAGTGGCTGGCCAGTACTTCCAGATCGCGGCGGACTACACCTATGCAGTGAATGACTGGTTCAGCATCGTCCCGGCAGCACAACTTGGCTATGGTATTGACTACTACACAGGCACGGACGGTCCTACACTTGGCACTGCCGCTACCGGTCTGGGAACTCAGTCCAGTGGTTTCACCCATCTGCTCCTTAGTGTGAGCACTCCAATCAAGCTCACCAAAATCGCCACTCTGACACCATATGTCGCTTGGAATTTCTCCGGCAGCACTCGTAATTATATGAATGCTACCCACGACAATGAAATTTTTGGCGGTGTGAAGTTGAGCGTTAACTTCTAATTGATGCGGGTCTGATCACCTGTCTTTCAAATCTGATAAGGTTGGTAAGCTCCCGGTCTGTTCGCAGGCCGGGAGCTTTTCTTTTGCCGTGATGCGCCGTGCTCGCTAGCCTCGACCGAATCATGGCAGACCAAAACTCCCTCAATTGGAACTCACACAACGTCACGCGCGGCTGGCAGCGCGGCATCACCGCTTTCTTTTGGGGCCTCGGCTTCAAAGAGGAGGACTTCAACAAGGCGCAGGTTGGCATCGGCACGCCGCTGCTGGATGGGAACATCTGCAACGTGCATGCGCATGAGCTCGCGAAGCTCCTCGCCCAAGGCTGCGCGGAGGCGGGCATGATCGGCTTCCCCTTCGGCGTGTCTCCGGTCAGCGACAACATCACGCAGGGCAACATCGGCGGCGCGGCCTCGCTTTGCTCGCGCAATCTGATGGCGAACGGCGCGGAGATGATCTGCACCGCGCACAGCTACGATGCGATGATCGGTCTGCATCATTGCGACAAGAACGGACCGGCTTTTGCGATGGCGTTGGCCCGCACGAACTTCCCGGGGCTCATCGTCAATGGCGGCAGCATCATGCCCGGCTGCCACAAAGGGCAATCGACGAGCATTCTCGATGTCTATGACGCCGCCGCGAAGGAAGCGCAGGGCACGATGAGCTGGGACGAGAGCGAGCAGATCATTCGCACGGCCTGCCCTGGCCCCGGCGGCTGCGGCATCGCGGCTTCCTTCAATACCTGGGGCATTACGCTGGAGGCGATGGGCCTCAGCTTGCCGGATACCTCGTCCATGCCCGCCATCGAGGCTGGCAAGCGCGAGGAATGCCTCCGCGTCGGCAAAGCCGTGCGGAACCTTCTCGAAAAGAACATCCGTCCGCGCGACATCATCACGAAGCAGTCGCTCACCAACGCCATGACGGCCATCGCAGCCATCGGTGGCAGCACGAATGGCGTCATTCACCTGCTCGCCGTCGCCCGCGAGGCTGGTGTGGACTTCACGCTGCGCGATGTGCAGGCCATCTGCCGCAAAGTGCCCGTGCTGTGCAGCTTCGCGCCACGCGGACGCGGCACAATGGTCGATCTGCATCGACTCGGTGGCACCACGATGCTTTTGAGGCACATCTTTGATGCAGGACTTTGCGACGGCTCGTGCCTGACTGTCACCGGTCGCACTTTGGCTGAAAATCTCGACAGTGCGAAGGCGGTGCCGTTTCCGAACGATCTCATCGCGCCGCATGACAAGCCATTTAAAGAGTATGCCGACATCCAAGTGTGCTTTGGCAACCTCGCGCCGCACGGCATGGTCTTCAAAGTGTCGTCGCTCAAAGAACCGCGCTTCGCCGGTCGTGCGATCTGCTTCGAGAGCAGCAAGGGCGTCTTCGAAGCCGCCGCGCAGGGCCGCATCAAGCCCGGGCACATCGTTCTCATCCGCGGCAGCGGCCCCGTGGCGCTCGGCATGCCGGAGATGCATGTCGCCAGCGCAGCGCTCGCCGTGCCGGAACTGTATGGCAAGGTGGCCCTCATCACCGATGGTCGCGTCTCCGGCGTCTCAGCCGGTGCGGTGGGCGTGCATTGCACCCCCGAGGCCGTTTTGGGCGGCCCCATTGCCAAAGTGCAGGACGACGACGAAATCGAGTTCGACCTGCTCAAAGGCACCATCGAGGTCAAAGCAGATCTTGAGGCCCGAAAAGCCGATCCGGTCGAGCTTTCGCATCCCTTCGGCTACCTCGCCGACTTCGCCGCGACAGTCTCACAAGCCCATGAAGGCTGCGTGCCGCAATGGACGCTCAAACGCTACGGTAGTTAGCGCAAATGCGCGCTGAGAAACTCCACCAGGACTTTGGTGCGCACTTCATCATAAAACTCACCGCCACCATGCGTGCTGCCCGGCAGCATGATCAGAGTCACGGGTCGCTTTTTCGCCTGATAGGCCTTCGCAAACTCCCGCGACTGCTGTGGTGGCATCTGCGGGTCGGCGTCACCGTGGATCAGCAGCAGCGGAGGATCGTTCGCGTCGAGATGCGCCACCGGACTCGCGAGTTCAGCAAGGTCGGGCACCTTATCAGGAAGATCTCCGAGTAGCAATTGAAGCGCCGGAACGCGCATCTTGAGGCCAAACTCGGTGCTCTGGCTCAAAATAGACTGCAGATTCGACGCGCCATACAAACTCACGATGCACGCGATGTCGCTGCTCTGTTCCAAATGCTCGCCGATTTGGCCTTCGAACAGCTTGTGGCCGTTGGTGACGCCCACCAGCGCCGCAAGATGGCCTCCCGCCGAGGAACCGATGATGGCGATGCGCTTGGTGTCGATGTGGAACAAATCCGACTTTGCGCGGAGAAAGCGGATCGCCGCTTTGATGTCGTGCGCTTGCGCGGGGAAACGCGCCTCGGTCGAAAGCCGGTAGTCCACGCTCGCGATGGCAAAGCCGTGATCGAGCAGCGGCGCAATAGGCACGTCTGACTTCGATCCGGCACGCCAAGCGCCACCGTGGACATAGACGATGAGCGGCGGATTGGCGGCCGCATTCGGCCGATGCAGATCGAGCTTCAGCGAGTGATCACCGGCCCTGGCATATTCGATGTCGAGCGTGGTCTCGGCAGCAGTCGCCGTGACACAGAAGGTGAGAAGGCACAGGAAGAGCCGGGTCATGGAGTCGAGAGTCGGCAGATCACGCGATGGAACCGATAAACTGCATTTGCTCTTCGGGCACCTCGATCTGAATCGACGTTCCGTAGCGCAGCCCCTCAATCCACGGAAGCAGTAATTCGAGCACATCTGGCTTCTGAAAATGCGTCGGCTTTGTGTTGGGATGCGGAAAGTAGATCCAACCTCTCACAGGCGGGCCTTGTTCGCGATGCACGTCGACATCGAAGAACGAAAAATCCTCCGCCGAGTCTTCGGGATGCCATTTCAACTGACGAAACGTGTGGCGTGGCGTTCCGACGCGATAACTCAGCGGCGCGATGCTCACATTCAACGTGCCCGGATAAAACGCGCTCAGATCAAGACCCAGCGCCGCGAAGTAGGGGATCTGCATGCGCAGCGTGCCGCCGGTAAACTTGGGATTGCCATTCAACCCGGACGCGACGCGATGCCCCTGAACAATGGTCGCTGGGATCATGCGAGGATCTGCTTGATCACCTTGCACGGCTCCACGCCCGTCAGTTTGAAATCGAGGCCCGCAGCGCGGAAGGACAGCCTTTCGTGATCCATGCCGAGCTGATGCAGGATCGTGGCATGGATGTCGGCGACGTGGACTTCGTCTTCGATGATGTTGAAGCCCATCTCGTCCGTCGCTCCCAGGGTGACGCCGCCTTTGATGCCGCCACCGGCCATCCACATGGTGAAGGCCTGTGGATGATGATCGCGGCCCATGCTGCGACCAAGTGACACGCTGGCTTCGACCATCGGCGTGCGGCCGAATTCACCGCCCCAGACGACGAGCGTGCTGTCGAGCAAGCCGCGTTGTTTGAGGTCTTTGATGAGCGCAGCGCTGGCCTGGTCGGTGTTCTTGCAGTTGTTGCGCACGTTGCCCTCGACGTTGCTGTGCGCGTCCCAGCCTTCGTTGTAGATGTTGATGAAGCGCACGCCGCGTTCGACCATGCGCCGGGCGAGCAAGCAGGCGCGGGCAAAGGACGGCACCTTCGGATCGCAGCCATACATTTTGAGCGTGGCCTCATCTTCCTTCGTGAGGTCCATCAGCTCCGGCGCGGAGGTTTGCAGGCGGTAGGCCATCTCGTAGTTCGCGATGCGCGTGGCCGTCTCGCCATCGCCATCGAGCTTCAGGCGGCGATGATTGAGCGAGTTGATGAGGTCGATGGTGTCCTTCTGCGTGCCCGGCGTGATGCCTTCCGGCGTGCTCACATTCAAAATGGGGTCGCCCGTGTTGCGGAAGCGCGTGCCGGAATACACGCTCGGCAGGAAACCGCTGCTCCAGCACGCCGCGCCTCCGCTGATGCCGCTGCCGGTGCTCATTACGACAAAACTCGGCAGATCCCGCGTCTCCGCGCCGAGGCCGTAGGTCACCCATGAGCCCATGCTCGGCCGTCCCGGCTGCGAGAAGCCGGTGTTCATGTAAATCTGCGCCGGAGCATGGTTGAACTGCGTCGTGCGGCAGGATTTCACGATGGCGATGTCGTCCACCACCGTCGCCAGATGCGGCAGCACCTCCGATAGCTCCGCGCCGCTCTGACCATGCTTCGCGAACTTAAATCGCGGCCCCAAAACCGCCGCATCGGGTCGGATGAACGCGTAGCGCTGCCCACCGATCACCGAAGGCGGCAACGGCTTGCCTTCATACTTCGTCAGCATCGGCTTGTGATCGAACAATTCGAGCTGCGACGGCGCACCGGCCATGAACATGTGAATGACCGCCTTCGCCTTCGGCTGAAAATGCGAGGAAGCGGCCACATTCGGACTCTTCGCCGCTCCATAAGCCGATTCCGCCAGCAACGAAGCCAGCGCGATCTTGCCCGTGCCTACGGCGCAATCGTGGAAGAAGTGTCTGCGGGTGATGTTGGGGGTGTTCATGGTGTTTGAGTAACGGGTTCAGAAAGTGCGGTGGCAAACTCTTGGCGGATGTCCTCCTCATCCCAGGGGCCAAAACTGTTCACGCCCCATTTGCCGCAACTCAGGATAAACTCCACACGCCCCACGCCAGCCAGTCGCGCAGCCTGTCCACTAGAAAGCCTGCCCTGATCAAACAGCTTCATTGCCGCCGCCATCTTGACCTCCTCGGCAAAGCTCACGTCATCCATCCCCAGAGTTGTGGGAAAAGTTTCTGGGTATTCAAAGGTGAAAGCTTTCATCGGACTGGGTAGGTAATGAGGCAGTTAGTTTGAGGTTCAGATGCAGCCGATGAAAACATAAACCTCCGTCTTGTTATGATTTGTCAGGAGATAATAGAACCATGTTTCCGTGTCCCGGCGAAATTGCTTCGAGCCGGTCCATGAGTCTGGATCCGGGCATCCAGGAAGTCCGCTGATGATGGAGTAGGAACCCGGACCTTTGTAGGATTGATCTTCGGCTAATTTCATCACCTCGATCAGCTTGCTAACATCCTCAGGACGGCACTTGAAATAATACTGATCGCCGTAATCGGCCAATCCCCCGCCGCTGAGTGAATAGTGAAGATCGATAGCTGTCGATGGAAGCTCGACTTTCGCTATGCTACGGAAGCGGTTTGCGGCTGTGGGCGGTTCGATCAGCAAGATAACGAGTACGAGAACAAAGAATGCGGCAGATGGGGCAACCATCCAGTGTGTTCTGAACCTCTTCCACTTTCTCCAGCGATACAGACCGAAAACAAGCAGGCTCCAAGGCAGGAGGTATAAACACCACGCAATGCCCATATAGATGCATTGGAACAAACCATTCACGATTCCAGCCAAGTGATCTGTCCAGCGAGCAGCCTGATCTACCACCAAGCCAAAGCAAAACACCCCGAACGAAAGCAGATAGGCTTTCGCGAAATGCATCTGCCTACCGTCCAGAGAGGCGACAGAGGTTTCTGCTGTGATATTTTCATTCATGGATGTGTGATCGCTTCGTCCAAATTCAGCACCGCGCGGCAAACCGACGTCCAAAGCGCTTCGCCGTCGAGTTTGTTGGCGCGTTGTTTAGCGAGAAAAGTTTTGAGCATAGTGAGCTCATCGGCCGCAGGTGGGCGGGTGAGGCAGCGGCGGACGGTGTTGGTGAGGCGGGAGTCGTCGTCGGGGGATTCGGCGAGGACGGCTTTGGCCATGGCTTGGGCGGCTTCCATGAACATCTGGTCGTTAAGGAGCGTGAGAGCTTGCAGCGGGCTGTTGGAGACATCGCGCTTGGCGAGGCAGGCTTCGCCGGTGGGGGCGTCGAAGGTGGTGGCCATGGCAAAGGGCGCGGTGCGCTTCGTGAAGGTGTAGAGGCTGCGGCGGTAGCGGTCCTCGCCTTCGCTCGTTTTCCACTCGACCTTGCCGTAGGTGCCTTCGGTGGTGACGCTGGCGGGTTGCGGCGGATAGACGCCGGGGCCGCCCATTTTCAGCGAAAGCACGCCCGCGGCTTTCAGCGCGGAGTCGCGGATGATCTCAGCATCGAGGCGGAAGCGCGGAGCGATGGCGTAGAGCGAGTTTTCCAACTCGCTGGACTCTGAACGAGTTGGAAAACTCGTTCTACGGCTGCTTTGCCGGTAGGTCTGCGACATCACGATGAGCTTGTGCAGCTTCTTCATGCTCCAGCCTTGTTTCATAAACTCCACGGCGAGCCAGTCGAGCAGCTCGGGATGGCTGGGAGCCTCACTTTGATAGCCGAAGTCCTCCAGGCTCTTCACAAGGCCACGGCCAAAGAAAGCCTGCCACTGGCGATTCACGGTGACGCGGGCGGTGAGCGGGTTTTCGGGAGCGAAAAGCCACTTCGCGAAGGTGAGGCGGTTCGCGGGAGCATTCTTCGGTAGCGAGGGCAGGAAGGCGGGCACGGCGGGGGGCACGGTTTCCTTCGGCTGGAGGTATTCGCCGCGATGGTAGCGGTTCGTGGGGCGAGGATTGGAGGCGGGGCGCTCCTTCATCGCGAGCGTTGGTTGACCACGCGGCATCTGACGACGTGCGGCGAGCAAGGGCGCGGCGTCTTGTTTCATCTCCGGTGCGGTGACGAGGAACTCGCGCATCAAGGCCTCGCGCTTCGTCTGATCGCCAGCGGCGAGAGCATTCTCGACTTCAAACGGATGGCCGGTGGCCTCGGCGTGATCGCTGGTGGTTACGGAGAGGCGGAAATGGCCGAGCGGGCAGGCGAAGTGCTTTTCGAAGAGCATCTTCAAATCGAAGCCGTTTGTGAGATCGATTGGTTTTTCGAAATGGAACACGGCGGCGTGAGATTGGCCGTATCCGCCGAGCACCTGCCAGCCGCTGGACATCTCGGCGTCGAGCGTGGCCATGGCGTTGTTGGTCTTCTTCGCGGCGGCTTTGCGTGCGGCTTTTTTCGTCGGCTTCGCGGCGGTGGCGGCGTCGTTGATCTTGTCTTCCTCTTCCTCGTTGGTGGCCTCGGCGCGGGCGATGGGCACTCGCTGGCCGTTTTGGAAGGCTTGCAGCTCGCTGAGGAAGAAACCGCCGATGGGGCCCTCGTAGTAAGTGAGGCCGGGGCCGTCATTCGGCAGGCTGGGATGGCTGGCGACCTCAAGCTTGATCGCGGTGACGCCTTTGATCGGCGCTTTAAAGCTCAAATCATAGACATCGCTCTTCGAGATGTCGCCGCTGCCGAGGATGAAGCCATCGCTCTGCTGCTCGAGGTGCGGCATGGTGGTCTTCATGGCCGTGGGGCGGATGATTTGCCAGTTCGAGGCCCGTTTCGACTCACCTTCGATCCAACCGGCGAAACGGCTTTGCAGTGCCGCGTCGCCACCGGGAAACTTTTTCGGCAAATCGGCCTCCAGCTTCGCGATGCGCTCGGCGTGGGCTTTTTGCTGCTTTTCGATGTCCGGCGTGGGGATGTTGTAGGTCGGTTCGTCGGCGTTGTTGAGCAGCGCCATGACGCTGTAGTAATCGGTGTGCAGGATGGGATCGTATTTGTGCGTGTGGCACTGGCAGCAGTTCAGCGTAAGGCCCATCCAGGCTGTGCCGGTGACGCCGACGCGGTCCACCATGGCGTAAAAGCGGTATTCGTTCGGATCGATGCCGCCTTCCTCGTTGAGCATCGTGTTTCGATGAAAACCGGTGGCGATGATGTCCTCCGGCGTGGCGTTGGGCAGCATGTCTCCGGCGAGCTGCTTGATGCTGAACTGGTCGAAAGGCATGTCCGCGTTGAGTGCGCGGACGACCCAATCGCGATAAGGCCAGATTTGCCGCGGGCGGTCTTTTTCGAAGCCGTTCGTGTCGGCGTAGCGGGCGAGATCCAGCCAGCGGCGTGCCCAGCGTTCGCCGTATTGGGGAGAGTTCAGGAGGGAATCGACGAGCTTCTCATAAGCATCTGGGGCCTTGTTTTTCACAAAGGCGTCGGCTTCGGCGGGAGTCGGCGGAAGGCCGGTCAGATCGAGATACACCCGGCGCACGAGCGTGTAGGGATCGGCTTCGGGGGAAGGTGTGAGGCCTTCCTTTTCGAGGCGTTCACGAATGAAGTGATCAATGCTGGCCTTCGGATCCTTGGAAGGCTGCGGTGGTGAGTAGGCCCAATGCGCTTCGTATTTGGCACCTTCGGCGATCCATTGCTTGAGCATGCTCTTCTCCTTGTCGGAGAGAACTTTTTTCGTGTGCGGCGGCGGCATGACCTCGTCCTCGTCGGTGGAGAGGATGCGTTTGACGACCTCGCTGGCGTCCGGCTTGCTGGGAACGATGGCGATCTCGCCGGATTTGCCCGCGCCGTGGGCGGATTCGGGCAAATCGAGGCGCAGCTTGCCTTTGCGACCGTGGTCATCCATGCCGTGGCAGGTAAAACACTGCTGCGCGAGCACCGGGCGCACATCGCGATTGAAGTCGAGGGCGCTGGCGGTGCTGGCGAGGAAAAGAAGGAATGCTTGGCGGCGGGTCATTGGAGTGGCGTGAGAACGCCGCGAGGCGGCGCTTTCTGACCACAAGACACTCGCCAAGCAGGATCAGCCAACAGAAAGGCAATTCTGCTCAATAACCGCCCGCGCCGATCTTGCCGGAGGATGTGCCTGACTCACCCGCAGCCTCGCGTTTACGGTAGTCATCCATCATCGCTGCTGTCGCGGTCGCGCCGCAGCGGGTGCCGCCAAGGTCGCGGACCTTGATGAGGCCGTCGAGATCGCGCACGCCGCCGGCGGCCTTCACCTGCACTTTGGGGCTGCAACTCGCTCGCATGAGAGCGAGGTCGTGCTCGGTGGCGCCTTTGTAGTTGTAGCTGCCGTCCGGCTGCTTCACAAAGCCGTAGCCGGTGCTCGTCTTCACCCAGTCGGCTCCGGCGCGTTCGCAGATTTCGCAGAGCTTGCGTTTGAAGTCGTCGCTGCTGAGTCCTGCGCCGCCGCTGGTGAGGTAGTCGTTCTCAAAGATCACCTTCACCTTGGCTCCATGCTTGTGCGCCTCGTCGCAAACGGCCTTCACATCGGCTTCCACATAGTCCCAGTTGGCGCTGAGGGCCTTGCCGAGGTTGATGACCATGTCGATCTCGTTCGCGCCGTCTTTGCAGGCGAGCTCGGTCTCGTAGCGCTTCGATTCGGTGGTGCTGTTGCCGTGCGGGAAGCCGATGACGCAGCCGACGAGCACGCCGGAGCCACGCAGCCACTCCACCGCCTGCTTCACGGCGTACGGTTTGATGCAGACCGAGGCCACCTGATACTTCGCGGCCAGCTCGCAGCCGGCTTTGAGGTCCGCGTCCGTCATCGTGGGATGCAGGAGGCTGTGGTCGATCATCTTGGCGAGGTCGGAGTAGCTGTATTTCATGGTGTTGGAATTGGCTAAGCCAGTTTCTAAATTGGCTTAGCCACTTGTCAAAGCCAGATTCGGCTCCAAGATCGTCGCGCATGGCCGTCCGCGCCTCTTTTCACCAGCAGCTCATCGAAAAACTGCGCAAACTACTGCGCGGCCGGCAGTTCGCGCCGGGCGCACGATTCCTGACCGAGCGTGAGATCGCCGAGCGCTTTCAAACCAGCCGTCCGACGGCCAACAAGGCCCTCAGCAGCCTCGTTTCGGCCGGACTGCTCGAAATCCGTCAGGGTGCCGGCACGTTTGTGCGCGAGAGCGTGCTCGACTACGATCTACAACGTCTCGTGAGCTTCACGGACAAGGCGAAGGCGGCCGGAAAGGAGCCTGGAACGAAGGTCATCACGCTGGAAAAGGTTTCCGCGCCGGAAATCGCCATGGCGATGCATCTGAAGCCTGATGAGCCGCTGTGGTTGCTGGAGCGTTTGAGGCTGGCCGATGGCGAGCCGGTGATTTTTGAGCGCCGGCATGTCGTGGCGTCGCTCTGCCCGCGACTGACGAAAGCCGAGGCCAAAGGCTCGCTGTATGCGTTTTGGACGCAGAAGTGCGGCCTAAGCATTGCTGGAGCCAGCGAGGTGATCCGGGCGGTGAACGCGAATAAGACCCAGGCGACGCATCTCGGCGTCCGGGAAGGCATCGCGTGCCTTCAGGTCGTCGCCACGGGCCATCTAGCCGATGGCAAGGTGCTCTGGCACGAGGAGACGCTCTACCGCAGCGACGTGTATGAATTCCGCAATCAGCTCGGTGGTCTGACGAGCCCGAAACCGGCTGTCGGCGCGATGCGCTGAGGCTTACAGGCTCGCAAACACCTCGCGCACATGCTCCGCGCTCTGCTGGTGGGCCTTCACGGCATCCATCGTGTGGGGCGAGCCGTTTTCGACGGCTTGTTCGAGGACGAGGTGCGGTTTGAGACTGTGCTTCTTCAACCAGGTGGCGAGGCGGGTGTAGTCGATGTCACCCTGGCCGGTGAAGACCTCCGTCCACACGCCGCCCGTGGACTGGCGCAGGTGCAGCTCGGCGATGCGGGTGCCGTAGTGCTCCAGCGTGTCAAACAGCGCGACCTGCGAGTCGCCGCAGCCGCGGAAGACCCAGTGGGCATCGAGGCAGAAATTCACGTGCTCGGGATTTGTGGCGGTGAGCATGTGATGAAACTCGCGTGCGCCATGCCGCAGTTCGATGTCGTGATTGTGATAAGCGAGCGTGAGGCCGAGCTTGCGCAGTTCGCCGCCGAGTTGGTCGAGTGCTTTGGCCTGAGTGATGAGCTGCGCGTCGGTTTTGTTCTCCGCGCCGCCCCATTTGATGGGCGAGGGATTGGAGACGATGATCTTGCAGCCGAGCTCGGCCGCTTTGCGTGCGATGGCGATAATGTTGGCCACATTCGCCGCGACCTGCGGCTCGTCGTGCAGCGTGCTGCCGACGTAGAGCGAGCGCATTTCGAGGCCGTGGGCCTTCAGGCGTGCGCCGAGGCCATTGAACTCGTCCGGCGAGCCGACGGCGGGCTCGTAGCCTGTGATGCCGGTCGAAGCGATGGCGGCGAGAGCTTCATCGCTGTGCAGCTTGAAGCTCTGGCCCTCGCGTTTGGCAAAGGTGCCCCAAGGATAGGTGTTGGTGGCGATGTGCATGGCGGAAGGAGTGGCCGCAGGCGCGCTAGCGGCTGCGGCGGTGGTCAGGGCGATGAAGTGACGGCGATTCATGCTATTTGAGGCGGATTTTCATGCGTTCATCAAACGAGCGCGCCGCATCGAATCGCGCCAAAAAAGTCCGGCCTTGCGGAGGTGAGTCGCGCAAGGCCGGATGCGGTGCCGATGAGGCAGAGAATTACTTCGCGAGCACGGAGGCGACGTTACCGACGATGTCCTTGCCAGGAGTCAGCGTCTTCGCGCCGGGCTTCCAGTTGGCCGGGCAGGCTTCGTTCGGGTTCGCGAGCAGATGCACGTTGGCTTCCATCTTGCGGACGAGTTCGCCGGCGTTGCGACCGACGTTGTAGAAGTTCACTTCGGAGGAGACGAGCTTGCCTTCCGGATTGATGATGAAGGTGCCGCGCAGAGCGAGACCGCTGCCGCCGTCATACACGCCGAAAAGGCGGCTCACGGTGCCGGTCGGATCGGCGGCGAGGGTGTACTTCACGTTCTTCATGAGGCCTTCCGTGTTGCGCCAGACCATGTGGGCGAACTTGGTGTCCGTGGAGACCGCAATGACATGCGCGCCAAGCGCGGTTAGCTTGTCCTGCTGGTCGGCGAGGTCGGCGAGCTCCGTGGGGCACACGAAGGTGAAGTCGGCGGGATAGAAGACGAGGATCGTCCACTTGCCGGCCTTCTTGAGGTCGGCGAGCGCGACCTTGCCGAAGTCGCCCTTGGCAGGCTCGTAGGTTTCCATGGTGAAGTCGGGCACGAGGGCGCCGACGGAGACGGGAGAAGCAGCAGGTTCCATGTGAATGCGGTGGTTTGGGGGTTGAACAGGCGTTTTGATCAACGCCGGGGGCGCGATCTTTGACGCTCAAAACTTCGCGGGTCAAACGCAAAGGCAACGCGCCTCACTTGCTCCTGAAAACCTCGCTCTGCACCACCGCATGGATGAGATCGCGCATGGCGTGGCCTTTGGTTTTCGAGGCGGCGAGGATTTTGTCGATCTCGGTGCGGTCGGAGAAGCCCATGGGGCGGCCGGTGGCGAAGACGAGGAGTTTTTCGATCATGCAGCGGGCCACGCGGTCCTGACCAGCGAGGAGGAGCTTTTGAAAATCGGCGAGGTTGGCGAATTTCGCGCCGGTGGGCAGCTCGCCGGCGGCATCGACGGGCGGACCGAGGCGGTAGCGCACCTTGCGGCCTTCGACCTTGAGATTGACCTGCTCGCCTTTGTCGATGCTGCGGAAGCGGTCACGCCAGCCGCCGATGACGTCATAATTCTCGAGTGCGAAGCCGGGCGGGTCGATGGCCTTGTGGCAGCCGTTGCAGCTTTCCATGTTCCGGTGCTTGTCGAGCAGCTCTCGCAGTGTGGTGGCACCGCGGATGTCCGGCTCGACGCCGGGCACGCCGGGCGGCGGCGGTGGTGGCTCCATGCCGAGGATGCGATCCATCACAAAGACACCGCGCACCACGGGCGAGGTGTTCGTGCCGTTGGCGCTGACCTTCATCACGCTGGCGTGCGTCAAAACACCGCCGCGGTGGCTGTCCGGCGGCAGCTTGACCTTTTGCATCTCCAGGCCGGTCACGCCCGGAATGCCGTAGTGCTGCGCGAGGCGCTTGTTCAGCATCGCGAAGTCACTGTGGACGATGTTCGACGCGCTCAGGTTGCCGCGGATGAGCTCGGTGATGAAGCTGCGTGTCTCACGCAGCATGGAGTCGAGCAGCAGCTCGTCGTATTCAGGGTAGAGCTGCTTGTCGGGCGTGGTGAACTCGATCTCGCGCAGATTCAGCCAGCCGTCGGTAAAATCGGCCACGAAGCGCTCCAGCGTGGCCGCTTTGAGCAGGCGCTCCGTTTGTGTGTGCAACGTGGCAGGCTGCGTGAGCTTCGCGGCGAGCAGTTCCGCGTCTGGAGCGCTGCGGGTGAGGAAGTAGCTGAGACGGGAGGCGATTTGCAGGTCGTTGAGTTTCCCAGCAGGCTCCTTCAAATAGAGAAACTCCGGCGAGCAGAGCACGGCGATGGCGGCGGTGCGCATGCTGGTGAGGAAATCGCGGCTTTCGGCGAACTCGGTGTCGAAGAGCTTCAAGTAAGGCTCCGCATCGGCGGTGGTGGCGGGACGACGAAACGCGGCGGTGATGAAGGCAGGCAGCAGTTTGCGCGAATCCGCGACGGGATCGGCCGAATCGGCGGCGAAGACGGGTTTGTAGCCCGACTTGCCACGCATCCACGGTTTGTCTGGCAATACCTCGCGAAGTTTGGCGTCGCCGAGGAGCATTTTCTGGCCGCGCGGCGGCCAGTCGGTGATGAACGGGCCTTCCAGCTCGACGGACATCAGCGCGAGACCTTCACCCGGATAGTTGGCCGGGCCGTCTTTGACCGGCGAATGACCGTCCGGCCCGTTGAGGCCCTGCGGGCTGATCCAGATGCCTTTGTTCGCGTCGATATGCAGCGTGATCTCGACGGTGCCGGGTTTTCCCACAGGCAGCTCGTGGAAGCTGTGCGTCACGTTGTCCGCGTTGCGGAAATTGAAGCTGCCGGTGATGAGGGCAAAGACGACCGGCTCCTCGATTTGATAGCCGTAGCCGGTGACCCGCAGTTTGTAGGTGCCCGGCGTTTTCGTGCGCAGATTCGGGACCACCGTGCTGGGAAAGCCGCCGTCGTTGAAGACGACGATCGCGCCGTCGTCCCGCTTCAGCCAGTGCTTGCTCAGAGCGTCTTTGTTGCGTTCGCTTTCGAGCGTGGCGGTCAGCGTGATTTTCTCCGGACGTTCGGCGGCAAAGAGCGCGGCGTTGAGCGCGGCCTCCGCCGCCTCCATGTAGCGCTGCATCTGGATGCCGGAGATCGACAGCGCCTCGCCGATGTTGTCAAAGCCGAGCGCCCGTCCGTCCTCCGGCAGCGAGTCGATGATGTTCACGTTCACGCCGAGGAGGTCGTTGATCGTGTTTTGATACTCTTTGCGGTTCAGACGGCGCAGCACGGTGCCTTTCTGCGCGTTCGACTTCGCCACGAGATCCGCGCCGAGCGTGCCCATGAAATCCTGCACCGCGTCCTGGGACGGCTGCTTCTTTTTCGGCGGCGGCATCTCGCCCGCGGCCACGCGGTCAAAGACGCGCACCCATTTCTTCAGCGCGGCAGCATCCGTGGCGTCAGTGGACAGCGCCGCGAGATCGAGCCCGCCTTTTTTCATCTCCGCATCGTGACAGTCCATGCAGTTCTGGTCGAGGAACGGCTGGATGCCCGGAATGGCCGCGTCTGCGGCGGCGGTGAGAAGGAAAAGGATGGGAAGTCGGGCGAAATTCATGCGCTGGCTGCATGAACGTGCGCATGGGCCATAAACTGACAAGCATCGGTCTGGGGGGCGACCATGCTGTGGAGCATTAGGAATGACGAAACCAGAATGGCGAATGACGAAGAAATGCCCAGAATCTGGGTTCAGCCAGCGGCGATCCGGCCTTCATGCACGCCGGCGGGGATTGTGAGCGGCGTTGCGCTGGCATTTTCGATCACGACATCGCCTTTGAAGACCACGCCCTCGCCACATTCCACCGGGCCGGTGGTTTTCAGGCTTTGGCAGTGCAGCAGGCCCGGCGTGTGCGGGAAGTTTTTCTCCAGGCCGTCCACGAGTTTGCACAGCTTCGCGTCGAGATTGAGCAGCGGCGGCGTGCCGTTGCGGTCCGGATGAAGGCGCAGGCAGAAGTCCTCGGTGAGTTCATACGCATCGGAGCGCACAGCGAGGAGGTCGCCCGTGGTTTTCACCGGCGCAAAACGTATGCGGGGCACTTCGATGGCTCCCGCGCCCGGAAAACACTCGATGGCGGCACCCATGGCCGTTTCGAGCTGGATGACCGCGGGTGAGCTGCTGTCGCGTGGATCGACAGTTTTCTTGTTCATGATCGGCGGCAGCGGGATGAGGCCATCGTTGGCCTGCAGCGCGGACTTGAGTGCCTGGAGGTCGATCCAGAGGTTGTTCGTGTTGAAGTAGCGATGCAGGTCGATGTTTTGAAAGTGGGCTTCATCGTCCTTCGGGCACTGGGCGGACTCCCGCAGCAGGAAGCGCCCGTCACGCAAGCGCACGGCGAGGTGGCCGCCTTTTTTATCGGATTCCGTGCGGCGTGTGACCTCCATCACGAAAGGCATGCCGCTGTCCGCGAACCACGCAAGGATCGCTGGATCGAGCGTGGCACCGAGGTTGTCCGAGTTCGACACAAACACGTAGCGCAGGCCGCTGCCGAGGAGTCGGTCGAGCCAGCCTGAACCGGCGAGGCAGGCGTAAATGTCGCCATGACCCGGCGGGCACCATTCTTGATCGGGTTGGGCTGGCCAGGTGGCAGGCTGGAGCGAATCCGCGAGCACCTTCGGCACCTTGTTCTGCATGAGTTCCCAGGTCTCGCGTCCACCGAGTTGCGGGAAACGTGCGGCGAGATGTTCGGCGGTGTCGGCGGAGGTGCTGAAGCTGTTCATCAGCATGAACATGGGCACTTCCCCGCCGGTCTGTGAGCGCAGACGAAGGATCTGGCGCGCGATCAAATCGAGGAAGGTGTCCCCGCCGCGCACGGGCAGCAGAGATTTGGCCTTTTCGAGGCCCATGCCGGTGCCGAGGCCGCCGTTGAGCTTGAGGAGCACGGTTTGCTTCAGCAATTGCGATGCACGGCCTGCATCCGGCGGCGTGAGTGAATCCGCATGCGGCAGATCTTTTGCCGGAGCGATGGTGCTTTCAGGAATCATGCCCGTCTCGCCCGCCAGCAGCGCGGCGTAACTGCCGCGAAAGGCGCGGATGGCGGACTCGCTCAGGCCAGCGGCCTGCATTTTTTCACGGAAGGGGGCGAAGGACGACTCAAGGCTTTCGGGAGTGCGGGTGGGGACGCTCATGCGCGCAAGGCTAGGACTCGTGATCGGGATGGCAACCAGCATTCGCGATCCTTCACGCCGCCATTTTCGCTGCGAGAAGCACAGCTTCGACGAGGCTGCGGCCGTTCGCCTTCCCCTGCCAGGCGATGTCGCACGCGGTGCCGTGATCGACGCTGGTGCGTGGCACGGGAAGACCCAGCGTGGTGTTCACGGCAGTGTCGAAGGCCAGCGCCTTGAGCGGGATGAGCGCCTGGTCGTGATACATGCAGATGTAGGCATCGACCGAGCGCCGCTTGCTGGCGATGAAGGCCGTGTCTGGCGGCAGCGGCCCTTCGATCGTGATACCTTTCGCGCGCGCGGCCTCGATGGCTGGCAGGATGATTTTTTCCTCCTCGCCTTTTCCAAACAGGCCGTGCTCTCCCGCATGCGGGTTGAGTCCGCAGACGGCGATTTTGGGCTTTTTGCCCTTCACGCGGCGGACGGCGTCCTCGGTGAGTTCGATGACATCTTGGATGCGCCGGCTCGTCAACGCAGGAACGACGTCCTGATAGCCGATGTGCACCGTGACGAGGCTGCAGACCATCTCCTCGGAGAAAAACGTCATGCAGGATCGTTCCGCGGCCATTTTCTCCGCAAACATCTCGGTGTGGCCGGGATAAGTGATGCCTGCGGCATGCAGCGCCTCTTTGTTCAGGGGCGCGGTGGCCACGGCGGCCACCTGCTTTTTCAAAGCTGCGTCGATGCTCTTTTCAACATAGCGAAAACCTGCCGCGCCGGTCTTTGCGCTGACGCTGCCGGGCTCAAACCCGTCCGCGTCGAATCCGAAGATATCGAGGACGGCCGGCTCGTTGATCTCACCGCATTTTTCCGCCCACTCGATCTCGCTGATGATGCGTTTCGGAGCTGCAAGGCCGGTTTGTCGCGCGCAGCGGGCCAGCAGCCGCGCATCGCCGAAAATGACCGGTGTAGCGTGTTCGCATGCCCCTTCGTTGGCAAGGAGTTGCAGGCAGACTTCGGGTCCGACCCCGGCGGGGTCGCCCATGGTGACGGCGATGAGTGGTTTGGGCATGCGGCGCGCATGTTGGCGGGTTTTGCCATCACAGCAACCCTCATGCGCTCAAGAAGCGCTCACGCCTGATTGATGTCGAGCACGCCGGTGCTGAAGCCGAATTTTTCTGTCTCGACGCCCATGCGCTGCGCCAGAGAGACGAAGAGATTCGAGAAGACATGTTTCTCCTTGTCGATGGCGATGTGGCGGCCGTGTTTGAAGCCGCCGCCAGCGAGGACGAGCGGGATGTTTGCGGTGCTGTGCGCGCTGGCGTTGCCGAGGTTCGAGCCAAAAATGACAGCGGTGCTGTCGAGCAGGGACGCGGCCTTCAGTTTCGCCAGGAATCCGGCGAAAGCGGTGAACTCGGCGGTTTCGATGACTTTCAGCTCGTCGATCTTCGCAGGATCCTGGCCGTGATGGGAAAGATTGTGCCAGTCGTTCTTCACGCCGGCGATTTCAGGCACGGCGTTCATGCCGCTGAGACGCAGGGTGATCGTGCGTGTGCTGTCGGTCTGTAGCGCGAGCACGATGAGGTCCTGCATGAGCTTCATTTTGCCGATGGCGTCCGTGCGGCTCTGGATGTCGGTGGGCGGCTTGGCGTCGATCTTCGGCTTCGGCTTCTGCGCCCATTCCTCGTTCTGCACGAGGCGGCCTTCGAGGTCCCGCACGGCGCTGAAATACTCGTCGAGCTTCTCCTGGTCGCGTTTGCCGAGTTCGCCGTGGAGTTTTTTCGCCTGCCCCATCACGGTGTCGAGAATGCTGCGCCCGCGTTTCAGTCCGCGCACCTGCGCCTGAATCTCCGCCGGGGTGCCATCAACAAAAAGCTGCTGGAAGGCCTTGGAAGGCGAGCTTTCCGCCGGCAATGGCACGCCGCTGGCCGACCAGGAGAGCGATTCACTGCCCATGCCGAGGATGAGGCTGGAGAAGCGCGTCTGCGAGCCGATGCGTTCGGCAATAAGCTGGTCGAGGGAGATGGTGTTCTTGAAACCGGCGAGGCCGGGATGCTTCGCGGAGGTGAGCCACGTCATTTCGGAGGTGTGGCCGTTCGCGCCGTTCTGCTCCTCATGCTGCAGGCCGGAGATGACGGAGAAATCGCCCTTCAAATCCTTCAGCGGCTCAAGATAAGGAGTGAGCGCGTAGTCCGCGCCGGTTTCCTGCGGGAAAAGAAACGGCGTGTGAAAACCGAGCGTGGCGCACATCGCCAGGAAGCGCGGCGGCGGATTCGCGACAGCGGCTTGTGCCCGGGTTGCGAAAGCGGGCACCATCGCCTCCAAAAACGGCAGCGAGAGGACGGCTCCGGAGCCACGCAGGAAGGCGCGGCGGTCGAGGTGGCGTTTGGTGGCGGTGTGCATGGCGTTGGCTGGCTGTAACGAACGGGAGGCGGGTGGTCTGACACTCAAAGCCGCAGCTTCTTCGTCAGCAGGGCTTCTTTTTCAGCATCGGTCATCTGTTTGAAGTCCACCTTGCAGTTCGGCAGCGCGGCCTTGATCGCCTCCACGTCGGCGTCGGAGATGTCCACGGTCTCGATCTTCAATTTGGCGAGCTTTGGCAGGGCCTTGAGGTGCGGGATGATTTTGGCCGTGAGGCGGGCTTCGGTGAGTTCCAGGGATTCGAGCGTCTTGATCTTCGAGATCGTCTCCATCGTCGATTCGTCGAAGCTGACAGGCGAGTCCTTGCCCCACTCCGGCAGACGCTGCCCGATGCGCAGACCGGTGAGCGAAAGCTTGGCAAGGGGCGCATTCCCCGCCTGTGTCTGCGCGGTGTGCCAGGTGCGGAATTCCTTAAGCTGCGTGAGCTGGCCGATCGCTTCCAGCGCGGCATCGCCGGCGGTGGATCCGGCGAACGTGAGGCGCTCGAGGTTTGGCAGCGCCTTCAGTTCAGCCAGGCCGCTGCCGGTGAATTTTTCCGAGCGAAACGCAGGGTGGAAGAAGGACAGTGATTTGAGCTTCTTGAAGGCCGCGAAGTGCTTGTAGCCGTCGTCCGTGAGCTGGATGCCGTCGCTGCTGAGGCGTTCGAGCTCCGTGAGGCCGGTGAGGAGCGCGAGCATGTCATCCGTGATCGTCTTGCCGCTGATGGTGAGATCTTTGATCGTGGTGAAGCTGCCGAGCGTTTTGAAATCGGCCTCGGTGAAGGCGTCGCACTTCACATTCACCTGCGTGACGACTCCGGCGGTTTGCGTGACCTTGGCACCGAGCTTTTGGAGGGATTCGACATCAGCGGCAAAGGACGGCGCTGCTGCGATGAGAATGACGCTGAGGAGCTGTTTCATGAGGCAGTGGGAACGCGTGTTGTCATGCCATTCTGACATTGTAGAGAATTAGTGAACATTCGTGGTTTTAAGGCCGGGATTTTGGTGATTGAATCGCGGCATGGAATTGCTCACCAACCCGCTTCTCTCCAAGACCAACCTCAACGACGCGCAGATCGCCGAGGCGGCGGCCTGCCTGGTCGATCCGGCGGTCGGATCGGCGATGAAGGCGGACTTTCTGCGGGCGCTGGCAAAGAAGGGCGAGACGCCGGCGGAGATCGCGGCGTTTGTGCGCGAGTTTTTGAAGCTGGCGGTGGATCCGAAGCTAGATCGCGCGAAGCTGCCGGGGCCGATGCTCGATGTCGTTGGCACGGGCGGTGACAAGCTGCATCTCTTCAATGTCTCGAGCACGGCGATGTTTATCCTGGCCGCAGGCGGCGTGTGCGTGACGAAGCATGGCAACCGCGGCATCACTTCGAAGGCGGGTGGCGCGGACGTGCTGGAGGCGCTGGGCATCAAGATCGACCTGCCGGTCGAAAGCGTGGTGCGCGGCATCGAAGCCATCGGTCTCGGCTTCTTTTTCGCGCCGCTGTATCATCCGGCGTTCAAGGCGGTGGCAGAGGCGCGGAAGATGCTCGCGGCGGAGGGCCAGCGCTCGATTTTCAACGTGCTGGGGCCGCTGCTGAATCCGGGCCGGCCGGACTACCAGCTCATCGGCGTGTTCGATCCGAAACTGACGCGTACCTTTGGCGAAATCCTGGTGCAGCTCGGCCGCAAGGGCGCGTGGGTCGTGCATGGCAGCGCCGGGGCGGGGCAGGGGATGGACGAGCTGTCCACGCTCGGCGTGAACGAGGTCTGCGCACTCAAGGATGGCCGGCTGAGCGAGATGAGTATCGACCCGATGACACTCGGCTTCGGCAAATCATCCTTGGAAGACCTCGTCGGTGGAGATGCGGCGAAGAACGCGGCCATTCTTGAAGGCGTGCTGGCGGGAACGATCAAGGGCGCGAAGCGCGACATCGCCGTGCTGAACGCGGCGGCGGGTTTTGTGATCACCGGCAAGGCCGCCGACCTGCCTGCGGGCAAGTCTTTGGCCGAGGAACTGCTCACCTGCGGCGCGGCGCATGCGAAGCTGCGTGCGATGCAGGATTTGTGCTGAGAGACGACAATGACGAAACCAGAATGAGGAATACCGAATGAGCGCCTGAAGGTGGCGGACATTCTTCATTCGTCATTTTCCTGCGAGACAGCACGGCGGAAAAGGTTACGGTGTGACGTATGCCCACGACCGCCGAAGTGCTCGAAACCGTCCAAAAAGTGCCCTCCAGCACCTGGGTGACGTGGGGCACCATCGGCTTCATGTGCTTCGCGGCCGGCATCGCTTTTGTGAAGGGCGTGATGCAGCAGATCATGCGCGTGCTGACCTTGGCCGTGTCCGTCGGAGCTGCATATTACGTCTTCCGCCATCGCACGCAGCTCTTCGGCGCGTCGCAGATGAGCACGGACCATCTGATGCTGCTTTGCGCCGCCGCCGGGCTGCTGACGTACTTTTTGTGCAAAGGCGGGTTGTTCCTGCTGGCCGGGTTCGGCTTCATGAAGCTCACCGGCGGCGCGGCGGGCTGGAAGGGCATGCTGATGAGCTTCCTGCCGTCCGGGGCGCTGCTGTGGATCGCCACCATGGTGCTGCGTCTCATGGGCAACCTCGAAGGCATGGTAAGCGCCGCCGAGATGATGAAAAAAGGCGGCGCGCTCGAGAGCCAGGCCAAATCCTGGTGGCATAGCATCAGCCAGCGCATGGACGGCACGCCCATCGGCAAGCTGGCGACGAAGCTCGATCCCTACGACCTCAAGGCGACTGCCAATCTGGCGCGTCTGCTCATTCTCTGGCCGGAGGGCAGCATGTGGCAGCGCCTCGCCGCGCAGAGCCCCGCCGCCGCCACCGCGCTGAATCATCCGATGATCGTCGAGCTCGGCTACGACCCGGCGGTGCGGAAGGCCATCGAAACCCAGGACTTCGCCGGCCTCATGCAGATGAAAAAAGTCGAGGCGGCCGCCAATCATCCCGATTTGGCGCCGGTGCTCAGCGGATTGGCGCTTGAACAAGCGATGGATTCCGTCGTTTATCAGCGCCCGCAGCCGGTGCGCTTGAATTAAAACATGCGGTCGTATTCCGCGTGCGCGCCGATCCATAGCCAGGTGATGGTGTCACCGTTGCGTTGTCCCACAGCCCGATAGTCATGACCGACGCGCACAGACCAGAAATTACCAGCACCGTGCAGCTTTTGAAATTCAGGCCCGGGTGGTCGGGATTCGTCATGAACAGCTGGTAATTCTTCCGCGCCAGTTCGCGGACATCTTCCGGGAGCTTGCGGTAGAGCTGCCAGAAGACTTCGATCGACAATGATTTCACATTCTGGAAATGTCGAGTGGTTCCGCCGGCCCTTCCTTCATCGCCTGCTCAGCCCAGGCGGCGACCCGGGCGGTTTTTTGAGGATCGGACAGCAGCCGTTCCCAAATGGCGTCGCCATCCTCCTCGGGTTCGATTTTCGCACCAGACTGCTGCTTGATGAACAGCACATAGTCGAGCACGGAGGACTGCTTGTCCGCCGGAAGCGCGGCGGCTTCCTCGGCAATGAGGCTGGCTAGATCACGGGTGGCGACGGCGGGCATGTGTGAAAATACGCCCTTGGGGCAGGGTGTCCAAGTGCTTTCCTCAGGACACTCCCAGCTTCGCCCTTGCATCCGTCCGCGATTTCGGCTTTGGCTTGCCCCGTTCCGCCATGCCCAAATACATCGTCACCATCGGCCTCGAAGTTCACGCGCAGCTCACGACGCGCAGCAAGATGTTCTGCGCCTGCCCGGTCGAGTATGGCGCGGAGCCGAACACGCACACCTGCCCGACCTGCCTGGGATTGCCCGGAGCGCTGCCGGTGCTGAACGCGGCGGCGATCGAGAAGACGATCCTCACCGGGCTGATGCTCGGCTGCACGACGCCGCCGGTGGTGAAGTGGGACCGCAAAAACTACTTCTACCCGGACATGCCGAAGAACTACCAGATCACGCAGTTCGACCTGCCGCTCTGCCTTGGCGGCGGCGTGCCGCTGTATGATCTCGCGTATCCGAAGGATGCGCAGAAGAACATCGCGAACCCGGGCAAGGTGGTGAAGCTCACGCGCATCCATCTTGAAGAGGACGTGGGCAAATCCACGCATCACGAGAAGTTCACCACGCTCGATTTCAACCGTGCCGGCACGCCGCTGATGGAAATCGTCAGCGAGCCGGACATCGATAGCGCTGAGGAGGCTTTCGCCTACCTTACCAGCCTGCGGCAAATTTTGATCTACGGCGGCGTGAGCGATGCCGACATGGAAAAGGGCAACCTGCGCTGCGACGTGAACATCTCCGTGCGTCCCGAGGGCCAGAAGGAGCTGGGCGTGAAGATCGAGCTGAAGAACATCAATTCGATGTCCGCCGTGCGTCGCGCCATCAAGGCCGAGACGGAGCGTCAGATCGACATTCTGGAGGGCCGCAACCCCGAGAAGCTCGTGCAAAGCACCCGCCGCTGGGATGATGACCTCGGCGAGACGACGCTCATGCGTTCGAAGGAAGACGCGCACGACTACCGCTACTTCCCCGATCCCGATCTGCTGCCGGTGCGCACGCCCGATCTCGTGGCGAAGGTGAAACAGCACGTTCCCGAGCTTCCCCACGAAAAACGGGCCCGTTTTGAAAAGGACTACGGCTGCAGCGCCTACGATGCCGGTGTGCTGGCGAGCGAAAAAGAGCTCGCCGCGTGGTATGAGGCCGCCGTGGCAGCCGACACGAAAGTTCCGGCGAAAAAGATCGCCAACTGGGTCATCAACGATCTGCTCGGCGTGCTGAATGAACGCTCGCTCACCATCAGCGAGTGCCCGGTGAAGCCGGAGGCGCTCAGCGCGCTCGTTTCGACCGTGGAGGCTGGAAAAATCTCCAATAACCAGGCCAAGGAAGTCTTCGCCGAGATGTTCGAGACCGGGAAACCGGCCGCCGAGATCATCAAGGCCAAAGGCTTCGAGCAGGTCAGCGACACGGGTGCTCTGGAGGCCATCGTGGAGCAAATTCTCGCCGCGAACCCGGACAAGGTCGCCGAGGTCAAAGGCGGCAACGAGAAGGCCATGAACTGGTTCACCGGCCAGGCCATGAAGGCCAGCCAGGGCAAGGCGAACCCGAAGATGGTCACGGAGATCGTGCGAAAGAAGGTTCTGGGATAGGGCGGCTGCGCGGCAATGACGAAATCAGAATGAGGAATGACGAACGGGGGCAAAGAGCTTGCCATTCCGGGCGGCCTGCGAAAGACTCGCGCCCGCATGAGCCAGCCAGCCACCCAAGAAATCAAGCATCTGCGCGATCTCTCGCCGCATCAATGGAAGTCCGGCATCGCCGCTTGGCTTGGATGGCTCTTCGACGGACTCGACATGCACCTCTACACACTGGTGTGGACCGTGTTCGTGGCGCAGTTGATGAACCTTCCGCAGGACGCGCCGGACGTGGGCGTGAAGGGTTCGATCATCCAGGCCGCGTTTCTGGTCGGCTGGGCGGTCGGCGGCGGTTTCTTCGGCCGCATTGGCGATCTGCTCGGGCGCAGCAAGGCGCTGATGCTCACGATCCTGACCTACGCGCTGTTCACCGGCCTGTCCTACTTCGCCACGGAGTGGTGGCACCTCATGCTGTGCCGTTTCCTCTCCGCGCTCGGCATCGGCGGCGAGTGGGCGGTGGGCGCGTCGCTGCTGTCTGAAACCTGGCCGAAGAAATGGCGGCCGTGGATCGCGGCGGTGCTGCAGAGCGCGGTGAATTTCGGCGTGCTGCTCGCCGTGCTCGCGCATTGGATCCTGTCCGGCCAGGAGCCGAGATACCTGTTCCTCGTCGGCATCCTGCCCGCGCTGATCACCGTGTGGATCCGCAAGGCGGTGCCGGAAACGGACACATGGGAGGAAGCGCGTGGCAAGCAGGCCGCGCCGCGCGTCAGCGAGCTGTTCGGCCCCGCCGTGCGCGGCACGACATGGCGCGTGCTGATCATCTGCGGCGTGTCGTTGACCGCGCACTGGGCCTTCCTGTTCTGGCAGGCGAAAGTCGTGAAGCAACTGCCCGAGGTCATGGCGATGACCAAACAAGGCCAGGCGGAGGCCGCGGGCGCGGCGCTGATGTGGATCATGTTCGGCTCCATCATCGGAAATTTCATCGCCGGCGGCCTAGCGAAGCTCATGGGCTATCGGAACACGATCTTCTGGATGCTGCTGGCCTACTTTGCCGTCATGTTCGCCACGTTTTACTGGACGTGGAGCTGGAGCGCGACGCTGTGGCTCTTCGCGCTCATCGGCGCCTGCCAGGGCGTGTTCGGTTTGTTCACGATGTGCCTGCCGCCGCTCTTCCCCACGCTGCTGCGCACCACCGGCGCCGGATTCTGCTACAACTTCGGCCGCATCATCGCCGCGGGCGGCACGGTCTTTTTCGGCGTGTATCAAACCATCCCCGATGTGCGCGCGGCGATGCTTTGCGCGAGCTTTCTCTTCATCCCCGCCGCCTTCATCTCGCTCATGCTACCTTCGGAGCCGGAGCAGGCTGACGGCACGGCGAGCGCGCTGGAGTGATCACGCCGCTGGCGTGTAAAACTTGCACTTCGAGGAGAAGCCTTCCACGCCGCATTCGCCGACGAAACGCACCTCGTTCTCCGCCTGCATGCGGTTCATCGCGGCCTCGCTGAAAAGCACGGACTGCTTCAGCGACGAGGCCACTTTCTCGATGCGGAAGACGAAATTCACCTCCGGGCCGTGCAGGTTCAGCTCGTTCATCGTCGGCACGGTACCGAGCGCGGCGGCGCCAAAGTGCAGCACTAGACGGAAGGGCGGGCTTGCTTTGAACTGCGCCTCGTGCAGCCGTGCCACGGCCTGGCGCACCTGGATCGCGCTGTCGTCCGTGTCGTCCCAGTAGCAGAAGAAGCCGTCGCCGAGATACTTGGACATGTGGCCGCCGCAGTCGTCGATGATCTGGCGGCAGTTCTTGAACCAACTGCCCGTCATGCGCGGATATTCGGACGCGGAGAGGGTTTGCGCGAGCTTCGTGGAGCCGATGATGTCCGCCACCATGAACCAGCACTGCGCCTGCCGGATGTGGATCATCGTGGAGGCCATCGCCTGCTTACCGGCCGGATGCATGGCGCTGAGAATCTCCGTGGCGAACTCCAGCTCGTTGCTGGCGATGCGGATGATGTCGCCGTTGTGAAGGCGGACGGACTGCGACAGGCGGCGGCCGTTCACGTAGGTGCCGTTCGCGCTGCCGAGATCGACCAGCCAGAATTCGCGCTCCCCCTGCGCCTGGATGATGGCGTGGCGGCGGGAGACCTCGTTGTCCGGCAGCGGCAGGTGGTTGTCCGGCGAGCGTCCGATCGTGCAGGTCCCGTTCAGCTCATGGCGCTCCCCGTTGGGCAGGCGCAGCCAGGACTGGAGGAGGTTGTTGCTCATGAGGTTGGAATCGGGCGGCATTCTGGCAAGAGAAGCCGCCCGTGCCAAGAAAATCACGGCTTGTCATGGCGGCCCGGCCTTGGGACGATGCCGGCATGAGCGACGAGGAGGCGGACGCGTTTCACGCGGCTTTCAACCAGGCCGAGGCCTGCCTGTGGTTCGTCATCGCGCTGGTGCTCGCGATGAAGCTCCGCATGCCAGGGCCGTGGCGCTGGCTGCTGCCGTGCGCGTTCGCTGTGTTCGGCGTCTCCGATCTCATCGAGGCGCGGACGGGCGCGTGGTGGGAGCCGTGGTGGCTGCTGGTGATGAAGGCGGGCTGCGTGCTGGTCTTTCTGCTGGCATGGCAGTCGCATCGGCGGCACAGGAGGCCGCATGGCTGAGTCCCCCTTCAAATTTTGCAGCGATTGTGGCGCGAACGACTGGATCATCCGGAGCGACCGCGAGTTCGTCTGCGCCGGATGCGGCTTCCGCCATTTCATCACACCCATTCCTGCCGCCGTGGCGCTCATTCTCGACGCCCAAGACCGCATCTTGATCATTCGCCGTGCTCATGAGCCTGGACTCGGCAAACTCGGCTTGCCCGGCGGCGTGATCGAACCCGGGGAAACCGGCGAGATGGCCGCCGCGCGCGAAACACGCGAGGAAACCGGCCTCGACCTGCCCGCCAGCGCCTACACCTACGTCTGCACGCTGAACAACCGCTACCTGTTCCAGGGTTTCGTGTGGCCCACGCTTGACTTGTTCTACGTTGCCCGCGTCCCTGATTTCGGCGATCTGAATCCCGACCCCGCCGAGGTCATGGAGACGTTGATTTGCCCGCTCGATGAGGTGCCGCTCGCCGATTTCGCCTTTGAATCAAACGCCGAGGCCGTCAGGCGGATGCGGGCGCATCAAACCAGCGGCCGTGTTCTTTGATGAGGTCGATGAGGCGCTCGACGGCTTCTTCCTCGGGGATGTTGAACTTCACGGCGGTCTTGCCGACGTAGAGATTGATCTTGTCCGGAGCGCCGCCGACGTAGCCGAAGTCGGCATCGGCCATTTCGCCGGGGCCGTTGACGATGCAGCCCATGACGGCGATGCGCACGCCTTTGAGATGGCCGGTGGCGGCCCGGATTTTCTGCGTCGTGGTTTGCAGGTTGAACAGCGTGCGGCCGCAACTCGGGCAGGCGACGTAGTCGGTCTTGAAAATGCGCACGCCGGCGGCCTGGAGGATGTTGTAGCTGATGCGCAGGGACTGGCCGGGCGCTTCCTCGCCGTTCACGATGACCGCGTCGCCGATGCCGTCGCAGAGCAAGGAGCCGATGTTCGTCGCGGCGACGAGAAGGTTCTCGGTGAAGTCGTCGCTGCCGGTGGATTGCAGGGTGTCCTTGAGGAGGATCGGATGCTTTTTGTCGATCCTGGCCGCGAGCAGGCGGTAGGCGGCGATGACGGGCAGCTTGAGTCCGTCTTTGATCGTGACGAGCTTCGCGTCAGCACTGGCGTTGAGGTTGTGGATGGCCGCGTCGTCACGCGGGTCGATTTCGATCGCGCCGCTGTCCTCGATGACGATCTCCGGCTTGTAGTCGCCGAGCTTGTCGATCTTGTGGGCGACGGCGTCCCATTTTTTTCGGGAAGTGAAGACCGGAACGGTTTCGTGGCCGCCCAGCTTGACGCCATTGACGGTGACTGTCTGCGATTCGCGGCGCACATAGTCGAAGGGATCGTAGCTGACCGGCGGTGCGTTCTGGATGCGCTCAAATTGCGCCGGAAGTCCCTCGTTGTAGGGCTTCACGAGCTGCTGGGCCACAGGGATCTCAAAGATTGCGTCTTCCGTGAGTGAAACGCGCACGGTGTCGCCGATGCCATCCGCGAGCAGCGAACCGATGCCGATGGCGCTCTTGATGCGGCCGTCCTCGCCGTCGCCAGCCTCGGTGACGCCGAGATGGATCGGATAGTTCCAGTCCGCGCCGAGTTTGTTCAGATGCGCGACGAGCAGACGATATGCCTCGATCATGACCTTCGGGTTGCTGGCCTTCATCGAGAACAGGAAGTTGTGGTAGCCCTGCGCACGGGCGATGCGGGCGAACTCGAGGGCGCTCTCGACCATGCCGAGCGGCGTGTCGCCCCAGCGGTTCATGATGCGGTCGCTGAGTGATCCATGATTCGTGCCGATGCGCATGGCGCGGCCGAGGCGGATGCATTCCTTCACGAGGGGGACGAACTGCTCCTCCATGTAGGCAACCTCGGCGGCGTATTCCTCGTCGGTGTATTCCTTGACCGCGAACTTCTTCTTGTCGGCGTAGTTGCCGGGATTCACGCGGACCTTTTCGACCCACTTCACCGCTTCCATCGCGGCGTCCGGCTTGAAATGGATGTCGGCGACCAGCGGGACATCACAACCGGCCTTGCGCAGGCCGTCGCGGATGTGCTGGAGGTTTTCGGCGATGATGCGCGTCTGCGCGGTGACGCGGACGATCTGGCAGCCCGCCTCGGCGAGTCCGAGCGCCTCCTTCACGCAGGCCTCGGCGTCTCGCGTGTCGCTGGTGAGCATGCTTTGCACGACGATGGGAGCGCCGCCGCCGATCTGCACTTTGCCGACCATGACCGGGCGCGTCTCGCGGCGCTGGTAGTTGTAGAGATCAGGGCAGTAACGAAGCTGGGCGGAAGTCATGGGGGCGCTAGAATGACGGATTGAAGCCAAAGGCGCAAATGGGAAGCCGTCGGGCGCAGCTGCTCATTACAAGTTTCTTACATGTGCCTTGCCGTGCAAGGCCGCGCATGCTAAAAATCGACTCATTATGGCAAATGTCGTTGTTATTGAAGATCATCCACCTGTCCTGAAGCTGCTCTCCACCCTCTGCCAGTCTGAAGGGCACGATGTGATGGCCTTCGACAACGGACGCGCGGGGTTGGACGCCATCCGCGAGCTGAATCCCGAGGTGGCACTGGTGGATCGTCGTCTCGGCGATGTGGACGGCCTGGAAATCATTCGCGAAGCCCGGGAGGCATCCCCCGGCACGCGTTTCGTCATGGTTTCCGCCTGTTCCGAGACGAGGGACATCGTGACGGCGATCCGTCGTGGCGCGTGTGATTATGTGACGAAACCCTTCCAGCCCGAGGAGATCACCAGCGCGATCAGCCGTGCTCTGACCGAGCCCCCCGCTCCTCCCGCTCCGCGCCAGAAGCTCATCATCATCTGCCCGAAAAAAGCAGCGTGAGCCGGCTGCCTCGAAGGCATGTCATGGAAGTTTGATCTTGGAAGTTCTCCGCCGCTGGCGCATTTTTCGTCATGGAAAACATCCGCCGCCTGCTGTTCACCGCGCTCATTTTCATCCTGGCCGCAATGCTGTTTTCATGGTGGCGGCATGACAGCGAGGGGTATGGCCTGTCCGACTTCCTGAGCGGTGAGAAACCAACCGCCGCGAAGTTCACCGCGCCGGAGAAGTCGAAGCTGGCGCTCGACGAACTGCCGCTGATAAGCCGTCTGAATGACGAGTTTACCAAGCTTTCCGCTGCCGTTCTGCCCTCCGTCGTCAGCGTGACGACAAAGACCGTCCGGCCGGGAGAGATGCGCTGGCATCCTTTCTTTGGACTGATCGGCGAGCGCACGCAGGTCGTGCCCGGCCTCGGTTCCGGTGTGATCATCAGCAAGGAGGGCCATGTGGTCACCAATTTCCACGTCATCGAAGGCGTGGCGGAGATCCAGATCACCACGAACGACAACAAAAAGTACCCGGTGCAGATCCTCGGGGCCAGTCCTGACCGCGACATCGCCCTGCTGAAGATCGAGAGCAATCGCGTGGACTTTCAGGCGCTGAAATTCGCCAACTCCGACGAGGCGCGCGTGGGCCAGATCGTGTTCGCCGTGGGCAATCCCTTCGGACTCAGCGGCACCGTCACGCAGGGCATCATCAGCGCCCGCGACCGGCATCTCAGCGACAGCCAGATGGACTACCTGCAAACCGACACCGTCATCAATCCGGGCAATTCCGGTGGTCCGCTCGTGAACATCCGCGGCGAGATCATCGGTGTGAACGTGGCGATCTACCGCGGGGACGAGGGCGTGCGCGCCTGGCAGGGCGTGGGGCTGGCCGTGCCTTCCAATGAGGCCAAAAGCGTCGTGGACAGCATCATGGCGAAGATCCAGGAAGGTACCAAAAACGCCGCCGGGGTCAGCGGCACCACGGGCAAAGGGTATCTCGGGCTCGAGGTCAGCAGCGAGCCGGTGGAAATCGACCCGGTATGGGGCACCTCACGCCGTGGCGCTTTGATCACGGACATCAGCCCCGGCTCGCCCGCCGCCGAGGCGGGCCTGCGCACCGGGGATGTGGTCACCAAGTTTCAGGGCATGGCCTTCCGCTCTCCAGGGGATCTTTTGCAGATCATCCGCACGCAGCCGCCCGGCAGCGAGGTGAAGCTGGAGGTCATCCGCAACAACAAGATGGGCGACATCATCGCACGCCTCGGCACACGGCCGGACGCAGCGCCGTGAGGCTGTCACCGCAGGTCACCCGCGTGGTTTCAGGATGATTTTTTCCGCTTTGCCTGCCGGAAAGACATGCAGCTCATGCTTTTGAAAGCGCATCTCGACGCTGCCGTCGCTCCATGTGTCCAGCAGCGGGATGTGGTGTGCTTTGGCGTGCTGGAGGAGTGATTCGGGCATCTTCACCTCGGGTTGGCGCGCATCACCGCCGCAGATGATGAGCTGTGGTTGTGATCGGAGCAGAAATTCGGTCGTGGGCGCGAGATCGTGTTCATGCTGGCTGCGGATCAGCACGTCGCAGCGCAGGTCGGCGGCGCTGTTTACGAGGATTTTCTCGGCCAGCCAGCCCGCGTCGCTAACCCACAGCACGCGCCACGGGCCGAGATGCATCATCAGCACCATGGCGCGGTCGTCTCCGCGCGCGTTTTGAATCTCCTGCGAGGGATGCAGCAATTGCGCGGTGATTTTGAACGCCGGATCATCCGAAAGAAGCACCTGTTCATCGACCCGCAGCTTCCGCAGCATGGCTGAATGCGGTGAGTCCATCACCCTGCGCAGGGTGGAAAGCGACGAGTCGCTCCCGCCAGGCTCCTGCGTGCTGGTGAACAGGCGCGGCGTGCCGAAAACCTCGACGACTTTCTCAATCGCGCCGACGTGATCGGCGTCGTTGTGGCTGAGAAACACACCGGCGATCGAATTGACGCCGCTGGAGCGCAGGTAGGGCCGCAGCACGCGGCGGAAGCCCGTCTCATCTCCTGTGTCGAGCAGCCAGTGTGCGTCGGCGATTCGCAGATGATTGGCGGCGGCTCCATGCGGCAGCTCGAGCACGCGCCACACGGCGGGCGCTTCGTTTCGCGGCGCGTTGGGCTGGAAGTGGAAATTGGCGCCCGGCAAATCCGCGAACCAAGCCGCGCAGGCGATCATCGCCTTCGCCAGCGCCCAGTTCGCGTTGTTGAGGATGATTTGCACCCCGGTGAGATGCATCACCGACGCGCACAAGCTCAGGCAGGTGGCTCCCAGGCAGAGAAACGACAGCGGCACGAGCACGCAGTTCGCGATCACCGCCACAGGCGTCACGGATTGGAAATGGCCGAGGATGAACGGCAGGCTGCCGAGCCATGCGGCGGTGGAGACGCTCACATTCGCGGCGAGCCAGTGGCGCAACTGGCTCGATGCCCGCTGCCTGAAGCTGGCGAGCTGCGGCGGCAGAAAGGGATCGAGACGCGTGAAGGGCATGAGCCGCTCCAGCAGCGGCACGGAGCCGATGACGCTCAACCACAGCACCACGAACGAAAGCTGGAAGCCCGGCATGAAAAGCTGGTGCGTGTCCGCCGCGAGAAGCGCCAGGGCCGCCGCGCCGAGGCTGTTTTGCAGCGAGGACTCGCGGTCCAGCGCAGGCGCGCCCATGAAAATGGCAACCATCAGCGCCGCCCGTGCCGCCGAGGGACGCCAGCCGGTGATGAACGCATACGCGAACACGATGCCGATCATCAACCACAGCGAAAACCCGCGCCGCAGCCCGATCTGGCGCAGCAGGGCCAGCGCGATCACACCCAGCAGCGCCACATGCAGCCCGCTCACGGCAAAGACATGCAGCGTGCCGCTGTTGCGGAAGGCGTCCTCAATCTCCTCGTCGGCCTCCGCCGAGACACCGAGCGCCATCGCTCGGATCACAGCCGCAGTCTCCGGATCATCCTCCAGATCCTGGGTGAGCCTGGCCCCGATCCAGCGCCGGCAATGCTCCGCTGTCTCCAAAAAAGCGCACCAGAGCGCCTCGTTGTTGTCAGCCACACGGCGCAGGGTCTCCGCCTCGAAGCGCGCCACCCGCCCCATGCGCAGCGCGTATTCCTGGGCGTCAAACGCGCCCGGATTCGACGAGGCGCGCGGCAGGTAAATCTCCCCGCGCAGCTCAAAGACTCCCGCGCCGGGAAAGCGCGCGCCCTGCGGCAGCCGCACGAGCAGCACGGCCTGCTGTTCGCTCACAAGGCCGGTCTGCGGTATCTCGATTTGTTGTGTCGTGCAGAGCGCGTGCGCCCGTCCGTCCGCAGTCGTGTCGAAATCCGGCAGCAGGCTGCCGCGGATCGTGGCGGGCAGCGGAGTGTCCGCTTTTTGCAAAGCCAGTCTCAAATGGTGGCCGAAGGTTTCCGCCATCCGGGTGCTGTGGATGAAAGCAAACACCAGGACCGCGCATGGCGGCAGAAGCCCGGAACGCCCTGAATACAGCGCCACTCCCAGCATGAGCACGGCCGGAGCCAGGCACCATGCTGCTGCGGTGGAAAGAATCGTTTCGGCCGCGAGAATGCCCGCCGCAGCCATCACGGCCAGCACCATCAGCGGATTTGCCCGTGTCCATGAATGGAGCTTGGCGAGCATCGGCCGCTTTGATTTGGAAACATCAGGCGTTCGCCCCCTTCGCGCGCTGCTCCATCAGCAGCTTGTACTGGGCCTGTTCGATTTCGCTCATCTTGTGGTGCGCGTTCGCACTGTGGCGTGTGTTCGGGAAATTGCCGATCACCTGCTCCAGCATGTCGCGCGCGGCCTCAAAATCGTGCCGCTGGGTCAGATGCAGGTCGGCGATGCGGAACATGATGAAGGCCGCGTCATCCACCGGCCAGTCCTTGCTCTGCAAATGATCCGACAACACCTGAAGAGCGGTTTGCGCGTCATGCAGCCGTTCGGCGTGGATCTTCGCGATTTCCGCCACGGGGAAGGGGTCGTCCGGTTTTTCCTCCAGCATCTTCTCGTAATGGCCGATCGCGCCGGCGTAGTCGCCCTGCGAGATGCAGGCGGCCGCCTTGGTCATCTCGTCCTGCTCCACCTTCTCCCCGGAGGAGAACATGGCCTCCCCCATCGCGTCGCCGATCCACGGGATCACAAACTTCACGCATAGAATGCCTCCGACCACCCCCACCACGATCACAAAGACCAGCTTCATTCCGTCGCTGGCCTCCTTCAGTGCGTTCCAGAACAACATGATGATCAGAATGCCCAGCGCGGCCAGGCAGAGGCGGATGATAAGTTCGCGGTTCATCTTTTTCGTAAAGAACGCGACGCTATCAAAGCGGCCTCCTTCCGCCAAGCGGGAACTTCGTCCATTCTGCCAAATCTCCTGGAGCCAGCCCGTTAAGACCGCATGAAAATCGCGCACTGCCAGTTCGAGCCCTGGGCCGGCGACTTCGAGCACAATCTCGCCCGCTTCGAGGAGGGCCTCAAACGTGCCGACGCCGAGGGCGCGAAGATCGTCTCCTTTCCCGAGTGCTTTTTCACCGGCTACCCCGACACCGAGGACCTCGCTCGTAAAGGCGCCTTCGCCGCCGACTCACCGCAGATGCAGCGCATTCTCGATGTCACCGCCCGCCACGCCGCTGTGGCCATCGCGGGCTTCAACGAACTGCGTGGCAGCGATCTCTACAACACCGTCGTCGTCGCCCATCACGGCCAGAAGCTCGGCCTCTACAGCAAATGCGCCGCCTACCAGAAGTTTCACAAGCAAGGCCGCGACTTTCCCGTCTGGGAGATCGACGGCCTCAAGTTCGGCGTCCTCATCTGCGCTGACGGCGGCTACATCGAGCCCGCACGCATCCTCGCGCTCAAAGGCGCGCGCATCATCTTCGCCCCACACTTCAACTACATCAGCGACAAGGGCCTCATCTCCCACTTCATGAAAGTCCGTGCCGATCACGCCGCCCGCGCCTGCGAAAACAGCATCTACTTCGTCCGCGGCAACAACGTCGTCCTCGATCCCGCCAAATCCGGCATTACCCGCAATCCTGGCATCGGCTACGGCGACAGCTACGTCATGGACCCGCACGGCGAGATCCTCGTCCAAAGCCGCCGCCACCAGGAAGACTTCATCACCGCCGAAATCGATCCGAATCACCAACAAGACACCGCCTGGGGCCTCAGCAAAAGCGCCTGGAGCTACCGCGAGTTCGCACCGTTCGTGGTGGAGGCGATGAAGAAATGAGTAGGTAGGCCTTGCGGGCCGGTTTGATGATCATTCTCCTCTCAAATCGAGGCAAATGATCCGCTCGCCGGTTTTCTGCATCAGATCCTTCTGCTGCTGGCGCACGTAGAGCAGGCCGTGGCTCAATGCGGGCAGACTCCATGTGTTGAGGGCGTAAAAGGGCTGTGCTTGGGCGATCACTTTGGCTCCGGCGGGGCTGAGGTCGAGCCAGTGCAGGGAGCCGATCTCGCCGAGGCAGAGGAAGGCTCCATCGACCTTCATCAAGCTCGCGCGGAGGATGCTGAGGCGGACGGGATTGGCGCGGCCGGTCTGCTTGCTGAACTCGGCATCGTCCCATTCGATCTTTTGCTCCCACACCTCCGCGCCGGTGTCGGCGTTCACGCAGACGAGGCGGGACTTCGGCTCCGTCTCGCCGTCGATGGCGTAGAGATGGCCGTCGTGATACACGGGATTCATCCAGTGCACGCCGAGCTTCTTGGACTGCCACACCTCCTTGGGCTGGAATTCGGCGTCGTATTCCACCATCGCGCCCCCGAGCGGGCGGCCCTTCGGATACGCGGTGGTGATGAAAGCGCGGTTCTTCTCCGGAATGACCACGGGCGAGGTGCCGATGGCCTGGATGTATTCGTCATCACGCCACGCGAACTTCGAATGCAGCTTCCCGCTGGCCGGATCGATGCACATGAGGCCGCCGGTGGCTGGATCGCTCTCGCCGCCGGCATAGACGAGCACTTTGAGCTGCCCGTGCAGCTTTGCGGGAATGGGTGACGCGTAACTCGCGCCCCACGCGTCCTCGACCTTCCACACGATGTCTCCGCTCTTCAAATCGAAGGCCGCCACGCTCACGCCGGGCTCAGCAAGTCGCTCTTTGCGATCACGCAGGCCTTCGGAGTCGTCGATCGGGCCTTTTTTGCCGCCGACGTTGAGAATGACACGACCATCAAGAATGAGCGGCGTGCCGCCCGCGCCGAAGAAATCCTGCGGCACGTGCATCTCGGTGCGCAGGTCGTGTTTCCAGAGCAGCTTGCCCGTTTTCAGATCAAGCGCCCGCAGCTCGCTCGTCACGCCATACGTCACCACGATGCCATCGGCGATCACCGGGCTGCCACGCGGGCCATTTCCGAAGCCGTAGCGGTCCTGATACGAGATCGGATACTCGTGGGACCAGAAGCGTTTTCCGGTCTCGCGATGCAGGCATTCGATGGTCTCCTTGCCTTCGAGCGCGTGGAAGATCACGCAATAATCACCGCTGATGGCGGGCGAATTGTAGCCCTCGCCCATTGCGACCTCCCACACGGCCTTCGGCTCGCCTGCGGCCCATTTTTTCGACAGATGCGTCTCCGGCGAGATTGCATCGTCGGTGGGGCCGAGCACGCGCGGCCAGTCGCTCGCCTTCGCATCTTTTGAGAGCGGCTTCGGTGCCGCGTGGAAGGTCAGGCGGTCAAAGGCCTCCTGCGCGGCGCAGGCGGAGAAGGCGAAAAGCAGCAGAAACAGTCTCGACGGATTTTTCATGTTGTGTCAGGCTACTGAACGCCATGAAGAACGCCACTCTCATCCTCACCGCCGCTGTTTCGCTGTTTTTGAGCTCCTGCACCACCTGCCCATTCGGCTGCAAGATGACCGCCAAGGGCAAAGTCGAGCACATCGTGCTCGTGTGGCTGAAGCGTCCCGGCAACGCCGCTGATCGCGCCACGTTGATCGCCACCGCGCGGAAGTTCCAGGCCGAGATCAAAGAGATCCAGCACCTCAGCGTCGGCACCACCGTGGCGAGCGAGCGTCCGATCGTCGATGACAGCTTCGACGTGGGCTTTGTGATGCGCTTTGCCAGCAAGGCGGACATGGACGCCTATGAGAAGCATCCGGTGCATCAAAAAGCCGTGAAGGAGACGCTCCTGCCGATCGCGAAGAAGGTGCAGGTGTATGATATCGGCTGTGAGTAAGCCCATTTTTTCATGAAGCACCTCCTCTACCTGCTGCTCGGTGCCGCATCGTGCCTCGCCGCCGACCTGCGGCTGCTCAGCGAACGCGTGAACGAGTTCTGCGAAAAGCATCGTGGCGTCGCCGAGATCGAAAAACGTCACGCGGAATGGATCAAGCAGGAGCCCGACAATCCAGATGCCTACATCCTGCCGGCCAATGCCTTGATGAAGGCTGCGCAGATGGTCAACATCGTGGCGGGAGATCAGAAAGATGCCATCGCGGTGCTGACGGATCCGAAAACGGGAAAACAGGTCGGCTCCATCGCGGAAGGGCCCGATCCAGAGGTGATCCGGCGTGCCGAGGCCATCCTTGAGGCGGCGGCGAAGAAGTTCCCTCAACGTCTCGACATCCTCGTGGGCCGCATGGCCATGGCACAACGTCGAAAAGACACGGGAACGGTGAAAAACGCCGCGCTCGACCTGCTGGCCATGACGGCCAAAGACCCGAAGTCGCTGCGCTGGATCGACAATGCGAAGATTGACGGCGATCCGCTCAAAAAGGCCCTGGATGAGGTCAAGGCGCGCATTCGCTGGCTGTACAGCTTCGAGAAGGATGACACGGACAAGGCCGCGCAGGACTGCGCGCTGAAGGCGCTCGAACTCGCGCCCGAAAATGTCGAGTTGCTCAACTTCGCCGCGATCCGCCATCTTTATCGCGGAGAATGGAAGGAAGGGCGGGAATATCTGCTGCGTGCCGAGAAGGCCGCGCCGCGTGACTGGATCGTGCAGCACAACATCGCCCGCGCCTCCGCCGAGCTTGGTGACAAGGCGGACGCGCTCAAACGGCTTCAAGCAATCATCAAAGCCGTGCCCGGCACGGATGACGCGAAGGCGGCTGAGGAATCCATCCGGTCTCTTGGCTTGGCTGCGGACAAGAAGTGACGTTTTCCGTGACGCAAGCGCAGCAAAAGCCAAGGATCGTTCGTTGAGCCGCTGGATTTCCAGCGTATGGAAGGCGCACCCCATCCAAGCCGACCATGCTCATCCCGACCTCGTTCCCGACCTCCAACGGCCCCACAGAATCCAAACCGCTCATCGCGCAGGAGGGCTGGACCGTGCAGCACCTGTTTTTCAACATCGACCACGGCTACTGGGCGGCATTGACGCCGGAGGAGCGGCAGGAGCGGCGGGAGAACTTCACGCGCACCATCGAAGCGATCCGCAGGCATCCAGGCACGCAGTTGCTCGCCTTCGCGATGGTTTCTCCGAAATCGGAGCTCGGTTTCATGCTCATCACGCCCGACCTGCATGACTCGCAGAAGTTTGAGAAGCAGCTCAGCTTGGCGCTCGGACCTGACGTCCTGACTCCGACCTACAGCTACCTTTCAATGACGGAATGGACCGAATATTCTCAGACGGAGGATGAGTTCAAAGCGCAGATCGAGAAGGCGGAAAACTTGGTGCCGGGCACGGAGGCCTTCGAGAAACGCCTCGCGGAGTGGAAGGGCCACATGACGAAGTATTACAACGACCGCCTCTATCCGAACATGCCGGACTGGCAGGTGTTCTGCTTCTACCCGATGAGCAAGCGCCGCAATGTGGGCGCGAACTGGTATGCGAACGAATTCGCGAAGCGCCGCGAGCTCATGGGCGGCCACGCCAAGACCGGCCGCAAGTATGCTGGCAAGGTCCGCCAGTTGATCACAGGCTCCACCGGCCTCGATGCCTACGAGTGGGGCGTGACGCTCTTCGCGCACGACGTGTTCCAGATCAAAAGCATCGTCTATGAAATGCGTTTTGACGAAGTGACTGCCCAGTATGGCGAGTTCGGCGACTTCTACATCGGCATCCAGACGCCGACGGCCGAGCTGCTGCAGCGGGTGATGCTGAGTTGATTTGGCCAGCCCGCAGACTAGTCTTGACGCATGACTGCCACGCTTCCAGCCCCGGTTGCTGAACTCAAAGGCCGCATCGACGAACTCTCTGTCGAGGACAGGCTTCTGCTGGAGGAGGTTTTGCGTGTCGAAAGTGAGGATGGGAAGTGGGCCGGACTGCCATGGCCTTGGGAAATGCTCGATAAACGCAAGGCCGCCCTGAACGCCGGGGAAAGCGCGGCCCTGCCTCTGGACGAGGTAGCAGACCGCCTGCGCGCACGCAGATCCGCCCGGTCATGAAGGTCATTGTCGATCTGGCCGCCGAGGCAGACATTGCGGAGGCAGCGGACTTCTATGACGACCAGGAACCCGGGCTAGGAGCCGAGGTGGAGGAATTTCTCATTGATTGTCTGCGCCGGCTGTCAACCCAGGCTGGAATCCACCCGCAAAGCCGGGGAATCTACCGCCAGGTGATCTCACGCGGCAGGTTTCCTTACTTTGTCGTTTACTATGAGATAATGGCGGGTTCAGAGGTGCTGGTGCGAGCCGTGCAGGATCACCGCCGTGATCCGCATGGCATTGCTGAAAGAATCGACCAACGTTTTTCTCCCTAGAGCATGTCCAATCAGCCCCTCACCATCGCCAACCGCCAGTTCAACTCCCGACTCATGCTCGGGACCGGAAAATTTGCGAGCGGCGAACTCATGCGTGATGCGATCATCGCCTCCGAGACGGAAATCGTGACCGTGGCGCTGCGCCGGGCGGATTTGACCGGGAAGGGGGATCCCTTTGCCAACATCCTCGACTTCATCCCGAAAAACGTCCTCCTGCTGCCAAACACGAGCGGAGCGATGAATGCCGAGGAGGCCGTCCGCCTCGCCAGGCTCGCGGTCGCCGCCGGTCTGCCGAACTGGGTGAAGCTAGAGATCCACCCCGACCCCCGCTACTTGCTGCCGGACCCGATTGAGACGTTGAAGGCAGCCGAAATCCTCGTGAAGGAGGGCTTCACCGTTCTGCCTTATATCAATGCCGACCCTGTTTTGGCCCGCCGTCTTCAGGATGTGGGCACCGCCACCGTGATGCCACTCGGGTCTCCCATCGGCTCGCATCAGGGCATCACGACGCGCCGGCAGATCGAGATCATCCTCACCCAGGCCACGGTTCCGGTCGTGGTGGATGCGGGCATTGGCGCGCCAAGCCACGCGGCGGAGGCATTTGAAATGGGGGCGGATGCTGTCCTGGTGAACACCGCCATCGCCGTGGCCTCCGATCCTGTGCGCATGGCGCAGGCCTTCAAAATGGCCGTGGAGGCCGGTCGTAGCGCCTATGAGATCGGTCTTAGCGAGGGCACAGAAGAAGCCTCGGCGACAAGCCCGCTGACGACTTTCCTTTATCAATAAGTTCTCAGAAGCCGCTCTCAGCCCTTGGCGAGGTAGGTGAAAACGAGAACCCCGAGAAACAGGAGGCAGCCGGCGAGAACCATTCCAGAAAAGATGACCATAGTGGCCGGGGATTTAGCGTGAAATGCCCTCTCCGCCAGCGGAAATTTAACTTGCCAATCAGGGGCTTTGGGGCAGACTCCGCGCCCCTATGGCAAAAACATGCTGGCTCGAGCGCGAAAAGCGCAAACGTAAAACCGTCGAAAAGTACGCAAAGCTTCGCGCTGAATTGAAGGCGAAGGGCGACTACGTCGGCCTCTCCCTCCTTCCCCGTGACGCAAGCCCGACGCGCCTCACCAACCGTTGCCGTGTTTCCGGCCGCCGTCGTGCTTTCATCCGCCGCTTCCAGATGTCGCGTATGACTTTCCGCGAACTCGCCTCCCAGGGCATGATTCCTGGTGTGACGAAGTCCAGTTGGTAATCCCCTCGTCCGAACTGGCGGTCCGGCGTTTTTCTGCCGGCCGCCTGGAGAGAGGCTGCGCATCGACGACCTCATGCCTACCTACTCCTACATCGCGGAAGCTCCCGAAAAGGGATGCGCTGCCTGCCGCAGAGGATTCGACCTGCGTCGTCCAATGAGCAGGCCCGCCTTGGAAGTTTGTCCTCTATGCAAGCAGCCGGTGAAGAAGCTGATTTCCACCTTCAGCACGCCGAAGATCACCAAACCTCTCTCTGTCTCCGACGCCAAGGCCGCCGGCTTCACCATCCTCGAAAAACGTTGTGATGGGAATTACGAGAAGCTGTAAGGCCCGACGCGTCCCCCAATGACCTTGCTCCTCGCCAACGCCACCGCCGAGCTCGCTCACGAATGGCATCCGGACCCCGCCTTCCACTTTTGGCGTGTCGTCATCATCCTCGCCATCGTGCTGCTGAACGCCTTCTTCGTCGCCGCGGAGTTCGCCATCGTCAAAGTGCGTGACAGCCAGATGCAGGCCGCCATCGACGACGGCGTGCGCGGCGCGAAATTCGCCCGCCAGGTCACGCGAAACCTCGACGCCTACCTCTCCGCCGGACAGCTCGGCATCACGCTTACCTCCATCGCGCTTGGTATTTTCGGTGAGCCGTATGTCTCCACCGTGCTGCAGCCGTTCCTTTTCAAAATCGGCATCACCAGCGAGGCTGCCGTCAGCCTCACCTCGATCCTCGTCGCCTACGCGCTTGTCACCTACATGCACGTCGTCTTTGGCGAGCAGGCACCGAAGGTGCTCGCCATCCGCAAATCGCTCACCGCCACGCTTTGGGTCGCCCGGCCGCTGCACATCTTCTACATCTGCACGCGTCCCGCCATCTGGCTGCTCAGCAACAGCACCAACCTCGTCCTGCGCCTCTTTGGCATCACCAGCGTCTCCGAGCACGAGATCGCCCACTCCGAAGAAGAACTGCGCCACATCGTCGCCGAAAGCCAGAAGTCCAAAGAAGTGACGGAAACTGAAAAAGACATCCTGCTCAACGCGCTCGCCCTCAACGACCGCTGCGCCCGCGATGTCATGACGCCGCGCAACACCGTCGTCTCCCTCGACGCCGATGACAGCTTCGAGGCGAACCTCAAAGTCGCCATCGACAGCAAGCACACGCGTTATCCGCTCGTCGAAGGCCACCTCGACCAGGCCATCGGCATCATCCACATCAAAGACCTGCTCGCCCTCGTCGGCAAACCGCAGCCCGACCTCCGTAAGATCAAACGCGAGCTGCACATGGTGCCCGAGTTGATGCCCATCGACAAGCTCCTGCGCTTCTGCCTCGACAAGCACGTCCACTTCGTGCTCGCCGTCGATGAATTCGGCGGTGCGGTCGGCGTCGTCACGCTCGACAACGTGCTCGAGGAGATCGTTGGCGACATCCAGGACGAGTTCGACCACGAGATCAGCGAGTTCCGACGCATCAACGAAAACGAATTCACCGTCGAAGGTACCTTCAACCTCTACGAACTCGCCGACCACGCCGGCATCGAGCTCGAAAGCGACGAAGTCACCACCATCGGCGGCTACGTCACCCACCTCCTCGGCCACCTGCCCAAACCCGGCGAAAAGGTCACCATCGAAGACTACGAAGTCACCACCACCAAGGCCGACCTGCGCCGCGTCCAGCAGTTGCACTTCAAACGTGTGGACAGGTCGGATGCGGAAGACGAAGAAGCCGTGGAGGCTTGATCCTGACACTACCTCCCCAGCTCCAGCCTTTGCGCAAAGTAGGCGGGCAGCCCGGCCTGGATGATCGCCTGCTGCGCCCCGGCAACGTCGTAGCTCACCCGCCGCCAAAGGATGTCCTGAGTATCCCGGCGATAGATCGCGTAGCAGGCGCGTTCGTCGCGGTCACGCGGCTGGCCCACGGCTCCCACATTCACGAGGCATTTGCGGGTTGGTTTCAAAGCTTCAATCGCAGTGATGTCCACGCCAAACTCATCACCTTCCACCCAAAACGCCGGACGGTGCGTGTGTCCGATGAAACACACCGGTCTTGTTTGATGCCGGAAACTCAGCGCGGCAGCGTCCGCCCGCAGCACATAGCCCCACTCGTCAGGGTGATGCAGGCAGGCATGCACCGCCTCGTAATCTTCGCCCTGCATCATCATCGGCAGCGCAGCGAGCCACCCGATTTGGTCCTCGCTCAACTGGTCACGCGTCCATTCGATCGACTGACGTGTGGCGTCGTTGACGTCATCTAATCCCGACCCGGTGCTCACCATGGCATCGTGATTGCCCCGCACACAAGGAATGCCCTGCTCCCGCAGAAGATCGACGCATTCGCCAGGGCTGCCGCCATAGCCCACCACATCGCCGAGACAGACGAGTTTGCTGATCCCCTGGTTCGCGATGTCTTGCAGCACAGCGCGCAGGGCATGGGTATTGCCATGGATATCGCTGATGATCGCCACCGAGTTGTTCATGCAGGCAACTACGGGCGTCGATAAATATCGTCAACCTGATGGGCTCATTTATGACACACTGCCAAGTTGTCAAAACGGCCAGATGGGTTCAATATCTCAGCGTTAGCATCAAGAACCGTCCGTTGGCAGCAACGGACGTGGCAACCTGGCAGTGAAAACTGCGAAGGTGCCGGGATGAAGGCTCCGGTCTTCGTCCGATGTGCAGGCTCTCACAGGCCTGAAGTCGGGTCCGCTCTTGGTGCGCAAAGTCGAACCAACCATCAGGAAACCCGATGAGCTCAGCACCACGCCACACCTTCCGCCTTTCACTGCGCACCTGTGCGCTGAATGCCGACCACCACCTGTGGAACAACAACGGCACTTACTGGTGCCACTTCACCCTGCACGGACCGCGAGGGACCAAGCAACGCGTCCGCCGCTCCCTCCGCACCACCGATCCCGCCACTGCCAGGAAGCGACGGGACGCGCTTATTTCACGCTTGGTTGCAGCGTCTATCCCGCCTGCCATGGCCCTTGCCGCCTGAGTCAAATGTTCAATCCACAACAAAGCCATGAAACGAACAACCAAACCTCGCCTGAAGGCGGCCGCAATCCACCCCGCTCCCTCTGCGGACGCGACACCCCGCCCGATCGTTTCGCTCGCTACAGAAGGCTTCAAGCCCATCACCCTCGACCAGCTCGGCCTCACAACGCGGGAGATGGAGATTCTAGCCGCGGGCGCGCGTCAGCTTTTCCCCTCCGACGAAGAAACCTCAACTTCATGATCTCCCATGCCATCCCTTGCCCCGACCGTTGCCGATCTAACCTTTGCCTACGCTGACCGCGAGGCCGCCTGGCTCAACCGCTACAACAAGGACGACAAAAGCCTCGAATGGGCCTTCAAGGAAGACTTTTACCAAAAGAGGATTCGCGAACTCCTGGTGTTGATTACCGATGAACGCCTGGAGAAGCTGCACGCCATCATCAAAGCCATGTTCGAGCAACCGGCGGGAGAGGCCATGAGACGCCGAAGCCCGGCGGCGACGATGGAATTGATCGGCCGATTCCGGCAGGCGTGCGAAGACCCAGCCTCTCCGGACACGGAGGCGCCCCATGAATGACGAGCAAGCCCGGCGTCAACAGCAAGCGCACGCTGGCTGTGGTTGCCGAGGCCACGGTTCGTGCCAAAATTTCACGCCATGCCTGACGCCCAAGCCCTGTTTCATGCACACCTGCCGCTGGCGGATAAAATCGCCGGTGGCTATGCGAACATCCCTGGCGTGAGCATGGACGATGTGCGGGCGGTGGCACAGGCAGCATTGCACCGGGCGGCACTGGCCTTTGAGCCGGCTCGTGGAGTCTTTGAGCCGTATGCGGCGCAGGCCATTCGGAATGCGCTGAATTCACTGCATCAAAAGGAGGCTCGCCACGCCCGGCAGTTTGTGCTGGAGCCGGACGCCGCTCTCTCAGCCTTCACCACGATGAGCAGCACTGCGCCCGGTCAGCGGCTGCCAGATGAGTTTCAGGATGTGCTGAGCCAGGTCCGCTCGCAGGAGAGTCGGCGTGTGCTGGAACATATGCTGGCCTCACTGCCTTCACGAACTCAGCAAATCCTCGCCCTCGTCGCTGAAGGCCACAGCTACGCCGAGATTGGTGAGCTGCTTGGCGTCTCGAAGCAGGCCGTCCACAAGGCCGCAGCCGCGGCCTTGGAGCGCCTCCGCGATCAACTGGCTGCTCAAGGTTTCGAGGGGCTCGACTCCAAAGGCTTTTTGCAAACAGCAGCCCAGCCACCGCATTGAACCTGCTCGCCGCTTCAGCAGGCAGCGCGATGCTTTCGTTTTTTGCAGAATAAATGATTGAAGTTTTGGCCCCGCTGAGGCTGACTCAGCCATGCCAGACATCCGGCTGGTCGGCGTGCTGCCAGACGGCCTCGGCATGCGGCTGGCAACAGTGCCGCCACTCGGGCACCGCCTGGGCCATCGCCGATGGCAGGATTGTGATGAGCGAGGTTCACCAGGGGAACCTCACAGCAGCCGGATGACACAATTTTGGTTATCGTCGTCACCCTGCGTCGGGCGAAGAACGGGATTTACAGACAGCTCAGCTCAAACGAATTTGGCGAAACTTATGGCATGGAGTAAATCGAGTCGGAGTGCTGTATGATTAAAAGTTCTGGTCTGGGCGCTGAATCAGACGAGCAATGCTTTGGTCGTAATGAAGAACAGTCAACTTCGTCAAGGAACGAATATCCAAATCAGTGATCGGGTTGTTGTAGCAAGTTAGCACGGAGAGCTGCGAAACTGCGGAAAGGTCTAACGCGGTTAGATGGTTGTCGTTGCAAACCAGATAGTATAGTTGCGACGCAGAGGATAGGTCTATATTCCTAATACGGTTATTATTGCACGACAGCAATTTTAATTGAGGCGCGGAGGCAATGTCCAATGCAGAAATTAAATTGTTTCCACACGATACATCTGTGATGTTCAAACATCTGGAGAGGTCAAGATCCGTTAGCTTGTTGCTATCGCAATATAGCTCAGTTAGCATTGGTACATTAGAGAGATCAAGCTTGGTCAAGCCCATGCCGTCACAGGACAAACGCTGAAGTTCAGGCAAGCGCAGCGTCATACTTATATGAGCAGGCTCTTGGTCAACAGGAACAAAAAAGATTACCGATCTTATGACAAGGTCACCCACCCACTCGAATGCCTTCAGCGGCAATAAACCAATATCCCATCCGAGCTTAATGATTCGCCCGTGTTCAATCTGTGTTTTATGTTGACGCTGCCAAGACTCTTGAGGTTCTGTCAGTAACCGCTCCAGCACAACCTCCGGTTCCAGCTTTAGAGCTTTCGCCCAAAGCATAATCTGCTGATAATCCGGTTTACAGAATTCAAACCCGCCAATGCAGAACTGAGAAACAGTTGAATCACGGGCTACATCGGGGGACCGAGACAATGGAAATACTTGATCGGCCGTTACTGCCTTTTCTAGGCAAGAGAGAAAATTTTTGACGGTAGGCGCAGGTCCGTAACCACAATTCTCATTTCCACCGTCAGCGATTATGCGTCGCAGTGTTGTATGTCCGCCTATGCGCTGACCAAGGACATAAACATCACGTTTATTTGTTAATGTGTTTTGAAGCACGCAGGCATAATAAGGACCCAGTGTCGGCGCACTTAATTCGGGCGAATTATTCTGAAGTTCCCCAGTTTTTGCTTTAATTGCAATCTCAATTGATTTATTAAATTCGTCATCACTGAATGGTGGCGGCTCGGGAAACTCCATCATATAATACCTTGTGGTATCATTAAGCGATCCACTGCTTTGCTTGAATTGATTCAATTGCTCCGCGTTTATCGAGGTCTTCAAGATAAGAGAACCACTCAGTGCGATGTATGTTGAAAAAGGGATACCAGGTTCCCAAAGTTGTACAAATTCATTCCACCTTCGATGTGCCAATTCTGGAATGAGTCTGTATGCAAGAAAGTATGAAACATGCCTCAGGCTGTTTATTGACGAACCAGCTTCTCCACAAACATTGAAGTAATTATCCAAAAAATGCGCGATCAACTTTTCTGCATCTTCAGAACGGCCGACCGCCATCATGTTGGCTGCTTGTTTAATTAGAAATTCTAATTCAGTCGCAAGGAAGCCCCATTTTAAAGCTTTATTTTTTCTCAGCTCATCAATTCTGCTCTTTTTAGGTTTCAAAAAATCGAAGAGTCTCATATCAAATTACCAATTAGCGATCTTGGAAAACCATCCTGTTGCGCGATTGTTCGCAGAAATAATTTCCTGCCTAAGCGACCGATAGTCTCTAGGTCGATCAGATGGAGTCCTTGCAACCATAGATAAAACAAGTCGTCCGACTGATTTAGGAACATTCGCTGAACGTAATAGTAAAGCAGCTTCGGTGAAGTAGGAGCCGGAGGTTAATGCACGGGCAGCAGACTCGGACGTATGAAAAGGAAGGCTGCCTGTAAGCATTTTGAGATAAATCATTCCAAGTGAAAATACATCAGAGGCAACTGATGAAGAGCGACCTTTCTGGAACCGCTCGGGTGCCATGTAGTTGGCTGTTCCAAAGTTGTTGAAAGTGTATTGTTCTCTATCGGCAGAAGGGGGCATGCCAGCTATTTTAGCTAGACTATGTTGCTTGATCGACGCTATTCCCCAGTCCGAAATCATGAACCTGAACTTGCAAGCGGAATCTTCCGAGGCAGCAGACTTATCATTCAGCGCGTCGACCTTGAGGTGATATAGCACATTGGCTGGTTTAAGATCCAAGTGAAGCACGCGATCTTTGATGTATGCATACGATAGGCCATCAACTAAATGGAGCATAATGTAGGAACTCTCAGCCAGTGATAATTTACCACGAGCTTTAAGCAAGTCCTCCAATGATCCTATGGCCCAGTCCATCGCAGCAGCCCAGCCGGCATCGCCTGTGTCCACAATGTCTAAAAGCCAGATAATGTTCCAGTGCCGAAATCCGCACCAGACGGTCAGTTCACGTTTGAACAAAGCCACTCCCTCTGCGTCTGCCGAGCCAGGTAAAACCACTTTGAGGGCTAGTTTCAATCCAAATGCGCTCGTTAGATTTGGGTTTTTCTCCGTGTCTAGATTTAACAAAAGAACATAGCCCATGCCGCCACGAGCAGCTTTTTCCACCACATAAGGCATGTCCCCCACCAAGACGCGATCATGACGAGAGAGATCGAAAAAGCTGTCTTTGGAATGAGTGAGACGAGTCATAGTTTGAGAATGGCAAGAAATTCTGAAGCCGAATCAAATCTCTGTTTTGTGTCAAGGTTCAGTCCTTTGTTGATCATCCGCGCTAGTCCGATTGGAAGCTCTTTATCCCGTTGTTCAATTGGCACCACTGGTTCATTCAAAATCACATCTATCGGGTCACGTTTGTTCGAAAACGGATACGGGAACGCGCCCGTAAGTATAAAGTAAAATGTGGCTGAGATGCTCCAGACGTCTGAGGCCGGTTTGAGGTGCTTGAAGTTGATGATCTGCTCCCGCGGCATAAAGAGCGGTGTGCCGGCGTAGTTCCCGGTGACGCTGAGGCCGCTGAAGCCGGCCTGCTGGAAGTTTTTGGCGAGGCCGAAGTCGGAGATGCGGGCCACGCCGCGGTCGAGCAGGATGTTTTGCGGCTTCAAATCGCGGTGCACGATGCCCTGCTCATGTGCGTGTGCCAAACCTGCCAGAGCGTCGAACATGATGGGCCGCGCGATTTCAAGCGGCACCTTGCCGCCGTGCTTCATGATGAAGTCCCACAGGCTGCCGCCCTCGCAGTATTCCATGACGAACCATGGGATGCCTTCGCTGTGGCCCTGGTCGTAGAGCTTCACGATGTTCGGATGGCGCAGCTGCGCGGTGATGGTCATTTCCCTCAGGAACTTCTCCAGCTCGGCCGGACGCACGGCGACGCGGGGCAGGAGCACCTTGATGGCGACGGGCACGCCGTCGCTCAAACGGCGGGCGCGGAAGACGACACCGAAGCCGCCACGGCCCAGCTCCTTCTCGATTTCATAGCCGGGGATGTCGAGGCGCGGTGCCTTGCCTTTTTTGGCGGCTTTGAGCAGCAGGTCGGCGAGCTGCTGCGGGTTCAACTCATCGAAGCTGCGCACCGGTGCGAGGGCTGGCGCGGCAGCGGCAGGCGCGGCCTGCTTCACCGTGACCTCCAACGCGGTGTCGCCCACCTGGATTCGGTCGCCATGCTTCAAGGTGATCTCGGGGTAAGCGCGGCGTGCGCCCTCCTCGGGTGATTCGCCTTCTTTGCGCCCGCCGACTTTGCGCCCGTTCACATAGGTGCCGTTCCGGCTGCCTAGATCGCGCACGCAGGCCTCCGGCGGGCAGACCTCCAGGATGAAGTGATGGCGGGAGACGCAGGCATCGTCCGGCAGATGCACATGGCAGTCCGGGTGGCGGCCCAGCAGGAAGGTATCGTGCGCTGCGAAATCGAAGACCTTGCCTTTGGCGGTGCCTTCGCTGATGCGGAGCTGGACGGAGGCGGGCATGATGGATTTAAGCGCATTCTCCGCTCGTGGCAGTGTGGTTGGCAAGTGCTTTGCTCATGGCGTGCTCAAAAGATTGCCGAGACTCCTGGCGCACAGCTTCGCACCATGTCTGAAAGGTGGCCTGCTGGGCTGGCGAGGCATCAGGACGTGGCACCCAGTTCATGGTGCCAAGATTGAGGCAGAGGAACCGGCGCAACCCGGGAGGCACATGGCCGATGCTCTCATAACTGAGCGGGCAGCGCAGCCCGACAACGACCGAAAGACGACGGTGCGCCGCCAGCGTCCTCAGCGCGGCGTTTTCCTCGTCAGTCAGCGCGTCAGAACGCAAATGCTGCCACAGCGGTGCAAAATCGAAGTCACTGAACAGATCACCACCAAAGGACTCGTCGCAGCAGTCGAAGAATCCTCTCAGGTAGCGAAGGCTGCGGCCAAACTGGTGGCACTGCGATGCATACGCGGCGGCTGAGAACCAAAGATGCGGACTCCTCTGAAATGCCGCATGCCTTAGTGCCTGGCGGCAAAGGTTCAACGCAGGCAACGGTCCCTGTACCACATTCAACGCTCGTGATGTCTGATTCACAAGCGACACCGAATAATGCCGCGTGCGCTTCAACGCCCGCGTCCCCACATCGACCGCCTCCTCTGCCCGTTTCAGACCGATGAGCAGGGACATCCTGGCCGACGATGCCTGGATGTCCAAGCGACCACCCGTCGGTTTCACATCGGCGAACCATTCGAGCGCGGTGACAAGTCGGCCGGCATTCTGAAAGGAGATGCCATTTTCCAAGGCGATCTGGTCGTCGCTTTTAGCGGCAGACTCACGGGTGTGTTTGGCGTCATTCATAGCGGTGTGGTTGGTTTCAACGGGCACCTACGGAACTCCGCAAAAATCGTCAACCTAGGCGCTGAAAATGGCTGCAATTGAGCTGTCTGGGTCGATGGATGCGACATGGTGGACGCCGCCCTGCTGTTTTCCCTTATTGCCCTGGTGCTAACCAAGGCGGCGGATTTTTGGACGACCGTGAAGCATGTGGGTCCGCACGCGGAGTGCAATCCGTTGGCGCGGAGGGTGTTTCACAAACTCGGTTTCAAAGGCGGCCTGGTGGTGGTGGCCTTGCTTTGGGCAATCATCGTGGCGGCGGCCTATGGATATGCGTGGCTGCTTGGAACCTCGTGGGAGAGATGGGTCACCATCGTGGTGGGCTTGGTGGTTGCCTGGGCGCAAGGAGACGCTGCCCGTTTCAACGTCACGGGAAAGTCTTCCTGGCTTACACGCAAAATGCTGAGGCTTTATCACCACTGGCATAAATGGTGGCGCTCCCGCTGATCCATCATGGTCGCATGGGCGGCTATGACACGGATGCCGTTTGCTGGATGAAATGCATCGACGAATCTCATGGGCAGTTCCAATCTCACATGAAAGCCGAATTCCACTCCACTGTCTTCCAAGTCATTCCTGATAACCTGCCATCTTCCTTCTTCATCCTGACAGGATGGAATCCGAACGGCAAGGATGGTGACTTTGGAGATAACTCGGACCGGGACAACGAAATTGAGAAAGAGATCAAAAAGCTCAGGCATTTTCGTGTGATCGGCATGTCTCCCGATGAGAAACACGTCGAGCCAGGTTGGGGCTTCGCGTGCTCGGAAAAGCGCGTGCTCGAAATGGCCCGCAGATACCAGCAGTTGGCAGTGTATGAGGTCAGGGATGACCACCTCACGTTAATCTCCGCCGATGGGAAGAAACGTGTCCGCCTGGGCAAGTGGTCGGACCGAGTGCGTGATCCACGCAACATCGTACACTTTAGCATCTATGTGGGCAGCCGTTCCCCAGCGGCAAGATTGGATGCTGGCGAGCGCCACGGTGTGATCATCCGCGTGGGGGCGCAGTTTCCGTCCTTCACGCTGCTGGACGCCGAGGGCTATTTCCGTTCCAACGCCGAAGACACTTTGGTGATCCAGATTGCCACTGACAAGCCAGAGCGTGTCCTGCAAGTGGCGCATGATCTGCGTTGCTTTCTCAATCAGGAAGGCGTCGGCGTTCTGTGCCGTGGCATCTACCAGCGGGTGAGATATTGGACGGATGACCGGATGATTCTTCAGGCCTGGGGCTTCCAGCCAGTGAGTAAGCAAGCGTGAAGTTCAGACCCCCTGTCGCCATGCAGATCATCAACCCTCATGCCTACGGCGATTTTTTCGCCCTTGAATCCTGGTGTTCGGAGAGAGGGCTGCGATTGGTTTGTCACACATCCATCCGTTTGCTCACTGACAAAAAGATTAACTGCACGCCAAGGAATCCTCAGGCAGCCGCGCATCTGCAGAGAATTAAGGCGCTGCGGTTTTACTCTGCCGATGAGCTAATTGAAGAATTTGCCCAGGATTCTTCCGTGCTGTGGTTTTCGGCAGCCAGTTACATCTCCGGCATGATCCTGCGTGAGGTGTCTTACATGCCAAGTGTGGATCGATGGTCGGCAGTTGCCGGTTTTTCGGCCTTTAGCGGCGCTTATGGTGGCATCAGCCTCTACCAATGGATCAAACCAAAGCTGGTGCGTCAGGAAATGGCAATTGAACGGAGCATGCTGCTTAATTTGGAGTGATCTTTATGCCAGCAGCTTCGGGACTAGATCGCCATGCGGTTTGTCAGGCGCATGTCGGTGTGATTGCAGAGGGGGGGCACGCGGCTGCTCTGGAGACGTCGTTCAATCTGTTTGAACGATTAATTCCTCGATAGGGCAATCGATAATGCATTCAAGCCCGTCGTCGGCCAGCACGGAGAAACTCCCATTTTGAAACTGCCAGCTGACGGAGAATCTCCCTCCTTCATACCAACCCCATGCTGTTGTTTCGTAGGCACCTCCTTCTGTGATCACTTTCCACCGAGAACGACTTACTTTGATGGTGCTCTCTGCATCGTCGTTTCCCCAATAGGTAGTTAGTTTGACGTGTGCTTTAGGTTTTGGTTTTTTGCTGTTCATGTTTTGCATGATGTGGTGAGCAGTGATTCACGTCACGCAAACGCCGTCGCATCCGCGACGAACGCGTCCACGTCCGCCTCGGTCGTGCGCCAGGAACACATCAGGCGCGAGCCGCCGCCGATGAAGCTGTAAAACACCCATCCGCGTTCCTTGAGCCCGGCTTTCATCGCGTCCGGCAGCTTCGCGAAGACCGCGTTCGCATCGACCGGATAGAGGATTTGCACGCCAGGCAGGTGACCGAGCGCGTCGGAGAGCTTTTTGGCGAGCGCGTTGCCGCTGGAGGCGTGTCTGCGCCAGGTGTCGTTCGTCAGCATGCGCAGCCATTGGGCGGAGATGAAGCGCATTTTCGAACAGAGCTGCCCGGCCTGCTTGCATCGGTATTGAAAGTCCTGCGACAGCTCCTTGTTAAAGAACACCACGGCCTCCGTCACCGCCATGCCGAGCTTCGTGCCGCCGCAGCACAGCACATCGACACCGGCGCGCCAGGTGATGTCCGCGGGCGCGCAGCCGGAACCGGCCAGCGCGTTGAAAAACCGCGCGCCGTCCATGTGAATTGCCAGACCATGTTGTTTGGCGACGGCGCCGAGGCCTTTGATCTCACCGGGGCGGTACACCGTGCCCAGCTCCGTGCTCTGGCTGATGCTCAGCGCACGTGGCTTTGGAAAGTGCAGGTCGTTGCGGCTTAGAACGATCCGCTCCACGTCGGCGGGGTCGAGTTTGCCGAGAGGGCTGCGGGCGAGGAGGATCTTCGAGCCGTGGCTGAAAAATTCCGGCGCGCCGCACTCGTCCGTCTCCACATGCGCCTCATGCGCGGTGATGATGCTGTTGTAGCTACGGCACAGCGTGGCCAGGGCGAGCGAGTTCGCCGCGGTGCCGTTGAAGACGAAATACACATCGCAGTCCGTCTCGAAGAAGCGGCGGAACGTCTCGCAGGCCTCGGCGGTGATGCTGTCCGCGCCGTAGCTCGGCTGATAGCCCTCATTGGCCTCCACGAGCGCCTGCCAGGCCTCCGGGCACACGCCGGAGGTGTTGTCGGAGGCGAAGTGGTATTTGGGTTCCATACTCATGGGCGAAGTTTCGGTTTTCCGTGCCACACGAGCACGATGCCGGCGAGCAGCAGCAGCAAGTCGCGCAGGATGAGGTCGCGATAGTTTGAGGTGGCGTCAGAATGGCCGAAACAGCCGCAGCGAATGTCGATGCCGCGCCACCATGCGATGGTGATGGCGATGAGAAACACGACGAGCGAACCGTTCAGGACCAGCATGCCGCCGGAGCGCAAAAAACCGCTCATCACGGCCAGTCCCGCGAAAATCTCCAGCCATGGCAGGCCCATGGCCACCCACGCGGCCCAGGGATCACCCAGCAGGTCGAAGCTGCGCACATCGTCGAGGAATGACATCGGGTCCGCCACCTTGAGGAGGCCCGCATAGACGAAGACAGCGCCGAAGACGAAATGAAGGATCAGTCGCAGCATGAGAAGCGCGGACTATGGCACCAGTTCGGTCATTGGCAGCAGGCAGATCACGAGTTTTTTCTCCTCGTAGGATTCTCCCGCCCGGGGCATGCCGCGCACATCCAGCGGTTTGCCGAGCAGCGTGGAGAGTTGTGTCGCAAATCCTGCGCGTGGTGGTTTGTCACCGCCGCCGAAGCTCAGATTCGCATCATCGAATACCCGCATCAGCCCGCCGCCATGCAGGACGACGGCTGATTTCGCGCTCGGCTCGATGCCCTGGATGGAGATCAGGTCTGCAGGCTCTGTGCCAAGCAGGCGGTCCGCATGTTGCGGGTCGAGTCTGCGGGCCAGGTCGCCCGCGTCCTCGTGTTCGAGGATGGTGGCGTTGATGATCGGCGTCTCGGTGCTGGCGAGGCGTGGAAATTTTTCACGCACCTGCTTGTTCACGGCCAGCGCGGCCGCCTTCATCGCTTCCGGCGTCCAATGGCTGTCCTGCGCGTAAAACACGGCCTGCCGGTCGCGAAAATCCCAAAACGCGTCAGTCATGTCCATCACGTCGGCACCCGCCGCCGTCAGTTCGGCCAGTCTGGCGGCTTCTTCTTTGACACGCACCGGACCTGAGTAGTCACCAGCGCGAATCTGCTCGGGATACTGCGCCGCCCGGCCGGGGATCGCGACGACAAGCAGCTTTACCTCCTGTTTTTTCAAATCGGCCGCCAGTTTGAGCATGCGCGCGTGCAGGTCGTTTTCAGCGCGCTTCACATGCACCAGGCGGTCGATCTCGTGCTGATCAAAGAGCCAGCCTTCGCGGCCCAGGTGCACGTCCTTGTTGCCTTCGCCCAAAACGTTCGTCAGCAGCCACTGCATGCCGCTGCGCATCGTGGCTGCGGCCAGGTTTGTCTTCGAGGCCGTGAAACATGCGGCAATCTCAAAAACCAGCGGCACCGCCAGCAGGCACGCAAACACGCGCACGATGTTCAGCGCCGCCTTGGCGCTCAGCTCAGGCGGAGGCGGCACGAAGGTGCGTTTCTTCGGGTCGATCGGCTGCGGGGTCGGTTTCATGAGATCGGGGCGGCACGAGTCCACAGCATCACGGTCGCGAGCAGGAAGGTGATCAGACAGACCACCGCCTTCCACGGTTGCGGCACGCGGAGAAAATCCCTGGAAAAGGGCAGGCCTAGCAGGCAGGCGAGCGCGGCGACCATCGTGACGACATGAAAATCCGTCAGGACGCGCGATTCCTGCAGCACGGTGGCGATGCTGCGCGGCATCGGCGCGAACAAAGCCTTCAATGGCAGCCAGGTGCCGTGCGCCAGTGTGCCGGCGGCGGCCAGAATGACCAGCAGAAGAAGGTGGCGCGTGATTTTGCCCCGGGTGATGGCGCGCATCTCGAACGTGTCCTCCACCTTCTCCGCCAGCTTGATGCCAAACATGCCGCACAGCCCCAAGGTCAGATCACCTGCTGCGGTGAGAAGAAAATGCAGCGCCAGCATCAACGCCAGAAACCCCATCCAGGCCACGCCGCCACTCAGGCTGTCAGCGCCGCCGCTTAGCACCATGCCCGCAAGATGCCAGAGGGGATCGAACAGCAGTACGCACTTGCTGAAACCAAGGCAGAAGCGCATCACGCCCTGCGCCACATCCAGCGTGGCCGGCCGAGGCCGGATCGCCAGACGCGCCGCCATTGCGAGCGGCAGCAGCACAAACAGCAGATGGTGGGTGGTCGGAAACACGGCGTATGGAAATGGCGATGGCAGGACGAACGTCAATCGGGGAATCTTGGGGCACTGCGGCAATTCGTCGAAGTGTTTGCAACACGTCCCGAACGGAGTTCCGTTTGAATGCCATGCACGATCTCGATCCCAGCCTGCCAGAGCACCTCGTCCGCCGCGATTTCCTCAAAAAACTCGCCGCCGCCTCCACGGCCGCTTGGATGACGGGCGAGCCGCGCGCCATCTGGGCCAAAACGGGCGACAAAGTCACCCATCCGCCTGCCAAGGCCGATGCGTGCATCCTTTTGTGGATGGCAGGCGGCATGGCCGCGCCGGACACCTTTGATCCGAAAGGCTACCTGCCTTTCGAAAAGGGTCTCGAAGTGAAGAAGATGCTCTCGACCTTCCCCGCGATCGATACCGCGGTCGATGGCATCAAAATCTGCCAAGGCCTCGAAAACATCGCGAAGGTCATGGATCGCGGCACGCTCATTCGCAGCGCCGTGCAGCCGGATCTGGGCAGCATTTTGCACTCGCGGCATCAATACCACTGGCACACCGGCTACGTGCCACCGCAAACCGTCGCCTGCCCGCACATCGGCTCCTGGATGGCCAAAGTGCTCGGCCCACGCAATCCGGTGATGCCCGCCTTCATCAACATCGGCCAGCGGCTCGAAGGCGTGGGCGAAAGCGAGGAACTGAAGGCCTTCACCACCGCCGGATTCTTCGGCAGCGAGTTCGGCCCGATGAATCTCCCCTTCCCCGAGGACGCCGCGCAGTCCGTGAAGCCACCGAAGGGCATGGACGCTCAGCGTTTCGCCAATCGCGACCGCCTCTTCCGCAAACTCGTCGATCAAAGTCCGCAACGCGACTTCATGAGCGACTACCAGCAGCAATCCATGCTCCGCAGCCTGGACAACGCCTACCGCCTGCTCAGCGCCAAAGAACGCGAGGCCTTCGACATCACGCTCGAGCCCGAGGAGAGCCGCAAAAAATACGACACCGGCCGCTTTGGACGCGGCTGCCTGCTCGCACGTCGTTTGGTCGAGGCAGGAACGCGCTTCGTCGAAGTCACCACCGAATACGTGCCCTTTTTCCAATGGGACACGCACAAGGACGGCCACACGACCGTGGACGCCATGCACAAGGAAATCGACGCACCCATCGCACAGCTCGTGCTCGATTTGGAGGCCAAGGGGCTGCTCGACCGCACGCTCATCGTCATCGCCAGCGAGTTCAGCCGTGACGCGCTCATGGAAGGCAAGCCCGGCTCGACCGCCAATGACCAGACCACCTTCAAAGTGGATCGCCTTGAAGAAATGAAGCACTACGGCCTGCATCGCCACTTCACCGGCGGCACCAGCGTCGTCATGTTCGGCGGCGGCGTGAAGAAAGGCTACCTCTACGGCGAAACCGCCGATGAACGCCCGCTCATCGCCACGAAGAACCCCGTCAGCGTCATGGACCTCCACGCCACGATCATGACCGCCATGGGCATCAGCCCGAAGACCGAGTTCGACATCGAAGGCCGCCCCTTCTACGTCACCGAAGACGGCAAGGGCAAAGCGGTGTTGGAAATCTTCGCGTAAACGATTGCCAGCGGCGGCAGGTTCCGTTTAGGCTGTCACCATGAACGCTCACCGCCTTCTTCGCATCGGGGTCACGACTCTCGTCCTGGCCGTTTCCTCCTCTCTTCGTGCTGCTGACGGCGATACCGAGTGGCAGAAGGTCAATGACGTCATCGAAGGCATCAAGAACCCCAAGGAGCGCCCGAAATCGCGTGAAGAGGCGGTTGCGTTCCTGAAGAAGGGCATCACCGATTTTGACACGGCTCATGCCGCCGCATTGAAGGCCGGGGCGAACCATCCCTCCCGTTGGGATTCGGCGCTCTTTGAGCTGATGATCGGCCGCGCTCGCGAGATGGCCGGCGTGGCCGCGCCCTCCAAGACTCCTGTCAAAGTCGCTGACATTCTCAGCGCCGGTGATGCGAAGCCGGAGACCAAGTCGCAGGCCAGCGTGATGGATGTGATGGAATCTCTCGAAGCGGCGGATGCTCCGGGCGGAGACATCAATGCTTGGATCGCGAAGGCGGAAAAGCATTTGAAGGACTATCCGGAGGAAAAGGCGAACCGCATGGTCGAGGGCAGGATCAAGAGCGTCAAGGCGACCGCCGACCTCAAGACCAAGCCGCTGGAGATGAAGTTCACCGCCGTGGACGGCCGCGAGGTCGATCTTTCCAAGCTTCAGGGCAAGGTGGTTCTCATCGACTTCTGGGCCACCTGGTGCGGACCCTGTGTCGCGGAACTGCCGAACGTGCTGAAAGCCTACAAGGAGCTGCATCCCAAAGGATTTGAGATCGTCGGCATCTCGCTCGACTCCGAGAAAGCCGAACTGGAAGCCTTTGTGAAGGAGCGTGGCATGGAGTGGCCGCAGTATTTCGACGGCAAAGGCTGGCAGAACGAGATCTCGACAAAGTATGGCATCAATTCGATCCCGGCCATGTGGCTGGTGAACAAGAAAGGCATGGTCGTGAGCACAAACGCCCGCGGCGGTCTCGAGGAGAAGGTGGCAAAGCTGCTCGCGGAGTAAGGCCATGATCCAGCGCTTCGTGTTCACGACGGTCTTCCTGGCCGTCTTCTCCCTGCATGCCCAGGAACCGGTCATCCATGTCGAAAAAAGCGTCATGGTGCCGATGCGTGACGGTGTGAAGCTCGCGACGGATGTTTACATCCCGGCTGGAAACACGGAGAAGCTCCCTGTCATCCTCACCCGCACGCCCTACAACAAGGACGGCGCGAAGAGCTACGGCGAATACTTTGCCGCAAACGGCTATGTCTTCGTCGCGCAGGACACGCGTGGTCGTTATGCTTCGGAAGGCGTCTGGCACTGGATGACGGACGATGGCAAAGACGGGGCGGATTGTGCGACGTGGATCGCCGCGCAGCCGTGGTCGAACGGGAAGATCGGCATGGTGGGCACTTCGTATGTCGGCGGCACTCAGCATGCGATGGCGCTGGAGAAGGTGCCGCAACTCACCACGGTCATTCCTGTCGATGCTGTTTCAAACATGGGGCGGCAGAGCATGCGCAACGCGGGCGCATTCGAGATGCGCTTCTGGAACTGGATCATGCTGAATGCGGGCAAGGGCAGCAACGCGGCGCTCGATCCCGCAACGCAGGCGGAACTGAAGGAAATGGCGGATCATCGCTGGGATTATTTGAATCATTTGCCGCTGCGGCCCGGCTCCACGCCGCTGAAACTCGCGCCCGAATATGAGGATTGGCTCATCCAGGCCATGCGTCACGGCAAGGACGACGCCTTTTGGGCGCAGAACAACATCCTGGCCGATCCATCACGCTACAAAGACATGCCGGTGTATCTGGTGGGTGGCTGGTATGACTCGTGGGCGGGCAACACGGCGGCAAATTTTACGGCGCTGTCGAAGACGCTCAAAAGCGATGTCTATCTCATCATGGGGCCGTGGATTCACGGCGCGCAGGGCAAATCGAAGCACGGTCAGGTCGATTTCGGTGCCGAGGCCGCGATTCCCAACGAACTCGCATGGCGCAAGGAGTGGTTCGACCACTGGATGAAGGGAATCGACAACAGCGTCGGCAAATCCGCGCCCTTCGCCTCGAAAGTCCGCATCTTCGTCATGGGCACGGGCGACGGCAGCAAAACGAAGGACGGCTTGCTCAATCACGGCGGACAGTGGCGCGATGAAAATGAGTGGCCTCTGGCTCGTGCGAAGCCGACGCCGTTTTTCCTGCATGCCGACGGCCTGTTGAGTGATTTGAAGCGGAAAGACGGCAGTGGGGCAGTGAGCTACGATTTCGACCCGAAGAATCCGGTGCCTACGATCGGTGGCAACATCTCCTCCGGCGACGGCATCATGCAGCAGGGCGCGTGGGATCAGCGTGGCGGCGAAAAATTCTGGAACTGGACCAAGCCCATTCCGTTGTCAGCCCGTAGCGACGTGCTCGTGTTCCAAACCGCTCCGCTGGCCGAAGATATAGAAATCACCGGCGAGATCGAGGTGAGGCTCTGGGCCTCGTCTTCAGCCCTGGACACCGATTTCACCGCCAAACTCATCGACGTCTATCCGCCCAGCGCCGACTGGCCGCACGGTTTCGATCTCAACCTCACCGACGGCATCGTGCGTGCCCGTTTTCGCGAATCGCTGAAGGAGGAGAAGCTCCTGGAGCCAGGAAAGGTGTATCCCTTCACGATCAAGCTCTATCCCACGAGCAACGTCTTCAAAAAGGGCCACCGCGTCCGCTTGGACATCAGCAGCAGCAACTTCCCGCGCTTCGACGTGAATCCAAACACGGGTGAGCCGCTCCAGCAGCATCGCCGGACGGTGATCGCCACGAACACGATCTACTACGGTGCCGAGCATCCCTCGCACATCCTGCTGCCGTGGGTTCCTCAGCGCTGAAGTGCGTCGCGCAGCATGCCCATGCTCGCATTGCCGCCGGTCAGGATGCAGGCCACGCGTTGGCCCTGCCATTGATCGCGATGCTTCTTCAGCGCCGCATAGGCGAGTGATCCTGCGCCTTCCGCGATGTTATGCGTGGCCTGGATGATCTCCCGCATCGCGGCGACGGCCTCATGATCGTTCACGGTCACAATGTCGTGCGCGTGGCGAATCACATGCTCCAGCGCGTCCTTGTTCGGTGTCTTGCACGCTACGCCTTCAGCCACGCGAGTGGTGCTCGATTGTTCGACGAACTGGCGCTGCTGGAACGACAGCGCGTAGGCGGGGGCGTGCTCGGAGACGACGCCGATGATCTTCGTCTTCAATCCCAGCGCCTCTTTTGCTGAAACGACACCGCAGAAGCCCGATCCGAGGCCGATCGGCACGAAAACCGCGTCCAGCTCACCCAAAGCTCGAAACAGCTCCAGCGCATAGGTGGCCACGCCGCGCACGAGCCACGGATGAAACGAGGGCACCGGGTGCAAGCCCTCATTCGCGGCCAATTCGCGTGAAAACTCCAGCGCGTCCTGAAACTGTTCGCCATGTTCGACCAACTCAGCACCGAGCGAACGCATGGCGGCGTTTTTCTCCGGATTGTTGCCATGCGGCACCACGATCACGGCACGCAGGCCGTTCAGCTTTGCCGCAAACGCGATGGACTGGCCGTGATTGCCCGTCGTCGCCGCGATCACGCCGCGCACACCGGGTTCAGCGCGTTTCAACTCGTCCATGTAAACCAAGCCACCACGAATCTTGAAGGCGCCTACTGGTGTGTGATTCTCGTGCTTCAGCCAAAGCTCGCAGCCGAGATCGTTCTCCAGCAGCGGCCAGCGATACGCGGGCGTCTCGTGGATGTGCGGACGGATCAAAGCCTTCGCGGCTTCGATTTCGCTGAGCGTGGGCAGTGGCTGCATGGAGCACGGCTAGGCATGAACTCCGCAAAGGCAAGCTCACGGGTCGCGTTATAGCCGCACCATGAACGCGCCCACCACATCCCGTCGTCGTTTCCTCGCCTCCTCGCTTGCTGGAGCTGTTTCATTGCCAGCTTGGGCCGCGCCGCTCGGTGCGAATGGAGATGTGCGTGTGGCCGTGATCGGTTTTCGCGGCCGTGGTGGTGGTCATATCAATGAGCTGCTGAAAATTCCGGGCGTGCGTCTCGTGGCGCTTTGCGACGCCGATCAGGCGGTCATCGACAAAAAAGTGGCCGATCTCGCGAAGCAGAACGTCACCGTGAAAACCTACCGCGATTTTCGCGAATGCTGCGCGGACAAGGATGTGGATGCGGTGACCATCGCCACCCCGAACCACAGCCATGTGCTGATCGCTTTGACCGCTCTTCAACACGGCAAGCATGTGTATGTGGAGAAGCCGGTGAGCCATAATCTCATCGAAAGCGCCAAACTGATGGCTGCGGCGACGAAAGCGGCCGCGAAGGGCCTCGTGGTGCAGCACGGCATGCAGCGCCGCTCCGATGAGGGCTGGGCTTCTGCGATGCAATGGGTCAAAGAAGGCCACATCGGCAAGACAACGCTATCCCACGCGCTCGTTCACGGTCTGCGCATGAGCATTGATAAAGTGGACGGACCGCAGCAAGCGCCTGCCACGGTCGATTACAAGCTGTGGTCCGCGCCGCGGCCAGAGCTGCCGATCATGCGCAAGCAGTTCCACTACGACTGGCACTGGCAGTGGCCGTATGGCAACGGCGACATCGGCAATCAAGGGCCGCATCAATACGACGTGGCACGCTGGGCGCTGGGCGATCCCGATGTGCTGCCGAAGCGCGTCATGAGCTTTGGCAATCGCTGGGGCTACACCGATGACGGCCAGACCGCGAACTGCCAGATCGCGTTTCATCCGTATGAGCCGACGCCGCTCATCATGGACAAGTTCGGCCTGCCCTTGAAGGACATGAACCCCAAACTCGGCTCGGCCCCCTACAAAGGCGTGCGCGACGGAAACGTGATCCACTGCGAGGGTGGTTACGTCGCTGAATCGAAAGCCTATGACAGTGAAGGCAAGGCGATCACGAAGTTTGAGAACTTCCTCACGGGGCCGGATCACATGAAGAACTTCATCGAAAGCGTCCGCGCCGGAAAATACACCAAGGAAGTGCTGCACATCCGCCACGGCCACCATTCGGCCTGTCTCGCGCATCTCGCGAATGTGTCCTACCGCCTCGGTAAAGCCATGAAGACCGAGGAACTCAAGGAACGCCTGCAAGGCGACAAAATGGGCCAGGAACTTTTCGCCGAGTTCCTCAAGAATCTCGCTGCCAACCAGATCGACCTCAATGCGCAGCAGATCGTCGTCGGTCCATGGCTCGACTTTGATCCCGCCACGCATCAGTTTACCGGCGAATTCGCCGCCGAGGCCAACAAGCTCTGCCAGGAGGAATACGCCGCCGGTTTTGAGCTGCCGGAGGTGTGAGTTTGCGCATCAGGGTTCCGGTTCTTGATCAAACGCGGCGTTTGCCGCGTTTGAGATGGCCCAACCGATATGAACCGACTCGTCCTTGTCCCGCTTCTCTTCGCCGCATCGTTGCAGGCGCAAAGTGCCGCCCCTGCGACCAAACCCGCCCCAAAGCCTAAACGTGCCCCCACCGTCGCGAACGTTGCCTACGGTACGCATGAGCGGCAGGTGCTCGACTTTTATAAGGCGGAGTCCGCCAATCCGACGCCGCTGCTGTTCTTCATCCACGGCGGCGGCTGGGTGAACGGGGATAAGGCGAATCCCGGCGAGCTCGAAGCGTGCCTCGCCGCGGGGATCTCGGTGGTGTCGATCAACTACCGCTACTCGTATCAGGCGCAGCTCGCGGGCGTCATGCCGCCGGTGAAATGGCCGCTGGACGACGCGGCGCGGGCCTTGCAGTTCGTGCGCAGCAAGGCGGGTGAGTGGAACATCGACAAACAGCGCATTGGTGCCAGCGGCGGCAGCGCAGGCGCATGCAGCAGCCTGTATCTCGCCTTTCACGACGACATGGCCGATCCGAAGAGCAGCGATCCGATCGCCCGCGAGTCCACACGGCTCTGGTGCGCGGCGGTGGTTGGCGCGCAGACCTCACTCGATCCGAAACAGTTGAAGGAATGGACGCCGAACAGTCGCTACGGCGGCCACGCCTTCGGTTTCATGGACCCGAATGACAAAAAGACCCGCGACACCCGCTTCGCCGAGTTTTTGGAGAAGCGCGAGAGCGTGCTGAAGTGGATCAAGATGTATTCGCCTTATGAGCTCGTCAGCAAAGACGACCCGCCGGTGTATTTGAAGTACAGCGACACCCCCGCGCTCGGCCAGCCGCAGAAGGATCCGACGCACACCGTGAACTACGGCGTGAAACTTCAGGAGCATTGCCGGGCCAACGGCACGGAATGCGAGCTCAACTATCCCGGTGCCCCGGACGTGAAGCATGCGGGTGTCGCGGAGTTCTTGATCCAGACCCTGAAGAAATAAGTTTTACTTCCTACACGACCATGAAACTCGCACTCTCCCTGCTCATTCTCACCAGCATCGCTTTTGCCGCCGAGACACCGGTGAAAAAAGCCGAAGCGCCCGCGAAGAAGGCCCCGGCCAAGAAAGTCTATCCAAAGAACCCGGCTCCGACCGTGGCGAACTTCAAGTATGGGCCGCATGAGCGGAACGTGCTCGATTTCTGGCAGGCGAAGTCCGAAAAGCCGACACCGCTGCTGTTTTTTATCCATGGCGGCGGCTGGATGGGCGGGGACAAGGCGGGCGTCGCGGTTGAGCCTTATCTGAAGGAAGGCATCTCGGTCGTTTCGATCAACTACCGCTACGTTTCCCAATCCCAGGACGAAGTGCCGCCGGTAAAAGGGCCGCTGCATGACGCGGCGCGTGCTTTGCAGACCGTGCGCAGCAAGGCGGCGGAGTGGAACATCGACAAGAAGCGCATCGGTGCCAGCGGCGGCTCGGCAGGAGCGTGCAGCAGCCTGTGGCTGGCCTTTCATCCCGACATGGCCGATCCGAAGAGCAGCGACCCGATTGCCCACGAGTCCACACGGCTTTACTGCGCCTCCGTGGCTGGTGCCCAGACGACACTCGATCCACAGCAGATGAAGGAGTGGACCCCGAACAGCCGCTACGGTGCCCACGCGTTCCTTCCGCTCGCCGGCAAAGAACGCCCGACTTTTGATGCCTTCCTGGCCGGGCGTGAGAAGATCCTACCCTGGATCGCGGAGTATTCGCCGTACGCTTTGGTTTCTTCCGACGATCCGCCCGTGCATCTGACCTTCAGCGGCCCACCGAACCTCGGCAAAGATGAGAAAGACCCGACTCACACGGCCAACTTCGGCGTGAAACTGCAGGAGCACTGCAAGGCTCACGGCGTGAGCTGCGAGCTCTACCATCCCGGAGTCGAGGGCGTTGCAAAAAGCGCGTTGGAGTACCTTGTCAAAAAGCTCAAGGAGTAGCAGTGAGTGGGGTTCTGCGACTCATCCGCACGCAGTTCCCGCATGTCCGCGCTCTTCATTCCTCCCGACCACTTCCGCGAACTCCGCCGCGAGGAGATTTTCCCTGACGTCACGCGTCCGCTGGAAATCGACCTCGGCTGCGGGGATGGCACCTTCCTCACCGGAATGTCCGCGCACTATCCGGAGCGTGATTTTCTCGGCGTTGAGCGCATGCTCGGCCGTGTGGAAAAAACCGCGCGGAAGATCGAGGCCGCGCGTCTTCCGAACGCCCGCATCATGCGTCTGGAGAGCGCCTACACCGTCGCGTGGCTGCTGCCGAAGAGCAGCGTTTCGCGCCTGCATTTGCTCTGCCCCGATCCTTGGCCAAAGAAAAAGCATGCCGCACGGCGTCTCGTGAATCAGGGCGAGTTTCTCGATGGTCTGGCGCGCATCCTCGCGCCTGGAGGCGAGTTTTTGCTCAAAACGGATGACCTGCCTTACTTTGAGGACGCGCTGCTGAGCTTTGAGTCGCGCGCGCATCAGTTCACGCGGCTGGAGTGGCCTGAGGACGCGTTTTTTTATCCGGTGACGGATTTCGAGCAAAGCTGGCTGAACATCGGCCGCGTCATCCACCGTGCGAGATGGCGGCTGGTCGCGCGTTAAGCCTCGCCAATGCGCTTTCTTCTCCTCGTGCTCCTCGCATCCGGCCTTCACGCCGACGAAACGAAAATTCGCGTCGCTCTCGTGGGTGACGGCACCGTCACCGACAGGGCGGGTTGGGGGGCTGCTTTCACGAAACTGCTCGGTCCGTATGCTGAGTGCATTAATTTCGCCGACGGCGGCCAGAGCAGCAAAAGCTTCCGCGAGTCAGGCAATTGGAAGAAAGTCATCGATTCCAAACCCACTCATGTCCTCATCCAGTTTGGCCACAACGACATGCCCGGCAAAGGACCGGATCACGAAACCGATCCCGCGACGACTTACCGCCAGAATTTGATCCGCTACATTGCGGAAGCACGTGCCATCGGCGCGAAACCCATCCTCGTCACCTCACTGACCCGCCGGGTTTTCAGCAAGGACAAAATTCGCGGCGAGTTGAAGCCTTGGGCCGATGCCGCCACGAAAGTCGCCGCCGAGCGGGAAGTTCCGCTTGTCGATCTCTTCACCCGCAGTGTCGCCTTGCACAACCAGCTCGGCCCCTTCAGTTCCGCCGCCTTCAATCCACCTTCCAAAAGAGGCGGAACCAAAACCAACGGAACCGATGGCGCCCACCTGAGCGAGCATGGCGCCGCGGTCATCGCGAAGATCATTGCCGAGGAATTGCGCAAGGTGGAACCGGAGTTCTCGAAGCACCTGCAGTGACCACCGGACTGGTTCTTGCCTCTTGGCTCGGGTGAGAAAGGCGTCTATGATCGAGGCGTGAAGTTCATGCCGCGCATCGCAGGCCAGTTGACGGTTTTCAGGCGTCTTGTGGGGACGCTGGCGCTGGCATTGGCGCTGAACGCGCATGCGCAGCAGACGGACAAGGCGTGGTCGGAGCGCGAGACAAGGCTGGCGAACGAGTATCTCTCCCTTCTCGTGCAGCAGCCGGAGTATGGACGGGTACTGGACCTGCTGTGGGCGCTGTATGAGAAGCATGACGCGACGAAGCTGCTGGTCGAAAATGTGTCGCAGCAGGCAAAGTCATCGAAGTTTCCGGCGGTGAGGCTGGTGGAGGCGCATCTCATCCGCCGCAGCGGTGATCTGAAGCGGGCGTCGCTTTTGTATGATGAGCTTCTGAAGCAGGACGGCAACAATCTGACGCTGCTGCAATCACGCGCCGCGGTGGCGCGGGAGCTGTCGGACTCGGCCAAGGCGTTCACGCTGATCAAGAAGGCGGCGGAACTGGTGCCGGCGGACGATCCGCAGGGGCCGCCGATGTGGATCGAGCTCGGCGGCCTGGCGCTCGCTGACGGGAAAAATGCCGAGGCCGCTGACGCATACGAACGAGCTGCGAAGTTGAGGCCGCAGGACATTGATCTGGCGCGCCAGGTGGCGCAGTTGCTTCTCCAGGCTGGTTTTCCCGAACGTGCGGCGGGCTTCTTCGCAAAGCTGGCTGATGAGAAGGATCCCCAGCGCAAACTCGAGGCGCTCTACGATCTGGCGCGAATTTACGAGCACGCGGACCAGTTTCCCAAGGCTGACAAGGCGTTGAAAGATGGTCTGGCGCTGCTGCATTTCCGCGACGGGCGCTATCTCGACTTTTTCCGTCGCCGCGTGCGCCTACATGAGCGTTTCGGCATGCTGGAGGAATTGCAGAAGTCACTCGTGAATGCCGCGAAGGCGGTCCCGCCCTCCGAGCAGGCGCTTTTTGATGCCTCGCGCTTTTTTGAGCTGACGGTCGATCTGGACGAGCGTCTGCGCTGGCTGCGGGAGCTGGTGAAGACGGTGCCGCAGGTGGAGGATTACCGCTGGGAGCTGGTGCGGGCGCTGCTCGACCACGAAGGCGCGGCGGAGGCGGCGGCGCTGCTGGACGAGCGGCTTAAAAACGACGGCAGCGACCTGCCGGCGATCGTGCTGCTGCGCTGTGAGGCCGACTTGCGCAGCGGGGACCAGGACAGCGCTTCGAAACGGCTGCTGCGCCTGCTGGAGTCGCAGGACAACGCGGATGTGGAGAAGCAGGCGCTGGTTTTCGCGCAAGCGCGGTCGCTGGACACGGTGGTGGAGAAAATCCTGCGGGCGCGTGTGGAGCGTGATCCGGAAAAAGCGGAGGCGGTGTTTGATCTGGCCGCGTTTTTCCGGGCACGGCGGGATCTGGCGGCGGAGGACAGGCTGCTGCGCGACTTCACCAACGGCGCGACGACCGAGGAGGAGCGCCAGAAGCGCCTGGGTGACGCGTCGTCATTTCTCGCCGCGAGCAACAACATCGACAGCGCGATCATCCTGGCCCGCGAGTCGGTGTCGAAGCCGGGCGCGGGCCGTGACGCCTGGCTGCGGCTGGCGGAGCTCCTCGCGGAACAGGGTGAGAGCGAGGAGGCGGCTGAGTGGGTTGAAAAGGCCTGGCAGGCGAGCGTGACGGATGAGGAGCGCGTGGACGTGGACGAGCGCATGCTGTCGATCCTGATGGGCGATCAGAAGCTGGATGCGAAACCGCAGGGGCTGGCTTCGGAATTCAAGCTGCCTGATTCGTTCACCGGCGCTGGTTTTGGCAGCGGTGAGGAGGAAGACGGGCCGAAACGCGAAAAGATGCCCGAGCGTGTCGTGCAGTTCGCCCGCAAGCAGGTGGAGGCGGCGCAAAACAAAGATTTGAAATTCCCGCAGTCGCTGGCGGTCGTGTTTCGCGGCTTTTGGTGGGCGTTGCGGGCGCATTTGACCGATGAGGCGTATGAGCTGCTGCACAGGCTGGAGTTTGATCCGGCCACGGGGAAGGATCGTGAGGTTTCGCTGGTGGTGGAGCAGTTGAAGCTGGATCTGGCGCAGGAGGATGAGAATCACGCGATGATGGAGCGCCAGTTGCGGCGGTTGTCGGAGCTGGATGCCGCCGGACGTGTGCGTTACACGCTGCGGCTGGCTGAACTGCTCATGGAGGCGGAACGGCGTTCTGACGCGGAGACGAGCAGCCCCGGCTGGAAGAGCGAAACGGCGCTGGCACCACCGGGCACCCAGGCGGCGCGGCTGCTGGAGCGGGTTTACCGCGAGTTTCCAGACTCAGGCCAGATTCTCTCCGCGCTGACGCAGATTTATTTCCTGCAGCGCCGCGCGGAGGACGCGCTGGCGCTCTGGAAGCAGGCGGTGAAGCGCGCCGACGGCCCGGCGGCGATGCCGCTGCTGGAGGACTACGCGGACATCCTGCTGCGGCAGCACCGCATCCAGGAGCATGTGGAGGTGCAGGCGCAGATCCTGGAGCGTGAAGTGGATGTGAAACGCCGCCGCGAGGTGCTGAAGCGCTGCATGGACCGGCTGACGTTTTCCGATGCGAGCGGCGGCGAACTGGCGCCCACCGTGGCACGCGACCGCCTGAAACTGCTGGAGCGCGCGCTGCTGGAGCGTGTGCAGCGTCATCCCTTCGACGGTTTTTACCATGAGGCGCTGGCGCAGGTCTTTGAGCGCGGCGGGGACCATGTGAAGGCCTTCGCGAGCATGAAGCAGGCGTATTACACCGCGCCGGACACTCCTTTCTCGCTGGATCAACTGCGTGACGCGGCGCTGAAGGTCTCGGATTTGAAATCGGCGATTTATTTCCAGAAGCAGATCGCCGCCTCGTCGCCGCCGAAGGAGGTCGCGGCGGAGACGCGGAAGCTGGTGGAGCTGCTGGAGCAGACATTTCAAATCACGGAGGCGGACCGTGTCCGCCGCCGCCTGGAAAGCCGCTTTTCCCAGGACATGTCGGCCTTGGAGGAACTGGCGCGGTATTATCAAACGACGGGCCAGGACGAGGCGGAGCGGCGTGTTTACGAGCAGATGGCACGGGTGCGCGCGTGGGACGGCCGCACGCGGTTGCGGCTGGCGCTGAAGTGCCTGCGTTTCGCGGACGAGGCGGAGGCGGAGCGTCATTTGCAGGCGGTGCTGGCCGCGCCGGTGAAGGTGCGGAATTATCCGGCCAGCGGCATCCGCGCGCCGCTTCCTCTGACGGACACACGCCGTTCCGGCGCCGGTGTGACGACGGGAGATCTGGCGCAGTTGCTGGACTTCGCGCCAGGGCTGGAACGCAAGGAGATGGACGCGTTGCGCGGTTTTCTCGGCCAGCCGCGGGCGGAATTCGCCGAACTGCCGGATGATGCCGCGCTGGTGCGTCTGCGCGCGATCGAGGAACTGTCGAAACTGCGCCGGACCCACGGCGGTGATGAATTGAACGCCTGGACTAGGCAGTGGCGTGACGATGCGAAGGCGCATCCCGTGGAAAAGCTCTGGGCGCTTTATTACTCCGGTGCTGGAGACGAGTTCCGCACGCTGCTGAAGGTGGTTTTGCCCGAGACAGAGACGCTGGAGGCCCGTTTCTGCCTCGTCTGGCTCATGCTGCGCGGCGGCGGCGTGGCCGAGGCGGCGCGCTGGGCGGGTGAAAAGGGCTGGTCGCCCGAGGTGCTGAAATCCCGCGCGGAACTGCTCCATGCGTGTGTCTCGATGCTGGTGGACGTGCCGGACTTCCGTTTCCGCGCGGAGGATTTGCGCGAACTCGGTGTCTCGCGCGCTCTGCGCAATTCGGCGGTCGTGGAGCTGACCCGCAAGCTGCAGGACAAGCAGCGCTACGACGAGGCGCTGGCGCTCGGCGAATGCCTCCCGCGAAACTCGCCCGAGATGGAGATGGATTACTCGCTCTTCCTCGCGCGCATCGCGGAAAGCGCGGAGCGCTGGGACCTCGCGCGGCGTTATCTCGAAGCCGCGGTGCGCGGACCGGTGACGGCGGAGAACTACCGCACGACTTACGATCCCTTTTTGCTGAGCCTCGTTTCCCTGAGCCGAGTGGCGGCCTCCGCGCAGGAACGGGAGGAGGCGCTGCAGGCCGCGTGGCGCAGGCTGCAAAGCACGCGTTCCTCGGCGATGACATCCATCCGCAAGGCGGCCGTGGCCGGACTCGCGGGCGCGGAGCAAAAAGGCGCGGATTTGCTGGGACGCTTCCTTTCCGGGCCTTTCGTGGCGCAGCGTGACATGATGCAGTCCAAGGGCAGCCTCATTCCGCAGGGTTCTTCCCGCTACGAGGAGCCGCTGCACCTGCGCAGCCTTTGGGAGGAGACACGCGAGATCCAGGCGCTGATGATCCAGCAGGGACTCGGCGGCGTGGTGGATGGCGCGAACGCGGTCATGGCCCAAAAATACGGCGCCACCATGCTCGGACCGCGCTCGGACTCGGAGTTTGGCGAATGGCGTGTGAATGAACTGCTCGGCAAATTGCGCGCGGTGGATTACCCGACACGGAAGCGCCTCATCCGCGAGCATCTGGCCGCCGTGGACCTCCGCACGGAGCACTCGGTGGACACGCTGGGAAATCTCGGCAGCCGGCTCGAGACCGTGGGCATGGCCCGTGAGGCGATCTCTGTTTACAGCATGCTGCCGGACCGCGCTCCTTCGAACCCGGATTACGCCATCTGGATGCTGCGCGTGTGCGAGAACGCGATGGAGATCGAGCCCGGGCTGAGTTTCGCGCTCAAGCTGCTGCTCGCCGAGCCGCCGCTGAAGCCGCCGCAGCCGGGCGATGACACCTTGCGTGAGAAACACGCCCTCTTCCTCGCCCGTGACTTCAATGTGGAGGAACTGCGCCGCCAGGGCTTCCGTGACAAGTTCACCCAAGTGCTCGAACGCCGCCGTCCGCACGAGGTGTCCTACCTGCGTGAACTCGGCCTGCTTCTCGAACGCATGCAGGATGACAAGGGCGCGCTTTCCGCTTGGGAGCGTCTGCATGCCTGCTATGTCGCGAATGATCAGGCTGGCGCGGACATTGATCCCGAGGCGAATTTGCACCGCGGGCAGATCCTGCACCGGCTCGGCCAGATGCAGGCCGCGCAGAAGGTGCTGCGCGAAGTACCGCTCACGGAGCCGCTCGACGGCATCGCTCAGGACGTCCTGAAGTTGCGTTGCCGGATCGCCGTGCAGGCGGGAGACTGGGACGCGGCGCGTGAGTTGATGGCGGTCTGCGTCGAGCGGAAGTCATTGTCCTGTGTGGTGACGCTCGCCGCCGAGCTGCGTGCGAGCGGACGCTACGCGGACGCGCTCAATCTGCTCACCCAGGCGGACCGCACTATCAAGGGGGACCACGAGCGTTTCACGTTGCGGCTGGAACAGCTCAAGGTGCTTGCCACCGACCAAGCCTGGTCGCCGGAGAGCGCCCGGGCGCAGATTTCCGCCTTGTTTCGCGTCACCACCCGGGACCGCGACACGCTCAAGAACATGCACGCATGGCTTTGCGAACAATCCGGCCGCAAACATGCCTCCGGCTGGATGTCTGTGCTGCGCGCCGAGGCGCGCGCCGGCGCGGATCGTCCGCTCGCGGCGCTGGCCCTGAGTGCGTTCGCGGGAGAGCTTCCCGCGGACTCTCGCGGAGATTTCCTGCATGCCTGGCAGAGGACGGAAGAAAAGGACCGCGTGTGCATCGAGCTCGCCGCGGAGGCCCTGTTGGCGCAGAGCCGTCTGACGTGGGCCTGGGACGCGTGCGAGACCGTCGCCGGAATCCCCACTCTGCGCGAGCAGGGGCGGAAACTGCCGTTGTCAGCGCGTGTGGCGCATGCCCTGGGTGATGATGCGGCGGTGCGCGAGCTTTTCAGCGAGACGCTCCGTCTCTCTTTCCCGGGCGGCGCGCAAACCATCGAATGGGCGCGTGCCTTTGAGGATGCCGGCCATCCCGGGCTGGCTCGCGAGCTTTTTGACGCCGCGGTGAAACGTCTCGACGCCACCACCGCCCTCCAGCCGGATCTTTACGCCGCCTATGCCCGGTTCCTCATCCGCCAGCGGGACTTTGAGGCCGCGGAGATGTTCCTCATGCGGATGAACTGGGCCATGCCCGCCGAGTCGGCCAAACTCATCTTTGAACTGCATCAAAACTGGGGCAGACTGGCCGGCATCGAGGCGGAGCTGCCGAAATTCCAACTGCCCGGCGCCGTCCGGAAGGAGGTTCTCTTCCTCGCCCGCCCGTCCGCTGCTCAAAACATCCCGAGACCATGAAACCGACTGTGAGATTTCTTTGGATCACCGCCGCAGGTCTTGTCCTGTGTCATTGCGCTGGCGATGGAAAGGCGAAAAAGGACACGGCGGGCATGTCGCTGGCCCAGCGCTCGATGCTGAAGCCGGATGAAAATCAGCGCAGTCGCTTCGAGAAATACATCACCAATCCCAAGTCCAAGGGCAACGCCGGGACCTGGTATCAGGACAAGATGCATCACTCCAAATCCTTCAACTGCGGAGACTCCTATGCCGGGCAGAAGCAGTTCAAGACGGATCAAAGCTGGTTTGGCAGGTCCAAAAACAAAAGCGCTGACATGACATACGCGCTCGGCGACAGGCAGGCCACGGGCGTGGACGGCACTTTCAAAACAGACAAATCAAAGCTGGGTGGCAGGCAGGCCACTGAGAACGGCTCCACTTTCAGCGGTGCTGACAGCGTCTTCAAAACGAACTCCGCCCTGCCGCGCTCTCAACGCGTCGCGCGTGAGCCGCTCATCATCGAGAATTACAATGACAAGGCCGGCAAGCCCGGCGCCTACACCGAGGCCGAGGTCAAAAAGCTGCTGAACCGCAACTGATCCGCCGATGGATGCGAGTCCATGAGCGCGTATTCGCTGGATGAAATCCGGCCTGCTTGCTCTTCTCGCGCTTGTTTCGACCTCGTTCGCCCAGGAACTTCCGAAACTCGACCTTCCCGGCGTGCGCGAAGAGCACGTCATGATCCCGATGCGCGATGGCATCCGCCTTTCGGCCTATCTCTATCTCCCGGAAGGCGATGGCAAGTGGCCCGTCGTTTTCGAGCAGCGCTACGCCAGCCTCACGAGCGCCGGAACGCGAAAAAACTCCGCCGATCTCGCACGTCGCGGCTACGCAGTGGCGATGGTGAACTTCCGCGGCTCGCAGAAGAGCGAAGGCAGATACGTCGGCTATCGCGCACTCGCATGGGGCGAGCAGAAGGACGGCTACGACACCTGCGAGTGGCTCGCGAAGCAATCGTGGAGCACGGGCAAGGTCGGCACCTTCGGCAGCTCGCAGGGCGGCTTCGCGCAGAACTTCCTCGCGGTCACACAACCGCCGTCATTGAAATGCCAGTACATGGTCGATACGGGATTGAGCCTGTTTCACGAAGGTTACCGCATCGGCGGCGTCACGCGGCCGGGACGTTTCGCCGACTTCGGCGCGAACTGCCGTGTTCCGTCCGACAACGCCGACCTGCTGCGCGAGTGGGACCAGCACCCCGACTATGACGACTACTGGCGTGCCGAGGACTGTACCCTGCATTTCGACAAGATGAACGTTCCCTGCTTCACCATCGGCAGTTGGTATGACTTCATGGTGCAGGGTAGCGTGCAGAGCTTCATTGGCCGCAAAAAGAACGCTCCGCAGCAGCTCCTGCTCGGCCCGTGGCTGCATGGCCGCCTCAACAAAGGCAGCAAGGTCGGCGAACTCGTCTATCCCGACAACGCCACTTGGCCGGAGGTCGATCACATGGTCCGCTGGTTCGATCACTGGCTCAAAGGCATCGACAACGGCATCGAAAAGGAGCCCGCCGTGCGTTACTACGTCATGGGCGCTCTCGGCGAGGCCAATGCGCCCGGCAACCAGTGGCGTGAAGCCAAAGACTGGCCACCGCAGGTCGAAAAAACCAGCTTCTACCTTCACGAAGGTGCTGCTTTGAAAAACGATGTGCCCTTCGTCGCCAGCAGCGGCACCAGCTACGACTGCGACCCGCTCAAGCCGATGGAAATGCCCGGTCGTGCCTTCCTCGGCGCGAAGGACGGCCAGGCCTTCGAAAAACAGAAGGATGTGCGCACCTGGACCACCGAACCGCTGACCAAGCCGCTCGAAATCACCGGCGAGATCAAGGCCGAGCTGTGGGTCAAATCCACCGTCAAGGACACCGACTTCATCCTCCGCGTCTCCGATGTCTATCCCGACGGCCGCAGCATCGTGCTCATGGATTATCCCATGCGCGCCCGCTATCGCGACGGCTTCGACCGTGAGGTCCTCCTCACACCCGGCGAGCCCGCGAAGCTCAAATGGCACGTCGGCTGGACCAGCATCATCCTCAACACCGGCCATTGCCTCCGCGTCACCGTCTCCAGCACCGGCGCACCACTTTACGAGCCCAACAACCAAACCGGCGGTCCCCAGACCATCGATTGGATGAAGGAGACGAAATCCGGCACGCATACGATCCTCCACGAGAAAGACCACGCCTCACGCGTGCTGCTACCAGTCATACCGTAGAGCAGCTGTGGCGCAGCCAGCGCATTCAACTTTGGTGCTCACGCACAGCCAAGTCGTTTAACCGCTAACCAGACGCTGATGAGACGCTGATAAAATCCAAGCTCTCATTGATTAGCGTTTCATCAGCGTCTTATCAGCGGTTAGATAGTTCCGCTTTCAGACGAAAAGATCCCCCCATGCGCATCCTCCACACCGCTGACTGGCACCTCGGCGCCCGCCTCATTGAGCGGGACCGCCTCGCCGAGCATGCGGCCTTCGTGGACTGGCTCATCGACACGCTGCGCAGCGAGAAAATCGACGCCCTGCTCCTCAGCGGCGATGTCTTCGATGCCGCCAATCCGCCGCAGGATGCCGTCGCGCTCTACTTCGACTTCTTGAAGCGCCTCGCCGATCTCAAAACGGTGAAGGCCATCATCACCGGAGGCAATCACGACTCCGCCTCCCACCTCAATGCACCGCGTGACCTGCTGCGTCGCTTCGACGTGCATGTCTTCGGCCATGCTGGTGCGGACAACCTCGTCGATCTCGGCGGCTGCGTCGCCGCCGCCGTGCCCTTCCTGCGTGAGCGTGACCTCCGCCAGGCCACCGCCGGTGAAACCATCGCCACCGTTCACGAACAAGTCCGCACCGCCATCCGCGATCACTACGCCGCGCAGCTCGCCGCCGCCCGCACGCTCTCGCAGGGTCGGCCCGTCATCGCCATGGGCCACCTCACTGTCCTCGGTGCCACCACCAGCGACAGCGAGCGCGACATCCACATCGGCAACCTCGGCTCCATCGGCGCCGATGTGTTTGAAGGCTTCGACTACACCGCCCTCGGCCACCTCCACCGACCGCAACGCGTCGCTGGCCACGAAACCATCCGCTACAGCGGCTCACCCATCGCGCTCAGCTTCTCCGAGGCCGCCGATGCGAAGTCCGTCGTCATCATCGAAACCTCTGACCATTCCTCTGCCCCCATTCCTCTGTCCTTAGACGCATCTGAAAGACAAAGGAATGGAGGCAGAGGAATGAAGATTGAACTCCTCCCGATTCCCGTCACTCGCCAGCTCATCCGCGTAAAGGCCGAGCGTGCCACGCTGGCCGCCGATCTCGAAAACGTGCCCGCCGGAGCCTGGGCCGAGGTCACCGTGAAGCTCGACGCCCCCGAGCCCGATCTCGACCGCCAAGTCCGCGAAGCCGCCGCCAGCCGCTTCGAAGTCCTCAAAGTCCTCGCCGACCTCCCCATCTCCGAAACCGCCCCCTGGCAAGCCAAAGCCCCCACCCTCAACGACCTCCAACCCCGCGACGTCTTCCGCGAACTCCTCACCGAAAAACAAATCGAAGGCGATGAACTCAGCGCCGTGTTTGATGAGCTGCTGGCTTTGAGGGAGGATAAAAATTGAGAAAGCCCGCGCAACATTCAAAGGGTTCTATCAAAAGCAGCAATGCTACATATCTGTATTTCCGCCGGAAGGAACTAATCATCATTAACTAACCCTCAATCCCAATGGCCTTATGACAGACAACATTATTGCAGGCCTCGTGTCGGGCGTGCTTGCCACGTTCATTGTTTTTGTTTTCACGAAATTGTGGACGTGCCAAATCATTCCCTGGTTTGAAAATCGCGTTTACAAAGACGTTAGAATAGAGGGAACATGGTTTAGCCTTTACCCAACCACTGTGGGTGAGCGGCAAGAAACAGTCTCTATAGAGCGCCATGGCCATGAAGTGAAAGGGACAATCATCTGCACCACGGCAGATGCCGATCAAGGTGAGCGTTACAATTTGAGCGGAAGCTTCCGAAATATGATTCTCACATTGGCCTATGAAACTGAAGACCAGCAAAAAACTGACCGAGGCACGATCACACTCAAGTGTGTGAAAAATGGGGAACGGCTGAAGGGGAAGATCGCAATTTATCATGACAGAACGGACTCAATCGATGTGTGCGATATCTTGTGGTTTCGCTCCCGCGAAGACCTTTCGCTTGTCTTGAGCGATGTTCGGAAGAAGGACGAACAGATGAAACAACTTCGTGAGCGGGCAATCGAGGCAGCCAAAGAAATGCGAATAATCGCTGAAAGCCCCTCAGCGTCCGAAGAGAGGGGAAACCAAGCCAACAGCGAAGAGTCGCTGTCGGATAAAGAAGCCAAAAATTCAGAGTCAACCGGCGCATAGATCTCACAGCAGCTCTATGCGCCTCCTCGCCGTCCGTCTGCAAAACCTCAACTCGCTGAGCGGGGAGCATGTGGTGCGATTCGATGAGGCACCGTTGAGCGCGGCGGGGGTGTTTTTGATCACGGGGCCGACGGGTGCGGGGAAATCGACCTTGCTCGATGCGATGACGCTGGCGCTTTACGGCCGCGCGGCGCGTTACGGGAACGAGAAGGCGGATGAGATGATGAGCCGGCACACGATGGAGTGCTTCGCGGAGGTGGACTTCGAGACGGGCGGGCGTCGCCTGCGGGCGACGTGGAGGCTGGGGAAGACGAAGTCGGGCAATTTGAAGCCCGTGCAGCGCACGCTGGCCGATGCGGACACGCTGCAAATCCTCGCCGACAAAGGCCGCGAGGTGGATGCGATGATCGAATCGCTCACCGGGCTGGATGCGCAGCGCTTCCTGCGCTCCGTGCTGCTCGCGCAGGGACAGTTCGCGGCGTTTTTGAAGGCGAAGCCGAATGAGCGAGCGGAGCTGCTCGAAAAGATCACCGGCACCGAGATCTACCGCGACCTCTCGATCCTCGCCCACGAGACGCATCGTGAGAAAGAGAAGCTTGCGGAGCAACTCAAGGCCGCGCTCGGAGCCGTGACCGTGCTCGACGACGAAGCCCGCGCGAAGATCGAAACCGACCTCATCGAGGCCCGCGCCGATGCCACGCGCCTGCAAACCGAGCAAGCCGCCGCCAGCCAGCATTTCCAAGCGCAGCAGGAGCAGTCGCGCATCGTCGCCGAGCTCACCAAGCTCGCCACCATCGCGCAGCAGCTCCAAGCCGCTCAAACCGAAGCCGCCGCGCAGGTTTCCCAAGCCAAAACCGCCAGCGATCACGCGAAGCAGCAGCGCACGCAGCGTGAGCCCATCTGGGAAAAAGCCGCCGGCATGGCCGCGCAAAGCGATCAGCTCGAAAAACAGCTCAGCGACAGTCGCGCGACCTATCAAACGTGGGCGAAGGATCAAAAAGAAGCCGCCGCCCGTCGCGAAGCGGCCGAGAAGAAGCTCGCCGCGCATCTCGATGCCGCGCAGGCACTCGAAGCCTGGCTCAAGCAACACGCCGCCGATGCCGAGCTCGGTGATCAATTGCCAAAACTCCGCGTCGCCGTGCGCGAGTGGCGCATGGCCCACGAAAAGCTCGCCGAAGGCCGCAAACGCCACGCGGAGGCTCAAACGCTCAAAACGCGATTGAACGAGTCCGAAGCCCAAGTCGCCGCTGGCACGAAAAAAGCCGCCGAAGGCCTCGCCAAGGTCCAGACGGATCGTGAGGTCTTGGAACAGCTCGCGAAGAAGCTCGAAGCGCAACGCGAGTTGGAACGCCAGGCGGCACTCGTGGCGGATTTGGATGATCACCGCCAAGATTTGGAGGAAGGAAAGCCCTGCCCGCTTTGCGGAGCCACCGAGCATCCTTTGGTGAAGTCGGCGGTGAATGCCGGAAGCCAGCTCCAAACCGCGCGGAAGCTGCTCGCCGCTCTCGAAAAGCAGCATGAGCAAGCCCAGCGTTCTCTCACGGCCCTCGAACGCGATCTGGTGAAGATCGAGACGGAGGTGAATGCGGAGAAGAAACGGACAGAGGAGGTGCGGAAGGCACTGGCGGAGATCGTCGTGCCGGATGTGCCCGCGTTGGAGGCGGAGGAGCGAAGGGCGGCATCTGGAGTGGCGACGATTCGTCGCCTTTCCAAAGAACCTTTGGGCGACGATTCGTCGCCACTCCAAATCGAACGTGAACTCGACGCGCTCGAGAAACGCGCTGCCGCTTTTGCGAAGAAGCAGCAAGAAGCCACGCAGCAGCGCAGTGATCGCCAGAAGCTCGAAGGCGAAATCCAGCTCGCGAAGGCCGATGAAGTGGCTAAGACGAAGCGATTGGAGGAACTGAAGGCCGAAGGTGTTTCGCTGCGAGCCAAGGCAGATGCGTTGAAGACGCAGTTGAGCGAGTTGCTCGGCGGCCAAACGCTCGCGGAAGATCGTCAGCAGAATGCAGCCCGCGTTTCAGCCGCGGAGAAAACGCAGCGCGAGGCCGAGTCGAAGCTCGCGAAGCTGCAAACCGACCTCGCGGCTACGCGAGCCAAGCTGGAACAGCTCGAAGCACGTCGGAAACCTTTCGCTGAGCAACCGGTGTTGAGCGTGGAAGCTCTCGCCGACCTCGAAACGAAAGCGAAGGCGCTGCATGAGGCTTTTGCGACGCAACGGACCGAGCTGGGCGTCCTGCAAGAGAAGATCAAAAACGATGATGAGGCGCGGAAGCGTCGCGAGGCCGGTGGAGCGGAGTTGCAGGCCGCGGAGGCAGAGGCGCTGAGGTGGGGCCGCTTGAAGGAGCTGATCGGCTCGGCAGATGGTGCGAAGTTTTCCCGTTTCGCGCAGTCGCTGACGCTGCGACAGCTCATCGGGCTGGCGAATGAGCACCTCAAAGTGCTAGCGGAGCGGTATCGCCTCATGGCCGCGCCGGGAGATGAGCTCGATCTGCGCATCGTCGATCTCTACCAAGCCAACGCGGACCGCCCGATGGAGAGCCTCTCCGGCGGCGAGAGCTTCCTCGCGAGTCTCGCACTGGCGCTCGGTTTGAGTGAGCTGGCGAGCCGGCATCATCCGATCGACTCGCTGTTCATTGATGAGGGCTTTGGCACGCTCGATTCGGAGACGCTGGAGATTGCCTTGAGTGCGTTGGAAAACCTGCGCTCACGTGGTAAGACCATCGGGCTCATCTCGCATGTCGATCTGCTTAAGGAGCGGCTGACCACTCAAGTGCGTGTGATTCGCGGGGCAGGGGGGGCTAGCCGGATCGAGGTAGTAGCATAAGTGGGCTGCGATTCCTTGGCTCAATTTTCATTGCTGCGAAGTTCTGGTTACAGCATGACTTTAATAAAGACTCAACAATGTTGGTTTATGTCAGCAATAGATCTAAAGCTTGATGGAGAGTTGCCGCTCGAGGCTCCGTTGTGGCGATATATGAAAATTAGCACGCTCCTTTATCTGTTGATAGAGGGCAGGAGCTTCATTCCCAAACTCTCACTGCTTCGTCAAGACGATGTCAATGAAGGGCGTGTGTCGTTTCAGGAGCCTAGTTGTCGAGTTGTATTGGAGAGACAGGAGGCTCTCAGAGAAGCAAGTGCCTGGCTGCTAAGACCTGATGGTAGAGATCCACATTGGAGAAGGGGCAGTTCTTTGCCGCCAAACTTAGTTCAGTGCTGGCACGACGAATTGGCAGGTCGTCGTTGTGTGTGGTGCTGGCACGAATCTCGACATGAGTGTATGGCCCAGTGGCGAATATATGCCCGAGAGGGTGTAGCAATCAGAAGCGATGCCCGATCTATATTGAACTGTTTATCCAGCGCAGGAGATGTTGTTTATGGTAGGATCAAGTATAAAAACCGCCAACATCAAACCTCTATAGATGATGACGACGGAATGATTTGGTTTCCATACTTTGTGAAGCAGGATTCATATTCACACGAACATGAAGTTCGGTTTTCTTTTCAAGACGATGAGCCAGGATGGAACGGGCGATCGCTCGAAACGAATGTTGGTGATCTGATAAAAGAAGTTCGCGTTTCCCCATATCTCGTGGATAGCGAGGCGACGTCGGTTGTGAACACCATCCGCAGACTCCTACCAACCAATCTCGAGATTGAAGTGAGTATTTCTGGCGAGAGATCGCAAGATCCATATCCTCGCCAAGACTCGACGTTCGAAGAACGGTTTCAACACGCACTCGGCGCGCCTATGGTTGATGAAACAATCCCAGGGTTGATGCGATTACACCCTCTTGTGTGAGGCCAATCAGGATTAACTTCATCACACAATCAACGCCTCCAGCCTCTTCACGCTGACAGGTTGCGCTGTTCCGAGTTCTTGGGCGAAGACCTGCACGCGGTATTCTTCGAAGAGCCAGCGGAAGGCTTCGTGGTTGGCTTTGGGGACTTCTTGGGGCCAGGTAGCGAAGTCGGTGATGAGCTGTTGCTTGTCCTTGTCCTTTGCGGGGTTGTTCATCCAGCGTTCGTTGCGGACTTGGATGGCTTTCAAATAGCGCGGCAGATGCTGGAGCTGCTCATGCGGGGTTTTGAGGAGTAAGTCCAACGGAACGAGGCGTTGCAGGTCGGCTTCGAGGCCGGGATAGCGTTTTGGCAGGGCGAGGAGTTTGGCGCGTTGATCGAGAATCTGAGCGTGGAGCGTGCGTGTGCGATGGACGACGGCGGGAAGATCGCGGCGGAAGGTTTCGGCGAGCTGCTGAAAGCGTTTTTCAGTGAGCGGGAAGAGCGGCGTGAGACGCAGCAGGTGCGCGAGGATGTGCTCGTGGGCTTGATCGGGCAGCGAAGCATTCGGAGCCGGAGTTTTGGCAACAGAATGAAGACAACAGAATGATTTTTGATTCGATTCTGCTGCCTTCATTCTGTTGCCATCAAAACTCTTCAGCTCCTTCACCAGCCACGCGATGTCTTTGGCCAAAAGGTTCTCCGCAAGCTTCCGCACGGCGGCGGGAGTGGTTTTGATGGCTTCGGCCTTGGTTTTGAAGAGGCGGACATCGACCTCGCCATCGCGCAAAACGAGGGCGGGATAGCCGAAGACCTGCGCGTGGCCGATTTGTTCGACGAGGATGCTTTCGGGCAGATCGCCGAAGCTCCAGCTTTGCAGGGCGAAACGCTCAAACTTCGGCAAAAGTCGATCCCAAGCATCGGTGCGGCGATGGGCCTCTTTTTCGACCTCGGCGTGCAGCGTGCTCAAATCACGACTGGAGGCGACGACGGTGTTTTTCTTCGTGTCGTGCAGTTCGATGCGCGGCTGCAAATGCGCGGGAATGCTTCCCGGGGCCCAATCGCTGGCTTGGATGCGCATGCGGTAGCGACTGGAGATGAACGCGGCCATCGCGGCGAGGAAATCACTCGTGCCGGGATCGAACTCAGTGGCGATCTCGCGTGCCTTCGGGTCGATGGGCATCAGATCGCGGCGGATAGACTTTGGCAGTGCCCGCAGCAGCGCGGCGGCGATTTCTTCGCGCATGCCGGGCACCATCCACTGCACCTGACCGGTGGTGAGATGGCCCGCGAGCTGCACCGGCACCTTCACGGTGACGCCGTCGTGCTCTTGACCGGGTTTGTAGCTGTAGGTGACGGGGATGACGGAATTCGCGAGCGAGACCTGATCGGGGAACTGCTGCAAATCGGCCTCAAAGTCCTCGCCACCGGCGAGATCGGTCTCGGTGGCGCAAAGGAAGCGCGGTTCGGTCTCGGTGCGTTCTTTGACGACGCGATTGAGGTCGTGGATCGACGAGACGTTCTTCAAACGGGCATCGTAAAAGCGAAACAGCCGCTCCTCGACGGCATAGACGAGGTTGCTGCGCACCCGCGTGAGCATGGTCTCGATCTTTTGTCGCAGCGCGTTGTTCTGCGCGTAGAAGCGCAGCGTGATGGCGGTGTCCTGATGCTCGACGAGGGCACCACGAATGAAAAGCTGCGTCGCGGCGACGGGATCGACCTTGAGGTAGTCGATAGAGCGTCGCGTGATCTCCAGGCCATGCAGCATCACTTTTTCCACGCAGGTCACGCGGCCGGCTTTTTCGTTCCAGTGTGGCTCGCTGTGCTTGTAGGTGCAGAGATGCGCTCCCAGTTCGGCGATCCAATCCGGCTGCACCTTCGCCACGGTGCGTGCGAAGAGCTGCGACGTGTGCACGATCTCCCCCGCGACGATCCACGCGGGTTGTTTGGCTTTGTCCTGGCCGGGTTTGGGCTTCGCGTTCTTCTCACGGCGTTCGTAAAGGTTGGAGCCGGGGAAGATCATCACCTCGCGGTTGCCGGAGGTTTTGTAGAGGTTTCGGTCTTCTTTGACGGCGATGTGACCGAGTTGCGCAACAAGGATGCTGCGGTGGATGGCGTCCTGTCTTTTGGAGAGGTCGGTCTGATCAGACGAATCGGTCCGATCATTCATGAGGTCACAAAGCTGCCTCCAAACATCCCGCCACTCCTGCATGCGGGTGAAGGAGAGGAAATTAGTGCGGCAGAATTTGCGCAGCGCATTGGCGGAGCCGTCGGGCGCGGCTTGCCAGATTTTGAGGAGGCTCAAAAAGTCGGAGTCGGGCGCAGCGAAGGCTTTGTGGGCGGCATTGGCGAGTTCCTTCTTCTCTTCAGGGCGTTCGCGAGGATCCGGAATGCTGAGGCCGCTGGCGATGATGAGCATCTCCGGCAGCACTTTTTCCACCCGGGCATGCATCAGCATACGGCCCAAAGTCGGATCGAGCGGGAGCTTGGCGAGTTCACGGCCGAGCGGCGTGAGCTCGTGCGTGTCAGTGAGACTGCCGAGTTCGTGAAGAAGATCATAACCGGCCCGAATGGCGGCGCTGCTGGGCGGATTGATGAAGGGGAAGTCTTCGATCTCGCCCAGCTTGAAGGCTTTCATGCGCAGGATGACCTCGGCGAGGTTTGCCCGCTGGATTTCCGGCATGGTGAAGCGGTCGCGCTTCTCAAAATCATCCTGTTCGTAAAGGCGCATGCACAAACCATCCCGCACGCGGCCTGCGCGGCCCGCACGTTGGTTCGCGCTGCTTTGCGACACGGCTTCCACGGGCAGGCGCTTGGTGCGCGTGCGTGGATTGTAGCGACTCATGCGGGCGAGGCCCGTATCGACCACCACGGCGATGCGCGGGATGGTGATGGAGGTCTCCGCGACATTCGTGGCGATGACGACACGGCGTTTGCGACCCGGTTCAAACACGCGCTGCTGCTCCGCCGAGGCCATGCGGCCAAATAGCGCTAAAACCTCGAATTCGCGGCCGAGACGGCCTTCGAGCAAATCGCGCGTATCGCGGATGTCGCGCTCGGTGGGCATGAAAACGAGCACATCGCCGTCATTGGTCTCGATGAGTGCGTTTTCGACCGCCGCGACGGCACCGTCGATGAAACCGAAATCGTCTTCTTCGGTGACGAGCGGCATGTAGCGAATCTCGACCGGATACGTGCGTCCTGAGACCTCGATGATCGGCGCACCGCCAAAGGCCTGCGAGAAGGCTTCCGTGTCGATGGTGGCCGAGGTGACGATCAATTTGAGGTCTGGCCGCTTTTTGAGCAAACCGACGAGGTAACCGAGCAGGAAGTCGATGTTCAGCGAACGCTCATGCGCCTCATCGAGAATGAGCACGGAGTAGGCCCGCAGCATCGGATCGCTTTGGATCTCGGCGAGCAGGATGCCATCCGTCATGAACTTCACGCGGGTCTCGCGGCTCGTGTCATCGCTGAAGCGCATCTTGCAGCCTACTTCGCGGCCCCACGGCACACCTAGCTCCTCGGCGACGCGTTTGGAGACACTCATCGCCGCCACGCGACGCGGCTGCGTGCAGCCGATGGTGCCTTGGAAGTCACCGAGTGCTTCGAGGCACATCTTTGGAAGCTGCGTGGTTTTGCCGGAGCCGGTCTCCCCTGCCAAAATGACCACCTGATGCTGCCGAATCGTCGCGACGATCTCCTCACGGCGGGCCGTGATGGGCAGATCGTCAGGATAGCGGATGCGGAACATGGGGCGCGGATGCTAGACGGAAAATGTCGAATGACGAATTCCGAATGACGAAAGCAGGCTCGTGCGACAGTCTCGCGGCTCTCACGCCATGAATGCCATTATATTTCGATTCACCGTCGCCTGCTGCTTGGTGCTCCCTTTGAATGCCGCTGAACCGCCGACTATCAAGCCGGGGTCGGAGGAATGGCGCATGGTGTATGAACCTGCCTTTGAAAAACCCACGGAGCTCGACGCGGACTCGGAGCTGCGGAAAAGCTTGTTCAAACTGCTCCGGCCGAGGGCCGAAAAGATCGCCAAGCAGGCGGTGAAGTTTCAAGGCAACCTGCGCGTGTATCGAAACTGGGCGTTCTTCAGCGGCAGCTCGATCGATGCGAATGGCAAGCCCGTCGAATACCCAGAACTCGGCAACAGCGACACTGTGGCGCTGTGGCTGCGGACCATCGACGGCTGGAAGCTGGTCGATTTCGCCGCGGGGCATAGCGATGCGTTTTTCCTCGTGTGGCCGGAGCAGTATGGAATGCCGGCGGAGCTGCTGAAGTGATCGAGCTAGACCGATCGTGGCAGCGGTCCTTGCGGCTTGAGTTTGATGTTATGCGCGGGGAGCTTCGCGCCTGACTTGATCCACTCGCGCAGGATTTGGACTTCCTTTTTGGAGATGGCGTGGCCGCTGGGTGGCATGGCACCGGGGATTTCATCGGGGAAGGTCACCACCTGGAAGAAGCGGCTGGCCTCCGGTTTGCCGGGAACGATCCAGCTCGTGCCGATGAGCTTCGACAGGGCCTGCGTGTCATTGATCGGCGGCATGGTGGAGAGGCGGTTGTCGCCGTGGCAATGCACGCAGTTGGTCTCGAGCACCGTGCGCACGGGAGCAAAGGCGGTGGCAGCATCGGATGTCGGAACCTGTGAGCATGAGGCGAGGCATGTGACGAGGGCTAGAACTGTGAGTGGTTTCATCATGCCGCAGCATGCCTGCAAATCGTGATCGCGAAATCAGAATGCTTGTGCCCGGCTTGGCTCACTCTTCGCCTTTGAAGTAGTCCGCCTCGTTCATCTCAAAGCATTTTCGTTGTGGTTTGACGAGCCATTTGCCGGAGTCGGGGTAGTGAATGACATCCGCCTGCGGCTGGTCGGCGATGACGAGGTAGGTGAGGTCCTCGGAACCGTTGTTGATGAGCTGATGGGCCTCACCGGGCGGAAAAACGAGGTAATCGCCAGCTTTGAGCGCCGCCTTGCCCTTCGGGCCACGCACCTGGCCGCTGCCGGAGAGGATGTAGTAGGCCTCCCACTGGGCGGAGTGTTCGTGCTGCGGGAAATTGATCTTTCCTGGCGGGAGGCGGTGAATTTCGAGGTCAAAGGGGTGTCCTCCGCCCCAAGTGCCGATGTCCTTCTGGCCACCTGCGGCCATGGAAAGCGAGCGGCGGGCGAGGCTGTATTTGCCCTTAGGCGAGTTTTGAGCGGTCCAAGGGAGGTCTTCGACGTGGGCGCGGGTCATGGAGGTGCCTTTAGCATGATCGAAGGGGAAATTCCGCTGTGGGAGAGACTTTTTTGAAGTTCGGCGGCATCCGGCCTTGCCAAAAAGACGTTTTAATAGAATTAGAATCATTCTAATTCTAAGCCCATGCCCCCTTCCTCCCGCCTACCTGCCAAACCCACCGGCCTCGAATGCCGGATGGCCGTGCTCGGGGCCGATGTGCGCCTCACGCCCCACCGTCGTGAGGTTTTTGACGTGCTGGCCGCCTCCACCGACCATCCAACCGCCATCGATATCTTCACCCGGGTGAAGGATCGCTCCCCGCACATCTCCCTGGCCACGGTCTATAACTGCCTGGACCACCTCACCTCCGCCGGGCTCATCAAGCAGGTCCACCTCGAACGCGGCCAGTCCCGCTACTGCGCGAATCTCCACGAGCACGTCCATTTCCACTGCGAAACCTGCGGCAAAGTCATCGACGCCCACCCGGCGACCGACTTCGACCCCGCCAAGTTCTGGAACCTCCCCAAAGGCACCCGCGTCACCCGCACCGACCTCGCCATCCATGGCACCTGCGATGCCTGCGCGGCGAAGTAGTTCGTCATTCGTCATTCTGAATTCGTCATTTTCCCCTCCCCCATGTCCCTCGAAATCAAAAACCTCCACGCCCAGATCCCCGGCCGCGAAATCCTCAAAGGCCTGAACCTCACCATCAACCCCGGTGAAGTCCACGCCATCATGGGCCCGAACGGCAGCGGCAAGAGCACGCTGAGCAAGGTCCTCTGCGGCCACGAAGACTACGAAGTCACCCGCGGCGAGGTCCTCCTCGATGGCGAAAACATCCTCGATCTGGCCGTGGATGCCCGCAGCCGCGCCGGCCTTTTTTTGGCCTTCCAATACCCGCACGAGATCCCCGGCGTCAGCAACGCCAACTTCCTCCGCGCCGCCCTCAAAGCCCGCCTGCCAAAGGGCGAGGACATCGACGCCGTGAAGTTTTACAAGCAGCTCTACGCTCGCATGGACCAGCTCGAGATGGACCGCAGCTTTACCAGCCGCAGCGTCAATGAAGGCTTCTCCGGCGGTGAAAAGAAGCGCAACGAGATCCTCCAGCTCATGATGTTGGAGCCGAAATACGCCATCCTCGACGAAACCGACTCCGGTCTCGACATCGACGCCCTCAAAATCGTCTCCCGCGGCGTCAACGCCATGCGCAGCGAGAACCGCGGCTTCCTCGTCATCACCCACTACCAGCGCCTGCTGAACTACATCCAGCCCGACATCGTCCACGTCCTCAAAGACGGTCGCATCGTCAAAACCGGCGGCAAAGAGCTCTCCCTCGAACTCGAAGAACGCGGCTACGACTGGGTCCATGAGGAGCCTTTGGCTGCTGCTGCTTAACTGAATTCATGAGCGAAGAGATTACAGCCTCCTATCGAAGTGATGCAGATACCAATCTGCAAGGACTCAAATGGGCGAATTACAAGCCTGTCTGGGTTTGGTGGACGGTGTGGATACTCATCGGACTCTTTTCGATAGGTGGTCTCCGTCACTTCACCACTAAGCAACACCCTTCGGTGCAAGATTTTGTTATATCCTTGTGTCCTATCGCCCTTGGAGTTTGGGTGGTTCTGCATCAAAAAAGTGAAGAGGCCAGAATGGTTCGTGAAGCCCAAGCATCCGAATCCGTCGGCCAATTAGTCACTTGGCATTTCTCTTCGGAAGGATTCACGTTCGATGAAGCAGGTCAAACAATGCCTTGGACCTCTATTCTTCGCAGCGATTCAAGCAAAGACGGGGTCATCATTAAACTACGCAACGAACTGTCGACTTGGCTCCCCAAGACCGCATTCACCTCCGAGGCCGAGTACAGCCGCTTCCTCGACCTCCTCGCTGCCAAAACCAAGCACTCGAAGCTCAGCTAACTATGAAGACGATTTCTGAGATCGAAGACAATCCCCTCGAATTTGTTCGCTGGTCACGCGGCCAAATCATGACCGAATGCGGCTACGATCTTGACCGCTTCAACGCGCACATGCGCCAAGTCGGCGAGCGTCTCAAACAAGAAGGCTGGGTCTTCGCCGACCGCCCCATCGTTCGCCGCAAGCCTGTCACCTACGAGGCTGGCACGACTGAATCCTTCGTCGTCCGCGAGGATCCACCCGCCTCCACCGAGCGCTGACTGCTCAAATCATAAGTCATAAATCCTAAATCATAAATCCCCATGGTCTCCGCCCCCGACTCCACCCTCGACCTCCCATCCGCCGTCGAAAACGACATCTCCGACATCCGCGTCGATAGCGTCGGCGATTTCACCTTCCCCGAGCGCAACAAGTTCGACTCCGGCTTCGGCATCACGTCGAAGACCGTCGATTACATCAGCGATGTGAAGGGCGATCCCGATTGGATCCGCGAGTTCCGTCACAAGGCGCTCAAAGTCTTCCAGGACAAGCCCATGCCCACGCATTGGGCCACGAAGGACCTCGAAAACATCCATTTCGACGAGTTCCGCTACTACCTCAGCGACGGCCAGAAGCCGAAGCGCTCCTGGGACGACGTGCCCGAGGACGTGAAGAAGACCTTCGATCGCCTCGGCATCCCCGAGCAGGAACGTAAATTCCTCGCCGGCGTCGAAGCGCAATACGACAGCGAGGCCGCCTATTCGAACATCAAAGCCGCCGTCGAAGAGCAGGGCGTCATCTTCGTCAACAGCACCGAAGGCCTGCACAAATACCCCGAGATCTTCAAGAAATGGTTCGGCAAGGTCATCCCCACGGGCGACAACAAATTCTCCGCGCTCAACAGCGCCGTCTTCAGCGGCGGCTCCTTCATTTACGTCCCGCCCGGCGTGAAGGTGAAACATCCGCTCCAGGCCTACTTCCGCATCAATAGCGAGCAGTTCGGCCAGTTCGAGCGCACGCTCATCATCGCCGATGAAGGTGCCGAGGTCATGTACATGGAAGGCTGCACCGCGCCGAAGTTTGAAACCGCCACACTGCACAGTGCCGTCGTCGAACTCGTCGCCATGAAAGGTGCGAAGATCCAGTATGTCACCGTGCAAAACTGGAGCAGCAACGTCTTCAACCTCGTCACCAAGCGCGGCATCGCGCACGAAGATGCCGAAGTGCGCTGGATCGACTGCAACATCGGCAGCCGCCTCACCATGAAATACCCCGGCGTCATCATGAAAGGCAAACGCGCCCGTGGTGAAGTCATCAGCATCGCCTTGGCGAACAGCGGCCAGCATCAAGACACCGGCGCAAAGATGGTCCACGCCGCCGACGAGACCACCAGCAACGTCATTAGCAAATCCATCAGCATCGGCGAAGGCCGCGCCACCTACCGCGGCCTCGTGCACATCCCGAAGCACCTCAAAGGCTGCAAAAACAACACCGAGTGCGACGCCCTGCTCATCAACCCCAACAGCCGCACCGACACCTACCCCGCCATCAGCGTCCGCGGCAATCAGCACGCCACCCAGCACGAAGCCAGCGTCAGCCAGGTCAGCGCCGACCAAATCTTCTACCTCATGCAGCGCGGCCTCACCGAAGCCGAAGCCATGAGTTTGAGCGTCAACGGCTTCATCAACGACCTCGTGAAGGAGTTCCCGATGGAATACAGCGTGGAGCTGAAGCGGCTCATTGATCTCGAAATGGAAGGCAGCGTTGGCTGACATTTCATTCGTCATTCTTTCCCATGCCCCCTCCCTACTCTATCCAGACCGGCCAGTCATCACGCGGCACCGTGATGTGGCGGTCCGTGCCTCTGGAGGAGGCCGGGCGGGAGTTTGATCTCGCCTACTGGCAATCCCAGCCTCCCGCCGCGCGCTTCACTGCTGCGTGGGAACTCGTCGAAACCGCGTGGCTTCTCAAAGGCCGTCCCGCTCATGAACTCCGACTTCAAAGAACTGCTCACCATCTTGAACGACTGCCAGGTTGAGTATCTCGTTGTCGGTGGTTACGCGGTCATTTTTTACGCCGAGCCACGCTACACGAAGGATATCGACCTATGGATCCTCCCCAGCGCAGAAAACGCTGTGAGACTGCGCGAGGCGTTGCTGCGCTTCGGCGGCTGGGTGGCCGGGATGACGCTGGAGCATTTCTCGACTGAGCGGACGATGTTCCAAATTGGACTGCCACCATGCCGCGTGGATTTTCTCACGTCTGTTCCAGGTTTGGAGTTTGGCGCAGCGCACCAAGCACGTGTGATCTCGGATGTAGGCGGTGTTTCCGTGCCTTTCGTCTCGCTCAACGATCTCATTCAGGCCAAACGCACCGCTGGTCGGCCCCAGGATATTCTGGATGTCGCCGCCCTCGAAAGTGTCGCCCAAAAATCGAGCTCATAGTTCCTCATTTCATTTTCACATGCTCTCTGACACTCCCACCGGCCTCCTCGCCATCGCCCCGACTGCTCTCACCGTCGCCCCCAACTGGTTCACTACCCGTTCCAAAGCAGCCTGGACCGAATTCCAGTCCTTGCCGCTTCCGGGCCTCAAAGACGAAAACTGGCGCTACTCGAACGCGAAGAAGATCGAGCTCGCCGATCACGCACCGGCCAAGGCACCGACAGCCGATCAGTCCAAAGCCGCTCTCGCAGCCACCGAAGGCCTCAAGGAACGTGCGGCACGCTTTGTCTTCGTGAACGACACCCTCGTCGAGTCCGACACGAGCGGCCTTCCCGCCGGTGTGGTCTGCGTGAGCTTTGAAGAAGCCCTCAAATCCCACGAAGCCGCCCTCCAGCAGCACTTCATGAAGGGTGAGCAAGCGCTGGGCTCGAACAAATTCGCCGCGCTGCATCTGGCGCATGTCAAAGCGGGCACCGTCATCATTGTGCCGAAAAACGTCGTCATCGAAAAGCCCGTCGAAATCTTCCATTGGGTCGTCGGCGACCACGCGGCCATCTTTCCTCACACGCTGATCGTCACGGGCGACCACGCCGAGGTCAGCGTCGTTGATCATTATCGCAGTCTCGAAGGTGAAGGCGGCCTCAGCATCGCCATCGCCGATCTCGTCGGCGGCAGCGGCAGCAAGATCACCTACGCCGCCTGCCAGGAACTGGCCGATGACGCCCAGGCGCTGCATCTTTCCAGCATCACCGCCGGACGCGATGCCAGCGTGAAAAGCTTCCAGGTGCAGCTCGGTGCCGCCTTCAGCCGCAGCGAGAGCGTCAGCGACCTCGTCGGCCAAGGGGCCCGCAGCGACATGCTCAGCGTCAGTTTGCCCATTGGCGATCAAATCGTCGATCAGCGCACTTTACAGCGTCACAAAGCACCGCACGCCACCAGCGACCTGCTCTACAAAAACGCCCTCTACGGCAAATCGCGCTCCATTTTCAGCGGCCTCATCATCGTCGATGAAGGTGCGCACTACACCGACGCCTACCAGACCTGCCGCAACCTGCTCAACAGCAACGAAGCCGAAGCCACCAGCCTCCCCGGCCTCGAAATCAACGCCGACCAGGTCAAATGCAGCCACGGAGCTACCAGCGGTCCGATTCCTGATGAAGAACTCTTCTATCTGAAGGCCCGCGGCATCCCCGATGGCGAAAGCCGAAAGCTGATCATCGAAGGCTTCCTCTCGGATGTGATCGAACGCTTCGGCAACAGCGAGGTGCTCGACACCCTCGTCGCCCGCATCGACGAGAAGCTGGAGCGGGCGGTGTGATGCTCAAACATACACCCGCGGTACCCGGCTGTGGATGTTCGTCAGCACCTCATACGGGATCGTGCCGGCCCAGTCGGCCACTTCTTGAGCCGAAATGCCGTCGCCGATGAGTGTGACGGCGTCGCCGTTGTAGGCGGTGCCCCATTCGAGGTTCACCATGAACTGGTCCATGCACACGCGGCCCACAATTGGGTGCCGCTGGCCGCGAATCACGACCTGGCCGCGATTCGACAGCGCCCGGAAGTAGCCATCGCCATAGCCCACGGGCACGGTGACGACACGCACGGGATGATCGGACTTCCAGGTGCCGCCGTAGCTCACGGCATTGCCGGGCTGCACGACTTTGAAATACACGACCTCCGATTTCCAACTCAGCGCCGGTTTCACGGCGATGCTTTGCCTTGTCTCACGCGAGGGATACACGCCGTAAAGCATAATGCCGGGCCGCACGAGGTCGAGATGGCTTTCCGGGAGCTGCAAAATGCCGCCGGAGTTCGCGATATGGCGCTGCGGCGGCTTCAGGCCGTGTTTCGGATAGAATTCGAGCACTTCGAGAAACCTCGCGAGCTGCTCCTTGGCACTCGAAAGGTCCTCCGCGTCCGCATTGGCGAAGTGGGAGTAGATGCCGGCGATCTCGATGTTTCGGAAGGTGAGGCTCGCTTCGAGCAATTTCTCCGCGCTGTACCAGTGCACGCCGATGCGCTCCATGCCGGTGTCGATCTTCAAATGCACGCGAGCCTTCTTTTTCGCGGCCGCGGCGGCTTCGTCGATCTGGCGCATCTTGTCGATGGACGAGGCTGCCATCATCAAATCGTGCTCAATGAACTGCGGAATCTGCCGCGCGACCACGCCGCCGAAGACGAGGATCGGCTGCGTGATGCCCGCCTGACGCAAAACGACGGCTTCTTCGAGCAAAGCCACGCCAAAGCACGTCGCGCCATGCGCGGCGAGATGCTGCGAGACCTCGACGATGCCGTGGCCATAGGCGTTTGCCTTTACCACAGGCATCACCTCCGCAGCGCCCACATGCGCCCGGATCGCATCATAATTCTGCGAGATCGTGCCGAGGCTGACTTCGACGTGGGTTGGGCGGATGGCTTGCATGGAGTGGCGACGAATCGTCGCCCAGCATTTTATGCCGACGAATCGTCGGCGCTCCAGATCAATCCAGCACTGCCTTCAACTTTGCGGCGATCTCTTCGAAGGCCTCATCGCTCAGCGCCGGCGTCGCGGCCGCCGCCATCGGCAATCCTTCCTCTGGCAGCGTGATCCAGGAGCGGCAGCCGCCGTAGCTCTTCGCATAGGGGAAGTGCCAGCGCTGCGGGAGTTTGTAGGCACGCACGAGGGCCACGTGGAGGCAGCTTTCGTCGTCGTAGATGAAGCGCTCTTTGACGACGTCTTCGTTCCAGATGTGTAGTGGGGCCAGCGCGGCGACTTTCTCCCAATCGGTGACCTTCCACACCTGCTCGAGCGTGGCGCAGCCGTCGATGTCCACCGTCTGGCGTTCTTCTTCCGGCGGAAAGGCGCGTTGGGTGTTTTCCGGCGTCCAGTTCAGGTCGGCGGCCTGATTGTGGAACCAGGTCGGAAACAGGAAGAACTGCTTGTGCTTCCACTCAAAGCCGCCGCGGCCCTCGTGGATGCCGCCTTTGCGCAAAATGAGGCTCAGCTTGCCCTGCGTCAGCGCATCGCAGACGAAGGACCATTCTTTGAAACCGGTGGGGGCGGGGAGTTGAGGCATTCGTGCGGATACAATGCCGTCACAGGCCGTGCAAGTGCTGGTAAGGTGCCGAAAGTGCGCCAAGATGCGCGTTGTTTGAGTTACGCTTACCACCGTGAAAACGCTTCTCGCCTTCCTTTGCCTCATCACCACGTCGGTGTGGGCGGATTTGTCCACGCATCCGGTGTTCAAGCACTACGTCGGCACGTGGAAGGCGTCGGGCGAGTTGAAGGGTGAGAACGGCCAGATCACAAAGGTCGTTGAGGAATGGACGGGCAAGGCGGACGGCGAGACGGGCTTTCTCATTGAGGGCACACGCACGATCAACGATGACACGCAGCCGTTTAAGTGGACGATCACTTACAATGCGGGCGCTGACAGCTTCGATGCGGTGCTTGGTGGCGCGGACGGGGCTCAAACGTTGCGGTTTGAGGGAAATGTCTCGACGGTGAACCTCACACTGGAGCTCAAGGCCGTCACGGGAAGCGGGCAGAGCGGCATCACCGTCAACGAATCCTTCGAAGGAGAGGCAAAGGAGGTGATCCTGAGCAAAGTGGTCTTCACAGGCGACGCGGGCCAAACCACCTTGGAAGGCACCATCAAACACGAGAAGCAAAAGAAGCCGTGAACATCACTAACTGGGATCAAGCCTATCAGGAGAACTTCACGCCGTGGGACAAGGGCGAACCTTCGCCGCCTCTGATGGAGTGGGTTTCACGCAATCATGTCGCAGGGCGTGTGCTCGTTCCAGGCTGCGGTGTGGGGCACGACGTGGCGCGCCTCGTGTCGATGGGGATCGATGCCATCGGCCTCGACATCGCGCCCACGGCGATTGAGCGGGCCAAGGCGAGGTATCCGGAGCTAGCGGAGCGGTTTGTGCTTGGAGACTTGTTCGAGTTAAAAGGTAAGTTTGATGCGGTGCTTGAGCATACCTGCCTTTGCGCCCTTCCGCCCGAGTGGCGGAATCGCTACCGCGACGCGGTGGTTTCGTTGCTCAAGCCTGGAGGCCTTCTGATCGGCATCTGGTTCGTGAATCCCGAGATGGACCCAGGTGAGACAGGTCCGCCCTTCGGCATTTCGCCGGATGAGCTTAGCACGTTGTTCACGCCAGGATTCGACATCGTCGAAAGCTGCACGCCAAGCACCGCCTATCCTGGACGTGAAGGGCGTGAGTTGCTGCGCGTGATGAAGCTCAAGGCCTCCGCTGCACCTTGAACGCAGGCGGAACCAGCGCATCAACCGCGCTGGAAATGATGTTCTCGATGCCCGAGGCAAACCGCGTGGGCCTGCCGTAGTAGATCATCGCGCCACCGCCTTCGTAGCCGCCTTCCTCCCACACACGCTGGGAGGGGATGTAGCAGGGCACGTCGTTGGTGTAGCCGTTCACCCAGGTGCGTTTGGGATCGAATTCCTTCTTGAATCGCAGGCTGTAGTCCACCACGACTTCGCCAGGTAGGTTGATCGCGAGCAGGTCGTCGCTGTAGCTCCACACCTGAACCAGGTAGGGCAGCGCAGGCGGGATTTTTTCGCCGCGTTCGAGCATCTCAAGATGCTTTTTCGCATGATACGCGATGTGCTTGTTCTTGTCTGAGAGTCGTGCCTGCCACTCCTCCTTGGTGGGAAGATGGTCGAAGGGGAGCATGACCTCCTTCGAGACGCACTCGAGCGGACCCGAGACCGGCTGCATGGGCTGGTTGATGAGCCTGACGATTTCCTTGGCAAGGCTGACGGCATGCTCGACGGCAAAGCGGTTTTCGCGACGTGGGTAAGGATTCTGATCCGCCCCGCAGCCGATGGAGATCAGGCAGACCGAATCGGGGAAGCGCAGCTCCATCTCCTCATGAGCTAGCCCCGCCCAGTCGCCATGGATCTCATTGATGCCGAGTGTCGTGCAATGGCAGGCATAGCTGACATGTGTGGCGATGAGTTTTTTGCCGTCGGCACTCTTCACGCGGAGCACCGGCAGCGAACGATCGGTGGGTCCGTTGAAATTCTGCGCGTTTTGGAAGCCGACGTCGGTTTTCAGGCGACGGTTGAAGGCGAAATAAACTTTGCCGCTACCCCAGTCGAGCCTGGCGGTCTCCATCTTTCCCAGCGCTTCGGTCACTGCCGCCACGATTTTCGAGGTGAGCTCCTCTGTGTAGCGTTCGACGCGCTGCTGCTGATCAGCGGGCAAGTCTTCGCCAAAAAGGAAGGGCAGCACGCCTTTGAGCATGGGTGCGCAGTGCGTGTGGGTGGAATGCAGGGAGAAGCGCTCATCGGCGACCGGCTTGCCACTGGCGACGAGGCGTTTGATGATCTCAGACCTCACGGCCGCGGGCACACCGCAGTTGTCCACGGTGACGATGATCGCTGGCTTGTCGTCTTTCCACTGCAAGGCCAGGGCGTTTGCATGCAGGCGTTGGGAGACCTTTTCAAACTCCGTGGTCCGGCTGCCGTAACCGCTCAGCCGGACCGGGTAATCCGGCGTGATGTCAATGTCGGCGGCTCCGGCCTTCCAGCCGGTGGACGCTGACTCCTGTGCGGGCAGGAAGGTGCCCAACAGGGCGAACAGCAGTAACAGGCAGCTTAATTTGAACATTGATTTAGCATGCAAAAAAAAACTCCAGCCTGGCAAGGCTGGAGTTTGCAGGAATGAAACCGTGGCGCTTTCCGCTACGCGTTCGCGTTGGCCCACTCGATGGCGGCGCGGCAGATCTCCCAGAAGGAGCCATGCTCCAGGCTGGCACCGCCGACGAGGGCTCCGTCCACGTCCGGCTGGGCGATGAGCTCGGCCATGTTGTTCGGCTTCACGCTGCCGCCGTATTGGATGCGGATTTTCACGGCCACATCGGCTCCAAACATATCGCCGAGCACCTTGCGGCAGAAGGCGTGGGCGTCCTGCGCCTGCTGGGAGGTGGCGGTGCGGCCGGTGCCGATGGCCCACACGGGTTCGTAGGCGATCACGACATCGGTGATGCGGCGCGGGCCGACTTCAGCGAGGGATTCGCGGAGCTGGCTTTCGAGCACCTGCTCGATCTTGCCGCTGTCGCGTTCTTCGAGCGTTTCGCCGATGCAGAGGATCGGGTGAAGGCGGGCTTCGAGGGCGGCGAGCACCTTGGCGTTCACGATGGCGTTCGTTTCGCCGTAAAGGCTGCGGCGCTCGCTGTGGCCGAGGATGACATGCTTGCAGCCGCACTCTTTGATCATGCGGGCGCTGATTTCTCCAGTGAAGGCACCGGCAGGCTGCGCGCTCATGTTTTGCGCGGCCAGTTCGACGCTTTGCTCGCGGGCGTTTTGCAGGGCGTTCATGGAACGCTCGAGGCTCACGAAAGGCGGCGCGACAACGATCTGGATCGGGCACTTGTCCGGCACGAGGCGGGCGAAGGAGCGGAGAAAGTCATCGGACTCCTGGGGAGTCATGTGCATTTTCCAATTGGCGGCGATGATGGGCTTGCGGAAGTGAGCGATGGGCATGGCGGGGGAAATGACGAATTAAGAATGACGAAGGACGAATTATTTGTCTTTGAGGCAGGCAACGCCGGGGAGGATTTTGCCTTCGAGGAGTTCGAGGGACGCGCCGCCACCGGTGGAGATGAAGGTCATCTTGTCGCCGAGCTTGGCTTTCTTGACGGCCTTCACGCTGTCGCCGCCGCCGATGATGTTTTTCGCGCTCGCATTGGCCGCCATGGCCTCGGCGATGTCGAAGGTGCCTTTGGAGGCCTCTTTGATCTCGAACACGCCCATCGGGCCGTTCCAGATGACGGTCTTCGCCTTGGAAATTTCTTCCGCGAAGAGCTTCACGGACTCAGGGCCGATATCGACGCCTTCCCAGCCATCCGGGATGCTTTCGTTGACGCCGGTGTACTTCGTCGCACCGAGCTTTTTGGCGTCGAAATCGAAGGCGTCGGTGATCATCGCATCGACGGGGATGAGGATCTTCACGCCGCGCTCCTTGGCTTTGTCGAGAGCGGCCTGCGCGATGGGTTCCCACTCGGCTTTGTAGAGGCTTTTGCCGATGGAGATGCCCTGCACGATCTTGCGGAAGGTGTAGGCCATGCCGCCGCCGATGATGATGGTGTTCGCCTTTTCGAGCAGGCGGTTGATGACGCCGATTTTATCGCTGACCTTCGCTCCGCCGAGGATGACGACGAAGGGACGCTCGGGGTTCTCAAGCTCGTCGTGCAGCCAGGTGAGCTCTTTTTCCATCAACAGGCCGGAAACGGCCGGGAGGTAGTCCGCGATGCCCGCCGTGGAACTGTGCGCACGATGCGCGGAGCCGAAGGCGTCGTTCACGAAGATCTCCGCGAGGTCCGCCATGCCCTTCGCGAGGGTGGCGTCGTTCTTTTCCTCACCGGCGTGGAAACGGGTGTTTTCGAGCAAAAGCACGTCGCCATTGCCGAGCGCGAGCGCCTTGGCCTTCGCCTCGTCGCCGACGCAATCGCTCGCAAAGGCCACCGGCTTGCCGATCAGGGCGCTGAGCGCCGGGGCGACGGGCGCGAGACTCTGTTTCGGATCACGCTGACCTTTCGGACGGCCGAGATGGCTAGCCAAAAGGATGCGGGCACCCTTTTCGATCAGGAATTTGATGGTCGGCAGCGTCTCCTGGATGCGTGTGGCATCCGTGATGACCATCTGGCCGTCCTTTTCCTCCAGCGGCACATTGAAATCGACGCGCACAAAGACGCGTTTTCCGGCGAGGTCGAGGTCACGAATGGTCTGCTTGGGCATGGCTTTTTTGGGGTGAGGGGCGCTATCCATCGCAAGTTTCGCGCCATGCGCAAGGGCGCAATAGGGCCTGTACGGGCCGTGTCTCGCGCACAGCCGCGGGGAAGCCATGCAAACCTGTCACCCGACGTGTTTCGGGCCACAGCCACCATCCCTCTATCGAAGGCGTGAATTTCGGTCGCGGGTATCCCAAGCTTCACGGTGCCGGTCAAATCGGCGGCAGCGTGAGCTTGGCGGGGATCACTTGTTCAGGACGAGGCGCAGCGTGCCGTTGTGGATTTCCATCGACTTGATGCCGGCGAGGAATTTTTGCAGCGCAGGATCGCTCTCCACGTTTTCGGCCACGAGATCGACGCCCTTGATGTCGCCGATCCAACTGTTCGGCAGGGAGATGCCGCCGAGGCTTAGATCGTCGAGTTTCAGCGACAGCTTGTGCTCTGGTGACAAACTCGTGCCGAAGGTGAGGCGCAGGCGGATCTTTTGGTTCGGGAACACCGGGAAGTCCTCCGGCGCGGTCAGGATGATGGCAGCGGAGACATTGCCCTCGCCGAATTTCACCTGCACGCTCTCGCCGAGTTCCTGCTTGGCGAGATAGGCGTTCACTTCGCGCTCGTTGATCACGATGGTGCGGCTGGCATCCTCCACGGCGGCGGGATCGTTGAGCGCTTGCAGTTTGCCGTCAAAGGCCGCCTGCTCGGAGGCAGTGAGGCTCACCGGAGTGATGGCGGAGGGATAAAAGGTGTGCTTCACCCAGAGACCGCCAGCGGCGGCGGCGATGCCCGCACAGCCTAGAATGACGGCGAGGGTGATGAGAACGGGGTTTTTCTTCGGACGGGCCTGCGATGCGGCAGGGGCGGCAGATTCAGGTGTGGTTTGCATGACGTTGTTTTGTCGGGTTCGGGCCGATTGTATTCATCCGCGCTAAAAAAGGCCATCTACATGTTCTCCGGCTGTTTGTAAGCCATTGACTCCGCTCCGCGCTCTTGGGAACATCGCAATTAACCATGAAATACATCCTCGCACTCGACCAGGGCACCACCAGCTCACGCGCGATCCTTTTCAACCACGACGGCGGCATCGTGGCCGTCGCGCAGAAGGAATTCCGGCAGATATTCCCGAAGCCTGGATGGGTGGAGCATGATGCGCAGGAAATCTGGGCCACACAGGCTGGAGTGGCCTCGGAAGTGCTGCAAACCGCACGCGCCAAGGCTGCGGATGTGGCCGCGATCGGCATTACAAATCAGCGTGAGACGACCGTGGTGTGGGATCGGAAGACCGGGAAGCCCGTTTGCAACGCCATCGTGTGGCAGGACCGCCGCACGGCGTCGATCTGTGACAAATTGCGCGCGCAGAAGCTGGATCGCGTGATTCAAAAGAAGACCGGCCTCGTCGTCGATGCCTACTTCTCCGCCACGAAGGTCCAGTGGATGCTGCAAAACGTGAAGGGACTCAAAGCCCGTGCCGCGAGGGGTGAGCTCGCTTTTGGCACCATCGACACCTGGCTGCTGTGGAATCTCACCGGCGGCAAAGTGCATGCCACCGATGTCAGCAATGCCTCGCGCACGATGCTCTACGACATCCGCAAAGGCGACTGGGACGACGAACTGCTGAAAATCTTCGGTGTGCCGCGCTCGATGCTGCCGGAGGTGAAGGATTCGAGCGGCGTGTTTGGCGAGACGTCGCTGCTCGGTGGCAGCATTCCTGTCGCGGGCATCGCGGGGGATCAGCAGTCTGCCTTGTTTGGTCAGGTTTGCACGAAGCCGGGCATGGTGAAGAACACTTATGGCACCGGTTGCTTCATGCTGATGAACACCGGCACCAAACCGATCGCGTCGAAGAACAAACTCCTCACCACCGTGGCCTGGCGCATCGGCGGGCGCACGGAGTACGCCTTGGAAGGCAGCGTGTTCATCGCCGGCGCGGCGATTCAGTGGCTGCGAGATGGTTTGGGCATCATCAAAAAATCCGCCGAGGTCGAGGCCCTCGCCGCGAGCGTGCCGGATACCTGCGGCGTTTATCTCGTGCCAGCCTTCGCCGGTTTGGGCGCGCCGCATTGGGATGCCTATGCGCGTGGCACGCTGGTGGGAATGACACGAGGCACCACGGCGGCTCACATCGCGCGTGCGGCGCTGGAAGGCATTGCCTTGCAGGTCATGGACATCCTGAAGGCCATGGAGGCCGACGCGGGCATCAAGCTGAAGGAACTCCGCGTCGATGGCGGAGCCTGTGTGAACAACCTGCTCATGCAGATGCAGTGCGATCTGCTCGGCGTGCCCGTGGTGCGTCCCAAGGTGAATGAAACCACCGCGCTCGGCGCTGCCTGCCTCGCGGGGCTTGCCGTCGGCTTCTGGAAGAACGTGGCCGACATTGCCAAGCACTGGCAGATGGATCACCAATTCAAACCCACTATGAAAGCGGCGGCACGCGCCAAAATCACGCAGGGCTGGAATCGCGCGCTTGGCCGAGCGAAGGGCTGGGAGGAGAGGGAGTCATGACGAATGTAGGAATGACGAATGACGAATGGGTGAATGCGACCTGTCCGCATCTACCAGATGTGGCGCGTCATTACGATCATACGGACATTGAGGCTGTGAATCACGAACGCGGGCCGCTGTTCTATGAAACGGCGTTGCATTATGCTCAGAGCCTGTGGCGCGAAGGTTTTCCGGCCAGAAGCATCCTGCTCATCAACCGTGCGCTCTCGCTGCCGTTGGAGGCGGGCGAATCCATTCTGGCGAAATGGCCGCTGCCGTATCAGGCGCTCGTGTGGATCATGCAGAACCGTGTGGAGGGCCAGTTCATCGGCAATCCGCGCCGTCACTGGCAGCATCTGGCCACGCGCATGGTCGAGCCAAACAAGGAACTGCGCACCTGGCGTGCCTGGGCCTGCTGGTATCTGGCGAAGACGATCCTACCTGAGATGCAATTCCCCGCCGATGACAAGCAAGTCCGCGAGGAGCAGGTTGTGGAGCCCACCCGGGATCAGATCGTCGCCAACTTGCAGCGCCTCTCGCCGACGAACGACCTGGAGGTGTGGCAGCAGACGTTGCAGACCATTCGAGATGCCACGCAGCCGCTATCCGTACGCATCCGCCGCATCGGGCCGGAGGAACTGGTCACGGTGCAGAAGCTCGGGCATGCCATCTGGTTCGCGTGCTATCCCGGCATCATCAGCGATGCTCAAATTCGCTACATGCTCTCCATCTGGTATCAGCCCGGCAACATGGCGCATGAGATGCAGGCGCGGGACGTGTGGTATGCGCTCGTCGAGGTCGAGGAGCGTGGCGCGGTGGGTTACATCTCGTTTGAGAAGCTCGCGCTGGAGCCCGTGCTGTTCATCAACAAGCTCTACCTCCTGCCCGAGGTGCATGGTCACGGCCTCGGCGGTCTCACCCTGCGCTGGGCCGAAGACCGCGCCCGCGACCTGCGCTGCAAACTCGTGCGCCTCCGCGTCAACAAACGCAACGCCCCCGCCATCCGCGCCTACCTCCGCCACGGCTTCCACTTCACCGAAGACGTCTGCAGCGACATCGGCAGCGGCTTTGTCATGGATGATTATGTGATGGAGAAGGCGGTGCACTGAGTTCGCCTTTGACACACTTACTCACGCATTCCATCTCACGCGGTGATTCCACTCGATCTGTCTCTCGCCGATGTTCCCAGCCTGCCTGCGCATGCGGCGCGGTTGTTGGCGAAGGAAGGCGTCAAAACGGTGGCGGATGTGGTGTGGCATCTGCCGTTCCGGCATGAGGACCGGCGGCAGATGCAGGCGCTGGCGTTTCAGGCGGGGCCGCTGCCGTCGTGTCATCATGTGTTGATCACGAAGACTGGGAACAAGTTCTTTGGCGGCCGATCCGGGGTGTTTGAGGCGGTGGTGCGGCATGCGACGGGGCTGCTGGGCCAGCAGCTCACGCTGAAGTGGTGGAACATGCCGTTCATGAGCCGGGTGCTGGCTGAGGGGCAGGAATTGATCGTTTATGGAGTGATCAAGGACTCGAAGGGCCGTCTGAGCATGTCGCACCCGGAGTATGAGATCGTCAAAGGCGGCGCGGATGACGATGCGGAGCAGATTCACACCGGGCGCATCACGCCGATCTACCGTCTGAAGGGCGCGATGACCCAGAAGGCGCTGCGTGTGGCGGCGTGGCATGTGTGTCAGGCTCTGCCGGGGGCGTTTTGCGAGGATCTGCTGCCGACGCCGAGCGCGGAAGGCGAGTTCGCGGGCCTGACGCGGTCGCTGGCGCTGCGGGAGGTGCATTTTCCTTCGAGCATGGAGAAACTGGAGCAGGCGCGGCGCTATCTAGCGCTGGAGGAGTTCTACGGCTACCAGCTCCGCGTGGCGCGGCGGAAGCGGCGGGTGATCGAATCCGGCGGTCGCAAACAAATCGGCACGGGCGAGCTGCTGCGTGATTTTTTCAACGAGCTGCCTTTCCAGCTTACGTCAGCGCAGCAGCGCTGCCTGGAGGAGATTCATCGCGACATGGCCTCCGGTGCGCCGATGAACCGTCTGCTGCATGGCGATGTGGGCAGCGGCAAAACGGTGGTGGCCTTCGCGGCGATGCTGAGGGCGGTCGAATCGGGACGGCAGGCGGTCTTGATGGCTCCCACGCAGATTCTGGCTGAACAGCATGCCCGCAATGCGCGCAAGTGGCTGGAGCCGCTGGGCCTGCGCGTGGCGTTGCGGACGGGATCGAAGCGCGACGACGGTGATGGTTTGGAATTGATGCGCGGAAAGAGCAGCTCGGATAAACCGGACATCGTCATAGGTACGCATGCGCTGCTCCATGACGCGGAACTGATGCACAACACGGGGATTGTGGTCATCGATGAGCAGCACAAGTTTGGCGTGGCCCAGCGTGCGAAGCTGATCCGCAAGGGCGACACCCCGGATGTGCTGGTGATGACGGCCACGCCGATCCCGCGCACGCTGACGCTGACGATTTACGGCGATCTGGAGGTCTCGACGATCGACCAGAAGCCGCGTGATGGCGTGAAGATCATCACGAAGGTGCGACCGAAGAAGAAACTGAAGGAGGCGGCGAAGTTTTTGCGGGAGCAGATCGAGGAAGGCCGCCAGGGTTATATCGTGTATGCGCTGATCGATGAATCGGAGAAGCTGGAGGCCGGTGCGGCAACGAAGGGACACGAGGAGTGGTCCAAACTGCTCGCGCCGTGCGAAGTCGGGCTGCTGCATGGCCGGATGAGCGCGGAGGAGAAGGAGGATGTGATGAAACGATTCCGTGCGGGCAAGCTGGACGCGCTGGTCTCGACGACGGTCATCGAAGTCGGCATCGACGTGCCGAACGCGACGGTGATGTTCATTCACGACGCGGGTCGTTTCGGGCTGGCGCAGCTTCATCAGCTCCGCGGGCGCATCGGCCGCGGGGCACACTCGAGTTACTGCGTGCTGTTTGTTGACGACAAGGACGAGGAGAACCGCCAGCGCCTCGCGATCATGGAGGAGACGAGCGACGGCTTCCAAATCGCCGAGGAAGACCTGCGCCGCCGTGGTCCGGGCGATGTTTTGGGGCATGCGCAAAGCGGGCAGGCACCGTTGCTGTTTGGTGAACTGCTGGCTGACACGCGTCTGGTGCGTTTGGCGCGGCAGCTTGCGGAACGCACGCTGGATGAAGATCCGCACCTGCAACGCCCCTCCCTTGCCGCCTTCTGTGACGAGCCGGTCATTGCTGAAAAAGCCCAGGCGATGATGCAATGAGCCGCCACCGGCTTGAGGCATCGTTTAGTTAAGAATGCTTGACGACCGGAGGTTTTACCCGGTCAGTACTGTGTGTTATGCATCCCATCGCCCCCAGTTGCGCGCCTGTCGCGCTTGTGGACCAGACCGAGGTCGTTCGCCACCGGCGTCGGCGAGTGGGGCGTGCCTTGTTGCTGACCCGGCTGTTGGTTTTGGGATCGGCGGTTGGGGGTGTTTCGCTGGGCGTGACGTGGCTGAAACAGGAGAGTCCGCATCCTGTCGCCGTGGAGGCCCGCCGCGAGTCGCCGCTGGTGGAGGCGCGGAGCCTGCAACCGCTGCTGGAGACGGCGAGCCCTTCACAACTCGCCCCTTATGCGATGCAGAAGAACGCGGTCGAGCCGGCGTCATCCATGTTTCTTGTCGAGCCCCCCCCATCCGCAACCGTTCAGATGCCAGTCTGGCTGGTGGCGGACGGAGCGAGCTCGGCGGAGCGGCTGCGGCAAATTTTGCGTGACCGTGGCGCTCGGCAGATGGGGCAAACGGTTCGCTTTGCCATGCTGACGGTGGGCGAGCTGCTCGGGATGACAGACAAGACATGGAGCGCGAGCATGGCGACCTCCGCGGCGAGCGAGAACGAGGCCTCGGCGCTGCTGCTGACCTTTTATCTTTATCATCTCGACCGTGGCGGGGACGGTGCGGGCATCCGGGCGTTCCTCCAGGCGCTGGAGCAGCGGATGCCACTGTCACGCGCGGTGAATGAGTTCATCCTTGCGGGGCGGAGCGTGGGGGAATTCGAGGAGGAAATGGGGCGATTGTATGGCAGCGCTGGAATCGAACTGCATTTCACACGGCGCGGCGGCGCGGTGTTCAAACCGTGACGTTTGAGGCGGGAGAGAATCCTTTTGCCCGGCCCCTGTTTTGCCCTTAATCCCTGCCCATCCTGAATGAAGACCTCCTGGCCCATCCGCCTCGTGCGCGCGCTGTTTTTCGCGTTTTCGGTCTTCATCGGCATGGCGATCGCCACCGGCTTGCAGCAGGAGGCGTGGACGGGCGCGGTGAGCGGGGCGTTGTTCATGGGTCTGCTCATGCTGCTGGATGCGATCCTGGCGCGCTTCACGCTGCGTGATTTTTCGCACGCGACGCTGGGCCTGGCGGTGGGATTGTTCTGCGCGTGGCTGATCACGCGCATCGGCGTGTTTCAACTCGCCTACTTCCAAAATCACGCGAACGGCGACACTCTGCAAAACATCGTGGAGATCTGCATCTACGGCACGCTGGCTTTCTTTGGGGTGACATTCGCGCTGCGCAGCGACCGCGACCAGTTCGCCTTCTTGATTCCCTATGTACGCTTCCGCCGTGATGGTTCGGAAGGCGAGCCGATGCTGCTGGACACGAATGTGATCATCGACGGACGCCTGCCGGGCGTGTTTGCCACGGGTTTCCTCAGCGGCGCGGTGGTGGTGCCGCGTTTCGTGCTGGATGAGCTTCAGCGCCTGTCTGACTCCGCCGAGCCGGCGAAGGTCATGCGAGGAAAGCGCGGCTTGGAGATGATGGAAAAGCTGCGCGCCATCCCGGGAATGACGGTTTCCATCCACGAGGAGGGCGGCGGTCCCTCCGGCGCCGCGGTGGACACACGCCTCGTCACGCTCGCACGGGAGCTGAACGCGCGCCTGCTCACCAACGATGACAACCTCGTCAAGGTCGCGCGGCTGCGTGGCATCACGGTGCTGAGTTTTCACGAGCTCGCCGTCGCGCTGCACCCTGAACTGAGCGCGGGGGATGAACTGAAGCTGTCGCTTGCCAAACCCGGCAAGGACAAGCATCAGGCCGTGGGTTACCTGCCGGACGGCACGATGATCGTGGTGAACAATGCCGCTTCTCAGATTGGCCAGACGGTGGATGTGGTCGTCTCCGGCACGCTGCCGACAAGCGCGGGCCGTTTGATCTTCGCGGAGATCAAGCCAACGCCGTGAGGCGTTTTCGGCGCAAAACGGTTCCGACCGCGGCAAACATCACCATCACAGCCGAACTCGCCTCCGGCACCACCGCGATGCTGGAGATGGCCGCCGCGTTCGTCGAGATGCGTGAGGCATACATGCTGGAGGGATTGTCCGGCGGCAGGTCGGGGATGTAAGACCAGCCAAACGCGTCCGAGCCTTGATAAAGGCCTCCACGATCAAACAAAGCGGCGTCGAAGTCGGAGCCGTCACCGGTGATGTTGTTCGTGTCGAATCGGCCGTCGATGCTGTAGTTGATGCCCGCGAGCTTCCACACGCCTTCGTCGTTCACAAAGACGCCTCCGCCGGAGTCACCGTTACTGAGCGTGGCCTCCTCCGCAGTGCCGCTGGCGCTGAAGGTGGCCGTGAGAAGGTCCCCGAGCGCGCTGGAGTAGATGCCGCCGACTGTGTTGCTGCCCCAGCGCGCGATGCCGTCGGGCGAGCCGCTTTCCCAGCCATGCAGCACGCTGCTGACGAGCACCTCCGCGCCACGCGGGCCCCCGCGTCCCATGGTCACCATAGTCATACCGACCTCCAGGGAGCCTGTGTAGAGCGGCGCATAGGTGGGAAAATACTCCTGCACCTTGAAGATGCGCAGGTCCGTGCCCGCGATGTCCCAGTAGCCCGCTCCGCCGTTGGCCGTTCCGTCGATGTTGTAGGTCACGTCGGAGCCGCCGTTGAAGATACCGCTGTGAGTAAACGTGCCCCCCTGCGTTCCAAAATGCTGCGCCGTGATGAAATACTGCGGCGCGATGATGGTGCCGAGATAAGCGCCATACAGGCCCTGATACTGCCAGCCGGAGTCCGCGAAGATGCCTCCGGGTGCGGAGATGTTATGATTGGAGTCTCCCGTGCCGTAAAACAAGATCGCTCCGCAGTTTGTCACGCACACCATCCATAGTGTGACGAGCACGGGCATAAAGCCCGTGCGCGTGGTCACAGCTGCGGCGATGCGTGAAGACATGAAGTACTTTCCCACCCTGATTTTTAATTGCCATAAAATCTTGCGGTGACTCTGCAAAATCATACCGCGTTCTTAATCATGCGGGCAGGATGATTCGGCATGCTATGCGTTCCACGTAAATCGAAACTCGACACATCGTTCATTTTTGTTATGGGAATCGCTTCCGTGACGCAGAAATGAAAAACAAATGGCTTAGCATGATGGGTGCGTGCGTGCTCCCGCCGCTTGTCGGTGTGGGAGTCTGCGGCGGCATCATCCATCTTCTGAAAAATCATGAGATGTTTCGTCCCGGCGCGGTCGTCCCGCCCTCCGCCTCGGTTGGCAAGACCCGCCAGGGCAGGTTGAGTGAAACTGCGGCGGAAATCCGTGCCGCGCTGCCAGTGGACACCACATTCACTCCCGTGGTGCCGCCGCGTATGCCGTCGAACGCGGAGAAGGATGCCATTCGTCGCGCCACTGAGGCGGCTGCCGCCAAATCACCGCCGCCGAAGCCTGCGAACATCGAACAGCCGGTCGTGCAGAAGGTGCTCCCCGCGAAAAAAACTCCCGCTGTGGTCATCCAGCCGCGACCATGGCGGCCGTTGGTCGATCCCATCACCGAGCATTGGACGAAGCTGATGCCGCGGACGGATGCGCTGCCTCAGGCGTATCAAGCTGTCCTCAATGACGATCCCGCGCACCTTGCCCGTCTTATCGCGCTCGGCATCTCGCCGCGTGAGGCGACTCTCGGTGGCGACACGCCTCTCTGCGCCGCCGTGCGCATGGGCCGCGCCGAATGTGTGCGTGTGCTGGCCCTTTCAGGCGTGGACATGAACGAGCCCGCGCACGAAAAGCAGCCGCCCATTGCCATCGCGTCACTGCGCCGCAATACGAATGTTCTCCAGGCGCTGCTTGATGCCGGTGTCGATCCCAACACACGCTTCAAAACGCCCGTCCTTAAATCCGTCATCGACCGCTGCCAGATCAAGGATCTGCGCAACGCGCTCGAAAGCGACCGCGGTATCACGCCCCTGATCTGCTGCGCCGCCCGTGGCGATGTCGAGGGCGCGGTGACCCTGATGCGTGCGGGAGCGCGCCCCGGCCTCGGCACCACACGTTACCATCGTTACCCGATCAATTTCGCCGCCACGCAGGGCTATCTCTTCCTCATGCGCGTGCTGTTGGGCCGCGATCCCGAGTCCGAGCCGGACACGCTCGTCACAGTCGATCTCTCCAGCCAACGCGCTTGGGTGACGAAGCAGGGCCGTATCATCAATCACACCCTGGTTTCCACCGGACGCGAAGGCTACGGCACGCCGGCGGGACGTTATGTCATCACTGACAAGCACACCTCGCATGTCTCCACGCTCTACCATGTGAACATGCCTTGGTTCATGCGCTTGAACTGCGGCGCCATCGGCCTGCACAGCGGCTATGTCACAGGCCGTCCGGCCTCGCATGGCTGCATCCGTCTTCCTTACGAGAAGGCGAAGGAGTTCTTCCACCAGGTGCGAGTGGGCGACGAGGTGCAGATCGTCTATTAAAGAGACTTCAGCAGCTTGTCGTGGATGCCGTCGAAGCCTCCGTTGCTGAAGACGACGATCACATCCCCGCTGCGGCTTTCGCTCTTCAAACGGCTCACGATCGCGTCCGTGCTCACCTCGAACCAGCACGGTTTGCCGCGTGCGGTCACGGACGCGGCGACTTTCGCGGTGTTGAGACGCTGGTCGGCTGCCACTTTCTCTGGATTCGCCACGGCGGCGATGACGGAGGCATCCGCCTCGGTCAAAGCGTCGATCAATTCGTTCTGCAAAACATTGCGGCGGCTTGTGTTTGAGCGCGGCTCGAACAAGGCCCACAAGCGGCGGCCGTTATAACGCTGCCGCAGGCCGCGCAGCGTCTCGCGGATCGCCGTCGGGTGGTGGCCAAAGTCGTCGATCACCGTGATGCCGTGAGCCGTGCCGCGTTCCTGCTGGCGGCGGCGGATGCCGCGGAAGCTCAGTAACCCGCTGCGGATATCATCATCGCTCAAACCGCCGAAACGGCCGACGCACACGCACATCGCGGCGTTGCGGGCGTTGAACTCACCGATCATCGGCACCTCGAAGGCGTCGCCGTTAATCGTGAATTTCGTGCTCTCCGGCGTGGTGCCGGTGATCTCGATGCGGTAGTCGCACGTCGGTCCCAGGCCGACTGTTTTCAGCGGCGCGGGGCATTTGGCACGCAGCGTCAGGCAGTTCGGATCATCGCCGTTGATCAGCACGAGACCGTTGCGCGGCACGGTGTTCAGGAAGCGCTGGAAGGAGAGAAGAATGGCGTCCAGGTCCGGGAAAATGTCCGCGTGATCGAACTCGATGTTGTTCACGATCGCGCATTCCGGCAGGTAATGCAGAAACTTGCTGCGCTTGTCGAAGTAGGCCGTGTCGTACTCGTCGCCCTCGATGACGAAGATGTCCGAATGCGTGAAGCGCGCCCCGGATTCGAAGTTTTCCGGCACACCGCCGATCATGAAGCCGGGATTCTTCCCCGCGTGCTCGAAGAGCCATGCCAGCATCGTTGTTGTCGTCGTCTTCCCATGCGTGCCGCTCACCACGAAGCTGCGTTTTCCTTGGATGACTTGCTGCTTCAGCATCTCCGCCATCGAGACATAGGGCAGCTTTTTCTCCAGCAGGGCCTCCAGCTCGGGATTGCCGCGGGAGATCGCGTTGCCGACGACATAGACATCGGCGTTGAGAGGCAGATTCTCCGGCTTGTAGCCTTCGGTGACGGTGATGCCAGCGTTGCGCAGCACATCGCTCATCGGCGGGTAAACCTGGGAATCAGAACCGCTGATCTGGTGTCCCAGGGCTCTCAGCGCCACAGCGGTGGAGCCCATGGCCGTGCCGCAGATGCCGATGAGATGAATATGCTTGGTGGTGGATGCCATGAAAATAAACGCCTGGAAATTAAGCCGGACTTTGCCTGTCCGTCCGCAAAAAAGTTGGCTTTCAGGGGGAATAATCCCGCCGACCGGCGCTCCCACAGGCCAATGGCTCGCATGCCCTCATGGAACTCGCCCTCGATTTCGGCTTTGAATGGCCCGCAGAACGCCCGATAGCTCGCCGCGTGACCGACTCCCCGCCCAGCTTCGAGCAGATCGTGGACGCCCATTACCAGGGACTCCACCGCTTCGCGCTCAGCATGTGCCGCAGCGAGGCCACGGCGCAGGATCTTGTGCAGCAGACCTTCCTGCAGTGGGCGAAGAAGGGCCACATGCTGCGTGACGCCTCAAAAGTAAAAACCTGGCTCTACACGACCATTTATCGCGAGTGGCTGAGCATTGCGCGTAGGGAGAAAAAGCACGAGCAGGTCGAGTTTGAGCCGGATCTGCATGGCGCTGCCGAGAGCGAAAGCGTCGATGAAAATCCGCGTGTGGACGGTGTCACGCTGCAAAAAGCGCTCGAACAGCTCGACCCGAACTACCGTGCTCCGCTGGTGCTTTTTTACCTCAAGGAGCTGTCCTATCGCGAAATCGCCGAATCTCTCGGCATCCCCATCGGCACCGTCATGTCACGCCTCTCGCGTGCGAAGGATCAACTGCGCGCCATCCTGCTCCGCCTCGAACAAAACACCATCCCAGCCTCATTCACCTCGTGAACCGCGAAGAAGCCAGACTCGAACTCGACGCCACGACGCTCCGCCCGCAGGATGCGTCGCCGGAGGCGCTCGCCTTCGCTGAAAAGGAAGCCGGACTGGCCGCGTGGGTCGAAAAACGCGCCGCTTTCGATGAAACCGTGGCCGCGGTTCTGCAAAACATGCCGGTGGCAGACGGCTTGCGAGAGAACATCCTCCGAGGTGCGCAAGCGCCCGCTAAACGCCCGGTGACGTGGATCACGCCCGCCGCTATCGCCGCCGCGGCTTGCGCGGTCTTTGGCTGGACGCTGCTTTGGCCTGCCAGCAGCGCCATGGCCGCGTGGGAGAGTGATTCGCTGAATGCCATCGCCAAGGTCGAGTACGGCGTGGTGAGGCTCGATCAAAAAGCCGCCACGTTCGAGGCGGTGAAGCAGCATCTCACCCAGAACGAATGCCCCTGTCCAAGCGCCCTGCCGCCAGGCCTCGCAGGACTCAAGACCTACGGTTGCAAACGCGTCAAAATCGAAGGCCGTCCTGCCACGATCATCTGCTTCGAACTCCAGCCAGGCCGCGAGGCGCATCTGCTCGTGCTCGACAACACCAACCTCTGCGACTGCCCCGCCGCCGACGCGCCCTGCTTCAAGGCAGCGAAAAACTGGCACTACGCCTCCTGGAGCCACGGCTCACATGCATTCATGCTCGCGACAACTGCGGACGAGGCGGTGCTCAAAAGGCTGTTCGGGCAGGCGTGACCTTGTTTCACGGAATCTCGCTCACCTGCGCCTGGGGCTTCCCCAGCACGGTGTGGCAGTTCACGCATTGCTGGCGTAGCGAGGCAAAGGCGGCGGTGGAGCGACTGGCATCCCTTTTTTGAAGCGCGGTTTTTAACTCGGCAAACGGGCCGTTTTCCCACGCGGCGAGCAGCGGCCGCGTGTCCACCAGCATTCCGGCGGCCGATTTTTGGTTGGGCGCGCTCGCGACCGATTTGGAGACGCTGGAGCGCATGCGCTCGGCCATTGCGAGGGATTCGTCCCACTGGCCGGCCTGCTGCAGCTTGCGCGTGTCGAGCATCTTCCGCTGCGCGGCCTTCATGCAGTGGCTGTTGATATTCATCATCGCACAGGAGGCCAGACTGAAAGCAGAGAGGATGACAAGAAGTCGTTTCATGAATGCGTCGATTCAATCACCGGCCCTCGAATCTGTCACGGCCTTTGGCGAGGGCGGCGATTTTGCGGTCGGCGATGCTGCGCTTGAGCATCCAGAAGCCGCAGTCGGGATGGATGAACTTCACGCGGCCTGCTCCGAGAATTTTCTCGGCTGCCTCAATGCGGCGGGCGATCTCGTCGGCGGTTTCGACATGGTTCACCTTAATGTCCACGACGCCAAGGCCGACGCCGATTTTCGGATCAAGCTCCTTCAAGGCATCCAGATCGGCGGCGGGACGGTGCGCGAGTTCGAGCACGAGGTGATCGGCATGCAGGGAGTTCAAGAAGGTGATGAGCGCGGCCCATTCGCCCTTTTGAATCGTCTGGCCGCCGTAGTTGCCGAAGCAGAAATGCACGGCTTTGCGGCCTTTGACGGCGGCGAGCACGCGATTGATGCCTGCGGCGGCGATCGGTGCATCGGCGGGATTGCCGGGAATGTTTGCTTCATCGACTTGGACACAGTCACACTGCAAATCGGCGGCCTGCGCGGCCAAAGCATCGGCGATGGCCATGTTCAGCGCTTCGAAGTCGTGATAGTGCGTGTCCAGCAGCGTGCGGGCGAGCATGTAGGGGCTGGTGAGCGTGAATTTGAACGGTCCGCCGGCGACTTTGCCTGCACGGGTGCAATCCTCGGCCAGATTGAGCACGCCTTCGGTGATCGGGCCACGCACCACGGCCGCAGGCTTGCTGCGGAAGGCCATTTCATGCTTCGCACGGAATGCAGCGGTGTCCGCACGACCGACACGGCTGTCGATGCCGCCGAGCTTGTGGACGAAGTACTCGATCATGCCGTTGGTGTCGGGATGATTGACGTCGAAGCGGTACAACTCACCATCGGTCGGCAGATCGATGCCCGCCTGGCGTTGGGTATCGAAGACGACGCGTGTGGCGTCGGTCACCGCTTGTTCGCTCGGCAGCGCGGAAAGCCAGTCGGGGACAGGATAAGAGCCGACAGTGGTGGTTTGGATGCTCATGCGCCGATTGTCCAATGCGAGGCACCACATGGGAATACCACGCTGCGATTGTCCAAAGGCGCGGAGGCTTCCGCCATGCGCCTCAGCGCTCTTTTTTCGGGCCCTTGCCCCGAACGCTCATGCGGAAGGGCACGCCGGGGGCGGGCCATTCCTCGCGGATGACTTTTTCGAGGTAGCGCGTGTAGCTTTCGGTGAGCTTGGAGGCGCGATTGGCAAAGAGGACGAAGTGCGGCACCGGAATCTCGAACTCTGCGGCCTCGTTGACCTGCGTGGCGTAGAGCAGCTTGAAGCTGTGCGTGCTGCGGCCGAGCGCGCCGGGCGTGTTTTCGATGGCGGTGTGCAGCAGGCGGTTCAGCGAGCCGGTGCTGATGCGGTTCTGCGAACCGGTGCGCACTTTTTCGATCTGCACGAAGAGCTTGCCGATGTGGTCCTTGTTCTTCGCCGAGATGGCGACGAGCGGCGCGTAGTGCAGGAAGAAGAACTCGCGGCGCATGATTTCCTCCAGGTGCTCGATGCGGTCCTTCTGCTTGCCATCGGGATGGAAGAGATCCCACTTGTTCATCACGAGGATGCAGGGCTTGCGCTCCTCCAGGATGATCTGGGCGATTTTGCGGTCCTGCATCTTCGCACCATCGGCGCAATCGACGACGAGCAGCACGAGGTCGGCGCGCTTGATGCTCTGGATGCTGCGTTCGACGCTGGAGATTTCGACATAGGTGTCGAGGTTCGCACGGCGGCGGATGCCAGCGGTGTCGATGAGCTGGTATGATTTGTTGTTCCACCGGGCCTGGATGTCGAGCGCGTCACGTGTGGTTCCGGCGACGGGGCTGACGATGGCACGTTCCTGGCCGAGAATGGCGTTCACGAGCGAGGATTTGCCCGCGTTCGGGCGACCGACGATGGCGAGCTTGAGCGGCTTGACGTTTTGGCCGGCCTTGGCGTCCTCGGTTTCGGTCGTTTCCTTCAAATCGAGTCGCTCGGAGATGGTGGCGACGAGTTCGTCGATGCCTTTGCCATGCGCGGCGCTGACTTCGATCATGTCTGCGAAGCCAAAGCGGGCGAACTCGCCGGCGTTGAGCTTGCGCTTCGGCGAATCGGCCTTGTTGCACACAAGGATGACTGGTTTGCTCGTTTTGCGCAGCTCGCGGGCGAGCGTCTGGTCGATCGGCGTCACGCCATCGACCACATCGACGACAAAAAGCAGCAGATCGGCCACGTCGAGCGCGATGCTGGCCTCGGTCTGCACCTGGTCGGTCAGAACGTCATCGGTGTTCGCGCCGATGCCGCCGGTGTCCATGATCTCGAACCAGGCGGGACCTTTGCGGCATTGCGCCGTGATGCGGTCGCGCGTCACCCCGGCCATGTCATGGACGATGGAGATGTTTTTGCCTGCGAGGCGGTTGAAGAGCGCGGACTTGCCCACATTGGGCCTTCCGACGATGGCGACGGTTTTGAGCATTGCTCAAGGAGCACGAAGCCCCCGCCGCGTCAATCAATGCCCGGCGGCCCGGATCTGCTTTGTGCCGTCCACGAGGTAAAACATGCCGGACCAGACGGTGAAGACTCCCGCCGCCGCCACAGGCCAGATGAGGGGAATCCATGTCACATCGAGCAGGATCCACAGAATGGCGATGATTTGCGTGAAGGTGGTGGCTTTCCCGGTCCAGTGCGGCTGAATGCGGCAGAATCCGGCGACGTGGTCGATCAGGAAGGCCGCGCCGATGCAGGCGAGGTCCTTGAAAATGACCAGGGTGGGGAACCACAGCGGGAAATGCTGCCTCCAGGCGGTGAAACTGAGTGTGATGATGGCGGAGAGCAGCAGCAGCTTGTCAGCAAGCGGGTCGAGAATGGCTCCAAGGCGCGAGCGCTGGTTGAAATGGCGGGCGATCCAGCCGTCCACCGCGTCGCTGAGCGCCGCGATGCCGAAGACGGCCGCGGCCCACAGGCGGAGCGATTCATCGGCCTTCCCGGCCTGCACGCTTTCGCCGTAGTAGATCACCAGCCCGATGAAAACCGGGATGAGCAGGATGCGGAAGATGGTGATCTGCGTGGCGAGTGTCATCGTTCGCAGCTTCAAGTTTCAGGTTCCAAGTTTCAAGTGATTCAAACTTTGAACTTTGAACCTGGAACTTTAAACTCGCCTCCATGCCGCGAATCGAGCCTGTGGATTTGTTAAACGCCTACTGCGAGGGGGCCTTCCCGATGGGGGAGGATGACGGCTCCATCTCCTGGTACAGGCCAAAGATGCGCGGCATCCTGCCGGTGGCGGAGTTTCATGTGCCGCGGCGGTTTGCACGATATTTGAAGCAGCATCCCTTCGAGGTGCGCTGGAACACGGCCTTTGGCGATGTGATGCGCGGTTGTGCCGACCGTGAGAGCACATGGATCACCGACACGATCCTCGACACCTACGAGGAGCTGCACCGCCTCGGCTTCGCGCACTGCGTGGAGGTGTGGCGTGAGGGCAAACTGATGGGCGGCGTCTATGGCGTGAGCATCGGCGGCGCTTTTTTCGGCGAGTCGATGTTCAGCCGCGAGCCGCAGGCATCGAAAGTAGCGCTGACGCATCTGCAATGGCGGCTGAAGGAGCGCGGCTACCTGCTGCATGACACGCAGTGGACCACACCGCATCTCGCGATGTTCGGCGGGCATGAGATCCCATGCGCGAGGTATCTGGAGCTGCTCCAGCGTGCGATTCCGCGAAAGGTATCGTTTATCTGAGCCAATCAGCTCTCGAAATACGTGTAGCCGCGCAGGCCGGCCTCGAAAACGTCCATGATCTCGCGGCGCTCGTTGGCGGTGATGCGTTTGGTGAGCACGGCGTTCTCGGCGAGGTGGCGGAAGCGGGTGACCATGTCCTTCGGCTCGTATTCGACGTAGGTCAGCACTTCGGAAACGCTGTCGCCTTCGAGTTCGCTGTATTTCACCTTGCCGTTTTCGATGTGCACAGAGACAACGTTGGTATCGCCGAGGAGATTGTGCAGGTCACCGAGGGTTTCCTGATACGCGCCGACGAGGAAGATGCCGAGCATGTATTCGTGGCCTTTTTCGATCTCGGGATCGTGCAGCGGCAGGCTGCGGCTGATGCCGTCGGCCAGGGCGAATTTGTCGATCTTGCCGTCGCTGTCGCAGGTGATGTCGGAGAGCACGGCATTTCGGGTGGGCTTCTCCTTGAGGCGATGAATCGGCATCACGGGGAAGATTTGATCGATGGCCCAAAGGTCCGGCAGGCTCTGGAAGACGCTGAAGTTCCCGTAGTAGTAATCAGTGAGGATGGTGTCGAGGCGTTCCATCTGGGAGCCGTCGTGCTCGCACTTCTCGCGCATGTCGGAGACCCACTTCATGATGTCCCAGTAAAGCTCCTCGCCGTGCGCACGCTCGCGGAGGTTCACTTTGCCATAGTTGAACTCGCTGCGGAGCTTGTCGCGGTAGTAAACGGCGTCGTTGTAGATCTCCTGCAGGCGGTCGCGGCTGGTCTTGGCGGCGTTGCGGGTGGATTCGACGCGCAGCTCATGCAAATTGCGCAGCAGGGCAGGGGAGTCCTTGTTGATCTGGATCTCGCTGATGTCCGAGCGGGACTCAAAGCGGTTGATGTCGAGGATGTTGATCACCAGCACGCTGTAGTAGGCCACGATGGCGCGGCCGGACTCGGTGATGATGTCTGGATGCGGCACGCCAGCCTCGGCGGTGACTTCGGTGATCGCCTCGATGACGTCGGCGCAGTATTCCTTCGTGCCGTAGTTGCTGCTGGCGGCGCTGGCGCCTTTCTGGCCGTCGTAGCTGATCGCGAGACCGCCGCCGAGATCGAGGATGCCCATGCGGGCGCCTTCTTGAACAAGGCCGCAATACACACGCGTGGCCTCGGTGACCGCCTGGCGGATGGCGCGGATGTTTGGAATCTGCGAGCCCTGGTGGTAGTGCAGCATGCGCAGGCAGTCGAGCATGCCCTGGTCCCGCAGGCTGTCCACGACGTGCATGAGCTGCGAGATATTGAGGCCGAAGACACTCGAATCACCTCCGCTGCCGCTCCAGTGGCCGGCGCTCTCGGCGCTGAGGCGGAAGCGCACGCCGAGCGTGGGACGTACGCCCATCTTCTTCGAGCGTTCGAGGATCAAATCGAGCTCGGTGGGCATCTCGAGCACGAGGATGACCTGCAGGCCCATTTTTTGCGCGTAGAGCGCGAGATCGATGAACTCCTCGTCCTTGTAGCCATTGCACACGATGTAGGCCTGCGGGTCGTGCATGTAGGCCAGCGCGGCGATGAGCTCCGGCTTGCTGCCGGCCTCGAGGCCGTAATGATACTTCCGACCGTAGCGCGTGATCTCCTCGATGACCTCCTGCTGCTGGTTCACTTTGATTGGATACACGCCGCGATAGACGCCCTGGTACTTTCCTTCCGCGATGGCGGAGGCAAAGCCCTCGTTCAGCTCGTCGATGCGGCCACGGAGCAGGTCGCCGAAACGGATGAGCAGCGGAAGCTGCGTGCCGCGCTCGCGCAGGCCGTTCACGATGGAGGCGAGCGACACGGCCTTGCTCTTCTTGCCATCCTTGAGGTTCACCACGACCTCGCCTTGCCTGGAGATGTCGAAGTAACCATGTCCCCACTCGCGGATGCCGTACAGATCAGCGGATTCTTCGATGGACCAGGCGGGGGCTTTCATTGTCGTGGATTGGAGGCGGGGTGGGATTGAGGGGGCGCGATTATGGGGCCAAAACGTGAAATGCAAAGCGACATGTCAGCCTTTGCTCTCCCGGAAGGCGAAGGGCAGGTAGAGCGCGGAGTAGAGCACGACTCCGAGTCCGATGGCGGTGAGATTGTGCCAAGGAGGCGGTCCCATGTGGTCAAACAGGCTCGCATTGACCGGCTTCGCGCACTGAAAAGCGTAGTTCGTGCCGAGCGTGACATTGGCCACCGCCGTGACCGCATACCATGACAGGGAGAAGCCCATCATCCGCGCCACCGCTCCCGGCGCGGGCCGCATGCGCATGCCGGTGACGACATAAAAAGCCGCGATGGTCACGCCGCTGTGCAGCGCAAAGAACGCGAAGAAGCGCGGATCGGGATAATCAAACTGCAGCGCGGGCGTGACGAGCCCCTGCAGCGTGCCCGCGAGACCGAAAAAGTACACCACCTCGCACCAGAACTGCTTTTTGAAGCACAAACCCAGCCCGCCCGCGATGGCGGCCACGTCACAAAACTGCAGCGGCAGGCAGGTCTGCGCGTTCAGGGAGCCGGTCATCAGGTGAGTGACCATCGTGCCGGGAAACTCCAGCAGCAGCAGAGTCCCGAGCGTCTTTTCAGCCATGCCCGCGAAACGCGTGCGCGAGAGCACGATCATCAGCACCAGCGCCAGCGCGGTGACGAGGAGCACGGCCTGGTGCGACGCGCCGAAGGGATGAAACTTGGGAGGCATGACGCGTGCATCATACGCGCCTGTTGCGGAAGTCAGCCGCTTTGTGCAAAGCTACGCCCATGCTGAAACTGACCCGCATCCCTTCCAGCGCAGCACGACCTGCCAAACAACTCGGAGGAGGCTGTGCCGTGCTGTTCGGCCTGCCGTTCATCATCGCCGGACTGGCGATCGGCTGGTTTCTCTACTTTCCCGCGATCAGCACCTGGTGGTCCGCTCGCGGATGGGAGGAAGTGCCGTGCTGGATTGAAAAGGCGGACATGAAAAGCTCACGCGGCAGCAAGGGCGGCACCACCCGCAAAGCGACCGCGAGCTATCGTTATGAACATCACGGCCGCACTTACCGCAGCGAGGAGGTTGGCCTCACGGGCGGCTCGGATAACATCGGCGACTTCCAGCAGCGCGCGCACGCGCAGATCCGCATGTTTGAGGGAAAGGACCGCCCCTTCCGCTGCTATGTGAACCCCGCGAAGCCGGAGCAGGCCGTGCTGTTTCCCGAGCTGCGCTGGGGTTTGATGCTCATGATGTCCATTTTCCCGATGGTCTTCCCGCTCGTGGGCGCGCTCGTCTCGCTGGGCGGCGCTCTGGAGGCACGGAAGACCATGGCGGAGGCAAAACTGGCGAAACAACATCCCTCCGAGCCATGGCGCTGGCGGCGGGAGTGGAGCGGAGACACGATCCAGGAGTCGAAAAACGGCCTGACGGCCATCCTCGTCGCCGCAGGCTGGATTTTGCTCGTTCAGGGGCCGTTGGCGCTAGGCATCATTGTCAGCGGCGAGCTGGTCCAATCATTCACGGCTGTGTTCGCGCTGCTGCCGTCGGCGCTTGCATTGATCCCGCTCTTCTTTGCCTGGCAGCGCTTCAAAACGCGCTTGGCGCTCGGCAGGCCGTCGCTCTGGCTCAAGCAAACACCGCTGCGGCCGGGAGCCTTGCTGGAGGGCGAACTGCGCTTTGACCGGGTGCTCTCGCCGCGTGAGGTCATTCAGGCGCGGGTGCTCTGCCAGCGCAAGATCACGCGTGGCAGCGGCAGGGGATCGAGCACCACGACAGAGACGATCTGGCAGCACGATGAAACACTCTCCGCAGGCGAGGCAAGGCGCGAGCTGAATGGCGTTGCGCTGCCGCTGCGGGTGGAGATTCCACGCGGTCTGCCGTGCGTCGTGATCGAGGACGCCGAATTCATGACGGGCGCGGTCGAGCAGCATCTCTGGAGCCTTGAACTGACCCCCGCCGGCGGCGGAAAACCCTCCGTGCTGCCGCTGCCGGTGTTTGTCAGCCGTGAAGAAGCGAAACTCGCCGAATCCGAGGCACGGCACGACGTTGAGGCCGTCGTTCTCGGCACGGAAGATCTGGCGGAGCGTCTGAAACGCTGCGGCGTGCTCACGGAGTTCGACGAGAACGGCATTCCAATGCTCATCGACTGCCCGCCGGGCCGTTTTCGTGCCTTGGGGTTCTTTCTGCTGCTCTTCGGTGTCATCTGGTTCGGGATTTTCATCGCCATGGTGCGCAGCGGAGACGCGCCGCTGATCTTCCGCTTCATCTGGGGCACCACCGCGCCTCTCATCATCGGCCTGGGCCTCTTCACCCTGCTGCATCGTCGCCGTGTCGAGTTCAGGGATGAAGAGATGATCATCCTGAACAGCATCGGCCCGTTTTACTCCTGGCATGAAACGTATGCACCGCGCCACATCGTCCGCTTCACGCACGACTCGAACATGCAGTCCGGCAGCCAGTACTACTACCGCGTCCGCGCCGAGACGACCTTCGGTAAAACCAAGACGCTGGCCGATGGCTTCACCGAATCCGTCACCGCTGAGACGCTAGCTATGCGGCTGGATGAGTGGAAGAAGAAATGATGGAGTCTAGCCCCCATCCCGTAACGCCACCGCGGGATCAACCCGCGCCGCGAACCATGCGGGAACCAGCGCGGCCATGAGGCAGAGGGCGACGGCGGTGGTGCAGATGGTGAGGAGGTCGCCGATGTTGGTGTGGGCGGGGATGCTGGAGAGGAAGTAGATGTCCTGCGGGAAGATGTCGCGGCCTGTGAGGTCGGCGATCTGATCCCGCAGCCAGTTGCGGATGCTGAGGAAGAAAAATCCGCCGCAAAGGCCTGCCACGACGCCCGCCAGCGCGACGATGCCGGCCTGCGAGACGAAGATGGCGATGATCTGCCAGGCGCGAGTGCCCAGGGCGGTGAGGATGCCGATCTCGCGGCGTTTTTTCACGGTGACGGTGATGGTGGTGTTCATCACGCAGATGGCGGCGACGAGCATGATGAAGAGCAGGATGAACCACATCATGACGCGCTGGTTTTCGACGGATTCGAGCATGAAGCCGTGCTCCTGCATCCAGGTGCGCCAGCCCCAGGTCTCGGGAATGATGCCGGAGCGGTAGATGGCGTCCATGACGGGCTCGGCGCCGTCGGCGTCCTTCAACTCCAGCTCGATGCCGCTGACGTCGCTTTCGAGGTTGAAGAACTCCTGCGCGATGTGCAGCGGCACATAGCCGCGCAGTCCGGCGGTGTCGGCGCGCAGCGTGGCGACGAGGGTGAGGTCCTTCGACAACACGGTGACGTTGTCGAGCGCCTCGGCACGTTTCGTTTCCTCGGCGTCCTCGGGAATCTCGCGCACCTGCTTGATGAACTGGTTCACGCTGTCGGCGGCATGGACGACGAGCGTGTCGCCGATCTTCGCGCCGATCTCCTTCGCGAATTTGTCGCTGAGGACGATGGAGTCGCCCTTGAGGTCGAATTTTCCGTCCTTGAGGTGCTTCCTGAGCTTTTGCAGCAGCCCGTTGTCCGCCTCGTCGTTCATGCCGATGATGCTGACACCTTGAAGATTGCCCTCGTTTTCGACGACGACGACGCCATCGGCCACGGGGACTGCGGAGACGACTTCCGGCAGCGCGGCGAGTTTTTTCCGGAGTTCGCGCCAGTCGGTCTTCGGCGCATCGTCACGCGTGGTCATGGGCTGCACCATGGCGTGCGGTTCGAAACCGATGAGCATCTGCCGGAATTCCCTCTGCCAGCCGCTGAACACGGACATCACAAACACCAGCACGCCGACGCCAAGCATGACGCCGAGCATCGAGATCACGGTGATGACCGAGATGAACGAGCGCGTGGGCCGCAGGTAGCGCAGGGCGAGGAAGAGGGGGGCGCTGGACATGAAATGAGGAATGACGAATGCAGAATGACGAATGGTGGGGGCGTCGTCCTCGTCCTCCTACTCGTCCTCGATCATGCAGGGTGGAAAGGAGTGATGGGTGACGAGTTAGGAGAGGCGTGTTGGCGTGAGATCGGGAGATGTGATTGTTAGCGGAACGGAAGAATCGAGGACGAGTTCGAGTAGGAGGACGAGGACGACTTTGAATCAGTCCCGCAACGCCACCGCAGGGTCCACCCGTGCCGCAAGCCACGCGGGCGGCAAGGCGGCGAGGAGGCAGAGGACGATGGCACCGACGGAGGTGGCGACGACGAACCAAGGCTCGATTTGCGCCGGGATGGTGGCGAGGAACATGTCGGAGGATGTGTCGGCATTGCCGCCGCTGAGCACGGCGATGGCCATGCGGATGTCATCGCGGAAGCGAAGCACCAGACCGCTCAAAACAAGGCCGCCTACGGTGCCGAGCGTTCCGACAAACGCGGCCTGCGAGACAAAGATGCCGATGATCTGGCCCTGACGCGAGCCGAGCGCGGTGAGCACGCCGATCTCACGACGTTTTTGCGTGGTGACGGTGATGGTGGTGTTCATGACGGAGAAGGCGGCGACGACGAAGATGATCAGGATCACGATGGTCATCATGACGCGCTCGTTGTTCATCGCGGCGAGGCGTGCGTCGCCCGCATCCGTCCACAGCGAGGCGCTCCATCCGGCGGGAATGATGCCGGCGGCCTCCAGGCGCTTTTTCACGTCCTTCACCTCCCCGGGCTGTTTCAATTCGATGAGGACGCCGCTGACTTGATCGCCGAGGCCGAAGATCTGCTGGGCGGTCTCGAGCGTGGTGTAGCCGTAAAGTCCGGCGGTTTCGGCGCGCAGGCTGCCCTGCACGATGATTTCGCGCGCATGCAGCTTGATCTCCTTGTAGGCGGCGTGGCGTTTTTTCTCGTCCTGCTCGTCGGAGGCGACGCGGAAGCGCTGCACGGCGCTGGTGACGTTCGTGGAGGCATAGACGCTGATTTTGTCCCCCGGATGCGCGTCGAGCTGCCCGGCGATAACATCCGCGCAGACCAGGCCGCCGTGACGCAGCGTCAATTCACCCTCCAGGCGGTGGCGGGCGATTTTTCCCATATAAAACTTCGCGCCGTCCTCCGGCAGGGCGATGACGTCCATGCCGGACTGCATGCCATCGCGCTCCGCATACATGGTGCCGCCGATGTAGGCGCTGGCAGCGAGCACGTCGGGCTGCGTTTGGACCCTGGCGGCGACCTCGGCGGCGGTTTTCGCCTGCGCGGGCTTTTTTCCCAGCGGATGCAGCAGCATGTGCGGCTCGGAGCCGATGAGCGTCTTGCGGAACTCGCCCTCAAAGCCTTTCATCACCGAACTGATGACGATCATGGCCGTGACGCCGACAGTGACGCCGAGGATTGAGATGATCGTGATGACGGACACGAACGAACGCTTCGCGCGCAAGTAGCGCCGGGCGAGGAAGAGGGTGGCGTTCGAAAACATGGAGACGCATCAAAGCGATGCGCTGACTACTTCGCAACTGCTTCCACCCCGAAGAGCGGCAAGGATTTTTTCACCGACTGGGTGACGCCCCAGAGCAGCGGGGTGGAGACGATGATCCAGATGAGGACGGCTTTCATGGCGTGAAATCAGGCGGAGGTAGCTTCTTTGACGTGATATTTCGGATCGACGGGGCGGACGAGCAGGTTGGCGACGAGGCCGATGCCGAGCAGTCCGCACATGAGGTAGAAGGTGCCGTTGTAGGCCTGGGCCTTCGGCACACCGGCGGCGACGCGGCTGTCATAGAAGCCGTTGATGAGCGAGGGGCCGATGACGGCGGCCATGCTCCACGCCGTGATGAGGCGGCCATGAATCGCACCGACCTGGTAGGTGCCGAACATGTCCTTCAAATAGGCCGGGATCGTCGCGAAGCCGCCGCCATACATGCTGATGATGAGGGCGGTGCAGATGACGAAGAGCGTGCGGTTTTGCGTCTCCTGCGTGTAGGGCAGGATGGCGTAGAGCACGGAGCCGAGGATGAAGTAGATGCAATAGACCGCCTTCCGCCCGATGAGGTCGGAGGTGGAGGACCAGACAAAGCGTCCGCCCATGTTGAAGATGCTCAGCAGGCCGGTGAAACCCGCGCCGATGGCGATGCCGACGCCAAACATGTCCATGCACATGTCCGCCGCGCGGCCGAGCACGCCGATGCCCGCGCTCACGTTCATGCACAGCACCGTCCACAACAGCCAGAACTGCGGTGTCTTCCACGCGGTGTCCACCGAGACGCTGGCGGTGGTGATCATGCCGTGGGACGCCGCGACCTTTGGCTCGTAGCCCTCCGGTTTCCAGCCAGGAGCGGGAACGCGGACGATGAAGGCTCCAAACAGCATGAAGCAGGCATACAGGCCGGACATGGTGATCAGGGCGCTCATAGCGCCGGTGTCCGGTGCCTTGGCGTAATGATTCATCAGTTCCTGCGCCAGGGGGGAGCCGATGAGCGCGCCACCGCCGAAGCCCATGATCGCCATCCCTGTCGCCATGCCGGGGCGGTCGGGGAACCACTTCACCAGTGTCGAAACAGGTGAGATGTAGCCGAGTCCCAGGCCGATGCCGCCGACGAACCCATAGCCGAAAAGAATCAGCCAGAGCATTTTCAGCTTCACACCGAGAGCAGCGAGCAGCAGGCCGCCGCAGAAGCAGCAGCAGGAGGCGAGCATGGTCTTGCGCGGACCGGAGCGCTCCACCCACTTGCCAAAAAAGGCGGCTGAAATGCCCAGCATCATCAGCGCGATCTGGTAGGCGATGTTGACCTTGGAAACCGGCACGCCCAGCTCTGCGCCGAGCGGCTTGTTGAACACGCTGAAGGCATACACCTGCCCGATGCACATGTGGACGGCGACGGCGGCTGGAGGGACGAGCCAGCGGCTGAATCCGGGGATGGCGACGGTGGCTTCGCGGGAGAGAAAACTCATGGCGGATCGGGAGTAGCGGTTTAGCCGCGTGTTTTAGCGGCCCGGCGGGCGGAATGGCAAGGAAAGATTCAGGATCGACAAGAAACGCGGGGTTTCATACGTTCTCGGAGCAAATTCCGGTAATTCCGCCGGTTTTGTCCCAAACACATACAAACACATCATCGATGAAAACTCTGCTCTCCATCGCCATCCTCTCCCTTGGCTCTGTCGCCTTCGCCGCTGACAAATGCCCGATCAGCGGCAAGCCTGCCGATCCAAGCATCACCAGCACCGGCAAGGACGGCAAAACCGTCTCCTTCTGCTGCGAGAAGTGCAAAGCCAAGTTCGACGCGAAGAACAAGTAAGCCTCGCCACGCCGTTCACACGGCGTTTGAAAAGCGGAGCCGGGAAACCGGCTCCGCTTTTTTGTTTTTCATCAACGCTTTCTGGGATTCTCCCGCTCGCGCAGGAATTTCTCATGACCGATGCGCACAAACTCCGCGTCACGGGCGCGGATGAGGGCGTCGTCGAGGCTGATGAAGCCGTGGTTCGCCAGATGCATGAGGCTGTCGTCAATCGTGTGCATGCCGTCCACCGCGCCGATCTGGATGAGGTTGGCGAGCTGGGAAAGACGGCGTGAGCGCACGCAGGAGGCGATGCCTGAATTCCCCACCAGGACCTCCGAGGCCATGACCCGGCCGGATTCGTCCCGCCGCGTCATGAGCGACTGGCAGATGACGCCGCGGAGGGAGCCGGCGAGTTGCGAGGCGACGAAATCCTGCTGCTCCTCCGGGAAGGCGTCGAGGATGCGCAGCACCGTTCCCGGAGCGTCCTGCGTGTGCAGCGTGCTGATGACGAGGTGCCCGGTTTCCGAGGCGGTCAGCGCCGTGCGGATCGTCTCCAGATCGCGCAGTTCGCTGATGACAATGACGTCCGCGTCCTGGCGCAGCGCGCTTTTGATGGCAGCGGCAAAGCTGTGCGTGTCCGCGCCCACCTGGCGCTGGCGCACGAGGCTGTTCTCGTGCGCGAACAGATACTCGATGGGATCCTCGATGCTGACGATGTTCGCCCGGCGTGTGCGTGCGATGTGCTGCGTCATTGAGGCCAGCGTGGTCGTTTTGCCGCAGTTGCTCGTGCCGGTGACGAGGATGAGCCCGTCACGCAACTGGGTGAAGCCCTCCACCGTCGGTCCGTGGCCGAGATCACGCAATTCGGGGATGACATTCGGGATGTAGCGGAAGGAGGCCTCGATGCGGCCGAGGACGTAGCAGGCGTTGCCGCGAAAGCGGCCGAGATTTTCCACCTGGATGGCGAAGTCGAGCTCCCACTCCTGCTCAAGCTTGGCGCGCTGTGTTTCTTTCAGCACGCCGAAGATCAGCTCGCGCAGATCGGCGACATCGAGCACCTCGTCGGTCATGGGCTGGAGGATGCCGTTGATACGGCCCATCGGCGGGCTGCCGGAGCTGATGTGCAGGTCCGAGCCACCGCGCTCGATGACCATGTAGAGATATTCGATGAGATCGTGCGAGCGCATGAGCGTGGGGGTGAGAATCAGGAGATGCCGCGTGCCGCGCGGCGGAACTCGGCCTCGTTGCCGCATGCCGCGATGGCGGTCGGCTCGTCAATGACGCCTGCCTCGTAGGCGGCCACGATGGACTGCAAAAAGGTGCGGCAGTTCGGGTCGTTCGCCCGCGACATGTAATCATGGATTTCCGACACGGCCCGGCGGGCGATCCAGTCACGCACCGCGCCGCCGTTTTGCAGGTGCTCGGTGAGCAGCGTCAGCCTGCCGTTCACGTCCGGCACGAGTTTCTGGCAAAGAACCCCGAGAAGCTGGTGCGAGAGAAGATGCAGGCCGATCGCCACCTCGTCCGCGGGAAAGAGGTTCACAAAACGCTCCATCGTGTCCGCCACCGTGGCGGAATGCATCGAGGCAAGTACGAGATGGCCTGTCTCGCAGGCCTGCAGCGCGGTGAAGGCCGTTTCGTGGTCGCGGATTTCGCCCACGAAGATCACATCCGGCGCCTGGCGCATCGCCGCGCGCAGACCGCGTGGAAAGCTCGGCGTGTCACGCCCGACCTCGCGCTGTGTGAACATGGAGCGGTTGTTCGTGAAGATGTACTCGACCGGATCCTCGATCGTCACGATGTGCCGGGCCACGTTCGTGTTCATCCAGTGCAGCAGACCGGCCAGCGTGGTTGATTTGCCCTGCCCGGTGGAGCCGGTGATCAGCACCATGCCGTGCTCCTGCGCTCCCCAGCGCGTCAGCAGCCACTCAGGCGCGCCCAGGGCGGAAAGATGGGGCATGTCCGTGCGGATGCGCCGCAGCGTCGCCGCGAGACGGCCCAGCACCTTGTGCAGGTTCACACGAAAACGGACGCCGGAGCGCGAGACCATGCCCGTGTCCACGTCCATGTCCTTCAGCGAATCTCCGCCGCACACCTGCCACAGTCCGGCGATGTGCGGCAGCAGCACCGGCTCGTCGCCGAAAATCATGAGTTGCTCGTTGATCTTCATCCGCGGCACCTCGCCTTCCTGGAGGAAAATGTCGCTCGCCTGGTGCTCTTCGGCTGCCTGGAGGATGTCGTCGATGGAAATGGCCATGCGGATGGAATGCTAGCGGTCGGTGCTCACCGGCTCAAGCCCGCGCTCCGCATTTCGTCACGTGTTTTTCGTCCCGCACGGTTCGTTTTCCAGCAACTGCCCGCAATACCACAGCATCCGCGGCAGGTGGAACGGCCCCTTCCACATGTTTCCCTTCAAAGTGACCGATGGCGTGCCATCGCGATGCAGATAGCCGAACCACTCGCCGTGCTGCGGATCCGGGAAGTGCGCGAAGCTCCAGTCATGCACCTGCTTGTGCCACCGCGCGTATTTGGCATCGCCCGTGATGTGCCAGGCGAGTTGCGTGGCGATGACTGCCTCGTTGTGCGGCCACCAGAATTTCATGTCGTGCCAGTATTCCTGCACCGGTTTGCCAAACACATCGCGGAAGTAGAAAATCCCGCCGTGCTCCGCGTCCCAGCCACGCTCCCACATGCAGTCGAGGATTTCGAGGCCGAGCTTGAGGTAGCTCTTTTCTCCACGCCACCGCCCTTCATGCAGGATGAACCACGCGCACTCCAGCGCATGGCCTGGATTCAGTGTTCGTCCGTCGAAGTGGTCGATGATCGACCCGTCCGGCGACACCACCTCCATCAGCGCACCGAGGTCAGGTTTGAAGAAGAACTGCTGAATCTCCAGGATGAAGCGGTCCACCCACTCCGAGCAGCTGTGGCCGGAGATCTTCACGTCGCCGAGGTTCACCCGCAGTTCCTGCGCCGTGGCGATGCCGATCATGAGCGCGCCGATGCCCATCATCGGCCGTGTCTCCGAGTCCACCTTCGGCTGCATGAGCCCCTTCTCGAAGGAATGCCTCAAATAGGTCGCGAAATCCTTCTTCGCCCGCTCCGCATAGCTCTCATCACCCGTCGCCTTCGCATACGCCGCATGTGCGATGGCCGCGAAGGCCTCGCTGAACACATAGCGCCGCATGCGCAGCGGTTTGCCCTCCCGCGTCACGGTGAAGAAGAGCTTTCCGTCCGTCGCATAACCATGCTTACCCAGAAACGCCAGGCATGAGCCCGCAGCGTCCAGCCAGTCGCTGCGCTTCTCCACCGTGTTGTAGAGCGTCGCGCACATCCACGCCGCGCGGCCTTGGAACCAGATGCTCTTGTCCGTGTCCAGAATCGACCCGTCGCGGTCCAGCGAGGTGATGATGCCGTCAAACTCACGGTCCATGCCGTTCTTCAGCCAGAACGGCATCACATCATGGAGCAACGTGTCACGGTAAAGCGTGCGCAAAGACTCGCGATAAGCCGGGTTCATTTCAGTTTATACCCCTCACTCATAAGAAAATATTTCGGTGAACCAGGTTTTTCCGGGAATAGCATCATCTATCGCATGGTGAAGTGCTGCGTCAGGGATTAATGTCCAACCATTCCGGGATAAGACTTGAGCAACCTTTTCAAGCATATCGGTATCGAATTTCTCTGCCTGAAGCAACACAGCAAGCTTGCCGTAATAACTCAGCCACAGCGATTCTTTGGCACCATCGAGTGTCATGTTAAAAAAGGAGTTCGATGGTCCGGTTGGTCCACTGATAGATGCCTTCTCACGAAGGACTTCAATAATCTGATCGCACGTTTGCTTTGCGCTATGCCTCAGTTTAGCAAAGTCCGACTCACTAATTTCTGCTCCATTTAACACGTTCCGCAGTTGGTCTGTGATAGCTTGAAAGTTCATGGTTCTGCAAACGCGATTATTTGGTCTTTAGCCCCACCTGTCTTGCAACGATGCGATGATGCCGTCAAACTCACGGTCCATGCCGTGCTTCAGCCAGAACGGCATCACGTCATAGAGCAATGTGTCGCGGTAGAGCGTGCGCAAAGAGTCGCGATACGCCGGGTCGGTCAGGTTGGGACTCATCACTGGACCTTTGTTGGGTTTCGGCCACGGTTCAACTGGCATGCGCCCATCCTGGTCGCTCGGCCTCGAACACCACGCGCTGCTTCGTCAGCGGATGCGTGAAGGCCAGTCTCCACGCGTGCAGGCACAGAGGCGGATCGGTGATGGCGAGCGTCTGCGTCTCGCCGACCTGCCCGCCGGGCAAGTAGGCGGCGTCACCGACGATGGGATGGCCCAGATGCCACAGATGGATGCGGATTTGATTCGTGCGGCCGGTGATGGGGCGCGCTTCAACGAGCGCGGTGCCATCGGCGTCGCGTTGGAGCACGCGGAACTCGGTTTTGGCCTCCTGGCCGTCCTCGGCGACGGTTCTGCCGCCGAGTTTGCCTGCCTCGGTGCTGAGTGGCGCATCGCAGATGAAACTGTCCTGCTCCGGATGGCCCTGCACGCGGGCGAGGTAGCGTTTTTCGACCTCACCACGCTCAAACTGCGGCTGCACGAGGCGCGCGAAGTGCTGTGTCTTGCACAGCAGCATCACGCCGGTCGTGTTCGCATCGAGGCGATGCACCGTGCGCGGGCGCAGCGGATGCCACACGAGGTCGAGGATGTATTGCAGCGTGTTGCGATTGAAACGACCGCCGACATGCACGGGCAGCGGCGCAGGCTTGTTCAGCACGAGGATGGCCTCGTCTTCAAATAGCACGCGGATGTCCGCGTTCACATCCGGCTCACGCAGCGCGGGCGTGTGATGCAGGTAGTGCTCCCCCGCACGCACGAGGTGATCCGCGGCGACGGGTTTGCCATCCTTGTCGGTGAGGCGGCCGTTTTGAGCGGTTTGCAGCCAGACCTCGCGCCCGATGTGCGGCATGACGTGATCGAAGGCATCCACGACGGTTTTGCGATCGCACGCGGCCGGAATGTGCAGCGGGCGCTCGTGATCATACGGCACGCTGCCGGGCAGCGGCGTCGTGGCGGCGCGGATGGCGGCGTGGCGTTGGTCGATCTGCTCGCGCTGCTGCTGCTCGGTCGTTTTGAAGCAATACGGACACGAAACATGCGCCACATAGCGCGCATCGGCCTGATCCTCGGCCGTGAGCGGCGTCTGGCAGACAAAACACTGCGCGGAGTCGGTCTCCGAGAGCGCGGGATCGACACCGACGCGCTGATCGAAGACAAAACACTCGCCGTCGTAGTGCGCGCCGCCGCATTCCTCGAAGTACTTCAAGATGCCGCCCTCAAGCTGCCACACGTGCTCAAAACCCGCGCGCTCCATGAACGGCGCGGCTTTCTCGCAGCGGATGCCGCCGGTGCAGAAGGACACGATCTCGGCTTTTTTGAGCTCTGGCGGCAGTTTGGCCACCGCGTCGGGGAATTCGCGAAAATGGTCGATGCCGGCCACCACCGCGCCTTTGAAGGTGCCGAGCTTCACTTCGTAGTCGTTGCGTGTGTCGTAGAGAATGACCGGGCGGCCTTCGTCGAGCCACTGCTTCAGCACCTTCGGCTCCAACCGCGGCGACGTATACTTCGCCGGATCGATGCCTTCGACACCGAAGGCGATGATCTCTTTCTTGATGCGCACGAGCATGCGGCGGAAGGGCTGCTCGGCGCTGAGGCTGTATTTTGGCTTCAGCCCTTCCAGGCCGGGGATGCGGCGCAGATCGTCCACCAGCGCGTCCACATCGTCGCGCAGGCCGGCGATGAACATGTTGATGCCTTCCTCGCTCAGCAGGATCGTGCCTTTGAGCCCGCGCTCCTTGCAGACGGCCAGCAGACGCGCGCGCATCTCCTTCAGGCCGGAAAGCGGCGCGAACTTGTAGCAGGAGATGTTCGTGATCGAGTCAGTGGCGGTCATGGGCGGTGGAAAAAGCACATGAAGCCCCGATGTGCGAGGCCAAACAGGCCTTGCCGGGCATGATGAAAGTCATCTTGCCAGACTGGAAGCCTGTGGTGCATCTTGCGGCATGCCAAGGAAAGAGCTGAAACATCCGCATCAGGTCATTGACTGGCTCCAGGACTGGGGCAGCCGGTTGCAGGAGCCTGCCTCGATGATTCTGATCGGTTCGGCGGGGCTGCTGTGGCACATCGCCCGCATCGGTCGTGATGATCCGCTGCCGGAGAACAGCATGGACGCTGATCCGGTGACCGATAGCGATGCCGTGGCCGAGTTGGCCTACGATGCGCTGATCGGCAGCGAGTTCGAGCGCGTGCATGGCTGGCATGTGAATCTGATGCCTAACATGGTTCTCGATCAACTACCCGCAGGCTGGCGTGAGCGAAGTCACACCGCTGCGTATGGGCATCTCACTGTTATCGTCCCTGCACCTGACGACCTGCTTGCGCCGAAACTCCGACGCAACGAACCTCGTGACCAGCAGCACGCCGCCTTGGCGCGCGAAATGGGCCTGATATGACCACCACCGTCACCAGCACAACACGCTGGCCGCTCCTGATGCACGATCAGGCGCGGCTTGAATACACGCGTCTCCTGTGGCGGCGTCCCGCCGCCCGTGCGCGCCTGCTGCGCCACTGGACGGACGCGCGGCATCCGTATGCTGCCCGCTTTCAATCGGAGCACCGCGCCGTTGTTGAGCGCGTTCTAGCCGCGCGTCCAGAGGATGACGATGCTTTGGATGCCGAGCTACGCGCGTCCGGCCGCAGCCTGCGCACCGTGGCGCGGGAGATTCCGCCGGTGTTCGGCTCGTTTTATTGATCACATCTGCTGACTTTCTCATCTTCGTTCACCCACCATGCGCCCACTCCTCACACTCCTCGTCCTTGCCACGTTCATCCACGCCCAGCAGCCTGCCGCGCCGAAACCCAAGCCGAAGGCGTTCCTGGACGCCGCCGAGGCGGGCGAGGATTTCGTCATTCAAGGCGAGTATGCGGGCGAAAACGACGGCAAGGCCTATGGCGTGCAGATTTGGGCGCAGGGCGCCGGGAAATTCGAGGCGGTCAGCTACAAAGGCGGCCTGCCAGGTGCTGGTTGGGATGGCGACCGCTCGACGATCACCCGTGTCGTCGGTTCGAGGCCTGAGGGCGAGAAGAGCGCGCATTTCACAGCCCCGGACGGCACGATCAAGGCGGAGGTGAACGGCGCAGGCATCTTGGTGAACAACGCCGACGGCGTGAAGATCATGGAACTCAACCGCGTGAACCGCGAATCGCCCACTTTGGGGGCTTTGCCTCCCGAAAACGCGGTGGTGCTGTTTGATGGCAAGGGCGTGAACCGTTTTCCGAACTCGAAGGTGGATGAAAAGCTCGGAGCTCTGGAGCAGGGCATCACGAGCGAGGACACGTTCGGCGATTGCAGCCTGCATGTGGAGTTCCTGCTGCCCTTCATGCCCGAGGCACGCGGTCAGGGCCGCGGAAACAGCGGCCTCTACCTGCAAGGTCGCTACGAGGTGCAGATGCTCGACAGCTTCGCTCTCGAAGGGAAGGACAACGAATGCGGCGGCCTTTACAAGATCGCGGTGCCGAAGGTGAACATGTGCCTGCCGCCGCTGACCTGGCAGACTTACGATGTTGATTTCACCGCCGCGAAATACGACGCCGAGGGAAAGAAGACCGCGAACGCGAAAATCACGGTCAAACATAACGGCGTGCTCATTCATGACAATCAAGAGCTGCCCGGCAGCACCGCCGCCGCGCCGAAGAAGGAGGAGAACACGCCGGGGCCGGTTTATCTGCAAAACCACGGCAATCCGGTGCGCTACCGGAACATCTGGGTGGTGCGGAAGTGACCCTTGGTCAGCCAACGTGGCGAGTTGTTCACAGGCATTTGTGAGCAACTAGGCCACTTGTGAATATAGCCCCGGTAATTTTCCGCGAATAATTATGGCAATCGGACTGGTAATCCGGTATTTAAGGCCCATTAAATACCGCGTTCTGCCAGCCGTGCTGCTGGCTGTTTGTGTCCGCCCGTCATGTCTGCCGTCAAAAAAGGCTCTCAAAAATCCGCCAAGCGCTCCGCCCGCAAGCGCAAGGGGACGGTCACCCACGTCATCGACTACGAGCCTGATTCACCCGTCATCCGCGAGCATGAGGCGGTGGAGCGTCGCCGTCGCGGTTTCCGTAATGCGATGCGCCTGATCGCCGCGATGCTCATCATCGGCATCGGCTGGGTGGCATGGCATGAGGCGCTGGAGAAAAACGAGCAGTTCCTGCTGAAGGAAGTGGAGGTGAACACGGCGGGCACGCTCACGCGGGAGCAGATCGTGGCCGCCACTGGGCTGACCACGGCCACAAACGTGCTCACGATGAACCTGCGCGATGTGCGCGCGAAGATCGAGCGGCTGCCGCAGGTGAAGTCGGCGGTCATCAAGCGCGACTACCACGGCAAGCTCACCCTTGACGTTGTGCAGCGCATCCCGGTCGCATGGATCGAGTGCGCGAAGCACAAGCTGATGGAACCACTCAGCGGCAAAGGCTGTCTGATCGATGCCGAGGGAGCGCCGGTGCCGTGTGAGGTGATCACAAAGGAGTACCTCGCCATGCCTCGCATCCTGTTCCCCGGCCTTAGCACGGCAGAACCGGGCATGCCGGTGCCGGATTTTCAAATCCACTCCGCCTTGAGGTTGATGGAAAAGCTGCAAAGCCGCGACCAGGACGGGCGCGCGAAGCTGGAGCGCATCGAAATCCCGAACGCGTGGTCGCTCGTCGCGCATTTCAGCGGGGATGCGAAGATCACCTTCGGTGTGGACGACATGGATCCGCAGCTTGTCCGTTTTGACCGCTTCATGCACGAGGCAAAGGCGAGAAATTGGCGTGTGGCCACACTCAACCTGCTCTCCCGCGTCAACACGCCCGCCACCTTTCACGAGCCGCCGGACGTCACCGGACTAACCCTGGCGGACAACGCCCCCACCACCCCCGCACGCTGAATTCCCATGGCCAGGAGCACCATCTACGCCGGACTCGAAATCGGAACGCACAAGATCTGTGTCGTCGTCGGCGAGGCGAAGCGTGATGGTGCGATCAAAATCCTCGGCGTGGGCCAGGCGCCCTCCCGTGGCGTGCGCAAGGGGGAGATCATCGATTTTGAAAAGGTGCAGACCTGCGTGAACGACGCGCTCGTGCGCGCCGAGGACCGCAGCGACGTGATGATCCGGAATGTCTTCCTCGGCGTGACCGGAGCGCACATCGAAAGCCTCAACAACCGCGGCCGCCACCGCCTGCCGGACGACCAGACCGAGATCACCGAGGACGATGTCGAGGAGGCGAAGGAGATCGCGCGCGGTGTGGCCATCCCGCAGTCGAATGTGTTTTTGCACAGCGTCACGAGGCAATACATCGTCGACGGCGTGGAGGCCGTGCGGCAGCCCATCGGCCGCGAAGGCCGTGTTTTGGAGGCGGATTACCACATCATCCACGGCATCCGCGGCCGCGTGCAGAACGCCATCCGCTGCGTGCGCGAGATTCCGCTCGAAGTCGAGGACGTGGTGTTCAATCCCGTCGCCGCTGCTCAAGTCGTGCTCACTCGCGAGGCGAAGATGCAGGGCGCGCTCATGATCGACTTCGGCGCCGGCACCTGCGACTACGTCTTATATGAAGACGGCATGATCACCGCCTCCGGCTGCGTGCCCCTCGGCGGAGACCACATCACGAATGACGTCTCCATGGCACTGCAGATTCCGAACGGCCGCGCGGAGCGGCTGAAGGTCGAGGAAGGCAGCGTCTTGTATGAGGACGTGCCGGAGGGCGAGATGCTCAGCATCGAGGACGACACCGGCTTGATCCTCGGCGAGGTCGAGCGCGCCTTCTTGAACGAGGTGATGAACCTGCGCACCAAGGAGATCCTCATGCAGGTGCGCGTGCGTGTGGAGGAGCATCTCGGCCGGCTCGGGGCGGGTGTTTTTCTCACGGGAGGCGTCAGCCTGATGAAAGGCATTGACGCCGTGGCGCGTGAGGTGTTTGGCATCAAAGTCACACGCGCCGGCTCGGCGCCCGTCAGCGGCATCACAGCCACGTTCGAAAATCCGCAGTACTCGGCACCCATCGGTCTCATCCGTTATGCGCAGATCCTCGACAGCGAAAAACCCGTGCTTTCCGCGCTCGGACGCCTCGGCCGTCGCATGCAGGAGCTGCTCTCCTCAGTAACCATTTAACCTCTCACGCAATCCAAACTCAACCACCCACGATCATGGTCGAATACGAACGCACCCAGTCACGCGAAGGTTCCGAAGGGACCGGACCACGCATCTGCATCGTCGGTGTCGGCGGCGCCGGTTCCAATGTCGTCGATCGCATCACGCTCGACCGCATCGTCGAGGCCACGCTGGTCTGCGCGCACACGGATGTGCGCGTGCTCGGCCACTCGATGGCTCCTGTGAAAATCCAGCTCGGCGCCGACCTCATGAAGGGCATCGGTGCCGGCGGCGATCCTGATCTCGGTCGTGAGGCCGCGCTTTTCTCGCGCGATCAGATCCGCCAGGCGATCGAAGGCCATGACATCATCTTCATCAGCGCCGGACTCGGTGGCGGCACCGGCAGCGGAGCGGCCCCGGTCATCGCCGAGATCGCGAAAAACACTGGCGCGCTCGTCCTGGTCGTCGCCACCATGCCGTTCAGCTTCGAGGGCCGCCGTCGCCTCGCCCAGGCCGAGGAGGCGCTCGAATTGCTTCAGAAACGCGCTGACGCTCTCGTGCTCTTTGAGAACAACCGCATGGGCGAGCTCATCCTGCCGAAGGACGGCATCCAGAAGGCCTTCAGCCAGGCGGACCAGCTCATCGCGCAGAGCCTGCGCGCCGTTTCCACCATCACCACCACGCCGGGTCTCGTGAAACTCGGCCTCGACGACCTCACCTCCGCGCTCGCCAACGCAAACGGCCGCTGCCTCTTCGGCTTCGGCGAGGCCCGTGGCCAGAATCGCGGTGCGGAGGCGCTCAAAAAGGCGCTCAAGAGCCCGCTCATCGATCAGGGCCGTCTGCTGCATCAAACGAAGAACCTGCTTGTGCATGTCGCCGGCGGCGAATCGCTCACGCTCGTCGAAGTCGAGGGCGTGATGAAACAGCTTGGCCGTCATGTGCCCGACCAGACGCACATTCTCTTCGGTCTCGGTGTCGATGCGAAACTCGGCGACGCCATCGCCGTCACGCTCATCAGCTCGCTCGGTCTCAATCAGCTCAACGCCCACGCCGCCGTCGCGCCGCCTTCGGAAATGCTCCAGCCGCGTGCTGAAGCCCCCGCTCACGTCAACGCACCCGCGCCGAAGCGCGAGACGCCCGCCAGGAAGAGTCATTCGCCTTACGCGCCGCCTCAGGCCGAGCCGGCCGCCGCCCTGCTTTTCAAGGACGAGGAAATCACCGCCGCATCACCGGCGCACGAAATGTCTTTCAACGGCCTGCATCCCGAGAAGCCGGCACCAGAGGAGGAACAGCAACCAGTTCTCGTGCGCGACGAACCAGCTCCTGAGCCTGCGGCTCCGCCGGTCATCGAGCCCACGCCCGAGACCGCGCGTATCCCCGTGCGCACTCCTGCCGCGAAGGAGCTTGCCGATGCTGCCCGCGTCAAAGAATCCACCCTCGCCAGCGTCGTGGCCCGAAGTGTCACCCTTCAGACCGAGTCCGCGCCTCCTCAGGATGACATGATCACCTTCGAAACGCCGGCGGCCACCACCATCACCGCCGTCAGCGCCACCTCGACCGTTATCGCCCGCAAGCCCGCCGCCACCGAGCAGCAGACTTTCAGCCTTGGCGAGGAAGACCGCGGCCGCTTCAAGGACACTGAGCCCTCCATCGTGCAGGGCGAAGATCTTGACGTCCCAACCTGGATGCGTTTGAAGAAAAAGCTGCGTCGTTGAGCACAGGTCGCGGTTTGGGAGCGTTTGTCTGCAACGCCGCATGACTCTCCCACTTTCCCGCCGCCGCCTTCTGCAAACCATGCCGCTCGCCGCTCTCGCCGGCAGCTTTCACATCCACGTTCGCTCGCAGGAGTCGAAAAAATCGTGGATCACCGGCAATCCAGCCATCGACAAGCCGCGTGAGGTCGCCATCAACCTGCTGAAGCCCACACAGGCTCAGATCGATCACGCGTGGGAGCTGCATTTCGGCTCGGTCGTGTTTGAGAGCTACGGCTTCGCCCCGCGCTGCGCCATTGATGCCGAGGCGATGAACGGAGCGATCCAATCAGGCGCGCCAGCCGGCGAAATCGCCGATCTCCGCGAATCAATGTCGATGAACCGCAATGCGACGAACGAGCGCGAGCGCAAGGAATTTCTCGACGCCTTCCATGCATCGGGTGTGACCTGCATCTTTCAGAACACAGGCGAGGAAGGCAGCGATCCGATGCGCCTCATCAAACGCCTGGCCCATTTCACCAAGGCCACCGACTTGATGAAGCCGGCGCTCTCCAAAGTAGTGACGGCGGACGAGATCGTCGCCTTGAAGAAAGCCGGAAACGTCGGCCTGTGCTTCACCACGAACGGCGTGCCGCTGATGCAAGACTGGGAGAGCGTGCGCGATGAGTTGCGCTTCATCCGCATCTTCCATGAGCTCGGCACTCGCATGATGCACGTCACCTACAACCGCCGCAATCCGCTCGGCGACGGCGCGGGCGAGCCGCACGACGGCGGATTGAGTGATTTCGGCAAAGCGGCCATCGCGGAGATGAACAAGATCGGCGTCATCGCCGATGTGGCCCACAGCGGCTGGAAAACGGCCTTCGACGCCGCCAAAGCCTCGTCCAAGCCCATGGTGGCCAGCCACACGACCTGCTGCGGCGTTTACGAGCACTTTCGCGGCAAGCCTGACGACACCATCAAGGCCATTTGTGACACCGGCGGCCTCGTCGGCATCTGCTGCATCCCGCGTTTCCTCGGCGGCAAGGGCGACATCACCGCGCTGCTCGATCACCTCGACCACGTTATCAAAAAATTCGGCCCTCAGCATGCCGCCATCGGCTGCGACGTGGCCTACACCTCGCGCTTCGACAAAGAGGAGCGCGCCAAGCTCCTCAAAGCCCCCGGTGGTCCATCGGACCGCTGGGAGCATCTGTGGCCGAAGGACGATTATCAAACCACTGTCGAGGCCGAGCAAAGCGTCGCATGGTCGAACTGGCCGCTCTTCACGCTCGGCATGGTCATGCGCGGCCACAGCGATGACACCATCCGCCAGATCATCGGCGGCAACATGTTGCGCGTGCTGCAGGCGAATCAGGTCTGACCTTTCCAGGCTGCAAGGTGGCACGACGGCTGCGCGTTTGGATTTTTGGAGGTTTGCGCGTAGCATCTTCCGAACCCCCACATGACCCCACGCCTCCAGTTTCCCTCGCTTGTTTTGGGCAGCTTCGCTGTCGCCACGTCGCTCGTCGCGGCGGCGGACACGGCCTTTCCGCCGGAGCAGGTCGAGTTCTTCGAGAAAAACGTGCGCCCAGTGCTCGCCGAGCGCTGCTACGACTGCCACGGCGCCTCGAAGCACCAAAACGGCCTGCGCCTCGACTCGCGTGACGCCGTGATCCGCGGCAGCGACTACGGCAAGGTCGTCGAGCCCGGCAATCCGAGCGCCAGCAAGCTCATCAAGGCCGTCACCCATGCCGCCGGCGTCGAACCGATGCCGAAAAAGGGTGACAAGCTCACCGCCATCGAGGTCGCCGCGTTGGAGAGATGGATCACGATGGGCCTGCCTTGGCCCAAAGAAGCCGCCGTGGCCGCCGCGCACAGCGAGAAGGCCGATCCGAAGCAGCATTGGGCGTTTCAGCCGGTGAAGGCAGACCGCTCGAAAAGCATCGACGAGCTCGTCGGTGCCAAGTTGAAGGCTGCAGGTCTCGATTTCGCTCCAAAGGGCGACAACCGCACACTCACACGTCGTCTTTATCTGACGCTTACAGGTCTCCCGCCGAAATCCGACGAGTCCGACCAGTCCGACACGTCAGACGTGATCCAACGCCTCCTCTCCAAACCCGCCTACGGCGAACGCTGGGCCCGCGTCTGGCTCGATGTCGTGCGCTACGCGGACACGAACGGCTACCAAGTGGCCGGGCGCTCGAACTTCTACCCGTATGCCTACACCTACCGCGACTGGGTGGTGAAGGCCTTCAACGACGACATGCCGTATGACCAGTTCGTCAGCTACCAGCTCGCTGCCGATCGTATCACCGCCTCCACGCCGAATTCGCCGCACCTCGCCGCGCTCGGCCTCTACAATGTCGGCGAGCGCTTCATCAACGACCGCCTGCTCATCAATGACGACCGCATCGATGTGATCGGCCGCGGCCTGCTCGGCCTCACTGTGGCCTGCGCCCGCTGTCACGATCACAAATTCGATCCCATCCCGAGCCGCGACTACTACGCGATCTACAGCATCATCAGCAGCAGCGACGAGCCTGAGGAGACGGCGATGCCGATCATCGGCAAAGCCGCCAACGAGGCCGATGCGAAGGACTACGACGCGAAGATCGCCGTCATCAACACGAAGGAGCTCGACTACAAAAAGCAGGTCTATGACGAGTTCCGCAAACCGGAGCGCCTCGCCGAGTATCTCGTCTTTGCGCAGGAGGTCATGGACATCGCCGACCGCACCGTTTTCAACGGTAAGGCCGGCCAGGCCAAGCTGCGTGACAAGGTGGCCGACAAGTGGCGTGACTTCCTGAAGCGTTACGCGCTCGCCCCGAAGCCGCATGCCGCGCTGATAGCGTGGAACCGCTTTGCGAAGCTGCCTGCGGGCGAGTTTGCCGCGAAGGCCGCCAGCATCGCGCAGGAGCTCGCGAAGCCCGAGAGCGGCTGCACGCCGGAGATCGCTGCGGAGTTCACCAAGGCCGCGCCGAAGTCGATGAAGGACGTCGCCGGTGTTTATGCGAAGATCATTCTCGATGGCAAGCTGGAGCCCGTGCGCCAGCTCATGCAGGACAAGCTTTCTCCGATGGCCATCCCGGTGGAGGGAGCGGACGCCTTCTTCACCCGCAAGGACCTCGAAACCGTCGTGCGCATCAAAAACGAGCGCAACAAGCTCGACGCCACCCATCCCGGCGCACCGCCGCGGGCGATGGTGATGCTGGACAAGCCGAAGCCGAACGACGTGCGCATCTACATGCGCGGCAACCCCGCCCGCCAGGGCGATCCCGCGCCTCGTGCGTGGCTCACCATGTTCGGCGGCGAGAAGTTCACGAATGGCTCCGGCCGTCTCGAGCTCGCGCAGAAGATCACCAGCAAGGACAACCCGCTCACCGCCCGCGTCATCGTGAACCGCGTGTGGATGCAGCACTTCGGCAAGCCGCTCGTCTCGCAGCCCAGCGACTTCGGCGTGCAGACGCCAAAGCCCGCGCAGGCCGATCTGCTCGACTTTTTGGCCGATTACCTCATGCAAAACGGCTGGAGCCTCAAAAAGCTCCACACCCTCATTTTGACCAGCCGCACCTGGCAGCAGAGCAGCCATGCCACGCCCGAAAAACTCCTCAAAGATGCCGACAACGAGCTCCTCAGCCGCTTCAACCGCCAGCGCCTCGACTATGAAACGATGCGCGACTGCATCCTCGCCGCCACCGGCGAGCTCGACACCTCGAAGCAAGGCGGCCGCGCCATCGAATTGAACGCCAAGGACGCCGACACGCGCCGCACGCTCTATCTCAAAGTCGATCGCTACGACCAGGCCACCGTGCCCGCCATGTTCGACTTCGCCAATCCGGACGGCCACAGCCCGCAGCGCTTCAACACCACCGTGCCGCAGCAGGCGCTCTTTTTGATGAACAGCCCCTTCCTGCGCACCCGCGCCGATTCCATCGCCAAGGCCACGAAGCTCCAAGGCAGCACGCTCGACTCCGAGGCGCTGCGCTCGATGTATCAGCGCATCCTCGCCCGCGATCCGCGGCCCGATGAAGTCGAGCTCGCCCAGCGTTTCATGGCCGACGCCACCGTGCTCGATGCCGAAAAGCCCTTCCGCTGGAGCTACGGCACCGTCACGCTCACCCGCGGTGCCGATGGCAAACCAGCGTTCAGCGGCTTCGAGCCCTTCAAGCACCTCACCGAGCGTGCGAACGGCGGCCAGCGCCTCTGGAGCCCCAGCGAAAAAATCCCCAGCGCCGACGCAAAGTGGGGCCACGCCTTCTGGGCCAACTACGGCGGCCACGCAGCGCCGAAGGAACTCGTCGTCGCCGCCCGCTGGCATGTGCCATCCGATTTGAAAGTGAACATCGACGCCACCCTCAGCCGCAAAACCGACCGTGGCGACGGCGTCCGCGCCTGGATCCACAACAGCGGCACCGGCGTGCTCAGCGAGTATCTCTGCAACCCGCAGAACAAGCAGCTCCCCACCCACCTCACCACCGACGTGAAGAAAGGCGATGTCCTTAGCTTCCTCGTCCACAACGAAGCCAGCACCGACAGCGACAGCTTCGAGTGGCAACCCCGCATCACCCGCGCCGACACCGACGAGCTCCTCACCGACGCCAAAGCCGACTTCTGCGACGCCAACCGCTGGCCCTTCGGCCGCGCCAAGCCCCAAAGCCCCCTCAGCCAGCTCGCCCAAGTGCTCCTCATCAGCAACGAGTTCATGTTCCTCGACTAAAGTTGCCCCGTTCCTGCGGAACAGGGCTCTTGTTGCACAGCAACAATGCTACTTTGCTCTCGACTCCGTCATGCTCGTTTCTTTATCATGGCGGAATGAGATTTCTCCGTGCCGCCGCCGTCTGCTCGTCTCTCGCGCTGCTTTTTAGTTGTGTGTGGTTCACGCAGAAACAGGCGAATCCCACGATGATGCCCAGCTCCAAGCTGCTCGTGCTGCCCAAACCCAATCAGACCACGCCGCAGGCCGTCATGCCCGGCTCCAAAAGCATCGCGCCGCTTCTCACGCCGTCGCAGAGTGCAAACACGCCTCGGATGATCATGCCCGGCAGCAAATCCTACACCGGTGGCACCACGATCAGCTCGGGCGCTTTGCAGACCAACAAACCGCTGCTGCCGCCTGTGCCATGAAGCTGAAAACCAAACTCCTCCGTGCTGGCGTGCTTGTCTTCTCGCTGCTGCTTGCCGCGTTCGGCATGTGGTTCTCGCAAAAACGGGCGTCCAACGAACCAGCGCTGATGCCGAGTTCCAAACTCAAAATCTTTCGTAGCCACGCGCTGACACCGCCTGCCGGGCCATGACACTCCCCGTCGTCATCCTCTCCACCGGCGTGAGCATCCTGTTTCTCGTGGTGCTGTTCCGGCCACTGGAGAAGCTGTTCCCGGCACGTGAGGGCCAGAAATTTCTGCGCCCAGCCTTCTGGACGGATCTGTGCTTCCTGCTCGGCCAATACCTCCTGTGGAGCGGCCTCGTGTTCTGGGCGCTGAATCACTTCCGTGGCTGGCTCGATGGGATCGTGCCCGCGAACTTCCGCGCGAGCGTCGCCGCGCAGTCGTGGTGGCTGCAGGCGGTCGAAATGATCGTGCTCAGCGACTTTCTCATCTACTGGGCGCATCGACTGCAACACAAGCTGCCCTTCCTGTGGCGCTTTCACTCGATCCATCACAGCGCAGAGCACCTCGACTGGCTCGCGGCGCACCGCGAGCATCCGCTCGATACGATTTACACCGTCGGCATTATCAATCTGCCCGCCTTCATCCTCGGCTTCCCGTTGGAGACGCTGGCCGGGTTCCTCGCCTTCCGGGGCCTGTGGGCCATCTTCATTCACTCGAACGTGCGTCTGCCCATCGGCCCGCTGCGCATGCTCATCGGCGCGCCGGAACTGCATCACTGGCATCACGACAAGGCGCGTGACGCCGGCAACTACGCCAACATCTCGCCGCTCATGGACATTCTCTTCGGCACCTACCGCTGCCCCGATCACGAGCCTGCCGCTTTCGGCATTCACGAGCCCATCTCGAAACATTACCTCGGCCAGCTCTGGCACCCGTTTCGATGGAACAAACAGAGGGGGAATGATTCTGGCCCGAACATGGACTTTCCCGCTCCTGCCGGACAAACTGGCCTGGAAAGGCAAGAATGACCATCCCTTGTCGTATTCGCCGCTGATTCTGATCCACCTTTCACCCAACGCACCCCATGTTCCGCATCCCTGGCGCCCTCGGCAAAGATCTCTGCGACAAAGACCTCGGCATGACCCGCCGCGACATTCTCCGCGTCGGTGGTGGCACCATGATGGGGCTGACTCTCAACAATGTGCTGCGTGGACAGGCGATGGCCGCAAACTCGCCGAATGTCGGCCGTGCCGGCTGGGGCAAGGCGAAGCACGTCCTCATGATCTACCTCCAGGGCGGCCCGTCGCACCTCGATCTCTGGGACCCCAAGGAAAACGTGCCGGACAAAGTGCGCTCCGCTTTCAAAACGATCCCGACCAAGGTCCCTGGCACGCACTTCACCGAGATCCTGCCGCAGTTCGCGAAGGTGAACGACAAGTTCACCATGATCAATTCGATGAGCTACACGCCGAACGGGCTCTTCAATCACACCGCCGCGATCTACCAGATCATGACCGGCTACACGACGGACAAAGTGAGCCCCTCCGGCCAGCTCGAGCCGCCGAACGCCAAGGACTTCCCGAACTTCGGCTCGAACATCATCCGCCTGAAGCCGCCGCAGGAGCCCATGCTGCCCTTCGTGCAGCTTCCGCGTCCCTTGCAGGAATCCAACGTCGTCGGCAAAGGCGGCGGCGCAGGCTTCCTCGGCAAGGCCTACGATCCTTACACCCTCTTCCCCGATGGCGATGACCTCGACATGGGCAAGATGGACCGCATCAAGATCGACGACCTGCAACTGCGCCCCGACCTTTTCAGTGTGCGTCTCGAGCGCCGCGCGAAGCTGCGCGATGCCATCAACGACCAAATGCCCGTCATCGAGGCCGCCACGAAGGACATGAGCCTCGACAGCTACTACAGCCAGGCCTTGAATCTCATCTCCAGCGGACGCGCCCGCGATGCTTTCGCCCTCGACCGCGAGCCTGAAAAGCTCCGCGACCGCTACGGCCGCAACACCTTCGGCCAAAGCTGCCTCCTGGCGCGTCGCCTGCTCGAAGCCGGCACCCGCGTCGTCGAGGTCATCTGGCCGAAAGTGGCCAATTCCGACAATCACAGCTGGGATCACCACGTCGGCCTCACCGAGCGCATGAAGGGCAAATCCGGCCCGATGCTTGATCAGGGCCTCAGCGCTCTCTTTGAAGACCTTGATGCCTCCGGCCTGCTCGACGAAACGCTCGTCGTCGCCCTCGGCGAATTCGGTCGCAGCCCTGAAAAAGGCGTCTCCACCTCCGGCAATGGCAACAGCGCCGACGGTCGCGACCACTGGCCCTACTGCTACACCGCCGTCATCGGCGGCGCCGGCATCAAGCGCGGCTACGTCCACGGCAAATCCGACAAAACCGGCTCCGCGCCGACCGAAGACGCCGTCCACCCGATGGAACTCCTCGCCACGATCTACCACAGCGTCGGCATCGACCCCGAGACCATCGTGTACAACCACCTCAACCAGCCCCGCGAGCTCGTGAAGGCCAAACCGGTGACGAAGCTGTTTGCGTAAAGTTGTCCTGTTGCTCCGCAGCCGGGGGCACCCGTCGCCCATGACCACCCGCTTCATCTTCGACGGCGCGGACCACTTCGACGAGCGTGCGCGTCTCATCGCGGAGCGGCTCGCGAAGCATGAGCGGGAGCTCCGTGCCTCCTCATGGATCACCCGTTGGCTTCTGCGCCGAAAAATCATCCGCGGAGTTGACCGGGAGCTTTTCGGACGGCTGTATTGACTGAATGACGCGTATGCTACTTTTCACGCATGCCCGTCATTCCCTCGCTCAAATCGCGTCTCGCCGTCCGTGAGCGTCCTGCATGCGCTCACGTGATGCTCCAACGCTGGGAAAAGCTCGCCTTCCTGCACTGGCGCTGGGACGCGGATGAAATCCAGCGCACGCTGCCGCCGGGATTGTTCGTGGACACGTTTCAAGGCGATGCGTGGCTTGCCATCGTGCCGTTTTACATGCGTGGCATCCGTCCACGTTTTCTTCTCGCTGTGCCGGGCATCAGTGACTTTCTGGAGCTCAACGTTCGCACCTACGTCCACGACGAAGCGGGTCGTCCTGGTGTGTGGTTTTACTCGCTCGATTGCAACCAGCCGCTCGCCGTCTGGACAGCGCGCACGTTCTTCTGTCTTCCGTATCAGCATGCGCGGATGCAGGCACGTGAGAGCTCGTGGATCGACTACACCTGCCATCGTCGGGGCGAATCAGGAGCGTCGCACTTCCGCTATCAAATAGCTGATGGAACACAACACGCGGAGCCAGGCTCGATCGAGTTCTTCCTCGCGGAGCGCTACCTGCTTTTTGCGCACACGTCACGCGGCATTCGCTTTGGCCAGGTCCATCACGTGCCGTACCCTCTGGCCGACGTGAAACTCGACGCGTGGGACGTCAATCCGCTGCTCCAGGCAGGATTCGCCGACCCGCAGCGACCGCCGGATCACTTGATCGGCTCGCCGGGCGTCGATGTGCGGGTGTATCCGCTCACCGCATGAGGACCGTGATGCCTTCTTCCACGACAGGTTTCACGGCACGAAGCTTCTTGTCGGTGGAGCTGAGCTGCTTGTCGCCTTGCAGGTATTCCGGGATTTCCTCGCTGCTTGGGTTGAAGCGCACGCTCAACTTCGCGGCCAGTTTGCCACCCTCGAAATTCGCATAGCCGCCGTAGTCCCAACTGAAACCGGCGACCTTGAACGGCTTGCCGTTGATCTTTTCGACCTCTTCGATGCTCATGCCCGCCTTGAGACCGTTTTCAAAGGTCCACGCCTTGCCGATGATGCGGATGTCGAACACGACCTTCTTTCCTTCCTTCTCCGGATCCCACACGATTTCCAGTTCGCGCTCCGTGCCTTCAAACAGCTTCGCGCCGGGGAAGGTCGAGCCCTCAGGCCCTGGCAGATCCATGTTCTTGAGGTTCTTTTTGCCGTAGGCGCGTTCGATGTCTGCGGCGGTCATGTTCGGCTTGATCAACCCGACCCGCTTGCCGAGAACGATCGTATTGTCTGCCGGATCGAACTCGTCGGCATGAAGAATGGCGGTGAGAAGCAGAAGGCAGGAAAGAATGCGTGTCATGCGCTGAGTACATCAAGAAGCACCGCGAAAATCAAGCCGTCACTTTGCGGCTGCGAACGGCCATGAGCGTGCTTTCCAGCTCCAGGCCAGGAAAACACCGCTGCCGGCGACCAAAGCCAGCGCGCCATAGCCCAGCAGCATGCGATCCGTCGTCAGCAGCAGGTAAACCCAGCCGACGAGCGCCAGCAGCGCTGGAAGCGGATACAGCCACATGCGGAAAGGCCGCTCCATATTCGGTTTCAGGCGACGCAGCATCACCAGCGCACCGATTTGACCCGCAAACTGCACGACGATGCGCGTGGTGAGCAGTCCGTCGATCAGCGTGCCCAGCTTCACGAAGGTGGCCGCAGCGGCGATCAGGCCGACGACAATCAATGACACATGCGGAAAGCCCAGCGTCGGGTGCAGACGGCCAAACACGCGGAAAAAGCTGCCATCCCGCGCCGCCGCATACGGGATGCGTGAGTAACCGAGCAGCATCGCGAAACAGCAGGCCACCATCGTCCACAGCACCAGCACCGTGAAAAGCTGCGCGAAGTCGTGGCCGTAGATTTTCGCCATCATCATCGTCACCACCGGCTTGTTCACGCCTTCCGCCGTCACAAACTCCCGCCACGGCACCATGCCGATGATCGAGAGGTTCACGGCGAAATAGATGAGCGCCACCAGCACGAGTGAAAGCATCACCGCGCGCGGAATGACACGTCCCGGCTGCTTCACTTCATCACCGATGAAGCAGATGTCGTAGTAGCCGAGGTAGTCATACATCCCGATGCGAGCTGCCGCGCCCAGCGCGATCCATTTCGTCGTGTCCATCGTCCAGGCACCCTCTGGGAAGTCGAAAGCGAGCTTGGCATCGAAATGCATCGCGCCAGTGACGATCACCACCGCCATCGCCAGCAGCGCTCCCGCCCAAAGCATCACCGTGATCTTCCCAATCGACTCAATCCGCCGATACAGGAGAAAGATCACCAGCAGGCCGACACCCGCGCCCGCGCACAACCGTGTGGAATCACTGCTTTGTGGCCACAGCGGTTGCAAATACTGCGCCACGCCGATGTAGGCCGTCGCCAGCTCCAGCGGCCCGCTGAGGATGAACTGCCAGATGAAGAGAAAGCCCATGAAGCGGCCCCATTTTTCGCGCCCGTAGCCTTCGCGAAGATAAACATACGATCCGCCTGACTTTTGCAGCGCCGCGCCCAGCTCGCTCCACACGAGACCATCTGCCAGCGCCACGATGAGCGCCACACCCCAGCCGAGCATCGACTGCGGTCCGCCCATCGTTAGCATCAGCGCCGGGATCGTGATGAACGGCCCCGCACCGAGCATGTTCGACATGTTCAGCGCCGTCGCCTGCAGCAGGCCGAGGCGGCGTTCGGGTTCAGCATGGGCATTCATCGTCTGATTCGTTCTTCGATCCAGCGCATCAAAACGTCCATGTCCGGGGCTTTTGAAATCCGATCCGCACATTTCGCAGCCGCTTCGCGCATGGCTGTTTGGCCCAGCAGTCGCTTGAGCTCATCGGCTACTCGTTTGGACGTGAATTGTCGCACGCTGAGGCTGATTCCTGCCCCGAGTCGTTCGACACGATTCGCGTTGTCGGGCTGATCGTGCGCCATGTGCATGATGAGCTGTGGCACGCCAGCGGCGAAGGCCTGAGACATCGTGCCGATGCCGCCGTGATGCACAAACACGCTCGCTTGCTTCAGCAGCGTGCTGAACGGCGCATACTCGACGGTCAGGATGTTATCAGGAAGACTCGGCGGCACCTGTTTCGGCTCACGCGTCACAAAAACCGCCCGGCAGCCGACTTGCGCGACGGCTTGAGCCGCGACAGCAAAGAAGCGTGAGGCCTGCACATTCGCGCTGCCAGGTGTGAAGACGACAGGCTTCTCACCAGCGGCTAAGAAAATCTGTAACTCAGTCGAGAGTGGCTGCTCCTTCGCCAAATCCTCCAAGGGAAAGGTCCATTGCAGCAGATTCGTCGGCCAGTCGGGCTGCGGCGCGGCAAACCACTCAGGGAAGAGTGCCAGCACACCATCGGGCGAGTCCCACCACTCACGCCAGAGGCTTCGCGGTGGTTTGACGCCGTTCACTTCACAAATGCGCCGCACTTTGGGCAGTGCGAAGAGATCGACCGGATTTGGCAGCGAGAAGAGCGCCCGCTTGAACCACACCGGCATGGCACGCAGCACACGCATCGCCGGATGCAGCAGTGGCGTCTCATGCACGCTCAGAAACACGGCGGGTTGCAGATGCACCGTGATCAAGGGAATACCATGCTTCTCGCGTGCAAGGCGTGCGCCGAACGCCGTGACGGGTGCGAGCATGAGATCGACCTTCCCGCAGCTCTCAATGGCCGCGAGATATGGCTCCACGGATTTCGCAGCGAACTCAAACACGACCTTGGTGCCAATGCCGAGCTTCCAGATGCGCGGATCGCGGATCATCGCCTCAAACTCTTCCTTTTCGCCCAGCGAAACAAAGTTCAGTCCAGCACGTCTTGCCTGATCCTCAAACAAACACGCCGTGATCATCGTCACACGATGTCCACGTGCCATGAGATGCCTCCCCAGCCAGATGAAGGGAAACACATCACCAGCGCTGCCGAAGGGAAGAAGAAGGATGTGCATGGCAATGACGAATGGCGAATTCAGAATGACGAATGAATGCTGAAGCCTGAATGCCTCAACGCAATGGTCATTTGGACTTCATTCGTCCTTCCTCATTCTGGTTTCGTCATTCCACCCGGACTCGTCCAGCGTTTGAGCAACGCAGGCAGTGCGCCCGGCCTCGACATCGTGACGTAAACGCCCGCGATCACGGCGCAGGCTCCACAGAACCAAAAGATGTCTCCCGGCGTCCAGCCGAGGCGGATGTTCAGTTCCTTTTGCAACAACGCCGCCGCGCTGATGCCGACCCACGACAACCACGACGCCGCGCCCTGCACCGAGCCTTTGCGATCCGCCGGTGGACGATGCTGCAACACGGCGGCCAACGGCACGATGAACATGCCGCCACCAATGCCGAGCAGTGTGAGGCAGACTGTGAAAGCGGACTTCGAAATGTCATCGATGCCGAGCGCGAAGCCCATCGCTGCCATGAGGAAGGCTCCGAGTGGGATGAGGCCATACTCGACATGATCGCCGCTCAGTTTGCCCGCCAGCAGACTGCCTGCGGCCATCCCGACGGCCAGCGCGACTTGCAACGCGCTGTTTTCCATTGGCTTGATGTGCATGACCTGCTCCGCGTAGAGGACGAGGTTCATCTGAAGCAACACCGCGATGAAAAAGAAGCCCGTGTTGCCGAGATTTGCGCGCCACAGGTCGCGGTCCGTGCGCATCCACTTAAACTCACGCCATAGGTCGCCGAGGAAGTTGAGGCGCAGCGGCTTGTCAGGACTCGCGGCGGGAACACGCGTGATGCCCAGGCTCATCAGCCAGCCAATCATCGCGAGACCGAGCAGGATGCCGCCGGACCACGCCGGTTTGCCCGCAAAGCTCTCCGCCAGCCACGCGGCAGCCAGTGTGCCGAAGATCGCGGCGAGGAACGTGAGCATCTCGATCACACCATTGGCCCACGAGAGTTTTTTCGGCGGCACCACCTCAGGCAGAGAGCCATACTTCGACGCGGCGAAGAACGCACTGTGAACGCCCATGAGGCAGATGCTGGCGAGTTGCAGGCCCATCCTGCCCGAGGCGAGCGCATAGGTGGCGAAGACCATGATGCCGATCTCCATCGTCTTCACGCCGATCATCACATGCCGCTTGCTGAAGCGGTCCGCCATCCATCCGCCAAACATCGAGAGCAGCAGGAAGGGAATGGCGAAATACATGCCGGAATCGGACACCAGGCTGTCGAGCTGCTCTTTCGGCATCTTTTGCGCGATGACCAGGTAGATGACGAGCCACTTGAGCACGTTGTCGGAGAAGGCTCCTTGAAACTGCGTGCCCATGAGGCACCAGAAGCCGCGTTTCCAGTTCGTCTCGTTGATCACAGAGTTGGGGGAATTCATGCGCGTTTGGCGGCGGCTTGTTCAGGCGTGGGGCAGATTCTCTTGAGCAGGAAATGCGTCGGCAGATACACGAGGATGACGAGCAGCGCGATCCATGTCACGAGATAAAGCTCTGCGCCCATCCAGGTCTGCGGCTGCGCATCGTCCATGCCGAAGACGTAGTTCACGTTGCGCGGCAGATTGCGATCCGGCAGCGTTTCACCGGCTTTAGGCAGGACAAAGAAGGCCGTGAGGCACAGCCCCGTCGCGGAGGCCGTCCAGCCTTTGAAGGCGCGATGATCGTAGCCGAGCTTGAACACGAGAAAGACGAGCAGGAAGGGCAGCCAGCCGTGAAACAGTGACAGGCCACGCAGAAAGAGCGGCTTCTGCTCATCAAACATGTAGGCGGTCATGCCGGTCATTTTTCCACCGGTGAGCTGCACCGCGAAATCCACGCACCACAGCGTCTGCGGCATCAGGATGCCCACGGCGGGCAGTGAGATGAGCAGCGGCTTTTCCAGCCACACACCGACGAGTGTGAGCAGCAGTGCGATGTCGCAGAAGTAGAGGAAGTTCGTCGGACCGTAGTGATACCAGTAAACGGGAATCAAAATCGCCATGAAGGCGGTGTAGGACACTTTGAGCCACAACGGGATCGCGGGTGATGGACTTGGTTTCATGCGAGGGGATCTTCCAGCGCGAAGGTCAGGCCGGCTAATCGACCTTTTTTGAGTTGGTATTGAGAAAAGGCATGATCAGCGCAGCCAGGCGTCGATCGCGGGTGAGACATGGCCCGCCATGTGATGTGCAAAAAAGGCTACCGCAGCCCCGGCGATCACGTCCAGCGTGTAATGCGCGCGCAGAACCAGAACGGTCGCCATTTCTCCTGCCGCGATGACGATGGAGGCGATGCCGAGCCACGCAGGTCCGGTCTGTGAAAGCGTCAGCGCACCAAGCACGGCCAGCGCCGTGTGACCGGAGAAAAAGAAGTCATTCCCCACCTCATACGTCACCAGCAAGGAGGGGCGGCCCGGATGCCGCCAGATCATGCCGGGAGGCGGCGGCAGGGTGCAGATGGCCTGTGAAAGCTGCCGCAGGCCGAAAAGGATAAGTAGCGCGATGAAGGGCGCGAAACTGCCGCCAAATACGGCCATGCCGATCACGGAAAGGCCGAGCACGTTGATGAAAAATGAGCTGATGATGAGCAGGCGGTTTGCAGCGCGATCATTCACACTGAGCCAGCCGTGCCAGCGGGAAGTGAGATCGTGAACGAGATCGCCCAGGCCGTGACGTGGCGTGCTTTTGCGGGCGATGAGGATTTGCGTCCAATGCCAAGCGGCCAGCGCGAGCACGACGACGCCGAGGCGGATGAGGATGGTGGTGAGGTTCATGAGTTGCGATGGTTGAGGGATTCAGTCATGAGCGCTTCGAGCTGCTGGCGCACGGCAAGCGTGACCGGATCGGCGGAGACGCCACGCGGACGCTCCGGCGAGACTTCGATGGCATCGCCGATCATCACGACAGCGCGCATCGCCGAGTGTGGTCGCGCGACATCAGTGAGGTCTTCTTCAAAGCGCTCCACCGTTTCCAGGAGGCGCTCCGGTGCGTCCGAGGTGTCGAGATAACTGCCGGGATAGCAGTGAAGCTGCTGCACGAGATAAAGATCCGCCAGTTGCCGCCAGCGCGCGGCCTTGTCCGCCTCGGAAAGGGTTTCATCGAGCAGATCAGGCACGATGGCGGTGCGCAGGGCCTTGATGCGCTCCATTGTGTCTTTGTCACGACGCGGTGACTTGAGCCACTGCGACTCCAGCGGAGAGAGGAGATGATCGATCAAGGTGCCGACACGTTCCGCGAGCGATCCACCGCGTGCCGCGCCGAGATACTCGATCTCTTTGAGCGAGAGCAGCGCCTCGCCGAGCTTCGCCACACGTTCGCGCAGGGAAAGATGCGTCTGCGGCTGCCAGGAGAGCTTCGTTTCGATGTCCTTGAGCACGGGGCGCAGCGTGGTTTCAAGATCGCCCTCGAAAAAGTAGCGGAGGAAGGTGGGATGGATGACCACCTTGCGTTTCGAGTCGATTTTCGCCGCCAGTTTGGCCCCCAGCCTCGCCATGAAGGCCACACCGTCCATGAGGTTAGCGAGATGATCGTTGCTGCGGGTGATGAAGCCTTCGGGAAAGACGATGAGCGGCCTCCGTGCCTCACCGAGGATCTGCGTGGCATGATTGAGTGACTCGCGGTCCATGCCTTCGCGAAACATGCTAAAGCCGCCCATGCGCGGCAGGAGGAAGGATTGCACGCGGCTCTGATGGAAGATGTGCCAGCTCGCCATCGTGCTGAAATCGCAGCGCACATGCGGACGCAGACTGCGTGCGATCACCATCGGATCGCACGGGCGGCAGTGATTCGCGGCCAGCAGCATGCCGTGGCCGGAGTTCAGCGAGTCACGCAGCTTTTCCGCTCTGACGCACTCGCAGGACTCGATGCCATAAACCTTCCGCAGATGCCCTGGCAGCCAGAGATGCACCAGCGCGCTCCAGAAGCGGCTGTTGCGGGAAGGGATGAAACGATAGGGTTTGTCGATGATGAGCTGTTGCATGACGCAACCGTGCCCATGCAATCACCGCTCCTCGAATTGATATAACCTGAGGTTGTATCGAGATGATCAATTGACGCTCACGCACACCATCTGGCCTGCCGCGTTGCGCGCATAGATGCGGCCGTTGGCGAGGACTGGGGCGCTCCAGCAGCGGCCGGAGAGCACAGGAGTGCGGGAGATCGGCTCAAACTTGGCCGCATCAGCCTTCGCGATGATCAGTTCGCCTTTCGCGGTCATGATGATGAGCTTGCCATCGGCGGCCTTGAGGGAGCAGAAACCGGTGGAGGGCTCGTTCCATTTTTCCGTGCCGGTGGCGAAGTCGATGCACTTGAGGGACGCGGTTTTGCTCTCGTCGCCGTCGCTGCCATAGAGGTGGCCCTCGATGAGCACGGACGAATTGAACTGGTTCTTTAGCACACGGCTGCGCCAGACTTCCTGCGGTTCTGCGGATGCGAGATCAAGCAGGGCACAGCCTTTGTTGTAACCGGAGGAGATGAATAGTTTCGTGCCACTCAGGATTGGATCGGCCGCATTCACGCCATAGCTGGTGGACCAGGTGTGCTCCCACATGACGCTGCCGTTTTTCGGATCGACGCCTTTGTAGGCACGACCGGAGCCGATGACGACCTGAGGTTTGCCGTTCACCGTGATGGGGTAGGCCGTGGAGTAGCCGGCGTTGTCGGTGTCGGACTTCCACACGAGCTTACCGGTGGCTTTTTCGACGGCGGTGCCGGCTTTGCCGACGTTCAGGATGAGCAGATCGCCGTAAACGAGCGGGGAGCCGGAGAATCCCCAGTCAGGGATGTTCGCCTCGGTCTCCTGCTGGATGTTCTTCTGCCAGACGATCGTGCCGGTGGCGGCATTGAAGCAAAAAAGGTCGCCCCAGCGGCTCAAATGATAGGCCTTGCCACTTTCAATCGTCGGCGTGGCCGAGGTGCCGCCTTCGTAATACTTGTCACCGAGATCGGCGGCGTAGTCGTGCTTCCACACTTGCTTTCCGCTCAGGGCGTCGAAGCAGAACACGGTGTCCTTGCCGTCCGCGTGGCCCGTCGTGTAAACACGGCCATCCGCGACGGTGAACGAGGCGAAGCCGATGCCGATCTTCGCCTCCCAGAGCTTCTTCACCTCTGTTCCGGCCAGCTTTTCGGTCGAGACGCCGTCGTGATTCGGTCCGCGCCAGACCGGCCAGTCGGCGGCTTGGGTGACGGTTCCGAGGGCGAGGAGTAGAAGCGCGGTTTTCATGCGGAAGGATGGATGAGTTTCATCAAAACGCCCGGCAGCGGCAAGGTGAACGTCATTTTTTCATCGGTCGCGGGATGGACGAATTTCAGTTCGGTGGCGTGGAGGGCGAGGCGTTTGGCGGGATCGGTCTTGGCGCCGTAAGGAGTATCGCCGACAATGGGGTGGCCCATGTCGGAGAGGTGGACACGGAGTTGGTGGCGGCGGCCGGTTTCGAGTTTGAGTTCGACAAGGGTCCGGTCGGCAGTGCGCTGGAGGACTTTGAAATGCGTGATGGCCTCGCGGGTGTCGTCGCCGGGCGGGACGCTGCGGACGCGGAGGGAAAACTCCTCGTTCAAGTGGCAGCGCAGGGTGCCGGAGTCGCGTTTGATGACGCCTTCAACCACGGCGAGGTAGGTCTTGTCAAACTTGTGCCAGTTCTGCTGGAGGATGCGTTTGAAGGGCTCCGTCTTGGCGAAGACGATGAGCCCGGAGGTGTCGCGGTCGAGACGGTGGACGATCCAGACGCGGTTGCGCGGATCGGTGGCGCGGACGTGGTCGGTGAGGGCGGCGTAGGCGGTGCGGCCCTTGCCGGAATCGAGAGCGACGGTCAGCCAGCCTGCAGCTTTGTTCAGGACGATGATGGCGTCGTCTTCGTGGATGATTTCGAGTCCTGGGGGGAGGGGTTTGGCGGCTTTTTGCGGGGCGCGCTCGACCTTGATCTCGATCTTGTCGCCGGGGCGCAGTTCGTGGTTGTGACGGGTGATTGGTTTGCCGTTCACGCGGACGCTGCCGAACTTGAGCCACTGTTTGACGCGCGTACGCTTCACCTCCGGCCAGTTCGCGAGCAGGAAGGGCAGGAGTTCGGCGGGGTCGGTGACGGTGCGCAGGGGCGACATGCTGCTTTCATGCCACGGGAAAAAGAAGCTGGCTAAGGAAAAGCGGGATGGCACGTTCTCCCCGCACTCCCAACGCGCCCCCATGCTCAAAAACCACATCATCCTGATCTCCTGGTCACTGACCGCCGCCCTGGCTGGCGCGGCCGATTTCAAAAAGGACATCCAGCCGATCTTGGAAAAGAACTGCTATGAATGCCACAGCGTGAAGACCGGGAAGAAGAAGGCCGGTTTTGTCTTCGACGACCTGGAAACCTTCAAACTGGACATCGCCGACAATGACGTGGCGCAGATCCGGCCCGGCAAGCCTGCGGAGAGCCATTTCCTGGAGATCATGGTGAATGACGGGAAGAACCACATGCCGCCGAACCAGCAGCTCTCGTCCAGCGACATCAAGAAGATCACCGAGTGGATCGCGGAGGGGGCGAGCTTTGAGAGCGGCGCGCCGAAAATGACCGTCGCCGCGAGCACGCCGAAGAAATCCCTGCCGCCGATCATGAGCTGGACGAACATGGAGGGGAAGACAATCAAGGCCGGATTTGTGCGCCTTGAAGGCGAAAATGTGGTGCTGCGCATGCCTGCGAACGCTCAGGAGGTCTCCTACCCGCTGGCGAAACTCTCCGAGGCGAGCCAGAAGCTGGCACGGGACTGCGCGGCACCGTGAGGCAGCTACTTTTCCGCCAGCGCGGCGCTGACGGCGGCCTCCAGCGGGCGCGAGCCCGAGCCGCCAAGCTGCTCGTCGAGGGCTTCGAGGCGCTGGATGAGGTCGGCGACATGTTTACGCGGATACATTCCCCCGGCTTCGGCGCAGAAATGCGTCCGGCAGCCGAAGGGGCGGTGGGTGTAGATGGTGCAACGGCCATCGCGGCCTAGCAGCGGGCATGCGCCGTCCGGGTGAGGCTTGAGGGCTTTGCGACCGCTGGCGCGCACGCCCTGCGCGGCGTAGAGCGCCTCGCCTCGCGTAAGCAGCGGGGTGTGTCCTGCCAGGCGAAAGTGGCAGCAGCCAGTCCGCATGGCACACTGCCGGGGCAGGGGACGGCGTTCGACCTCGGCATAGATGGCCTTGATTTCGATGTGGGGGTCGGCCTTCGGGTTTTTCATGCGGCGTGGAGTCAGCATGGGCGTGCTGGCATTTGTGGCACGCGATTTTTGCAAAGAGGCATTTGAGATTTGAGATTTCCCATTCCGCCACCATCGTACCTGCCCTTGATGACTCTCCAGCCTGTTTTTCGAGCCATCCGGGACAATTCAACCGCCCCTAGAGAGAACCGAAGCACGCATGAGTCTGCCTGATATTGCCGGACATGAATTGCAGGACCTGGTAGGCAGCGGGAGGTGCGGTGCCGTTTACCGCGCGGTGTCCGCGAACGGCAAGGCCTGCGCGGTGAAGGTCTTCAGCTCGATGGCGATCAACCGCAAGGCGCTGGCCACGGCCTTCCGCGCCCTGCAGCAGATGCCGCACCACCGGGGCGTGCTGCCGGTGGAAAATTACAGCTTCGACAAGACGCCGTATTTTTGCGTGATGCCGCTCGTCGGCGTGATGACGAAGGACAGCCATGGCCGCCGCCAGTGGCAGACGCCCACGTTGGAGGCTGTGTGCAACGGACTGCCGCCGGAGCAGGCCTGGCGGCACATCTACGAGGTGGCGGACGCTCTGGCCTGGCTGCACAAGCACGGCATCCCTCATGGGAATCTCCGTCCCGCCAACGTGCTGCTCGAAGATGATGCGGAATCCTCGATTCGCCTGACCGACATCGCTCAAGGCTGGGTGGGAGGCATTCATCACCTCGAGCTGACGGATCATTTCGTGCATCTCTGCCCGGAGCAGGCGGAGAATCCGGACGGTGTGTTTGCGGGCTACGGCCCGACGTGGGACGTGTACAGTTTTGGAGTGCTGGCGTATCGCCTGCTGAACGGCATCCTGCCGCGTGGCGCGGAGATGTGGGCCAGTGAAGTGGAGCGTGCGCAGCAGCAGGCCGCGTCCGGTCTTGCTGCGCAGATCGACAGCAACGCGCTGCTCGCCGCCGTCAAATCACAGCCGAAAGTCGTCTGGCCGCACCCCGCGCAGTCAAAATGGGACGAGCGCCGTCGCAACATCATCGAACGCGCCCTCGACCTGAATCCCGCGGCGCGTTGGGCGGACATGCGCGAGGTCGTGCGCGAGTTCGAGGTGCTCGAAAGCGACTACCTGCTCGAAGAATCGCGCGAGCAGACCGTCCGCGAGCGTCAAAAGCAGGCGAAGAAGGTGCTCACTCTGCAAACCGCCGCGCTTTCGCTGCTGACCATCTTCGTCCTGTGCTTTATCTACGCGTTTGTGACCCTGCGCCGCGCGCAGAAGGCCGAGAAGACCATCGACAGCCTCGGTGCGAACCACAAGATCGAGATCGACGCCCGAGAGAACCGCATCGCAACGCTGACCACCGAGCGAGACACCTCTCGGGCCGCGAAGGCCGTGGCGGACCAGAATTTGCAAAACTCGCAGAACGCGGTGGACCAGTTCCTCACGCAGTTGCTGCAAACGCCCACGGGCAACGAGATGGAGGCCGGTTTCCAGAAGGAGCAGCTCAACGACGCCCTGGCCTACTGCATGCGCGGACTGACCGCGCTGGAAACTTCTCCCGCGCTCGGCGTCGAGCGTTTGCGCGCGTATGGAAACATCGGCCAGCTCCACCTCCGGCTGCGCAACACCACGCAGGCGGTGGAATACCTCACCAAGGCGCGGGAACAAGCGCTCGACTTGATCAGCAAAGGAGCGGGCGAGGGCGCGCAGATTGCCCTCTACCAGCAGTGGCTCGGCCGCTACAGCCTGCTGCTCTCCGACATTCGCGGCCGTGAGGGCCGTCATGCGGACTCGTTGCTTCTCCTTGGCGATGCCACTGTCAATCTCGACAAAGGCCTGGCCGCTGATCCTAAAAACCGCCTCGCGCGCAACGAATGCGCCCGTGCGTGGCTTGAATACGGCCTGCGCACCCTGCGAAATGGCGACATGCCAGGCTCCGAGCAGGCGCTGGCGCGCGTGCCGGTCATCCTCGACCCAAAGCTCATCGGTCACGACCTCATCAATGATGAAAAATTCATCCTCGCCCGCGCCAAGTTCGCCAAGGGCATCAGCCAGCGAGAGGCGGGCAAGATCGAGGAAGCGCTGAACACCCTCATCGACTCCGTGAAGGACATGGGCGAGCTCGTGCTCGGCAGCAGCCCGCGCAATCAGGACCAGGCGTTGCTGCTCGCCGAGGCCTACACCGAGCTCGCAGAGCTCATCGGCCGTCACTTCAGCGGCGCGGATGCCAAGGAGGCGCACAGCCAGGCGCTGCCCATCCTGCTCGAACTCAACCGCCTCATGCCGGAATGGGCCGAGGTGAAGTATTTCCTCGCCCGCAACTACGGCGCGCTCGCCTCGCTCGCACGGGATGCCGGGAACCCCTCGGAGGCCTCCAAGAAAAAGCAGGATGCCATCGAGCTGGTGAATGAGATCCTTGCCGATGACAAAACGAACGCCCGCTACGGCTTCCTGCTGGCCAAGCTGCGCGGCGAATACGCCGAGCTGATGGCCGACACCGGCAAGACCACTGCTGCGATCCCAATCGCGAAGCAGGCGGTGGAGTCCATGGAGGCGCTCATCAAGGCGCTGCCGGAAAGCGACAATCTTACACCCGAGCGCCGCATGTGGTCCAGCCAGCTCGCGCAGCTTTACGGCGCGCTCGGCCACACGAGTGAAAGCGCCGGCAAGAAAACCGAGGCGAAGGCAGCCTTTGCCAGCGCCGTCGCCATCTGGGAGAAGCTCGCTGCCGCCATCGCCAACGACGAGGCCATCCAGGCCGGGCTAAACTGGAGCAAGGGCCGTCTCGCGAAGATCAAATGACATTGGTGGAGAAACAGTGGTCGTTGATCGACGACCTGAACATCATCCACGACCCGCATGAGCGTCTGAACGCCGTTGTCACACGTGGTTCGTCGATGAAAATCGCCGAGGAGTATAAAACCGACTCCAACCTCGTTCCCGGCTGCGTTTCACGCGTCTGGCTGCATGGCGAACTTGTCGATGGACGTGCCCGTTTCTCCTGCGATGCCGAATCCCCGATGGTGAAGGGCCTCGCCGCGCTCTTGTGCGATCTTTACGACGACACCGACCCCGCCGAGGCCGCAGTCATCGAGCCGGAATTATGGGAAGCCTGTGGTTTCACTAAAATGCTGTCCCCGACGCGATTGAACGGCCTTGCGAACATGCGGAGGCGGATTCGGGAGATGGCAGAAGGCTTCGCCCAATGACGCAACCAGAATGAGGAATGACGAATCAAGCTCCAATTAACGTGGAGCATTGCTCATTCGGATTTGGAAATTCATTCGTCATTCGCCATTGATTCGCTTTGCTCACCCTCCGGCTCCTTTCAGTCGTCTGTCTCGCTTCGCTCGGCTCTGGCTTCGTCATTTTCATCATGCTCCGCCTCCAAAACTTTCACGGCTCAGAACTCGAACCGCATCTCGACGCGCTCGGCGAGCTGCGCATCGCCGTCTTCCGCGAATATCCATATCTCTACGACGGCAGCCTCGAATACGAGCGTGACTACCTCCGCGTTTACCTGCGCTCCAGCGGCAGTCTCGTGGTGCTGGCGTTCGACGGAGATCGAGTGGTTGGCGCGACGACGTGCCTGCCGATGCTTGATGAAGGCCCGGAGTTTCAGTCGGCGTTTGCGAAGGCCAGTTACGATCTCTCCACGATCTGCTACTTCGGCGAATCCATCCTGCTGCCCGAGTATCGCGGCCAAGGTGTCGGGAAGGAGTTCTTCACGCGGCGCGAGGCGCATATTCGCCAGCTTGGCTCCAGGTTCAGCACATTCTGCGCCGTGGACCGTCCCACCGATCATCCGCTGCGTCCCGCAGGCTATCGCCCGCTCGATGATTTCTGGCGCAGCCAGGGCTACACGAAGCATCCTGAGCTTCAGGCCACGTTTGTGTGGAAGGAAATCGGTGAGGAGACCGAATCGCCGAAGACGCTGACTTTTTGGATGAAGCGATGGCCTGTCTGATCTGAAGCCTGTCGGACACGAAAAGGACGGGAAGGCGTCTCACGGTTTGAACTCCGCCACGATCTTTGCGCTGGTGACATCCCAGGCACGGAGCACGCCTTCCTGATCACCGCCGAGGATCAAATCACCGCCGCGAGTGGCGGCGAGGGATTGGAGGAAGCCGGTGGCACCGGGGAGTTGCTTCACTTCGCCGCCGTCGCTGGTGATGAGGCGCAGCTTGGTGTCGCCAGCACTGGTGGCGATTTGATCAGCCGCGCCAAGATAGCGGATGCCGGTGACCTCTTTGTCCCAGCCATCGACGTTCTTGCGGCGGTCGCCGGTGGTCCAGTCCCACACTTTGACGACGTTGTCCGCTCCGCTGCTGGCGAGCAGGCGGCCATCCGCACGCCATGTCAAGCCGAGAACGTGATGCGTGTGGCCTTCAAAGACCTTCACGACCTTGCCGCTGGTCAAATCGGTGATGCGCACGGCCTTGTCGGCTCCGCCGGAGGCGAGGAGCTTGCCATCCGGCGAGAAGTCGAGCGCGAAGACGCTGTCGAGGTGACGCTCGGCGTAGTTTTTCACGAGCTTGCCGGATTCGATATCCCACAACGTGATGTCGCCACTGCGCGAAGGCTCGCCGCTGCCGATGGCGAGTATTTTGCCATCCGGCGAGAAGGCGAGGCTGTTCGCGCGGTCGGTGATCGGCGACTTGGCATCGCCTGTGCCGAGCGTGCGCTCCAGCACCCATGCCACGCCTGTGCTGCCAGGGGCGATCGGTTTTCCGGTGACCGTGCTCCATGCGAGCGGCTCGCCGGAATCGAACGTGGCGATCAATTCGAAGCCGTTCGGGCTGAAATGCAGCGCCTTTGCTTTCTTCATGGAGGCAGCGAGCGCTTTCGCGGCGAGATCGCGGTCTGCGGCGGCTTTCTCCGATTCCTTTCTCACGACCTCGAGACGTGCCTTGGCATCCAAGACGGTCTGTTTGGCCTTTTTCTCGTTTTCAGTCACGAGTTTGATCTCGTTCGCCGTGTCGGTGATGGCGGCCTCGCCGCGTGTGAGGGCTTCTTGAGCGAGTTTGAGGTCAGTGGCGGCTTTGGCGGCCTTTTCTTTGGCTTCGGTCTGTTTTTTGAGCAACGCATCCGCCGCCGTTTTGGTCGCGGCAGTGATTTGATCGGCCACGGCCTTCAAAGCCTTGTCCGCAGCGGCTTTGGCATCCTCCTTCGGCTTGATGGCCTTCTGCTTCTCAGCCAGACCGGCCTTGGCGGGATCTGCCTCTGCTTTTTTGAGGTCTGCTTGGGCTTGCGCGAGTTCCGCACTGGCTTTGGTGACTCCGGCTTGTGCTTCCGCCTGCTTCTTGGCGAGAGCTTCATCAGGCTTGGCAACTTCCGCGCCAACGTCCTTTGCTGCCTTTTCCGCAGCGGCCGTCGCATCTTGCTTGGTCTTCAGATCTTTCTTCTTGTCCTCCAGGCTCTTTTTCGCCAACTCGGCTAGCTCGTTGGCTTTCTTCAAACGGTTCGTCTGCTCGGTGGCGTCGGTCTCGGCCTTCTTGATGGCCTCGTTTTGATAAGTGACCTCCAGCGCTGCGCGCGTGGCGGCCAGCGTGCGTTGCGCGAGCGTCTGCTCGGCGAACAAATCGGTCTTGATATGCGCGACGAGCTTTCCGCCCGTGGTTTCGGTAATCTTGATCGTGTTGTCGGCCTCTTGAATGGCGGTGAACTTCGGATGCGCGGGCACCGGCGCGGCTGCGGGCTTGTTTTCGCGTTTCCACAGCTTCACCTCACGGAAACTGCCCGTGGCCAGCCGCATGCCGTCCGGGCTGAAGGCGAGCGACTGCACAAGATCGCGATGCGCGACGCCGGGCTGCTTGTAGAGGCCGGATTTGAGCAATGCGTCATCGGTGAGCTTCGTGGAAAGGCTGTGCGTGGGCAGATGATAGATGCTGATCTGGTTCGCCCGTGCCGCGGCGGCGAAATCGCCCTGCGCGGTGGTGGCGAGGGCGAAGATGGGCTGGAGTCCGGCGGGCAGCGGCTCCCATGCGATGATCTTGTCACGCTTCGGCGAAGGGCGCGCGCCTTGATCAATCCAGTCCTTCAAGATGGCGAGCTGCTGCGACGTGAGGTTCACCGCGCCGACCTTGTTGCCCTTCGGCGGCATCTCGCTGTCCCATGTGTGCGCGGCGGCCTGGTAGATGATGCTTTCGGCGCCCTTGCCGGGGATGAGGCCCTTGTCGGTCTCGCCGCCCTTTTCCATCAGCGCGGGGGTCTCCATGTTCAGCCCGCCCTTGGTGGTGGTCTTGTTGTGGCAGGCGATGCAGTTGTCTTTGAGGAAGGGATAGACCTGCGTGTCGTAGTCAATGGGCGCGGCGGTGGCGGCGATGACGAATGCAGAATGCAGAATGCAGAGAGGAACAAAGGATCTCATTTTTTGGCGACCTCCTTCACGCGGACACGGATGGGATTGGAATAGACGGCGAAGACGGCTTCTTTGGGGGCGGCTTTGGCAGTGAGGTCCTTGACGAGCTTGTCGATGTCGGCCTTGGCTTTGTCAGCCTGCTTGAGCGCCTCCGTGGCAGCTTTGACGAGCTCGTCTTTCTTTGGCGTTGTGTCCGCCTTGGCGGCGTCGAGTCTCTTCTGCGCCTCCTTTTGATCTCCAAGCGCTTTTTGGGCGTCGGACTCGGCCTGGGTGAGTTCTTCGAGGTTGCGGCGGATTTTCATCTTTGCCGGGCCTTGGAAAATGAAGCCGTAGTCGCCGGGGGCGAGCTTCAAGGTCTTCACATCGAGGGTGAATTTACCATCGGTCGCTTTGGCGGCGATGTCAGCCTCGGGTGCTTTGGTGGCGTCCGCGATGAGGCCGAGGGCTTTGAGCTTGAGGGCGTCGGCAAAGTCGGCGTGGCGGGTGACTTTGAGGGCGATGTCGAGTTTGGCGTCAGCGGCGACTTCCAGGATGTCGGTTTTCTCGGTCTGGATGAAGGCGGGGGCGGTTTGCGTGCTCACACCGAGCGCGGGAGCGGCGGTGGTGCGGTAGAGCGGGCTTTCCTTGGTCATGTCGGCCACGTTGTAGCTGACGAACTGGCTCTTGGTGATGCCGCTGAGCACGCTGGCACCTGCGGGAGCATCGGCGGCGGCTTGGAAAGCGATGTAGCCGAGTGACTGGCCTTTGCCGATGAAGCCGCCGAGGCAGGTGACGCCGGCGGGGAGATTTCCAGCCTTCAATTCGATCGGCTCGCTCAAGGCGTTGCGATTCGGCGCGACGACTTCGAGCGCGGCGATGCCGTTGCGCGGGACGTTCGAGCTGCCGGACTCGGCGGTCTTGGTTTTGGCTCCGGGCAGGATGGGATTGATGGCGATGAGTGCCGGAGGCTTCGGCGCCTCTTTGAGGATGCGCAGCTCAAAGGGATGTGTGGTGCCGAAGGCGTCGTTCAGCGTGAGTCGGAAGGTGCCGTCGGCCTTGGCTTCGTAGGCGTAGGAGGGGTCGCGGTTGAGCACGGCGAGGCTCGGCGCGGGTGTGATGGCGGGCGCGTCGGCGGCTTCGGCCTGCGCGGTGAGTGTGCCGTCGGCTTTGAGGTTTTCGATGACGAGATGCGGATCGGTGGGATGGCCGAGCTGATTCGAATGGACCTCGATGATGAACTTCTCTCCCGTTTTGAAGGCGAGATCGAAGCTGTGCGTAGCACCGAGCGGCAGGAAGGCGTCTTGAATGGTCTGGCCGATCTGAACGGGACGCACGGGGCCTGCTTGGCTGGCGAGACGAGCCTGAGGCGGCGTGGTGCTGAGCGTGACGCGATAGCTGTAGTCGTCGCCGGGGCGGAACATGAGCTCGTTCAGGCGGAGGCGATAGGTGGCGTCGGCTTTGGCGGTGAAGGTGAGCACACCATCGCGCATGCGGGCAAGTTCGCGGCCCGTGGGAGCGCTGACGGCGGCGAGCAGTTCCGTGCGTGTGTCAAAACGACGGCCATTGAAAGTAGCGGTGATCGTCTGGCCGCTTTTCGCATCGAAGGTGAACCAATGCGGTGCTGCTGACTTGAAGACGCCCTGGATGACGGAGTTGAGCGCGACTTTGTGCGCTTTGTCGGCCTTGGTGTTCGTGCCGGGTGATTCGACGGTGTCGAGCGTGCTGATTTCAAACACGCGCGGATTGGAGACACCGTAGCGCCCAACGAAGCGGAGATCGTAGAGCGTGGGCTTCAGGTCGGCAGGCAGCGCGAAGCTGACGACGTTGGCCTTCGGGCTTTTGACGGGAATCGAGCGCTCATTCAGCAGGATGGCGATGGGCGCATCCAGATCAGTGCCGCGAAGCGTGAGTTCGATAGTCGTTCCGGCTTTGGAGCCGAGTGGAGCGATGCCGGTGAGCGCGGGAGTGGGGAACGTGGCTTGGGAGAACGCTGAAACAGCAAAAGCAACGAAGGCTGACGCCACGATGCTAAATGCAGAATGGCGGCGGGGCACGGAACGAGAGTTCATGGGCGTTTGGCGAGTCCTGAGTTGGATTTTGGAATGCGGACGAGGCGTCCGCGCTCCGCGTGAAGCTGCGCTCTCGATCAATGATTGAAGAGGAACTCCTTTGTGTTCAGCAGCGCCCACAGAATGTCCTCATAGGCCTCTTTTTTGCCTTTGAAGGCTTCGTCGCCGGTTTTGCCGGTGGTTTTCTTGTCGAGGTGAGCGCGGGCGAATTTCACCTCGTCGGCGTTCGGATCACGGCTAAGGGCGATGTGGTAGAGGTCGGTGATCTTGTCGTCGTCGGGGCGGGCGTCCTTGGTGAGCATGTCGGCGCGACCGTTGCCGCGTGAGAGCTGGGTCTGGATGTCGGCGGCGTTCAGCAGGTGCAGGCTCTGCGCGAGGCTGGCCTCCTGCGTGCGCTCGCATTCGCAGGCGCTGGAGGAATCGGGACGGCCGAAGACGCTGAGGAAGTAGGTGCTTTGGTTGTAGCTGTTGTCAGGAAGCGCGACGGCGCGGGTGCCGGGAGCCTGGCCGGCGAAGTTGCTTTCGACATCGAGCAGCGTGTTCACGGCGTCGTAGAGCACCTCGGCATTGAGGCGCTTCGGATAGTAGCGGCTGAAATTCTGGCGGTCCTTGGCGTTGTGCGTGTTCGGCACGGCGCTGAGCTGATAGGTCGTGCTCTTGACGATGGTGCGGATGAGCTTCTTCATGTCGTAGCCGCTTTTCACGAAGTCGGCGGCGAGTGCGCTGAGCAGTTCGGGATTCACGGGCGGGTTGGTCTCGCGCATGTCGTCCTCGGGCTCGACGAGGCCGCGATTGAAGAAGTGTTTCCAGTAACGGTTCACCAGCGTGTGGGCGAAGAAGGGATTGTCCTTCGCGCTCATCCATTCGGCGAGGGCGTGACGCGGATCCTGCTCGGGTTTCAGCTTCAAGGCGCTGCCACCGAGGCTGGTGGGCATGACGTTCTCCTTCGTGCGGATGTTCTGCGTCTGCGCGATGCCACGTTTGTGAAAGATCGTCTCCTCTCCGATGAAGGTGGATGGCTTGCGGGCCACGTTGCTGAAGAAAGCGGCGAAGCCGTAGTAGTCCTGCTGGCTCCACTTCTCGAAGGGATGATGATGGCACTGCGCGCACTGCATGCGCGTGCCGAGGAAGAGCTGCGCCACGTCCTCCATCTGCTGCTTCTGCTCCTTCACCTGACGATACCAGGCGACGGGCGGGTTCTGTTCGAGATCGCCTGCGGCGGCGACGACTTCACGCACAAACTGGTCGTAGGGCTTGTTGTCCGCGATGCTGTCGCGAATCCATGAGTAGAAAAGATAGCTGCCACGCGCGAAGGTGGGCTGCGTTCGTTGATTGCGCAGCAGGGCGCTCCACTTGTTGGCGAAGTATTCGGCGTATTCCGGGCTGTCGAGCAGACGATCGACGAGCGCGGTGCGCTTGTTCGCGTCCTTCGAGGCCATGAAGTCCTTCATCTCGGCAGCGGTGGGCAGGCGGCCGGTGATGTCGAGCGTGACACGGCGGACGAAGGTGCCGTCATCGGCGATGTCGGACGGCGGCATGCCGATGGTCTTCAGTTTCGCGAAGACGAGATCGTCCACGAAGTTGCTGACGGGCGGGAGTTTATCGACAGGAGCACCCAGCGGCACCGTCGCGCGGAACGTGCTCACCTTGCCCTGATAGCGCACCATCACAGCGACATCGCCCGGCAGATCAAAGAGCTGCACGCGGCCGGTCTCCGTCGTTTCGGCCATCGCTTTCTCATTTGCCTCATAGAGGGCGCGTTTGGTGACATCACGGGTGCTGCCGTCGGTGTAATGCGCGGTCACCTTGAGCTGTTGGGCGCCTTTGAGCGGCATGGTGAGCTTCGCGGGCTCCACGCTGATGCGCGCCATCTTCGGGTCGGTGTCCTTGCCATACGGCATGCCCTCGCGGATCCAGCGTACGAGGTCGGCGTAGTCCTCGGAGTTCGGGTCGAGCTTCTTGCCGCCGCCGTGGGGCAATTGAGCGGTGCCCTTGGTCAATAGAAGGCTCTGCTCCGGTGATCCCGGGAACACACGGCGGCCACGTGCCTCCTTCACGATGTGCTCATAGTCTTCCTGCGGCTCGAAACCGAGCAACGAGAGCTTGAAACCGTTCTGCCCGCCCGATTTTCCATGACATCCACCTGAGTTGCAACTGCCCTTCGTGAGGATGGGAACGATGTCGTTCGCAAAATTCAGCGGACGCGGTGCATCGGCGGCAAAAGCCGAAGAAGACGCGAGTGCGGCGAGGAGGGTGATGCGTGGCAGGTTCATGACAGCGAGAACCTACGGGCGAGAGGGCGAGATTTTGTCGTTTGAAACAAACTATGTCGTGCTCGCAATGACGAAGCCCAAATTCCGAATGGTGAATGAATCACGAATGACGCACTGACAGCTCGCCATTCGCCATTCTGGTTTCGTCATTCCAATCACACCAGCTCCGCCATCGGCAGATTGCCATCCACGAGATACTGTGGCCTGCCAGTAAGATCAGTGAGCGTGGCCTTGGTCACGTCGATGCCCATTTGTTTGTAGAGCGTGGCAAAAACTTCGCCGAAGGCGACGGGGCGGTCGGTGGGTTCGCCGGCATGCTTATCGGTGGCGCCGATGACTTGGCCGTGACGCATGCCGCCGCAGGCGAGCAACGCGGAGGCGACGCGCGGCCAATGATCGCGGCCGCCCTTGTCGTTGATCTTCGGTGTGCGACCGAATTCGCCCCAAACGACGACGGAGACATCTTTGTCTAGGCCGCGCTCGTGCAGATCGGTGATGAGCGCTGTGAGGCCGGCGTCGAGAAGCGGCAAATCCTCGCGAAGCTGGCCGAAGTTGTTTGAGTGATAGTCCCAGCGGCTGAAGGCGAGCGTGACGACACGCGCACCGGCTTCCACCAGGCGACGCGCCATGAGGAAGTGGCTGGTGAGACGCGGGCCGCCGTCGTCGCGGTTGCGGTTCTCGCCCTTGCCGTAGCGCTCGACGACTCGCGGGTCTTCTCGGTTCAAATCGAGGGCGTGGAGCAGCTTGGGACTCGTGAGTACATTGAGCGCCTGCTCATTGAAGACATCCACGCCGCCCATAAGGCCGGTGGCGTCGAGATCGCGGCGCAGATTGTCGAAACTGCTCAGCAGCGTCTTGCGATCACCGAGACGATCAAGCGTGATGCCATTGAGTGACATGTCCTCCGTGCCGCCGCCGCGATTCGGCTGGAAAGGCGCGTGCGCGACACCGAGATAACCTGGCTCGCCTGTGCGTGCCCAGGGCATGTGACCCATCTTTGGCGCGAGGCCGACAAACGCGGGCATGGCCGGATTCACGCTGCCTTCGAGCTTGGAAACGATGGAACCCATCGACGGCCATCCGCCAGGCGGCTGACGCTTCGCGCTGCGGCCGGTGAGGCACTGAAAGGCATCATGACCGCTGTCGCAGTCGGCTAGCGAACGAATGAGGGTGCATTTGTCCATCATCTTCGCGAGGCGCGGCAGGTGCTCGCAGATTTGGATGCCGGGGACATTCGTGGAGATCGGTTTGAACTCGCCACGGATCTCGCTCGGCGCATCCGGCTTCATGTCGAACATGTCCTGATGCGACGGGCCGCCTGGCAGGAAGACCATGATCACCGCCTTGTGCGACTTGCCCGCTTTCTGCGCCGCTTCGGCACGCAGCACATCATTCAACGACAACCCGCCCATGGCGAGTCCGCCGATCTTGAGGAAGTTTCGACGCGAAACACCATCGCAGAAGCCGCCGCTGGATTGGGAGTAGATGGAGAGCATGGCTGGTTAGGGTGGTTGGCGCAAACCTACGAGGGCACTGACAGCTCTCTTGCCGCCGTGGCGCTGATTGAAAAATGAGCGGACTAATCGGACCACTTCAGGTCAGCCCGCCAATCGGCGAACCCATGTAAAGCGTGTGCGGCCGGCCGGTGAAGTCTTTCCAGATCGTTTCGCGGGGCAGGCCGAGCGCTTCGTAGATCGTGGCGGCGAAGTTTTCGGGTGTTTGGGCGTCGCTGATGGGATAGCCGCCGATCTTGTCCGTCTCGCCGATGACGCGACCGCCTTGGATGCCGCCGCCGGCGAGCAGGATGCTCTGCGCGTGGCCCCAGTGATCGCGGCCGGGCAGGGCGGTGGCGGAGATACTCTTGATCTTGGGCGTGCGACCGAATTCGCCGGCCATGACGATGAGAGTCTCATCGAGCTGGCCGCTGGCGTCGAGATCCTCGATCAAGGCACTCACGGCCTGATCCATCGGCGGCAGCAGAAAGTTCTTCAAATTCGGCCACGCGGCCTGATGCGTGTCCCAGGTCTCGTTGTTGCCCAGATTCACCTGCACGAGCCGCACGCCGCTCTGAACGAGGTTTTTCGCCATGAGCAGCGACCAGCCGAAGCTGTGGCGGCCGTAGCGGTCTAGCAGCTTTGGATCGACTTTATCCAAACTGAAGGCGTCATGCACCTTGCGGTTGCTCAGCAGGCCGATGGCGGCCTGGCGGGTCGAATCGAAGGCCTCGTCGCCTGCGAGCCGCGTGAGGTCATCGGTCTGCTTTTCGAGCGAATCACGCAGCGACACGCGATCCATCACACGATCGAGCGTCAAACCCTGCGGCAGCGAGAGATGCGGCGCCTGAAATTTGAGCTTGTCGTCTTTTTCAAAGCCGCGCTCGTGATGAAACAGGTAGCCAGGATACGCGCCGTAGTGCTTCGGGTGGTAAGGCGACATCTCCAGGAACCACGGATCATGTTGCGCGCCCAGCATGCCGCCGAACTGCCCTGCGAGCGTGCGTCCCTCGCGATGCACGAGCTTGTCCGGCATCACGATGGCAGGCGGCAGGTTGTCCTTCCGCTTCGGCAGCAGCGCCGTGGCCAGCGCCGCGATGCTGGGATGATCCGACTTCTGCGGCTTCGCAGGGCTGAAGCCCAGCGGCGCATCGCTGCGGCCCGTGAGCATGATGTGATGCCCCAGCGAGTGATCGCTGCTGCCGTGTGTGAGTGAGCGCACCAGCGACCACTTCTTTGAAATGCGCGCGAGATTCGGCAGATGCTCGCAGATGTGCAGACCGGGCGTCTGGGTGCGGATCGGCTTGAAGTCACCGCGATACTCCATGGGCGCGTCCGGCTTCATGTCGAAGCTCTCATGCTGCGCCAGACCGCCGCTGAGGAAGATGTAGATCACCGACTTCGCACGCGCCGGCTTTGCCGGGGCCGTCATCGCCTGCAGAGCGCTGAGATGATTCATCCCCAAGCCCAGCAAGCCGACCGCACCCGCCTGAATGACTTCACGGCGGGAAAAGGGATGCGCTGGATGCGGCAGGGACATGCGCATTGAAGTACGCCTTGCTGCCGCGCAGCCTTTCCGGAGCGTTTATTTCCTGTTCCACGTGCCCAGCTTGACCTTGTAGTCGCTGCCGGGCGATTCCGCCGAAGTTTTCCGCAGCACCTGGGTGACGACGATCATTCCTTGTTTGATCTCCACACGAAGATCGAGTTGATCGCCCTCTTTGAGGTCAAGGCCCTCGGGAATGGTCGTCACAACTGGATACATGCCCGCCCTTAGACGCTGTGTTCTTCACAAGCAAGCCACGTCTGCGCCTCAAACCAGCTCCGGCATCGGCGACCAGCCATCGACCAAATACTGCGGACGACCGGTGAGGTCGTTGAGTGTGGTTTTGACGGTGTCGATGCCCATGAACCGGTAGAGCGAGGCAAACACCTCACCGAAATGCACAGGACGTTCGGTAGGCTCGCCGCCGAGCTTGTCCGTGGCGCCGATGACCTGACCGGTGCGGAATCCGCCGCCAGCGAGCAACGCGCCGCCGACACGCGGCCAGTGGTCGCGGCCGCCGTCCTTGTTCACGATCGGTGTGCGGCCAAACTCGCCCCACGCAACGACGGCGACGTCTTTGTCGAGTCCGCGTTCGTGAAGATCCTCAACCAGCGCGCTCATGCCTTGATCGAACAGCGGCAGGTGCTTGAGAAGCTGCGGGTAGTTGTTGTCGTGGAAGTCCCAGCGGCCGAAATTCAGCGTCACCACCCGCGCACCGGCCTCGACCAATCGACGGGCCATGAGGAAATGCTCGAGGTTCAGCGGAGCGCCGTCACCGTAGTTCTGCGTCTGGCCTTTACCATAGCGTTCGCGCGTTTTGACGGTCTCCTTGCTCAAATCGAGCGCGGTGAGCAGTTTGCTGCTGGTGAGCACATTCAGCGCCTGCTGATTGAAAGCGTCCATGCTGCCAACAAGGCCGCTGGCGTCGAGTTCACGGCGGAACTTGTCGAAGCCGGTGAGCAGCGAGCGGCGGTCTTCGAGGCGATCCAGTGTGATGCCATTGAGCTGAAGATCCTCCACGCCTGCGCCATTCGGACGGAAGGCCGCGTGCGTGTTGCCGCAGTAACCCGGATGCCCCGGTGAACCGTAGGGCGGATGTCCTGCCTTCGGCGCGAGACCGACAAACGATGGCACCGCAGGATCGGCCTGGCCTTTGAGCTTTGAAATGACCGAGCCAAACGACGGCGGATCGGAAAGACGGCCCACAGGTGCCGCACCACCGTTCGGAGGCGGTGGCTTGCCGGTGTAGCAGATGAAGCTGTCGTGCGCGCCGTTCGGGCTGCCATACATGCTCCGGATCGGCACCAGCTTGTCCATGATCTTCGCGAGACGCGGCGCGTGCTCGGAGATGTGGATGCCGGGGACGGCAGTCTTGATCGGCTTGTAGGGGCCGCGAATCTCCAGCGGCGCGTCCATCTTCAAATCATACATGTCCTGATGCGGCGGCGCGCCGCAGAGGTAGATCATGATGACCGACTTGAAGCTGCGGCCTGCTTTGGCCTCCGCTTCCGCCTTCAGCAGCTCCGGCAGCGACAGCCCTCCCATGGCGAGTCCGCCGATGCGCAGGAAATCACGCCGCGAGACGCCGTCGCAGAATTTGCCGTGGGTTTTGCCGGAGATGGTTAGCATGGACGCCAAAATAAGCAGCCAATGTGCCGGAACTATCACTGAACCTGCGTTAAGTGCACACTATGTGCCGCATGCTGCTTTGCCTGATCGCAGGCTCTACCGTATTCGCTGTTGATTTGCATTGGTCGCAGATGCCTCCGATTCCTGACTCTCGTGGCTTTGCCGGATCATTCGCGGGCATCAGCGGTGGATCACTCATCTTGGCCGGCGGCACGCACTTCATCGACAAGATGCCATGGGAAGGCGGCACGAAGCTCTGGTATGACACGGTCCATGAGCTGAAGGCTCCTGGTGGCGAATGGAAGGTGATCGGCAAGTTGCCAAAACCGAATGGCTACGGCGTGAGCATCACGACCAGAGACGGACTCGTCATCATCGGCGGCGGCAATGCCACCGAGAACTTCCGCGAGGTGTTTTGGCTCGGCAAAGACGCGAACTTGCCACCATTGCCGAAGCCATGCGCGTTCATGGCCGGCTGCATGCTGAATGACGTGATCTACATCGCCGGAGGCATCGAAACGCCGACCGCGACGAATGCGATGAACACATTTTGGTCGCTCGATTTGAAGAAAGCAGGCGCGTCATGGCAGGAACTACCGCCGTGCCCGGGCAGAGCACGCATTCTCCCTTGCATGGCCGCTGTCGGGGGCGCGGTGCATCTCTTCAGCGGAGCGTCGTTGCGCCCCGGCAAGGATGGCAAAGCCGAGCGTGAATGGCTGAGCGACGCGTGGCGCTTCAAATCAACTACAGGGTGGGAAAGACTGCCCGACATGCCCCGTGTGGCCGTCGCCGCGCCGAATCCAGCGCCGGTGAGCGATGACAACATTCTCATCTTCGGCGGCGATGACGGCACAAACGCGAACTTCGAGCCGAAATCGAAACACCCCGGCTTTCCACGCGATATTCTGGCCTTCGATCTCAAAACGCAGTCGTGGTCAAAAGCAGGCGAAGTGCCGTTTTCGCTCGTGACGACGAACGCCGTTCCTTGGAAAGACCGGATTGTCATCCCAGGCGGCGAGGCACGTCCCGGCGTGCGTTCGCCGCAGGTGTGGAGCGCGCTGCTTGATTCAAAGCGTCCGTAACATGGCCAGCGCCTCTTCGAGTTGCTTGTGGCCGGGCCCGTTGGAAAGACGCGGAAACTTGCCATTCACCATCACATGGCGACCATTCCGTGTCAGCATCAGTTTCCGTTCCTTGATCTCGACATCGGTGATGCCCGCATGGGATGCCGCCACGCGAATGCCGGCGCAGGTGAGGAGGTTTTGCACCGCATGCGGCAGTTTTTCGCCGAATTGATCCCGCCACTGGCCTTCGAGCTCGTCGAGTTCCTTGCGTGTCATGATCTCGCCGAGTTGGCGGTAGGCGGTGATGCGCATCTTGGCGTCTTCGATGAAGGTGGAGGGCAAAAACGCGGGCGTGGCGCCTTTGGCGGCCTGTAGCATGAGCGCCTCGCTCATGACGAGGAAGTCCGCACGCAGCCCCACCTCGACCGGACGCGCCACGCGGCGGCCCTGCATGCGGGCGACGCTTTGTTTGAGCATCTGACAGTACAAATCGAAGCCGATGGCGGCGATGTGGCCGCTCTGTTCGGTGCCGAGCAAATTGCCCGCGCCGCGGATCTCGAGGTCGCGCAGGGCGATTTTGAAGCCGCTGCCGAGGCCTGCGTATTGCTTGATGGCGTTCACGCGTTTGCGGGCATCGCCTGCGGTGACGGCATCGCGTGGAAGAAGCAGATACGCGTGTGCTTGCACGCCGCCACGACCCACGCGGCCTCGGAGCTGATACAGATCAGCCAAACCGAAGCGATCCGCGCGGTCGATGATGATGGTGTTCGCGTTCGGAATATCGACACCGCTTTCGATGATCGTCGTGCACACGAGCACGTCCGCCTCGCCATCGACGAAGGTGTGCATGATGTCTTCCAGCAGCTCGCTGTCCATCTGGCCGTGACCGACGAGCACGCGCGACTTCGGGCAGAGCTCGCGGATGCGCTGAGCGACCTTTTCGATGGTGGCGACACGGTTGTGCAGGAAGAAAACCTGCCCGCCACGCTCGATCTCAGTGTCGATGGCCTGTTTGATGACGCGTTCGTCATACGGGCAGATTTGCGTCTGCACGGCCTGCTTGTTCGGCGGCGGCGTTTCGATGGTGCTCATGTCTCGCATGCCCATCAGCGCCAGGTAAAGCGTGCGCGGAATGGGCGTGGCGCTCAGCGTGAGCACATCGACGAGCCGGAAGAGGTCTTTAAACTTCTCTTTGTGCTTCACGCCGAAGCGCTGCTCCTCGTCGATCACCGCGAGGCCGAGATTTTTGAAGCGCACGTCCTTCGAGATCACGCGATGCGTTCCCACAACGATATCGACCGTGCCTTCGCTGATGCCCTTCACGATCTCGCGCTCCTTGTTCGCGGGCGTGAGGCGGCAGAGCATTTCGACGGTCACAGGGAACTCGCTCATGCGCTGGCGGATGTTTTCCCAGTGCTGGCGGGCCAAAACGGTCGTCGGCACCAAAATGGCGACCTGTCGGCCTCCCATGACGGCTTTGAAGGCAGCGCGGATCGCCACCTCGGTCTTCCCAAAGCCCACATCGGCGCATAGGAGGCGATCCATCGGCTTTTCGGCCTCCATGTCGCGTTTGATCTCCTCCGCGCTGCGGAGCTGGTCGGGTGTTTCGCGATACAAAAACGATTCCTCAAACTCCACCTGCCACTTCGTGTCCGGCGGATGCGAGTAAGCCTTCAACGTCTGCCGCTCCGCCGCGACGCTGAGCATGCGCTTCGCAAAGTCCTCGACGCTCTTCTCGGCTGTGGCGCGAGTTTTCTTCCAACGCTGCTCGCTCAGCTTGCTCAATGTGGGCGCTTTGCCACCGACACCAACATAACGCGACACCAGATGCACATGTGCCAGCGGCACAAAGAGCTTCGCGCTGTCCGCGTAGTGCAAAACGAGCACTTCCTCCTTTTTACCGCCTTCACGCACCTCGATGCCCGCGTAGCGGCCGATGCCATGCTCGGCATGCACGACGAGATCGCCCTCGCGGAGCTCGCTGAGCACATCGCGGGCTTTTCGGAGCGTTTCGGCCTCGTCGAGCTTCGAGCCGCGCACGCGGCGGATGTGCTGATGACGGCCAAAAATCTCCGCGCCGGTCAAAACAGCCAGTTTGGCCGCTGGAACGGTGAAACCGCGATACAACAAGCCCAGCTTCGTCTCGACGGACGACGGCAGCTTGCTCTGCAACTCATTGAAGCGCTCCCGCTCGGCCTCGTTGTGGAAGAAGATCACCGTGCGCCAGCCCGCCTTGTGCCACTCCGTGATCTGCTTCGCAAAAAGCTCTCGCCGCGCCTCATGCAACACGAAATCCGACGCATCGAAAACGCCGAGCGGATTCTCATGAATGGCCGCCGTGAAGTCTTCGAGCCCTTCAACCTCCGCCGCGCCGCTGAGGATGCTCATGCAGGCTGGAAAGCCTGCATCACACTCGATCTGGATGATGAAATCGTTCGAGCGGAGATGGCCGCGAACGCGTCCACCTTCATCGGAGCCGTCGTTCATCGTCAAAATGACGCCTGCGCTGTCGAGACGTCGAATCGACGACTGATTGTGCAGATCGAAGGCGCGGATGGACTCCAGTTCGTCGTCGAAAAACTCCAGTCGCAGCGGTTCCTCGGCCTGCCAGGAGAAAAAGTCCACGATACCGCCGCGACGCGCAAACTGCCCGCGCTCCGTGACGACGGGCACGCGCTCGTAACCAGCCTCCGTCAGCTCTTTGAGCAGGATTTCGACATCCAGCTTCTCGCCGACTTTGAGCATGCGTTTCTGGTCGGTGATCTCCTCCAGATTCGGTGCCGGTTCGTCGAGGCTGTCCGCGCAGAGCACCATGACGGGCGATTCGCCCTCCAGCATGCGACTGAGCACTGCGGTGCGCTCCGCGAGCACCTCCGGGTCCGCGAAGGCGCCTTCGACGATCTGTCCCAGACGCGGAAAATACAGCGCCGGGCACTGCCACACGCCGAGTTCGGCATGCACGTGGTCCTGCGTCTTCACATCCGGGCACAGAATCCAAACGCGGCGCTTTTCCTTCTCCACCCGCCGCACCAGCAGCGCCGCCGCAAAGCCAAAGGCCTGCGGCGCGATGTGATCGAGCACCGAACGCGTCTTGAACTCCTTTTTCGAGAGCACCAGATCGACAAGGCCGAGTGCATCCCCCCGCGCACGGGTGGTGGGCGGTTTGTTCAGTCGGCTGGCAGCTCGTTTGGCGGAGTGCAAAATGAGAGAGGGCAAATGGCCTTAGCGGCCTGGATTCGCAAGGTTGAAGAAACGAATACAGCGAACGTTTAGATTCCGTCATGAGCTCGCCGACCACCTCACGCCGCCGATTTTTTCAGCACTGCACTGCCGCGGGAGCCGCGCTCGGTTTCCCCACGATCATCCCGTCCTCCGCGCTCGGCAAAGACGGCGCGGTCGCCCCTTCAAACCGCACCACGCTGGCGCTCATCGGCTGCGGCGGGCGTGGCACGGATGTGGTGAAAAACTTCCTCAATGACGAACGCGTGCAGGTCATCGCTGTGTGCGATGTCGAACGCGAGTCCGACCGCTACAACAAAGGCATCATCAAAAAAGCCGGCACCCTGGGCCGTGAGCCTGCAAAGCGACTCGTCGATCAAACCTACGGCACGAAAGGCTGCGCCGTGCACGAGGACTTTCGCGAGGTGCTCGCACGTGCCGATGTCGATGCCGTGCAGATCGCCACGCCGGACCACTGGCATGCCTTGCAGGCCGTCGCCGCCGCACGGGCGAAGAAGCACATCTACTGCGAGAAGCCGCTCAGCCTCACCATCGCGCAGGGGCGCTTCATGAGCGATGTCGTGCGGCAAAGCGGTGTCGTGTGGCAAACGGGCAGCCAGCAGCGCAGCGATGTCCACTTCCGCATGGCCGCTGAATACGTCCGCAATGGCAAGATCGGCAAGCTCAAGCAAATCCGCGTCGGTCTTGCGAGCGACAACCGCGACAACAACGGCTGCGCCTCGCAAACCGAGCCCGCGCCCGTGCCAGAAGGCTTGAACTACGACATGTGGCTTGGCCCCGCGCCCGAGGCCCCGTTTTGCCCCGCGCGACTGCACTCGAACTGGCGCTGGTTCTTCGACTACAGTGGCGGAAACATCACCGACTTCGGCGCGCACCATCTCGACATCGTGCAATGGGCGCTCGGCATGGACGAAAGCGGCCCCGTCGAGTTCTTCGACCTCAGCGCCGAATGGCCCGCGCCCGGCAGCCTCTACAATACCGCGCCGAAATTCGCCTTCGCCTACCGCTACGCCGATGGCACCACCGTCCGCGTGAAGGACAAGCAGGAGTTCGGGGCCGGCATCGCCTTCGAAGGCGAACTCGGCACCATCATCAGCGCCCGCGGCAAACTCGACATCAAGCCCGCCGAACTGCGCAAACCACTCGCCGAAGGCGATGTGCGCCTCTACGAAAGCAAGGACCACTTCCGCAACTTCATCGACGCCATTCAAAACGGTGCCAAGACCGCCGCGCCCATCGAATACGCCCACCGCAGCATCACCATCGCCCATCTCGCAAACATCGCCCTGCGCCTCCACCGCGAGAAACTGCGCTGGGATCCCGCCACGGAGCAGATCATCGACGACGCCGATGCCACCGCCATGCTGACGCGTCCGATGCGCGGGCCGTGGAAGCTGGTTTGAGTTTCAGTCTGTCACGGGAACCGCTTTGCGGGCGGCGGGTTCCTCCTCCGAAGCCCCGGCTTTGCGAACCTCCTCCTCAGGTTTCGTTGCGGCGCTGCGGCCCACGGCTTCAAAAGGAGCGGTGATCACCTTGCCCGTTGTCTCGACGGTTGTTGTCACGATGCTGCCCGCCGTTTTCACCGGCACGGTGACGAGGGAGCAGCCTGCAAGAGTGAAACTCAGAATCCCGATGGCAGCGTGTGTTTTCATCGCACGTACTAAACTCTGTCCGGGCGATTTGTCATCCCGGCTGCGTCATCGCGCAGGCTGTGGCGGGTAGGGATACCAGCGTCCTTGATACCACTGGCCCTGCGGCTGCTGGGGTGGGTAGGGATAGGCCGGCTGCTGTTGCGGATATTGCGGCGCATAATGCTGCTGGGGATAATACGATTGAGGCGGCGGATACTGCGCCGGGTGAGGCTGCTGCTGAGCGTAGCCTTGGGGCGGATAATATGGCTGTTGGGGTTGCTGCGGTGCCGGCTGACGGTGGCTGCCCATGGCCTGCACACCCGCTTTCGCGACACCGCCCGTGGCCTTGACCGTGGCACCGGCCACCGTGCCCGCCGCACCCAGCGGCACGGTGATCAATGAGCAACTGGCAAGACCGCAGCAGATCAGGATGGAGGCGAGAAGGTAACGCATGCGGAGGCAGATAGCCGTGATCGAACGCTTTGTCATCCAAACTGCCGCCAGAACATCACCACTGAGATCGCGAGGCCGATCGCCGTGATCAGATGCCGCACGCGCCGCGGCTCGATCCGCTGGGAGAAATGCGCGCCGAAGTAATAGCCCGCCAGCGCCCCCGCAGTCAGCGCCAGCGCCTGCGGCCAGTTCACCATGCCCGCCGCGATGAACCACACGGCCGCGACCACATTGATGAGGCTGCCGAGCAGGTTTTTCAGCGCGTTCATCTCATGGATGTGCGTCATGCCCATGAAGCCGAACGACGCCAGCATCAGAATGCCGATCCCCGCACCGAAAAACGCGCCGTAGATCGCCACGGGCAGTTGCAGCGCCAGCGAGAACCAAAGCGCCTTCGTTCTGCCTGCCGTTTGCGACTTCTTCAGAAAGCCCTGGATGAAAAACAGCACTGTCGCGAACAAAACGAGGAACGGGATGAGCTTCGAAAACTGGTCATCACTCGTCTGCGTCAGTAACCAGCTCCCAATGGCGGCACCGACGAGGCAGATCGGAATGAAGCGCCACATCAGGTGCCGGATCGCTTTCAGATGCGTGCGGAAGCTCACGATGCTGCCCGCCGTACCGATCACGAGGCCCACGGTGCTCGTCGCATTCGCCATCACCGGCGGTGTGCCGCACATCAGCAGCACCGGAAACGTCAAAAGCGTCCCGCCACCCGCGATCGCATTGATCGCCCCTGCCGCGCATCCGGCGGCGATGAGGGCGAAGAGTTCACCCATCGGGAATGCGTGGACCGTTAGATTCACCGAGACGAGGTCTTGGTGCCAATGACAGGTTCAAAAAAAGATTGAACCGCGATTTGGTCCTGTGTTTTTATGCCAAGCATGATGCAAAAAATCTTTTTGGGCGTGCTGTTGTTCATCTGCCTGTCATCGACGATGTTGGGCGCGGAACGTGTCCGGTTGAATGACATCATCAACCGCAAATGGAGCGACTACAAGACGCAGCCACGGCTTGAGCATGTCACGTTAACCACATGGGCAGGGCAAACCGAGTCCATGTCCGCGCATGCGGGAAAGGTGGTGATTGTCGCCAAGCTTGAATGCTTTGACAAAGCCACAGAGCGATCGGTGGACCGCCTAGAGGTCTGGTTAAAAAAATATTCTGCTCAAGGGCTTGTCGTTTTGGGTGTGGATGATGCCCAAGGCGGAGCCAAGAAGACAGAGGTGGAAGAGGCTGTGAAGAGGTGGAAAGTGACGTTCCCCATTTGCCGCTACATGAGCTTTGCGAGAGGGGCCATCGAATCAGGGTGGCAGATGAGCATGCCTGGAGTCCACATTTTCGACCAAACGGGCAAACTGGGATACCAAGGCCCCATTCTGGATAGCGAACCGAATGTCTTGCTCCAAAAGCTGTTTTCCAAACCATGAACATCCACATCCGCCTCCGCCAGATCTGTCTTCTCACCGCGTTTTTTACGTCAGCCACAGTTATCAACGCGCAAGGATTGGCTGCGCAAACACTCACCCTCGCAGACGCGAAGATCAATCAGGTGCTCAAGGGCGACCCTTCCATCCTGAACAGTTTAAACGGAAAGATTGTCGTGGCCCTCTGGACGCCTGACTATGTGGATACCACGCCCCAGCCTGCCGATCCCCCGTCCAACTGGAAAGGCAGTCGTGCCGCCTGGGCCAGATATCGGGCTGATTATCCGAAATCCCGGGAAAATGACATCAAACGGAAGTCGGATGTCGTGAAAGCGTTTGAATCGCTGCGCAGAAAATACAAAGACCAGCCCAATGTTGTTTTTCTCGGTCTTGCCATGAGCTCAACAAACAAGGGCAATGTCGATCAGACTGTGGAGCAGTTGAAGATGACGTTTCCTATTGCCAAGCCGGCCGATGATGGACAACTGCCTTCGCGGCATGCAAGTCATGTGATCATTTACGATGCCAGTGGCAAAGCTGTGCATACCGGCCCTGTTGACAACCACTCGGAGTCATTTCTCAGAAAGACGGTGAAGCCCTAAGTTTCGCCGGGCATTTTTCGCTTTTTCTCTCACTTCGCCTTCGGATTCCGCATGTAATAGAGATGGCCGTCCTCGGCACCGCCGACGAAGTCAGGGACGCCGTCCGCATTGAAATCGACAGTCGTGGGGCTGACGTCGTGGCCTTCGATGTTCGCATCGGAGAGCAGGCCCTTGTCGGTGAAGAACCATTTGCTGTCGGCGGCGCTTTCCTGGCGGAGGAAGTTGGCGTTGGCGGAATTGAGGAGGATGTCGAGCTGGCCGTCCTGATCCCAGTCCATGATGCAGAGCTTCCGACGGCCGCTCTTGCCAGCGATGCCACTGTTGAGGCGCAAAGGCTCGCCCGGCTTCATGGCGACAGGTGTTTTGACTTTGAGATGCTCCAGCGCCTTGTCCAGCAAACCGGGCTTCGCCGCGTCCTTGGAGGCACATATGACACGTTGCGGATGCTTGAGCACGAGTTGGTCACCCTGCTTCGCACGTTCGAAGAAGGCGAGGTAGCCTTCTTGATCGAGCATGACGAGGTCGGTGAGGCCATCCTTATTCCAATCGACGCCGACAGGCGTGGTGCGCCATTGCGTGAGCAGGGCTTTGCCTTCGGGACGCAGCCAACCGTACGCGAGATGAGGCTGCTCGCCGTTCCATTCGACCTCGATGGGCTGGGCGGCGGCGAGTTGCGGTTTTTGGCGTGTGCCGATGTTTTTGAACCACACGACTTTGCCGAGGATGGAGTTCAAAAGCAGGTCAGGCAGGCCGTCTTGATCCCAATCGGCCACGGTTTGCGTGGTGTAGCCCCATTTGGCTTCGCAGGGGCCTTGGATGCTGCCATTCGGGCCGGCCATCGGACGGATGATTTTGCCTGCGGCGGTGAGTTTGACCGGCGCGGCCCATTTCGGCTGCTCCACGCCTTTGCCGCTGAGATTTTCAATGAAGGCGACATAACCGGCGGTGTTGCCGCAGATGAGATCGGTGTCGCCATCGCCATCCCAATCGAACCCGACGGGCGTGACGAGGGCTCCGAATTTCACCTGATCGGCCTCCTGCTGGAAGTAGCGAGGCTCGGCATAGACCGGCGCTTTGGCGTCAAATTTGCCGGTGTGCTCGATGAAGGCCACGCGGCCGTCTTCATCGCCACAGATGAGGTCGAGGTCGCCGTCCTTGTCCCAGTCGATGGCCGTCGGCGTGATCATTTCGAGGTCCATCGTGAGGTACTTGCCCGTATCGGCTTTGAGGCGGACGCCGAGGGCATACTTCGGTTTGGTGCGGCTGCCGGTGTTTTGGAAATAGGTGAAGCCATCGAGGAACTCGCCGCAGAGCAGGTCGAGGTCGCCATCCTTGTCGAAGTCGCCAAAGTTCGGCGAAGGCCAGCCAAAGGTCTCCACGGGGCGGTCGGTGGCGTTGATCTTCTTCGGCTTGTCATACTTCGGCGCTTCGTTGGTGCCGGTGTTGCTCAACAGATACACATAGCCGCGAATGGGGCCGTTCATCCAACGGCCGTCGGCGGTGTAGGCATTGTCCCAGCCGTATTCGGTCCAGTCGCCCACCCCGACGATGAGATCGTTTTTGCCATCGCCCTCAAAATCGACCATGCGCCACATGTTGGCTCGGACTTTGTTCATGTGGACGTTTGCGGGCGGGCCGAGCTTCACCTGCTGCTCGATGCCGGTTTGGAGGAAATCGGGATGCGCATTGCCCGGCGTGAGCACGACGGGTTTGCCGTCGAGATAGCTCACCTGCACGTTTTGAGCGCCTTTGCTGATGCGCTTCGCCGGTTTGAAAACGGGCATCTTCGTCTTCGCGGTGTCGCCGCTGGCGTTCTCGAAGAAGTAGATGCCGTTGTAGGGTTTGTCCGGGCAGTTCACCACGAGATCGGGGTCGCCATCGCCATCGAAATCCATCGGCAGCGGCCAGGCCCACAAGCCGACGCCAAGATCGACGACGAGACCGGGGTTGTTGTACTTGAGCGGCGTGAGCGTGGACTCGGCGGCGAGAGCGGAGCCGCAAAGGATCGCGAGGAGAATATGCTTCATGGTCGGGAAGGGAGACGGTAATGCTAAGCGAGACGAACGTCGCCGCAGAACGAAACATGCAGGCCGAGTTCGCGCATGGCGGCGGCCTTGATGCGGGCGGCGCGATGCGCCTGCTTTTCATTCGGGCAATAGACCACCTGAATGTGGTTCGACTTGTGGCGGGCCATCATCTGGTCACGTGACACGCCTTTCAGCACCGTGTGCATGATCGGCCACTGCGGTGTAGTCTCCTGCCAGCGGCGATTCGTCTCGACCTCCGGCAGTTTCACCACCTCGGCGACGCCGATGTCGCAATGCAGCGCCCCATCCATCACAAACACACGGCTCCACACGATGTGGCCCGGCTTGCTGATGCCTTTCAACGTCCCGCCGCCGAGCCGGAAATACATCGCTGGCTGACGCTCGCTGCTCGCGCCCTTCCAGCCACCCATGAAATGCGCGGGCGGTGCCGCACCGCTGATCAGCAGCGCCCAGACGTAGTTTGGGCCGAATTTATCGCCCCAGCGCAGGTCGTGCAGCGTGTTTTCCGGCGCAAAGCCGAGCTCACGCCACAGGCGATACGTCACCAAGCCGTCGAGACCGGCGCATTCATCGACCTCATTGAAATGCGGCAGCGCATCGCCCTCAAACAGCATACGCTTGCCATCCACGCTGGGCACCGGCGGACGATCCGCGTTGTTGAGCATGCCTTCGACGAGGTCACTGGCAGGCGTGAGGTCCTTCAAGCCTTGCTGATACTGTATGCCGATGGCATCGCAGCCGAACTCGTCCGCCAGACGCACGGCAGCGATGTACATTTTGCACTGCAGCAGCACCTGCGGTTCCGTGAGTTCCGTGGCTTCATCAGCACCGATATTCATCTGCAAGCCCTTGCGCTTCAGCCACCCAAAAACCGCCCCCGCGTCCGCATCGCTCACGTTTTGCATCGCCGCGTAGAGCGTGGACTGACTCAGGCGCTCCTTGAAGCAACCCGTGGCGTGCAGCAGGTCGTCAGGAATGATCGCGTTGAACATGCCCATGCAGCCTTCATCGAAGACGCCGAGGATCGCCTTCCGCGTGCGGAAACGACGTCCAAAGTCGCGCCCGATCTGCTGATCCTCCGCCGGCAGCTTCAGCAATGTCAGATCACGCACATGCGATTGATCATGCGTGAGCTGGCCAGTCGTCAGCCACTCGCGCAGGCCGTTTTTGAAGTACGCATCGGTGAACGTCTCGCTCCACAGCGTCGAGTAAGTCACACCCGCCTTCGTGAGCGAGGCGTTGAGGTTCAGCAGGCCCACCAAGCCCGGCCACTGCCCGCTCCAGTTCGCCACAGTGAGGATCGGACCGCGATGCGTGGTCAATCCGGCCAGCACATGATGCGAATACTGCCACACTGCTTCTGCCACGATCAGCGGCGCATCGGGATCAATGCCACGGAACACCTCAATGCCCTCACGTTGGCTGGCGATGAAGCCGTGTTTTTTCTTCGGATCATACGGATGCGCACGCTTCACCTCAAAACCCTCGGTCTTGAGGGCTTTCGTCAGCGCATCCTCCATGGCCTTCTGCGCAGGCCAGCAGATTTGGTTTGCGGCGAGGCGCAGGTCGCCACTGGCGATGAGCTGGATGGTCGGTTTGGCAGGCATGGTCTGCGATTCTGCCATTCCCGGTGCCCCGACGGCAAGCCACACCTTCAGCGCATCTTTGGCATGCGGCTGACGATTCTTGATCTTCGTTTAAGGCTTTGGTTGCCAGCCGAAGCCATTTCCTTTAACGACGAACAAGGACCTCCGCCCAAACAAGCGTGCCGGGAACCACGCCCTGCAGCAGCCAGCGCCGCGTGTTCTGATTCCCGTTCACCGATGTGGCGTGACACGACTGCCCGCGCCGTTCATCAGCAGCGCCGCAAAGAATCGAACTTGCAGACCCCGGCGCTCATTCAAGGCAGCCTTCCCTCATCCACATCAATGTAATGCGCGATCGTCTGGATGTCCTCGCGATCACCGAGGCCGCCGTCGGCCTTACGTTTCGCCAGGATGGCCGTGATGTGGTCGTTCCAGCCGAGCGTTTTGACGTAATGATTCCAGATGAGTTTCTCGTTGTCGTTCAGCACACGGCTGCGCTGCTGGCACCATTGAAGAATCTCCTCATCGGTCCCGCCTTGCAGGACGCGGGCTTTCAAATCGTCGTAGTTGATGTGCAAAAAGTCCACCAGAGCTCCGTCGCTGCCTTTGCCGAGGTTTGCGTGCAGATCCTCCCAGAGTTTGCCAGCGGCATGCAGGCGGATCTTGGCGATCATGCGCGGGAAGTATTTCAGGCCGGCGGTCTCTTCGAGAGGACTGCACGGCAACGTGGCGGGATCGGGTTTGGCGGGCATGCGGCAAGCCTTGGGCGCTCCACCGCTTTTTGTCAACGCGACGCGAAGGATGAAAACGGCACGCTGCTTGCGAGAAATAATCTCTGACCTACCATCTCACCACCCGGTTTTGACATGTTCTCTTCAATAAAACCACTGCTTCACAAGCTGTCTCTTGTTTTGCTCACCCTCGTGTCCGCGGCCGCGACTGAGACCGGCGACAAGCCATCGCTTCCCAAGGCTCCCGAGCCCATCGAGTCCATCCTCCGTCTGCAAATCTTCCTCGATTCGAAGCTCTTCGGTCCCGGCAAGGTGGATGGCAGGCCCGGCGAATTCACCACAAAGGCTCTGAAGCGTTACCAGGCGGCGAACGGGCTGCCTCAGACCGAGGTGGAGAATCACTCGCTCGATCTTTCATCCATCACCGACCTCTTCACCACCTACACGATCCGTGAGGAGGATCTGAAGTTCGTCGGCGATGTGCCGACAAAGCCCTCGTTGCAGAGCAGGAAGAAGTACCTGCCCTACGACTCACTGCTGGAATTCCTCACGGAGCGTTTTCATACATCGCCGGAGCTGGTCGAGTGGCTGAACATGCCGGCGAAGATGAGCGCGCTCAAAGCGGGTGATGTGGTGAAGGTGCCGAACGTTGCGGAGCCGTTTCTCATTGAATCCCTCGAACCCATCCCGAGCCTGCCCGAGGTGCCGGAGTTTCAGGCCGCACGCGTCATCAAGATCAACACCATCGAGAAACTCCTCGGTGTGCATGAGGGAGGCAAACTGCTTGCCAGCCTGCCCATTACGCCGGGCAGTGGTCATCTCGCCACACCGCCCGGCACCTGGCGCATACTCTGCATCGCGCAAATGCCGACGTTTCGCTGGGACAACAGCGTGCTGAACTACGGCGTTCGCAGCAACAACGCTTATGAACTGCCTATCGGCCCGAACAACCCGGTTGGAGTCATGTGGATCGGTCTCAGCAAGCCGGGCATCGGCATCCACGGCACGAATTCACCGCAAAACATCGGCCGCACCTCCAGCCATGGCTGCATGCGCACGGCCAACTGGGATGTCGTGCGCCTCGTGAGGCACATCAGCAAGGGCATGACCGTCATCATCGAAGGCCCGAAGGCCGAGCCCAGGCCTGTCGTGGTCAAGAAAGCCCTTCCGCCGCCCCCACCTCCACCACCGCCGAAGAGGTGGTATCAGTTCTGGAAGAAGAGCTGACGCTCACTGCCACGCGAAAGCCTTCTCGCGCTACCACTCCACTCATTGCCTTTGAACGTGAGACTGCGCCTGAAATTCTTTTTGCCGGACTTTAACCGTTCTTCAGCGAGGCCATGTCGATGGAGAAACGATACTTTACATCGGACTTCAGCAGGCGTTCGTAGGCCTCATTGATCTGCTGGATGGCGATGATTTCGACATCGGAGACGATTTGGTTTGCGCCGCAGAAATCGAGCATCTCCTGCGTCTCGGCGAGGCCGCCGATGAGCGAGCCCGCGAGGCGTTTGCGGCCAAAAAGCAGGCCGAACGCGGAGACGGGCATCGGTTTATCCGGTGCGCCGACGAGGGTGAGCGTGCCGTCGGTGACGAGGAGGTTGAGGTAGGCGTTGATGTCGTGATCGGCGGAGACGGTGTCGAGGATGAAGTCGAAGCTGCCAGCGTGCTTTTGCATCTCGTTCGCGTCGCGGGTGAGGATGACCTCATCGGCGCCGAGGCGCAGCGCGTCGTCTTTTTTGCTGGCGGAGGTGGTGAGCACGACGGTGTGGGCACCGAAGGCATGCGCAAACTTCACGCCCATGTGACCGAGGCCGCCGAGACCGATTACGCCGACTTTTTTGCCCTTCACATCACCCCAGCGGCGGATGGGTGAGTAGGTGGTGATGCCGGCGCAGAGCAGCGGGGCAACTCCGGCGAGGCTGAGGTTCGCGGGCACTTTGAGCGTGAAGTGCTCGTCCACGACGATGCTCGTCGAATAGCCGCCGTAGGTCACGGGCGCGGTGCCGTGCTTGTCGGGCGAGTTGTAGGTGAAAATGGCGTGCGGGCAGAACTGCTCGAGGTTCGCGGCGCAGCTCGGGCATTTTTGATCCGAATCGACGAGGCATCCGACGCCCACGATGTCTCCGACTTGGTGCTTCGTGACGGCAGAGCCGATCTTTGTCACGCGGCCGACGATTTCATGTCCCGGCACGCAGGGATAGGTGGTGGGCACGGCGCTCCATTCGTTGCGGACCTGATGCAGATCCGAATGGCAGACACCACAGTAAAGGATGTCGATCTCCACATCGCGCTCGGTCGGTTCTCGGCGTGGAATGCTGGTGGAGGCCAGGACTGACGTGGGACTGGAGGCGGCGAAGGCTTTGGCGTTGGGCATGATGGATGAGAAGTGTGTGTATCGATTAATGTTACGGCTTACGCCGTCGCAACAACGGATTCGCCGAAGAATCATCGGCCGGGCAATGCGGCGGTGATTTTCGCGATCTGCTGCCGGTGGATGCCCATGTGTGTGGCGGTGAGCGCGTGCCAGCCTGCGGCATCGAGCGGGCCAAACCAAGGATGCGGATAGCGTGCGGCCGTTTTCAGCTCCGGCACGGCGGCGACTGCGGCCAGCAACTGATCGCACGAAGCCTCAAATGCCGCCTCGACCTCGGCGGTCACATCGCTGCGAGGCTTCACATCGGCCGTGCTGGCCTGTTTTTGCGGCACCTTTGCTTGTGCGAGCGAGGTGATGATCATGGCGAAGATCGAGTTCGTGATGCGCAGGTGCTCCAAGGTCATCCAGACCGACCAGAAGCGGCTGCTGTCCTCCAGACCGCGAAGGCGTGGGATGAGCACCTGCTCGCCGCGTCGTGCCGGATCGCAAGTGGCGAGTAATTCCCGGATGGCGGCGCGCTCCTGCTCAAAGCGGGCCGTGAAGGCCTCTCGAGTGCCAAAGCGCCGCCTCAGGCCGAAGAGGACTCGGGCGCTCCAAAGCTCAGGTCCGGGCAAACCGGCTCCAGGAGGTGCCAAAGTGGGTGCAGCGGGGGAGTTCATGTCAGGTGATGATTCCAAAACGATTGCAAAACGCAAGTGTTAAGGCTTTTGAAATGCAAGTGATTCTGGCGCATGGTTTTGCATGCCGAAAATGTCCTCCACGAAGTCTGCCAAAGCCGCTCCACGCCGCTCGCCCTGTCCGGTCGCCTGTGCGCTGGACTTGTTTGGCGACAAATGGACGCTGCTCATCATCCGCGACCTCGTGCTCGGTCGCAGCCGGTTTAAAGACTTTGTGGAGTCGCCCGAAGGCATCCCGACGAACATCCTCAGCGACCGCTTGGAGCGCCTGCGTGATGGCGGCATCGTGCAGCGCATTCCCGCCGCCGAAGGCAGCAAGCGCCTCGCTTATGAACTCACGGACAAAGGCCGCGCTTTGCGCCCGGTGCTCCGCTCCATCCGCGATTGGGGCCTGAAATGGGAGCCTGGGACCCGTGTCGGAATGGAAAGCCTGTGAAACACATGGTTGCAGGGCGTTGCGTCTTTAAGGTGCCGCCAAAAGCTGCAACGCATCCAGGATCACAAAACCGTCTGTTTCTCGGTTTCGGAGTGTGATGGTCGTTTCGAGGTCTTTTTGGAGTTCGACCTTGCCGATGCTGCGGAAGGCTTCACCGGCCGGAAGTGGCTGCGTTTGATCGACGAGCAGTTCGATGGCCTTTTCGCCGTTCTGGATCGTCAGCGGCACTTTCGTGGCTCGCGTCTCATGCGCGGAATAGGCCATGCGGAGGTCGTAGCGACCACTTTTCGGCACTTTGACACGGAAGACGGCCACGGACTCGCCATCGCCGCGTTTGTCATCGTGGAGATAACCCGTGCCGATGTGCGGTTTGAAGTTTGAGGAGCGGCTCCATGCGCCCTTCAGCTCCGCCTGCGCATCATCGAGCACGATGCCCGGCAGTGTCTTGGGATCGATGCTCATCGCGCCTTTGGGTTCAGCAGGCGCTTTGGCGAGCACCGGCAGGTCGAGCACCTGCTTCTGCGCTAGCAGACGCTCACGCAGCGCGGGATACGGCAGCTTTTGCACGTCGAGGCCTTGTTTGGCACTCAAAGCAGCGGCGATGCCCGCACTTTGACCGAGGATCATCCACGTCGGCTCCACGCGGATCGACGACATGCCGACATGCGTGCAGGACAGCGCCACGGGCACGAGCAAGTTCGTGCATTCGGCGGCTTTCGGCGTGATGGCGCGATACGGGATGTGATACGGATAGCCGTGCTTCCTACCCGCCATGCGCACCGGCATGATGGTGCCCTCATCGACAACGAACTCATCCGTGCCGACACGCTGGCAGTCATGCGAGTCGATGGGAAAGGACGACACGACGATGACATCCTCCTTCTTCGGCTGCTCCATGATGTCCTTTTGCGAAACAACGTATTCGCCGATCATGCGGCGACCCTCGCGCACATAAAGCTGCGGCGACCAGTGGTCGTAGTCCGCGAACTCATCGCGACACAGTCCCAACTCGCTCATCTCTTTCCGAATCGCCGCTGGCACCGCGTTGTCGGTGGTGAGGAAGTGATAAAACTCCAGCGTGTATTGCTTGTGCGCCTCCCAGATGGCCGTGCGACCCGCTTCATCCGCCTCGCTCCAGCCATTGCAGGCACCGACGAGGCCCATGGAGAACTGTTTCCCGATGCCGTTGTTCGCGTCGAACTTGTTCCCCGGCAGCGGATACAGATCCCATGGCAAAATCGGGCGCTTTTCCTTCGCGAAGTAGCGTCGCACGACCTCAAAGCGAGCTGGATCATACTTCGTCGGCTTCGGAAACGGCACGCGATTCGCCGCGTCCTTCGTCACGCAGAGGCGAAAGCTATAGACCATCACATTCTTGTCGCCTGCGTCCTCCGGTCCCGCATCGGTCGTCGTGATCAGCGGCAGCGGCTTCCCATCGGCTCCGAGGCCGGAAATCTTCATCTTCGCCTTCGGATACTGCTTCCCCGCCAGCGACTCGCCGAACTCCTTCCGCCCCTCGCGACCAATCGTCCAGCTCACACCCGCCTCCGCCATCAAATCGCCCTCGTAAGTGCCGTCGATGAACGTTTTGGCCTCGAACTCGCCCGCAGTGGTGATGAGCTTCGTGATGCGCGTGCCGTCTTTGATCACCGACTTCAGCACCTGCCGCGTCATCACCTTCACACCCGCCTCATCGAGCATCGCCTGCGTGATCTTCGCCGCCACATGCGGCTCGTAGGTCCAGTGCGTGTGATCCTTCTCCCTCACCTTGTAAGGCAGCGCGACACCGCGCTGCTGGTAGTCCTTCTCCACCCGCGCGTGCCACTCCTCAAAAAGCCCCATCACCGTGCTGCGCACCGTTTGATTCGAATCCGAGAAGCACAGCCCGCCCGTGTTCACCCCACCGACATGCCCCGTCGGTTCCATCAGCACCACCGAGGCGCCTTCACGCGCCGCCGCGATGGCCGCACAGAATCCACCCGGCGTGGCTCCATAAACGATCACATCCGCCTGTGTAGCGGCGTGATTGGGGAAGGCGAGGAGAAGGAAGCAGCCAATGAAACGCGTCATGGCTCCAGTAGGTCATGAAAACCGCGATTTGGACAGTCATTTCACCAGCGCCTTGCCCACTGCCTTCGCTTTGTCCACATTCACTTGCAATAACGCGCCACCAATGACGAGCGGCTGATGAATCAGCGTGCGCTCTCCTGATTTGGCCGGAACGCTGAAGTAGTGCGTCCCATTGGCGGAGAAGCTGTTGCCGATCGTCAGCAGGCGAATCGTTTTAGGCTCGCCCGCGGAGGACGAGCCCCAAAACAACAGCGACAGTAACAGGACGACCGTCTTCATGACTGGCGCTGATCAATGGCAGCCGCAGCCTTCACCGCAGCCGCCCTTCTTCACCATTTCCTCTGGCGAAGGCACGCGGCCGCTTTCGAGGCTCTTGCCGACAAACGCGTTCACTGCCTCAGCAACGCTGCTGAGCACGTTCTGCGCAGTGAGGAAGCCGGAGATGACCGGATTCGACTCGCAGCGGTCCTGTAGGGCATTGAAGCGCGTGATCTCCTCCGCAGTCGGCTCTTCATCGTGATGCTGCTTTTGATGCAGCGCACGGCCGAGCGTGGCCATCTCGCGATACAGTGACATGGCGGATTCATCTGCAAGGAAGGTCTCGGCCTGGAGGCGGGCGTTTTTCACATCACCATCGGCCACGAGGGCTTCACAGAGCTCGATGATCTTGGACTGGATGAGGGGGGAGGCGGTCATGGGGCCGCGAGAGTAGGCCGAAATTGCCCATGAACAGGAAAAAGTGCGTCTTTTTCACCAACTCCGAGCCATCTCGTGGTTCCGCTTGAAGCCCTCGCGCACGAGCGAGAGGTCGGAATCCATCGCGATCCATGTGAGACCGAGCGCCTTGAGTTTTTCCTTGTCGTCCGCATGACGAACGAGGATACCGCACCCCTTGCCGTGATCTTTGGCTGCCTTCACGACGGCATCAAGACACTCGTCGTAACTGCGTGGCGACTTCCGCGCCTTCAAATCATAGCTCAAATCGGCCGGACCGATGAACAAGGCATCTATACCGTCCACAGCGGCGATCGCCTCCGCATTCGAAACACCTTCCGCGGTCTCGATTTGCGCGAGGATGATCGGTTTCGGCATTTCATCACCCGGAAGCCTCATGCCGTATCCATAAGCCCGAACAGTCCGCGAGACACCGCGATGACCCTTCGGCGGATAGGTGGCTGCCTTCACGCAGTGCTCCGCCTGCGCCACGGTATCGACATGCGGCACCATGATGCCATCCGCGCCCCAATCGAGCACGCGACCGATCAAATCGGCATGCGGAGCACTTACGCGGACGATGCCGAGCGTTTGGCTTCCGCGCAGGGCTCGCAGTTGGTTGGGAAGCGCTGCCTCGGACTCACAGCCGTGCTCGAGATCAATCAGCACCCAGTCATAGCCGCATTCCGCAGCGAGTTCCGTGACCGCAGGTGATCCGATGGAGAGAAAGGTGCCGATGTGTGTTTTCATGCTGAGAGAATGTCGAGGCCGCTGCCTTCCCGCAAGCCGCGCAAGGCGGTGGAGAGCTTCGAAAGCGTGATCTGGCGGAGATTTGTGCCGGGCGAATTCAAAAAGAAGCCACCATCACGCTCAAAGTAGCCCGCGCCGACGCGGATCACGGCTTTCACGATCATGTTTCGCAGCAGGTGCAGCCAGAAGCGCCGCACATGCTCCTCCGGCAAGGCGCGAACACTTTCGTAACCCTCGAAGGCTCTTCGCAGAAACGCCGCATCATGGAAGCACGCCAGCAGCGAGAGGTCGTCCATCGAATCGCCAGCAATGCTGTCATCAAAGTCAATGAAGTCATAGATTTCCCGCTCGGTGCCCAGTATGTTCCAAAGCGCGAGATCCTTGTGCACGAGGCAGCCGGGAGCGAGTTCGAGCAGTGCGCGGTGGTTTTCGATTTCCGCCTGAATCTCATGCGCATTCGCCAAAAAGCCGCGCTCTGTCAAAAACCGCAGATGCTCATCGAGACGCAGGTGAAAGTAGTCGGCGTAACTCGTTCGATAGCCTCGAAGGTTTTCATCCAGCACCCCGAAGCCCTCAAATGTGATCCCCTGCCACTTCGCCACGGCCACGCCGATCTCGAACGCAATCTTCGGCACCTCCAGCGTCCCTTGCTTGAACCAGTGATTCAAATCCGGCGCGGAAACCCGTTCCAAAGCCTGCCACGCGAACGAAACGCGGCTCCGCGAGGCATCGCACCCAAACACACGCGGCGTGGCCACACCCACCTGACGCACACGATCGAGCAAGGCGGATTCCACCGCCAGATGAGCGTCTTTTTCCGGCCCATTCTCCACGCGGATAAAAAGCGGCTCTCCATCCACATCGGCATTCCAGGTGAGATGATTGCCCTGACCGGCTCCAGGGCTCAAAACGACGTTTTTTGTGTCGAAGTGCCTGCAAAGCTCCTTTTCGACCTGTGCAGCCAAATTTGAATCCGCATCACCACGAACCTGCGTGCCATGAAAGGCCGCTTGGCGATCGCATTTCCAATAGTAAATGTCTTTGCGGCTCATGCGGACGGTGGGCGGCGCTTCCAGATGGCCGCGGCAATGCCTCCGATGATGTTTTGCATCACACCGCTAAAAACACCCGCTGCCGCGGCGAGCGGCATGCTGGCAAAATGAATGCGCGCCAGGGAGGCGGCCATGCCGCCATTCTGCATGCCCACCTCAATGCTGACCGTGCGGGCGATGGACTCCGGATAGCGCAGCATCTTCGGAACGATGTAACCGACGCCAAAGCCCAGCACATGCAGCACGAACGCCGCGAGTGCCAGAACGCCAAAATGCTTCGCAATCGCCTCCGCGCTCGCCGCGACGATGCCACCGGTGACGCACACAAACGCGCTCACCGCGATGGTCGGTCCCGCGGCACCGATGCGATCTGCCGTGCGTGGCAGCTTCCATCGAATCAGAACACCGAGCACCACCGGTGCGACGGTGAGTTGCAGCGCCGATTTGCACAGGCCCCACGCATCCACCGGCACATACTGCCCCGCCAGCGTGCTGGTCCACATCGGCGTGAAAAAGAACGCAAGGATGGTCGAGAACAGTGTCAGCACCACCGACAGCGCCACGTTCGCCCTCGCGAGGTAGCTGATCATGTTCGACGCCATGCCGCCGGGGCAGCTCGCGACCAAGATGATGCCCACCGCGAGTCCTGGCTCCAAACCAAGCATCTTCGCCGTGGCCCAGCCGGCGAGCGGCATGATCGTGTATTGCGCGATGAAGCCCAGCGCGACGCTTCCAGGCATGCGGCCGATCTCTTTGAAGTCCGCGAGGCTCAACGTGAGCCCCATGCCGAGCATCGAGGCCGCGAGCGACCAGAACACCCAGTCCGAATTGAACCACAGCATCACCGGCGGCTTGAAAAACGCGATGACGGCCAGCGTGACGAGCCACACGGGATACAGATTGTTGAACCAGTCGAAGAAGTGCTTCATGAGATCATTTGGAGGTGTCACGCACGCCGTTGAAGGCCGGACCACCCGCGCCGACATAACCGCCGCTGGCTCCGTTTTCATCCGAAGTGACCCAAAAGGCATACAACGAGCCCTTTGTCTGATGGAAGCGGAACTTCACATTCCGTCCGACCATGTCAGACAGGTCCGACGCGTCCGACCATTCCACTTTGAGCTTCGTTTGATCCCCGGAGGCCACTTTGGAGCTTTTCAGCACCCTTCCTGCTTCATCCAGCACTTCCACGCGCACTTCGCCGTGCACGTTCACGAAGAGATTTTTGCCTTTGAACTTCACCGGACGCGTCGTGAGTTCCCCAGGGCCTTCCATCGAGGCAAAGCCATCGCGTCGCAGCGTGGCGAGGCCGATGCTGCCGCCGGTATACATGCCGCGATGTCCGCTCGGCGCGATGCCGCTGGTGCCCATGTAGGGGAAGACGAGTTGGTCATCGAGCACGACAAACACACCCGCCGCGCCATGTAAATAAGCGCGGTCCCATGAACCCTCCGTGCGTGAGCCGACGATGAAGCCACGACGATCCGGGCGATCCCAATGAAAGCCGTCGCGACTGAAGCCAAGTTCGAGATCGACCAGCTTCGGGAACTTGCCCTTGTCGCAAATGCCGTTGTTCGGGCCGCGATGGATGTAGTGCATGCCGACCATGAGACTTTCATACGCCACCGCATTCAGGCTGTATAGCTGCGCAGGCTCCCCGCCGCCTGGATAACGATCTGCGGGCTCAGGGAGGTCGAGTTTGTCTGTGCAGGTCCAAAACACGCTCTTTTTCCAGTCGGCACCTTTGAGGAAGTCATCGCTTTCGTAGTAGTAGCGGCTGCGACCGCGTGAGGTGCCCATCTTGATGCTGAAGACCCACTTTTCGCGGAAGGGATTGTAGAAAAACGAGCAGTAATCATCCGCCTCGATGCTCGTCGTCACCGCATCGGAGAAGGTTTTGCCATCGGAGACGTGCAGCGAGTGCATGAAGCCCTGCGGACGCTGCTCCTTCGGCACGTGCAGCCAGCAGGTGAGGTATTTGATCTGCTCGGCAGGTGATTTGGCATTCAAATCGAGCCACACGCAGTTGTCAGAGCCGCCGGTGACGAGCTTCGGCCCCGTCCAGCGCAGGCCTTCATTCAAAAGCTGGCCTTTGCGCGTCCACGTCTTCATGTCCGGGCTCGTCGCGAGCGACAACGGCCCGCGCCAACCGGCGACATAAAACATCTTGAAGAGCTTTTCTGCCGGATAGTAAAACACACCGCCTTGGCCGGTGAAGGTGGTCGCTTCCTCGCCCTTCTCGCCTTGCGTGGCAGCGCCGAGTTCGCGCTCCGTTTCGGCTTTGAAGACCGGATTGCCCTCGAACTTCTTCGCCTGATGGAAAGTGCGTTTGAGCGTGGTTTTCTCGATGAGGAAATCATCCACAAAGAGCTGCCTGCCGAGGTCGATGGGGATCACTTTGGGCTTCTTCTTCAAATACGGCACCTCCATCACTGCGTCGCTCGGCTCGCGATAGCGAGGTGGCCATTGATCGGGCAGTTCGATGCCGTTGTAGAGCTTCTCGGGCTTCGGGCCGGTGGCTTTGTTGGCCAGCATGAGCAGCTTCGCCTCCTTCGACACGATTTTGCCCGCGAGCAGATCCTCCTCGCGAAACTTTGCCATCAGGATCTCCGCGTCGGTGTGGCGATTCCAATCATAGAGGATGTGGATGAGCCCGTCCGGCGATTCGAAGCCATCGGGATACGACACCGCATTGCGTTCATCGAGCAGCAGACCGCCCTTCCACGTCTGCCCTTCATCCTCGGACAGCCAGGCACTCATGTGCGTGCGCTTTGCCAGGCGCTCCGCTGGCGATCCATTCTTCACCAGCAGGATGCGGCCTGATTTGAGACGACGCAGGAAGAAGCGCGCATTCACATTCTGCACAGTCGCCGCTTGTTTCGGCTCGCTCCACGTTTTGCCGCCATCGGTCGAGAAACTCTCGTGTGGCTGCCCCTTCGTGCGGGCGAGCATCCACAGCCTTCCATCCTTCAGCTCGACCATCATGTGCTCGTCGAACTCCCAATCCGGGAACTGCAAGCTGCCGCGTTGCTTCCACGTCGCGCCTTCGTCGGTCGATTCAAAAACGCGGCAGGTCTTTTGATGCCAGTCCGACACCGGCAGCAGCCACGAGCCATCTTTGAGCACCGTCGGCTTGTTCAGCGTGCAACCTTCCGCAAACATCACCGGCTCGCTCCACACCGGCTCCGCCGCTTCGGGATCATCGCAGCGCATGAACCAGTTCGTGATGCGCTTCTGCGGATCACCGAGCTGCTGATCGAAAAAGAGCCACAGCCGCCCCTTCGGGTCCGTCCAAAGATTCCCCACTAGCGCCCCACTCACCTTCTGCGCCGCCTCCATCCGCGCCCCGACCGCCACGCGTGGCTTCGACCACGTCACGCCATCGTTATCACTCGTCGCCAGCAGGAAATACCCATCCGGCTTGTCCCCCGTGCCTGTCCAGCAGCCCCAGATGCGCCCTTTCGGCGTGCGATCCATCCCGATGATCATCGCGCCGCTTCGTTCGTCGTTTTGAAACTCCGCGCCAGGATTCAGGATGACGGAAGGAGTCAATCCATCCATCTCCTGCACCATCGCACCCTCCGCGAGCACCAGCAGCACCATCTTCTTGAACTGAAGTCGTTCACCGGCCATCACCGCTTTGCGATACAGGCTCACGCGATTCACCTCACCGGCGAAAAACTGCACCTCAGGCACATCCACCTTCGAGAAGCCCACTTTTTGCAGCGCTTCCTCCTGACTGGAGGCCTTCGGCCGGATCGTCGGCGTGAGCGCCAAAAGCGTGCCTGGCTTCGTGACGGTCACATCCGTCTTTTCGATGCTCGTGCGATGAAACGGCAGGTCGCGCACGGCTTCGGGCATTTCGTCGATCGCATACTCGCGATCCGTGAAAAGCTTCACGCCGCGTTTCATGAAGGCGGGCTCGGGTGGTGGTGGGGCGGGCCAGGCGATGCGTTTGTGGCCGGCTTGAGGCTCGAACTGGCCCGTGGACTCCAGTTTGCCGAACATGATGCGGTCGGTGCTGCCGCCGTGGTCGCTTTGGGTGACGGTGAGCCAAAGGGTGCCTTCGTGTTCGTGGAAGGTTGGGTATTGGAATGAGTGCGGCGACTCGAAGCGGTATTTGCGCTGCCAGGTTTTGCCGTCGCGGGAGATGTCCACGTTAAAGACGCTGCGATTGCAGTTCTGGATTTTGGTGTTCTCCTGCCAGCCGAGGTAATAGAGGCCGCCGAAGAGATCGAAGGTCGGCTTGGAGTTCAGGCCGTTGGGCACGAAGGGCTTTGGTTCGGCGACGGTCCATGTTTTGCCGTCGCGGCTGGTGGTAAAGTGGTAGTTGCCCGCGTCGTTGCGCACGATGGCCATCCAGGTGCCGTCGGGCAGGCGGTTCACGGCGGATTCGCTGAGTTGCTGCGCTTGCGGCTCGTTGTAATGGCCGATGACTTCGAAGGTGGCGAAGTCGTCGTGCAGCACGGCGAGGGCGTTTTGTTTGCCGGGGAAGTTGTTGAGCGCGATGTAGCGCTTGCCGTCGAACTCCTTGAACGAATCGAAGATGTAGAGGCCCTGATTCACGGCGGGTCGCTTAAAGCCCAAAGCGGCGGCGTCCGCATGGAAATGACGCGGCTCCATGTCGAAGGTGCCTGCGGCGGTCTTGAGCTTGGCTTTGTGGATGCTGTCCTCAAAGGTCTGCGAGCGCAGGTCAAAGTCGCGATACCAGGTCACGGCCTGTTCTTTGGCCGGCTGGCTGCAAAAGTAGGTGCGCAGCGTGTGCTCGTCCTTGCGGATGATGCGCGGCACAAAGACCTGCGCCTCCGGCAGCGTGATATTGGCGAAGGCCTGGCCCGCTTTGGCCATCGGATGCATTTTTTCGACCTGGAGCGTCTTCAGGTTCACCACCGTCAGCACGCAATACATCGCCACGCCCGCGCCGTGACCGGGTGTCACGTCGTTGTCATGCTCGACGATGTAAGCCCGCTCGCCGACACACACGAACTCCGCATCATGGGCCCCTTTCACCTGCGGTGCCGATACGCGGACGAGCCGCTGCATCACGATGTCGCCCGCAAGCGCGGGGTCCCAATTGGCGGGAAGAAGGCTCTGAGTAGCGGTTGTGGCCTTCTTTGCCAAAGCATCGGTTTCGCTGAGCTTGAAGCGGGTGCTGACGACGCTGCTCTTTTCAGGGCCGGCGGCATACTGGATGTAGGTTGTCGCGATGAGGGTGCCGTCGCCGAGAAGTTCGAGATCGGAGTAGCCGCAGTCGGTGTTGCCAGTGCCTGGCGCATCGGTGGGGCTGCGCTTGGTGTTGTGGAGAAGTTTGATGCGATACTGGCCTTCGCGGCGGTTCACGATGTCATCGAAGGTGCCGACCCATGCGACGTAGTGCCCGTAGGTGGTGCTCGTTTTTGCCATGTCGCGGAAGGCGATGACGAGGCGGCCATCAGGAGCGTGTTTGATGACATGGCGATCCCCGGTGAGCGCGGCGGGGAGTTCCTTGGGCTCACTCCAGGTGCGTGCGTCGTCATTGCTCACCGAATACAGTGAGTGATGCTGGCGCGTGTTTTCGCGCAAGAGCATGACGAGCTGTTTGCCATCATCGGACCGGGTGACGCTCGGCTGTGCCCATTGGCCAGGGACGACAAGGATGACGCGCTCCTTGCTCCACGTCAGGCCGCCATCGAGCGACTCGCTCTGCCACACGACGGGATGTAGATCCTTGGCATTTTTTGGATCGCGACGGTCAGACCACATGATGAGCCGCTTGCCGCCATCGAAGGAGAGAATGCTCTTCGGGGCGACTTCACCGACGAGGCCGAGTTCCTTCATCGGCGACCAAGTTTTGCCAAGGTCCGTGGAAAAGGCGCTCCTGAGATTGCCTGGGAAATCGCAGCCGCCGAAGATGAACAAGCGCTCGACGCCTTGCGGATCGGTGAGGCGGTGGAGCACTGGCGTGGTCATTGTCACAAGCTTCCAGTCCGGCGGCGTGGACAAAGGGGAAGTCCAGGTGAGACCGCCGTCATCGCTGCGGGCGAGCGGTCCGAGGTGTCCCGCGTGATTCATGCACCACGCGGTGAACATCGTCTTTCCATCCGCCATCAACACGGTGTCGCAATGGCCTTGGTATTCCTTTTCCGTGCCACGCGCGATGATGACATGCCGCGCCGCATCACCGGAGATGTCCACGGTCGGGATGGAAATGTCGCGCAAGGTGCCCGGCGTGGGGCCGGCAAAAGTGGGCACGTCTGCGGCATGGAGAAGCGGGCTGCATGAAATCGCGAGAAGGCAGGAAAGTGATCGAAGAGACATGATTCGAGAAAACGGGGCTGGTAGAGGAATTTCGCGGCTTGAATTCCGACATGGCGTGTTATGCTAACACCATACTCATGACCTCCACGCCCACGCTCAAAGACATCGCCCGCACCACCGGGGTATCGATCATGACGGTGTCGCGGGTACTGCGTGGGGCGCCGAAGGTGGCGGCGGCGAAGCGGGAGCTCATTTTGAAGGAGGCAAAGCGTCTCAACTATCAGCCAGACCCTCATTTGATGCGCTTGATGCAGGTGGTGCGCGGGAAGAAGCAAAAGCAGCTGCGGGCGGTGATCGCCGTCATCCGTGAACATGTGCCGCAGGATGGGTTGCTGGGGCCTTCTTATCAGTATGTTCCGATTGAGGACATCCGCCGTCGCGCTCATGGGCATGGTTATGCGGTGGAGGAGTTTTATCTGGGCAAGGACGGCCTCACGCCGAAGAAGCTGCAAAAGATCCTGCACGCACGTGGAATTGAGGGCGTGATCGTTTCGCCGCAGAGCATGACGCTGCCATGCAGCAGGCTCGATTACTCGCCCTTCGCCGCGGTGACGTTTGGCAATGCGATGAGCTCGCCCGCGCTGCACATGTGCGCGGGAAACATGACGCTCGGCATTCACATGGCAGCTGAGCAGCTCGCGGCCCGTGGCTACAAACGCATCGGCGTGGCGGTGACGAAGTGGATCGTGAATCGCTCGCAGTTTGGCTACAGCGGCGGCTTGTTTCACTGGCAGCACAGCCTGCCGGAGGCCGATCGCGTGCCGCTGCTGCTCTTTCCGAGCAACGACATCAGCCAGGGCTTCGACGCCTTCTCCAAATGGATGCGCGAACATCGGCCGGACGCACTCATCACCTTCGACACGCACGTGCCCGGCTGGCTGAAGCGGCTCGGCCTGCGATTCCCGAACAACATCGGTTTCGTGGTGCATGACTGGACACCGAAGATGGAGGGCTTCGCGGGTATCTACCAGCAGCGCGATCATTTGGCGGCTGCGGCGGTCGATTTGGTCGTCACGCAGCTTTCCCAGCATGAACACGGCGTGCCTGCGGTGCCGCGCCAGATCATGATCCCACCGAAATGGATTGAGGGGCCGAGTGTGAGGCCTTTCGGTGGCTGAACATGCTCATTGACCATCGCGCCGCCGTTCTGATACAAACACCGCGCATGATCACTCTCCCCACGCGCCGTCACTTTCTGCATTCAAGCCTCTCGCTTTCCACGCTGCTCCTTTCCGGCGCGGCTCAAGCGCAGTCCGCCAGCAAGAAGGCAGGCAAAAAAGGCTACGCGACCGGCCTGCGCGGCGCGATCACACCGGCCAAGCTCGCCGAGCTGAAGGTGAATTGGATCTACAACTGGACTTCGAAACGTCCCGCTGGTCTGCCGGAGGGCATCGAATGGGTGCCGATGGTCTTCAAAGACAACGAGAATCAGTTCGCCGCGAAAGCCGTCGATGAAATTCGCAGCGATCTTGCCAACAAACCGCCCGCCGTGCTCGGCTTCAACGAACCCGAAGGCAAAGAGCAGGGGAACACGACTGTCGAGCAAGCACTAGCCGTGTGGCCGAAGCTGGAGGAGCTCAACCTACCGCTCGGCAGCCCGGCGGGCGTGCATGCCGACAGCCCTTGGATGCAGGCCTTCATGAAGGAGGCGCTGAAGCGCAAATACCGCATCGATTTCATCACCATCCACTGGTATGGCGGCCCGATCGCATCGCAGCTCACCTCCCACCTCGACAAGATCGCCCGCCTGTATAAGCGGCCGCTGTGGATCACGGAGTTTTGCCCCGCCGACTGGAGTGCGACCAAAACAGGCAAGAACCAGCACGCCGAGAAGGATGTACTGCGCTTCATCAAGGATGCGCTGCCTCGTTTGGAGCGTTCGAACGATGTGGAGCGCTACGCGTGGTTCGGCACCGGTCCGGGAAACACACCCACCGGCTGCTCAGCCCTCTTCGACGCCAGCGGCAGCCTCACCAAGCTGGGCGAGGCTTACGCGGAGGCGTGAGCTTATTTCAGCTTCTCGATCGGGATCACCGCCATTTCGGCGCTGTTGTGATTGCCGCCACGGCCGCCGCTGTTGGAGAAGCCGATGTAGAGTTTGCCTTCGTGCTCGGTGGCGCAGGGATAACCCAAGGAGGCCTTCGGATTCGACTCGCCGGGGCCGCTGTGATCGGCGTGGCGGATGGCGAAGACCTTACCGAAGACCTCTTTGCCGGGCTTGCTGACGGCGATGGTGAGCGGTGAACGTCGGCCGCCGTTGTTCGCGGCATTGGTGCAGACGAGGTAGCGCTGTCCGTTGCTCAGCATGCCCGCAGCGGGCTTGCTGGTGGCCATGGGTAGGTTGCTTTCACCCATGGTGGTCCAGGTGCGGCCGTGGTCGGTGCTCTTTGAGATTAAGGCGAGCGGTTTGGCTCCGTAGCGGGCGATGTTGAACACGTTGGGGCCATCCACGATGAGGCTCGACTCGCCCCACATCTTCAGTCCGTCATGCACGGGGATGCTGACAAAGTCCCACTTCGTGAAATCATCGCCGTGACTGATCGCCACGGCGGCTGGGAAGGTGCCTTTGTTCGAGTAAGGCCCGGCGCTGATGCCGGGCATGATCCAGTTTCCATCGCGCATCTTCACGGGCTGATTCAGCGCCCAAAAGCCGTTTTCGAGCACCACGCCATGCTTGATCCATTCACCGGTGCTTTCATCGAGCGAGTAAGCACGCGTGTGGATGCGCTCCATGTGGTTGTAATAGGTGCCGTGGAAGGCCCAGAGCTTCCCGGCATGGGAAACGAATACGCCATGACTCACCGCGAGGTCCTTCTCCTCGCCCGCGTCGATCACACGCAGCTCGCTCCATATCCGGCCACCGTCCTCGCTCACGCGATACTGCGCTTCCTCGGTCACCGTGTTCTCATCGCCCTTGTTGTGACCGATCGACGCGTAGAGCTTGCCTTTGTGCCAGCAGAGGCCGACGCCATGCAGGAAGGTGTAGCCATCCGCCTCCTTGTCCCACTTCTTGATGACGTGAAACTCCACGCCATCGAGCACCGGCAGGTCTTTGGCCTCCGCGAGCCTCTGCGAGGCATCCCACAACGGGAAGTCCGCCGTTTTCGGCTTTGGCAGCTCATGCGTGGCTGTGACGGGCTGGTATGGAATATCGCGCAGCACTTGCGGCTCAATGCGCACTTCATCGAGTGCACCGAGGAACGTCTGGCGTGCGCGACCATCGTCAAAAATGCCGCCAAGCGTGACGGGAGCCTCCGTGGCCTCAATCGGCTGTTTGAGCTTCGTTTCGCCCACCAGCTTGCCATTAAAATAGAGGGTCGCTTTCGCCGATTCGACCACCAAAGCCGCAAAATGCCATGATCCGGCCTTCAGCGGCTCCGAGCAAGAAATCGTGCTCCAACCGCCTTGTTGCAAATAAGCCTTCAAATGCCCGTCCGGCTCAATCGTGAGCCCCCACTGCCTTTCACCACGCGAGTAGCGATTTTTGCCGATGATCATCTGCTGCTCGCCATCGAGCGCATACGGATTGAACCACAGTGAGGCGGTGAATGAACCCGTTGAGAGTTTCGCGCTGTCTTTGAGCTCGATCAAAGAAGCCCCATCCAGCAGCAGACTCGTTCCCGAGGCCCCCGCAGCCGTTTTGACGACACCACGAGCCAACATCGAACTATCCACGGCATCAAGAGGCCAGGTTTCGGCATAAACCGAAGCTGTGAGTGAAAGTAGAGCGAGAGTGAAGCGATGGAGCATGGAGGACAATTGGGTAGGTTTCGATTACTTTTCAACGACCTGCAAAGGCACATCCATCACCACTCCCTCACGGACATGGCGGCATGAGGTCAAATCCGACACCTCTCTAAATTCCAGGCGCTGCCTCGTCAGTCGCTTGAGAAAGTGTCGTCCTAGTCGTGGACAGCATCACGGGCCGCTGATCGAGTTGGCTTCGACAACGGTTGAAACACTCTTGAGGAACGGCGTTCAGAACGATGTCGGACAGGGTGACAGCGAGGCTCACTTTTTCTTCGGTTTCGCGCGTGCGGGCGCATCCGGCAGTTTGTTGCCATCCAGCGTGATTTCCTTCGTCGCATCGAGACCGAGGACGCGGCTGTTGCTCGTTGCATCGGGCTGCGTGTGGTTTTCGGGATCAATGAGCGTGTTGCCTTTCACGGTCACGCGGGTGCTGTGGCGGAGGAGGATGGCTTGGCGGTCGGTTTCGTCATTGGGGCGGGCGAGGAGGGTGGCGCGGACGGGGGAGTCGATGACGTTGTTTTCGATGCGGGAGTCTTGGATGCCGATGAGGTTCATGGCGGGGCCGCCGCTGCGGGTGATCGTGTTTCCCGTGATGATGAGGCGTTCGATGGGCGGGATGCCGAAGCCGCCTTGCGCATTGTGGGCGTGGGCCACGATGGCGGGCTGGTGGGGGCGTGAGCTGACGTCGATGAAGGTGTTGTCGGTGATGGTGATGTCGCTCGGGATGCCGCCTACGAGACCCATGCCGGTGTTGAGGCTGATGTTGCTGCCCATGCGGGTGAAGGTGCAGCCGCGCACGAGGCCGGGGCCGGACATGATGAGCAGGCGTTGGAAATTGTCCTCCCAGCGGCAGTTTTGCACCACCCAGCCCGCGCATTCGTGGTCGAGCCACTCGGCCTGCGCTTCGGCAAAGGGCGTGGCGTCTTGATCGAGGGTGAGTTGGTAATCGTGGTGCGAGATGAGCTTCGCCTCGCCGAGCAGGGTGCCGTTTTTGCGATGGATGAATCGCAGCCGGTCGCCTGGGCGGGCGTTGCGGAGCGTTGGAAGCAGCGCGCCATTCGTCTCCAGCGTGACCTGTTTGCCGGACACGGATTTCACCTTGCCCCAGATGCCGTGGAAGTTCTGCAAATCATCGGCAGTGTGGCGGATGGTGACGTTGTCCATCACGCAGCCATAGCGCGTTGAGCGGCAGAGGAAGCCGTCCGCGCCCTTCCACTGGCTGGTGCCGGGTCGCGGGCCGAAGTAGCAGTCCTTCCACAGATGCGCGCCATCGCCGCCGCTCTCGCTGGGGCCGCCTTTGGCCACATAAACGCTGACGCCGTGCAGGGTGATGTTCGCCGAATCATCGAGCACGATGGCTCCCGCGCCGGTGTAGAGGCAGGAGAGGCCGTCGCCCACGCGCACCACGCCGAGGTCGCCATAGGCACGCTCCCAGTTCGCATCGTGAAGGCGCTCCATGAGCTGCGGTTCGAGCATATTCACCCAATAACATCCGCCCTCGGAGGGCGTGATGTCTTTGTAGCGCAGCTTCCGCACACCGGCCTGCATGTCGTAGAGGGGCACGCAGAAGCGCCCGTCGCTCTTAAAGGGAAACAAGCGCTGCTCGTCGGCGCCTTTGTAGCTCGTGGGCACCACGACGCCGGGCGAGGGCTGGATCTCAAAGCGATTGCCCTCGCGGTCGATGCGCGTGATGCGGCCCTCGATGCAGCCGCGTGTGCCACGGTCGATGATGGCACCACGTAGCACGATGTTGCGGCAGTTGCGAAAGCCCACGCAGCGATGCCCCGGCGGCATCTGCTTGTCATCGAGGTCGAACCAAAACGTCGCTCCCGTGGCATCGATCACGAAGGGATGCGCGGCATCGCGCTGCAGGTTCTCAAAGCCGAGCGGGTAAATCACCTTCGCCCCCTGCCAGCGCTCCTGCCCGAAGCGATAATCCCCCGGCGGAATGCGCACGCCCTCCGCGCCACTCTCAAACGCCTTCATCACCATCGGCATCACCCCTTGGCCCAGCTCCCGCTGCGTCTCCTTTTCCGCCTCGGTGAACTGCGGCCCGGCGGGCAGATCAAAGCTGAAGCGATACTCCGCTGACGGTGGTGATGGTGTGGCGAGAATCTCTCGCTGAATCGGAGTGAGGTGGTCGAGGGCGGAGACTGTGGCGAGGAGAGCGGTAAGAAGCATGGTGTTGTGAGCCGATCATTTCAGTGTCTGAAGAAATGCCTGGATGTCTTCTAGTTCCTGCGGTTTGAGCAGGAGATTCATGGGTGGCATGGGCGAGACGCCGAGCTTTTCGAAGCCTTCGGCGAGTTTGGCATTCGGATTGATCAAAGACTGTACCAAGTAGGCGGCATCCTTTTTGGCGGCGATGCCATCCAGCGGTGGGCCGACGGCGTTTCCTTGGCCTTTGAGGACGTGGCAGTTTTTGCAGGAGGCGACGGGGTGATTCCAAAACAGCTCCTCGCCGCGTTTGGCATCGCCGGGTTGAGTTTGGGCGGCCAATGCCTCGCCGGGGATGAGTTCACAGAGCCTGATGTCATCGAAGAGAGCGCCGCCGCGCCCTGCGGTGGAGAGGAGGATGCGGGCCATCTTGCGGTCCTGGCTGTTGAAGATGGTCTCGACCTCGATCCAGCTTGTTTCGCGGGGCGAGATGGTGGCGCTGCGGGAGCCGCTGTGTTCTTCCATGAGGGTGACATCGCCCGCCACGCGATCCCAAATCCATCCGCTGAGGCGGTAGTTGGTGTTGGGTTTGATGGTCACTTCCTGAACCATGGCATTGCCTTGGGCTGTGTCTGATGGTGGGATGCCTTTGAGGCCGAGATTGCCTTCTTTGGCATCCTTTCCTTTCACATGAAACCAAGGCGTGATCTGCTCGGAAGCGGGCGGCTTGATGCGGCGATGATTGAAATACGCGGGGGACCAATTTGTCGGCAGTTTGTTCGGCCCGAGTTGCTCAAAGTTGCCATTGGTCAGTAGATTTGGCCCGTCTTTGTAGGCAGCGGCGCTGTGCTTCTTGGCCAGCATTTCCGCGGCTGACCTCAGCCATTCATCACGACGGATGCTGTCCTCCAGCGTGAGTTTGGCGATCAGCGTCTGCAACTCCGGCGTGGTGGCAAAGTCAGAGAGTTTTACCAAGGCTGCCAAGCGTGTGATGGGGTCGGGATCGGTCACCACGGTGGACGAGAAGTAGAGTGCTTGGGCCTTGGCATCAGCTCCCAAGGCACGGATGGCATTGCGGCGGAGTTTGGCCTCTTTTGCGGTCAAAGCATGACGCAGCGTGGCCTCGTCGAGCTGCTCCAGGCCTTTCAGCGTCCAGAGAGCGTGAATGGCGGCTGCGCTGGAGTTTTTATCCATCACGATTTTTCGCAGATCCGCAGCGGCGGCGGTCATGCGGCCCTCCACGAGCTTTTTTTGCGCGAGGAGCCGCCAGTATTGCACATCGTCACCGAGCGTCTTCACCAGCGTGGCGGCATCCGCGCCGACGAGTGACTTTTTCTCCGGTTTGGCCTCTTTTCCGATGATGCGGTAAATGCGGCCACGAGCGTGATCGCGCAGTTTGGTGAGGTGAGCGTTGCCTTCGCCCTTTTCGCCGTTCATTTCGCCGGTGAGCACGTCTTTGGCGGGATTGTGCTGAAGGATGAAGTTTTGCCAATCCGCGATCCACACCGCGCCATCCGGGCCGACCTCGGCAAACACGGGCGAGGTCCATTCATCACTGCTGGCGAAGAGATTCATGGCGTCCATGGCCTTGTAGCCAGCGCCATCGGGCCGCACATCCATCAGCGCCACGATCTTCACTGTTGGTTCGCAGATCATTGCTTTGCCCTGGAAACGAGCGGGCAGGTTCTTCGAGTAGATGAAGTGGCTGTTCGCCGCCGAGGTGTAGCCGCCGAATCCATCGACCTGAATCAGATTCGGCGTGATGGCGTGTGCCTCGCGAGTGACATTGATCTTCTTTGCGGTGATGACCGCCATGCCATCCGGCACAGCGGACTTCGGAATGCCGCCGAAGAGAATCGGTGCTCCATTCGCCAAGCCACCGAAGAGATCGCCAGCATCATTGGCGCTCCAGGCCCACGAGTTCAGGCCAAACTGATGCATGAACTCCAGCATCGAGCCATCCGCGCTGAACCGGTAGATCCCGCCAGTGAACTGCATCTTCTTCCCGCCCACCGTGCCATCAAAGCCGGAGTAGCCCACGCAGCCGTGGAGCCAGTTGTCATAGCCGTAGTGCAGATTGCTCGCCTGTGCGTGGGTGTCTTTGATGCCCCAGCCCTCCATGATGGTTTGGCGCACATCGGCTTTGTCATCGCCATTGGTGTCTTTGAGAAATAGAAAACGCATCGCCTGTGCGACGATCACACCGCCATTCGCCAGCACGAGCCCGGTGGGGATGTTCAGCTTGTCCGCGAAAACGGTGAACTTGTCCGCTTTGCCATCGCCATCGGTGTCCTCGCAGATTTTGATGCTGTCATGGCCTTCTCCATGGGCGGCGATCTCATGCGGATAGTCGCGAGTCTCCGCCACCCAGAGCCTGCCACGCTCATCCCAGGCAAAAGCGATGGGCTTGGCGATGTCTGGCTCTGCGGCAAAAATCTCCAGCCGGCAATCCGCAGGCACTTGCGTGCGCTCCATCGAGCCTTTGACCGAAAAAGGCTTCTGGAAAACCACGGCCGGTTTGTCTTTTTCATAGGCGGGCACCTTCACACTCGCATCACGCTGCTCAGGTTCGCGGCTCGCGAGGAACAGCTGCCACCCGGCTTTGCGCTCATCACCCACACACCACAGGATCGCATTGCGCAGCATCTTTTGGAAATCCGCATTCCCCCAGGTGCGCTCGTCATGCCCGCTGGCGGTGTAAAACACACGACCCTTGCCCTGCTCACGCACCCATGTCCACGGCTCGCGATGCTGCGGCTCCACACGCTCTGCCAGCAGCTTGCGACCCATCGGGTTGTGCTCGTCATGCACATAGGTTTCATCCCAGGTCTCGTATTCGTTCACGCCTTCCAGGATCGGGTGGGATTTATCGAGGAACACCGACTTGAAGACCTCCGCCTTGTGCGAAAGAAAACGCCCGCCCACCAGTCTGGCAAAGCGCGGCTCCCCTTTGAAACACGCACTGGAACTATGGATCGGCAGAAAGCCATGTCCGCTCTCCACAAAGCTCTGCAAGGCCTCAAACTGCGCGGGTGTTATCCCGCCGTGATTCCCGTAGTGCATCACCGCGTCGTAGTGCTGGAGGCGCTCCGGCGTGAAGCAGTCCGGCTTCACCTCATAGTCAAAGTAGATGCCCTCACGCCCGAGGTTCTGCATCAGCAGCGCACACCAGCGAGCCGAGGCATGAAACTTCTGCTCTTCGTGACCAAGAAAGAGCACACGAATGGGTCCGTCAGCAGCAGAGGCGCACAGAGCGAAGACGAGAGTGAATAGAGCAATGAGGCGAGGCATGATTTGAGGGTGTTTCATGGTGTCTGTTCATGTTGAGATGGGTTGCGCACGTTGAGCGTGAGAGACACGTCATCCACGAAGTGAGCCACCTTTGGCCCCGGTTGTGGCCGCGTGGATGCCCCCAGCCACAGGACGACTGACTTCACGCCTGGGGGGAGAGGCATCTTGATCGCGAATCGCTGCCAACCCGGATTTCCAGAGGACACCTCCAGCACCTGCGACAAGGTCACGATGCCACTTTCCTCCGTCTCCAGAGGAAACGTCGGCACTTCATCCGCCGTCTCCGCAAAGCCAAAGAGCCGCAGCTTGTAACGGCTCCCATGAGCCGGATCACTGGTGCGAAACGAGGCCGCCAGCTCCAGTTCGTGATCACTGCCCCCGTGCAAAGCACTCACGTCCACGATCTGCACCAGTCGCGAGTAAGGACGCTCATCGTCTGGCAAAAGTCGCAACACCCGACCGCTATCAGGCCCAGGCACCACCTCCGCGTGATCCGCCGCCCAAGCTCCCGTGGACTGCGGGAATCCTTCCGCTACCGCTCCGCTCAAGCCCTCAAAACTCCCTTCCGCTATCGTGACCCTCTCATGCTTCACCACATCTGGAACGGCCCGCATCCCATAAACGAGCGACGCACTGAAAACGCCGATGACCAAGCCTGCCGCCCCTGCGGTGAGCGGACGCCATCCCTGCCAGCGCGTGGAAGTCGCCCCCACGGGTGTTAGTGCACGTTGCGAAAGAGGCACCGGCAGGCTCAGCGCCGTCTGTGCAGACTCCGCAGCGGCTTCCAGCGCGGAGTCGAGATTGAGCGCATCGAGATACCAGTCGCGCAGCGCGGGATCGGTCTTGAGTTGCTGTTCCAACGCCTCCGTCTCGGCCTCGGTGATGGTGCCGGAGATGTAGCGTTGGATGAGATCATGCCAGTTCGTCGTCATAGGGGTTCCTCCTGAGCCAGGGTGCGCCGTACGCACTCCAGCAGTGCCTGCCGGATGCGGTGCAGCTTCTTGTAAATCGCCATCGCGGTCTCGCCGCGTTGCGCTGCCAGATCGTCCATGCGCGTGCCCTTCGTGTAGGCCGTGAGCACCAGCTCGCGTTGCACTTGCGGCAGCTTTTCCAGGCACTGCTCCAGCGCCTCGCGCTGTGTGACGTGCCGCTCCTCCAGCTCTGCCTGGCGGTCCGCGAGCTGCTGAATCAACTCCTCGCCAAACACATGCCGGTCGCGTTTACGACGCTGGAGATGATGCAGCACCTTCATTCGAGCCACACCGAAAGCCCAGTGACGAAAATCCACGGCACCCTCAAACTTCTGCCACAGCGTCACGATCACCTCCTGCATCACCTCCGAGGTCTCATGCCGGTCCGGCAGCATCGACCGCACATAACCATGCAACGCCTGCTCCTGCTCCGCGTAGAGGCGGAGAAACTGGTCGTGCTGTGGATCAAGCGGCGGTGGCATGGTGGTTAGTCACCCTAAAAGTCACAACAACCGACTTCGTTTGCCGAAAAAAGTTCGAGTCTGCGCAAATAAACAGCAGATGCTGCGCTCACGATGCGCCTGCTTCTGCGCCTTGGCCGTGCAAGCGGTCAAAGGCCTCAACATATCTGAGGGTTCGAGTTGAAAGGGGCGGATCAGGCGTCGCTCATCACGCGATCATCTTCTTCATCACATGCCCGTGCACGTCGGTGAGGCGGAACTGGCGGCCTTGGTAGCGGTAGGTGAGGGCTTCGTGGTTGATGCCGCAGAGATGCATGAGGGTGGCCTGCATGTCGTGGATGTGGACGGGGTCGTTCACGATGTTCCAGGCAAAGTCGTCGGTGGCGCCGAGGACGCTGCCGCCTTTCACGCCGCCGCCGGCGAGCCACATGGAGTAGGCGCGGCCGAAATGATCGCGGCCGTTCGGCTTGGCGGGGTCGCCCTGGCCGAAGGGGGTGCGGCCAAACTCGCCGCCCCAGATGACGAGCGTGTCCTGCAGCAGGCCGCGTTCTTTGAGATCGGCGACGAGCGCGGCGCTGGGCGCATCGGTGTCGCGGCACTGCTCTTCGAGCTGGGTGAAAAGATTGCCGTGCTGGTCCCAGCCGGCGTGCATGCACTGCACGAAGCGCACGCCGCGCTCGATGAGGCGGCGGGCGATGAGGCAGTTGTTGGCAAAGGTGCCCTTCGTGAGCACATCGGGGCCGTAGCGATCGAGGACATGCTTCGGTTCTTTGGAGAAATCGAGCAGGTCGGGCACGCTGGCCTGCATCTTGTAGGCCATCTCGAACTGCGTGATGCGCGTCTCGATCTCGGGATCGCCGTAGTCCTGGAGATGCGCTTCATTCATGAGGCGGATGTCATCGAGCAAGGCGCGGCGTTGCTCGCGGCTCATGCCGGCGGGATTGCGCAGGTAGGGCACGGGATCGCCGACATTGCGAAAGCGCACGCCTTGATACCGGCTGGGCAGGAAGCCGCTGCCCCAGTAGTAGTCGTAGAAAAGCTGGCCGCAGGTCTTGCCTTTGTCCGATGAGGTCATGGCGACGAAGGCGGGCAGATCGTCCGCATCACAGCCGAGGCCGTAGCTGAGCCACGCGCCCATGCTGGGCCTGCCGGGCACCTGCGCACCGGTCATGAAAAACGTGACGCCGGGGGCGTGGTTCACCGCCTCGGTGTTCATCGAGCGCACGAGGCAGATGTCGTCCGCGAGAGCGCCGATGTGCGGCAGCATGGTGCTCATCTCGGTGCCGCACTGGCCGTAGCGTTTGAAGGGCTTGATGGCCGGTGTAATGGGCCATTTTTTGTAGCCGGACGACATGGTGGAGAGGCGTGTGGCGCCGCGCACGCTGTCGGGGATGTCCTGCCCGGCCATTTTTTGCAGCACGGGCTTCGGATCAAAGAGATCGACATGCGATGGGCCGCCGCCCTGCCAGAGGCAGACGACACGCTTCGCCTTCGGCGCGAAGTGCGGGAGAGTCGGCAAACCGATCTGTCCCGCGTGAGCGCTTCGCTCACCGAGCAGCGAGGCGAGCGCGATGCCGCCGATGCCCTGCGCGGCGCTGCCGAACAACTGCCTGCGCGTGACACGCTGCTGATTGAGATGGAGATCGTGAAGCATGGTGGAGTGCATGACGGGGTTCATTCGCGGGTGAGGGCTTCGTCGAGATTCAGGATGCCGAGGCACACCGCGCTGAGCGCCGCGTGCGAGATGGCATCGAGCTTTGGCTGCTGCGGTGCTGCGCCGACGGCGAGGAGCTCGGCGGCGGCTTTGGCATCGTTTTGATAAACGGCACGCTGCCGCTCCAGCATCCGGCGCAGCGCGGTGAGATCGTTTTCGCCGGGCTGGCGACCGAGCACGCGTCGAAACGCGAAGATGAGCTGCGCATCCACCTTGTTGGAGGCCTGCATGGCCTGCGCCGCGAGCACGCGGGCGGCCTCCACCCAGGTCGGGTCATTGAGCGTGGTCAGCGCATGCAGCGGCGTGTTGGTGTTGCTCTGCCGCACCTTGCAGGTCTGCCGTGTGGAGGCATCAAACATGTTCGCTGGGCCCACGGTGCGCCGCCAGAAGGTGTAAAGGCTGCGACGATACAAATCCGCGCCGGTGGAGGCCGGATAGGTGAAGTCACGCTCCTTCGTGATGGCCAGCGTCTCCCAGATGCCATCGGGTTGATAAGGATAAACCGGCTTTCCACCGATGCGGCGATCCAGCAGACCGCTCGATGCGAGTGCGACATCGCGCAAGATCATCGCCGGTGCGCGGAAGCGTGCGCCGCGCCCCAGCAGGCGGTTCTCAGGATCGCTCTGCATGCCCTCGCGTGTGCTGCGGCTGCTCTGGCGATAGGTGGCGCTGGTGACGATGAGCCGGTGCAGATGCTTCATGCTCCAGCCGCGCTCACGAAACTCCACCGCCAGCCAGTCGAGCAGCTCCTGATGCACCGGCAGTTCGCTCTGCACGCCGAGGTCCTCGGCAGATTTCACAAAACCCGTGCCGAAAAACATCTGCCACATGCGGTTCACCTGCACGCGAGCCGTGAGCGGATGCTCGGGCTGGAAAAGCCACTGCGCAAAGCCGAGGCGGTTCTTTGCTGCATCGCCACGCTGTGCAGGCAAAAAGCCCGGCGTGCCTGCCGTCACATCCTCTCGCGGATTCAGGTAATCACCGCGATCGAGGATCTTCGTGGGGCGCGGACGACTATCCGACATGATCATCACTCGCGGCGCCGTGGCCCGGTAATCATTGAGCGCCTTCTCCGCAGCCTTCATCGTCTCACGGGCCTTCGCCACGGCGGGTGGCGGGCTGTTTTTCACGAGGTAGTCGCGCAGCTTCGCCGCGTCCTCCGGGCTGCGTGGCGACTTCTTGAGCAAAGCCGCGATGTCATCCGGCAGCGATGCCCGAGATGCAGGCAAACGCGTGGAAGTGACCCCCAGACGAAACCGCCCCAGCAGGTGCTGTTTGTTCGACGACTGGAACTCGAGCGTCACCTTCAGCCTGCCGCCCGCAGGAACCGCCTCCGCGCATTGCACGACGAGCGTGTAGGGCTTGTTCGTCTCCGGATAAAAGGCCCAACCTGTCTTCGCATCATCGTCAATCGCCCCCTGCGGTGAAAAACCGCCCTGCGAGTAGCTCGCCGTGGCGGCATCGCATTTGATCTCGCGACCATCAATCTCCAGGCGCAGTTTTGTCAGCACCGCATTGCCGCTGTCCGAGCGTCCCGCACCTTTCTTTGGAAGTCGAGTGTCAGGGATCGTTTCGAGGCGCAATCCCGTCACGGCGGCCGCGGCGGCTGGCAGTGTGAGCGTGTAGCTCGCGGTGTCTGGCAGCGCCCCTTCGGCATACACCGAGTCATCATCCAGGACGCTCAACTTCACGCCATCCGTCGCGGCGAGCGTCTCAGGCTTCACCGCGCTCCACTCCGTCGGTCGTTGGGCGGTCAGCTCTTGCTCCGTCGCTTCATAGAAGGCCTTCGTCTCCGGCGATTGCGCCGCTTTTTTCTCCTCCGCTCTCGCAGAGGCCAGCGTCGCCTCCAGCTCCTTGTGTTTCGCCTTCTGCTCATCATTGCCCGCCAGCATCCACGGGTCGGCGATGCGATACTGTCCGCTGCCCGATGGCACGCCGCTCTCCGGCACGTTGTTGAAGAGCGCCAGCATCGCGTAGTAGTCGCGCTGCGTCATCGGATCGTATTTGTGGTCGTGACATTGGGCGCAGGCCATCGTCAGGCCCAGCCACGTCGTCGCCGTGGTGTCCACGCGATCAAAGAGGATGTTAAACCGCTGCTCCTCGGCGATCGCGCCGCCTTCACCATTCAGCAGATGGTTGCGATTGAAGGCCGTGGCGATCAATTGCTCGTCCGTCGGCTTCGGCAGCAGATCACCGGCGAGCTGCTCGATGGAAAACCGGTCAAAAGGCATGTCCGCATTCAGCGCCCGCACCACCCAGTCACGCCACACCCATTGGAAAGTATCGCCGTCCTGCTGAAAGCCATTGCTGTCCGCATAGCGTGCCGCATCCAGCCACGGCAGCGCCATCCGCTCGCCGTAGTGCTCCGACTTCATCAGCCGCTCCACCACCTTCTCATAAGCATCCGCCGCCGTGTCCGCGACAAACGCATCCACCTCCTCCGGCGTCGGCGGCAGGCCGATGAGATCCAGCGAAAGCCGACGGATCAACGTCGCACGATCCGCCTCCGGCGAAGGTCGCAGCCCTTCCTGCTCCAGCTTCGCGAGCACAAAGCGGTCGATCTCATTTCTCGCCCAGCCAGCCTCCTTCACCGCAGGCAGCGCCGGCCGCGAAGGCGCGGCATAGGCCCAGTGCGTCTCATACTTCGCCCCCTCGTTGATCCAGCGCCTCAGCATCTCCTTCTGCTGCGCCGTCAGATTGCGATGCGAGTTCGGCGGCGGCATCAGCTCATCACTGTCCTCGGAAAACACACGCGCGATGATCGAACTCTTCCCCGCATCCCCCGGCACGATCGCGATGTCCCCGGACTCCACCGCCTTCATCGCCTCCTCCCGCACATCCAGCCGCAACCCCGCCTTCCGCTTGTTCCCATCCTGCCCATGGCAGTAAAAACAGTTCTCCGACAAGATGGGTCGGATGTCGCGGTTGAACTCGATCTTCCCCGGCAACAACGCCTCCGCCGCAGGACTCAGCGGATGAATGGCGACAAGAAAAAACAGCGTGGCTCGCATAAGCGCAGATTACGACCAGAACACAGGGTTGCTCACGGACTTTGTTTCGAACAGACAGCCCGATGAGCCCGAGCAGGAACGAACGTGATCTCAGAAGGCAGAAGAATGGGGGCAGAAGAATTAAAACCCTATTCTCTTGCCCCCATTCTCCTGCCTATTTCCGGCCCCCAAGTCGCGAAGCGCCCCGTGGCTGACGTGCTGATCGCTGCCTTCGCCGACGGTTTGACGGCACCGCCTCAATGATGTATAAAAGACATCATGACACGAACTCAAATCCAGTTCCCCGACCCGCTCTATCAGCGGCTCAAAGTGATCGCCGAGCAGCAGGACTGGTCGCTCTCGGAGGTCATGCGCAAGGCTGCCGAGCACTTCATCACCCGTTTCCCGGAGGACCCAAAGCCCAAAGCCGTCTGGCGCTTCCCCACGCTCGACTGCGGTGGCGATTTCCTCACGGATCCTGCCCATCTTCGTCCTGAAGCCGATGCCATCCTCCAGCGCTCCGGCTCATGATCCTCTCCGCCGACACGAACCTCTTCCTCTACGCGGCGAACCCCGATTCGCCGCACCACGAGACCGCCCAGCGATTCTTTGAGGAGGAGGCATCGGGAAAGCAGCGCTTTCTCCTCTGCGGCCTCGTGCTGGTGGAGCTTTACATGCAGCTCCGCAATCCCGCCGTCTTCAAAAAGCCCAAGACCGCCAAGGAAGCCACCGCCTTCTGCGATGCCCTCCGCGCCAATCCCGCCTGGGAGTTCGGCGACTACGAACCCGAAGTCGCCAAACCCCTCTGGAACTGGGCCGCCAAGACCACCACCGGCTTCCGCCACATCATCGACGCCCGCCTCGCCTTCACCCTCCGCCACCACGGCGTCACCCACTTCGCCACGGCGAACGAGAAGCACTTTGAGGGCTTTGGGTTTGAGAAGGTGTGGAATCCCATTTAGTCGCCAAACGATCATGGCCGTCCAGATATCTCACCTCACTGATCTTGCAAAATGCGATGAGGTTTTTGCGCTTTATCGAGGTGATAGCGGCACTTTGGGGTGGATGCCAAAAGGTGCCTTCGCTGAAGGAATAGAGAATCGGCGGCTACTCGTCGCAAAAAGTGATTCGGGAAGCCTTCTTGGCTATCTCCTCTATCGAGTTGTCGGGCGGAAGGCAACGATTGCGCACCTTTGTGTATCCAAAGAAGCCCGGGGTAAGGGGGTAGCGGCTAGTCTGGTTGACGAGCTTAAAAAGCAAACTGCTGATCTTGATGGTATCACGCTCAAGTGCCGAAATGACTTCGATGCACATCGGTTCTGGCCAAGAATGGGATTCGTAGCCAAGGGAGTAGCTCGCGGCAGAGGGGCTGACCGAGCAGAGCTAACCATTTGGCACGTGGATCACGGCCATCCTGATCTGTTTACGATTGAGCCGACAAAAACGCGGGTGGTCATTGATGCGAACGTCTTTTTCGACTTGTGGGCACCAGACCGGCCAAAGCGGGAGGTTTCTGGGGCTCTTACCGAACCTTGGGTGGAAGACACGGTAGATCTGGTGCTCACACCCGAGATCTACAACGACATTCAACGCGCTGGCACCTCAGAAGAAAGGGAGCGCAGCAAGGCGATAGTCAGAACTTTTGAAGAGATTCGGCCGCCAACTATCGATGTTGATCGGGTAGTGCCCCAACTTCGTGAGCTCTACCCGAAGTCCGTGCTGCTGAACCAACGTGACGAATCCGACATCCGACACCTCGCGAACACGATCGCTGCTGGAGTGAAGTTTTTTGTGACACGTGACGAAGGGCTGTTGGACAAAGCTTCCGAGGTGCTTCAGCAGTTTGATGTCCAGGTGTTTTCACCCGTTGAGTTGGTTTCCCACTTGGATTGGGTAGCTCGTGAGCAAGCTTACCAACCTCTGAGATTAGAAGGCTCTTCGGTTAGCACCAAACGCGCGGAAGCTCTGATGCTGGACGAGTTGGCAACCACCTTTTGCGACACTCCATCAGAGCGTCGCATGACATTCCGGGCCAGCCTTGAAAAATGCTTGGTAGATCCTCGGAAGCACAACGTCCATGTCAGCTTCTCAGGCAAAGACGGTCATTTAGCTCTAATCGCTGTTTCATCATTCACTGAAGAAGAGTGGATCATCCCCTTGGTCCGGCATGCCAAGCAAGAGTTGGCCCCCACTGTTTTGAGGCATCAACTGATGGTGGTTGTTCGTGAGGCAATCACCAAAAACGCTCGAATCATACGCGTTCTGGATGCTTGCATCCCTGCTTCGGTGGAAACTGCTCTCGAAGAGATTGGCTTCCGAAAGGTGTCAGGAGTGTGGCTAAAGCCCCTGATATCAGGCTTTATGCCGCGCGATGAAATCCTGGAGTTTCTCTCAAGATTGGGAGTTGTTCCAACATCCCTGAGTGAGGACAAAATCGATGATTTGGAGACAATTATCTGGCCTGCAAAAGTCTCCAAGTCCGACGTCCCCTGCTATCTGATACCAATAAGGGCTGAGTGGGCTGAGCACTTCTTCGATACCGATCTAGCCAAGCAAAGGCTGCCCGGCTTGTCGGGCATTCGAGAAGAGCTGCACCTAGGAATCGAGGCAGCCTACTACACTTCATCCAACATTGGGTTTCGTGCTCCTGGACGAATTCTTTGGTATGTGAGCCAAGGAAACGAAAAGGTTGGCACAATGGAGGTAAAAGCCTGCTCTCGACTTCGCGAAGTCGCCAAAGCTGGTCCGAAACAGCTATTTAAACGCTTTCGTCGGCTTGGGGTATATGGCTGGAAAGACATCTATTTAAAGGCAGGCAAGAAGGTGGACGCCGAGCTGACTGCTTTGAGGTTCTCGCATACTGAACGCTTTCCGAACCCAATCGGCACCGACTTGCTTTCTGGATTGGGGGTTTTGCCCCCATATCCAGGCCCACGACCGATTCCACATTCCACTTTCGTATCAATCTACAACCAAGCGCTATCGCCCAACGCATGAGCAAAACAGCCGTCTTAATGTCGATCAAACCCGAGTATGCAGAGATGATCTTTGATGGCCGCAAAACCGTCGAGCTTCGTAGAGTGTGTCCCAAGGTCAGCCAAGGTGATCTGGTGCTTGTTTACGTTTCTGGACCGAAGATGGCGTTGGTAGGAGGATTTGAGGTCGAGGGTATTGTCTCGTCGCATCCCACGAAGCTCCGCAAAGAGGTATTGCTTGAATCAGGTGTATCGGCAGAAGTTTTTGACGCATACTTCAAAGGATCTGAAGTTGCCTATGGCATCAAAATTGGACGGATATGGCAGATGGAGAAACCCACTCACCTTCGCACCTTGCGGCGTCGCAAGGGTGGCTTTCAACCACCACAGTCATATCGCTATATTCGGAGTGGGGAGTTCTCGTCACTTTTAACTTAAACTGCCAAAAGAGTCTCGGACACCCCCGGCAAGATAACGCTGAGCCGCATCAGACGGAGAATGATTCGGCTAAAGCCGAAGCCACTTTATGGGTCCGTGAGCGGTCGGTTGTCTTTCACGACGATGTCTTGGCACTGTTTCAGCAGCACCGGCTGCGAGTCCTCCTGGGGCGATGCTTTGCCGCTGAGTGCACGGGGTTTGCCGGAGTTTTCGAAAGTGTTGCCCGTGATGCTGCCGCCGGACACGAGGTTGAACTCAATGGCGCGTCGGCCTGAGTTGAGGAAGCGGTTACCTTGCACGGTGAGGTCGCTCAGCAGCGGCGTGCTGGCGGCGTGGTTCAACGACTGAAAACCGGCCGCCAACGCCACGCCATCGGGATGGATGGCGACATCTTCGAAGACGTTGTCGAGGATGCGGATGCCCTGACAGATGCCGCCTTCGTTGCGGGTGAAGAAATTGCTCGCCAGGACGATCCCGGAGCCGATGCGGGTGAAACGGCAATTGCGCAGCGTGCCACCGTGGCTGCCCTGAATGAGGAACCGCTGGTAGCAATCGCGGAAATCGCAGTCGCGGACTTCCCAGCCGTTGTTTTGCCAACGCGGATTCTCCGCCACAGCCCGGGCCAGTGGCGCGGCATCGCGGTCGAGCGTCAGCTCGGGATGCTTCGCCGATTCGACGACGGCGCTTCCCAGCGGTGCGCCGGTTTGCGCGCCATAGAACTGCAGCCGATCACCGGGATGCGCGGGCATCTCGGAGTCGCGATGCAGCGTGATCGTGCGGCCTGAGACCTTCTCGATATAACCCCAGAGGCCGTTGAAGTTGATCAGGTCATCGGTGGTGTGCAGCATGGTGCAGCCATCGAGCGTGCTGCCACGCTCCATGCCGCCGCTCAGGAAGCCATCGGAGCCCTGCCAGTGACAGGTGCCCGGACGCGGGCCGAAGTAGCAGCCTTTCCAAAGGTGCCCGCCGCCGCCACGCGCCTCGAGCAGGCATCCTTTGGTGATGTAGTTGCTCACGCCGATGAACTTCATGCCCGTGCAGCCGATCACGCCAATCGCCGTGGTGGAGGTGCGGATCAGGCACAAGCCATCGCCCACTTGAAGCGTGCCGCTGGTGCCATAAGCACGCATCCATGCGGGATCGTTGTTGGCCTTCAGCAGTTCGGATTTGGCATCCAGCACCACCCAAAAGCGCCCCTGCGCCGTGCCTGGCTCCACGCGGCTAAAGTTCAACCCCGCCTGGCTGCTGACCTGAAAGGAATAGAAAGCAGCGCAGAACGTGCCGTCGCCATTGAAGGGCACCAGCCGCCCGCTCGTGGTTCCGCCGGACTTCGTGAGATCGAGCGTGCCTTGCGTCGCCTCGATCTCGATGCGGTTTCCGTCCGTGTCGATCTGCGTGATGCGACCCTCCATGCAACCACGCGGATCACGATCCAGCGTGGCACCCTCCAGTGTCACATGGCTGCAATCGACAAAGCCAAGCGCGAAGTGATTGCTGGGCCATGGGTCCGGCGGCAGATCGAACCAAAACGTGACCCCATGCGCGAGGATGCGAAACGGCTTCGCGGAGTCGCGCTTCAAGCCGCGAAAATCCAGCGCATACACCGGACCGTCCTTATCCCAAGTCTCCTGTCCAAAGCGATAGTCCCCCGGAGCCAGCGTCACCGACTCCGCCCCCGCCTCAAACGCCTTCCGCACCATCGGCACGACCTGCGCTCCCTTCGCCCGCTGCGCCTCCTTCTCCGCCACCGTGAACTCCGGCCCGGCGGGCAGATCAAAGCTGAAGCGATACTCCGCAGCCGGTGGCGGCGAGACATGATTGCGAGCATCAGCGGCATGGAGCGAAGTCAGCGGCATAGCTGCGAGGAATAGAAGCGTGGATCTCATGAAAGTGGCTGCGGGTTCGCTTCGCGGCTTCGCAGTAGCCGCATGGTATGGCGGATTCGGCTAAAGCCGCAGCCACTTTTTACGGCTCGATCTTCAAGAGCTGCCCCTCTTCGATGAGCATCGTCCCTTCGACGCCGTCCAGGGTGTAATCGACCTTCAATTGCTTCTCGATGCCCTCCGCCGGATCGCCAAAGTTTTCGGCGGTGGCGTGAACGGGGAGTGCCTCCTCGACCCAATCCGCGATCTTTTGCGTCACGTTGACCACGGCGTTGTTGGCGAGGTCGCCATAGACGGCGTTCTTGATCACGAGGCGCGTGTTGGCCTCGCGTTTCACGGGTTTGAGCATCAGGAAAGGGTTTCCGATCATCAGAATACCGGAGACGATGTCACCCGGAGTTTTGTCGCCCATCGCGTGCTCGATCTCGTGCGCTTGCTTGCAGGGAAGATAGGCTTTCCCGAGGTAGTCACCGGCTCGCAGACGATGGTAAATGAGATCATCGAAACCGACGCCACCACTGCGGACCTGACCGACGACCGCCTGGCCGAGGTGCTTGCCGAAAACCCAGCTCAGGCCGCAATTGGGGCCGTTGTCATCGTGTTCGGTCTTGATCCAGTTCGCCGCGAAACAGCCGTGGCTGATGGTGATGAGCGATCCCGTCTTCAAATCGAAGATTTCCTGCGCCATGAGATCCTCGTCAAACAACGCGTGTCCCGTCTCATCCGAATGCAGCGCCACGCAAGTGAGTGAGTAAGTGTGCTTCTTGAGCGCCTCCAGCGCCGCCTTGTGCGTGCATGACTTGCCCTCCAGGATCGTCACATCACCCGGCGCAGAAAAGCGGGTGCCACCTCGCCTCTTGAACCAATCGCCAGTCCCCGCCCAATCCTCCGTTGGCTCCTCGGAGCTGAAGAGCAGCGTGCGCAGTTCGGGCACGACTTTGCCCGTGTAGTAATCGTGCGTCTTCGCAAAGAACCGACGCAGCGCAGGGACGTCATCGTGGTTGGCCTTTTCGGTGGCGCGGATGTTGGCGACCCAGAGTTTGAGCTGAGGTTTGCCACTGTAGGCCTCGTCCACGCCATCCTTGTTGTTGTCCACGAACCGCAGATCGAAGTCCTCATAGTAGAGCGGATTGGGATTCGGATGCTCATGCATGAAGAAGCGGTGCATGGGCATCGCGCCAATGAGGATGACACCGCTGATGCCACTTTGGTCATGCAGGCTCTTGATGGCCGCTCGGACTTCCGCAGGCGTCTGCCAATCGCGGGCCACGACATGCAGCTTCACGGGAAAGCGCTGCTCCACATCGGCAACGTAAGTGCGCAGAGGCTCCGCGAGCGCTTTCAGTGTCGGCTCGCGCAGCAGGATCACCACACGATCCGTCTCCTCGGCGAGCAGTGTCGAGGCGACGAGAAGATGGAGGAGGGTGAAGATGCTTTTCATCAGTCGTGTCTATTCGAGCGCCCCGGCGGCACCGACGGACCAAATCTTCACCTTGGCATTTGATCCGGCGGGCACTTTGCTACCTGCAAAGTCGATACGCACGTTGTGCTCGCCTGCGGGTAAGTCATCGGCGAGCGGCAAACGGTTCGGACTGTTTTTCAAGGGCTGCGCTTGGCCGCAGTCGATGGAGAAAGTGGCGAAGGCTTCGGAGTCCTTATCGATGTCGTATCCGACGAAGAGCAACTTGCCCGCGAAGCCAAACTCGATGCTGCCATCGGTCGAAGCGGGGCTTTCCCACTTGGTGTGGTCCGCGTTTTGGGTCCAGCCGATGTTTTGAGTGGGCTTCAAGTCGGTGCCTTGGGCATAGCGACAGGTGGCGAAGAGGTCGGTGATCATCGGCGCGGGGAGGTCCGCACGGCTCGCAGTGGCACTCGATTCGGGCTTGGCGTTCACGTCATTGAGCAGCGCGATCAAAAGCTCGGAGGCGAGGATGTGTCCGGTGTCGTTTGGATGCACCACATCGGCATACATCGTCTCCCACACCGCACGTCCGCTGTAAATCTCCGGCCACCACGCATCGCGGAAACTGACCATCGGCAGGTCATAGTGACGACCGAGCATGTGCTGCGTCTCCTGGGCGTTTTCGCCCTTCCGCTGCATGAAGAACAACTGCACCAAGGCTGGCTGCTGCGGCTCGCGAAGGATCTGCCGCAGCACGCCCTCGTAACTGCCCCAGAACATCGGCACCGGATGATTGTCGTTCACGGCATACTCCACAATCACGAGGTCCGGCTTCTTGCTCAGCACATCTCGTTGCACACGCATCGCACCATAGAGCGAGTTCGTGCCGCCGATGCCTGCATTCACAAAGCGCACCTTCGCCTTCGGAAACGTCTTCGTGAACCAATCCGCCACCCGCGCGATGTAGCGATTTTTCGGGTCCTTCGTCTGCAAGCCGCCCGCCGTGATCGATCCCCCAATCGCCGCCACGCAAATCTCCTCCCCACGCCGCGCCTTCGCCATCACCGCCGCCAATCGGCTCACATCTCCTTGGGAGACAAGGCCTCGCTGCTTGATGGATGGCGTGGTCACAGGTGACTCCGCATGAACCACGGCAGTGAGTTGAAACGAGATGCCCGTGAGCAGGGCGAGGCAAAGGGGCGAGATATTGATCATGGAGGCAAGAGCATGGACGCAGAGAAATCGAATCGGAGACAGACCGGTTCATTTCCTCGCTCGCATTTCTTAGCAGCCCGCTCATTGAAATCTACCTCCGTAGTGCGTTGATCAGCTCATCCACTTGTTCAGCACATCCTGTATCTGGAACCGGTTGTAACCGCCGTGGGCACTCATGCCGTTGGAGTTGTTGCTGGTGCCCGCGAAGGCATATTGAAAGGTGGCCCGCACAATCCTCTGTGCTGGGTTTTGGGGTAAAGGCAGCCGCACAGGGGACTGTGCGGACCACTTTGACTCGATACCGCAAGGCGCATGGGCAGCCTTGGAACGCGGGAAAGTGGCTGGGGCTTTAGCCGCAGATCATCGAGATGATTCGGCTGAAGCCGAAGCCACTTTGCAGAGCCTTGCCATTTCCTCAGCGGTCAACGCCCGATCAAACACCGCCACGCCGCCGATCCAGCCGGTGAAGCCGACGCTGCGGCTGCTGTGGATGACGCGGCCGATGGTGAAGGGGCCGCCGCTTTGGGCGTCTTTCGGCGTGTAGAGGTCGTGCGGATACCACCAGGGGTTCAGGCGCAGCGCCACGAGATCACGGGCGACCTCTTTTCCACCGCGCAGGATGACTTCGATCTTCGTGAAGCGATGCTCGCGCAGCTCGACGCGTTCATCGGCGGAATCGCGGAGCACTTTCACGCTCAGCGGCTCGGCTTCAGGCGGGTTGTAGTATTGGTCTTTCGGGAATGCTTCGTCTTCGCCGTCTTGTTTGCCCGGCAGCTTCGCGTAATGGCCCTGCATGTAGGCGTTGTAGGCGTAGGAGATGAGTTTGTCCTTCTTCGGGTTGTCGAGCCAGCGATCACCGGAGACGCCGTTCAACCAGCCGGTGAGTTCGTCTTTCTCATGATCAAAGGTCATCGCAAAGCACTGCCAGGACTTGTCGAGCACCTCGGCAGGCGAATCAGCAGCCACTTCGGGCGAGAGATCGGCGGAGTTGGATTTGTGCAGCGCATACTTGTTCAGGAAGGAACTCGCTCCGTTCTCCGACACATGGCCGCAGGCGCTGCCTTGCTTGTTCAGGCCGGCAAAGAGCGCGTATTGTCGCTGCCCGCGCTCCACCTTCGCGATGGTGGTCGTGGTCTTTTCCTTCAAATCGGTGCCCTCATGCCAAATGCCCGCCAGCGCATGATTCCCACTCTCGCGGATCGCCCACACGACCACCGTGACCGACTTGCCCGCGCCCTTGATGTCGAGCGGCGTGTCATGCAGCCGCGAGCGAGGCACGAAGAGGAAGGGCCGGAAGTCAGCATCGGTTTCTTTGACGATGCGAATGGCATTCCCAAACGGCCCACGACCTAATTGCGGAAAGTCCGCATACGTCGCCTCACGACCCGCGCCCCAGTAGTCTTTGATGTAGTTCGCGGCATCGAGCGGGTAGTCCGTCTTCGCTCCAGCTGGCACATGCGCCGTGAAACGCTTCTGACCGTCCGCTTCACGCTTCACAAAATCCCAGAAAGCGACGAGTCCAGGTGTGCTCGTGACCGTGGCGACGGGTCCGGTAATGCTATCTGCGGAGTAGGCGCAGAACACGGACATGAATAATAGGGTGAGTAGGCTTGATGACTTCATTGAAAGAGTAGGAACTGTGCCGCCACCCTGTTCATGGTAGAGCGTTGATTGCGGGCATTGAAATAGAATATAAGAGGTGTCGCGTCCAGGCTGATGAAGGCTGTTGAGTCGGCCTTGATGCCGATACAACGGAGAGATGTATCATGGCGGGGTGAGTGAAGTGGTTGGAGGAAGAGGAACAATTTGCCAACCTTCCATGCCGAGTCGGAGGTCGCGTTCGGTGAATTCCCAAAGGACGACCTTCGCCGTCACGAGGAGTTCCGGCCTGCGGAAAAGCTCCTGACGAACAAGCGTGGATGCTCCACCGTCATTCACCAGACTGGCAACAGGATGACCGAGTTGCCGTGCAAGATGGGCGATGAATCCGGCATCTCGCGGTTCGTCGGTTTGGAAAATGCGCGAGAAGCTGTCGCCGAGCACGAGCACCGGCGCAGTCAGGGTCGAGGTGCCGGGGATTTGCGTGGTCTCGATGTGCTCAGGGGTGAGTCCTGATTCGATAACAGGCGACTGAAGCATCTTCACGAGGTCGCCATGGGCATCGACCGTGACGGCGCGGGTTTCAAAACGGGCCTTACCGCGGGTGCCGATGCGCTCAGCGACAGCCTGCGCCGCAGCTTCGATTCCGTGCGGGGACCAGTGCGTGTCCTGCCTTAGGTAGTAGGGAAAGCGGCTGATTTCCCGATAGCGTGCAAAGAGGTCCACGACCTCGACGCCTGCGGCCGCGCAGCCATCGAAGAACTCGCGGGTATCGGGATAGATGATGCGCTTCGGCGGCTCGCTGCCGGACGAGAGCCATTGCGGATAGACGCTCTCCTTGTTTGGCACCGGCATGACGATGAGACGTATGCCGCGGGCTGCCAAGGTATCGCGGAAGGCGGTCACCGCAGCGATGGCATCCCGTGCCGTGCTTTCGCCGGGCTGGCGACGCTGGGTGATGGCATTCACGCCGGGCGTGTAGAACATCCAGCCGTTTCGACCGACGTGAACTTTGGCTCCGCCATCATTCAGCGCAAAGAACTGAGCCGCCTGCATCCACGGGCGAAGCGTGCGGGCCGTCACGCTCGCATCTTCCAGCGAGCGCTCGAATGAAGCGAGCGAGGCGCGGGTGGGGCGCTCAAGGAACACCCGGAGCACTCCGGGCGTTTCGCCGCGCCGCCATTCCACCACACACTGCGTCACGGGCACAGCGGCGAGCAGTGTCAGGAAGGCGATGATGAGTGCGCGGCTGGCTGCGGTGGAGTTCATCAAAACTGAAAATAGAGAAACGGATTCGACGACTGTGAAATCATGGCGAGCAGCGCCAGAATGAACACCAGCAACACGACCGCGATCTTCGGCCACGTCACGGTTTCGCTCCACTCGTGAGCCTGCCGACGGGCGAAGAGAAAGCATAAGGCGACAGCCATGACCGCGAGTTTGCCCGGCGCGAAAAGCTGTCCGGCCAGCAGCGCACCAACCTCCGACGACCCGCCACCGCCGAGCATGGCACGAAAATATAACAGTGCATCGCCCAGCGTGGCCGCGCGAAACCACACCCACGAACCCAGCACGAGTAAGAACGTTGCGGCGATGCGCACGGGCTTTGGCAGCCGCTGATAGGCCGGTCGTTTTCCCGCCCACCGCTCGGCAATGAGCAAGCCGCCGTGCCACGCGCCCCACACGATGAAGGTCCAGTTCGCGCCATGCCACAACCCGCCGAGCAGCATGACGATGGCTAGGTTCGCATAAGTGCGCGTCGTGGTGCCGCGGTTTCCTCCGAGCGGAATGTAGAGATAGTCGCGCAGAAAGGTGCTCAGCGATATGTGCCAGCGCCGCCAGAAGTCCGTGATGCTCTCGGCACGATACGGCGCGTCGAAATTCTTCATGAACTCGAACCCGAACATCCGCCCGAGGCCCACGGCCATGTCCGAGTAGCCGCAGAAGTCGAAGTAGATTTGCAGCGCATACGCCACCACTCCGAACCACGCTCCCACGGCATCGAGTGACTGCGCGCCGAACGCGGCATCGGCCACCGTGCCGAGCGGATTGGCGAGCAGCACTTTTTTGGCAAAGCCGAGAATGAAGAGCGTAATGCCCGAGGCGAATTGCGCCGCCGAGTGGGAGCGGTCGCGCAAGTCGTGTTCGACGGTGTTGTAGCGGATAATCGGCCCGGCGACGGACTGCGGGAAGAGCGCGATGTAGCAGGCGAAGTCGGCGAACGACCGCGCCGCGCGTGCCGTGCCGCGATAGACATCCACCGCGTAGCTGAGCGCGTGGAAAATGTAGAACGAGATGCCGATGGGCAGCACCACCTGCCAAACGGGAACGCCCCCGACGCCGAATGCCGCGAGGATGTGGTTCAGGTTCGTCTGCAGGAAGACGAAGTATTTGAAAAAGCAAAGCGTCCCGAGGCTGAGCACCACCGCGGAGGCGAGGCTCCAGCGTCGCTGCCCGGGTGTTGTGCCAGGGCGGGCGATGAGTCTGCCGCAGACGTAGTTGACCGCAGTCACGCCGGCCATCAGCAGGACAAACCACGGGTTCCACCAGCCGTAGAAAACGTAGCTTGCGAGCAGCAGCCAAGCATTCCGCCATCCCGAACGCGCCGGCAGCGCGTAGTATCCCGCCAGCACCAGCGGCAGGAAGTAGAAGACGAAAAGGTAGCTCGTGAAGACCATGCGCTCAGTCCGCCGGATTGGTCCACACCGCCCAGTAAGCGGGGCCGTCGTGCTTTCCGAAATACTTGTCCACAATGCCGCCGAGGTAGTGCTCATCCATCGGCGTCTCCAGTGCCATGCGATGGGCCTCTCCCGCGCGGAATTCGCGCAGCGTGCCGCCGATGTCCTTCACTTTCCTGTCAGCCGCTTCGGCGCGCGGTTTCCACGGGTTGTAGTGGCCGACGAAAATGACCGCGCCCTTATCCAAAGTGCCGCGATGCACGGCGGTGACTTCGTATTTCAGAATGACCGCGTAATCGTAGAGGTCGCGTTTGAAAATTGCGCCCTCGGGCACTTCGACAAGGCGCGCAGTGACCTCCACGGTGCCGCGCGCGGATAGCTGCGGGTCGGGCGCAGCAGGCTTCTTGTCGCAGGCAACAACGACGATGCTGACGAGCAGCAGGGAAAGGAAGTGGCGGGCTCTCATCTGGTGAACGTGATTTCGTGATAGGTCCAGCACGGCTCCCAGCCTTTGGGCAGTGTGAGCACAGGACCGCTGCGGGCTTTCGGATGCAGTTTGCGCAGCGCCGCACTGTCACCGCCGATGACGGGCGCATCGGCGAGACGCATCAGCGCCATCGGCGCGCCGCCATTCGCGGGGTCGCCGTCCTCCTGCGGATTCCCGGTGAAAAGCACATATTTGCCGTCCGGCGAGACATGGCCGCCATAGATGTGCCGGCCATCCTCGGCATAGACGAGCTGCGGATTTTTCCCGTCCGCATCGGCCATCCATAGCTGTGTCCAGCCGGCCTTTCCCTGCGCCACGTCGGATGCGTGGCGATTGGAAAAAATCATGCGCTTGCTATCCGGGAACCAATCGGGCGTGCAGTTGTCCGTGGTGCTCACGGAATTGGTCTCGCCGGTCGTCGCATTCATGCGGGCCACGCTCCATGCGGTGCCGAACGAATTCGACACCCCGCTGAGCCACTTGCCGTCAGGCGACCACGTGAGCTGCTGGAAGAAACCGCTGCGCTTCAAAGTGCGCGTCACCTTTCCCGTCGTCGCATCGGCGAACGTCACGCCCTTGAGCGAGAGGCAAACTAACTCCTTGCCGTTCGGGCTCCAGCTCGCCCACGGCAAGTCGCCCTCGCCGCCCAGCACCCTCGCATCAGTGCCGTCGCTGCTCGCGACCACGGGCACGCCCTGACGTCCGTAGTCGTTGCCATCGATATTCTCACCGCGAGCCAGCCGCCGGAAGAGCACACGCGTGCCGTCGCGGGAGAACAGCGGATAGGATTCATTCGCGTCCGGCGTGTTCGTGATGTTGCGCCGCTGCGAGCCGTCGGGCCGCATGAGATAGACGTCCCAGTCGCCCATCTCAGTCCGCGCCGGGAACACGATCCAACCCTTCCCCCGCACCTCTGCAGCCAGCGTGTCGTCGTCCGCGTGGAGCACAGCGGGGAGAAGCATGGCGCACAGGCAGGCAAGCATGCGGCGGTCAGTCGATATAAATGAATTCATTGGCGTTGAGCAGCATGTGGCAGAAATCGATGAGCACCGCGGTGATCGACGCCATCACAGCAGCCGGACTCGCGTCGCAAACGATCATATCCGCATCTTCCGTGAGTGGAAGGCCCCGCGCAAGGCTCGTGAAAGCCGCTGGCTGACACCGCAGCGAGGAGTTGTGCAGGACTGGCTGCACCACCCGCCAGCGTGGCGGTGAGAAAGTGACCACGAGAGGCGGGTAAGGCTTCCCGAAGGTTTCGCCTCTCAAATTCACGATCACAGGCCGATTTTCGCGAGATTTGCGAGGCTTTCCCTATGCGTCCTCATTCGGAGGTGCTTCGAGGATGTTTGATAGACATCCAAAGAAGCACAAGGCGGCACTTCGTCACCTCTTCTCAAACACCACCTTCCCGCCCTTCAACTGCGCGGTGATGTGGTCGCCTTCTTTGAAGTTGCCTTCGAGGACGGCGAGGCTCAGCGGGTCGAGGAGGTGCTTTTGGATGGCGCGTTTGAGGGGGCGGGCACCGAAGACGGGATCGAAGCCGGCATCGGCGAGGTGGCGGGTGGTGTCGTCGGTGACGGTGAGGTGGATGTTCTGCTTCGCGAGGCGGTCGATGACGCGCTGGAGCTGGATTTTCACGATCTGGTCGAGCTGCGCGGCGTCGAGGCGGTCGAAGATGACGATCTCGTCGATGCGGTTGAGGAACTCGGGACGGAAGAACTGCTTCAGGCTGTCGCGCACCAAGGCGTCGCGCTGCTCGGGATTGCTGACATCCTGGATGGCGGCGCTGCCGATGTTGCTGGTCATGATGAGGACCGTGTTCTTGAAATCGACTGTGCGGCCTTGGCCGTCAGTGATGCGACCGTCGTCGAGCACCTGGAGCAGGGTGTTGAAGACATCCGGGTGCGCTTTTTCGACCTCGTCGAACAAGACGACGCTGTAAGGACGGCGGCGCACGGCCTCGGTGAGCTGGCCGCCTTCTTCATAGCCGACGTATCCGGGAGGCGCACCGATGAGGCGGCTGACGCTGTGCTTCTCCATGTATTCGCTCATGTCGATGCGCGTCATGGCGTTGTCGTCGTCGAAGAGGAACTCGGCGAGCGCTTTGCAAAGCTCCGTCTTGCCGACGCCGGTGGGGCCGAGGAAGAGGAAGCTGCCGATGGGGCGATTCTCATCCTGAATGCCCGCACGGGCACGGCGCACGGCATTGCTGACGGCGGTGATGGCGTCCTTTTGCCCGATGACGCGGGCGCTGAGGCGTTCCTCCATTTTGACGAGCTTTGAGCGCTCGCCTTCCTGAAGACGTGAGACGGGAATGCCAGTCCAGTTCGCGACGACGCGGGCGATGTCTTCTTCGGCGACTTCTTCACGCAGAAGCGTGTTCGCGGTTCTCGGTTCGCGGTTCTCGGTGGGGGCGGCTTGGAGCTTCTTCTCCAAATCGGGGATGAGGCCATATTGGATCTCACCAGCGCGGCCGAAGTCGCCTTTGCGCTGGGCTTGTTCGAGTTCGGTGCGGAGGCGGTCGATCTCTTCTTTGACCTTCCGACCGGCCTGCACGGCCTCTTTTTCCTTCATCCACTGCGCTTTGAGGGCGGAGGACTTCTCTTTGAGGTCGGCGGTCTCTTTGTCGAGCTTTTCGAGGCGGGCCTTGGAGGCGGCGTCCTTCTCTTTTTTCAGCACCTGGCGCTCCATCTCGTGCTGCATGATCTCGCGCTCGATGACGTCGATCTCCGTGGGCATGGAGTCGAGTTCGATCTTGATGCGGCTGGCGGCCTCATCGACGAGGTCAATGGCCTTGTCCGGCAGGAAGCGGTCGGTGATGTAGCGATTGCTGAGCGTGGCGGCGGCAATGATGGCGCCGTCTTGAATGCGCACGCCGTGGTGGACCTCGTAGCGCTCCTTCAGGCCGCGCAGGATGGCGATGGTGTCCTCGACGCTGGGCTCACCAACGAGCACAGGCTGGAAGCGGCGCTCGAGCGCGGGGTCCTTCTCGATGTACTTGCGATACTCGTCGAGCGTGGTCGCGCCGATGCAGCGGAGCTCACCGCGAGCGAGCTGGGGCTTGAGCAGATTGCCCGCGTCCATCGCGCCCTCAGCCTTGCCAGCGCCGACGATGGTATGCAGCTCGTCGATGAAGAGGATGATCTCGCCTTCGCTCGACGTGACCTCCTTCAAGAAGGCCTTCAGGCGCTCCTCGAACTCGCCACGGAACTTCGCGCCGGCCATCATGCCGCCGAGGTCCATGCTGATGAGGCGCTTGCCCTTGAGCGAATCCGGCACGTCGCCGGCGACAATGCGTCGCGCGAGACCTTCCGCGATCGCCGTCTTGCCCACGCCGGGTTCGCCAATGAGCACGGGGTTGTTTTTGCTACGGCGGCTGAGCACCTGCATGACGCGGCGGATCTCCTCATCGCGACCGATGACGGGGTCGATCTTGCCCTGCTTCGCGCGAGCAGTGAGATCGGTGCCGTATTTCTCCAACGTCTGATATTTGCCCTCCGGGTCCTGATCGACCACGCGCTGCGATCCACGCACGGCAGTGAGGGCCTTCGAGACCGTGTCATAAGTCAGCCCGGCCTGCTTCAGCACATCAGAGAGTTCCGACTTTGTTTTGAAAAGCGCCAACAACACATGCTCGACGCTGAGGTATTCATCCTTGAGCTTCTTTTGCTCGTCCTCGGCCTTTGTCATGAGCTCGCGGAACTCACCGGAAAGGTAAAGGCCGCCAGAGGCGCCGGATACCTTCGGCAACTTGGCCAGCACGCCCTCGACGCCGCTCTTCAAAGCCTGCGCGGCAGAAGGATTGACCGCGGCTTTTTCAAACAGTGGCGCGGCGATGCCGCCTTCTTGTTCGAGCAGGGCGGTGAGAAGATGCACAGGCTTCAATTCCTGCTGCCCATGCCGCGTGGCGACGGATTGAGCGGCATTGAAGGCCTCTTGAAGCTTCACGGTGAATTTTTCGGGGGACATGGTTGGTCAGGTGGTTGGTTGTTTGAACACTTCTTTGCTAAAAGCATGCCACAGGCATGCATGCGGCTGCCAACCTTGATTTGTCGAGGCTACGGCGTGTTTTGAGGTGTCTGGCAGTCCTCTTCACAAAGAGGCTCGATGGCACAAGTGTGCTGCAACAATAGGCAGACGCGTCACTTCTGCCCAGGGATCTCCGTGCTTGCTCCGCTGCCAATTGTCTCGCCTTCGTTGAGGTGCAGGTCGTAGCCTGCGACCTCGACTTCGCCGTGGCGCACTTTCTTCTTCGCCATGGCGACGGAGATCCATTGAAACTCCGCGCTGTTGTCGAGCAGCACCTTGAGCACCATCGTCAGCGGCACGGCCAGGAACATGCCCAGCGGGCCCCACAGCCAGCCCCAGAAGATGACCGAGAGGATCACCACCAACGGCGAGATGCCGAAGCGGTTCCCGAGCATCGTGGGCTGCACGAAGTTATCGAGGCAGAAATTGATCCCGCCGTAACCGATGGCAACTAAAACCGCGGTCACAGGCCCGTGCTGGACGAGCGCCTCCACAATCGCGGGAAGCGAAGCCGCCGTGCTGCCCACCGCCGGGATGAAATTGAAAAGGAAGGCCAGCAGGGCCCAGAGCAGCGGGTAATGCAGGTCGAAGAACCAGCACCAAAAGCCCGCCAACAGTCCTGTGAGCGCGCTGATGAGCGTTTTCACGCCGAGATACTTCTGGATGTCGTCCGCGCTGCGCATCAGGCCGGTGAAATCCGGTCCGCCGGAGAGGTTCACCGCCTGGAGCCGGCTGTGGGTGCCCCGCGCCTCCATCAGTATGAACATCATCACGATTAGCGTCATGATGAAGCTGGCGAGCACGGTGGCCAGTGTGCCGAAGGTGCTCCCCAGAAATCCCGTGAGATTGCTCATCACGTCCTGCTGCGTGGCGTAGCCGACCAGGGTGTTCCAGTCAAAGATGCCGCTCATGGTGGTCTTCGCGCCTTCCACGCCCTTTAACTCCAGCCATGCGCCGATGTCGTTCGAGTACTGTTCCAGTCCGCGCAGGTAGCGAGGCAGGTCGGCCCAAAAGCTGATCAGCAGGCGCACACCCACGGTGAGCAATCCTGCCAGCACGCTCAGGTTCACCAGCATCGTGGCCCCCAGAGCCAGGCCCGCGGGCACGCGGTGCCTGCGCAGCCAGCGCACAAGCGGATAGCTCAGCACGGCGAGAAAAAACGCATAAGCGACCGGCACCAGCACGCCGGCGGCAATTTTCAGTCCGGTGAGGACGATGAACAGGCACGCGAGCGTGACCACTGCCTGCGAGCCCTTGCGGCCCCAGTCCACCACTTGCTCGTGCTCCTGAAACAACGACATGCTTCTGCCATGCCGCAAATTCGTCGCTGGCTCAAGGTTTTTCCATGCGGTATAAGCAGGCCGCATGATCTCCACGTTCCAACGTCTGCTGCGAGCCGGGCTGGCCTTTTTTGATGGTGATTACCGCGGCCGACGCGGCTGCACCATGCATCCGCGCGTCCTGATGGCCCTGCTCATCATTGGGGGCACGCTCGCCTATCACTGGCTCGGCACTACAGAGTATCAGAACGAGTTCACCGGCCGCACGCAGAAGCTGGCGCTAGCCACGCCGCAGGAGGAAATCGCCCTCGGCCTGCAATCCTCGCCGCAGATGATCCGCGAGAGCGGCGGCCTGTCACGGGATGCCGCCGGACGCGCGCTCGTGGAGCAGGTGGGTGCGCGTCTGATCGCCTCCACCGCCGCGAAACAGACGCCATACCGGTTTCAGTTCCATCTGCTGGCCGACAACCAGACCGTGAATGCCTTTGCGCTGCCGGGCGGGCAGATTTTCATCACCGAGGCGTTGTTTCGAAGGCTCAAGTCAGAAGACCAGCTCGCCGGAGTGCTCGGGCATGAGATGGGGCATGTCGTTGGCCGCCATTCGAACGAGCAGATGGCGAATTCACGGCTTTGGAGCGGGCTGGCACAAGGGCTGGGCGTGCTGCTCTCCGACGGCCACAACAACACCGGCGCGCAGATCGCGCAGATGGTGGCGCAATACAAGGTGATGAAGTTCAGCCGCGATGATGAGTCGGAATCCGACGCGCTCGGCGTGCGTTTTATGATCCAGGCAGGCTACGAACCCGAGGCGCTCATCGGAGTGATGGAAATCCTCGCGGAGGTCAGTGGTGGCGCCGGCCGCTCCGACTTCATGAGCTCGCATCCGAGCCCTGAGAACCGCATGGAGCGAATCCGCGAGGTGATCGCGCAAGAACGGGCGCGGCGGTGATCAAATCATGGCGCCATGCCCAGCGGGCGGTTCTCCGCGCCCTTCGTGCCTTGCAGGGCATCGCCCAGCTCTTTGCGTGTGGTTTCCGCGAGTGCCCGCAAGCGTTTCACGATTTCAGGATGCTCCGCCGCGATGTTATGTAATTCACCTGGATCGTCTTTGAGGTTGAACAGCGACAGATCGACGTTCTCCACGCGATAACCATGCCGCGAGGCGATGCCCGCGATGCCGCTTTGCATGATCGATTTCGGCTTCATCTGGCCAAACTTCGCCGGTTTGCCATCGCGGCCTGGCTCGCCATCCACGGTGATGTAAGGATGCGGGAAATGCAGCTTCCACTCGCCGCTGCGCACGGCCTGCAACTCATCACCGCCGTAAAAAAACAAGGCTTCATGTGGCGACTTCACCCCGGCTCTTCCTTCGAGCAGCGGCAGGATGTCCAGACCGTCGATTTTGCGCTCCGAGAGCTTTCCGCCGGCCAAACCGGCGATCGTCGGGAGCAAGTCGATTTCCATCACCGGCTCATCGCAAACTTTGCCCGCAGGCACACGTCCCGGCCAGCGGGCGATGAAAGGCACGCGCACGCCACCCTCAAAGGTCGTCAGCTTGCCCTCACGCAGCGGCTTCGCGCTGCCCGCATGGTTGCCGTAGCTCAGAAACGGGCCGTTGTCGGAAAAGAAGATGACGAGCGTGTCGCGTTCGAGGCCGCAGCGCTGGATCGCATCGAGAATCTTGCCCACGGACCAGTCGAGTTCCTCCACGACATCGCCGTAGAGGCCCGCGTCCGATTTTCCGCGAAACGCGTCGGAGGCGAAGATCGGCACATGGGGCATGACATGGGGGAGGTAGAGGAAGAAAGGCCTGGATTTGTTGCGCTCGATGAAGCTCGTCGCCCGTTCGGTGAAGCGGCGGGTGAACTGGCTTTGGTCAGGATCGGTCTCGATGATTTTCAAGCCATCGTAGAAGGGCAGGGGAGGCATTTCCTTCGCGAGCGACGGGTGGTACTTGCTGTTGTCGTTCGAATAGGGAATTCCGAGGAATTCATCGAAGCCGTTCTGCAGCGGATTAAACATCGGGTAGGTGCCGAGATGCCATTTTCCAAAGGCACCGGTGGCGTAGCCGGCCTCACGGCACATCTCAGGCATCAGCAGCTCGTCGGGATGAATGCCCTCCTTGCTCGTGTGATTCAGCGCGCCCTGCATGCCGACGCGGTTCGCATAGCAGCCGGTCATGAGCGAGGCCCGCGACGCGCTGCACACCGCCTGCGACACGTAGAAACTCGTGAGCTTCATCCCCTCCGCCACCATGCGGTCGATGTTCGGCGTCTTGATCCGCGTGTTGCCAAAGCAGCCGAGATCCGCGTAGCCGAGATCGTCGGCCAGAATGATCACGACGTTCGGCGGTCGCGTTTCGGCGGCGGAAACAACGAGCGAGATGAAAACGAAGGCGAGCAGCAGGCGCATGGGCGCATCGTGGCAAGGCTGCGTGATGATGGCGAGAAAGTTTTCGCCTGAATGCCGCAAGGCTTGCCAGCGCGGAGGTTTCCTGCCAAAACACGGCGAAACATGATCTGGCGCGCGGCGGCAGTTTTGACGGTGCTTTTCTGGGCGGTGATGTCCGGACTGCTCGTGCGTGATGTCTATTTCCCCGAGGCTTCACGTTTTGCCGTGGTGCCGCCCAAAGTGGTGATCGACTTGTTTTTGCGCCAGTCGGACTCCTTTGGCAGCCAGCTTCATCTGTATCATCACCGCGAGAAGATCGGCCACGCGAGCTTTCAGGTCAGCCAGCGCATCAAGCCGAATCACCAGACGGTTTATGACATCCTGGCGCGTGGCGTGGTGGAGCAGCCGGACGGTGAAGACCGCCGTCATGTCGAGGCATCCTGGAGCGTGGCCTGCATCCTCGCCGACGCCGAGCGCTGGCAGCATCTGACCATCTTTGCGGACTTTCCCCGACGAGATGCCAGTCTGAGGATGTCCTGGAGCGACAATCAGGGCGCGCCCGATCTTCTCGTGAAACAAGGCCGGCGTGTCATCATGAACTCGCAGGATGTGAAGCTTCTTCTCGGCGGCGGCCAGGAGGGCCTGCTTGCGCTGCTGCCCATGCTCGCAGGCGGCATGCCGGCTGGAGGCGCGGGCCCGAACGCGATGAAGCTCCAGGCGCGCGAAGGGCTGATGATGCTGGCCGGACGCGAGCGGAAGTGCTTTGTGCTCACATTGCCGCTGTTTGGCATGCATGAGGTAAAAATGCTCTTCACTGAAGCCGGGGAACTGGCCCGCATTGACATGCCGGATGGCTACTCGCTGCTGGAGCCGACCATCAACGGGCTGCAGGAAGGCGGACACCGGTAGATTTTTTTCACACGCATGATCGAGATCGAAAACCTCATGATGAACTACGGCGACCTGCGGGCGCTCGATGGACTGAACCTCACGATCCAGCCCGGCGAGCTGTTTGCCTTCCTCGGCCCGAACGGGGCGGGCAAGACGACCGCGATGAAGCTGCTCACCGGCCTCATGAAGCCCGACGCTGGCCGTGTGCGCCTTTGCGGCCACGACATCCAGCAGGAGCCGCTGAAGGCGAAGGCGCTGCTCGGCTACGTGCCGGACGTGGCCGTCTTTTATGAAAAGCTCACGCCGTTCGAGTTCATGGACTTCATCGCGGAGCTGTTTGAAATGGATCGTGACCACGCGGCGGCGCAGACGAACGAGTTGTTCACGAAATTCGCGCTGCACGAGCACACGCGTCAGCGCATCGAGAATCTCAGCCACGGCACGCGTCAGCGTCTCGCCATCGCCAGCGCTTTGCTGCATGATCCGAAAGTCTTTGTGATCGACGAGCCGATGGTCGGCCTTGACCCGATCCACGCGCGCACGGTCAAGCGCGAGATCAAGGAGCGCAGCCAGCGCGGCACGACTGTCCTCATGAGCACGCATCTGCTCAACATCGCCGAGGAGCTCGCCGACCGCATTGGCATCATCAATCACGGCAAGCTCATCGCGCTCGGCACGCTGGCCGAACTCCGGGCGCAGCATGAGCGGCACGGCCAGCGGCTGGAGGACATCTTTCTCAGCATGGTGGAGCACAAGGAATGACGAAACCAGAATGGCGAATGACGAATCAATGATGAAGTCCGATTGAACCAAGATTTGAAGCATTCGGGCCTCATTCGGCATTCCTCATTCTGGTTTCGTCATTTTCCTCTCCGCGCACGTATACCTCAGACCATGAAAACCATTCTTCTCTCCCTCCTCATGACCTCCCTCGCCATCGCTGCTGATTCCAACGTCCAAGACATCACTGTCAAAGACATCGACGGCAAGGATACAGCGCTCAAGGCCTACGCGGGCAAAGTATTGCTCATCGTCAATGTCGCCAGCGAGTGCGGCTACACACCGCAGTATGCCGGTTTGCAGGCGCTGCATGAAAAGATGGGTGGCAAGGGGCTCGCCGTGCTCGGTTTTCCCTGCAACGACTTCGGTGGCCAGGAGCCTGGCAGCGAGGCCGCCATCAAGACCTTCTGCACCGAAAACTACAAGGTCACCTTCCCCATGTTCTCCAAAGTTTCGATCAAAGGCGATGCGAAGCACCCGCTTTACGCCGCTTTGCAGTCCAGCGCGGGCGAAGTCGGCTGGAACTTCGAGAAATTCCTCGTCGGCAAGGACGGCAAGATTTTGAAGCGTTTCGGCTCTGACGTGGAGCCTGACTCGCCCGAATTGTTGGCAGCCATTGAAGAGGCGTTGAAGTGACTTCTCAAGTCTTCTCCGCCATCCAGTCAAACACCTGCCGCCTCTGCACTGGCAGCTTGCGTTGAAAGCTGTCTTCGATCGCGGTGGCGGCCAGGCCGCTTTCACCTTCGGGGATGATGCCTAGCATTTCGGCGAGGCGTTGTTCAAAGCGCATGATCAGCGCTGGCACGGGATCCTTTGCGCCGAGGTAGTCGAGCGCTTTGACGAGGAGTTCGTGAATGTCCGGGATCGGAGAGCCGGTTTCGGCGACGAGCGCGATCAATTTGACGAGATAGGTGGCGGCAAGCACGCGGCCGTAGCTTTCACGCAGGCCGAGACGCGGATTTGTCCACCGAGCCTCGGCCAGTGTGTGCAGATCGCTGGACTTGCTGCGGACGAAGCGGAGTTCGGCGGACACGAAGAGGTCCAGAACGCCATTGAGCGGTGATTTTGGCCGCAGCGCGCCCTTCGCCATCGTTTTGAAGAGCCCGATCTCGGGCGAGCACCATTGCACGATGAGGCTGGTCTCCGCGTAGCGCGTGCGTCCGATCAGAATGGCCTCCGTTTTCTCCATGATGACAAAGGCGTTGAACTCACGCGCCCAGCCGCTATTTACCCCGTATGGAAAACTCCAGCAAGACCATCCTCACCGACCTGCAATCCCTCGACACCGCCGCCCTGAAGGCCCGCCTGGGGGAGCTCCGGAGGTATCTTTGACGTCCCGAAATTAAAGGACGAGCTGGCAATGCTGGAGGACCGCATGGGCGCCCCCGGCTTCTGGGATAACGCGAACGCTGCGCGGAAGATCATTGACCGCGCAAACGTCATTAAAAAGAAGATCGGTCCTTTGACCGACCTTGAATCCCGCGTGAATGACTTCGACGGGCTCATCGAGCTCGGCAAGGAGGCCGGGGACATGGAGACCTGGCGCGAAGTCGAGCAGGAATACAAGAAACTCACCGGCGACATTTCCGCTTACGAGCTCGAGCTGCTTCTCTCGGGGCCGTTTGATCGTGGCAACGCCTTCATCACCATTCATTCTGGCGCGGGCGGCACGGAGGCCTGCGACTGGGCGGACATGCTCATGCGCATGTATCAGCGCTGGTGCCAGCGCAAGGGCTACAAGGTTGAGTTGATCGACCATGAGGCCGGTGACGATGTCGGCACCCGCTCCGCCACGCTCGAAGTCATCGGCGAGAACGCTTTTGGCTTCCTGCAAACCGAGCGCGGCGTGCACCGCCTCGTGCGCATCTCGCCTTTCGACGCCGCGAAGAAGCGCCACACGTCCTTTGCCTCCATTGATGTCACACCTGACTCCGAGGACGACATCGACATCCAGATTCGCGAGGAAGACCTCAAGATCGACACTTACCGTGCCGGCGGCAAAGGCGGCCAGAACGTGAACAAGGTGGAGACGGCCGTGCGTATCACGCACATCCCCAGCGGCGTCATCGTCGCCTGCCAGGTGGAGCGCAGCCAGCCGAAGAACCGCGCCAAGGCGATGGCGATGTTGAAGGCGAAGCTTTACCAGATCGAGGAAGACAAGCGAAAGGCCGAGTTGAACAAGCAATACGGCGAGAAGAGCGACATCGGTTGGGGCTCTCAGATTCGCAGCTACGTCTTCCAGCCCTATCAGATGGTCAAAGACCTTCGTACCGGCGAAAAGACCAGCAATATCTCCGACATCATGGACGGCGACCTTGATGCCTTCATGGAAGCCATGCTCCGCGGCAAGAAGGCCGGCGAAGGAGACAAGGATGAGGACGTGTAGATCCTGGATGCTTGATCCCGCATGCCGGATGGAAGACAATCCTTGTTGAAACTTCAACCATCCAGCCATGAAGCCTGTCTTTGAAAAAGTCCCCAAGCGCCAATGGGAGTCCTTCCATTGCGAGGTGGTGAATGGTCCGGACTACGGCACACGCTGGCATTTCCATCCCGAGTACCAGCTCACGCTGGCGATTGAGAGCCGCGGTCATCGGGTGGTGGGGGATAACATCGGCACGTTGTCGGATGGAGACATCGTGCTGCTCGGCTCGAACCTGCCGCATGTATGGCATCAGGACACGGGGCCGAAGGCCCGCGATGTGAAGGCGATCATCGTGCGCTTCGACGAAACCTTCCTTGGGCGTGATTTCTTCACGCTCCCAGAGGCGGAGCCGCTGAAACGCCTGCTGCAACGCGCCGCGCGCGGACTGGAGGTGCGCGGGAGCACCCGTGCCGCCGTCACTGAGCACATGAAGCGCCTCGCGAACAGCGAGGGACTCGCCCGCGTGATCGAACTGCTCGCCATCCTGAACGCGCTGGCGAATTCGACCGAGCTGAAGCCGCTCGCGAGCGCCAGCTACGAGCCGAAGCTCGAATCCGCCGACCAGGGGCGGATGGAACGCGTGGTGGACTTCATCCACACGCATCTCACCGAGGAGATCGACCGCGAGAGGCTGGCGAAGCTAGCTCATCTCAGCCTCGGAGCCTTCAGCCGCTTCTTCCATTCGCGCACGGGCAAGACGGTGCCCGAATATGTGAACGAGGTGCGCATCGGCCGCGCCTGCCGCATGCTGGCGGAGGACGCGGGAAACATCACCGACATCGCGATGGACTGCGGCTACCGCAACCTTGCCAACTTCAACCGCCGTTTCCGCGAAGTCATGGGCACCACGCCCAGCGCTTACCGCCAGAAGTTTCGTGGCGTGGCGGGGCAGTAGCGCAGGCTTGCGCCCTTCTTTTTCCAGTGAGATAGCAGCGCCATGAGTCAGATGCTTGAACCGGACCTTTCCGTGGTGGAACTCCGCTCCTACTTTGTGCGGAAGCGCAACGCCATGCTCGTTCGCGGGCGTTTCAGCCCGTTGTATCTCGATTATTACCTGCACCTCATGCAGCACGGCATCCAGCATGCGGAGCCGCTGGATCAAATACTCAAAGATGGCCTCGCCGCGCTGGCGCTGCATCTCTGCTCGCGCCCGCATGATGAAACGACGGCGTGGACGATTCATGTGAAGGAGCCGCAGCGGGCGAACCTGTTCGTCACCGGCAGCACGCAGCCGGGTCGCGTGACAGGCCGGATTTTCACCGAGGATGTGAAGCAGGAGGGCGAGGCGCTTTTCATATCGCAGACCACGCGGCCGAATCATCCCACGCGTCAAAGCATGATCGAGTTCAAGGGCGGCGACATCTTCACCGCCGTCGAGCAGTTCTACACGACAAGCGAGCAGCGCCGCACGCGGCTGTTCCGCCTGCAGGACGAGGAATTCGTCCAAATCTCCGCCGAGCCGGACTGCGACGAGATCTGGCTGACGGAGCTCGCCCTCGAAAACGTGCTTGAGCTCGAGCAGACGGAGCACCTCACGCTGCTCGAAACACGCGGCTATGTCTTTGAGTGCGGCTGCTCGGTGGAGCGGCTTATGCCCATCATCATGCGTCTGCCGCAGGATGACCTGGATCATATTTTTGAAGACGGAGTGGCCCAGATCACCTGTCCGCGCTGCGGAGCGGTCTTTCGCACTCCGAAGGCCAGTTTCGACGAGTGGAAGAAAAAGCAGTCGTGAGCATTCACCGATGAAACTCGCCCTCATCCGCCGCCAATACTCCGCCACCGGAGGCGCGGAGCTTTACATGCAGCGCCTGCTGGCGGCGCTGACCGCCGCGGGTCATGAAACCCATTTGTTCGCCGAGAAATGGCAGGGACAGGCCGATGGCGTTCAGTTTCACACCATCAACGTCGATGCGCCCCGCGCGGAGCGTCCCCTGCGTTTCGCGGAGAATCTGAAGGAGGCTTTGCAGCAGGAAAAATTCGACTGCGTCTTCAGTTTGGAGCGCACGCTGAAACAAGATGTCTATCGCGCCGGAGACGGCTTGCACCGCGTGTGGCTGGAGCGCCGCAAACAGTTCGCCCCGTGCTGGAAGCGTCCCTTCGTCGGCCTTGGGGCGTTTCATCGGAACATGATGGCGCTTGAGGCGCGCACCTTTGATCCGAAGAACACGAAACAGATCATCGTGAACTCAGAAATGGTGCGTGGAGAGATCGCGCGACACTTTCCGTCCTTTCCACAGGAGCGCATTCATCTCGTGCGCAACGGCGTGGAGGTGGGGCGCTTTCAAAACGCCGACCGCCAGGCTTCGCGGCGGCGCTTTGGCCTGAAGGACGATGATTTCGTCCTCATCTTCGTGGGGTCTGGCTGGGAGCGCAAAGGGCTGCCATGGCTGCTACAGTTCATGGCCGCTCGAAGCGACGACCCGTCGCTCAAGCTGCTCGTTGTCACGCGTGACCGCATGCGCGGCAGGATTCCGCCCAACGTCATCCTCACCGGTCCGCTGTCCGATGTCGAGGCCGCTTACGCCGCCGCTGATGTGCTCACGTTTCTGCCAATCTACGAGCCCTGCTCGAATGTGGTCACTGAAGCCCTGGCTGCCGGCCTTCCCGCGATCACGACCAGCTTTAACGGCGCATCCGAATTGATCGACTCCGGAGTCAACGGCCACGTCCTCGACGATCCACGCGACTTTGCCACGCTGGGCATGTGCGTGAACCACTGGCGCTCGCGAAGGGATGCCGGCCCGGTCAAAACGCGGGAGCCGCTCGATCTGGAGGCCAACGTGCGGAAAACAATCCAGGTGCTCGAGCTGGCCGCAGGGCGCTGTGACTGACCATGAACGCGGAAGTTTTCTCCAGCATCGCCTCGCGCCTGTGCACTGCCTGCGGGTTGTGCTGTGACGGAACAATGTTTCAAATCGTGAAGATGCAGCATGGGGATCGGCCGTCCGAGCTGGCGAAGCTCGGGATGCGAATCCGCGGCAAGGAAGGCGAGTTTCACATGGAGCAGCCCTGTCCGGCGTTGAAGGAACTGTGCTGCACGATTTACGAAAGGCGTCCGGCGCGCTGCCGCCTGTTCCTCTGCCAGCAGTTGCGTCTGCTGCAGGCTGGTGAGACAACAGAGAACGATGTGCTTGCCCTGATCGAGGAAACCCGCGCTCAAGCCGCGCAGGTGCGCGATTTGATCGAACGATGCGGCCTGCGTGAGGACGGGCAGCCTCTGATTGAGCGATTTGAACGCCTGACGAGCACTCCGGTGGATGAAAAGCTTGAGCCGGAGATCGCGGCGATGCGTGAGGATTTGGAGAACGCCATGAAGAAGCTCCGGTTGTTCATCAATCGGGAATTCAGGCCGCCGCCGCTCTCAAAATGACGAATGATTCGTCTTTTCCGGCTTTCGTGCGATGGTGGTCGGATGGAAATGAAACTACTGAGGTTGCTCGGCAGTGAGGACTATATCCCCTCGAATGTGCCGGAGCTTCTCTCCCAACTGGGCATGAAGCCCAATCAACAGCAGGTGCTGCAAAGCCTGCTCAAAAGCCTGGAGAAACAGGGAAAAATCGTCCGCACGAAGGGCAACCGCTACATCGTGGCCAAGGAGGCGGACCTGGTCCCCGGTGTGATCCAGATCACACGCGGAGGACGCGGCTTTGTGCAGCCGGACGAGGCTGGCATCGGCGAAATCAGCATCCCGGAAAGCGCCACGGACACCGCGATGCACGGCGACCGCGTGCTCGTGCGTCTGGACGTGCGTCCGCAGGGACTCCGCAAACCCGGGCCGCAGGAGCAAAGTGGCAGCGTGGTGCGTGTGCTGGAACGCAAGCGCACTCGTTTCGTTGGCACGCTGCAACGCTCCAAGACATCGCTGCATGTGACGCCGGATGATCCGCGACTGCCGGGGGCCGTTTATGTGTCCGAGCCTCGTGATGTGGGCCGCAAGCCGAACGTCGGAGACAAGGTGGTCGTTGAAATCACCTTTTGGGAGTCCAAGCAGACTTCACCCGAAGGCGAGATCGTCGAAGTGCTCGGCCCGCCGGACGCGGAAGGTGTGGACATGCTCTCCGTGATTCGCCATTACGACCTGCCGCTGAGCTTTCCGAAGAACGTGCTGCATGAGGCGCAGACGATCGCCAAATCGCGGCCGGACAACCAGCCTGGCGCCGACGAGTGCAAAGGCCGCGTCGATTGCCGCTCGCACAATGTCATCACCATCGACCCGGATGATGCGAAGGACTTTGACGACGCGATCTGCATCGAAAAGCACGGTCATGACCAATGGCGGCTGTGGGTTCACATCGCGGATGTGTCCCACTACGTGCGGCCTGGCAGCGCTTTGGACGTGGAGGCGAAGAAGCGCGGCAACTCGACCTACCTCGTCGATCGCGTCATTCCGATGCTGCCGGAGGCGTTGAGCAACGAATTGTGCTCGCTCAAGCCAAGTGTGGATCGTTTGACCAAATGTGTGGAGTTCGTCCTCAGCAAGGACGGTCACGTGGTCAGTTCCAAATTTTATGCCGCGGTGATCCATTCCAAGTACCGCTTCACTTACCAGGAGGCGTTCGCCACCTTGCAACGCGCTCCGCAGGGGGAGATCGAGCACATGCTGCATGACGCGCATCATCTGGCGCAGAAAGTGAGGCAGTTGCGTTTCAAAAACGGCTCGCTCGACCTCGACTTCCCGGAGAACAAGATCCGCCTCGATGATCGGGGGCGCGTGCTGCGCATTGACCGCATGGAAAACGACGCATCGCATCAGTTGATCGAAGAGTTCATGCTCCTGGCCAACGAGGCCGTCGCAGGCCGGCTGATGGCCCTGAACAGGCCCAGCGTGTATCGCATTCACGAAGCACCGAAGGAGAAGAAGCTGAACGACTACCGGGAGGACGTGCTCAGCCATCGCGTGCCCTGCGGAAACCTCAATCACCGGCCGGAGGTGCAAAAATTGCTCGGCAAGCTCGGCACGCTACCCATCGGCCAGGCGTTAAAGATCGGCTTCCTGCGCTCGCTCATGCGCGCTCGTTACGCTGTGGAGCCGCTTGGGCATTACGGCCTCGCGAAAACGAAATACACCCACTTCACCTCGCCAATCCGCCGCTACGCCGACCTTGTCGTGCATCGCTCGCTGTTCGATAAAGTGGAGCTGCAATCCCAGGCAGCGAAACAGATCGCCGATCACATCACCACGACGGAAAAGAACTCGGCCGACGCCGAGCGTGACAGCAAGGACGTGAAGCTCTACGCCTTCCTCAAGTCCCAGCTCGCCTCCAAAAAGCCGCAACAGTATTCCGCGCTCGTGACCGACGTGCGGAACTTTGGCTTCTTTGTCGATGTGCCGGAGCTCGGCATGAGCGGCGGGGTGCCGCTCTCCGCGATCCCCGACGACTTCTACATGTTCGATCCCGCCAGCGGCCAGCTCATCGGTCGCCACACCCGCCGCGTCATCCGTCTCGGAGACAACGTCATTGTGCAAATCTACAAGGTGGACAGCGTGAAGAAGCAGGTCGATTTCCAGCTCGTGGTGCAGCGCGGTGGCACACCGCTTTCAGACAAGCCGGAGAGGCGAAATCGGCGCGAATCCCGTGAAGGAGATCGTAGAGAAATTAAAAGCGCGCCGCCTTTGAAGCGGGGGCATGGACACAAGCGCTCCCAGAAAAAGCGGCGATAGCCGCTGAAACACCGAGACTCCGATGCGCTAACCACATTGATATGTGGTTAGCGCATCTGCTTGGCGAAAAAATGACAACCATGTTCCTCTTGCCAGTCTCCGGGCGTTCTGATTGCATTGGCAGCATGAACCCGCCTGATTTTCTTTCTCGTCGTGATGCTCTGAAAGCCACCATCGCCTCCGTGGGGCTCACGGCGGCTGCGTTTGAACCAGCGAGAGCTGCTCCGACCACCACACCGGATGTGCGACGTGGTTCGACGAAGCGGTATGACATGCTCAAGTCGATCAACCTCTGGGCCTTTCCGTATCCGGAACGCATGTCGCTGCGTGAGTGCCTGCAACTCGCGAAGGACGCCGGATTCGACGGCATCGAGCTGAACTATGACCTCGACAACGACCTCTCGCCGAAACACGGCACGGCGGACTACGTGAAGATCCGCAAGATGGCCGACGAGATCGGCATTCAGATCAGCGGGCTGTGTTCGTTTCTGTTTTGGCCATATCCGCTGACGAGCAACGATCCCGCGAAGCGTGCTCAAGGCATCGAGCTGGCCGGAAAGATCGCGCAATGTGCGCATGACCTCGGCGTGGAGAATGTGCTCGTCGTGCCCGGTGCCGTGCACATCCCTTGGCGCACGGATCATGAGCCCGTGGCGAATGATGTGTGCGATGCGCGGGCCCGCGAGGCCATCGGCCAGCTCGAAAAGCATGCGGCGAAGCTCAAAGTTTGCCTCAACATCGAAAACATCTTCTTCAACGGCTACCTCATGACGCCGATGGAGATGAACACCTTCGTGGACAGCTTCCACAGCGAGCATGTGCGTGTGCATTTCGACACGGGGAACATCAGCATGTTCCAGTTCCCCGAGCACTGGGCGAAGGTGCTCGGCAACCGCACGAAGAACGTCCACCTGAAGGAGTTCACCAAAAAAGGCACCGACTTCAGCCTCGAAACCTTCCGCCCGCTGCTCGACGGCACCACGAACTGGCCCGCCGTCACCGACGCGCTCGCCGAGTCCGGCTACAAAGGCTTCCTGACCTTCGAATACTTCCACCCGTATGCCCATTACCCCGAGGCACTGATCTGGCAGACCTCCGACTCGATGGACCGCATCCTCGGCCGCAAATCATGAGAGAACTCCTCACCAGCCTGGATTGGACACGGCTCGGCTTTTATAAGTCAGTGCTCGATGAGGCCGGTATCGCCAGCTTCATCCGTAATGAGCACACCGCGCAGCTCATCAATGTGCTCATCGCGCCGTGCCAGCCTTCGTTGTGCGTGGTGAATGATGACGACTACGACGCGGCGATGGCGCTGCTGCGGCCGCATCATGACCAGACGGCCTCCAGCGGCGTCGAGTGGACCTGCGCGGGCTGCGGGGAGGCGAATCCGGCGGAGTTTGAGCTGTGCTGGAAGTGCCAGAGACCGCAGGTTTGATGCTTGCGGAAGGCCGGAATGCCGCGCTTGGATGGCTGGAATCATGACTTGGGAAATCATCGCGCTTCTCTTCTTCGCCGGGCTCAGCGCCGGATTCATCGACGCCATCGCGGGCGGTGGTGGATTGATTTCGGTGCCGGCTTTGCTCGCGGCGGGATTGCCGCCGCAGATGGCGCTGGGCACCAACAAGATGCAATCGACGTGGGGCACGCTCATGGCGGTGCGAAAGTATGCGAAGGCGGGGCTCGTCTCATGGCCGCAGGTGCGTCTCACCGTTCTCGTGACGTTTGTGTTTGCCTGGCTCGGCACCTGGACGGTCACGCAGGTGAGCAACGAGGTGCTGAGGAAGATCGTGCCATGGCTCCTGCTGGGGATCGCGTTTTACGTCCTGCTGAGCCCGGGACTCGGCAAGGTTTCAAAATCGGCCCGGCTCGGCCTGGTGGGTTTCGCGTGGCTGATGGGCGGAGTTCTTGGATTTTACGATGGTTTTTTCGGCCCCGGGACAGGTGCCTTCTGGGCGCTCGCATGCATCGCGCTTCTCGGTCTCGAGCTGACGCGTGCGACCGCGTTCACCAAAGTGGTGAATCTCACCAGCAACATTGCCTCCCTGCTCGTCTTTGTGATTTCAGACCGCGTGCATTATCCGATCGCGTTCGCCATGATCGCAGGGCAGCTCATCGGCGGCCGGCTCGGTGCTTCGATGGCGATACGCCATGGAGCGCCGTTCATTCGCGTTATTTTCATCACCGTCGTGTTCGCAATGGTCGTCAAACTGCTGTGGGATCAATTTGCGTAGAACGTGGTGATTCTCGTTCCGAGAGTGTCGCACATTTTGCGCGCTCGGAAGCCCGAAGATGCTCCGGTCAGAATTCTCCCGTCTGATGCGGGCAAGGATGTTCGGATTGGGGCGTTGTTCCCTGCGAATGATGCACTCCCTCACCCGCCGACAGATATTGCAGCAGGCCGGGGCCGGTTTCGGCTCGGTCGCGTTGCAATCGCTGCTCGGAGCGGAAGGCGTGCTGTCCTCGACGAATCCGCTGGCTCCCAAGGCGCCGCACTTCGCGCCGAAAGCGAAGTCGGTCATCTTTCTGTTCATGTATGGCGGGCCGTCGCATGTCGATCTTTTCGATCCGAAGCCCGAACTGGAGAAATGGCACGGCAAACCGATTCCCGTCTGGAAGAAGGAGGACGCCTTCATGGGCGGGAAGACGAAAAACGTCGCCATGAAGAGCTACTACCGCTTTGGGAAGCACGGCCAGGCCGGCATCGACATGGCGGAGACGTTTCCCAATCTCGCCCGGCATGCCGATGACCTCTGCGTGATCCGCAGCATGCACGCGGAGAGCAACAATCACGGCCCCGCCATCTTTCAGATGAACACCGGCTTCATCCTGCCTGGCAGGCCGTGCATGGGCTCATGGGCCACCTACGGCCTCGGCAGTGAGAGCGAAAATTTGCCCTCCTTTGTCGTGCTGCTCGATCATCAGGGCGCACCGGTGAATGGCGCTCTCAACTGGTCGAACGGCTTCATGCCCGCCGCGTATCAGGGCGTGCCCTTCCGCAGCAGCGGCGAGCCCATCGCCTACCTCACGCCGCCGAAAAACGTCTCGCGGGCGCAGCAGCGGGCACGGCTCGATCTGCTGAAGCAATGGAACATCGAATTCGCCGCCGCGAATCCCGCCGAGTCGCAGCTCGCCGCCCGCATCAACACCTACGAGCTGGCCTTCCGCATGCAGATGAGCGCCAGTGAATGCACCGACCTCAGTCGCGAGCCGGAGAGCGTGCGGAAGATGTACGGCCTCGACAACGCGGTGACGGCCCACTTTGGCAAAAACTGCCTGCTCGCGCGTCGCCTCGTCGAGCGTGGTGTGCGCTTCGTGCAGCTCTACAGCGGCGGAAACGAAGGCCCGAAGGCCTGGGACGCTCACGACGACCTCAAAAAGAACCACGACCTCCACTGCGCCGAGACCGATGGCCCCATCGCCGCGCTGCTCGATGATCTCAAAATCACCGGCCTGCTCGATACCACCCTCGTCGTGTGGGGCGGCGAGTTCGGCCGCTCGCCAGTCGCCGAGAACGGCAAGGGCCGCGATCATCATCCGAAGGGCTTCACCATGTGGATGGCCGGCGCCGGCATCAAAGGCGGCCAGATGTATGGCTCCACCGATGAGTTCGGCTACGCCGCCGTCGAAAACCGCGTCTCCGTGCCCGATCTCCACGCCACGATGCTCCACCTCCTCGGCTTCGATCACGAACAACTCACCTACCGCTTCCAAGGCCGCGACTTCCGCCTCACCGATGTCAGTGGCGAGGTGGTGAAGGCGGTGCTGGCATGATCAAGGGCTTTTCTTGAAGCAAGGAGCGAGTTCCTGCGTTTCGTGGAGCCCATGAAGTCGCTTTGCCTAGTAACGCTCCTTTTTCTCGCCTCGTTTGCCGCCGCCAAAACGCCGCCGAACATCATCTACATCCTCGTGGATGATCTCGGCTATGGCGATCTGGGATGCTACGGGCAGAAGATGCTCAAGACGCCGAACATCGACCGCATGGCGGCGGAGGGGATGAAATTCACGCGGCACTACTCCGGCAGCACGGTGTGTGCGCCGTCGCGTTGTGTGCTGATGACGGGCCTGCACACAGGACACTGCCGCGTGCGCGGCAATGATCCGTGGATCATTCCCGATAGCGATGTGACGGTGCCGTCGCTGCTGAGGACGGCGGGCTATCACACGGCGTGCATCGGCAAATTCGGCCTCGGCAAGCCGTTGCCGTTGGATGATCCGCAGCGGAAGGGATTTGACGAGTTCTTCGGCTACGTGGGCACGAGCCACGCGCACAATTTTTATACGAAGGCGCTGATCCGTGACGGCAAGATCGTGGAGCTGTCAAACTCTGTGATCGAAGGCTCGTTCAAGAACGCGCAGGACTACAAGGACAGCGATCTCGTGGGCACGGGAGTGGCCCCACTGGACGGAAGAAAGGCGTGGGTGCCGCAATTGCTGGCTGACGACGTGCAGCGTTATCTCGGCGAGCGTGCGAAGGCAAAGTCGCCGTTTTTCCTCTACTACGCGCTGAACGTGCCGCACACGAACAACGAGGCGGGCAAGAATTCACCGCTAGGGCATGGCATGGAGTGCCCGGACTACGGGGAGTTCAAAAACAAGGACTGGCCGGACGCGGAGAAGGGTTTTGCGGCACTGATCCGCTTCCTGGACAACGAGGTCGGCCGCATCACGGCGCGTTTGAGGGAGCTGGGCATCGCGGAGAATTCGCTTGTCATGTTCTCCAGCGACAACGGCCCGCATCAGGAAGGCGGTCATCAAAGCGACTTCTTCAACAGCAACGGCGATTTCAAAGGCACGAAGCGCGACATGACCGATGGCGGCATCCGCGTGCCCTTCATCGCGTGGTGGCCGGGCAAGGTGAAACCCGGCGGCGTGAGCGAGCATGTGAGCGGTTTTCAGGATCTGCTGCCCACGGTGGCCGAACTGAGCGGCGCGAAGCTCACCACGGAAACCGACGGCATCTCGTTTGCACCGACGCTGCTCGGAAAAGAAGGCCAGAAACAGCACACGCATCTGTTTTGGGACTTCAACGAGCAAGGGGGCAAGCGTGCGGTGCTGAAGTGGCCGTGGAAGCTCATTCATCTCAACACCGGCGGAAGGCAGGTCGCCCCGAAAGCCAAGGCGAAGGCCAAACCGCTCGAAAAACTGCTCCACAACCTCGAAATGGACATCGGTGAGGAAAAGAACCTCGCTGCCGAGAGGCCGGAGATCGTCGCCGAACTCGAAAAGCTCATGCAGTCATCGTGGCGCGCGCCGTAAGGCCCCGCGCAGCATGCCGACGCCGCCGGCGACGAAGAGCAGCGGAAACCAGATCGAGTAAAGCGCTGCGCGTGTGGCGTGCTCCAGCACGGCCTCGTCCGGATTCACGGGGTTCACGAAGCAGACGCGCACGGAGCCGGGCGGATATTTGATTTGTTTTTCACGCGCCACCTCAAGATGCTGCGTCGGCGCGGCCTCCACCTGACGCATGCGAGCACTGTCGTGCTTCACGCCTTCGATCTCATACTCGTAGCGCACCTCGACGCGATGCGCCGGACTGGAATTCGGCGTCGGACGCTCGCTGACGATGCGTGATGACACGATGCGGCACGGGACCTCCCGCCAGCCGCGTGTGATGCACGCTTTTTCATACGAGAGCCACATGCGCCACGAGAAAAACGATCCGGCGGCGATGAGAAACAGGCCCATCACGCCAAGCCACCAGCGGCCGGAGTTTGAGGATGATGATTCAGGCGATGACATGCGGTTTGGAAGCGCGGTTTGACTCGGCATCACGCGTGTTCCATACAGAATCGCGCCATTCGCGCAAACCTCCTCATGTCCGAATCACCATCCATCTCCATTCGTCCGCCACGCTGGCTGCTGAAGCCTGCCGTGGAGGGTGCCGCGGAGCTGGCGGCCGACACGGGCCTTTCTCCACTCATGGCGCAACTGCTGACGCAGCGCGGCTTCACCACGGTTGAGCAGGCGCGTGATTTCCTGGTGCCAAAGCTCGCCACGCTGGGAGATCCGACGGTGCTGCCGGAGATGGGCACCGCCGTGGAGCGCATCCTCCGCGCGGTGGACGAGAAGCAGAAAGTCGTCCTCTACGGCGACTACGATGTCGATGGAGTGACGTCGATGGCGCTGATGCACCTCATTTTGAAGGCCTACGGCCTCGACACGCACCTGTTCCTGCCCACGCGCATGGAGGAAGGCTACGGGCTGAGCCACGACGGCATCGCCAAATGCTACGAGCAGTTTGGGAAGCCTGACCTGCTCATCGCGCTGGACTGCGGCACGACCTCACTCGGCGAGGTGGCGAAGTTGCGCGAGGACGGCGTCGATTGCGTCATCATCGATCATCACGAGCTGTCGCCGATGGGCCGTCCGGACTGCCTTGCACTGGTGAATCCGAAGCTCGGCGACTCGCATCACTACTTCTGCACCGCCGGGCTTGTGTTCAAAGTCTCGCACGCGCTGCTGAAGGCGCGGATGATCGAGAGTTACGACCTGAAAGAGACGCTCGATCTCGTGGCGCTGGGCACCGTGGCTGATCTGGTGCCTCTCATCGACGAAAACCGCCTGCTGGTGCGGCGCGGACTCGAAGCACTGGCGCAAACGACGCGCCATGGCCTGCGCGCCCTGAAACAGATCGCCGGCGTCGAGGGCCTAGTGCAGACGCATCACGTCGGTTTCCGTTTGGGGCCGCGTTTGAACGCAGCAGGCCGCCTCGACACCGCCGCGACGGCGCTGCAGCTCCTTTTGTCCGAAGATCCCGAGGAGGGCGCCATGCTGGCCGCGCTGCTGGAGGCGCACAACAAGGACCGGCAGAACGTGGAGCAGCAGGTGCATGCCGACGCCGAGGCGATGCTCGCCAGCATCGGTGACATCGAGAAAGTCTCCGCCATCGTGCTCGGTTCGCGCAACTGGCATCCCGGCGTGATCGGCATCGTGGCCTCCCGCCTCTCGCGTCTGTGTCATCGCCCGACGATTCTCGTTTCGTTCGATGAAAACGGCGTCGGAAAGGGCAGCGGGCGCAGCATTCCCGGCTTCTCCCTCGTCGAGGCCATCGACATCTGTCGCGATCACTTGCTCGGCGGCGGTGGTCATGCGATGGCGGCGGGCATCTCGGTGCATGAGACGAAGCTGGACGCATTTCGCGACGCATTCGCCGCAGCAGCCAGGGGAGCCTTGAGCAAGGAGGCGATGACCCCCGTGCTCGAACTCGATGCCGAGGTGAAGGTGCGTGATCTGTCCCTGACCTTCTTTGAGAACTACAAGCTGCTGGAGCCTTTCGGGCAGAAGAATCCGGAGCCGCTCTTCCTATGCCGTCGTGTGAATCCGCGCCTGCCGGGCCGCGTGATGAAGGAAAAGCACCTGCGCATCATGCTGACACAGGACGGCGCGTCGATGGAGGCCCGCTGGTTCAACGCGCCGATCGGCAACCTGCCTGCTGCCCCGTGGGATGTGGCCATGCGCGTGCAGCGCGGCTGGTTCCGCGGCCAGGAGCAGTGGCAGCTCACGCTGGAGGCGGTGCGCACGGCGGAGTGATCACTCCGCACGTGGATGAAAGCGGTAATGACCGGTGAGCGGGAATTCGAAGAGGCGGTTCTCGCATTTCGGTCCCTGCCCGATGTTGTGGACGATCCAGGGCGTTTCGCCGCCATCAGGAGCGGGAACCACGATGGCGATGTGCGGCAGATGCGGCGGAACGGTGCACGTGATGAGATCGCCGGGCTGGTAATCGGCGGCGTTCCGCGTGACGGGCAGCGAGGCGCCGCGACGCTTCAAAAAGGTCTGTAAATTCGGCACGCGGCGGTGGTCGATGTTCTTGTCGGTCGATTTCAGCCCCCAGATCCTCGGATAAGCGGAGAAGGATCGCCTCATGTCCTCATGGACGAGTTTTTGCAGGTCGAAGCCGAGCGCACGGTAGATGCGGATGATTTCATCCGTGCAAACACCAGTGTCAGCCGCCACATCCCCGCCGGGATAGTCGATGCGGACATAGGCAGGCTCGTAACGGACGGTGCGCGTGGTGCGTTCCATCGCGGCTTTGACGAGATGTTCGGCAAAAGACGATGTCTGCGCCTGGCAGGTGGCAACGAGGAGGAAAATGGCGGAAATCCGGCGAATCATATCAGTCACGCGGCACTTCGACGCCGGCGATGAAGGTTTGCTTCACCTCCAATTTGCGATTCAGCACCAGAATATCTGCCTGCTTGCCTTTTTCGAGGCTACCGCAGGTTTTCGCGATGCCGGCGCGCTCCGCGGGCGTGAGGCTGGCCATGCGCACGGCCTGCGGCAGCGTGGCGGAGGTGTTCTGCTTCATGTGACGCATCATGTGGTCCATGCCGACGACGGCGCTGGCCAGTCCGCTGCCGGGTACGAAGCCGACGGTGCCGTCGCTCTCAAAGAATGGGCCGTCATCGTCGGAACCGAAGCGGTAGCGGCCCGGCGGCATGTCGAGCGCGCGGTTGGAGTCGGTGACGAGGCAGAGCTTTTCCGCGCCTTTCATGCGGAAGGCGAAGTCGAGCAACTCAGGGGCGAGATGCTTGCCATCGGCGATGACCTCGGTGCTCATGTCGGCATTGGCGAGCACGAACTGCTCCATCGAGGCCTGCATTGGGGTGCCGAAACGAGCGCGCAGCGAGGTGACGCTGCTCATGGCGCACCAGAAATGATCGACATGGCGCATGCCGGCCTTGAAGGCGCGCTCCATCTCCGCCCAGTTCGCGTTTGAGTGGCCGCAAGTGATGAGGCAGCGGGCTTTGCGGGCGGTTTGATAAAACTCTTCCGCTCCCGGCAGCTCCGCAGCGCATGTGGCGATGCGCACGAGGTCATCGCGGAACCACGCGGCGTATTCGGCGGGATTTGGAGCACGACGGCCTTCGCGTGAGTGGCAGCCGGCTTTGTCCGCGGCGAAGTAAGGGCCATAGACATGCACACCGGCGATGCGGGAGCCATGCGCGGCCTGCCAGGTGCGCTTGGCCTCACGGCAGGCCATCAGCATGCCCATGATCTGCGGCGGTGAACCGGTGGTCGTTGTCGGGAAAATCGAGGTGGTGCCATGCATTGCATGCGCCTTCAAAATGGTCCGCACGGCGGGCACTGTGGCGTCCATGAAATCAGCGCCGCCGCCGCCGTGAACATGGATGTCGATGAAGCCGGGGCAGATGTAGTTACCCTTGGCGTCGATCACCGTCGCGTTCTTCGGCGCGGCGATGCGTTTGCCGACGGCGGTGATTTTTCCGCGTTCACACAACACCGCGCCTCCCTCGATCAAGGTGTCCGGCAGGATGAGCGTGCCGTTTTGAACGAGGAGCGGCGGTGTGGGCGGTGTTTTCATAGAAGCGTGAGCGGATTGACGCGTGTCTGCAGCGGGAGGAGAACACGCTGGCCATTCAGGCGGTGGGATTCGAAGACGGCGCTGATCATTTCGGTGATCTGACGGCCCTGAACGGCATCGCAAAGCGGTGCGCGATTCTCCTGGATCGCGGCGATGAGGTCGAGGCCGGAAATCTCATGGCTGGAGACTTTTTTGGCGATGTCCTTATCCTCCAGCACGGGTCTGCGCGGTTCCTTGGCCGTCTGAATCCACGCGAAGGGCTCCTGGTCCATGCGCAGGTCGATGACGCCGGAGTTGCCGAAGATTTGCAGGCCGAAGGAGGCCGGATCGTCGTAGGCGGCTTTTTTGAGACGTCCGTCCTTGATGCTGTCGAAGAAGAACGGCACACCGTTTTCCATCTCGAACCGGGCGTGAACCTCGTCACCGGCGAGCGGGCCGATGCCTTCCGCTCCTTCTTTGACATCGGCCTTGGTAACAGGTTTACTGTTTTGATAAACGCCCGCCGTGCAGGCTTTTGCTGAGCCGGCGAGCGAGAGCGCACAGCCCATGACGTGCGAGCCTAGCACCCACATGTCGAGGCTTCCGCCACGTGGATCCTCCTTGCCGCGTCCGCGCATCTCCAGCACGCGCCCGATGACGCCATCAGCAATGAGTTTGCCCACAATAGGTAGGGCAGGGTGGTAGCGGTTGCGGTGGGCGATGGCGATCTTCGTGCCGGATTTCTCGGCAGCGGCGATGACCTCGTCGCACTCGGCGAGGCTGCGAAGGAAGGGTTTTTCGATGTAGATGCCCTTCGCGCCGTTTTGGATGGCGGCGAGCAGCATGTCGCGGTGCTGATCGATTTCGCGGGGGCCGATGGCGACGATGTCGGGCCTCACTTCGGCAAGCATGGCCTTGTAGTCGGCGAACCCTTTGCCAGTGCCGATTTTCTTCAGCTCGGCCGCGAGTCCTTTTTCGTCCGCGTCGGCGATGGCAACGATCTCCGTGGCAGGAATGGCCCGCCACATGGTGTCGAGGCCATGACCGTAGCCGCCGCGCCCGGTGTGGCCGATGATAGCGACGGACCATTTTTTCTCAGCGGCAGGGGAGGCGAACGGGGCTGCGGCGAGGGCGGCAAGCAGATGGCGGCGGTTCATGCAACAACATGAACGACGCAAGAAGGGCGGAACACGCAAGCCTCTTCACGCTTGCAGCAGTTCCCGTGCCCCTCGGAGGCTTACTTTGCGTCTGATGCTCAACCTTTTGAGTTTGTCACAGGTGATTTGTGCCTATTAGGTGAGTGCACCCAACCCATGTCAGACACCCATGAGCAGGCCGCACACGACTCCGTGCCGGAGTTGAAGCAGCGCATCCAGGAGCTGGAGGCTCAACTGCGCGTGTGCCGCCAGATGTCGATGGAAGGTGGGCAGCGCGGGTCGTTGGAGCGCCAGTTGATCGAAACGACGCGCATGCAGCAGGCGATTCTCGACAGCGCGAATTTTACCATCATCTCGACCAGGGCCGACGGCGTCATCCAGACGCTCAACGCGGGCGCGTTGAAGGAACTGGGCTACCAACCCGAGGAGGTGATCGGAAAAGCCACACCCGCTCTCATCCACGATCCCGAGGAGGTGGCCCGCCGCGCCAAGGAACTCAGCATCGAGCTCGGCAGGCCGGTTGCACCCGGTTTCGAGGCCTTCGTGGCAAAGGCCCGCCTGGGCCAGGTGGACGAGAATGAATGGACCTACATTCGCAAGAATGGCACTCGATTCACGGTGCTGCTGTCCGTGACGGCGCTGCGCGACGAGCAGGGGAACATCACCGGCTTTCTCGGCGTGGGCAGCAACATCACCGAGCGGAAGCAGATCGAGCGCGCTCGCGAGGAGACCGAGGCGCGGTTGAAGGCCATCCTCGACAACACGCCTGCGGTCGTCTTCATGAAGGATCTGCATGGCCGCTACCTGCTGGTGAACAAGCGCTGGGCCAAGCTCTTCCACACCACCCCCGAGGAGACGGTCGGGAAGTTTGACCACGACATTTTCCCTCCGGACATGGCACATGCCTTCCGCGAAAACGACGCGAAGGTTGCCGAGGCTGGCGTGCCCATGCAGATGGAGGAGGTCGCGCCGCACGAGGACGGGCCGCACACTTATCTGAGTGTGAAATTCCCGCTGCGCGACGCCACAGGCGCGGTTCATGCGGTGGGCGGTGTCGCCACGGACATCACCGAGCAGAAGAAATTCGTCCGCGCGCTGGAGCAGAGCGAGGAACGCTTCAAGCTGGCTGTGCGCGGCACAAACGACGGCATCTGGGACTGGGACATCCGCACGGGCGAGGTTTTCTTCTCCCCGCACTGGAAGAGCATGGTCGGCTACGAGGACGATGAGATCGAAAACAACTTCTCCTCGTTCGAAAAACTACTGCATCCCGACGACCACGACCGCGTGATGGCCGTGCTGAACGGCTACCTGAACAGCCGGACCCCGCGTTACGCGGTCGAGTTCCGCTTCCGGCACAAGGACGGCTCCTGGCGCTGGATCCTGGCCCGCGGACGCGCCCTGCGGGATGAGAGCGGTAAACCCTACCGCATGGCCGGCTCGCACACCGATGTGACCGAGCGCAAGCATGACGAGGAGGAACTGCGCCAGGCCCGCCATGCCGCCGAGGCCGCGAACAGCGCGAAAAGTGTCTTCCTGGCCAACATGAGCCACGAGATCCGCACGCCGATGAACGGTGTCATCGGCATGAGCGAGCTGCTTCTCGGCACAAAGCTGGACGATGCCCAGCAGCAGTATCTCGAAATGCTGAAGCAGTCCGCCGACTCGCTGCTGGAGCTGCTCAACGACATCCTCGACTTCTCCAAGATCGAGGCCGGTAAAATGGAGCTGGAATCACATGAGTTTGACCTGAGCACCATCGTGACCGAGACCGTGCAGGCCATGAGTGTGCGCGCTTACCAGAAGCGGCTCGTTCTACTTCACCACATCAGCCCGGACGTGCCTCCGAGGCTCATCGGCGACGACGGTCGGCTGCGGCAGATTTTGATCAACCTCATCGGCAACGCGATCAAGTTCACTCACAAGGGCGGCGTCACGATTGAAGTCGGCGTCGAGTCCGGCACCGCGGACCTGCTGATGCTGCACTTCAAGATCAACGACACCGGCATCGGAATCGCGGGTGACATGCATGAGCGCATCTTCGAAGCCTTCACACAGGCGGAAAGCTCCACCACGCGGCGCTATGGCGGCACCGGCCTCGGCCTGGCCATCTGCCGAGACCTTGTGGAGCTCATGCACGGACGTATCTGGGTGGAGAGCCAGCCGAATGTCGGCAGCACCTTCCATTTCACCGCCGCGTTCGGGCGCACCAGCGGCATCTCCATCCGCCCGGTGTCCCCACGCGTCGAGCCGGTGGTCACGGCCCATGCTTCGATGAAGCTGCTCGTGGTCGAGGACGGGCATGTGAACCAGCTTGTCAGCGCCCGCATGCTCGAAAAGCGCGGCCATCTCGTCACGCTCGCCTCCAGCGGCGAGGAAGCGCTCGACTTCTTCAAGAGCGAGTCCTTCGACGCCATCCTCATGGACGTGCAGATGCCTGGCATGAACGGCTTGGAGGCCACCGCCCGGATCCGCCACATCGAGCAGACCCAGGGCGGCCACGTTCCCATCATCGCCATGACGGCGAACGCAATGAAGGGCGACCGCGAGCTCTGCCTCGCCGCCGGCATGGATGATTACATTTCCAAGCCCCTGCGCTCGACCGAGCTGTACCAAGTCGTCGAACAATTCGCGCTCCGAGCCCCCCTGCCTCCCCCAGCGCGAGTCCCGGTCAAATCCGAACCTGTGCCCGTGCGCGCGCCGGTCGAGGGCCCGCCGTTTGACGCTGTCGCATTCCGTGAGTCCGCTGGAGACGACAAACTGATGCGCAAACTCATCGCCATCTTCCCGGAGGACTCGCAAAAATACCTGCGCAAGGCCGAGAAGGCGCTCGCCGCTGGAAAAGCACAGCCGCTTTACGAGGCCGCGCACTCGCTGAAGGGCATGCTCGGCGTTTACGCGGCACCAAGGGCCCTCCGCCTCTCATCCGAGCTGTGCGAATACGCCCATGCGGGCGACTTGAAAGGCGCGCAGATCATGTACGACCAGCTCAAACGCGAATGCGCCCTGATCGCCGAGGCGCTTGGCGGTTTTGATCCCGTCATCTGACCTCACCGGTACTCCGCCATGCCATCATAGGCATGCACCACATGCGTCGTGCCGCCGATCTCTCGCATAATCTGTCTCGTAAGGTTCAGCTTCGCATGCAGTGCCGTGTCATCGTGATCCGGATCGTGATGGACCACGATCCACTTTTTCGCGCCGACAATCTTCGTCAGCGCGCAGGCCGTGGCGAGGTTTGAGTGTCCCCAACCGATCCGTTTCGGATAGTCCGTCGGCAGATACTGCGCCTCGTGAACCAGGAGGTCCACGCCGTCGAGAAACTTTACGATGGGCTCGTAAGGCACGACAAGATGTGAGTCGCGTGACAGCAGCGCCGGCGAGCCGATGTAACCTTGGAGAAACTCATTGTCCGGCACGAAGGCGACGCTCCATCCCTCGTGCTCGACCTTGAAGCAGACCGTCGCGCCTGGGTGCTGCGTGAACTCGCGCGTCACCGTCACATCGCCGATTTTCACCGGGTTGTCGTCGAGGAAGACGAAGTTGATCTTCGCGCGCAGATCCTCGCGCTGGATCGGGAAATAATCGCGGTCCATCTGGCCGCAGAGCAGAGACTCGATGTTTTTCCCGAAGCCTCGCTCGCCATAGACGGTGATCTCGAAGCCCGGCACATAAATCGGCGTGAAAAACGGGAAACCTTGGATGTGGTCCCAATGCGTGTGCGTGATGAAAAGATGAATGTGGCAGGGGCCGCCCGCTAGAAACGACTGCCCCGCCTCGCGCAGGCCCGATCCCGCGTCGAACATGATGCGGTCTTTTCCTGTGCTGTACTCAAAGCAGGTCGTGTTGCCGCCATGCTGAGCGTAACGCGCCCCGCACACCGGAATCGACCCCCGCGTGCCCCAGAGCTTCACATGCGGACGCTTCGTGTCGAGCACGGGAGCATACTGGTCCGCTGTGGAAATGAGATGCTCGCGATGCGTGATGCCTGTGGCAGTTGCCGCCTCGTGGAAATACTGGCGCAGCTTCGCCAGCAGCAGCTCGGGGTCGAATGGCTTGATCAGCACGTCCACAGGACCGGTTTGCTGCAGATGCTTCAGCTCCGTCGAGTAATCCTTCGCGGTGGTGACGATTACCGGCATGTGCTGCGTGGACTGCTGTGAGCGCACTTGCCGCAGCACCTCCAGCCCGTTCATCTTCGGCATGATCAGGTCCAGCACCAGCAGGTCCGGCTTGAACTGCTCGATCTGCTCCATGCACTCCTCCCCGTCCTCAGCCACGCGGACCGTGTATCCGTTCGTCTCCAGCGCGTGCGACATGCGCATGGAAATGGCCCGCACATCCTCGGCGAGCAGGATTTTCTTGGATTGGGTTGGATTCGCCATGTGCTTGCTTCTGTACTTTACGCGCAAGATGCGTTGGTCGGGCTGGCGGGATTCGAACCCACGACCTCTTCGTCCCGAACGAAGCGCTCTACCAGGCTGAGCCACAGCCCGCCGTTTGTCATTGCTGACGAAATCTGCGGTTTCTCGCGGGACCGCCGCGAGCGGGGCGGATTGTTAGCCTCTCACGGCCAAGGCGCAAGGGGGAAGATGCGTCGTCCCCAGTCAGAGCAGCTTCTCGCCGCGCGTGTATTTCGCCACCGCGTCGGGATCGAGTTCGAGGCCCAGACCGGGCTTCGTCGGGATTTCCAGCATGCCGTCCGCATCCAGCTTCCAGCCGCCGAGCGTGATCTCGTCGATGAAGGGCGAGCCCGTGAGATACTCGACCAGATCCGTGCCCGGAAACGCCGACGCGAGATGCAAATCCGCCGCAAGCCCCACCGCAGTGTTCCAGCCATGCGGGATAAACTGCACGCCATGCTCCTGCGCCATCCACCCGATGCGGCGCTCCTCGCTGATGCCGCCGACCTTGGTCACGTCGGGCTGGATGATGTCAAAGGCACGCGCTTCGAGAAACGGCTGGAAGGCTTGACGCCGCGTCAGCACCTCGCCGCCGCTGATCGGCACGGGCGAGTGCTCACGCAGTTTCGCGAAGTCTTCGAGCGCATCGGGCACCAGCGCCTCTTCAAACCAATGCACGTCGTAATCGGCGAGCATCTTGGCTGTGTTCAGGGCCCACTTGTAGCCGTTGGTCCAATGCGCGTCGCTGCCGCCCGCATCCACCATCAGCTTGTTGTCCGTGCCCACTGCCTCGCGCGCCGCCTTCACGATGGCCTCATCGGTCTTCGCATTGCGTCGCCCAAACGGACCCCAGCCGATTTTGAAGGCGCGGAAGCCCTGTGACCTCACCTGAGCGAGATGATCTCTCATCTTCTCCGGCTCATCCATCAACAGCGAGGCATATGGCTGCACGCGCTCACGATACCGTCCGCCCAAAAGTCGGCCCACTGGCTGTCCCGTCGCCTTCCCGAGCAGATCCCACAGCGCGATGTCGATGCCGCTGATCGCATGCGTGATCGCGCCGCCGCGACCGAGCCAGAACATGTGCTGGTGCAGCTTCTCGCTCACCCGCTCCGGCTCCAGCGCATTCTCACCGCGATAGAGCGGCTCCAGCACCGCCAGTGCGGCCTTCACCAGCGCATCGTTTGTGAACACACTGCCAAGACCGACGAGTCCCTCATCGGTATGCACGGTGACAAGCGTGTGGACGCAATCTTCGGGCCGGAGCTCGTTGCTCCAACCGCCTTCGGGAGTGGCACCGCGCAGGCCTGCGCAGCGGATTTCGGTGATCTTCATGAGTGTCGTTGGAAAAGCTTTGCTTGAGGTTGAAAGGATACGTCCGCATCGAGCGGAAACATCGGCCGCACACAACGGGTGTGGCCGAGGTAGGGCAGATTGGCGCTGGAGGAGCCCGGCGCATCCACATGCACCATCTGTGCGCACCAGTCGGCATACATGTGCGGCTGGCAATGGGGCGATTTGATCACCACGGCATCAAATCGTGCCGGATTCTTGCCGTGTGCATAAAAGAACGAGCGGTCGTAGAGATTCACGGCGCGGCTGCTGACGACGAGCGTGAAATTCCCGGCTTCCAGCACGGCAGTGGGTCCGGCGAGCCATTCCTCACCAAACGATTCGCTGCGGAAACGTCCATCGGCGAGCAGGCGCACCTTCGCAGTGATTTCGAGCGGCGTGAAGCGTCGCGGATCAAGCGTGCCGCCGATCATGGTGGTGATGGTGGTGCCGATGCCGGCTGCGAATGCCATCTTCACTGCCGGTTCATCGACGATGGGCAGTAAAACGCGGGCAGTGCAGCCAGATGCGATGAGCTGGCGCAGGATCGCGTTGCTGTCGCCAGACGCGCCGGAGCTGGTGGCGTCTGCGGCATCGACGAGGCCGAGCGTGCCGCTGGTGTGCGCCTTCACGATGGCAGCCATCTCGTTGAGGCTCTTCAAAGGCACGCGCATCTTCTCATGGTGCTCGCAAAACAGTTTCGCGATGCGCAAGGCTTCGCGCTCCGCCATCGCATGATCGTTGTCAGTCACCACAAAGGCCCACGAAGCGAGCTCGGGCACATCGGTGAAGGGATTTCCCCACATCATCGCCGCAGAGAGGCCTCGTGCGCTTTGCTCGATTTCCTTCGCTGCGTTCACCGCGTGCCGGATGGAGCCGCTGGCCGTGATGAGCTCATCGCCGCGCACCAGCGCTGGCACGGTGACTTTGGCTGTCACCGGCTTCACTGCACCGCTCATGATGCGCAGCAGCAGCTTCGCCGCGCGCTGGCCAGTTTCGAAGAAATCGACGTGCGGATAGGTGTGATAGGCCACGACCGCATCGCTCTGCTCGATCATGCGATCGGTCAAAATGCCGTGCAGATCGAGCGACACGACGATAGGCACGTCTTCTCCGACAATCTTCCGCGTTTCGGCCAGCAGCCAGCCTTCGGGGTCAAGCTCCGTCTCGCTCGCCATCGCGCCGTGGAGGCAGAAATACACACCATCGACCACTCCAGCCGTTTTGACGGCTTCGAGCAGTTCGGAGGAAATCTGCTCCCACGCGGCTTGGGCGAGCGTGCCGCCGGAAGTGATGAAAAACGCGCTGTAGGCCGGCACGAGTTCGATCTCGGTCTCTGCATCGAATACGCTCAAAGCTCCGCCGACCTCGTTCCGCACCGTGCGGTGGTAATCGAGGATCGCCTGCCCGCGTCGGATGCCAAAGTCATCATACCCGCTGAGGTGCGGGTTGAAGGTCGAAACCTCCTGTTTGCATTCGAGGATGAGGATGCGGCGCATGAATTCACTTCTACGGACGAACCGGCTCCGCCTTCCGCCACTCTTCATCAAAGTATCCCGCCGCCACCGGTTGATCGTCCTCGAGCTTCATCACGGCCCAATCGCCGAGACGCGGAAAAAGCAGGTAGTTGAAGGCCGCGAACTCCTTCTCGTGAAAGGTATGGCCGCTGTTGATGACGATGTAGCGGCTCGGCGCGAGCGGGCTGGCGCAGATGAAGGCTGGCGCGTGATTGGCAGCCGACTGCGTTTGTTCGCCGAGGCGAACTTCTTCACGTGTCCACGCCACTGGCAGCTTCGGCAGCGCCTTGGCGATCCATGTGTTGCTGCCGGGATCGCCGAAAAGAATGAGGTGTTTGTCCCGCATATCGGCCTCGGTGACGTCGGTGTCGTTCTTCACGGGCAGATCGCCGCGCATGTAGCGCGCCCATTCGTATTCGAAGCGCTCCAGGTTTTCCTGCGCCCAGGCATCGACTTTGGCATTCCACGGCTTCCCGGTGCCCCGCACGCACAGGAACGGCGTGGCGAAGGCATCATCGATGGGGCCTTGCAGGCCGGGTTGCTTGCCAGTGAGCGTGATTTCATCACGCAGGCCATCGCATTTCCATGCGCCGCCTGTTTGGGAGAAGACGAGCGCCTTTTCATGCGGATGGGCGGGCAGGACGATGTCTTGGCCCGCGATGCGCACCTTTGAAACGGGCCGATGGATGGCAAATCGAGTGACGTTTCGCGCCTCGCTGACCTCCAAGACATCTCCATCTCCCACCGTTGCGCGAAACTCCGCTCGTTCGTAGTGCTTGCCCAGCGCCAGCAGCTCCAGCCAGTGGCAGCGGTTGTATTTGAGCGTCCAGGTGACGAAGCGCATCTGCTTCGGATCGTGATCGATCCCCTTGGCCGCGTAGTCGCCGATGCGCCGCATTTGCTCAGCGTGTGTCTTCGGGTCAATCACGTGCTTGGTGCCAGGAGCGATGAGATTCACGAAGGGAATGCCTTCCTTCAAGAAAACCTCGCTCATGTGGACGTGCGATCCGAAGAACGTGTCCTGATCGCCAATGGCCGCGATCTCCGGCACCATGCTGGCGTTCGCGGCGTAGTCGATGGAGTCGAGCAGGTGCAACCCAAGTTCCTGATGCGGCGGCAGCGGACCGACCTTGATGAAGCCGGGAATAGGCGTCTCGGAGAAACGATGCGTATCGACGTAACCGCAATACGGCCCGATCGCGACGAAGCGGTCCGGATGCTTCAAACCGAGATGCCATGTGCCCGAAGCGCCCATGCTCATCCCACGCAGCACAATGCGGTCACGGTCGATCTTATAGTTCCGGCACACGGCCTCAATCGCCTCAAACACATCCGTCTCACCCGCCCAACGGTAACAGTTCTCGACTCGACCGAGCGGATGCAGTTCGATGTAGTCCACATCCGGCGCATTGCCTTTGTCCTCATCGCCCTCGTCGAATCGATTGATAAACTTCAACTCACTCATGCCAACCGGCTTTGAGCTGCCATGCAACACCACATCGAGCCGCATCGGCTTCGTGCCATCGTAGCTTTTCGGAATGATGACGCCGTAAGGCTGCACCGAGCCATCGACGGAGGAGATGAATCCGCGCGCGACTTTGCCTTTCTTCGAGGTCCATGAGGCCGCGGATGCGGCCCCTCGTTCGGAAAACCGTCCACGCGCCTTCTCGATCAGAGCCTGGTCTGCGGGCAAAAGAGCGAGATCATATCGAAGCGCCCAGATGATGCCCTTGGCAAAGATCTCCATGTCAGCCCGCAGGTCTCTGCCGCGTTCTGATTCGGTTGTTGGCGGATCAGAGGTGACTTGGGCGTCCTTCGCGGCATTGAGCTCGTGCTTCCAAAGTTCGACGTGGTTGTTGGCGAGCCGCACAACGGCACCAGATGGCGCCCAGATGGCATTCGTCGCCCTTGGACTGCCGCCGATGAACCGATTGTCGCGGATCTCAGCTGTGCCTTTGACCAATATGGCTGCCACGCCTCCGCCACGAATGGTGTTTCCCAAAATGGATGCTTTGGACTGATCCAACACGGCGATCATCGGCGGCGCGCCACCTTCCCGCACCAGTTCATTATCGCGGATCATCGCCGAGGATCCTCCGGTGACGCCGATGGCGACGAGCTTGTTGTCGATCAGCCTGTTTTCGAGCAGCAACGGACGGGCGCCATCCTCGATTCCAATGCCTGCCATGGCGTTGTCCCGACATAGATTGTGCTCGACGATGGGACGCGTAGCGCCCCCCGTGCGGATGCCAATGCCGGCACGGCGATTGTGGTGGCAGCGATTGCCGCTGACGAGCGGCGACGAACCTTCACTGATGCCAATGCCGGCGCGGATGTTGTCGTGGCAGAAGTTGTCGCGGATGGCCGGACTCGACGCATCGCAGCCGATGCCGGCGTAGAAGTTTTCAAAGCACTCATTCTTCTCGATGATCGCCGTGCTGCCCTTCATCGAGCCGATGCCGCCGCCCATGTTGCGATAGCAGATGTTCCCCGCGAGGCGTGGCGAGCCTCCGGTAATGGCGATGCCGGTGTAGCCGATGTGATGCACGATGTTGTTCAACACTGAGCACTCCACAGCCACCGCGATGCCCGGCGTTCCGTCCGCGCCGATGTGCTCGTGCGGTTGCTCGTTGCCCTGCGTGTCAAAATGATGCTGCCAGAGCTTCTCATCGTAGTTTCCGACGCCGGTGACCGTGAATCCGTCCAAAACGGCCTTTGCCGCCATTTCGACACCGCCTTCGAGAATCGTCGCCTCGGCCCGTTTGAGGCCCACTTTGCCTTTTTCGTCGTTTCCGGCGCTTTTCACGATCACGCCAGGTTTGAGCTTCAAAGGCTCGCGATACGTTCCCGCGGCCACGAGCACGATGTCGCCCGGTTTGGCGGCATCAATGGCCATCTGCACGCTGGCATGATCTTGCGGCACGTGAATCGTGGCTGCGAAAACTTCACAGCACACGGCGCTGAGCATCAGCAGCACGAAGAGGCATGGTCGAGACATGAATTTCATGGGCTGGTCATTTTCCAGGACGCCGCGCGGCCAGTTTTGCGATCTCTTCCGCCGAGATCGCCCGCGGGTGGATTTGCAGATCGGCGAGCTGGCCGTTGAAGGGGCCGTTCATGCCGGTGCCGAGGCGCAGCGGGGCTTCGCTGCTGAGATTCCAGGCGCTGGCATCAAAGCCGGTGCTCTCGGCGACTTGTTTGCCATCCACATGGAGCGTGAGGCGGTCTTTTGTCTTCACGGCGGCGATGTGATGCCAGTCAGCGGGCAGCGAGTGATCCCACGATACTTGACGGCCATGACGCGCGGCCCAGACCTTGCCCGAAGGGAGCGTGGCGCAATACACCTCGCCGCCAAACTCGGCCATCGTCCAGGCGCGGCGGTATTCGACATCCGGCGTGAGATCGAGCCGCTGCCAGAGCAACCATTTGCCCGCTCCATCATACGCATGCACCTGCGCGAGCGGCAGCGTGCCGGCGATGAAGCGCCCGTTGTGAATCAGCATGCCCATGACCTCCAGCTCGTCGCCGAGACGGCCGATGTCCGTCCAGCGGCCGACGTCTTCAAAGCGGAACACGCGACCGCTGCGCCACGTCGCCACATGCAGATGGCCCTCGTAGCGGGTGAAGGCATAGGTTTGCGTGTTGTCGGTGGTGCCGACCTGTCCGCAGTCCGTCCACACCTTGCCATCAAAACGATACACACGACCGCCATCGTAGCTGCTCGCGTAGAGGAAACCATCATGCACGGTCAGCGACACGACACGACGAGACGCCATCTCGCTCGTCTGGTAGTCCGGGCCGATGGCATCCGGCAGGCGCGTCCATTGCGTGCCGCCCTCATAGCGGAAAAAGCCCACCGGTTTATACAAGGATGAGGCGAACAGCCGCCCCTGAAACACCACCAGCCCACCGACCGCCTCCGTGTCCGGCAACTGGCCGCAATCCGTCCACTTCGCGCCGCCGTCATGACGAAACACGCGGCCGCCCAGCGTGGTGTTGGGCGATTCCGGCAAATGCGAGCCAGCGACACGATACTTGCCCGTGCCCGCATACAGCGAGCCCTCATGCGCGGCGAGCGCGGTGACGGAATTGCTGTCGTCGAGACTGCCGCAGTCCGTCCATCGCGTGCCGCCATCGTAGCGATACACATGCCCCGTGTCGCCCGCGCCCGGCTCGCAGGTGCCCGCGTAGAGCGCGCCCTCGTGCGCGGCCATGGCAAAGGCGAACAACGCCTTCCCCGGCCGCCCGCAGTCACGCCACGCGCCCGGCTTGTCATCATCGATTCCGAATTGCAGGTGCCGCCAGTTCGCCTGGTTCGAGGTGACTCCAGGATTGCACTTCAGCGTGAGATGAAAGCCGCGTCGCGTCTGCGCATCGTATTGACTCACCAGATCACCCGTCACGCGATCCGCCGCATCCGCCCGCGCCCACACCGCGATGGAAAAATCGCTGCTGCCCAGCCGCAGTGTTTTCTCGGCGGGGATGTCGCTTGGCCTGTCCACTCGCGGCCATGATGCGACGGGAGGTTCAGCAGCGCGGAGGCTGGCGGGCAAAATGAAAGCGGCGGCGAGAATGATGCGGTGTGTCATAGCGGACGATTGTTTGCGATCAATTCAATGGCACCGCTATGCCGAGACAGACGCGGAAGCCGTCGCGCGAGTCGGAGTAGGTCACGCTCCTGATCCCGAGGCGGACGGCGCAACGCGCGTTACCCGGGACATCGAAATAGTTTCCGCCACGGCAAACGGGGCGCGATATGCTGCGCTTCCCCGCGTCTTCAAAAAAGACCTCCTCGTGCCCGCCCTTGGGATCGAAGTGGTCGATCACGAACTCCCACACGCCTCCGCACATGTCGGCGAGGCCGAAGCCATTACGGCCCTTGTCGCCGTAATGATCCACAGGCGAAACGAATGGAAAGCCGTCGCTCCATGGTGCCTTCGCCAGCGGCCAGGCTTTCGTGCGTCCTGGCAGCGGGTCCATGGCGGAGATGTTCAGCCGGCCCTCGCCTTGCTCGATCTCATTGCCCCACCAGAAATAGAGGCTCTCCTTGCTGCCGCCGCGACAGCCGTGCTCCCACTCCGCCTCCGTAGGCAGCCGATACTCCATGCCTGCGGGCATCCGCCCCGCCTTCTGCTCGCGGTCCCCCAGCCATCGGCAGAAAGCCTTCATGTCATTGTAGCTCACGCACACGACCGGGAAGTCATCACGATTCGGGAATCCCCAGTTCGGATCACGCCAGCTTTTGCCGGGCATTGATTTCCACGGATGCACGACCTTCGTGGTGAGGTGATAGCCGTCCCAGGCGGGATCGAAGACCTGGGTCTCACCGCCGGGCTTCTCGGCATCCGTGACAAAGCCCGTCTCCTCCACGAACCGCCGGAACTGGCCCACGCTCACCTCCGTGCGGCCCATCCAGAAACCGTTCCTCACGCGCGTCAGCCGCGGCTTTTCCCCCTCGAACGACTCGCGCGTCGTCCCCGGCTGCGCGCCCCCCTCGATGCCGGTGGCCCACACCTTCTCCTCCGTCGTGCTTCCCATCATAAACTCGCCGGGCGGAATGAACACGGCCTCCAGCGGCACACCAGCGCCAAGGTCGATTCGCTTCACGTCGCCTTTCACAGGCTCAGCAGCCTTTGCGCCAGCCAAAAAGAACACCACGAGTGATGTTCGCAGCAGTGTGACGAGTTGTTCGTGCCTGGATCGGCGGATTGTGGTGTTCATGTCGATGTCCTTGGGGTGTTGTGAGCATCAGGGTGCATTCTTCCATCGCTGAAACTCCGCGAGTATCTCCTCACGCGAGCAGTGCGGGCGCAGCACGGTGCGCACTTTGAAACCGTAGTCTTTCATCACTTCCGGCTTCTGAATGAGGAACTGAAAGTCCCACGCGGGATTCGTGGTCTTCAGTTCTGCATTGGCGCCGCCGCCAATGGGCGAGTGGGTAAGGCGGATGCCTTCCGTGCGGTCGAACATGACGATCCACACGAGATCGTCGAAGTGGCCATAAAAGAACGGCAGATCAAAACGTAAACGCGAACGGCTCTTGAACAACGCGTCGCGTCCGTCCTCGGGAAACGTCATTTCGAACGTGTCATCGCGGTGCAGCACGCTGCTCTGATCGTTGTGCCACTGCGTGCAGAACTGCGTCCACAGATTCTTTTGCGAATCGAGGCCGCCGAGGAAGTACATGCTCTTGTCTGCGGGCGCGTTAATGTAGCTGGCCCAGAAAAGCGATAGATAACCGCGTGAAAACACATCGCGGTGCGCGCGGCAGCGGAAGGTCATATCGAGGTAATGCGGCTCGCTAAGGGCGAAGCGCGTCCAGCTTTCCACGCCAAAGGTCGGTGTCGGCGGCTGATGCAGTTCCGCCTCGGTGTCGCTGAGGCGTGTCAGCGTCATGGGGGCATGGCGCGGCTCGAAGAAGGTCTTCACGTCCTCCAAGTGCTCGCCAGTGACGATGTGCTCGAGATTCAGACCCGCGACGGCAGGCACGAAGAGGCTGCGAGTGCTGTTCGTGTGCCGGAGGCTCCACAGGCCGTTGTAACCGGCGCGGTGCTGCTCGTGCGCGTTGTTGTCGCCGATGACGGCGGTCAAATCGCCTGCCTGGAGCGTGGTGGACACCGCTTTGGACTCGGCACGGGCCGCTGAGGCTAGGGCGGCGGCGCTGGCGGTTCGGAGAAAATGGCGTCGGGTTTTCATGATCGATGAGAAAGGTGATCGCGGGTCAGCAGGCAGCGAATGCCGATGATGACAGCTGCCGCAGCGGCAAGATAGCCGACCGCAGTCATCGTGAGCAGCCGGTCGATGCCGAGCGACTGCTTCCACAGACCGCCGAAGAGCGTGGCGAAGCCGGACATGATCGCTCCGCAGAAGTTGAGGAGGCCGACGGCGGTGGCGCGGGCCTCGGCGGCCACGACATCGAAGGCGGCGGGGAAAATGTTGGCGATGAAAAGGCCGCTGAAGAGCCCGAAGCCGGTGGCGGCGATGCGGGTGATGAGCAGCGTGTCGCTGTTGCCGAGCAGATGGATGCACGGCGCGGAGAGCACGAGTCCGGCGACGATGAGGCAGAAGCGCGCGGACTTCACCCGCGTGTGCAATTTGTCCGCGATGATACCGCCGATGAGGATGCCAACGAAAGTGGCGGTTTGCAGGAAGACGGTGGCGTTGAAGGCAGCGTCGGCCTGATTGAGCGCGAATTTGTCGTGCAGGAAGGCGGGCAGCCAGCCGTAGAGCAGCCACAGGCCGAAGACGAAGACGGGAAACACGACGCAGAGCAGCAAAAACGTGCGTGAGCGCCCCAGCGCGGCAAAAGAGGGCCTCGCGCCGTTTTCAGGCGCTGGCTCGCGCACTTGGCGCAGGAAGGTGAAATACGGCAGCGCATACAGCACGCCCACCGCGCCGAGAATGAAGAACGCCTCGCGCCACTGGCCGCGATCCGCCATCCAGCCGCCAAACCAACTTCCAGCCACGGTTCCGGCGATTTGTCCCGTCATGAGCACGGAGACAGCACGCGAGCGTTTTTCCGCCGTGTAGGCATTCGCAGTCAAGGCGACGGCGCTGGACATGTAGAGCGACTCGGAGACGCCCATCGCCGCACGCATCGACAGCAGCATCACACCACTCGTGACGAGGCCCGTGCCGACCGTGACGAGGCTCCACACGACGAGACTGAGCACCACGAGCAGCCGTTTGGAGAAGCGATCGCCGAGATAACCGGATATCGGGCAGCCGAAGGCATACACCCACAAAAACATCGCGCCGACATAGCCGAGCTGAGCGTCACTCATGTGCAGATCGGCTTTCAGCGATGGAAACATCGAGAAGACCGCCTGACGGTCGCAGTAGTTCAGGAAATAGGCGAACCACATGAACGCGACGAGTGCGCCGGCACGGGTCATGGGAGCTGCGGCTGTAGTCGGCATGGCGTGGGTGATTACGCAGCTCGGAGGAGGACAAAATCATGAAGGGTAGAATCATTTTTCCGCCTCCCCTGAATCGCAGGCCATGATTTTACGCCCCATGACTTTGTCTTCATTCCTCAGGCATGAGACGGCGTGCTGCCACCGTAGGAAGCGGGCGTCTTTTTCCCTCCACTGCATGTTCCGCCCCTGCTTTCTGACACTGCTGACCCTGTCCGCGCCGCTGGCCGCTGCGCCTCTCAGCTACAATCGCGAAGTCCGCCCGGTTTTGAGCGACAACTGCTTCGCCTGTCACGGACCGGACAAAAACAACCGCAAGGCCGACCTGCGGCTGGACCAGCCGGGCGAGTTTGACCGCGAGGAGTTCGTGAAGCGTCTCTTCACCGACGACGCGGACGAAGTGATGCCGCCGCCGAAGTCACACAAGAAGCTTTCGGCAGCGCAGAAGGACGTTTTGAAGCGCTGGATCGCAGAAGGCGCGAAATACGAGGCGCATTGGTCCTTTGTGCCTCCAAGGAGGGGCGCTTTGCAAGCGCCCTCGGCGGTTGAAAACCGCCGCTCCTTGAACTCCATCGACGAATTCATCCGTGCTGAACTGCCGAAGCATGGCCTGAAGCCATCCCCGCGTGCGGATGCGGCCACGCTGGTGCGGCGCGTGGCGCTCGACCTCACAGGGCTGCCGCCGAACGTGGAGGAGCAGCGACGTTTTGCCGCGCCGGAGTCGTATGCGGCGATGGTGGATCACTTTTTGTCGAAGCCTGCCTTTGGCGAGCACATGGCGGTGGCGTGGCTCGATGCGGCCCGCTACGCCGACACAAACGGCTACCAGGTGGACCGTGATCGTGAGCTATGGCCGTGGCGTGACTGGGTGGTGCGCGCCTTCAATGCGAACATGCCCTTTGACCAGTTCACCATCGAGCAGCTCGCAGGCGACCTGCTGCCGAACGCGACACTTGATCAACGCATCGCGACCGGCTTTCACCGCAATCACATGCTCAATGAAGAGGGCGGCATCATCGCGGAGGAGTTCCTGGCGGAATACACCGCAGATCGCGTCGAAACCACGGCGACGGTCTGGCTGGGACAGACCTTCAACTGCTGCCGTTGTCATGATCACAAATATGATCCGTTCACGCAGCGCGACTTTTATGCGATGAAGGCTTTCTTCCACAACGTGCCTGAGCGCGGTGTCGGCATTTACTCGAATCCGGTGCGCACCAACGCTCCGCCGTTCGTCAAGCTGCCTGCGCCGCAGGTCGAGGCGAAAATCGCCGCGCTGAATGCGAGGCTGAAGCCCGTCGAGGAACAATTGAAGGCACTCGGAGCGTCCGATCTCGAAGCGTGGGCGCAGAAGCTCGTGCAGACGAAAATCGAGTGGCAGGCGCTCGCGGTGCAAAAAGCCACGGGAGGCGATCAGGAGCCGAAGATCGCCGAAAATGCCGTCTTGATCGGTCCGCAGGAGACGCGGGCGAACAACATCCAGATCACCGTGAAGCTGCCCGCAGGCAAAATCACCGCCGTGAAGCTCGAATGTGGCACGGCGGACCCTTCGGCGAGTTTTCAGTGGAGTGAGTTGAAGGCGGGCAAAGCCAAGCTGCGCGCCCTTGATGCCACGCACGTCACGTTGCTCGACAACGACCGCCGCACGAAGGCTCCGCTGTCCGTGACGCCTGCGAAGCCGGTGCAGACGCTGTTTGAGATCGAAACGCCGCTCACCGGTGCCGAGGCCGTGATCACGCTCGGCGTCGAAAACGCGGGCGGCAGCACGCAGTGGCGGCTTTTTGCCACCACCGCTGCCACCGAGCTCATCGCGCCGGAAAACATCATCGCCATCGCGAAAGTGCCACATGCGAAACGGCCCGCGCGCGACCGCAAGCTGCTCGCGGACTATCGTCTGTCGCAGATGACGGAGTTTCGCCGGCTCAATGATGAGGCGGCCGCATTGCGGAAAGAAATCGCCGCTGCCGAGGCGGAGATTCCGACCACGCTTGTGATGGAGGAGCAGAAGGAGCCGCGTGCGACGTTCATCCTCATGCGCGGCGCGTATGACAAGCCGGGTGAGCAGGTCAGCGCGGCCACGCCTGCGGTGCTGCCGAAAGCGGATGACGATCTGCCGAAGAACCGCCTCGGTCTGGCGCAGTGGCTTGTGAGCCGCGAGAATCCGCTCACGGCACGCGTCACGGTGAACCGCTTCTGGCAGCATTTCTTCGGGACAGGTCTGGTGCGCAGCAGCGAAGACTTCGGCATGCAGGGCGACCTGCCGAGCCATCCGGAGCTGCTCGACTGGCTCGCGGTGACGTTTCAAGAGTCAGGATGGGATGTGAAGAGGCTGATCAAGCTCATCGTGATGAGCGAAACGTATCGCCAGTCCTCGCGACACGCTGCGGATGCCAGATCGCGCGAATTCGATCCTGCGAATGTGTGGTTGTCCCGCGGTCCGCGGCATCGCCTGCCTGCGGAAGTCATCCGTGATCAGGCGCTCGCGGCCAGCGGCTTGCTCGTCGGCAAGATCGGCGGCCCGGCGGTGAAGCCGTATCATCCGCCCGGCCTTTACGAGCAAGTGGTGGCGCAGCGCGACAACCCGAAGGCCACTTACCAGCAGGGCAGCGGCGAGGATCTGCATCGCCGCAGCCTCTACACCTACTGGAAGCGCAGCGTGCCGCATCCCGCGATGATGCTCTTTGACGCGCCCTTCCGCGAAGTATGCGCGATGCGCCGCACGCGATCCAACACGCCGCTCCAGGCCCTGAACCTCATGAATGACCCGACGTATGTCGAAGCCGCGCGCTTCCTCGCGCAGCGCATGATTCGAGAAGGCGGCGCTAGCGCGGAATCGCGACTCGTTCACGGCTTCCGCCTGCTGCTCGCCCGCGATCCTTCGCCGCAAGAGCGAAAAGTCCTCACCGCCGCGCTCGAACGCACGATCGCCGATTTCCAACGCGATCCCGAGTCAGCCAAGCAACTCCTCACTGTCGGCGAAAGCAAAACCGAAGCCTCCATTTCACCTGCGGATCTCGCTGCCTACACCACGCTGGCCAGCACGCTGTTCAATCTCGACGAAACCATCACGAAGGAGTGAACTCATGAGCTCTACACCCTCCCTCACACCTTTTTCCCGCCGCAACTGGCTCAAAACGCTCGCCTTCGCGTCGCTGGCTGATCCGCGGCTGTTTGCATCGTCGGCGGCGCATTTTGCTCCCAAGGCGCGGCGCATCATCTATCTCACGCAGGCGGGTGCACCGTCGCAATTGGACCTGTTTGATTACAAGCCGGGCCTCGCGCCGCAGTTTGACAAAGATCTGCCGGATTCTGTGCGCAACGGCCAGCGGCTCACAGGCATGACAGCGGGGCAGAAGCGGTTTCCCATCGCGCCGTCGGTGTTCAAGTTTCAGCAGCATGGCCAGAGCGGCCTGTGGCTGAGCGAGCTGCTGCCGCACACATCGAAGTTCGCCGACGAGCTGTGCGTCATCCGCTCGATGCAAACGGAGGCGATCAATCACGATCCTGCGATGACGCTGCTGCAAACGGGCCATCAAATCGGTGGCCGTCCGTCGTTTGGCTCGTGGGTGTCGTATGGCCTCGGGTCGGAGAATGCCGATTTGCCGGCCTTTGTCGCGCTTATCTCGCGACCGAGCGGGCCCACGAACGCACAACCGCTGCACGAGCGCATGTGGGGCAGCGGTTTCCTGCCATCGAAGTTTCAAGGTGTGCGCATGAGTTCGGGCAAAGATCCGGTGCTCTTCCTTTCGAATCCGCCGGGCATCACCAGCGAGCGACGTCGTGCGATGCTCGACGACGTGGTGGCGCTGAACCGGCTGAAGCTCGATGACTTTCACGATCCGGAGACGCAGGCGCGCATGGATCAATACGAGATGGCCTTTCGCATGCAGGCCGCCGTGCCGGAACTGGCCGACCTTTCGAAGGAACCCGCGGACATTTACGAGCGCTACGGCCCCGAGTCGAAAAAGCCGGCCACGTATGCCGCGAACTGCATTCTCGCACGACGCCTCGCGGAGCGCGGCGTACGCTTCATCCAGCTCTATCATCGCGGCTGGGACCAGCACAACAATCTGCCCAGCGGCATCAAGAGCCAGTGCCACGATACCGACCAGCCCACCGCGGCGCTGCTCGGCGAGCTGAAGGAACGAGGGCTGCTGGACGACACGCTGGTGATCTGGGGCGGTGAGTTTGGCCGCACGGTTTACTCGCAGGGCGTGCTCACGCGTGACAATCACGGTCGTGATCATCATCCGCGCTGCTACAGCCTCTGGATGGCGGGCGCGGGCGTGAAGAAAGGCCATGTGCATGGCGAAACGGACGACTTCAGCTACAACATCGTCAAAGACCCGGTGCACATCCACGACCTCAACACCACGGCGCTGCATCTGCTCGGTCTGGAGCACACGCGGCTCACGTATCGCTTCCAAGGCCGCGATTACCGCCTCACTGACATCCACGGAGAACTCGTGAAAGGTGTGCTGGCATGATACGCGACGTCAGCCGCGCAGAACGTCGCGTTCGCTGACCTGTTTCGCGATCACCGCCACGCCATCGCCTTGCTGCGTCAAACACGGCGCCCGCATCGTGATGAGGTGGCCGCTGCTCGCAGCCACGATTTGCTCGGGCGCGCGGTCTGGACGCTCCAGATGATGAATCCAGCCGACGGTTTGCCCTTTTTTCACCTTCGCACCGAGATCGAGCGCGATTTCAAAGATGCCGGACTCGGGCGCGAGGATGTAGTCCTCGCGGTTCAGCGCCTGAGTGAGGATCGGCGGCTTTTCGCGCGGTGTGACGCGGCCTTTGAGCACGCCGAGATGCGCGAGCACGTTGCGCAGGCCGCTTTGGGCGATGCGATGCACGCTGGCGGGAATGCACTCGCCGCCGCCGAGTTCGGTGGTGACGACGGTTTTGCCTTGGTTCTCGGCTTCGACGGGCAACAAGCCGCTGCCGGCGATGTCGGCGTAGATGAAGCAAAAATCCGTGCCCCAGGCGAGCATGGCATCATACATGCGGCGGCGCTGCTCACGATCCGGCACGAGATGCATGTGCGAGCACGGCACAAACTCCATGCTGCGACCGCCGCTGTGGATGTCGATGACCGCGTCACTGAGCGGAAACAGCACCGTGCGCAGGTAATGCGCGATCTGGCTCGTCACCGGCCCCTCCGCGTCGCCGGGAAAGGCGCGGTTCATGTTCATGCCGTCGAGCGGCGACAAGCGGGTGCTCGTGCGAGCTGCGGGAAAGTTCAGCGACGGGATCAAAATGAGCCTGCCGCTCACCTTTTCCGCCTCTAACTCGCGCGCGAGCTTCATGATGGCGATCTGGCCCTGATACTCGTCACCGTGATTGCCGCCGAGCACGAGCACCGTTGGTCCTTTGCCTCGAGTGACGATGGTGATAGGGACCATCACATTCGCCCAGCCGCCGAGGTTATGAGAATACGGCACCTGCAGGAAGCCCTGCTGCTTGCCGGGTTTGTCGAAGTCGAGAGCGGTGTGAATCATGAGCGCAGCTCACTGAACGGCACTCGCAGCTCGATTTTCGCTGCTTCGTCCTCGCCAAAGATCTTCGCGGTGATGCTTTGCGCGGCCCAGTCGATGCTCAGCAGGCCGACATTCGGCAGATGATAGGTTCTCGGCACGATGCGGTGCTTGTTGGGCGTCGGTGTGCCGCGCGGATGCTTTTGCGTCATCGAACTGGAGGTGAAGTCGAAGACGCCGTTCTTCGAAAACTCGCACCAATGCCGATCACCGCTCAAAACGACGGCTTGGTGGCCTTGGACGAGCGAAAGCAGCCGTTTTTGCTCATGCGGGAAATTCGCCCAGCATTCGCCGCCGTGTGCTTCGGGAGCGAATTGAACGCTGGAGACGACCATTCGCAGTTCAGCAGGCTCCTGGAGCACTTTCGCGAGCCAAGCCCACTGCGCCGCGCCGAGGATGGTTGTGTTTTCATCGTCCGTGGGCACCGAAGTGCCGCCAAGCATCGCTTTCTCCTTCGGCACCTTCTTGAGCGCACTGCGAAAGTAGCGCGTATCGAGGAGGATGACCTGCACACGCTTTCCAGCCGGTCCGAAGCTCTGCGCATGATAAACGCCCTCCTGTTTCCGACGCGGTGAGTCGGCAGGTTCGTCGAGCCAGTTCCAAAACTCGACCTGCGCCTCTTTTTTCTGCGCATACTCGCTGCCGCCGTCATTGAGGCCGAAGTCGTGATCATCCCACGTGGCGAGGATGGGCTTGTTCTTGAGTCCACGGAAGAAGCGGCTGTTTTTCAACAGCGCATACTTCTCCTGCATCATGGGGATGCCGCCTTTGTCGGCATACACATTGTCGCCCATGAAAATGAAGAGGTCCCGCGGCAGCAACAAGGCGCGGTCGAGCATGGGATGGTCATGCGTGTCGAGACAGGAGCCGAAAAGGATGCTTTCGAGCGGCTTGGACTCTTCCGCATGCACGGAAAGCAATCCAAGGGCGGGAAGTCCGGCGATGAAGCGGCGGCGGTTACTTGCGAAGTTTGGCATCGAGTTCCTCCAGTTTGAAGCGGACGCTGACGACATAAGCTTCCTCGCCTTCGGTCCAATGGCCGTAGGTGGTGGTGACGAAGGTGCCGTCGGGGAGGAGTTCGACGCCAGGATAGGTCGTGTCCTGGCCTTTCTTATTGTCCATGATGCGAACGCGGTATTGGCCTTCGGTGCCGTTCACGATGTCGTCGTATTTGCCGACCCAGCCCACCCAGTCGCCTTTCGTCGCGCTGACGTGTGTGGTGTCGCGGAAGCTCACAAACAGGCGGCCATCGGGCGCGTATTTCGCAACGTGACGATCGCCGGTGAGCGCAGCGGGCAGTTCTTTCGGCTGCGACCACGTGAGGCCTTCGTCGTCGCTGAAAATGACGAATGAGTTGTGCTTGCGGCTGTTTTCGCGAAGCAGGACGGCGATCTGTTTGCCATCGGGCGAGCGCAATGCGCCGGGTTCGCAGAGATTCGCGTCGGGAAGCATTGCGATGGGCGCGGGCACGCTCCACGTCAGACCGCCGTCTTTGCTCAAGGTCGTGTAAACCCAGAACCGCCACGGTTTGGCGGTCGCAGACGAGTAATCCGGCACGTGCGGGCTTTTGATGCGGTATTTCTCCACTTCGCCACCGCGGATGAAGCGGCCGTCATCGTGGAAGAACGCGAGGTAGTGCCCAGGTGTCTTCAAATCGAGCACGGTGGCCATCGTGACGACGCCACCGAAGTCGCCGATGGGTTTCAGCTCGCCCCAGTTCGCGCCATCGTCCTCAGAAACTGCCATGCGAATGGGGTACAGGCCGCTGAACATGATGAGGCGCTTCTTCCCGCTCGCATCGACGGTGCGATGCAGCGTGGGCACTTCGAGCGAGGTTTCCCAGGACTTCGGCGTGGGCAGTCGCTCGCACCAGGTGAGGCCGGTGTCCTCGCTGCGCTTGTAAACGATGGCACCGCGGCCGTGGCCTTTTGGATAGACGGTGAGCATGCTCTTGTTGTCTTCGAGCAGCACGGTCGTCGGATGGCCGAGATACTGGCCTTTTTCGCGATCGACGATGATTTGCCGCTGCGTCTCGCCGCTGATGTCCACGATGGGAATGGTGTAACCGGGCGGGAGGGTTGTTTTGAGGTTCTTGGGTGGCGCGAGGGTGACGTCGGCCTTTTGCAGCTTCGTCTGCGCGAAGGCAGACGAGAAGACAAGCAAAAGCACGGCGAGTGGTCGGAGGATCATGGTGCGGAACAAACGGCCCGCAGAATGATGACCTAACGCGGATCAACACCGTGAACGCCGTTCTTTTCCTCGATGGGCAGCCTGGGCTTCGAGGATTCCGGCCTGTCCTCAGCGAACCAGCGGTTGTTCTCGAAGCGGAAAGTCTCGGGGGCGGTGCCGTCACCGATATTGACTTCGATCTGCACTTGGGAGCGACGGAAGACGATGCGGTTGTCTTTGAGGAGCACATCACGGCAAGGCACAAAACCGGGCTCCTTCGTCTCCTGAAGAATGCGGAAGATCCACTTCGTCGGGAATAGTATCGTGTTGCCGCTGAACTCAGCGCCATCGACGCCGACGAACGCGGCAGCGCATAAACTGCCTTCGATGATGTTGTCGCGGGCGATGATACGAGCTGCTTCGTGTTTCGCTCCCTGCGGTCGGAAGAAGGGCATGCCCGTGGAGCCGCCGATGTTCAGCGGACGCTCGCCCGCATTCGTGAAATGGCATTTTTCGACCATCACATCGCTGGTGCCGCCTTTGAGCTGGACGGCGGCACTGGCCGTGAAGCCTTCTTTGCCGGTGAAACGGCAACCAGTGATCATCGACTGATGGCAGCCGACAAAGTCGATTCCCTGCCCTCCCCAGCCGGTGATCGTGCATTCGCGGATCGTGAGTTTGTCGAGGCCTGAGCACTTGATGCCATCATGATTGCCCTTCGGGCCGATGTCGCTGATCTCGACGTGCTCAATCGTGATGCCGGTGACCGGATTCGCCAGATCACCGCCGTCGTCGAGATTGAGGCCGTTGGCCGTCTGGCCGCTGAGGCGGATATTGCGCAGCGTGAGGTGGTTGCAGCGGGAGAAGTGCCATGCGTTGGCTCCACCTTTGAAATGCGGCGGTTTTTTCGGATCAAGCGCCTCAATGGTGAGCTTTTCGATGCTGCTCACATGATGACCGCCAGGATAGTCGCCGGGGGCGATTTTGAGCGTGGTTGCGGGCTTTAGATCACGCAAAGCGGCGCGGAGGGAATCAGCATCACGCACGATGATTTCATCGGCCGTGGCGAACGTGACTGAGACCAAGAACAGCAGCGCCCTCATGGCTTGGCGAGACCTTCGGGCAGTTGGGCGAGGCGCTCAATCTCGGTGACCTCGTGGAAGAACCAGGGTTTGCCGTCCTTGAGTTTGAAGATGATCGTCTTGCTCGCGAATTTAAGGCCGTCGTGCTCCTTCCAGTCGCTGAAGCGGTAAAAATCACCGCGCCAGTCGAGGCGGTGGAGCAGGTTGGTTTCCTTGTCGAAGTAGAACTTCATCGCTGGCTCGACGCTGCCGCTGACTTGGAGGCCAAAGCAGGTTTTACCTTCATCCGTGAGGTCGGGGACGACCTCGACCTTCGATTTGGGATCGACGAGCAAGTCGAGCGACCACGCACGCACGTCATCTTTGGCTGGTTCAGCACCGCGTTCTTTTTTGTTGATCCACCACTTGTCCGGCTGGGAGAGGATGGACTCGCGCGTGGAGCGCTTTTTGCCCTCGGCAGGCTCAGGTGTGCTGCCAAAGTGGAAGATCTCCTTGATGCGGAAAATCTTGAGCAGCTTGTCCTTCCCGCCGACGGCAGAAAGGGCTTTGTCCACGAGAGGTTGAGTGTCTGCGGCTTGAGCGAAAACCGCGCTGACGAGCAGAAATTGAAGAAAGAGAAGGCGACGCATGGATGTGTGATTGCAGAACGCACTGCATGCGTTGCTTCTTCCCATGCAGTTTCCTTGGGCGATCCGTCGGTGGCGAATGACGGCAGGAGAGTAGCAGCATCCCAGCGGAATCGGAGTTCATGGTAAAATCAAAAAATATCCGGCTCCGGCACCGCAGGGCCGTGCTGGAGGAAATCGAAGTCGGCGCCTTGGTCGGCCTGCGTGACGTGCTCGACGAAGAGCTTCGCGTAGCCGCGGTGGTAGCGTTGCGGCGCGGGTTTCCAGGCGGCGCGGCGTTTTTCGAGCTCCTCATCGCTGACGTGGAGGTGCAGTTTGCGGTTGGGAACGTCGAGTTCGATGAGGTCGCCATTCTTCACGAGGGCGAGCGGGCCGCCGACGGCGCTTTCGGGCGCGATGTGGAGCGCACACGCGCCGTAGCTGGTGCCGCTCATGCGGCAGTCGCTCAGGCGCACCATGTCGCGGATGCCTTGCAGGATGAGCTTCTTCGGAATCGGGAGCTGGCCCCACTCCGGCATGCCGGGAGCACCCACCGGCCCCGCATTGCGCAGGATGAGCACGGTGTCCTTCGTCACATCGAGGTTCATGTCCTCTATGGCGGCCTTCATCTCGGGATAGCTGTCAAAGACGAGCGCAGGACCTTTGTGCGTGCAGAGTTCCTTCGTGGCGGCGGCGTGTTTGATCACCGCGCCGTTCGGGCAGAGGTTGCCGCGCAGGATGGCGGTGCCACCATCGGGCTGCAGCGGATTCTTCGGCGTGCGGATGACGTCTTCGTCGTGAATGATCGAATCGGCGATGTTTTCGCCGAGCGTCTTGCCGGTGATGGTGGCCACGTCCGTGTGCAAAAGCTCACGCATGCCGTTCAGCAATGCGGTGAGGCCGCCGGCGAGGAAAAACTCCTCCATGAGGTATTTGCCCGCGGGACGCAGATTCGCCAAAAGCGGCACTTTGCGGCTGATCTCGTCGAATTTCTCCAACGGAAGCGGAATGCCGAGACGTCCGGCCATGGCGATGAGATGCACGATGGCATTCGTGCTGCCGCCGAGCGCCATATCGACCGCGATGGCATTTTCGAACGACTTCTCGGTGACGATGCCAGACGGTTTGCGATCGAGCCAAACGTTCTCGATGATCTGGCGGCCCGCGGCGGCAGCCATGCGTGTGTGCGCACTGTCCACGGCTGGGATCGAAGAAGCACCCGGCATCACGAGGCCGAGCGTCTCCGCCAACGCAGTGAGCGTGCTCGCGGTGCCCATCGTCATGCAATGACCGGGGCTGCGGGCGATGCCGTCCTCGATCTCGCACCACTGGCCCCAGCTCAGATTGCCCGCACGCTTCTCATCCCAGTATTTCCACACGTCACTGCCGCTGCCGAGCGTCTCACCGCGCCAGTTGCCCTTCATCATCGGGCCGCAGGGCATGTAGATGACGGGGATGTCCATGCTGAAGGCGCCCATGAGCAGTCCCGGCGTGGATTTGTCACAACCACCGAGCAGCACCGCGCCGTCGATGGGATTCGCGCGGAGCATTTCCTCCGTCTCCATCGCCAAAAAATTGCGATGAAACATCGCCGTCGGCTTCGTCAGCATCTCGCCGACCGACATGACCGGGATCTCCATCGGATGACCGCCCGCCTGGAGCACGCCGCGCTTCACTGCGTCCGCCGTGAGGCGCAAATGCATGTGGCAAGAGTTCAGATCGCTCCAGGTATTCAGGATGCCGATGATCGGCTTGCCCACGATGTCCTCGTTGCCCCAGCCCGCCTGCTTTGCACGGGAACGGTGGCCAAAGGAGCGCAGCTCATCGCGGCCATACCAGCGCCAGGAGCGGAGTTGTTCAGGAGTTTTGCGGGAGGGAGTGATGGGGGAGGACATTGGGGCAGGATGGGCAGGATTTCAGAGTATTAACAGCATGCTTTGGAGTTAGCTCCCTTGCAGCAGATTCCTCACGTTTTTCTCAAATTCAGACGTGAGCACAGTCTTGTGTGATTAACCCAAGCTTGGAAGTTCGATCCATCAGATAAAAAGCAGATAATTGATTCTTTTCCACGGCGGGCGAGTGCATGATCATTGCCGGGAGACGTGGGGAGCGCACAGCTTGATCAAGCCGTTTATCCACCGGGTGGACGGCAAGGCAGCGAGGGTGCATCGACCACCAATGCCCTAACGCAGGCTCAAGAAGCAAGGGTTTGGGAGACGCTGGCTTGCGGTACAGCCTGTGCCCCGTCGCTCGGCTCCTCACACGCATGAAGCGGTTGTGCGGGGCGGCGTTGAGCGCCCGGCACGACATTTACGAGCGCCCGCAAACTGCTCTGGGAGTGCTCGCCCACGCCCTGACCGTTTGTGGGACTATTTCCTTATTTATCCTTTCAACAGGCCAATCGAATCGATTTGGCGCAACAGTTACGACTGCCACTCGCAGCTAGTTGGCCTGCTCCAGCTTCACGTTGTCGATGAAGTAAGCGGTCTTCTTGTCCGCCAGCGAGCTGAAGAGCAGGTAGCTGGCGGCGTTCCATTCTGGCTTGCAGGGGATGTCTTTGAACTCCTTCTTCGTGCCGTCTTCGCGGGTGAGGGTGAGGTCATACTTGCCTGCGCCGGTCGTGGCGGTGATGGCTATGCGGCACCATTCGCCGGGCTTGATGTTGGCCAATGAAATGCTCTTGCCGTTGTTGGCGACGAGTTTGCCTTTCTGATAACGCACATAGGGGCCGGCGGCGAACTCGCCGCCTTTCACGCGCATCTCGTAGAACCACTCGGCGCTTTCCTGCGCCATGATGTCGAAGCTGACGTGGTAGGTGCCGGACTCGGCCCACTTGGGGTAGATGTCGAGCACGGGGTCGTAGCTGTGCTTCAAGCCGGAAACGTCCTGCACTTTGAGGCTGCGCTTCGACGCTCCGCCGATGGGCGAGCCGGTTTCGTCGGTCACGCCGATGCTCTCGCCTTTGTTTTCGGTGGAGTATTTGGCGTTGCGAATGCCGAGTGTGCCAAGTGAGGCGCGTTCGAAGCTTTGATCGACCTTGTAAGGCGGTGCAGGCCAGGGTTTGGCGTCGGTTTGCCACGTTGGATAGTCGTGACCCTTCGCGGCGAGTTCATGCCACTTCGCGTCGGTTTTGCGGACTCCGGCCAAGGTGAGGTCCCAGGGCTTGAAACCGAGCTTTTCGGCCGGAGAACCGGGTTTGAGGCGAAAGTCGCGTTTCGCGATGTCTTCGAACATCGGGTCCGCAAACTAGCTTTCGCGGTCGCGGCCCATCTTGCGCCATTCGTCCCACGAGAAATGCGACTTCGTGAGCTTCGCGGGGATTTTGCCGTCGGTGGGCCAGTAGAGGTTTTTGCGGAAGATGAGGCTGTCCTTCGGATCGCCGCGATCGATCTTGTCGAAGAACTTCCAGTTCCATTCGCCGCCATCGAGCAAGGGCGATGCGGGGTCCCACACGACGATGTTGTTCATGTAGCGAAAGCGCAGGCGGGCTTCGTTGCGGCTGGCTTGGATCTGCGCGGAGTTGCCAAAGGCGAAGATGTTGTTCCGCACGGTGTTGAAGTAGCCGTAATGCTGATGGAAACCGGCGTTCCAGGTATCGTGGACGAGGTTGTTTTCCATCAGCGTGTCGGTGGCACCTTCGTCATTGTAGAGACCCCAGCCGCCGTAGCGATGGCTGGCGATGTGATGGACGTGATTGCCGCGAATAATCGTGCCGGGAGAGGTGCCGAGACCGTAGAAGCCGCCCATGTCGCTCAGATATGCCCAGCCGAGGTGATGGATGTGATTGTTCTCCACCAGCGTCTCACGCGAGGCCGTGTCGCCATAGCCCCAGTTCCATCCGGCGCTGATGCCGGTGTAGTAAAAATCGCCGATGTCGCAATGCGTGACCGCGCAATGCTGCGTGTGCGTGAAGACCACGCCGCAAGCGCTCGGATGCAGCCGTCCGCCGTGCTGCATGATGCAATCATCGACGACGATGTGATGATTCACGCGCTCTTCATTGGGCCGCCCTGTTTCGCCGACATACACGCCACCGCCGCCGAGGTCGTGGAGGTGGCAATGCTTCACGGAGGAATCCGCGCAGCCGTTTTTGAACCAGATGCCGTGCAGGCCAGTGTGCGCGATCTCGCAGTTCTCGAAGTGAATGCTGCGTGAGTCCTCGATCTCGATGCAGCCATCACTCGTCGTCGCGGCCTGGCCGTCTTGCAGGCCCTCGGCGGGATACAGATGCTGGCTGTATTGAAACGAGATGCCTTCGAAGCGGACGTCGTGAGCGCCTTTCATGACGATGAACTTCGTCAGCATGGGCGCGATGACTTCGGCCTTCGTCATGTCCTCGCCGGGCAGCGGCAGGTAAAGCACCTCGCCCTTCGCTTTGTCGAGAAACCACTCGCCCGGTGCATCCAAAGCGGCGCGATAGTTCTCCATCCAGAAGCGCTGATCCGGTTCGAACTCGACGAAGGGATACCGCGCCCGGCCTTTGATCTGCACGGCGAGTGCTTCGTCATTCAATGCCTTGATGCGGCACTGCCCCACGGCCCAGGCATGCGTCACGGTGAGCAAAACGTCGTCTCGTTCGGCCTGTGGGATGCCTTTGAGCACCTCGAACTGCTCCGCCGGGATGCTGAAGGCGTGGAAGTTCATGTTCTCCTTCAAATCCGGGAACACACCCGCGCCGACGGCCTCGGTGATGTGGTGGTAGCCTTTGTTCGGCGAGCGAGCCAGCGTGGCGCGGCGGCCATTGATCCAGAGCTGCTCAAACTTCCACGCCTTGTCCGGCAGCGGGGCTTTCCACATCGCGCCTTCTTTGACCCAGCCGGTGATTGGCTTTCCAGCCATGAAGACGGCGTTTTTGCCACTCCAGGTCACCTGCGAGTCGTCTTTGCCGAGAGTGATCGTTTCCGTGACCGGATGCACACCATCCTCGACGACGATGCGCACGGGTTTTGGAGCCTTGCGGGCCTGTTCGAGCACGGCGGGGAGGTTGCCGGGCTTTAAAACGAGGTCGGCGGCGAAAATCGTCGAACTGATGAAGAAGAAACAGAAGGCGAGTCGGATCATCCCGGGAGTGTCGGGCGTACGAAGGCGTCATCAAGAGCCGGATCGTTGACTTGAGGTGATTTTACTCGCCGATTGGCCGCGTTTCGATACTGTCCGCCGCCATTTTCATGTCCCAGGAAGCCCCCGCCACTCACCAACCGCCGTTTGACGTGCCCAGCGTCGAGGAGATGGCCGCGCTTCTGCCGCAATATGAGTTTGAAAAGCTGGCGGCCTTTGGAGGCATGGGTGCGGTTTACAAGGCGAAGCAGCAGAGCCTGGACCGGCCGGTGGCGATCAAGATTTTGCCGCCGGAGTTCGGCGCGGAGCCGGAGTTTGCGGACCGCTTCAAGGCCGAGGCTCGTGCGATGGCGAAGCTGAACCACACACACATCGTGGCGGTGTATGACTTCGGCATCACGAAGAGCGGGCACCTTTATCTCGTGATGGAATGGGTGCAGGGCCATACGCTGCACGAGATCATCCAGAAGGGCAGCGTGCAGGTGAAGCGGGCCGCGCACCTGGCGGCGCAGCTCTGCGACGCGCTGTCATACGCGCATACGCACAAAATCCTCCACCGCGACATCAAGCCGGGCAACATCATGGTCACCGAGGACGACCAGGTGAAGGTGGCCGACTTCGGCCTCGCGCGACCGATCACCGGCGAGGCGGAGGAAAATCCGTACGGCACGCCGGACTACGCCGCGCCGGAAATTCTGGGCAAAGGCGCGGTGGACCAGCGGGTGGACATATTCGCGGCCGGAGTGGTGCTCTATGAGATGCTGACCGGCCGCGTGCCGCAGCAGCCGCGACGTCCGGTGACGGAGTTCGCGCCGGTTTCACCGCGCTGGGATGAGTTGATCGGCAAGGCCACGCATCCCGAGCCTGAGAAGCGCTTCCAGGACGCGCGTGATTTCCGCGCCCAGATCGTGCATCTGATCAGCCAGGCCGCGCAAGCGGCGGCCGTGCCGGTGGCGGAGGCAGTTCCCGTCGTGGTGGAAGAGGAGACGAAGGTGAAGCCCGCGCTCCAGCCGCTGCACCTGGTGCTCGTCGGCACGGCGGTGGTGCTGGTAGGTGTCGTGCTGGGTTCGATGTTCAAAGCAGAAACGGAGCCTGAGCCGCGGAAGCGCAAAAATGCCTCCTCCAAGGCAACGGATGCCGAGCAGCAAAAAGCCGTGCCGTCAAAAGGCAATCAGCCGGACAAGATGGCGCAGCCGGAGCCGAAAGCAGAACCCGTCGTGGTGATGCCGGCCAAAGAGCCGGAGAAAAAAGCGCCGGAGCCCGCGATGGCCGCCGCGCCCGCTGCCTCGCCAGCGTCGATGCCCGCACCGGCCACCACGCCGCCGGTTCCCGTGCCGGAAAATCCGCTGGAGGCCATTTTGAAGCTGGAGGAGCGCGACCCCGAATTGACAAAACTGGTGACGGCCTTTGGTGACGAGTGGGCGGCGAATCCCGAGATCGACACCGAACCGGAAGTGAAGGAACTGGACGCGAAGTACATTCCCGCTTTGCAGCGCAGCTTGAACGGACTCATGCCGGAGCAGCGGGATCACATTCTGAGCGAAATCTCCCACGTGGCCAATAAAGAGCCCTTGAACGAGCCGGACCCCGCCTGGCCATCGGTGCTGCAAAGCCTGCGCAAGACCTACGCGGCGCAGATGGAAGCCATCCGATCCGTTTCGGACGCCGCCGCACAGAAGATGCGCGCCGCGCAGTGCGAACTGGTGCTGGCGAAGGCGAAGGAACGCACCGCTGCGGGCAGCCCGGAGGCGGCGAAACGAGCCGAGGCCGTGGCCGCGGAACTGGCGAAACTGCGCGTCGCGCCCTCATTGAAAGACTTGAAGCAGGCCGTGGCCGAGAGCGTCTCCTCCCCGCGAGCGCCGTAATTTTTTCTCGTCTTGGCAGGCTGCCAGCGCGCATAATCCAGCATTATGTCCGAAAACGCGCCCAATCCCTCCCAAGACGCCCCGACCTTCGATGTGCCGAGCATCGATGAGATGTCCGCGTACCTCCCGCAGTTCAAGTTTGAAAAACTCGCGGCCTGCGGTGGCATGGGTGCGGTTTACAAGGCTTATCAGGAAAGTCTGGCGCGCCGCGTGGCGGTGAAAATCCTGCCGCCCAAGTTTGGTGCCGAGCCGGCCTTCGCCGAGCGCTTCAAGACCGAGGCGCGGGCGATGGCAAAGCTGAACCACACGAACATCGTCGGCGTTTATGACTTCGGCATGACGCCGGGCGGCCATCTTTATCTCGTGATGGAGTGGATCGAGGGTAAATCGCTGCATGATTTGATCCACAAAACCACCCTGCCGCTGCGCAAGGCGACCAACCTGGCCATGCAGCTCTGCGAGGCGCTGAGCTTCGCCCACGAGCACGGCATCATCCACCGTGACATCAAGCCGGGGAACATCATGGTCAATGACGCCGACCATGTGAAGGTGGCCGACTTCGGCCTCGCCAGACCGCCGAACGAGGCGGAAGAGGACAACCCGATGGGCACGCCGGACTACGCCGCGCCGGAAATCCGCGGCGGCAGCGTGACGGACCATCGCGTGGACATTTTTGCCGTCGGAGTGGTGCTTTATGAAATGCTGACCGGCCGTGTGCCGGAGACGCCACGCCGTCCGGTGACCATCTATGCAAAGGTTTCGCCGCGCTGGGATGAGATCATCGCCAAGGCCATTCATCCCGACCCTGACAAACGCTACCAGGACGCCGGCGAGTTCCGCGCGCATATTAACATAGCCATGAAACAGGAGGCGGGCGTGGCGGTGCCCGAAATGGCCGATTCCAGGCCGAAGGGCGCGCCGCAGAAGAAAAAGGCGCCGGCGATGTCGCAGAAGCAGCAGATGGTGCTGACCTTTTCGTTTGTCGGTGTGGTGTTGCTGGCGCTCCTCGCGCTTATCTTCTGGCCTTCATCCAAAAAGGGCTCCTCCACCTCCACCGCTTCAGAGGAAGTGACTTCAGATGACATCCGCTCGGTGATCACCACTCTGGATAAAAGCGATCCCGAGCTCACGCGCCTGCTTCAATCCTTCACGGAGGACTGGAAGGCCAGCGGAGCTGATAGAAGTCCGGCCACGGCCGAAAAGCTGCGCTCGGCATTGAACACGGCGTTGCAGTCAAAAATGAAGGAGCGGGCCGAGGCGGCGCGCCGTGCGGTCGTCGTGAACGCCGCGTTGGAAAAGCTGGCTGGAGAACCCTCATTAAGGGCGCTCAAACAGGCTGCGGAAAAGTAGCTGTGTGACACGAGGCACAAAAATGAAGCCGCCGCCTGTTTCCAGGCGGCGGCGTGGTTTTCGGCGCGGGTTATTCGCCCTTGCAGCAGTCTTTGCCGCAGGCTTTGCCCTTTTCCTTGCAGCAGGCGGCGCAGTTGTCCTTGCAGCACTTTTCGCAGGCTTTGCCGGCGGCGAGGGCGGTGGAGGACAATGCGGCGACGGAGGCCGCGGCGATGAGTGTGAGGATGGTTTTCATGATGTTGTGTGTTTTGCTTTGGTGTTGCCCGCTTGAGATGACCGGCACGCGTCGCAGGCATGCGCTGGCCGGTTTTGCCATGAACTGGCAATCGAACTGGCGGTGAGGCCAGACGGCCGGGCAGGCGTCTGGATGCGGCGCTGTCAGCGGCCGCGAGAAAAAAGAGTGATCACTGCCCGGTGCGTCTGACTTCGAGAAGGAGGCTTTTTCTCTTCAAAGAAGCAGGGCGCAGTGCAGCGCATAAACCGGCGGCGTGCTTCGCGGCGGCCCGTGATCGTGACGGGGCGCGATCTGGCTGCTGGAAGCGGTGAAAGCCGGCCTGGCGGTGGATTCGTGCCACGCGGGCTGAAACAACGGCTTTAACTCAGGAACAGGCGCTTTGACCGCCGTGACGGTCAAATCCCGCATGTCTTCGTGCCTGGCGCAGGGGCATTTTTTGTCGTCTTTTTGGGGCGCGGAAGATTCATCACCGCAATGTCCGCTCATGGCGCAGCAGGCGGTTTGTTCCGGCTTCTGGCTCTCGCCTGCGCAGCACCAGCACACCGGCAGGGCGATGCAAAAGCTGAGAAGGAAGGCTGTGAGGTACCGGATCATCGTGAGTGTATGCGATGGTAAGACACCAGCGGATGCCCGATATTCCCAAAAACTTTGCGCCAATCTTGCGGTCTTTCTGCGCGCAGGTCAGCGGAAGCTCTTTGCAAAGTCGTCGGACGTCGCTTTGGCGACGACCTTGGTCTTCTGGAAGGTGCTTTTTTCGCCTTTCTCGATGAGGATGCGCTCGTAGTCGGCGCTGCTCATCGGAAGCTCGATGGTCTTGTCCTGCCAGGTGGACAGGAGGATCGCATTGGCGAGTTCCACGCTGCGGATGCCTTCCTCGGCGGGCGAGAGGAGCTTTTCGCCCTTCAGGATGGCGTTGGTGAAGTTTTGCAGGATCTCGACGTGCTGGCCGCCGCTTTCGGCGACGGGAATGTCCATGTGCCAGGATTCGGGCATGGCGAAGGCGGCCTCCGCCTCCATGCAGAATTTGCTCATGGGCACGCGATTGCGTTGGAAGTGGATGCGTGTTCCGTCGGTGACTGTGAGACGGCCCTGCTCGCCGGTGATTTCGAGCTTGTTCACGCCCGGAGCCTCGCCGGTGGAGGTGACGAAAGTGGCGGTGGTGCCATTGTCGTATTGCAAAACGGCGGTGACGTCGTCTTCGACCTCGATCTCATGGAATCGGCCGAACTGGCAGAAGCCGCGGACTTTTTGCGGCATGCCGAACATCCATTGGAAGAGGTCGAGATTGTGCGGGCACTGGTTCATGAGCACGCCGCCTCCCTCTCCCTTCCAGGTGCCGCGCCACCCGCCGGTGGCGTAGTAGTAGTTCGTGCGGAACCAGTTGGTGACTTCCCAGTGCACACGACGGACGGCGCCGATCTCACCGCTGTCGATGAGGTCCTTGACCTTCTTGAAGCAGGCGTTCGTGCGCATGTTGAACATGGCGGCGAAGATTTTGCTCTTGTCCGTGTGCGCGGCGATCAGGCGCTCGCAGTCGGCCTTGTGAACGGAGATAGGTTTCTCGACGAGCACATGCAGCCCGGCCTTCAGCGCCTCGATGCCGATGGTGGTGTGGCTGAAATGCGGCGTGCAGATGAGGATCGCGTCGATATGACCGCTGCGGATCATCAGGTTGACGTCTGTGAAGGCTTTCTCACCCTCGATCAAGTTTGGCAGCGTGCCGACGCTTTCGCACAGCGCGGTGACGCGCAGCCCGGGGACCTTGCCCGAGCGAATGTTCGCAAGGTGTGCCTTGCCCATGTTTCCGAGTCCAACGATGCCAATTCTGACGGTTTCCATGAACGCGAGCCTAGCAGGCGGGGTGGGACGGTCAAGCGACTCAACAGTTGCGCGTCGTGGTCCGCGCGACACTTTTCCGCATGCGACCGCCACGCAGCCTCAACCTCTGCATCATTGCCATCGCGGGATGGCTGTCGGCGCTGCTCATCAGACCTCTCATGGCAGACGACCTCCGCATCGGCATCATCGGCCTCGACACCTCGCATTCGGAGCAGTTCACGCTGCGGCTGAACGACCCGGCCAACCCCAACCACATCCCCGGGGCGCGTGTCGTCGTCGCCTTTCCCGGAGGCAGCCCAGACATCGAGGAGAGCAAGTCTCGGCTGGAGGGTTTTACTGCCACGCTGCGTGACAAATTCGGCGTGCGCATCGTCGGCAGCGTGGCCGAAGCCTGCAAGGACGTGGACGCCGTCATGCTCCTCAGCCTCGAAGGGCGTCCGCGGCTCGAGCAGATGAAGCAGATCATTCGCGCAGGCAAACCGGTGTTCATGGACAAGCCGGTGGCCGCGTCATTGAAGGATGCCGTCGAAATCTACAAGCTCGCCGCCACCACCCAGGTGCCGGTCTTCAGCGCCTCCGCCATCCGCTGGTATCCAGGCGTGCTGGAGGTCGCGAACGCGGAAAAGACACCCGCCCGTGGCGCCATCTCCTACGGCCCGGCGCATGTGCTGCCGCATCATCCCGATCTCTTCTTTTACGGCATCCATCCGGCGGAGGCGCTGTTCACGGTCATGGGCTCTGGTTGCCTGACTGTCACCCGCGTCACCACGCCCTCGGCCTCCATCGTCACCGGTTTGTGGACTGGTCATCGCACCGGCACGCTGCATGCCATCCACGATGGCGCGAAGGCCTACAAGCTCATCCGCTTCGGCGATACGCAGGTCTTCGAGCAGAAATCCGAGGGCGATTACACGCCGATGCTGCGCGAGATCGTGAAATTCTTCCAGACCAAGCAGCCGCCTGTCAGTGCGAAGCAGACGCTCGAAATCTATGCCTTCATGGAGGCTGCCGAGGAGAGCAAACGTCGCGACGGCAAGTCCATCTCCCTGCGCGAAGTCATGGTCAAGGCCGGTGCGCCCGAAGCTTGGCTGCCCGAGGACGGCAAAGCGAAGCCTCCTGCGCCGCAATCCGGCCCCAAAGGCCTGCCGCAGCCGGGCGGGACGTGAATCATTCCGCATTCTGCACCTGCTCGCGGATCTTTTCGAGCTCCGTCTTCGCGGTGACGACGTGATGGGCGATCTCGGCGTTGTTGCACTTCGAGCCCATCGTGTTGAACTCGCGGAAAAACTCCTGCAGCAGAAAATCCAGACTGCGGCCCGAGGGCGTGTCGGCGTCGAGATAGGAGCGGAACTGCTTCACATGGCTCGCGGCGCGAGTGAGCTCCTCGGAGATGTCCGTGCGGTCGGCGAAGAGGGCGATTTCCTTCACCAGGCGTTCGTCATCCAGCGGCACCGGCAGTCCGGCCTCCTCCAACCGCTGCCGCAGCAGCTTGCGCTGGTTCTCCGGCACGGTCGCGGCTTTGGATTTGATCGATTCGAGAAGTGACTCGATCACGCGCAGCCGTGCTTCGATGTCCGCTCGCAGACTCGCGCCCTCGGCGGCGCGCATGGAGTTCAATTGCTTCAACGCAGCGGCCAGCGCCTCCTGCACGAGCGGCCAGGCATCTTCCGTTGCGATCTCGGACTGCGCCTGGGTGATCACGCCAGGCAGGCGCGTGATGTCTGTGAGTGAAATCTCCGGCGGGACATCCAGTTTCAGCGCCAGCGAGTGCATGGCGTGGAAATAATGCGCCGCCAGGTCGTGATCGATGCGAACGGCTTCCGCCAAGGCGGCCGCCGCGTCCCGCCGCACGGCCACATTGACGCGTCCGCGTGAGACGGCGGCGGAGACCTCGTTGCGCACGGCGGTCTCCAGCTCGGACAGCTCGCGCGGCAGGTTCACGGCCACTTCGAGCTGCTTGCGGTTCACGGAGCTGCATTCCACGCACCACGTCACACCTTCGCGTTTTGCCTCGCCCCGGCCGAATCCTGTCATGCTTTTCATGGCCATCAGATGAAGCGGAATTTGACTTTGGCAAAGCCTTGGATCGCGATGTTTCAGATTCGTCGAGATTCTGGTTTGCATCGCCGCGCAGGCTCCCTAGTCTCGCGCCCCCATGGCAAAAGCAGCACTCGGCAAAGGACTCGGCGCCCTCATCTCCGCACCTGCGGCGGTGGCGGGAGTGTCGCGCCTGCCCGCGCTCGCCCAGCCCGCCCCGGGAGACGTGGTGAACCGCGTTTCGCTCGACCAGATCGTCCCCAGCCCGCTCCAGCCGCGCAAGGAATTCCAACCCGAACATCTCGCCGAGCTCATGGAGTCCATCCGCGAGCACGGCATCATCCAGCCGCTGATCGTCCGCCGCGTGAACGGCAAGCTTGAGCTCATCGCCGGAGAACGCCGTTTCCGTGCCTCCCGCGAGCTTGGCCTTAAGGAGCTGCCAGTTATCGTCCGAGAGGCGTCCGACAAGGACGTGCTGGAGATGGCGCTCATCGAAAACCTCCAGCGTGAGGGGTTGAACCCCATCGAAGAGGCGCAGGCCTACTCCCGGCTCGCGAAGGATTTCAGCATGCGGCAGGAGGACATCGCCCAGCGCGTCGGCAAGAACCGCGCCACCGTGGCGAACACGATGCGCCTGCTCGACCTGCCGCAGAATGTGCGCGACATGCTCGCCACCTCGAAGCTTTCCACCGGCCATGCGAAGGTGCTACTGATGCTGAAAAACGGCACGGAGCAGGAGCGCGTGGCGCTGCAGATCCTAACGAAAAGCCTCACCGTCCGCGCCACCGAGAAAGTCGTCGATGCCATCCTGCATCCGCCGCCTCCGCCGAAGCCTAAACCGGCCGAAAACGAGTTCTCCCGAGCCATCGAGGCCGTGGAGCAGAAGCTCATCCAGCATCTCACGACGAATGTCAGCATCCACCATGCTGAAAAGAAGGGGAAGATCGAAATCGACTACTACGGCGTCGATGACCTCAACCGCATCCTCGCGGTTCTCGGTGTCGAGGAGGAGGCGTTCGCTGGAGATTAAAAAGGCGCCTTGCAGGCTGCCTAAATGATGAACGACGAATGACGAATGACGAACCCAGAACGTTGTTCATCCTGATGAAGCTCTTCCGCATTCACTCTGCATTCGCCATTGATTCACTTCGCTCACCCCTGCGGGGCAGCCTGCGGCTGTCTGTCTTGCTTTGCGCGGCTCTGGTTTCGTCATTCCTCGCCAGTTGCAGCCCCGCAAACACCCCGGTGGCCGGCGATGACACCGACGTCCGCGAATTCCTCACCCGCTACTTCTCCACCTGGTCCGCGAAGGACATGGACGGCTACGGTGCTTGCTTCCACGAGCAGGCCCGCGTCACTTTCGTGCATCAGGGCGCGCCGCAGACCCAGGGACTCACCGATTTCCTGCATGGACAGAAGCTCTGCCACGCCACCGCGTCGGTTCCGATGACCGAGGTGCCCACGGACATGAAAATCCTCCGCGATGAGCGCACCGCGCAGGCCAGCGTGCGCTGGAAGCTTACCAAGGGCCCCGAGATCACCACCGGAACCGATTGCTTCACGCTCATCAAGACCCCCGCCGGCTGGAAAATCATGAGCCTCGTCTTTTACAACGACTGAGCATTAACCGCGAACAGCGAACCAACAGCATGTCACGCACCACATTCAAAAAACAGGAGCCTGCGGCAGAGGCGGGCTCCTCCAGCAGCAAAGGCACGCGCATCTTCCTCGGCATCTCCTGCTTCCTTGCCGGAGCGGCGATGATGGTCATCGAAATCTGCGCCTACCGCCTGCTCGCGCCGTTTTTCGGCAACAGCGTTTACACCTGGACCGCGCTTATCGGCGTCATCCTCATCGCGTTCAGCGCGGGCGGATATCTCGGCGGCCATCTCGCGGACCGGAAGATGGCGCTCGATCTTCTTGGCTGGCTGCTGGCCGGCTCCGCGGTGCTCACCTTCTTCATTCCGGCGCTGCACACAGTGTTCGCGCTCAGTTTGAGCGCGAAGGGGCTCATCGCCGGACCGGTGATGATTTCACTGCTGCTCTTCGCGATTCCCGGCGTGCTCCTCGGCGCGGTGTCGCCTGCGGCGGTGCGGTTTTACAGCCTCACACTCAAGGACACCCATGTCGGCGCGGCGGCCGGCACGATTAGCATGCTGGGTTCGCTCGGCAGCTTCGTCGGCACCTTCCTCTCCGGCTTCTTCCTGCTCTCCACCTTCGGCGTGCGCAGCATTTTCTTCGGCACGGCGGCGGTCCTGCTGCTGCTGGCGGCCATCGCGTTCTTCCTCGCCAAAAACTCGCTCAAACAGCAGGCGCCGGTGCTTTTGAGCGGCGTTTTCGCCTTTGGCATGAGCTGGATGACCGCGCCGAAGCCCAAGCCAGGTGTCATCTTTGAACACGAGTCGTTTTATCACCACATCGAGGTCAGCGAGCAGCAGGACGGTGATGTGACCCGCCGAGTGCTCCAGCTCGACTCGACGATGGAGGGCGGCATGGACGCGAAAACCGGCGACCTCATCCTCCCGTATCAGGAATACTGGAAGCTCGCCCTGCTGCGCGAACCGGCGAAGGTCGGTAGCGCATTGTTCATCGGCGCAGGTGCCTTCGGCATGCCGGAGAACGTCTCGCGTGAATTCCCAGACGCCGCCGTCGATGTCGTCGAAATCGACCCGCAGGTCATCGAGGTCGGCCGCAAATTCTTCAAGCTCGACGAGCATCCGCGGGTGAAAGCCCATGCCGGCGACGCGCGCCGTTTTCTGCTGCAAAGCGAAGGCAAAAAATGGGACCTCATCTTCGGCGACGCCTACAACGGCATCCGCCAGATCCCACCGCATCTCGCCACGCAGGAGTTTTATCAGCAGGTCGCCGATCATCTGGAGCCGAAGGGTGTCTTCATTATGAACGTCATCTCCGCCCTCAAGGGACCGAAGGCCGAGCTGACCTCCGGCATGCTCGCCACCGTGCGCAAGGTGTTTCCTCACGTTGAAATCTTCGGCGTCGGCTTCCGTCACGAAGAGACTCAGAATGTCATCCTCATGTGCTCGCGTGAGAATTTGAAGCCCCTGGTCGAGGAACGCTACGTCACCGCAGGCTCCTGGCAGGAGCGCCTCATCCGCTCGCGCATCCCCGCGGGCACCGTTCCGCGTTCAGAGATCGTCTTCACCGACGACCATAATCCCGTCGATGCCATTATCGCCCGCGGATTGCTGGAATAAAAGAAGCGAGGCCATCCTGACCCAGGTTTGAGGAATCAGAATGATCCTTCTCCTATTTTAACGGCTTCGCCGCCGGGGCCAGCGCCGGGGCCACAAACGCGTCGAACACCAGCACGCCCTTGAGCGCGTCCACCGCGCGTTCGAGCTGATTGTCACCGAGATTGGCGAGTTCGAGCGCTGCCGCCTCGCCCGTGCCGTGTGAAGCCCGCCATTTCGCGACGCGGCTTTCTTCCTCCGAGGTCAGCGCGGAGATGATGTTTGGCTCCACGCCGTTCTCATGGATCGTGCGATGGCCCGGCGTGTAATATTTCGCCGTCGTCAGCCGCATCGCCGCGCCGTTCTTCATCGGCAGGATCGTCTGCACGCTGCCTTTGCCAAAGCTCGTCGTGCCCACGACAATCGCGCGCTTCAAATCCTGCAGCGCGCCCGCCGTCAGTTCGCTCGCGCTCGCGCTGCCGTGGTTGATCAGCACGGCGATGGGATACTTGCGCGGCTCCTTGCCGTTGCGCGAAGGCGTGCGGAACGGTGGCGGATTCTGCGAGGCCACGCGGCCCTCGGTCGTCACCACCACGGTGCCTTCCGGCAAAAACTCGCCGCAGATCGCCACCGCGCTGTCCACCAGGCCGCCGGGATTGTTCCGCAGATCGAGCACAAAGGCCTGCATTCCGCCTTTTTCGAGCTCATCGAGCGCCTTGCTCAGCTCGCCCGCCGTGGGCGCGTTGAATTGCGAGATGCGCGTGTAGCCGATCTTGTAGTCACCCGCCATTTTTGGCGAGAGCAGCATCGCGTCATGCACGGACGTCTCCGCGAGCGTCTCGTGCTTCACCTTGAACTCCAGAAACTGCTTGGTGCCCGGCCGCCGCACCGCGAGACGCACCTCATCGCCTGTTTTGCCCTTGAGCAGTTGCATCGCCTCCATCACGCCGACCGAGTCCGTGAGCACATCGTTGATGCGCACGAGCTGGTCGCCGGCCAGCACGCCCGCCGCTCCGGCCGGACCATCCTCGCGCACGGTGATGATCGTGAGCTGGTTCTGCCGCAGGGCGATCGTGATGCCGATGCCCTCGGAGGTGTCGCTCTGCTCGCGCTGCATGTCCTCGAAGAGCGATTTGCCCATGTACTCGCAATGCGGGTCCAGCCGGCGCAGCATGCCCTCCAGCGCTCCTTCCACCAGTTCCGCGTAGGTGATCTTCGATTCGTCCACGTAATTCTGCCGCACCATTTCCATCGCCCGCGTGAGCATCTCAATCTGCACATAAGCATCCTCCGGTGGCGGTTTCACCGGCGCTGCAGCGGGCTTCGGTTCGGCTTTGGGCTCCTCTTTGGACGCGGGAATGGCCTCCGCTGGTTTCACGACAGGCTTTGGCGCAGGACTTGCGGCCGGCGCGGGAACCGGAGTCGTCGGGGCCGCGTGCAGGCACACGCTGGCAGCCAGAAGGAAAAGAAATGCGGAAACACAACGCATGGCGGCACAGTGCATGAATCGGCGCGTTGGAACAGGGGAAATTCAGGCGGCCGGCGAAGTGGTCACTCCAGCGTGATCCCATGCCAGTAGGCGAACTCCCAGGCCCAGCCGTTGGCGTGGGCTTCGAGGCGCAGGGTGATGTCCTGGCCCTTCCACTTCGCCAAATCGACCTGCACGGTCTTCCAGCGTGGCTTTTCGTGGTCCACCGTCACCGCCTTGACCTCTTGACCATTGACCACGGCCTTGACGAGCCAGTCGCCGCGATCATCGGCGGCCACGCTGAACTTCAATTTCGTCTTCTCGACCTTCAGTTGCCGCTCAAAGCTCGCGGGCGTCTTTTTGTCGGTGAACGGATGCAGGAGCAGCACATTCGTTTTGCCGTGGTATTCGGCGAGTTTGACCGGTGTGCGCTCGAAATCGGGCGCAGAGACCTTCCAATCGGGATTCCACAGGCTGACGCTCTCCCAGTCGATGGCGCGCCAGTTGGTCTTTTTCGGCTGTGAGGCCGTTTCAGGCAGTTCGACGCCCTGGATGAGCAGTTTCTTCTTTTCGGGCGTGAGCGGGCCTTCTTCCGGTGGGGCCAAAATATACCAGATGAGGTCGCGGAAGGCTGCGTCGGGCAAATTGCCGAAGCCCATCGGCATGAGGCTTTGCTTGGTGTTCGTGAGCGTGGCGATTTGATCGCGCGACACGATCTGCGCCGCGCCACCGGCTCCGAGCAGCTTCACGTGCCCCGGCGTGTCCTCCACGATGCGTCCGGCGAGTGTGCGGCCGTCCTTCGTGCTCACCGTGATGTTTTCGTAGCCGTTGCCGATGATTTGGTTGGGGTCGATCACGTTCGCGAGCAAGGCATCGAGATTGCTGCGTCCGCTGCCGATCAAATCCGGCCCCACCTTCTGCCCGCCGCCGTGGAATTCGTGGCAGACCATGCACGTCGCCGTGAACATGAGCTTGCCGTTCGCGAGGTCCGGCTCGCCCGTGAGGCAGGCCTGCTTCTTCTGCGCGATGAGCGATTTCACATCGTCAGACGAGTCCTGCCATGCCCCGAGCACTTGGAAGGCGAGATCGCGGATGCCCTTGTCCTTGCTCGTCGCCAACGCCCGACGCACCGGAGCCGGGAAGCCGCTCGCGGGCACCTTTTTCTCCGAGATGGCGTTGAGGAGGGCCTTGGTCCAAGTCCCGCGGCTCGCGAGTGCTTCGATGGCGGCAGTGTGGTGCAGTCCTCTGGACTGCGGATCGGAACGCAGGCCGGAGGCCTGCACCACATTAAGCAGCGGCTCGATGAATTCATCCCCACCCAGCTCCGAAGCCGCGCGAATCGCCGCCACGGCAACTTCCGGTCCATGAGCACCGAGGCCATCGCGGAGCAGTTGAAGCAGCGACTGGCGATAAACCGGTGTTCTGACGCCGCGCAGCCGTTGCAGTGCCTCGATCACTTCCTTGCTCGGAGCCTTCGCCGTCGTCAAAACCGCCGCGAGGCTCGTTATTGCCTCCTCATCGCCCCACAGCACCGCGAGCGTGAATGCGTGCTTGCGAACGTCCGCGTTCGGCGACGCACGCCACTTCGCGAGGCTGGCGGAGACATCCTTCACCGGTTTGATCACGCCGCCTTCCTGGCCTTTGACGAGACCATCGAGCGCATGAGCGAGGAGGATGTCGTGCGCTGCGATCTTGTCGCAGAACTCGACGGCGAGATCGAGGTTCTCCGCTTTGCGTGTGTCACAGAGCCTGCGCATGGCTTTGTGGGAGAGGACGCGGGAGAGGGGTTGGGTGGTTGGAGCCAATTCGGCAAGCCACAGACTCGCAGATTTAGAATTGATGGCGAAATCGTGCTCGACAGCCATCCAGACTGAAAAGGCCAACCGGGAGTCGGCTTTCGGATTCGAGATTAGAATGGGCGTGACAATCTCTTTTGGGTCTGCGGCTGCCACTTCGATCTGATCAACAGTCAGCGGCATGCCCGCCAACTGTCTTGCAGCAACGGCAACGGCTGCCTGAACGAGGGGATCGGAGCTTTTGGCGACTCGATCGAGCCAGCTAGGTGTAGGCATATCGCTTGGGCCGGCCTCACCCTCGGCGCGAATCACGGCAAGCTGAATGGAAGGACTTGAGTCAGCCACGAAGACCTCTGAAAGCTCAACGTCCACATTGTTAAGCAAATTTAAAATGCTCATCGTCCAGATGGATTCCAGTCTGGAATGAATCGAGGCTCGAGATTGAACCAGTCTCGTGAGTTGAGCTTTTGCGGAGGAATCTCGGCGTTCCACCAGCATCCGCCTCGCCATTCGGCGCATCCAGTTGTTGGGATGCTCCAGGGTTTTGACGAGGTCGGCGGTGGGGAGTTTTTTGAGGTCGAGGTTGGCGTGGTCGCGGCTTGGCGTAGAACGAGTTTTCGAACTCGTTTCAACGGACTGGAAAGTCCGTTCTACGGTCACGACCCGCCAAATCCGCCCATATTGGCGGTCCACGCCTTCGGGGTTGGCTTTGGCGTTTTGGTAGCAGGGATACTTGTCGCACCAGTCCATGATCCAGAGGAAGCCATCGGGGCCAGTTTGGGTGCTGACGGGGCGGAACCAGCCGTCGTTGGCGCGGAGGAAGTCGCGACGCGGCTCGCATTTGAACGTGGCATCGACGGGCGTGAGCACTTCCTCGTGGATGGCATTGTCGTGGATGTTGCCGATGAAGGCGTGGCCGTGCGTGTCGGCGGGATAGCGACCGCCTTGGTAAATCTGCACGCCGGCATACGCGGCGCGGAAATGTTTGTGCTTCACGATGCTGGGAAGCTGCTCGTAGGCATACGGATTCTCCGGCGCACCGCCCTGGCGCACGTAGATGCCGCCGGGAGCCATGTGGAAGAAATGATCGATGACGCACGCGCTGACGAAGAAGTTCCCCGCCGCGTCGTAATCGCAGCCCCAGGGATTGCTGGTGCCATCAGCGAAGACTTCGAATTCCCAGGAGGGTGAGGCAGGCACTCCTGCCTGCCCTTCTTTGCGGGCAAGAGTGCCCGCATCACTTCGCATCGGCCTCGCGCGCCCAATCCCCGCATCAAACTTGAAGCCCTGGCTCTCCGGCTGGCCGGGGCGGCGGACTTTGCTGTTCGTGAAGACGCCGTGCGTCATGTAAAGCCAGCCATCGGGGCCCCAGGTGAAGCTGTTCACGAGCTCGTGCGTGTCCTCGCGGCCAAAGCCGGTCAAAACGACACGCCACGCGTCGGGTTTGTCGTCGCCATCGGCATCGCGGAAGTGGATCAAATGCGGCTGCTGGCCGATGTAGATGCCGTCATCGCCGCAGAGGATGGCGGAGGCGAGATTGAGGCCCTGCACGAAGACGGTGCGCTTGTCGGCTGCGCCGTCGTTGTCGGTGTCTTCGAGGATGATGACGCGGTCGCGGGGGATTTCTGATTTCTGATTTTTGATTTCTGATTTGGGCAGGCAGATCGCAGGCACCGGGTGGTATTGGTCGTCTTTGGCCTCGCCACCGAAGGGAGCGGGGTGTGGGGAGCCGTTCGGGTATTCGTAGGCTTCCACGACCCACAAACGACCGCGATGATCCCAGGTCATGGCGACGGGATTTTGCACCATCGGCTCATGCGCGAAGCAGCGGACCTCGTAACCTTCCGGCACGGTCATTTTCGCCCGCGCCTGCTCTGGCGTGGGGCATTCGTTGGTTGTGGGCAGGTAGGTGCCGGTGAGTTCTTTGCCTTGGGCGAGGAGATGCGTCGTGAGCAGACAAAGCGGGAGAAAGAGAAGCGGGCGCATGATGAGATCGGTTTTGTATCAGGAACTACGGGACGACGACAAGCGTGATGTCAGGTGTGATGGAAAAGAGGACGATTTACCCCGCATTTTTCTGTGCTGTTGGTCCTGTGGAAATTGGATACAAAAGCAGGATCGTCGCTTGCAAAAGCCGAATGGATCAGCCTCCGGCGTCTTAACGACAAAGTTCGGCAGACCCGCTTGTTCGAGGCTTTCCAAAGATATGTTGTTGGCCGCCGGACGATGTCTCCAACAAGATGGGATCAGCGACATCACACCTCCAAAACTGCACGCTCCTGATTTTGGCGGCAGGCTTGCAGAAATGTGATGAAATCGCGGATTGAACAAATTGCACGAATCTCGATGAAGCTCGGAGAAGGGCATCTAAACATAGTACGATTCAATCAAAACCTGCCGGGGTCATTGACTGAATGGAGCCGCACAACTCCAGCGCCAGCAAACCGATCTGGGAGTGCTCGCCCATGCCCCGCACCTTTTGGGTGGCAATTTCCCCCATTTATCCTTTCAAAAGCCAATGGCCAATCGAAGCTGCTCAGCATCATGACCCGCCTCTCATTCATCTTCCTCTGCGCTTTCCCCATCTCTGCGCTCCAAACCATCGCCGCCGATGCCTCCAAGACTGCCGAGCAAGTCCATGCCGAGATCTGGCGTCGCTTCATTGATAAACACGGCATCATGATCGACTTCGCCGACATGGGCGGCAAGGTTTCGCTGCCCACACCGGAGGAGTGCAAGGCGGGTAAACCCAACGCGCTGGGCTGGTGGGCGCCGATCGAGAACGGGGCGATGTTCAACGGGCTTTACATGGACGCGGCGGTGAACCGCTGGAAGCGCACGAAATCGGCGGAAGATGGCATCAAGGCCCGCAAGCTGATGGAAGGCCTTCTTTTACTCAACTCGATCAGCGATGTGAAGGGCTTCGTCGGTCGTGGCGTGAGCACGGATGGCAAGTCGCATTATCCGATGGGCTCGAATGACCAGACGATGCCTTGGTTCCTCGGCCTGTGGCGCTACTGGGAGTCGGAGCTTGCCACGCAGGAAGAGAAGGCACGGATCGTGAAGCACCTCGTTGAGACGGCGGAGGAGATCGTGCGCCTCGGGTGGAAAATGCCAGCCGAGGAGCCTTTCAAAACGCGAGGCAGCTTCAACGGCTTCCACTTTGAGGAGGCGGCCCGGATGCTTTTCACCATGAAGATGCTGCATCGCGTCACCGACGATGAAAAGTGGCGCGCGATGTATCTGGCAGAGCTGGAGAAGCGCGGCGGCGAGAAGAACCAAAGCAAGCGCGAGCTGTGCGCGGGAGGCATGGTCTTTTGGTACTCTAAACGGCACAACTGGACCTCATGCGCAGCAGTGGGCGGCTTGCGCGGCCTGTGGGAGCTGGAGACGAATGCGGATTTCAAGACGGACTTCGCCAAGGGCCTTGTCGCGAGCGCCAAACTGGCCGCGGAGAGCCTTTCATTGGCGCAGCAATTCGACAACGCTGACACGAGCCGCTTCGAGATGGACTGGCGCGTGATGAACAAGGAATGGAAGCCGCAGACCACCGAGCACGAGGCGCAAAACCTCGCCCTGACACAGTTGAAAAGCTTCCTCAAAGTGGCGCCGCGTCGTGCCAAGGAGACCGCATTTGTCCGTGAACCCACCGCCGCCGCCTGGATCGTCACCCTCTGTCCCGATGCCGCTGTGTTGGAGCAGCATGCATCCGACGTGGAGAGGGTCATCGCGCATTACGACTACGCGAAGCTCTATTACTCGCAGTTCTTCTGGGCTGAGATGGCCTGGGAGCGGCTGAAGAATGCCCGGTGAGCGGACGTTTTTCCTGCACATGAAACATCTCATCGCATTCCTGCTGCTCGCAGCCTCACCGTCCTTCGGACAGCAACTGTCCGCGCAGAAGCAAATCATCCTTTCCAATGCCGGGAAAAGCGAGGTCGAGGTGAAGCTCGACCAGCCCTACGCGGGCAATGAGAATCCGAAGCAGATGGTGGATGTGTATCTCCCGAAGAAGCGGAACAGCGACAAGCCGCTGCCGGTCATCGCGATGATCCATGGCGGCGGTTGGGTGAATGGCGATCGCATCGGCTATGCTTCCCTGGGCATTCAGCTCGCACGCACCGGTGACTATGCTGCCGTGGGCGTCGGCTATCGTCTCACGAAGGAAGCGCGCTGGCCCGCACAAGCTCACGATTGCAAGGCGGCGATCCGCTGGATCCGCGCGCACGCGAAGGAACTCGGACTCGATGCGGACAAGATCGCGGTGTGGGGCAGCTCGGCGGGCGGGCACCTATCCTCGCTGCTCGGCACCAGCGGCGACGTGAAGGAACTGGAAGGCGATCTCGGTCCGAACACGAGCTTCAGCAGCCGCGTGCAATGCGTGGTGAACCTCTGCGGCCCGGAGGACTTCACGCAGGCGCTCATGTTTGACAAAGAAGGCCAGCCCATCTGGAAGGACGACGCGGTGAGCGGCCTGCTCGGCGGCAATGCACCGGACAAGCCTGCCGAAGCGAAGGCAGCATCCCCATTGACGCATGTGAGCAAGGATGATCCGCCCTTCATCACCTTCCACGGCACGAAGGACCAGCGCGTGGCCTTCCTGCATGCGGAGGTCATTCACGCCGCGCTGCAAAAAGCCGGCGTCAACTCGCTGCTCGTGCCGATCACCGATGGCGGCCACGGCTCCGTCAGTCATCCGGAGGTGAAAGTGCGCGGGCAGCAGTTCACGGACAAAATCCTGCGCGGCATTGAGTCCACCATCGACACGACGCCGCTCGAGGCGTTGTCAGAGCCGACGAAGAATCAATAGCCACGAAGGAGAGCCCGTTTCCGTGGCGTATTCCAGCCGCATGAAACTCGTCCTTTGTGTCCTTCTTGTCCCCTCGGTCCTTGTCGCCGCGACCACGCCCGCCCCGAAACCGAAGCCTGCGTTTCAATATAAATCGGGCGATATCAAGGTGAGCATTCCAAGCGCGGACGAACCGCGTGTGATCAAATTTGGCCCGGAGTCTGTCAAGGCGGCCGTGAAGTATCTGGATGATGGCTCGACGTGTTGGGTGCGCGAGAAAAGCTGCGTGAACTGCCATACGACAGGGCCTTACCTCAGCGAGCGGCCTGCCTTGATCCCGCAACTCGGCAAGCCGAGCGAGGAAATCGTGGCGGACTTCATCGAGTTCGTGCCGAAGGACATCAAAGAGGTGAAGGAGACAGCCACGAAGAGCGGTTACAAGCACATGCCGGGCGCGTTTTCGGCTGTGTGGCGTTCACTAGGCCTTGCGGAGTGGGACAAGCATCTCACCGGTAAGACGAGCGAGCACACCGAGAGGTCGATCCGCGACATGTTTGAGCGCCAGGCGGCCAGCGGAGCCTTTGTGAGCCATGGCGAGGTCGAAATCCCGCACATCACGACCGACTTCGAACTCTCACTGCAAGCCGTGCGCACCATCACCTCGGCCCCCGGATGGCTTTCCGGCCTCAAGGACGAAAAACTGATCGCGAAGGTCGAAAAGCTCAAAGCCTGGCTGCGCAGCGCGGAGCCGAAAAATGACTGGGATCGCGTTTTGAGCCTGCAACTGGCCTTTTACATGCCGGAGCTCGTTTCTGCCGAGAAACGCGATTCCGCGCTGAAGCTGCTCTCCTCCAAACAATACGCCGACGGCGGCTGGAGCACGCGTGACTTCTCCGCGCTCGATGACTGGCACTTTGAGGTGAGCGACACCGTCAAAAAGCTCATCACCGGCCTCCCCGATGCCGCAAAGCCGGAGAGCGATGCCTACATGACCGCGCTCGCCATCGTGCTGATGCGTCAAAGCGGCGTTCCGGCGAAGGACGAGCTCCTGCAGAAGGCTGTGACCTGGCTCAAAAAGGAGCAGCGCGTCTCCGGCCGCTGGTGGATGCACTCGCTTTACCGCGGGAACTACCACTACAGCACCTACATCGCGACATGTCAGGCGTTGAAGGCGCTGGCACTGTGCGGTGAGCTCGATGCCGCGAAGCCTTCAACGGTCGCCCGCTGAACGCTTCCGGTATGCGCCGGGTGAAACGCCGATGCGTTTGCGGAAATGCTGGGAGAAGCTGCTTTGATCGACAAAGCCGCACTGAGTCGCGATCTCGCTTGCGGAAAGCGCGGTCTGCTCCAGCAGCTTGGTCGCCTCCAAAACACGTGTGCGAATCAGAAACTCCTGCGGCGTGATGCCAAACGCGCTTTGAAAGCGCCGCTGAAGCTGGCGCAGCGATTGTCCGCAGGATTTTGCCACGTCTTCAATCAGCAGCGGCTTGGAGAACTCGCGCCGGATGATCTCCACGGCCTGGGCCACGGTTTGAAACACCGGCAGACGACGTTCCGCCTCATCGGGCCGTCGCAAGATGCCCATCACACCCTGCGCGCGGCGGCGTTTGTCGTAGAGAGGCAGCTTCGTCACCAAAAACCAGTCAGGCATGCCCTGCCGGTCCCACCACAGCTCGATGCGCTCGACGATTCGAGCCTTGCCGTCGAGGATGCGCTTGTCGTCATCCACATAGGCCTGCGCCATGCTGCCTGGATTGAGGTCGAAGTCGGTCATGCCGAGGATTTCCGTCTCGTCGCGCATCGAGTAGCGCTGCCGCAGCCCCTCGCTGGCGAACATGAGGTGCCCGTCGCGGTTCTTGGCGAAGAAATAGACGCCGGGGATGTGGTCGAACAAACGCTGGAACAACGTCGTCGGCTCCAGCGCGGCCATCCAGCGCTCCCGTTCGCGTTTCCAGCGCTCGATTACCGCCCGCGTGCGGCGGGGACGGTCGAGCGGTTTCAGCGGTGTCGCATTTCGCATCATCTTTGTCGTGACGAGGATGCGTGGCTTTGCTTTGCTGTGCAATCATGAAACCGATCGTCCAAATCAGCCTCGATCTCACGAACATCGACGAAGCACTCGAAACCGCAGCGCTCGCCCTGCGGGCCGGGGTGGACTGGCTGGAAGCCGGCACGCCGCTCATCCTCGCCGAAGGTTTGCATGGCGTCCGCGCCCTGCGGAAGGCTTTTCCGAGCACGCCGATCGTCGCCGACCTCAAAACGATGGATGGCGGTTATCTGGAGGCTGAAATGATGGCGAAGGCGGGCGCCACGCATGTCGTCGTGATGGCTCGGGCGCATGCGGAGACGGTGAAATGCGTCGTGAAGGCCGGGAAGGACTTCGGATGCAAGGTGATGGGCGATAACATGATCTGCGAAGACATGGTCGCCGGTGCCAAATGGCTCGAAGACCTCGGCTGCGACTACATCATTCATCACATCGGCTACGACGAACGCCGCGGCATCGCCGCCGCCGGCCACCGCATGCCCAGCCCGCTCGACAAGCTCCGCGAGGTCGTCCAGGCCGTGAAAGTGCCCGTGCAGGCCGTCGGTGGTCTCAGCCTCGAACAAGCCATCCAGTGCCCCAAATACGGTGCCCCTCTCGTCGTGCTCGGCGCCCCGCTTACCATTGATGCCGATGCTTTCAAAACCGCCGATGGCAATCTCGAAGCTTCCCTGCGCATGATCTGCGAGGCCGTGCATGCTCAAGACGTTCCCGCTTTCGAATAATCCGACCTCTTCCAACCATGAAATCCGCCGCCGTCGTCAACTTTGCGCCTGAAAAAGGCTCCGTCGAAATCCGTGAGATCGAAAAGCCAACCATCGGTGCCGAGGACGTGCTCCTCGAAGTCGCCAACGTCGGTGTTTGCGGCTCCGATCTGCATCAGTGGACCTCCGATCACTCCTGGCCGGTGAATTACCCCGTCGTGCTCGGTCATGAGTTCGGCGGACACATCGTAGAAGTCGGCAAGGACGTGGAAGGCTGGAGGGAAGGCGACCGCGTCGTCTCCGAGACCGCCGCCATCATTTCCAAAGACAACCCGATGACGCGTCGCGGCCTCTACAACCTCGACAGCACGCGCAAAGGCTTCGGCTACGGCGTGAACGGCGCGATGACGAAGTATGTGCGCGTGCCCAGCCGCATTCTGCATCATGTGCCGGATCACGTGCCCTTTGAGCAGGCCTGCCTCACCGAGCCCTGCTGCGTCGCCTACAATGCGGTCGTCAAAAACGCCCGCATCGAGCCCGGTGACCGCGTAGTCGTGCTCGGGCCGGGAACCATCGGCATCCTTTGCGCCGCCATGGCGAAACAATGCGGCGCTCAAGTCGCCATAGTCGGCCTCCAGCAGGATGCGCATCGACTTGAACTCGCCCGCAAGCACTACGGCTGCGAAGTCATCATCGGCGACGCGAAACCCTGGGCCATGGAACGCGACGGCCTCGGCTGCGACGGCGTGATCGACGCCGCCGGTGCCAGCATCACGCTCAAGATCGCGCTCGAACTCGTACGCCCCGCCGGATGGATTTCCAAAGTCGGCTGGGGACCGCAACCGCTCGGCTTCAACATCGACCCGCTCGTGCAGAAAAACATCACGCTGCAAGGCAGCTTCAGCCACAACTGGCCCATCTGGGAGCGCGTCATCGCCCTCATGAGCAGCGGCCAGTTCGACGTGAAACCCATCATCGGCGGCGTCTGGCCCGTCACCGAATGGCACGAGGCCTTCGAGAAAATGCACAAAGGAGAAGTGGTGAAGAGCGTGCTGCGGCCGGTGTGAGTTCGGTGAAGGTTTGTGCCTCCCGGGGCGTTCCTAACGCCCCATGAGACTCGCTTTCCTTTCCGCCGCCCTCCTCGCCACCACCGCTTTCGCTGCTGATTTTCCGCGCGTCATTTTCTCCGATGATTTCTCTGCCGAGGGCTTTGGCAAGGCTTGGGGGCACTACAAGAGCTCCAGCGTCGTCAAAGATGGCATGCTCATCGGCATCACGGCTCCAACATCCGACCACAGCGCGGTGGATAACATCAAGTTCACCGGCGAGAAGGATCTGCAGGTCGCCGTGAAGTTCCGCTTCACCAGCGACAAGGCGAAGAGCTTCAACGTGTGGTTTGACGACAAGAACTACAAAGGATCCCATGCTGGCCACATCTGCCAGGCCACGATTTCCCCAACCGGCGTGAACCTCGCCGATGCCAAAACCGGCGGCTTTGATCTCAGCAACGGGCTCTACGAACGCAAGAAGGCCAACCAGCTCACCGACGACGAAAAGAAGATGCTCGCCGGCAAGCAGAAGCGCATCCCGGCGAAGATCAGCCTCAATGAGTGGCATACCCTCGTCGTTACCACGCAGGGCGATAGCATCAGCGTCTCCATCGACGGCAAGGAAGTTGGCAGCTTTCAGTCCGCGGGCATCGCGCATGACACCAAGTCCCTTGTCAGCCTTACCACGAATCCAGTGGATGTGCATTACGACGACTTCAGCATCAAAGGCGTGGCGAAGTGACCTGGCCGGTCGCATTTCGCACAGTCTTTGTCGTGGCGTGAATTGGGGCCTGTTCGTTATGCTCGGGCACCATGAAAACCATCCAAACTGACGTCCTCGTCTGCGGCGGCGGCTGCGCGGGCATCGCGGCGGCGCTTTCCTCGGCTCGAAATGGAGCGCAAACACTGCTGATTGAACGTGCTGGCTTCTCCGGCGGCATCATCACGACGGTCGGGCTGCCGTATTTCGATGGCCTCATCGACAAGCCGAGCGGGCGCTTTGTCGTGAAAGGCATCGCGCTGGAGTTGCTGCAGCGGCTGGGTATCGCGAAGCCGGGGGCGAAGTCGATCGACGATCTGCCGCCGGAGCTGGTCACGAAGTATTGGGGCAGCATGTGGATTCCAAATGTGGAGCACTTCAAGGTGCTTACCGATGAGCTGATTCTCCAGCAATCGGAGAAGCTCAAAGTGCTCTACCACAGCGTCGCCTGCGATGTGGAGGTGAAGGAAGGTCGCGTGGCCGCGGTGATCATCGCGAACAAGGATGGTCTCACCCGCGTGGAGGCGAAACAGGTCATCGATTGCACTGGCGATGGCGACATCGCTCACTGGGCGGGCTGCCCGACGATCTCGTCGAAGCCGCTCATGCCGCTGACGCTGCATTTCCGCATCGGCAATGTCGTGCCGACAAAAGAGACCACCCCCACCGCGAAGAAGGTCCTCATCGAGGCGCACAAGGAAGGCCGCCTCGTGAACTTCTACGGACCTGGGCTGATCTTCGCCTTCGCGAAGGACGAGTGCTACGTCCACGCCACCCGCGTGCCCGCCGATGCGACGAACGCTGCCGATTTCACCCGCGCGGAGATTCAGGGACGCAAGGATGCGTGGGCAATCTTCAACGAGTGGAAAGCCAAGGTGCCCGGTTTTGAAAACAGCTATTACATCATGAGTGGCCCTTATATCGGCGTGCGCGACACGCGGCGCATCGTGGGGCTGAACGTGCTCACGCTCGAAGACCTGCAAAAGACCACCCGCCATGACGACGCCGTCGCCACGGGCTGCTGGTTCCTTGACATCCATCCGCCGGAGGTCTCCGTCGATAAACCCTTCACCGGCTCCGGCTTCCAACCGAAGCCCTACGACATCTCGTATCGCACGCTCGTGCCGCAAAAAGTGAGCAACCTGCTCGTCGCTGGTCGCTGTCACAGCGCCAGCAGCGAAGCCAGCGCCTCCAGCCGCGTCACCGCCACCGCCATGGCCCTCGGCGAGGCTGCGGGCACTGCCGCCGCGCTGGCGATGAAGGCGAAAAGCGAAGTCGGCACCTTCGACGGCGTGAAAGTGCGTGAAACGCTCGCGAAGCAGAATGGCGGCCCCTTTAGCGAAGCCTGATTTCAATGTGGTTGAGTCCTCTGGACTCATCTCATCAGCCCGGAGGGCTGAACCACTCTCCCAATCCCATGAACACCGAATCCAATACCCTCAGCCGCCGCGAGGCTCTCCTCAGCGCCCTCAAAGGCACCGCCGCTGCCGCTGTGGCTGTGCCAGTCATAGTGCAGGCTGCGCCTGAATCTTCAGCTCAAGCTGAAGCCGCCTTTGTTCCCGAGAATGACTACCCCTTCTTCGGCTATGAGCCTGAGTCAGTGAAAGTGGCTTCGGCTTTAGCCGAACCATTCGCTCCCTGATACGGCTAAAGCCGCAACCACTTTAAAACACCATGAACTCCACTCGCCGCACCTTCATCCAAACCGCCGCCATCGCCTCCGCGGCGCCAACGATCATCGCCGCTGAACCGAAAAGCAGCGGCAAAGAACGCCGTGTCATCGAGACAGACGTGCTCGTGTGCGGTGGTGGCTGCGCGGGCAGTGCAGCGGCACTTGCAGCGGCCCGCTCAGGCGCGAAGACGCTGCTGGTCGAGAAAGCTCCCTTTGCTGGCGGCATCATCACCAGCGTGGGGCTGCCGTATTTCGATGGCATCGCTCACATCGACACGAAGCGCATTGTGGTGCGCGGCATCGCGCTCGAAATGCTCTCAAAGTCCGGTGTGTGCGCTCTAGACGCCCAGACGGTGACGAAGCACAATCCGACCATTCCGAACACCTTCGAGTTCAAGCTCCTGCTCGACCGCCTTTTCCAAGAGCAGAAGGACAACCTCAGGCTGCTCTTCAACAGCTTCGTTTGTGACGCCCACAGCAACGACGGGCGGATCGAGTCGGTGACGGTCGCCAACAAGGACGGCCTCGTGACCGTGAAGCCCAAAGTCGTCATTGATTGCTCCGGCGATGCTGATGTGGCCGCCTGGTCCGGCGTTCCTTTTGAGCAAAACAGCGAAGTGCAGCCGCTCACGCTGCATTTCCGCATTGGCAATGTGAAGCCAATCTCTCCCGCCGAAAAACAAGCCTGCAAAGACGCGCTCAAAGCCGCGCAAGCCGCAGGCGAGCTGCCGCACTACTACGGCCCCGGCATCATGTTCCTCTTTCACGGCAGCGAGGTCTATATCCACGGCGTCCGCGTGCCCGCGAACCCCACCGATGCCGCCGATCTCTCCCGCGCCGAGATGCAAGGCCGCGCGGATGCTCACGCGATGTTCCGTGCTTGGAAACAAAACGTGCCCGCCTTCAAAGACGCCTACTTCATCGAAGCTTACCCGTGGATCGGTGTGCGTGAATCCCGCCGCATCCTCGGTCAGCACATCCTCACAGAGGACGACCTCATGAAGTCGCGCCGCTTCGATGACGCCATCGCCACAGGCTGCTGGTATCTCGACATTCATCCTAACAAAACCGTCGTCGGCAGCGCCAACGACTTTGATCCGAAGAAAGTGCAGCCCGAGCCCTACGACATCCCGTATCGCTCCCTCGTGGCGCAAAAAGCCAGTAATCTCCTTGTGGCCGGTCGCTGCCACAGCGCCACACGCGGTGCCCACGCCTCCACCCGCGTGACCGTCACCGCCATGGCCATGGGCGAAGCCGCCGGTGTCGCCGCTGCGATGAGCTTGAAAGCGAAAGTCGAAGTCGCCTCGTTGGACGGCGTGAAAGTCCGCGAGCAGCTCACAAAGCGAGGCGGCGGGCCATTTACGGATGCTTAAAGGAGCTTCGGGTTCGCTTCGCGGCTTCGCAGTAGCCGAATCATTCTCCTCCTGATGCGGCTAAAGCCGCAGCCACTTTCCAGCAATCACCCCACATGAAAACGATCTTCACACTTCTCTTCACTCTGACCACAGTGCTTGCCGCCGAGCAGGCGGATGTCGTGGTTGTCACGGCCAATCCCGCCGGAGTCGCTGCGGCGGTGGCAGCGGCGAAGAGCGGCGCGAAGATCATCGTGCTCGAAGAATCCGCGCATGTCGGCGGCATCTTGGCGGGTGGATTGACGAACACTGACATCCGCAAGCACGGCGCGGTCGGCGGGCTCTACAACGAGTTCAAGCGCCGCATCGTGGGGCATTACACGACGACTTACGGCGCGGACTCGAAGCAGGTGAAGGTGTGCAAAGGCGGCAACATGTTTGAGCCGCACATCGTCGAGAAAACCTTCCGCGACATGCTCGCGGCGGAGAAGAACATCACGCTCCTCCAGCGGCATCGCGTGGTCTCAGCCAGCGTCGTGGGCAGCGATGGCGTGGAAAAAATCGCGACACCCGGCAAGCGAATCGACGGAGCCGCGCCGAAGGATTTCGGACCCACGGTGAAGCTCGTCAGCATCACGGCGGAGGATTTGAGCAAGCCGGGCACGAAGACCGAGTTTCGGGCCGCGACCTTCATCGACTGCACTTACGAGGGCGACCTCGCTGCACTCGCGGGCGTGCCGTATCGCGTCGGGCGCGAGAGCCGTGCCACTTTTGGCGAACCTCATGCCGGCCACATCTATGTGCGCTTCAAAGACTACAATCCGCTGCCCGGCTCCACTGGCGAGGCGGACGATGGCATTCAGGCGTTTTGCTTCCGCTTTCACCTCACGAAGGACAAGGCGAATGCCTTGCCCGTCGAGAAACCTGGCGCTTTCGATCGCGACGACTACCGGCACGTCCTGGCGCAAATCGCTGAGGGGAAGATCACGCGATTCAATCAAGTCATCCAGCTTTACGAGATGCCGAATGGCAAGTTTGAAGTGAATAGCGATCATCCGCATCACGACACCGGCGTTCCTGCCGAGTCGCTCGATCTGGCCGAGGAAAACTGGCGCTGGCCCGAGGCCGATCCCGCCGAGCGCGAGCGCATCTTTGCCCGCTACTGGAGCCACAATGAAGGCCTCGTCTGGCTGCTGCAAAACGATCCCGCCGTGCCGCAGTCGATACGCGATGAAGCCAGCCAGTGGGGCTTTCCAAAGGATGAGTTCACCGATCATCGCCACCGTCGGCACCACATCTATGTCCGCCAGGGTCGCCGCATCTGGGGCGAATACACGCTAACGCAAAACGACGCCAAACCCGTCTTCGAGACCGGCCTGCCCGCCCGTTTCGCCGATGGAATCGCCGTCACCGAGTTTGAGTTCGACTCCCACGCCGTGCGAAAATTCGACCCCGCCTATCCGCTGCTGCGCCCGGGTTACTTCTTCATCTCCCACGATCCTTTTCAGCTCCCGTATCGCATCTTGGTGCCGAAGTGTGTGGAGGGTCTGCTGGTGCCCGTCGCGTGCAGCGCCAGCCATGTCGGCTATCAAACCCTGCGCATGGAGCCCGTCTTCATGGCGCTCGGAGAAGCCTGCGGCATCGCCGCGATGAAAGCGCAAAGAAGCGGCACGACCGTTCGTGCCGTGGATGTGAAGTCTGTGCAACGCGAGATCGTGAAACGCGGCGGTGTCATCCTCTACGAAAACACGGCGATGGTTCCGGAGGGGCTCTAAACCAAGTGGCTTCGGCTTTAGCCGAATCAGGGGCCTTGAATGCGGCTAAAGCCGCAGCCACTTTCGCCTGCATTCGTCAATGGCCCTCAGGGTATTCCGTGAAACCCAACTAATGTGCCATCCTCAATCTCACGTGAGGCAAATGATCGAAATGATGTTGTGCATGGAAGGGGCTTTTGGATAAAGAAATAGACAAGCTATTTCATCTCTTGCCATGAAACACTGCCTCCTCGTCTTCGCCTTGCTCGCCCAATGTGCTTTTTCACAAAGCCAGTCGGGTTCGCCCGTGGATCACCTGCCGCCCAACATCCGCCAACTCACCACATGGGGCGAGCGGCCTGAGTTTCGGCATGATGGCAAACGCATCCTGTTTCTCTCCAAGGTCTTTGGGGATGTGTATGAATACGAGATCGAAACAGGCCGCATCACGCCATGCACGGATCACTTTAAACATCATGGATTCACCCGGGCCTTCTATCTCAGCAATGGCGACATCTTGCTGAGTGGTCCCGTGGCCACCTTTGACCGCATGGATAAGGATGCGCGGCAGAAGGCCCGCAGCTCGTCTTACCTGAGCGTCTTGGACAAGAGCTTCACCAAGGCTCCGATGCCGCTGAATGAGCACTGCGATGAAGGCCCGGCCGTGTCGCGGAGGGCGCTGCGCATCGCCTGGACGCATGGCCTGCAAGATCGCATCTCCACGGGTGAGATCGTCTATGAAAACGGAGTCCCAAAACTCACCAACAAGCGCCAAGTGCTACAGGTCAGCGACTTTCCTCCAGAAAGCCGACCTCACCGCTGGATCGAGACTCAGAACTTCGTCCCTCCAAGCGATGAAAAGCTGACCGTCACCGCCTACGAGATCAGCAACACCGCCAACAGCGAGGTCTTCGTGTTTGATCTGAAAACAGGGGCGCTCGCAAATGCCTCCCGCTCTCCTGATCACTATGAAGAAACTGAGTTTGTCTTCCCCGATGGCAAGCACACCCTGGTGGAGAGAGCGGAGCATCACGGCAATCATTGGCCTCTCATTGACGCCTGGAAGCTCGCGCTCGATGGCTCAGGCAAGGCCGAGCGCCTGACCTTTTTCACGGACTTCAAAGGCTACAAAGGTGGTGAACCCACCGTGAGTGATGATGGCAAATACCTCGCCTTCACCCTCGGCAAGAGCGGCATGGAGGCAGGACAGGGTTTTGGGCTATTCTTGATGGAGTTGGGAAAATAATGACAACGCTGAGTCACCGCCTGGGCACGCTACTGTGCCTCATCAGCCTCACATCCTTCGCCGCCGACCTCACGCCGAATGCGACGCTGAGTTTCTACTTCCCCGAGCTGCCGAACACGCTCGCGGGCATGGTTTCGGGCACGACGAAGGTGGCGCGGCTGGGGGCGCTCTTGCCGTCGAACTACTCCGCAGCATCGAAGCATCCGCTCTTCGTTTACATCAAAGGCGGCAGCGGTGGGCCGGAGGATGGCGGGGCGATAGCTCGCGACATCGTCGGGGCTGATGACTTCATCGCGGTGCAGGTGCCGCTTTTCAAAAAGAACCAGCCAAAGGGCAAGACGCTGCCCGTGATGATGGAAGACCTCGCCATCGTGAGCACGGCGTATCGCACGATGCTGAAAAAGCTCGCCGCCGAGGTGCCGAACATTGATTGGGAGCGCAGCGTCATCGGCGGGCACTCGAATGGTGCGCACACGCTCAGCGTGCTGCTGGCGGGTCGCGATGAGTTCATCACGCAGCACTTTCACGCCTTCTGGCTGCATGAGGGCGGCTTTCAGCTCATGCCTGCGGCCATGCCGATCAAAGACAGCCGCTTCCTGCTGCTCGTGGCCGACGATGGGATGACGGTCGGCTCGGAGTTCCGGCAGTTGATGCTCGATCAGACGTCGCTGCTCGAACGTCAGGCCAAGCTCATGAAGGTCGATTTCAAGAGCGTCATCATGCGCGGCTACGGTCACGACGTGCCGCCGGAATACATGCGCAATGTGCGCCAGTTCGCCCGAGGCGAGCCTTTGGAGGACATCCCCGCGAGCGAAAAAGCCGCCGCCGCGAAACTCACGCCGCCCCTTCGCACGCATCCCGACTCCAGCGCGTGGAATGACCTGCTCGTGCACGATTTGACCAACATGAAGGTCCCCGGAGCCATCTGGAGCTATCGCGAAGGCACCCTCACCGCCACCGAGGATCAAAACATCTGGACCAAGGCCACGCACGGCGACTGCGTCCTCGATTTCGAGTTCAAGTTCGAGCCCGGAGCCAACAGCGGTGTCTTCCTCTACAACAGCGACGAAACGAACTGGATGCCCGCCAGCATCGAAATCCAAATCTGCGACGACCGCGCCAAACAATGGCAGGAAAAGCCCGCCAACTGGCGCTGCGGTGCCTTCTTCGGCCACCAACCCGCGACGAAGAGCACCGTGAAACCCGCCGGCGAGTGGAATCGCATGACCATCACCGCCATAGGGCCAAAAATCATCGTCGTGCTCAACGGCGAAGTCGTGAACGAGATCGACCTCACGCGATGGAAGGATGGCAAACTCAATCCCGACGGCTCCGAGATGCCGAAATGGCTGCAAGGCAAGCCTTGGACTGAGATGCCAACGAAAGGCCGCATCGGCTTCCAGGGCCGACATGCCGGTGCAGGCATCGAGTTTCGGAAAGTGAAGCTGCTGAGGCTTTAGCCGAATCAGGGGCCTTGAATGCGGCTGAAGCCGCAGCCACTTTTTTACTGTCCTGCGCATAAACCGAGTCGCTCGTGCCACTCTTATGAGAACCCATGCTCACCGACCTCCAGACGCTCCAGCGCTACGCCAGCCACGGCGATGCTCACGCCTTTCGTGAGCTGGTGCATGCACACGGGGCCATGGTTCATGCCACCGCGTTGCGTGTCACCCAAAACGCCGACGTAGCGGAGGATGTCGCCCAGGAGACATTTCTCGAGCTGGCGCGGAAGAGTGGCAGCATCAAGCAATCTGTTGGGGCATGGCTGCATCGCGTGGCATGGCTTCAGGCATGTCAAGCCGTGCGCCGAGAGCGCACACGACGACAGGCGGAGGAAGCTATGGCGGAGTCGTGGCACACGGATCGCGAGGCGGCGTGGCCGGAAATCGAGCCGCATGTCGATGAAGCGCTCAACGAACTGCCGCAGGAGCTGCGTGAGGTGCTCGTGCTCTACTTTTTGGAAGGTCGCACGCAGGCGGAGATCGCGCGACATCTCGGCAAGAACCAAGCCACGGTCTCCCGGGCCATCGAGCGCGCGATCACCGCCATGCGCGAGGCGCTGCGCTCTCGTGGCGTGATTGCAAGTGCAGGCCTCGCGGCCGTGTTCGCCGCTCAGCCAGCGCACGCGATGCCCGCAACGCTGACCGCTAGCTTGGGCAAGCTGTCGATCAGCGGCGTGGGCCTACCTGCCACGGCCACCGCTTCATATTCCATACTCTCATCAATCACACTTCTCACCATGACCACGACTACGAAAATACTCATCGGCAGCGCCGTCATTGCGGCCGGCTCCTACTTCCTGCTGCGCCAGCCGATCCCACCTGCTCCCGCACCCGTTGTTGAGGCAGCCAAGCCCAAGCCATCCCCCAAACGAGCCATGCCCAAGTTTAGCGATGAGGAGATGTTTGAGCAGCTCTTTGGCAAAGATAGCGACAAGTTCTCCGCTGCCCGCAAGGCCGTGGATGAGCATATGGCCCAGCATCCGGGCAAGACAATGCGCGAACTGGCTCTCGATCCCGCCCATTCAGGGAGGATGGCAATGCTGATGGCGACAATGGCGCAGAACCCAGATGAGTTTAAAGGACTCAGCGAGGCCGCCCAGTTCGCCATGCAGATGAAAGGATTAAAGCCGGGCCCCGAATCCGGGGTCCATCTCAACCTCGCCGACATCGTCAACACGGAAAGCCAAGCCGAGCGATACCTCGGTGCGGTGCTCACAGACGATGCTCATGCTTTGTCTGAGCTCTTCTCTGATATCGTCAATGAAGCATCTGTCGAATTCGCGATTGATCCCGGCGCGAAGAAGACCTCCAACGGAGTCTCCGTCCGCGAAGGCCCCTTGCCGCCTGGCACGAAGCTCATCCAGAAGGAGCCGGAGGATTGAAAAAGTTTTCGGCTTGAGCCGAATCTTCCCGGAATGCGGCTGAAGCCGCAGCCTCTTTATCCGAGCCGTTGTGAAAGCTGCTCAGCAAACTTCTTCACCTTCGCTCCGAGCTTGTCGAGGCTGGCTGGCGTGACGCGATCCGACGGGCCGCTGATCCAGATGGAGGCGACGGGTTGGCCGCGATGATCGAAAACGGGGGCGGCGACGCAGGCGAAGGTTTCGCTCTCTTCGCCGCGGTCGAGGGCGTAGCCTTGCGACTGGACTTTTTTGAGTTCGGCGAGGAAGGCCGTGGGGCTGGTGATGGTGTGACGCGTGTGTTTGGGGAACTTCATCTGCTGCACGAAGGCTTTTTGCGTCTCGGGGCTCCAGTGGGCGAGCATGGCCTTCGCAGGTGCGGCGGTGTGCAGGGTGAAGGCATGGCCGATCTCGACCACGACCTTCACCGGATGCGAGGACGGCACCTGATCGAGCACCACGCCGTGATTTCCGGCCAGGGTGCCGAGCAGCGCGGTTTCGCCCGTGGCATCGCGCAAGGCGGTGAGGATGGGCGCGGCGGCCTGGATGAGGCGTTCGCCGCCCACGGCGGCATGGCCGAGGCTCAGGAGCTTGCGGCTGGCGCGGTAGGCCTTGGTGCCTTCATCGCGCTCGGCATAGCCGCGAAGCGTGAGCGTGGTGGCGATGCGGAAAACGGAGTTCTTCGGCATTTTGAGCGCCTCGGTCATCGCGGTGAGGGTCATGCCTTCGGGATGCTGCGAGAGCAGCTCCAGCAGATCCAGCGTGCGGTCGAGGATGGGCACCTTGTAGCGGCTGAGAGGGTTGGTGGCGGTTTTTCGGCTTTTGGGCATGGTTTGATATACAAAACAAGATTTGGTATTGCAAACGCGTAATGGGTGGCCTTGAATCCGGTTCTCCATTTCAACACTACGACCAAATGACAAACATCACTGAATCCACGATCATCGTCACCGGCGGCTCGCGCGGCTACGGCGCGGGCATCGCGGAGGCTTTGGTGAAGGCTGGAGCACGGGTCTGGATCACCGGACGTGATGCCGACAGGCTCACCGAAACGGCCCGGCGCATCGGAGCCACGCCCTTCGTCGCCGATGTGGCGGATGGCGAGGCCTGGGACCGGCTGATGGCCGAGGTGCTGGCGCAAACCGGTCGTCTCGATGTCCTGGTCAACAACGCAGGCGAGGGCGTCAAAATCGGCCCGGCGAGTGAGCAGACGGATGCTGCCATCGCTCAAAGCCTCGCCAGTAATCTCACGGGCACCATGCTCGGCTGCCGTCGGGCTGCCGCCATCATGCAAAAGCAGGGCAGCGGTCTCATTGTGAACATTGGCAGCGCCTGCTCCACGCATGCCTGGCCGGGCTGGAGCGTGTATTCGGCGGCGAAGGCCGGTTTGCTCATGTTCACGCGCTGCCTGCTCACTGAGCTGCGTCCTCACGGCGTGCGCGTGACCTCCGTTTTGCCTTCCTGGGGCCAGACCGAGTTCACCGACGCCGCAAACCTGCCGCCGCGTGATCCTGCCGTGCTCGCCCAATGCATCTCGCCTGCCGACATGGGCCAGATGCTCGTTCAAATCGCCCAACTTCCCGCACACCTCGTGACCGAAGAGATCAAGCTCTGGCCGATGGTGCAGCCGATGGCCCAACTTTAACCCAACCCTGCCAAACATGCGTTTCCTCATCCTCCTCGCCCTCGCCCCGTTGCTTCATGCTGCGGAGCATTCGATCAAACCCGGCGACAACCCGCAAGCGGTGATGGATCGCGCGGCGGCGGGCGACAAACTAGTCTTTCTGCCCGGTGTGCATCAGCATGGTCTCACAAAGCATCGCTCCATTCTCTACGTGGACAAATCGGTCCACATCGAGCTGAGCGAAGGGGCCACGCTGAAGCTCGCGGACGAGACGACGAAGCTCGAAGCCGATCCGGAGATCACCACCGATCAGGACGCGGGCAAGAAACTTGACGATTTGGAAATGGGCGGACGCTTTGACCTCATCAAGCCGTGCATCTTCACCATCCGAATCGACTCCGAAGGCAGCAATGGCAGCGCGGACACCTTTGCCTGGGGCGTGTTTGAGAGCGCGGACAATCCGCAAGGCACCGCCAAGCTGCCGCCATCCGCTAGCAAGTTCGCCGAGACTCCGCATCAGCGGGTGGCGATCACCGGCGACTGGCAAACGCTCGCCCATGGCGTGCAGATCCGCTTTGGCAGCAAGACCGGGCACAACAAAGGCAGCACGTGGTTCAGCACCTACGACGGCCCCGTCGCCTACGGCATCCGCGTCGGCTATGGACGCCAGCCCGACACCATCGAAAACGTGCGCATCACCGGCAAAGGCACCATCGACATGAATGCCACGCACAACGTGCAGCCCGGCTTCCTCGTGAAGGACATCAACGCCTGCGTCCTCGTCCATGGTCGCGTGCGCGGTGTGCTGGTGGAAGGCATCACGATGAGGGACACGAACCGCTCCGTGATGTGCTACGGCGAGCACACGGGCAAGTTTCTCGCCGGTGGCAAAACAGGCCCCGGCGAGTCCTTTGACGCCGAGGACATCACCATCCAGCGCACCCGCACGATCAACCCAAACGGCTCCGGCTATTTGCTGGGCCATCCTTCGTTTCGCGGGCATTTGCGCAACGTGAAGTGCAACTACAACTACATGGAGACCGGCGTCACGAGCATCGAGCCGAACTTCAATCTCGATGGTTACGAGGTCATCGGAAATGTCATCAAGAGCGGCGGCAGCGCCATCCATTGCTGGCGCTGCTCACGCAATGGCTTCGTCATGGACAACCTGCGCATCGACGACATCAAAGGCCAGCACGTCGTGCATCTCGGTGCTCCGCGCGGCTGGGAAAGCCCCGAGCCGCCGCTGAAGCGGAACAATCGCAACCTGCTTAGGGCGTGTTTTAAAATTGGTTTCTGAGGGATAAAGTGCAGATGGCAAGAAGGACAAAAGCCATGAATGAAACATCGGTTTTGTCATACCGGGTGGCCACGCGTCGCATGCGTTTGATCTTTTCA
>NZ_JBIIHA010000035.1:0-44794 GCF_044236155.1 Prosthecobacter sp.
TGAAAAGATCAAACGCATGCAACGCGTGGCCACCCGGTATGACAAAACCGATGTTTCATTCATGGCTTTTGTCCTTCTTGCCATCTGCACTTTATCCCTCAGAAACCAATTTTAAAACACGCCCTAGCTCCTATGCTTTCCAAAGAAGAGTTTGAATACCATCTCGACCAACACATCAAGGCTTGGAATCCCTACAAGAAGCCTAAATCGGTGCACCCTGCTTTGACCTTACCATTTGAGAAGCAGCAGGAGATTCTCGAGGCCGCCATGATGCTTCCTTCAACTGGCGAGAGACTTCGAATAGACTATCAAAGTAGCCTTGCTGGAGTTTTGCTGGGGGCAGGTGTGCCAGTGGTCGATGATCTGATGGCATCCTGGCTACAGTGCCATGCTGAGTTCAAATACCCCTTCACTGCGTTACCATTGGCAGGCTTGGTCACATGGGCGGAGCAAAGGCAGGCATCAAATCCGCTATCGGTGGGACTACTCACCTGCCTGCGAAAGCATCATCCCAAGATATCGAAACGAGCCACGGATAAGAATCACCGCAGCCTGATGCATCGAATGGCTGTGGCGTTAGGCTTGGTCAGTAGTGACATCATTCCTGGCCCTAAAGACGCATGGACTGCGAAAGCTCTCGCATGGCGTGACTCACTTCCCGACGAGAACAAGCAGGCATGGGAGTCTTTGCTAAAGCTCGCCAGTGCCCAAAAATCCTCCAACCCATCCCAATCCTTTCTCAAGAGCGCAGGAGACTTGGTGGCTGCCTTGCCCCAGTTCAGCATGATCATGCGCGACATCCTGGAAGCGCTGGGACGAGACGGCCCCGTCGGTGTCACCTGGCGCGGCTACCCGTCGTCGATGAAGAATCTGCTGGATGATGATTACACCGACCTTTTGAGACCCCTGATCTGGCTTTGCGCTCCTTATCCTGATCTGACCAACTCGCTTGGTGATGCTTCCGCGCGTTGTTCCACCAAGATCAAAAACATTGGCCCTCTGTGTACCAAAATTGCAGCAGCTTGTGCTGACACACTGAGTCGCCAAGGGGTGGAAGCGGCAACACCATCGCTCTCCAATCTCCAGGGTGCCGTGAAACACAAATCTACGCGAAGAGCTCTGACCAAGGCAATGACTGCGGTCGCCGCCAAAGCGGGCACCGGATGGAATGAACTTGAAGAAAAGCATGTGCCCGATCACGGTTTCAAACAAGGTCATCAAATCGGCTCATTCACTGCCAAGCTCGCATGGTCGCATTCTGGCACACCTGAACTCATGTGGCATCAGGATGGGGCTGAGCCCCAGAGGTCTGTTCCAGTCGAAGTGCAAAGGAGCCACTCTGATCAGTTGAAGGAAACCAAACTCCTCCTCAGAGACGTCAAGAAGACTTACCGAGCCCAAGTCTTACGCCTTGAGAAGCTGATGTGTGAAGGTCGCGATCTGCCATATGAGATCTGGCAGGAACACTACTGTGATCATCCCATCGTGGGTGCGTTGGCTCGTCGTCTTCTTTGGAGGTTTGGCACTGAACTCGTTTATCTGGGGCAGAACTCTGCCCATTCAGATAATCGAGTCCCAATGACGCTCGACGGGCGCTCTGTCATTGGCTCTAGCGGAATGAACATCCGCCTATGGCACCCAGCAGAACTAAAAAATGATGAGCATGAGGAATGGCAAAAGTGGGCGCTAAAAAATCGCCTCGTACAGCCCTTCCAGCAGGTGTTGCGAGAGGTTCATCGTTCTGCAGACTCTCCCGATGAGACAGACGACCATCGCTACCGCAATGAACGTCTTCATCAAGGCGCTTTCGCGGCTCTGTGTCGTCAGAGAGGATGGCTCTACAGCTTCCACGGAGGTCCCGAGCAGTTCAGCCCGTCGATTTCCTACCCACGCTTAAACATCCGTGCGGTCATGAATGTCAGCGAAGAGCCAGACACTCAGGGCCGACCTATCATCTGGCTCAAGATTGCTGCCATCAGGTTCCACCAGGCTGACAGAATCGTGCCATTGAGTCTGGTGCCTGCGGTGATTTACAGCGAGGCCATGAGAGACATCGGTTTGTTCGTCGCTGCGAGCAAAGCAACCAACGATTCGGGCTGGCGTGACACCATTCCGAGCGAAGAGATGAGCGAGTAGATCTCTCAGAATCGGATCTCCCACAGATAGATTCCCCATCGTGAGGGAATTTGCGAAATAGCTCGTCACCCCTCCACCAACCCATTCGGTTTCCGCCACTTCACGCGGGCGAGGTTGAGTTCGCCGGTGTTGGTTTTGGGGCACCAGGAGCCGTCGGTGATCCAGGATTCGCCGGGGCTAGCGTTGCAGACGCCGAAGTTGCCGTTGAAGGCGACGAGGTCGGCAGCGCAAAGTTATCTCACACCAACTTCCACCCCATGCTCGCGTTGATCTTGTCCACGATCTGACGACGGCGGATCGTTGCGACAGCGCCGCGCTTCTTTGTCAGCTTCGACTTTTCGACGAGCCACAGAGCATCGCAGCGGCACAGGGTTTCCCAATCGAGGCCATCGGCACCATTGAGGCGCACTTCGGTGGGTTTGGGAGGGCGGTTGGCGCGTTGGGTCGTGCAGAGGAGGACATTCACCCACTCAGCTTTGGCCACGCGATCTGGATGGGAAACGATCACGGCCGGATGTGGGCCGACATCGCCAAAGTCATAGGTGTAGATGTCCCAGGGTTTCATACCTCGTCAGGCTTCGGGATGCGGACTCGCTTGGCGAGCTTTGCTTCGGCGGCGTTTTCCTCCTTGGTGTAAAGATGCTTCAGGCTGCCTGCTGGAAAGACTTCCCCTTCGGTTTCCTGGAGCTTGCGTAGTGCGGTGCGGACAACCTCGCTGGCGTTGTTGTAACGGCCAGAGTCGATCAACTGACGGATGAAACCTTCCCAATGAGCGGTGAGTGCGATGTTCATAGTTGCTATCTATTGCTACACGAGTGCGGTGTCGTCAAGATGGGGGGGCGTCTGTTTCGGGTGGTTTTGTTTAACTGCTGGTCGCTGGCGACCCACAACTCACCCCTCCACCAACCCATTCGCCTTCCGCCACTTCACGCGGGCGAGGTTGAGTTCGCCGGTGTTGGTTTTGGGGCACCAGGAGCCGTCGGTGATCCAGGATTCGCGGGGGCTGGCGTTGCAGACGCCGAAGTTGCCGTTGAAGGCGACGAGGTCGGCGGCGTTCACGCCATCGCCGATGAGCGGGAGCACGACGCGCTCGGTGGTGCGGATGAGGCGGAGCGTTTTGGGGTCCACCTGCGCCACCCAGAGCGGCGCACGCCAGCGGATGACCTTTTCGTTGGTGGGATCGCGTCGCGTATAAACGAGGAAGAGGCCGTCGGAATGCGTTAGCCAGTGCTGCTGCGTGCTGTTCGTCAAGAGCGGCGTGCCGTCGTCCCAGGTCCAGGGCTGCTGCGGCTCGTAGTGCAGGCCGTCATCGCTCACAGCGACGTAGCCTTTGCGATCCTCGGCGCGGATGGTGAGGTAAAAACGGCCTCCGAACCGCGTGAGCGATGGCTCGAGCAGTCCACGGCCGACGCTTTTGGTGAGCGCGTTGCCAGTTTGCTTGATGAGGAGCTGGTCGCCATCAAAGGAGCAACGAACGCCGCACACGGAGCGCGTCTGGCCTTTGACGCCAAAGGTGAAGCTCATGAGCACATCGCCATCCGGCAGCACATGGCGCTGGCCGCAGTTGTTCGAATAGATCTCGGTGGCACGCGGGTCGTCCCACACGAGCTTGCGACGCGGACCCCACGCGCCGTCTTTCCACACGGCGTAGATCGGCCAGCGCGGTGGTTGGTCGCGGAAGAAGCCTCGGTCGCGGTAGAAGACATTGTGACCGAGCGCGAGCACGCTGCCGGTCTGCGGATGAAACTCGGGCGTGATGTCGCAAACGGCCTCATTCATGCCATCGGGCAGCTTTTCCCAACCCAGCGGCGGCACGGGGGTGAAGTCGTTCCATGTTTGGCCGAGGTCATCGGAGGTGGTCCAGTGCACGTGCCCGAAGTGATCGGAGCCCACGATGGGCTGCGTGGTCATGAAGGCCTTCTTCCCGACCATGCAGGCTCGCGGATGAAACCAGGTGCCCTTGGGCAATGCGGGCGTCTTCACCACGACTTTCTCGATGGACTCGATGAGCGGGTCCTCTGTGGCAAAAGCGTGTGTGTGAGCCGACGCGAGCGCGAGGCTGGTCGTTTGGAGAAAATGGCGGCGGGTGAGGTGCATAATCATGAAACGGCATTCAGTTCCCGACGTTTGCAGGCGCACCATGGTCCGACACTTTGTTTTCCTCACCTTCGCGCTTCCTTTGATGGCTGTCGTCCTGACCGCTACGGAGAAACCCAACGTCATCTTCATCCTCGCGGATGATCTCGGTATCGGGAACGTGGGCTGTTACGGCTCGGATCGCTACAAGACGCCGCACATCGACAAGCTGGCGGCGGAGGGCACGCGGTTCACGCAGTGCTTCACGGCGGCGCTTTGCGGACCCTCGCGGGCGCTGATCATGAGCGGGCGTTATGCGTTTCGCAATGGAGCGACGAATCAGGACGCCTGCACGAACCTTGATCCGAAGGAGATCGTGCTGCCGCGTCTGTTCAAGGCCGCGGGCTATGCCACGGCCTGCGTGGGCAAATGGGGCCAGCTTCCCGGTGAGCCGGGCGATCATGGTTTCGATGACTGGATGCGCTTCAACGGCAGCGGCGTATATCGCAACGTCGATGGCGGCAAGCCAGAGCGCTACAGCATTAATGGCGACGACAAGAAGCTCGCCGATGGCGAATACATGCCGGACATGTGCCACGACCGCGTGGTGAAGTTCGTGCGGCAGCATCGCGACGAGCCGTTCTTCGTTTATTACCCGATGTCGCACGTGCATGGCGAGCTGCTGCCCACGCCGGACAGCGCTCCCGGCAGCAACGACCTCATGGCGGACAACATCGCCTACATGGACAAGCTCGTGGGCCGCCTGATCGCTGAGCTCGACACGCTGAAGCTGCGTGAGAAGACGCTCGTCATCTTCATGGGCGACAACGGCACGGGCAAAGGCATGGCGGATCGCGCCACTATCGGCGGCAAGGTGCTCTCGGGCATGAAGGGCACGATGCTCGAGTGCGGCGGCCTCGTGCCGATGATCGCGTGCTGGCCGGGCAAAACACCCGCAGGTCGTGTGAGTGCTGATTTGATCGATTCGACGGACTTTGTCGCCTCGTTTGGCGAGTTGATCGGCACCAAGCTGCCCGACATGACGTTCGATGGTCAAAGCATCGCGCCGCAGCTACTCGGGCAGCCTGCGAAGCCGCGGGAGTGGGTTTTCAATCAACTCGCCCGCATGTGGTATGTGCGCGATGCGCAGTGGAAGCTCAACGAGAAGGGCGAACTCTACGACATGAGCGGTGCGCCCTTCACCGAAACGCTCGTCAACGGTCCGCATGAGGCCCGAACGCGTCTGGAGGCGGTTTTGGCCAAGCTGAACCCCGCTGGCGGCATCCTCGACCAAGGCGACGGCAGCGGCCGCCACGCGAACAAGGAGAAAAAGAAAGCGAAGGAGTGAGGCAGGCTGAACTGAACCTGTAGGCAGAAGAATAGGGGCAAAAGAATGATCCATGCATTCTTCCGCCCCCATTCTCTTGCCTATGGGTCCAGGCCCTTGACGCAATCCTGACAAATCTCCCGAGAATCGCTGAAGCCGTTTTGACGCGCCTAGAGTTAGTAGGCAGTGCTATGAAAACGCTCCCTGTCCTCTTGCTGCTCACCACAAGCCTCGCCGCGCATGATCTGGCCACCACCGACCGCGAGGCGCTGCGGGCGCACATTTTGGAGGAGTGGAGTGTGAAGCAGACACTCCTGTCTGCCCAAACGTCACCTGATACAAATGCAGACAAGAGTGTCCGCATCACTCTCCGCCCACAAGTGGCCTCCACGGCCTCTGTCGTCCAACTCGCCGCCGCGGCAGCCGCGAAAGCGGCGAATGCGCCGAAGACCGCGAAGGCCTTTCTGCCCTTCACGAAGCTCGATCTGCATGCGGACAGTGAGTTTCTCTATGTGGGCTCGAATGGCTTGCCGGATCACAACATGATGGTGGGCATCACCGCGTGGCAGCAGCAGGTGCCGCTGCCGCAGCCGTATTTCGATGACAATGCCTGGCGCATCCCGCTGAAGCCGGTGCCAGCCAAGGAACCCGCCATGATCAAAGGCCGCTTTCTGCGCGGCGCGATCGCCTTGGCGGTGAATGGCATCCCGATCTTCAATCCGCAGAACAATCGCGGCGAGATCAGCTACGAGATCGGCGAGCTCGATCAGTGGGGCGGGCATTGCGGTCGTGCGGATGATTACCACTACCACATCACGCCGCTGCATCTCCAGGCGCAGGCCGGGAAAGGCATGCCGGTGGCTTATGCGCTGGATGGTTATCCGATCTATGGCCTCACGGAGCCGGATGGCTCGCCCGTGGCGAACCTCGACGAGTGCCACGGTCACGAATCGCCCGGCGGCTATCATTACCATGCGTCGATGAAGTATCCCTATGTCATCGGCGGCTTCCATGGCGAGGTCGTGGAGGCGGGAGAGCAGGTCGATCCGCAACCGCGAGCCCAAGGCGTGCGCGAGGCCCTCACGGCGCTTCGCGGTGCCAAGATCACCGCCTTTGAAAGCACCGGCAAGGACAGCTACAAACTCAGCTACGAGATGAATGGCGACAAACGCAGCGTCAGCTACTCAATCAAGGCCGATGGCACCTATCCCTTCCACTTCGACAATGGTCGCGAAGGCACGGCGGATGAAGTTTACACCGCCCGTCGCCAAGGCGGCGGTGGTGGCGGCGGCGATCGACCGCCTGGTGGTGGTGGCCCCGAAGGCATGAAGGGCAAAGGAAAAGGCAAGGGACAGGGCAAAGGTGGTCGCGAAGGCGAGATGCGTCGCGGTGATGAACCGCCGCCGCGTCCCGGTGAAGAAGGCGGTCGCCCACCGCGTCCGCAGGCCGAGGTGGAAGGCATCCTCGATGTGAATGGCGATGGCGTCGTGACCGCGCAGGAGTTTGCCGATAACGCGAAGTCGAACGCCGCGAAAAAAGGCCTCTCACTGCCCGACGCCATGGCGAAGGCCAAAACGGCCTTCACCGACATTGACAAGGATCGCAACGGCCAGCTCGAAGCCAGCGAATGGCAGTCGCCCGAGACTCAACTAGGTCAATCCAGTCAAAAAGGTCAATCTGGTCAAAAAGGCCCGGGCGGTGGCAAAGGCGGCAAAGACACCTTTGTCGAGCGTCCGGATCAGCCCCGCAGCAGCGACGGCAAGTTTTTGCTCACCAGCCCGGTCGTCGAGGACTTGAAGGAGCTACCGCAGGAGTTCACCGGCGATGGCGAGGCCGCCACACCGCCGCTCGCGTGGACCGGCGCACCGACAGGCACGAAGAGCTATGCCTTGATCATGGACCACGCCGACAAGGAGGGGAACATGAAGTGGTATTGGACGCAGTATGACATCCCCGCCGGCACCACGAGCCTCGCCAAGAACGCGCACGACATCGGCAAGATGGGCGCCGGCTTCAAAGGCGAGGTCGGCTACGAACCGCCGATGTCCAAAGGTGCTGGCTCACGCATCTACGTCATCACGATGTATGCCTTGAACGAGCCATTGAACGTCGCTGGCACGCCCGGACGCGAAGAGCTCATCGCAGCGATGAAGGGCAAAGTCGTGGCGAGTTCATCGCTGCGTGTCGTGCATGTCAGTGGTGGCAGCGTCGGACAGGTCCGACCCGTCGGACAAGTCGGACCTAAACCAGTGGAAGCACCCGCACCGCCGCCACCCACCGCCGCAGAGCCCAAAAAAGGCGGCAGCAAAGGAAAAGGCAAAGGAGGCCCTCCAGGCCTCGTCAAACCGAGCATCGCCGACACGATCAAACTCAACGTCTATGCCGACAATTGGTTCATGCTCTACGTCAACGGCCGCCTCGTCGCCGTGGACAGCATCCAGTTCACGCCGCACAACGTCGTCAGCGTCGATTTCCTCCCGGAGTATCCCATGACCATCGCCGTGCTCGCGAAGGACAACGCCGATCCAAAGACCGGCATGGAATACGGCACCAGCATCGGCGATGGCGGCTTCTGCCTGAAATTCGCCGACGGCACCGTCACGAACGCGACTTGGAAGGCCAAAAACTTCTTTCACGGCCCCGTGAATGGCGACACCACCAATCCGCAGGTCAAACAAGAGCCTCTCCCCGCCAACTGGTGGGCCGCCGACTTCGACGACAGCACCTGGAAGCAGGCCAAAGAATACACCATCGAGGAAGTCGATCCCAAACAGCCCTACTTCGAGAACGACTTCGAAGGGGCCAAGTTCATCTGGACCGATGACATCGCCCTCGACAACACCGTCATCTTCCGCACGAAGGTTGAGAAACCCGGCTGGACGCCACGGTGGAACACGAAGCCCGATCTCGATGTGAGTGGCGTGCCGCAACGATAACTCTTCTTCCTGCACGAATATGAAATCGCTTCTCCTCCTGCTACTCGCAGCCTCCGGTGCCTTCGCCGCCGCGCTGCCAAACATCCTCTTCATGCTCTCCGATGATCAGGCTTGGAGCGGGCTGTCCTGCCAGATGCACCCGGACATGCCGGACTCGAAAAGCAGCATCGTGCAGACGCCGAACATCGCGCGACTCGCGGAACAGGGCATGAGGTTCAGCGCGGCGTATGCGCCCGCGCCGGTGTGCTCGCCGACACGCATCAGCTTGCAGACGGGACGCAATCCGGCGGCGCTGGGATGGACCAAGGCGGCACCGGCGGAGATGGGTCATCGTTTGATCGAAGGCGACAATCGCAAAAGCATTCGCGACGACGAGATCACCATCGGGCAGATGCTGAAGTCCGCTGGCTACGCCACCGCCCACTACGGCAAATGGCATCTCTCCGGCGGTGGACCCGCCGCACACGGTTACGACGAGAGCGATGGTGACACGGGCAATCAGGACGCCGCGCCGCATCTGCCGCCGAACCCGGTGGATATCTTTGGCATGGGCACACGAGCCGTCGAGTTCATGAAGAAGAGCCAGGCGGCCAAGAAGCCGTTCTTCATTCAGATGAGTTACAATGCGCTGCATTATCCAGAAAACGCCACCCCCGCGTTGGTGGAGAAGTATCGGAAGCTCGCCGGTGGCAGAGACGACAAGGAAGTCGGTCGCGCAGCCATCGCGGAGGATCTCGATCGTGGTGTGGGCGAGTTGCTGGCCAAGCTGGATGCCATGGGTCTCTCCAAGAACACCATCGTCATCTACATGTCCGACAACGGCGGCTCGAACCGCCGCACCCTGAACGGCGGCAAGGGCGATGTGTGGGAAGGCGGCATCCGCGTGCCGCTGATCATTCGCGGCCCCGGCATCGAGGCAGGCTCATGGTGCCATCAGCGCGTCGTCGGCTACGATTTCTTCCCGACTTTCTGCCGCTGGGCCGGTGTGAAGTCTCCACTGCCAACGCAACTCGAAGGCGGCGACATCACCCATCTGCTCAGCGGTTCATCCGATCCCGTGAAACGATCCCGCGAGCCGCTGGTCTTCCATTTTCCGCATTATCAAGGCGACTCACCGCACTCCGCGATCCTCAGCGGCAACATGAAGCTCATCCACTTCTACGAAACGGGCGAAAACCAGCTCTTCGACCTCCAAGCCGACATCGGCGAAACAAAGAACCTCGCCTCCAAACAACCCGAACTCACTGCCAAGCTCTCGAAGCAGCTCGCGGACTACTTGATCGAAGTAAGAGCCGAAATGCCAAAAGCCAATCCGAACTACGATCCCAAACAAGAGCCCGCAAAGAAGGGCGGAGGAAAAGGTGGGAAGAAGGGAGGCAAAAAGCCATGAAGCCGCTTGTCTTATCATCTGGGTTTGCCGCGCTAGCCTTGCTATTGATCGCCGCCGCGCCGGACGAGAAACAGAAGGGCGGAGGCAAAGGTGGCGCAGGCCAGGGAGGCCAGGTCGAGCCGGCGGTGGTGCCGCCTTATCTTTTCAATGTGTGGCTTTGCAGACCGGGCGCGGAGTCAGTGACCGTTAGCGTGCTCGCTTGGGACGAAATGGAAGCTTTCATCGAGTATGGCGACGGATTGAAGACTGCACCGATGAAACTGAAGGCCGGTGAAACGCAAAACATCGTGCTGGGAGGTTTGAAGCCGGACACGGGTTACAACTACCGTCTGACCTACCGCCGCGCGGGTGGCGAGGCTGTGCAGGATGTCATGCGCAGCTTTCACACGCAGCGGAAGGCTGGCGAGCGCTTTTCGTTCGTCATGCAGGCGGACTCTCACCTCGACATGAGCACGGATGTGCGTGTTTATCAGCAGACGCTGGCGAACATGCTCGCCGACAAGCCGGACTTCATGATCGACCTCGGCGATACGACGATGGTGGACAAGTTCGGCAGCTTTTACACGCGTTCAGAGTCGCAATACAAGGCGCAGCGCTATTACATGGGCCGCGTCGCGCACAGCGTGCCGATCTTCATGGTGCTGGGCAATCACGACGGCGAGCGCGGCGAGCGTTCCGACATGGCCGAGTGGTCCCTCCGCATGCGCCACACCTACTTTCCGAATCCGACGGACGGCAACGACAAGCACAGCTACTTCGCCTTCGAGTGGGGAAACGCGCTCTTCATCGGCCTCGATCCGTTCTGGGCCACGACCAAGCGAGGAGCCTCCGGCTGGGACATGACCCTCGGCGAGACGCAGTATCGCTGGCTGTCCCAAACGCTCGCGAGCAGCAAGGCGGCGATGCGTTTTGTGTTCATCCATCACCTCGTCGGCGGTCTGGGTCGTGATGTGCGCGGTGGCTCCAAAACGGCGGCCTACATGGAATGGGGCGGCAAAAACGCGGACGGTAGCGAGGGCTTCAAACAGAACCGTCCCGGCTGGGAAATGCCGCTGCATCAGCTTTTCGTGAAACACGGCGTGAACATCGTCTTCCACGGCCACGACCATCTTTTCGTCAAAGAAGAGCTGGATGGCATGATCTACCAAGATGTGCCGCAACCCGGCCATCCGAGCGGCGGCACCCGCAGCGCCGAAGAATACGGTTACGGCGGCGTCATCCTCGGCAGCAGCGGACATCTGCGCGTCACGGTGGAGGCGAATCAGGCCAAAGTGGACTACGTGCGCAGCATCGTGCCCGGCGTGACGCGTTCCGATCTCGAAAACGGCGCGGTGGAGCACAGCTACATCGTGCGCCCGCGGTAAAATCGGCGCGCAAGGTCAGGGCTGCGCCTCTCGTTTCAGCGCGGCCATGAAAACCATGTTGTTGCCTCTCCTGCTAGTCGCCTCCGCTTTTGCCGCGGAGGCGCCGCGTCCGAACATCGTGTTCATGCTGGCGGATGATCTGGGCCGCGCGGATTGCGGCTTCATGGGCGGGAAGGACATCCAGACTCCGCACCTCGACAAGCTGGCGAAGGCAGGCGCGATCCTTGACCAGTTTTATGTGCAGCCCGTGTGCTCGCCGACGCGCGCCGCCTTGATGACGGGCCGGTATCCGATGCGTCATGGCCTGCAGGTGGGCGTGGTGCGGCCGTGGGCCTTGTATGGCCTGCCGCTGGAGGAACGCACGCTGCCGCAGGCGCTAAAGGAATCCGGCTATGAGACGGCCATCGTGGGCAAGTGGCACCTCGGCACCTTCCAGCCGGGTTATCTGCCGTTGCAGCGCGGCTTTGATCATCAATACGGCCACTACAACGGCGCGATCGATTACTTCACCCACATCCGCGATGGCGGCTTCGACTGGCATCGCGATGACAAGGAGAACCACGACGAGGGCTACTCGACACATCTGCTCGCCAAAGAGTCCGTGCGCCTCATTCGTGAGCGCGACGCGAAAAAGCCGCTCTTTCTTTATGTGCCTTTCAATGCTGTGCATGCGCCGCATCAGGTGCCGGACGAGTATTTGAAGCCCTACGGTCATTTTAAAGGCAATCGCCAGAAATATGCGGGCATGCTGGCCGCGATGGACGAGGCCGTGGGGCAGATCGCGGCGGCGATCGATGAGGCGGGCATGCGCAAGAACACGCTCTTCATTTTCTCCAGCGACAACGGTGGCCCGAATCCAGGCCAGATCACTGACAACGGCCCGCTGCGTGCCGGAAAAGGCACGCTCTACGAAGGCGGCACGCGCGTCGTCGCTTTCGCGACCTGGGACGGTGTGATCAAACCCGAGAGCAAGGTCACCGCTGCGCTACACATGGTCGATTGGTTTCCCACACTTCTGAAGCTCGCAGGCGCATCGCTCGAACAAAAGCTGCCGCTGGATGGTCGCGACGCATGGCCCGCCATCACGGAAGGGGCGGCCTCGCCGAACGAGTTCATCCTTTACAACACCACGCCGGGCAACGGGGCCATACGCGTGGGCGACTGGAAACTCGTGATGGGCGGCAACGTGGCTGACAGCGAGGATGGCAGTGCTGAAGCCGCGCCGAAGAAGAAAAAGAGCAAAAAGAAGCAGGAAGGCGGCGGGCCGCAGATCGAGCTCTTCAACCTAGCCACAGATCCGAACGAGAAAAACAACCTCGCGGCCTCCAATCCCGAAAAAGCGACCGAACTGCGCGCCAAGCTCGCAGAACTGACCGCGCAGGCCGTTCCGCCGAAGAGCGCGCCCAAGGCCGCGGATTTCAAGACACCCCGCGTCTGGGGCCAGGCGGACTGAGCCGCGCTGGTGATTTTCATTCGCCATTCATCATTCGGGTTTCATCATTCCTGATGGACCTGCCCGATGTGATCGCCCATTGCCTGAGTCTGCCCGGAGCGGAGGAAACAATGCCGTTCGGTCCCGAGGCGCTCGTTTACAAGGTGGGCGGGAAGATGTTCGCCGTCACCGTGCCGGAAGATTTTCCATCACGCATCAATCTGAAGTGCGACCCACAACGTGCAGTCGAGCTACGGGACGAGTACAAGGGCATCAAGCCTGGCTGGCACATGAACAAGAAGCACTGGAACACCGTGATGCTCGACGGGAGCGTGCCGCCGAAACTCGTGCGTGAACTCGTCGAGCATTCGTACCAGTTGGTCGTGGCTTCTTTGCCTGGAAAAATCCACGCAGGTCTGGAGAAGCAGCCGTCTTCCCGCCGGAAGAAGTGACTTACTTCTCTTTCGGTGGCGACCACTCCGCTGGCTGCGGGCTCGTGGAGGTCAGTGGCAGGTCATCGGTGTAGTGCTTCTGCCAATGGGTCATCTTTTCCAGCAGTGAGGCGATGCGATCTTTCTGCGCCGGATCATCTGCAAGATCGTTGAGTTCCTCGGGATCGTTCGTGAAGTCAAAGAGCTGCGAGCGGTTGATCTGCGGGTAGCGGATGAGCTTGTAGCCGTCGGCGATGACAGCGCGTTGCACCTTCATGTAAGCGAGGAACATCTCCTCGCGCACGGTCTTGGCCTTGCCCTCGATGACCGGCTTGAAACTGATGCCGTCGATGGTTTTCGGCACCTCGGCACCGGCGAGATCACAAACGGTCGGATAAATATCGAAGAGATACACAAGCGCATCGCTGCCACCCGACGGGATGCCGGGACCGGCGAAGAAGAGCGGCGCGTTCATGCCTGCGTTGTAGAGATTCTGCTTCCCGAGCAGGCCGTGACTGCCGACGGCGATGCCCTGATCGGCAGAGAAGAGGATGATCGTGTTTTCAAATTGCCCGCTCTCCTTCAACGCGGCCAAAATGCGCCCGATGTGATGATCCATCGCCGTGATCGTCGCATAATACTCGTGCAAGGTGCGGCGGATCTCATCTTCCGTACGCGGCCAGGGCGAGAGCTTCTCATCGCGGATGGACATCTCGCCATTGTTGAAGGGGTGAACAGGCCGGTAGTTCTTCGGCAGCGGGATTTGATCACGTTTGTAGAGATCGAGATACTTCTGCGCGGCGACGCGAGGATCATGCGGATTGCCGAAGGCAAGATACATGAAGAAGGGCTTCGATTGGTCGCGCTCCTTGAAGAACTGCACCGCATGATCGGCAATCTCCTGTCCTGGCTCGCCGCTTTTGCGTTCTGCCGCGTCGTTTAGCAGGTACTTGTTGTGCTGGAACTTCGCCTGGATCAGCGTCGCCGTGTTGCCCTTCTTGCCGTGGTGATAGGTCTCGTAGCCCGCGGCTTGCATGGAGAGCGGGAAGTTCGGCGCGTCACCCGGCGCCAGCATGCCCTTCGCGCCGCCGCCCTTGTTCTTCTTGTTTGGATTCTTGCCGGCATTGGCCGCAGGCGGCTGATAGTCCTTCCAGCGGAAGAAGGCGTTGCCGGAGAGCAGCATGTTGCGGCTTGGCGTGCAGACCGCGGGCGAATTCCCGCCAAAGCAGAACGCGTTTTTGAAGGCGAAGCCGCGCTGCACGATCGAATCGAGATTCGGTGTCTTCACGACCGGATTACCGAGTGCCGCGATGCTGTCCGCGCGCATGTCATCGGCAAAGAGAAACAATACGTTCGGCTTTCCAGCCGCGCTGACTGCGAAAGGGAGCAGAAGAATCGCGAAGAGCAGGGATTTCATGGTCGGGACGACTTCAACGTGCCGCCGCATCCATGCTATCGTCCTTTTGCGTGTCCCAGAGCAGCTTCATGGCGATCACTCCGAGCCAGGGAGTGAGACCGGTGAGCGCGAGCGCGGGATCATAGCTGCCGAGTTTCACGCGGAGCCAGCCAAAGAGCGACTGCAGCGGTGAGGTGGTGATCCACACCCACATGCTGAAGAGGCCGGTGAGCCGCGACACATGCTCCGCGCTCAGCTCCTGCACAAAGCTGTAGTAGCACGGAAACATCGCGAGTGACGCAGCGCCAACGACGAGCAGCAGCCCCAGCAGCAGCGGGCTTTTGCCAAGCCACGGGATGCAGATGGTCAGCGATGCCAGTAGAGCCGCCGCGTCGAAGATTCGTCGCTTGGCCACATGGTTCGACAGAGAGAAGCGCTTCACGAGTTGCAGCGACAGGACGCCTGCGAGGATGCAACCCACGTCCGTGGCGATGTAGTAAACCGAGACGAAGTTCGCGGTGCTGAGCGCGTCGTAGCCACGGCCTTGCTGCAAAAACAGCGGCAACCACGCACGGATGATTTGCCAGGGAATCTGGATGCCGACGAGCAGCAGCGCGATGGCCCAGAACTTTTTGCTGACGATGAGCGGCATCAACGAGGAGGAACCAGCCTTTGAATCGCTTTCATCCGCGGTCGCCGTCGTGGTTTGCAGGCGGAAGGATGCCAGCCACAACACAATCCAGACCACACCGGTCAACGCGATGACCTGGAAGGCAAAGCGCCAGCCCTGTGGATGCCCGTCCGAGAGCCAGAGCACGAGCCGGGGCGTGATGATCGCGCCGATGGACGCGCCGCTTTGCAGCACGCTGTTGCCCATCATGCGCTCGCTCGGTTGCAGCAGGCGGAAGGTCGTCTTCAACGCGCACGGCCAATGCCCGGCCTCGAACAAGCCGAGCATGATGCGCGCCGCCATGAACTGATGATAGTCCGCCGCCCACGATGACAGCAATCCCGCCAGCGACCAGCCGCCCAGCACCACCGGATACATCCAGCGCAGGCTGAAGCGCTCGCAAAGAAAGCCGAACACCAGCGAGCCGAACCCGAAGGCGAGGCCGAACGCCGTCTCCAGATTGCCATACTGCAAATCATCCAGCCTGAACTCCGCCTTCACCGCCGCCGCCGCATTCGACAGCGTCTGGCGGTCCATGTAGTTGATCATCGTCGCCAGCAACAGCAGGCCGCAGATGTACCATTTCCAGGCGGGAGAGCGGTTCATGTGATGTTTAAGTTGTTATCCCTCCCAGCTCTTCCCATCCCACGCGATCACACGTTCCAGCATCTTCACGACTTGTTCGGTGAAGCATGCGAACAACACCTCGCCCTTCTCCGCCGTCGCAGAGCGAGGATCACCGACGTGGCCGGGTTCGCTGCGGTCGGTCATGATCCAGCCGCGTGAGGCGGGTTCGAAGGCGTTGCCGAAGGGAACGTCGCCGGTCTTCGTCAGATCACCGACGAGTTCGGGCCGCAGACGCAGCACCATGCTGGTTTCCCATTCGCAAGCGTGGCCCATGACGCGTTGTTTGATGCAAGGATCACGCGTCCAGGGCTCCGCGCCGAGATTCCAGTAGGTGGCGAAGAGCAGCAGCAGGTCTTTGCGGTTGCGGTATTTCTGTCTCGTCTCAAAAACGGCCTGCTTGCCGGGGATGTCGTTACCGCCATGACCGTTGAGGAAGACGAGGCGCTTGAAGCCGTGGGCAATGAAGTTGTCCATCAGGCCGTTGAGCAAATCGAGATACACCCGCGGCTCCGCCGACAATGTGCCGGGGAAATCCATGTGATGATGCGAATTGCCCAGCCAGGTGAGCGGCGCGATCAAAACGCGATCTCCCAGCGCCGCTTCGGTGCGGCGGATGAGTTCGTTCGTCAGCATGCTGTCGGTAAAGACCGGCATGTGCCGTCCGTGCTGCTCCAGCGCGGCCACGGGGAAAATCAACGGCGTGTCACGGCTCAGCGCATCCACCTCGTTCCATTTCAGATCGGCGAGTTGCATGGCGTTCAGCGGATTTCTTCGATCTTGATCGTGTGCGTGACCGGTTTGATGGATTTCCTCACGTTGGCATCCATCCTCGCGTGCTCGTCGGCGAATTTCTTTTTCAGCTTCGCCAGCGCGGCAGCCACTTTCGGTTCCTCGGCGGCTTCGGTGGCCACGACGCGCATGTGCGTGACGAAGCTTTTGATCAGCGTCGTTTCGTAGGTCTGCTTCAAGCCGATGGCGTTGCTCAAACCGGCAAACGCGGCATCAAACGGCGTCTGCGTGAACTCGGCGGCGAGATTGATGCCTGCTTCGAGCTGTTCACGGCTGAATTCTTTGCTCTGCGCTCCCCAGGTGACCTTCGCCTTCGCGGAGCCGAGGTTTTTCACCTGAAGCGTCAGACGATTAAGGTCCTGATTGAAGCTGGTGAAGGGCAGGATGCTGCGATTGCTGCCCGCGCTCTTGGGATCAGCGTCGAAGCAGAACGGCCACTTCGAGCTTTCCAGCTCCACACTGCCGCCTTGGCTACTTTTGACGACGTGGCCGCTGCTCGCCGTGCTTTGGCCCTTCAAATCCACCGTGATCGTGCCGATCTCGCCGTCGAAGCCGAGCGCCTTCAGAAACGCCTGCGCCATGAGAAGCTGCCCCGCAGGAGCTGGGTGGAAGCCGTCGCCGCCGAAGGGCCCGTAGCCTTTGCCCAGCGCCGCCTTCGACTTCGTGAGCGCGCTCATCATCGTGTCATGCACGTTCGCGAAGGGCTGTTTGTTCTCCTCAGCGAGCTTCTTCGCGATGTCGCGAAGCTGGGCGAGGTTTTCGTTGTAGATCTCGCCCTTGATTGTGGGACGCGTGAAGAAATCCGGATCGACACCACCCGGCGAACCCACCGCCACCAGCTTCACACCGACTTTTTTGAACCCGGCCAGAATGGCGCGCATGTTCTTCTCATATTCAGCGCCGATCTCCGGCAGATATGCCTTGTAGCTGCCGTCATTCATGCCGTAGCAGGTCGTGGCGACGTTCGGATTGAACACGGCGAGATCATTTTCCAGACGCGCCGCGAATCCGCCCGCCCGCTCACCGCTCCAGCCAAACTGGAACACCTTGATGTCGCCGCGCCCGGTGCAGGCCAGCAGGTAGGCCTCGATGTATTTGGAGTAAATTTTCTGCTCCGTGATACTGTCCCCGATCACAGCGACGCGGGCGTTGGGCGGCAGCAGAGATTCAGCACGAAGACTGGCGACAGTGAGGAGGATGGAAAGAGCGGAGAGAATGCGCATGGCAGAGATGCACATACCGCCAAAAAGCCGCTCTTCTGGCAAGGATTTGTTTTTCGCGGTGAGCCAGGGTTAAAAGCCATCAGATGTAAACCGCTGATGAGACGCTGAGATGACGCTTATCATGAAGCGTTGAAATGCTCTTATCAGCGTCCCGTTAGCGTCATATCAGCGGTTAAGTTCGGGAGAGCTATCATCGCATCATGCTCTCCGTCTGCGCCAGCACGTCGGCGAAGGGAATGCGCTCCAGCAAACCAAAGCTTGGGTGCCTGCCGAGACGTTCGCGGCTCGTGGCGGGGCTGGTGAGGCCGCAGAGGAAGCGGGCGAGCTGGCGTGAGCTGCGCAGGGAGGGATGCTTCTCGCGCAGCAGCTCGTGGATGGCGGCGACATGCTCGGTGGTGATGGGAGGAGCCTCGGATTGCGGGATTTCACGCGGTGAATCGTCGGTGATGCCCTTTTCACGCTCTTTGCAGCTCGTGCAGGTGCCGCAGTCGGCTTCCATGGCTTCGCCGAAGTAGTTGAGGAGCCATTTGGTGAGGCAGCCGCGATGCTGGGCGAGTTCGAGCACCTGGCGCAGGCGCTCGACATCGCGGCGTTCGCGGTCGGCGAAGAGCTGCTGCATTTTCTTGGTGATCTCCTTTGGATCGCGGCGATGCGCATCTTCGGCGAGGCGATATTTCTGGCGGCTGCCGCTGGGCTTGAGTTCGATGTCGCCGCTTTCCTGGAGCCAGGTGAGCGCTTTGAGCACGCGGTCACGCGGTTCTTCGAGCGCGGCGGCAGCTTCATCCGGATTGAGCGTCGTCCATTTCGTGCCGCGCTTGCCGCATTGGAAAAGGCGGCGCAAAAAGGCCTGCCGCTCCGGTTTGTGGCCGCTGAGGATGCGCTGTTCGGGTTGGAGGAAGCGGAACTGGTAGCTGGCGTAGAAGGAACCGAGCGGACGCAGGATGCCGTCGAGTTCCAGATTCGTGATGACGGTCTCGATGACCAGCGGGCGGATGTCCGTGGCGTGCGAGAGATCGTACATCGACACATCAAACTCGGGTCCGGCAAGCAGCAGGTGATCAAGGAGCTGGCGGATGGCCTGTGGCGTGGGTGTGTCGCCAAAGGTGAAGTTTTCGAGCACGATGCAGTCGTCAGCACACGCGAGCATCTCGCAGACGGACGTTTTGCCATCGCGACCAGCGCGGCCGGTTTCCTGCGAGTAGTTTTCGAGCGTCTTCGGCAGATTGTAGTGATACACGGCGCGGATATCCGCCTTGTCGATGCCCATACCGAAGGCGATGGTGGCGACGATGACATCCGTCTGCCCGTTCATGAACGCATCCTGCGCTGCGTGGCGATGCTCGTCGGGCAAACCCGCGTGATAGGCGAGGGCGTTCACGCCGCTCTTCTGCAAATGTGTCGCCACATGCTCGGCGGTGTGTTGCAGCGTGACATAGACGATGCTGGGCACCTCGCGCTTGAGCAGCAGCTTGGTGAGCACAGGCAGTCTTTGCTGCGCGGAGCAGGGCGTGATGCGGAAGTGCAGATTGGGCCGCAGGAAGGTCGTTTGCACGTGATCTGCCTGCTCAATGCCAAACGCCATGCGAATGTCTGCCGCGACGGACGGCGTGGCCGTGGCGGTCAGCGCGAGCACGGGCTTGATGCCGAGTTCCTTCGCCACCAAGGCGAGGCGCAGGTATTCCGGGCGGAAGTTGTGGCCCCACTCGGAGATGCAGTGAGCCTCATCGACCGCCATCATCGAGATTTTGAGGCGCTTGAGCCGCTCGACGAAGTTTTCGTTCATGAGCCGTTCCGGGGCGATGTAGAGCAGCTTCAGCGTGCCGTCGCGCATGTCGTCGAAGACCTGCATGGCCTCCTGCGGCGACAAAGACGAGTCCAGGCGTGCCGCGGCAATGCCACGAGCCTTCAGCGCCTGCACCTGGTCCTTCATCAGCGCGATCAGCGGCGAGATGACGAGCGTCACGCCATCCATGAGCAACGCAGGCAGTTGATAGCACAGCGATTTGCCCGCGCTGGTCGGAAAGAGCGCCAGCGCACTCCGTCCGGCCAGCAGCGCCTCCATCACCTGTTCCTGCCCGGCACGAAAGGCCTTATGGCCAAAGTGCTTTTGGAGGGCGGCTTGGAGATCGTGAGGCATCCCCCACTCTTGGCACATTCAGGCTTCGGGCTGCAATGCAAACCTAGCGGAGTTCGTTCTCTCGCGACCATGAAGACCTGTCTCGCCGCCCTCCTCTGCCTCTCCACCGCTGCTTTTGCCGCTGACGAGGGCTTCACGCCGCTGTTCAACGGCAAAGACCTCACGAACTGGACCCTTCCCGAAGGTGACAACGGCCACTGGAAAGTGATCGACGGCGTGATCGACTACGACGCGTGCAGCGAGGCACCGGGGAAAGACAAGAACCTGTGGACCGCGAAGGAATACGGCGATTTCACGCTGAAGATCGACTGGCGGCTCAAACAGACGACCGGCCTCTATCCGATGCCCGTCGTGCTGCCAGACGGCACCCACAAGCTCGATGAAAACGGCAAGGAGATCAAAATCCCGACGCCCAATGCCGACTCTGGCATCTACCTGCGCGGCCAGGGCAAATCGCAGATCAACATCTGGTGCTGGCCCATCGGCAGCGGCGAGGTCTATGGCTACCGCATGGACAAAACGATGCCGCCCGAAGTGCGCGCCGGTGTGACACCGAAAGTGAAGGCCGACAAGCCGGTGGGCGAGTGGAACACCTTCGAGATCACGATGAAGGGCGACCGCCTCACCGTCGTGCTCAATGGCCAGACCGTGATCGGCAACGCCCAACTTCCCGGCGTCCCCGCGAAAGGAAAACTCGGCCTCCAGCACCACGGCGGCAAGAATCCCAAGACCGGCGAGCTTTCTGCCGCATCAAGCCTGATTCAGTTCCGGAATGTGTCGATCAAGGAGCTGTGACTGGCATGTGGTAGATCCATTTTGGAGAATTCCCACATGCTATTTACCCGCCTATTTGAGCAGAAACCGACGTTTGTGTTGCTTTGCACGCAAATAGCCGGGTAAAACCACACCATCAGTACAAAACCCCGTCGCAAAGAAACATTCTTGTCGGAGATAAAGCTGCTGACAAAACAACGCTTCTGTCGATAAATCACCTGTTCTGCCAAAAAATGAAGAGCCATGAACCTCTTTGAGCTACTGTTCTTCATCGCCGCTATCGTCTGCGCAATCTTCGGTGCGACCTAATTTAGCCAGTTCGGAGTCGTCGCGGCTCTTGGTGGCGGAATAGCCGGATTGACTGCGCCTTTCATTTTGGGTCAGGTCGTGTGCTGGATTGATGACATTCGATTTTCGCGAACTCGCGAGGGACGACGCAGAGCAATTGCTGAGGCTGAATTCGACAAAGAGTTTGAGGAGAAGCGGATTTCATCTTGGCGCGCACGGCCACGCAAAGGGAAGGATGGATCGTTCATCGTGACCATCTACTACGGGAATACCCGTCCGCCCCGCAGGGCATTCTTCCGATTCGCAGGCGATTCTATGACACCGGAGGTGATCACAGGCGATGAAGCACAGAACTACATCGATGTCCCGCCCATGCGATAAACCAAGGCAGAACAAGTCAGTGGTGGCAACGGCGGACAACGCCGCTAGTTCGCTCCGCTCTGGACGCCATTTTTCCGCCGTCCCACACTTCAAACGTTCCCAATCCCGATGAATGGGGAACGTTCGCGGAAGAATCGATTCAGCTCCGTGACCCGGTGTTGCCGACTCACTTGCTGTGCACGTCGCACTTCTCGGGCTCGGGATCGGTCTCTTCGACGACGGCTTTGTCCTTGAGGAACTCCATGGCTTCCTGCAGGAGCAGGTCACCGCGCACGTTGTCGATGAGGCCATTTTTCTGCGCCTCGGCCATGAACTTCTTCGCAGGCATCTTCTGACGCTCGGCGATCTGGGCGAGGGCCATGGCGACTTTCTGGCCGGGGACTTCGAGGGCTTCCTTCTTCGCGATTTGCTCGAGGATGAAGCTGACCTTCACGTTCTGGCGGGCCTGGTTGGTGGCGCTGTTGAGGATGTCATCCTGCTGCTTCACCAACTCGTCCTCGCTGATGCCCTGCTGCATGGCACGCATGGCGATCTCGTTGGTGCGGCGCTGGGCCTCGCGATTCACGACTTCCTGCGGCAGCTCGAATTCGACCTTCTCAAACAGGTGGGCGATGACCTGGTTGGCCTTCGCAGCGTCACGAGCCTGCTCTTTCCGGCGGCGGATGGCGTCACGCACTTCCTCACGCAGGGTTTCCATCGTCATTTCCTCGCCGCCGATCTTTTTGATGAATTCCTCGGTGAGCTCCGGCACGGCCTTGTTCTTCACGCCGTGGCACTTGGCGGCCAGGGTGATCGTCTTGCCGCGCAGGGCCTCAAAACGGAAGTCGTCAGCGAGGGTGAGGTTCAGCGTGCGCTCGTCATCCTTTTTGATGCCGACGAGGCCAGCGTAGAAGCCGGGGAGGAAGTCGTCCTCCTCGGCGAGGAGGAACCAGTTTTCCTTCATCTCCTTCAAATGAGCGGGCGCGTCCGGCATCGCCTCGTCGAGAGACTGGCCGTCGAGGCTGCCCTCGGTGCTGAGCACGACGACATCGCCGATGGCAGCAGCGCGGTCCACGTCTTCATAGCTGGCCTGGTTTTCGCGCAGGTGGAGCAGGTCGTGATCGACATCGGCGTCCGTGACTTCGATGCGGGGCAGTTTGACCGGGATGCCGGTGTATTCCGGCAGCTCAAACTTCGGCGCGAGGCTCATCTCGATGGTGAAGCTGAAGCTCTTGTCCGTGTCGTGATACATCTTGTCGTTCACGGCGAGGACGTTCAGCAGCTCGAGGCCTTCGCTCTTCACGGCCTGGCGCAGGCCTTCGCTGATGAGCTTCTTTTCCAGCTCGTCCTTCACCTCGTTCTCGTAGCGCTTCGCGACGATGCTCTTCGGCGTCTTGCCGGGGCGGTAACCTGGGAGGCGCACCATGCTGGCGAAGTAGGTGATGATCGCGTCACGCTCCTTGCCGACTTGGTCGGCGGGAACGCGGACGTGGGCGACGGCGCGGCAGTTGGGCTGGTGTTCGACGTTGATGTTCATGAGAAAAAGGTGGTTGGGGGGCGGTCTGCGGGGCTGCAAACCGGCCTCAGGGTCCGGGGGGCGGGCATGCTAGGACAACTTCCCGGTTTGACAACCCCGGAAAACCCGGTTCTTCCCCTCCATGCACTTGTTCAAACGATTCGAGGTCTGGCTGCTGCTCGTCGCGGGCGGCATCGCCATGTGGTGGTCTTTTCAAGACGGGACGACTCCCGCCGATGACCTGCCCGTGGCAGCGATGAGCCCCGATTCCCCGCTCCAGCTCCGCCGCTGCACCCTGGAGCGCGATTTTGGCAATGCCAGGCTCGACCTGGAAATCCGCTACAAAAATTCCAGCCCACGCCAGCTCTACATGCAGCCGCCGGACGTGCGCCTGATCAACGCGGCCGGCAAGGACGTGCCGCCCTTCATCCTGCCGGTCGAAAAGCCCGCCAGCATCGAGGCGCAGACCACGTCCGACCTTCGCCTGCGCTTCTGGCTTGAAAAAGCCGACCTGGCCGGCCCCCTGACGCTCGACATCCGCGGGCAGACGCTGGAGGTGAAAAACAGCGCGCCGTTTGATCTGGAGAAGCTGGAGAACAAGAAGCCGAAGGTGTGGACGGGTGCGGTGTGGAGTTTGCAATGACGAAACCAGAATGGCGAATGCCGAATGGGTGAATGCATTGCGGTGCTCTGGCTCCTGTTTGTGGACATCTTGTTCCCCATTCGGGCTTCGGGTTTCATTCCTCATTCGCCATTCTGATTTCGTCATTTCCGTCGCGCAGAGCATTCCGACTGAATTAAAAATCGCGTCTCACACCTCCAGAATCACCCACGTCGCGCCCCACGAGCCACTCGTCTCGTCCGCGGGCCAGATCCACTGCCGCACCTCCGGCAGTTTCGCGAGCAACTGATGCACGCCGGTCCTCAAAGCGCCGCTCCCTTTGCCATGGATGATGCGGACGCAGTGAATGCCGCGTTTCCGGCACTCGGCGAGGTATTCGGGGATGAGGCTGCTGATTTCATCCGGCCGGAAGGTGTGCAAATCCAGCTCCGGGCCGATCGGGTGCTCCACCACGTCTGGAATCATGTCATCTTCGGCTGCGGACATGCGGCGAGTGTGACTGGAAGCAGGATGAACGTCCAGCAGCAATCGGGTTGTGATCCAAACGTCCGCGTCTAGCATGCGCGGAGCGTTTTCCGAGGAGATGGCCTTGCTTCCCCACCTACGATCCTGGTTTCAGCGGCTGCGTGATCTCGCGCACGAGGGACGGTCGTTGCTGCAAGGCGTCGTGGCCGACAGCGCGCTGGATCCATTCCCGCTGAAGCGCTCGCTGCACGGCTACGGAAAACGCAGCTTCCTAGCGGACCTGCGGGCCGGTGTCACGGTGGCCCTGCTGGACATCCCGCAGGGCATGGCCTACGCGCTCATCGCCGGGCTGCCACTGCAATACGGCATCGCCTGCTCCGCCGTGGCATCGCTGGTGGGTCCGCTGCTGGCTTCCTCACGCCAGACGATCTTCGGGTCCACGAATGCGACGGCCTTCATGGTGTTCTCTTACTTCGCGGCGTATCCGCAGCTCGACCGCCTCGGCATGATGCCACTGCTGGTGTTCATGACGGCGGCGCTGCTCATCGCCGGGGCGTTTTTGCGAGTGGCGGATCTCACGCAGTTCATCAGCCGCACGGTGGTGGTGGCGTATGTGACCGGCGCGTCGATCCTGATCATCGTGAACCAGCTCCCGGTGCTGCTCGGCATCCCGGCGGAGGTCTTGCAAGCCAGCGGCAAGCTGGTCATCACCTTCCCCGGCCACGTTCACCGCATCCTCACGCATCTGGATCATTCGGGCTGGCTCAGCATCGCGTTTTCCGCGCTGACCTTCGGCTGTTTCATTGGCATCAAACGCTGGCTGCCGCGCTGGCCGGCCTTTGCGGCCACGATCATCGTGATTTCCCTGTTCGCGCTGATTCCGGCGGCGTTCGGACTGCATGTGCCGACGTTTCGCAACGCCACCTTCGCCTGGGACGAGTTGCTGCCGCCCTTCCCTGACTTCGTCTCCAGCGGAGCGCTCGCGGACGCGAGCCGGTTGTTCGGTCTCGCGCTCGCGCTGGCCTTTCTCGCGACTTTGGAAAACAGCGCCATGTCCAAGACGCTCGCCAGCCGCTCAAATCAACGCGTGGACCCGAACCAGGACATGCTGGCGCTCGGCGCGGCGAACCTGGCCTGCGCCTACCTCAGCGGCATGACGGCCTCCTGCTCGCTCACTCGCACCGCCTTGAACCACGCCTCCGGGGCGCGCACGGGCTTCGCCAGCATGTGGAACGGCCTCTGCTGCCTCGTCGGCGCGCTGACGATCGGCGGCGCCGTGGCCTACATCCCGCGCGCCGCCCTGGCCGCGCTGGTCGTGTGCGTGGCCGCATCGCTCTTCAACAAGCGGCACATTCTCATCTCCATCAACGCCACGCGCTCGGACGCGCTGGTGTTTGCCGTCACGCTGCTCGCCACGCTGATGCTGCCGCTGCACGTGGCCATCTTTGTCGGCATCGGCGTCTCCATCGTGCTGTATCTGCGCAAGGCGAGCCGCCCCTCGCTTGTCGAATACGAGTTCAACGAGGAAGGTCATCTCACGGAGGCGAAACAGGGCGTCCGCCAGCATCCGGCGATCTCCATCGTGCATGTCGAGGGCGAGCTGTTCTTCGCCTCCGCCGATCTCTTCCGCACGCAGATTCAGCGCTCCTGCGCCGCCGACCCGAACCTGCGCATCATCATCCTGCGCCTCAAAAACGCCCGCCATCTCGACGCCACCTGCGCCATGGCCATCGAGGATCTCGTGCGTGCGTTGCGCCAGGACGGCCGCGATCTCATCATCAGCGGCGTGGTGAAGGATCTTTATCGTGTGTTGAAGGACTCCGGCCTTGTGGAGGTCGTGGGCAAGGACAACATCTTCCCCGCCAGCCCCGCGAACCCGAACCTCGCCACGCGCAACGCCCTGCGCCGCGCGCAGGAGATCCTCGGCATCAAGGACGCCGAGGTGCGCATCTACTACGATCCGTCCAAGCAGCACAAAACGTAATCCTGCCGTCATGAAATGGTCCTTCCGCATTTTCACCTTCGCCGGCACCGAGGTGCGCATTCATCTGACTTTCTTCCTTCTGCTGCTGTTCGTCGCCAGCCAGGGGCTGATGGGCGGCCAGGGCATGGCCGCGGCGGTGGAGTCAATGCTGTTCATCGTCGCGATGTTCGCCTGCGTCGTGCTGCATGAGTTCGGGCATGTGCTGGCCGCGCGCGGCTATGGCATCAAGACGCCGGACATCACGCTGCTGCCCATCGGCGGCGTGGCACGGCTGGAGCGCATGCCGCGCAAGCCCTCGCAGGAGTTCGTCGTGGCCGTGTGTGGACCGCTGGTGAATGTGATCATCGCCTCCGCCATCTACCTCGGCCTCGGCATCACCGCCGAAGTGAATCCCGGCTACGACTTTCTCCAGTCCGGGCACTTCTTCCAGAAGCTCATGGTCTGGAACATCTTCATGGTGCTCTTCAACATGATCCCCGCCTTCCCCATGGACGGCGGACGCGTGCTGCGCGCCATTTGCGCGATGTTCCTCGACTACGGCAAGGCCACGCGCCTCGCAGCCTCCATCGGCCAGGGCATCGCGATGATCGTGGTGATCGCGATGCTGGTGAACCAGGTGCATTTCAACCCCATGCTGCTGCTCATCTGCTTTTTCATCTTCATGGCCGCAGGCCAGGAGGCCGCCGCCGTCACCCAGCAGGAGGCGACGCGGAATCTGCGCGTGCGCGACGCCATGCTCACCGACTTCCGCACGCTGCCGGCGCACGCCACGCTGCGCGACGGCGTGGAACTGTTGCTCGCCGGCACGCAGCAGGATTTTCCCGTGCTGGACCCGCACGGCGGCATGCAGGGCATGCTCACACGGCATGATCTGATCTCCGCGCTCGCGGAAAAGGGGGCCGCGCATCGCGTCATCGACGTCATGCGCCGCTGCCCGGAGGCCACGCAGCCCGCGTTCGAGCTTGCTCAAGCTCTGGATGCGCTCAACGCGAGCGAATGCCCCGCGCTTCCGGTCATCGACCCGCTCAGCGGCGAGCTTGTCGGCCTCCTCACGGCCGAAAACATCGGCGAGGCCCTCATGATCCGCGCGGCGCTGATGAAGCTGCGCGCTTGATCTGGTTCACTCCGCGTTGGGCAGATTCACCGCCGGCAGCGGCGCGACGATGTTCACCGGCCACGGCGCAAACTTCTCGATGATGCCGGGGCCGAGTTCCTTGCCGGTTTCGTAGGCTCGACGGAACATCTCGAGTTTGGCGTCGATGTTATCGACGTGATGCAGCGCAATCGCCTCCGGGGTCTTCGGCAGCACCGGGGAGCCAAATTCATGCGTGCCATGATGCGCGGCGATGAGATGCAGCAGATGCAGGCGCACGCTCTCAGACGCCGGTTCGAGCGTGGTCCAAGTCGCCGCCTCGGGCGAGTCCATCACGTCACGCCACAGCTTGTTCACCAGTTCCAAACCGAGCGGAATGTGGCCGAGCATCTCGGCGGTGAGGTTGTAGGGCATGGTGAAGCCGGATTCAGCATACGCGTTCTCCCAGAGCTTGCCGCAGTCGTGAAACAGCACGCCCGCGATCATCAGATCGCGGTTCAGATTCGGATAAACACCGGCGACCGCCGCCGCGCAGCGCATCATCTGCGCCACATGCTCCACGAGGCCGCCACGACGCGCGTGATGATTTTTCCGCGCTGCTCCGGTTCGCCGGAAACGCTCGCCGTGACGCTCCAGAAACACGGAACACAGTTTCAGCAGCCGTGGATCGCGAATCGCCCCGACGAAGGCCGTGATGTCGTCATAATCGGCCTGCTGGCGTGCGGCGAGCTCAGGATCACCGAGCAGCAGCGTGCTCATTTCCGCTTCTGAAAGCGCGCGCATCTGCACCTGTCGCGGCTCCAGGCCGTATTTGCCGTCCACCCACTGCCCCGCGAGCTGGATGAACATATTCCGCCCGAGCTTCGCCACGTCGTGAAACTGCGGGTTGTTGTCAAACACACGCCACAGCAGCGAATCGGCCGCATCGACCAGCTTCACCTCGAAAAACGGGCTGCCAGCGCTCGTCGTCTTCTCCAGCCGCGATTCGACCTGCACATGCAGCCGATACGGCTGCGGCGATTGATTCGCGACCTGGCGGAGCTGCGTGATCGTGATCAGGTCGAGCTCGTCTGGCAGTATTTCGCTCATGAGGAGGAGTTTTTGGTGTGTCCCGGATTGTTTTGCCAAGGCGTGCCTGTCGTGTCGGAAAGCGGGGCGCTGATTTTCGGTGCGTTTCCAGGAATCTTGTCGTCTTCGCCGATGAGCATGAAGAGCACCATGCCGATGACCGGGGCGAGGGTGATCACCAGGAACCAGAGGATGCGCTCGTGAGTTCCAAAGCGCCTGCGGTTAAGCAGATAGGCAAGAACCGCACAGTAAATCAGGATGTATAAGACCCAGGCCGCGACCCAGAGCGGCTCTGAACTGGTAATTTTGAAATCTGGCATGGCTCCGCGAATTCAAGCGGCAACCCATGGAAAAGCAACCGGGCATACCGCCGCTACATCGCCGGCTGGCCGATCTCGCGCCACGGTCCTTGTTTGAGCACGATATCGGGCACGAGGGACTGCCAGTTGGCATCACGGGCGTGGATCATGTTCCGCACCTCGGCGCTGGTGTGGAAGAGGAATTCCTGGTTCGGTTCCTCCAGCGCGCGCACGCATTGGGTCTCGATGAGGTAGCGCAGCAGATGCTTCTGCTCGGGTGTGACGCGGGCGTCGTTCACGCCGCGCACTTTGCCGGTCATGGGATCGCCCATCGGATAAACATAGACGCGCACCTGGTTCTTGAAGAGGCGGCCGAAGGCTTCGAGCAGGCCGCCTTCGAGGTCGGAACACCAGCGTTCGTTGAACAACTCCTGGAACAGCGGCAGTCCAAGCACGATGCCGATGGGACATTGCGTGTGGCGGGCCAGATAGCTGCTGACGCGGTGAAACTCGGGATACTTTGAAATGAGCACGTTTTTTCCGAGCGCCTGCAAAATGTCCGCGCGCGCGAGGAATTCGCTGTCCGGCACCTCGGCGCCGCCGGCGAGGAGGTTGTGCATGGTGATCTCGAGGATTTCGACGTTGTCCCGCGCACCATCGCCAAAGTCGGCCTGAAACGCGGCCTGGCCGCGCTCGATCATGTCGAGATTGAGCTTCGTGATGGGGTCAAAGCTGCCGCGCTTGAGGAAGACGGGCTTTTTGTAGAAGACATCGGACGCCTGCCAGATTTCGCCGTTGGCGCCGAACAACGCGGCATCAGCGAGACCGTGGCGCACGAGCTGGAGCGCGACAAGGCGGTCCTGGAATTCGGAAGCGGCGAATGCAGGGCCGCTGAAGTCGATCATGTCGATCTCGACACGTTTGCGGGTGAGATCGTCGAGCAGGCTTTGCAGGAAAGTCGGCAGATCATCGCGCAGATGGAAGGCGGCGTAGAGCAGATTGACACCGAGCTTGCCGAGCGCGTCGGATTGCCGCGCATTCGAGTCATCAAGGAGACGGACATGAAGCTGGATGTCGTTGCTGGGGCCGCAGGGCTCGGTTTGAAACCGCAGGCCCAGCCAGCCGTGGCATTCCTCCTTGGTGTCACGATACGATTTCGCGCGCACGGTGTCGGCGAGCGCGAAGAAGGTCGTGGTGGTGCCGCGTTTCGCATTCAAGCGCTGGATGAGCATCGGATACTCATGTTCCAGCATGGCGCACATACGCTGGCGCGAGACGTAGCGCGTGGCCTTGCCGTAAATCTCGTCGCTGATGATCATGTCGTAGGCGGACATGGTCTTCGCCACGGTGCCGGAAGCGCCGCCGGCGCGGAAGAACCAGTTCGCGATCTCCTGTCCGGCGCCGATCTCCGCGAACGTGCCGTAGATGGTTTGCGCAAGGTTGATCTTGAGGGCTTTCTCAAGCGTGCCGGGGCGGTCGTTGACTGGATTCATGGGGTGGAATCATGATGCGCATACCGTGCGCCGATGCACGAGACATTTGAAGGCGCTTCCGGCACCGTGAGGGTCGAGAAGCTGCGGCGGAGCGCCGTGTGGACGGAGAAATTCGGCAAGAGTTTGATGCGAGGCTTCTTCGATGCCGAGCTTGGCCAGCCACGCTCGATAGTCGGTGAAGTTGATGTCGGCGGTGATGTCCTGGCGGCCGGGGTTGGCATAAATATCGGCTCCTGTGAGCCTTTGATGCAGCAGGTAAGCACGCAGCGTGCCTTGTGGACGTCGATGATAGAGCTGCGGAAATTCGCCGCCGTAGTCGATGGAGAGCATCGCGCCACTTTTCCACTGCGGCGTCCAGTTTCGCAGCCAGTCGCGGATGCTGGGGTGGATTTCACAACGCTGGCCGTCTTTGAAGGCCGTGTGGCGGAGAACGCTGTAGTGCGCCGCTTCGTGCTGGTGCGGATGGAGTGATTCAGGCAGCCAGACTTCGAGCCAGCGCTGTTTTGCGGCGCTCCACTCCACCAGCGTGGCGGGAAAGGCATCGAGAAGCTCGTTGTGGTAGATGAAGGCGTTGCCCTCGGCCCGTGCGAGCGCGGCTTCGAGGCTCTCATGCCAGTGAATCGCGCTGCCGAGGCGTTTTTGCTGCTGCTCACGAAGCACGGGGGAAGTCTCGACGATGTGGAAGGTAAACTGCCGCCGCGTCCACCAACCGAGGGCCTTGCGCACAGTCTGCATGAGCGATCCATCACCTGCGCCGACCTCGATGACATGACGCACGCGTGGCAGGATGCCCGATTCCGCTTTGAGCCAGGCAGCGGTGGCCACCCCGAGGCTCGGTGACAGCGTGACTGAGGTGCTGAAATCACCCCGTGATCCAACGGTGCGGATGTGGCGCGTGTAATAGCCGCGTTCGGGATCGAACAGGGCACGGGCCATGAAGCTAGAAAAGGACTCCGACATGGTGCTTCAAGCTGTTCCCATGACTTCATGCAGGCGCGCCACCTCTTTCAGCGGCAGCGCCTCGACCTTATCATGCACGGGGTAGCTCCTTTCGCCGGGGTGGATGATCCACGCGCGCTCAAGCTGGAGGTCATCGAGCGCGATGTGGAGGGATTTGGTCATCTTGGGACCATCGTTGACCTTGAACTCGACACCGTAGGCTTTGCCACCGCGAAAGAGCAGCAGATCGAGCTCGGCACCGTTGTGTGTGCCCCAGTAGTAGGTCTCCGTGCTGCCGCAAAGAGCCAGCACCTGCTCCAGCCCATAGCCTTCCCATGAGGCACCAAGCTTTGGGTGCGAGTGCAGGTCTTTCGTTGTCTGGATGCCGAGCAGGCTGTGCAGCAGGCCGCTGTCTCGCACATAGACTTTGGGAGCGCTGAGTTCGCGTTTGCCGAGATTCGTGTGCCAGGGCTGGAGCCGCCGCACGACGTAGGTGCCGCATAATATATCGAGGTAGTTCCGGGCGGTGCCTTCCGAGGAGCCGAGGGAGCGTGCGAGTTCGGCGGCATTCCACTGCTGACCGTGGAAATGTCCCACCATCGTCCAAAAGCGTCGCAGGGTCGGCGCGGGCGTGCGGATGCCGAGCTGGGGCAGATCGCGTTCGAGAAAGGTGCGGATGAAGTCGGTGCGCCAACGCCAGCTTGCGGCGTCGCCCTTGGCCAAAAACGAGCGTGGGAAGCCGCCGCGCAGCCACAGGTCATCGAGTTCGTCCGCTTTGACCTCGCCGACATGAAAGCCGGTGAGATCGACGAAGCCCACGCGGCCCGCGAGCGTCTCGGAGACGCCTTTGACGAGGTCTGGCGAGGCGGAGCCAAGGATCAGGAACCGCGCAGGCCTGTCGCGACGGTCCGCCAGCGGGCGCAGGGTGCTGAAAAGCTCCGGCATGCGCTGAATTTCGTCGATGACGACGAGTCCGGTGAGTTTTTTGAGCGCCAGCTCCGGCTGAGCCAGGGCGGCGCGATCCTCCGCGCTCTCCATGTCGAACCAGTGCCCGCCTTCACGGTCGGCGAGCATCCTTGCGAGCGTGGTCTTCCCGCACTGACGCGGCCCGAGCAGGGCGGCGACAGGGTTTTCGTCTAGGGCCGTTTCGAGGCGGCTCATGGCTTCCTGGCGGTCGATCATGGTTGAAATTATCCATGAAAATCCTCAGATCAATTGCGGATTTTCATGGACATTTGGCGTCCCGAAACTTTTCCGTAAACTTTATCCCTAGGCTCTGAGTAAAGCGAGATTCAGCATGGGTAAGGATGGCATGCCTAGCGGCGCTTCAAACCTTGTGCTCAAAACAAGGCTTTGACCTCCTCCGCGATGATCTCCAGGCCTTCGTGCACAATGTGCGGGGGCTGGGAGTAGGTGAGGCGGAGGCATTCGTTGGGGTGCTGCCAGGGCTGGTCGAGGCCGAAGGCGAAGTAGTGGCCGGGGATGACGAGGACCTTTCGCGCTTTGAGTCGGCGGTAGAGTTCGGCGGCGGGGATGGGCAGGCCTTTGAGCCAGAGCCAGAGGAAAAAGGCCCCTTCCTGCGCATGGAGCGCCCATGGGACTTTTTCGCCGAGGGTGGCGGTGAGGATGCCTTTGGCGTGGTCGCTGCGTTCTCGATAAAACGGGCGGATGGTATCGCGGCCGAGCTTGATGAGCGTGTCATCGGCGAGCAGCGGGGTGAGGATGGCCTGGCCGAGATTGCCGTTTGAGAGCGCGGTGATGGCGTTCATGTTCGACAAGGCTTTCACGATGGGCGCGTCGGCGACGACGATCGAATTGCGCACACCGGGGAGGCCGACTTTGCTCATGCTGATGCTGAAAATCATGCCGGGCTGCCACTTCGGCTGGAAGCCGTTGTGGATGACGCCGGGGAAGGGATGGCCGTAGGCGTTGTCGATGATGAGCGGGATGTTTTGAGCGACGCAGAGGGCGTGAAGGCTATGGAACTCGTTTTCAGTGAGCACGTTGCCCGTGGGGTTCGTGGGACAGCTCACGGCCATGGCGGCGATGCTGGGATCGAGGCGCAGGCGGTCGAAATCGACGTGGTATTTGATCTCGTGCGGGCCGGTCTCGGTAATTTTGGGCAAACAGGCGGTAAATTGGCCTTCGCAGAGCGCCTGGTTCGCGTAGCCGATGTACTCGGGCAGCAGCGGGAAGAGCACGCGGCGCTTTTTCCCGGCCGTGTCGCCCGCGAGGAGGTTGTAGAGCAAAAAGCAGGCGCTCTGGCTGCTGGGCAGCACGGCGACGTTTTCACGCGTGACATCCCACCCGCACTCGCGGCGCAAAAAGCCCGCCATCGCCTCGCGGAAGAGCGGATTGCCGCCGGGCGGGTCGTAATTGAGCAGTGCCTTGTCGATGCTGCCATCGGCTAGCATGTCGGCGATGCGCTGACGCCACAGCGCCTGCGCCTGCAGGATGGCGGCCGGTTGCCCGCCACCGAGCATGCGCATGTCGGGATGGAGCGACAAAGCCTCGCCGAGGTCATCCATGAGCTCCTGGATGCCGCTGGGGCCGCCGAGGCGGGTGCCTATGTCTGAGAAGGTAGTCATGGGGTGGGAATGACGAATCATGCTTCGTCATTCGGAATTCGCCATTCGTCATTGCGGACCGTCTTCAGCCCACTCGCGTGCTCACCCAGTCGCGAATATCAAAGTCCTTGGCGGTTTTCTCCACCTGCCAGCGGCCGTCGGCGTTGAGGCGGAAGCTGCCGACCCAGCGCTGGTGCCACTTTTCGGGCTCGATCATGCTGAGGTGGCATTTCGTGCCGACTTCATAGAGGTGGTAGATTTCGCCCACGACAGGCTCAAAGCCGAAGTGGGCCTCGTAGATGAGTTTGTTCCAGTTGAAGGCATCGATCACCTCCAGGTAGCGCTCCTGGATCTCCATCATCTCCTGCTGGAGCTCGCGCTCCACGCGGGTGACGCCGCGGGATTTGAAGTTGGTGAGGTCCTGCGGGACGATTTTGGCCGCGAGGCGTGAAACCGGATAGGCGAGGTAATTGCCTCGCGGCTCAGGGGCTTGCAGAGCTGTGTCGATGGGGTCCAAGGTGAGTGAAATACGACTCGGATGCCTTGCAGGGTGGACAAAATGGGTCGCGCGGCAAGATGGTGCTTTGAATTGAATTGCGTTTTGACTGTCATAACCTGCCGCCCCATGAAGTTTTCCTGCCAACTGTTCGCAGCATCCCTGCTTGCCACGCTACTGTCATCCTGCGCCTCGACCACGATGGACAGCGTGCCGACAGCGGCAGAATTGAGCGCCTACGAGAGGGTGATTCGTGCCAGGCTTCAGCCTGAATATGACGCGCTGGAGAAGCAGCGTTCGAGCGGATCGATCAACCAGGAGACCTATGCGGATCACAAGCGGAGACTGGATGCCAAAGTGTCAGAGGAGGTGAACAACGCCGCGTGGCAGAAGCACTTCCTGGCGGAGTCTGAACGCAAAGCGGACGGGATCCCGACCCCTGATGCGCCTGTAGCCTTGAACGCACGAGCAGGAGGCGGCGTAAATACGTTCTACCAGCCTTCCAATCAGAATTTCGGCAATGTGATGGGCCAGGCAGGATCGGCCGGCTTTGGCAGCCTGAGCGGGGCGCGCGAGCAGCTCAACAGCCAGCTCAACAGTGTCCGAAATGATTCGATGTCCGCAGGCGGCACCTTCCTTTCCGCACCGCCTCCAGGATCGGTTTACGATAGCCAGATGAAGCGCTGAAAAGAGCCGCCAGCGCACGGAGCAGGCATCCACACTGAAGCAAGACGCTCGTTAGCGGTAAAAAAGTGAAAGCCCTGTGAGGAGTGAACCCCACAGGGCTTTTTGTGACGAGATGTCCCGCCACATTGACCTCACAAGGAGGTCAACGAGTTACTTCTTCTTGGCAGCCTTTTTGGCGGCTTTCTTAGCGGGGGCCTTCTTGGCGGCTTTCTTTGCAGCTTTCTTAGCCATGGTGTTTGTCCTCTGTTTGTTGTTGGTTGCGTTTTGTTTTGCCGAGGAGGCGGATTTGCCTCCACGGACATTTTTTCCTTCGGCGGCCTTGGCGGCGGCGCGTTTTTCTTCGATCGCGGCCTGCGCGGCGGCAAGGCGTGCGACGGGAACTCGGAAAGGACTGCAGCTCACATAAGTGAGGCCCACTCGGTGGCAGAATTTGACGCTGTCAGGATCACCGCCGTGCTCACCGCAGATGCCGAGCTTGATGTCAGGCTTGGTCTTGCGGCCTTTTTCGATGGCGATCTTGATGAGCTGTCCCACACCAGTCTGATCCAGCGTGGCAAAGGGGTTCTTCTTGAAGATCTCGTTCTCGGTGTAGGGCATCAGGAAGCTGCCCATGTCATCACGGCTGATGCCGAGCGCGGTCTGCGTAAGGTCGTTCGTGCCGAAGCTGAAGAACTGCGCCGTCTCGGCGATTTCATCAGCCGTGAGCGCTCCACGCGGCACCTCGATCATGGTGCCGACGAGATAGTCGAGCTTCACTTTTTTCTCGCTCATCACTTCTTTTGCCACTTTATGCACGATTTCGACCTGAAGGTCGAGTTCTTTCTTGAAGCCGACGAGCGGAATCATCACTTCCGGTTTCACCTTGATCTTCTTCTTCGCGACATCAGCCGCGGCTTCAAAGATCGCACGCGCCTGCATCTCGGTGATCTCAGGATATGCGATGCCAAGACGGCAGCCACGATGTCCGAGCATCGGGTTGAACTCATGAAGCGCCTGAACGCGGGCGGCAACTTTCTCGACGGAGACACCCATCTTCCTGGCAAGCTCAGCCTGTGCTTTTTCTTCGTGCGGGACGAACTCGTGGAGAGGAGGGTCGAGCAGACGAATGGTGGCGGGCAGACCTTTGAGAGCGGTGAAGATGCCAGTGAAGTCCTCGCGCTGATAAGGAAGCAGCTTGGCAAGCGCCTTCTTGCGGTCGGCGACGTTGTCCGCGAGGATCATCTCACGCACAGCGTCGATGCGATCACCTTCAAAGAACATGTGCTCGGTGCGTGTGAGGCCGATGCCTTGCGCACCGAATGCGATGGCGTTTTCGGTCTGCTCGGGGTTGTCGGCGTTCGTACGAACTTGAAGGCGGGTGGCCTTTCCGCACCAGTTCATGAGCTGCTGGAAGCTCTTGAACTTCTCGGTGGCCTTGGCGATCGCGTCACCGTGAAGCATGCCGGTGATGATCTCGGAAGGCGCGGTCTTGAGCTGGCCGGCGTAAACCGTGCCGCTGGTGCCGTCGATGGAGAGGTAGTCGCCTTCGCTGAAGGTCTGGCCTGCAACGGTGACGGTCTTCTTGTCGTAATCGATCTCCAGAGCGGCCGCACCGCAGATGCAAACCTTGCCCATCTGACGGGCAACGAGGGCAGCGTGGGAAGAAACACCACCACGGGCGGTGAGAATACCTTCGGCGGCGATCATGCCGCGAAGATCTTCGGGGCTGGTCTCATTGCGGACGAGCAACACCTTCTCGCCTTTTTGCTCGGCGATGACGGCACGGTCAGCATTGAGGTAGATTTTGCCGGAGGCGGCTCCGGGACCGGCGGGAAGGCCGGAGGCGATGGCCTTGGCCTTCTTCACGTCGGCGAGATCGAAGATGGGCGCGAGAAGCTGGTCGAGCTGGTCGGCAGGATTGCGCAGGATCGCGGTTTCCCAGTCGATGAGCTTTTCCTTCACCATGTCCATGGAGAACTTCAGCGCGGCTGCGGCGGTGCGCTTGCCATTGCGGGTCTGCAGCATGAACAGCTTGCCTTCCTGGATGGTGAACTCGACGTCCTGCACATCCTTGAAGTGTTTTTCGAGCGTCTGACGAACCTTGAGGAGTTCGGCATACGACTTCGGCATTTCCTTCGCAAGTTGAGCAACAGGCTCGGGTGTGCGCACGCCGGCGACGACGTCTTCACCCTGGGCGTTGATGAGGAACTCCCCGTAGAATTCGTTGGCTCCGTTGGCAGGATTACGAGTGAAGGCCACGCCGGAACCAGAGGTCGGGCCCGTGTTGCCAAAGACCATCGCCTGCACGTTCACCGCAGTGCCCCACTCGGCGGGGATGTTATATTTGCGGCGGTAAACAATCGCACGGTCGTTCATCCAGGAACCGAACACGGCGCCAGCGGCACCCCGAAGCTGGTCCCACGGATCGCTCGGGAAGCTCTTGCCAGTGCGCTCTTTGACGAGCTGCTTGAAGCGCTTCACCAGTTCCTGCTGGTCGGCAGCGGTGAGGTCGCTGTCGAGGATGTCCTTGTGATAGGTCTCGTGCTTGTAGGTCTCGATGACGACTTCAAAGGGCTCGTGGTCTTCGCCTTCGCGCTTCTGCACACCGAGAACGACGTCGCCATACATCTGGATGAAGCGGCGATAGCAGTCCCAGGCGAAACGCTCGTTATTCGTCGCGGCGACAAGCGACAACACCGTCTGGTCATTCAGACCGAGGTTCAGAATCGTGTCCATCATTCCAGGCATGGAGTCACGGGCTCCGGAACGCACGGCGACAAGCAGCGGGAAGCCTTTGGCGTCACCGAACTTGTAGCCCATGATCTTCTCCATGTTGCGGATGCCGGCTTCCATCTGGGCCTGCAAAGCGGCGGGATAGGTCTTCTTGTTCTGGTAATAGTAAGTGCAGACTTCAGTGCTGATGGTGAACCCAGGAGGCACGGGAAGGCCGATGCGGCTCATTTCCGCAAGGTTCGCGCCCTTACCGCCCAGCAGGGCTTTCATGGAGCCGTCACCGTCTGCTTTTCCTGCTCCAAAGGAATAAACGTACTTTTTCTTGTCTGCGCCGCTCTTCGTTGCTTTAGCCATAGATATTGCCGGTCGATTGATTCGAACCGTGGTTGTGTTTTGTTTCAGTGGGGGGGATTGGAGCGCGGATGTATAGCGCGTGATTATATGATGCAAGCATTTGTTGACAATCAAAAGATCCCCCGGCTCTCGACCAGTTCGTCATGTCTCGCGCCATTTCGCGCGCAATTACGAGTGTCGCGTCGCTTGATCCAACACGCCATCACAAGTATTGACGCGCAGATTTAAAAGCGATTTAATCGCTTTGGAAAATGCTTCGCAATGCTCGCTAAAAGCACGTCGGGCTGCCGCCAAACCAACACAAACAAACTTCATGAAAACCAACCCCCGTTTCCAATTTGCCGCGCGACAAGGATTCACTCTTATCGAGCTGCTGGTCGTCATCGTCATCATCGCCATTCTCGCGGGTTTGGTGATGAGTCAGGCCAATAAAATCATGGAGGATGGACGCAGGCTCCAGGTGCAGACCGTCATCAAGGATCTGCGCATTGCCATCGGCAGCTATCAAGTCGAATATAATCGATACCCCGTTGATCCCTCGATGTTGAGCGGATCAGACGGACAGGATGCGCCGGAGTTGCAGACCAACGAGCAAAGCGGGATCATCACCGCCCTCACCGCCATCTCTTCAGCCTCGGGAGGCTCCAGTGGTGGCAGCGGAGGAGGCGCCGGCGGTGCAAACTTAAATCCAAAAGACATCAAGTTCATCGACCTGCCCATGGCCAAGAACGGCATGTTTGGCCTGGTCAATGCGACTCCGCCTTACAAGCTCGTTGACCTGTGGGGACAGACCTACCGGGTTCTGCTCGACACTAATGGTGACAAGCAGGTGCCGAATCCCGACCTCAAAAATTCCGATCCAAAAATCTCGGCCAATCCCAACAGCCCGGCGCCGCAGAACCTCCCGACCGAGATTGCCATCTACAGTTGGGGATTCGACAAGCGTCCATACACCAAGGATGACATCGCCTCCTGGAGGCAAAAATAAGCCGAGAGGCAGGCTGGACTCATCTCAGGGCGCGGTGGCCATCTGTCACCGCGCTTTGTATTCCAAGCGAAGCGGTCAAACGTACTTGGCCAGAAGCTCGCCCGCTTTCGCAGGATCGACCTTCTCATAGAAATCGTCCTCCACCATGCAAACGGGGCCAAAACCGCAACTCGCAAGGCACTCCGCGAATTCGATGCTGTATTTGCCGTCCGGGCTCACCGCGATCGGGTGATGGTGATCTGTGTGCGAGCGGTCGATGTTCGCCGTTTTGCAAAACGAATCCATCAGCTCGTAGCTGCCGGCCATCGCACAAGAAAGAGTCCGGCAGACGCGGATGTGATACTTGCCCGGCGCGGTCTGGCGGAATCCAGGATAAAAGGTCACCACCTCAAGAACCTGGATCGGCTCCAGGCCCAGCTTTGCAGCCACCCAGTTCACGGCTTCATCGCTGATATAACGGAAGTGGTGCTGCATCAGGTGCAGAAGCGGAAGCACGGCGCTTCGTTTCGACACCGGATAATGCGAGATGACCTCGTCCATCTGCTTCTCCAACTCGGCTGGAACTTCAAAGGCCATGCGTGCGTGTCTCGGATGAAAGGGTTGGGTATGAATCAGCGGTCACATTCGCCCATGACGAAATCCAGGCTGCCAAGCACGGCCGGGATGTCGCTGACCATGTGGCCGGGAAGCAGCTTCGACAGGATGCAGAGGTTCAGGAACGAAGGACTGCGGATTTTCAGACGATGCGGCACCCCGCCACCGGTGCTGTTGATGTAGAAGCCCAGCTCGCCCTTCGGGTTCTCCGCGGAGAAGTAAACCTCTCCCGCGGGCGCGTCGATGCCTTGTGTTGCGATGATGAAATGATGGATCAGCTCCTCCATCTTCATCAAAACCTTCTCCTTCTTCGGCAGCAGGCCCTTTGCATCGGCGACATTGATCGGACCTTCAGGCAGCGAGGCGAACACCTGGCGCAGGATGCGCACGCTCTGGCGCATCTCCTCCATGCGCACGAGGTAACGATCGTAGCAGTCGCCCTTCGTGCCGACAGGAATGTCGAACTCATACTTGTCGTAGTCGAGGTAGGGATGCGCCTTGCGCACATCAAACTCGACACCGGAGCCGCGCAAATTCGGTCCGGTGATACCATAGGCGATGGCTTCCTCCTTCGAGATCACACCGATGTTCTGCGTGCGGTCGATGAAAATACGATTGCGGGAGAGGAGCTTGTCGATCTCATCAATGACCGGCTCCAGCTCGTCGAGAAACTTCTTCACCGCGCCGGCAAAGCCGTTTGGCAGATCGCGGATCTGGCCGCCCACGCGCGTGTAGCTGGTGGTGAAGCGTGCGCCCGTGAGCTGCTCGCACAGGTTGTAGATCTTCTCGCGCTCGGTGAACGTGTACAGGAAAACGGTCATCGCACCGACGTCCATCGCGAACACCCCGACTCCAAGCATGTGCGCCGAAATGCGCGCAAGCTCGCAGCAGATCACACGGATCGCCTTGCCACGGGCAGGCAGGTCCCAGCCCAGAAGTTTCTCCACCGCGAGCGCGTAGGCAACGTTGTTCGCCAGAGGTGCCAGATAATCGAGCCGGTCCGTGTAAGGCACGAACTGGTTGTAATGCATGTTCTCGGCGATTTTCTCGTCGCCGCGATGCAGGAATCCAACGTCGGGATCAGCCTTCGTAATGATTTCCCCATCGAGCTCCAAAACAAGGCGGAGCACGCCGTGCGTGGCCGGATGGCTGGGGCCCATGTTCAGCACCAGCTTTTCGCCCACGATGTCCGTCGTCGTTTCTTCCACGCTTTCGAGGTAACGGGCCGCCTTGGCGGCGGCGTCCGGAGCCTCGTATTCTCGGGTGACTGTGGGCATGAAAAGCGGGGGTGATTCTGACTTGAGGGAGCTATCTATCTACGCTGCCCCAAGTGCGGCAAGACGATTTTGTGAAAAATTTCACAAGCGTGGCCAAATTCACCCCGCCCGTCTGTCCCAATTGCCGTCACGCCTTTCTTTATTCTTTATTAAAAGGGGGCATCGCTCGCGGCGGTTGCCCGCAGGCGGGGTTTGCGACAAACTCCAGCCGCCCATGCGCCTTGGTTATTGTCTCACACTGTGCCTGATTCTGGTTTTCGCCCTCGGCGGACCAGTTTGGGCCGCAGCGCCGCCCGCAGACGGCATTTTGGACGAAACCCGGGCGCTCACGGAAGAAACACACCGCCAGCTCGCCTACGAATTAAAGCTTTTCCGCGAGGATTTGAAATGTGATGCCTGGATCACCGCCTCCAGCTTCACGGCGAACGGGGTGACGCTGCGGAGGCAGGCGCAGATCACCCGCAGCGAGTGGAGCGGCCAGCGTCCTGCCGTGCTCATGGCTTACGACCGCGCCACAAACAGCAGCGCCATCTCCTTCGCCCCGGTGTTTTGGGAGCGCTACTCCGCCGCAGAGCTCGTCGAAATCATGCAGGACACCCGGCGCACGCTCATCGATCCCAAGCTCTCGCTCGACGAACGCATCGCCGTCGCCACACGCCACTGGATCGACCGCCTACGCGTAATGGAAAGCATCCGTCTGAAGCAATCGCTCTGGGTGCAGCGCGGAGAGAAAAATTTCTCCCTGGCGCTCGTCATCGTGCTCGCCGGAGCCTCGGCTCTCGCAGCGGTGCTCGGCCTGGCATCACGCCTTCGAGAGCAGCGCACGGACAGGCGCTTCCGCTTTCCCGAGGTTCATGTCAGCATGCGCTTTGGCGCGCCCTACGGTGGTGGTGTCACCGCCGAGATCAAAGCCGATGCCAATGCCCAATGACGGAATTCGTCATTCTTCATGCTTCGTTGGCATCATTTCCTTTGATGCCCATCTTCTCCAGGGCCTTGTCGAGGTGCTCCACATACTTCCACGGCAGCTTTTTGCGCTGATACTTGCGAAACAGGAGGTCTCGCAGTTCCAGCCAGCGCTCAGGCGTCGGCTCCATCGGCATCCACCTCTCGCCATCGGGATGCGCGAGCTGGAACTGCCAGTCACGCGAGTTCCAATACGCGCGGATGTACTGCTTCCGCCCGTCCTCGATTCGTTCGTGCCACTCGTGGATTTGGTTTTTGGTCATTGAGAGCACGCAGGATGCGCTAGTATCGCCCCCATGCAAGCCGCCAGCCCCGGCAACTCCCCCGCCCTGCCGAAACTCCTGCTCTACCTCCTCGCTGTCATGCTCGGTGGCGCGCTGCTGGCCGTACCGCTGTTTCATCTCGGCAAAACGGCCCATGGCTGGCTTTCCACGCCCTCGTGGCAGGAGCTTGGCATCGCCAGATGGCTGCGCGGCGAAATCGAACGCGCGAATTTCACGCGCTACTTCAATCGCGCCGTGCTCGTCTCCGCCATCGTGCTGATCTGGCCCTTCCTGCGCTGGGTGAAATTGGACCGCTCGCTGCTGCCTGCCTGGAAGCCGTTCAGCGCCGGCCTCAAACAATGGGCGCTCTCCTTTGCGCTCGCCAGCGGCCTTCTTCTCGTGCTCGGCATCGTCTTTTTCAAACTAGGCGCGTATCGACTGCATCCTGACCCGCGCTGGTTCAAATTCGGCGAGCCCATCACCGCCGCGCTCGGCGCCGGCATCGTCGAGGAATTTTTCTTTCGTGGCCTTCTGCTCGGCCTGCTGCTGCGCACCATGTCCACGCGCTCCGCATTGCTCGCTGGCACATTCGTCTTCGCGCTCGTTCATTTCCTCAAGCCGCCGGAGGGCTGGCAGATCGAAGATGCCGCCGTCACCTGGAGCAGCGGCTTCCTCGTGCTCCAACAAATCGTGCTCGGCTTTGGTGACGTGCAGTTCCTCCTCGCCGAATTCGCCACGCTCTTCGCTGTCGGCTGGGTGCTCGCGCAAGTCCGCATGCAGACCGGCGCGTTGTGGGCCGGCATCGGCCTGCATGGCGGCTGGGTCTTCGGCTTGAAATACTTCAGCGGCCTCATGATTCACAACAATGGGTGGCTGCCGTGGGTCGGCCCCAACCTCAAAATCGGCCTCGCACCGCTGCTCATGGTGCTCCTCACCGGCTGGATCGCCTCTCGGCTGCTGCGCGCGCGATAAATCGTTTGCAGCCGCCGTGCTGACACGGGATCATGGCCGGCATCAACCCCTCGCCCGGGTGGCGGAATTGGTAGACGCGCCAGACTTAGGATCTGGTTTGGAAACAAGTGCAGGTTCGAGTCCTGTCCCGGGCACCATGTTCGTTCGCAACTTGTTCACGCCTCATTTTAAAGCTGCGGCCAGATCAGTAGCGGCTTTTTCCCACCCCGACGCATCGCAGGCTCCGAACGCCGTCACCATACGCCAGGTGCCTTCGAATCCGGCGGGCACGGTGGCGTTGTTGAAGCACTTCAGGTAAAATTTGCGGTAGCTGCCAGGCACGTTCCAGATCATCGTGACGTGTTCTCCTTGCTGCGGCGCGGAAAGGAGGCGCGAAACGCCGAACTGGCTGCTTTTCGGCTCGAAGACGGCCATCCAGTCGATGCGCTGGTTGATGAAAAACTTCCGCGCGGTGGCATCTCCATCGTTTAAGGGGCCGGAGAGCATTGGGGCAGGCTCGGCATCCGTTCCGGCGCAAAATGCGGAAACGCTCGGCGCCCATGCGTGCATGAAGTGATACACGAGCTTGAGCGGCACGGCCTTCGTGGTGCGCACGGTGGTCGTTTCGTGCAGTTGGTTGTTTTTGAGCTCGGCGATGCAGGTGAGCTCGAATTCACGGACGCGTGATTTTCGCTCAAAACGAAACGTCCGTCCCTTCAGCACGGCTTCGGGCTTCTCAAGGCGTTTGCCATCGAGGATAAAGGCGAGCGATTCAAGCGGCTCCGGCTCGTTTTCGAGATGCGCCGTGCCGATGAAGCCGCAATCGGGAAACGAGAACACCGTGCCGTAGGCGCTGCGCTCCGTCGTCATGGCTGAACCACGATAGTCGATGCGCCCGGGCGTCCATTGCGACGCTTGTCGCAGCAGAAGCGACACCTCGCCACAAGTCACGGTGATCGTCGCCAGGTCAGGGCCAAGGTTCGGCTTGAACGGTTCTTTAGCCGAACCCAAAGCGGCGGTGACGACGAATAGCAGAAGATGAATCCAACACGGGCGGGCAGACATGCGATGATTACGTGCTGAGTCCGGCGTTTCGTCCGTTGAAGCCGCTCTTCGCCTATTTGCGGAACGACTTGAGGAAATTGAAGATCAGCCAGACCTGGGCAAAGCCGATGGCGACGAGCAAAACGCCGAGCTGCACGGCGCTGTCCTCCTTCGGCACGGCCAGACGCAGGATGAACGCCAGCATGATGAGGCTGATGAACGATAAGCCTGCCCCGATGGCGGGGCTGCTCTCGGGCTGCGTGTCCGGAGTTGGAATGTGCGTCGGCAAACCCTCCCTCTTTTCGTTATCCGGTGGCTCGCTCATGGCAGTGAGATGGTTGATTAAAACCCGACCCCGAAGTTCCAAAGAGCAGGAATGCCCCGATTGCTGTGAACTTTGGAACCCGGGTTAAAGCTGAAGAAGCAGCTTTTTTCTAAACTACCGCCGCCACTTCGTTTTTTCATGTCTCCTGACTTTTTGGCAGCCAGCCCCGATAAGATCACCCACCAATGATTGCCATGATGTCACCCCAGAGAATCTCAAGAAACTCGCCGATTCCGATCAATTGAAGAGCCCCGAGATCTCCGAAGATCGTCAGGAATGCCTGGCTGCCGGCGGTCCAACGGATTTCAAAATACTTGATGAGCGTTGCCGGTTCGCCCAAGCCAGCCGTGAAGATCACGGAAAGAGCACCGAGGGTGAATGGCGCCTCGTGATCCATTAAGAACAAGATGGAGACGGTGACCACCGGCGCAGATGCGGTTGAAACGCCGGCCAGTGGTGACAGATAAGCCGCGGCACCCAAAATTGGCAGTCCAAAGGCAAGCTGCGTGTTCGTGCTGAAGAACGGACCACCAATCACCGTGTCTTCCGGCAGACCGCCGGTCCAAGTGTCGAACTCGTCCACATAAAGAGAGTCCGGGCCAGCCTGACCATCTAGGGCGTGTTTTAAAATTGTACAGATAGAGCAACTGGTGTAGCGAGAAGAATGGAATTACATCCAAGCTATCAGTTGGCGGTGCCCAAGCTGGCCCGTGTTATAAGAGCCATAGATTCCTA
>NZ_JBIIHA010000014.1:0-135980 GCF_044236155.1 Prosthecobacter sp.
GCCCCACGCCGGCACCGCGACGCCCGACATCCGCCAGGGCCGTGGCGCTGACGATGCAGTGACCGCGACGCCCGACATCCGCCAGGGCCGTGGCGCTGACGATGCAGTGACCGCGACGCCCGACATCCGCCAGGGCCGTGGCACTGACGATGCCGTGACCGCGACGCCCGACATCCGCCAAGGCCGTGGCGCTGACGATGCAGTCGCTGCATCAATGAATGTAAGCCAAGGGCAGCGTGCGGATGAAGTGGCAGTTATTGGTGCCGAGGACCGCGGCATTGTGGACACCGTCATCAACTTCGTGACCAGCGCCCTAGGTTTTGGAGACAGTACCCCAACTGCTTCTTTGGATGATCTACAAGGACAAGGTGCGGATGACGCAGCAGTTAACGCCGACGGCACGCCGCACATCCGCCAGTCACGCGGTGCGGATCCGTTGGTCCCCACTGCCTCCGGTTCAGCAGTGAGCACGGTGGCTGCCTTGTCACCAAATGCTGAGAACACAACACAGCTTCGTACCAGGGACATTCATGTGGTTTTTGGTGCCTCCCAACAGGCATCACAAACGCCAGGTCTCGCTCCAAAGGCAATCTATCGCACCAACGGCGAACGGCACAACTTGGATGTGATTGTCGCTGGTTACGTTTGGCATGAAGGCATCGGCACCGCTGACCTCGAGAATGGAGAAATCATCGGCAACCTCCCAAACAAGCAGCGGCTGCGCTTTGCCGTGTATGCGAACGCTCAACAGGCGCAGGCTGCCGCCAGTCTTTGGGCCGCTCAAGCCCCCGAGGCCACGCGTGCGGACAGCGCGCTGATTGCTGCGGAAACGGGAATCATCACCTGGGATGCCGAAACTGGCCGCCCAGATGATGATGGTTCCGATGGGATGGGCGGCATCAACGGCCTTTTCCTCACCAGCGAACGTATGCCTGAGTTCAACGATGCCTACCTGCGTGGCAAAGTCATCCAGATTTATGGGCCGCTGGTGACAGCACTCGATTATGCCGGCAATCCGATTTCTTGTTCTCGTCAGGTTTATTGGACTAGCTCCCCGCTTCCCTGAGCGACGCCCGTTTAAAAGGACCCGTTTTTCTGGAGGCCTCTGCCTCCCACGAAAGCGTCCTCCCCCAGCTGCAGGAGCCCGCGCCGAGGGCAATCGTGCGCTTGCTCCTGTGGCGCTAAAAACTCATTCGCGCTGTCCCCCACCATGAACCCTTCCTTAATGACTGATATCGCCATCAAATCATACATGGCTCCCGACTCCACTGTTAACGGGAAATGCACAGAGGCTGCAAAGATGCTCGAAGTCTCCTGTAACTTCGCGGGAGCTCGTAGGGCAGGCATTTTCAGCACCAGTGGTGATGGGGCATGTTTTGACGTCGGCTATCGGATGTCTGCTCAGCTTGGACTTGTTCTGATGCCTCAATTGGATTTGCAGGCAGGCTTCCCTTTACTGCAAAACGTTGTTTTGGGTCTTACGACTTATCAGTGTGTGGTGTTGCAGCTGGCCGGGCTCACTATCAATGGCAGGATCCTGGTGGTTTTGTTTGAAGCAGGCAGCCTGGTCACATCGCAGGCTGTGGGCAGACTTGAGGGCGTCATGCATGCCTGGTGGCATCGAGCAGGCTGGACATCCAGCGCTGCAAACCTGCTGCACGTTTGCAGCGCATGCCAGGACATCAAGATGGCGGACGGTGGCTGGGCGGGGTGGGAGACCATACTGCGCCGGAATCTGGGCCTGGAGATGAGCCACACCTTCTGTCCTTCCTGCTTCGATGAACTTTATGGGGGCTTGTCGCCTGTGAAAGAATCAGGAAGGTCCTTTTAATCGCTACTTCATCGAATCTTTGCGTCTGGCAGCTCGCTCTTTACGCCTTCGTCCAGGGGCATTCTGTCGGTCTTGTCGTCAAGGCCGGTGGCTAGCATGAGCCTGGCAAGTTCGGCTTTCAATTCAGGAATCTTCGGCGCGAACTTTGGATCGCTGATGAGGTTTTTTGTCTCGCCGGGATCGTCTTTGAGGTTGTAAAGCTCTGCCATGTGCTTGTCGGGGCTGCCGTCGCCGTGCGGATAGTGGATGTATTTCCATTCGTCGGTGCGGATGGAGCGGACATTTGGCGTGTAGGGGAACTGCTTCTCGTAGTTGTAGTGGTAGAACCAGCTCGTGCGCCACTCAGGATCGCCTTTTTGCACGAGCTTGACCCAGGACTTGCCGTGCGTTTTCGGCAGAGCCGGCGCGCCGCAGAGTTCAAGCAGGCTGGAAGCCATGTCCACGGTGAGCACCTGCTGTTCGATGGTCCTGGGTTCTTGGGTGAGCTGCGGTGAGCGCACGATGAGCGGAATGCGCAGGCTGGGTTCGTGCGCGGTGCGTTTGTCCACCATGCCGTGCTCGCCTTCGAGCAGGCCGTTGTCGCCCATGAAGACGATGATGGTGTTGTCGAGCTGCTTTGTCTCCTCCAGCCAGGCGCGCATGCGCGCCACGCTGTCATCCACGCTCAAGACGGTGCCCCAGTAGCCATGGACCATGTTCTCAAAGTCCTTCACGGCTTCGGGACGGTCATCGGGGAATTTTTTCCGCCACTCAAACAGCGGGCCGTAGATGCCGTGCCAGGTGTGCAGACGCTGTTTGATCCACGCGGGCTTGTCGTCGAGGTGAAACGCGGTGGAAGGGTAGGGGACGCGCACGTCATCGAAGGCATGCTCGTATTTGGGCTCCGGCGTGTAGAAGCTGTGCGGGGCCTTGTGGCCGATGAAGGCACACCACGGTTTGCCGGCGCTCTGCTGTTTGAGCCAGTCCATCGCCAGATCGGTGACGACGGTGGTGTAATAGCCTTTGATGACCTCACGCTTCCTGCCGTTGAGATTCCACTCGGTGTCGAAGTATTTACCCTGGCCCTTGTGCGTCACGAACACGTCGAAGCCGGGGCGCGGCTCGTCGTTGTCCTCGCCCATGTGGTATTTGCCGAAGTAGGCGGTGGCGTAGCCGTTGTCGTGAAGAACGGAAGGGAAGCTCGGCATCGAGGCCGGATACTCGGTGAAGTTGTTCGTCACACCGTGCGTGTGCGCGTACAGGCCGCTCAGAATCGATGCGCGGCTCGGTGAGCAGAGCGACGTGGTGCAGAAGGTGTTCGCGAATCGCACGCCTTCTTTGGCCAGGCGGTCGATGTTTGGCGTTTTGACGTGCTTCGACCCGTAGCAGCCGAGAGCATCCGGGCGGAGATCGTCGCAGAGGATAAAGAGAACGTTCGGCTTCGCCGACAATGACGAAATCAGAATGAGGAATGAGAAAAGCAGGATGGCGTGGCGAAGCATGGTTGTTGAATGGAGGAAAGGGCTTCTCGTTTGTCAAAAAGGAAAGTCTCCATGGCCGCCTGCGTTTGTTCAGCACCATGAACAACCGCCGCTCTTTCCTCAAACAGTCCGCCGCCGCTTCCGCCGGTGTTTTCTACATCGCCAAAACTTCCTGGGCGCAGAAGAGTCCGGGTGACACGATAAATGTGGCCGTCATTGGCTTTGGCGGGCGGGGCAAGGGGCATATCAGCGGCTACAAGGGCCTCAAGAACGAAGGAGTGCGCATCGCGGCACTGTGTGATGTGGACAGCAAAGTTTTGGGCAGGGAGGTCGATGCCTTCGGCAAGGAAAAACAAAAGGTCACCGGCTACACCGATCTGCGGAAGCTGCTGGAGAACAAGGACATCGACGCCGTGAGCATCGCCACGCCGAATCACTGGCATGCGCTGGCCTCCATCTGGGCGATCCAAGCGGGCAAGGATGTGTATGTCGAGAAGCCCGTCTCGCATTGCGTGTGGGAGGGGCGGCAGATCGTCAAAGCGGCGCGCAAGTATTCGAAGATCGTGCAGACCGGCACGCAGTCGCGTTCCAGCCGCAAAGGCATCGCCGAGGCGGTGAAATTTGTGCAGGAAGGCAATCTTGGCAAAATCCTGGTTTCACGCGGTCTCTGCTACAAGCGTCGTGGAAGCATCGGCAAAGCGGAGGGTGAGCAACCGGTGCCGGACACGATTGATTTCGATCTCTGGTGTGGTCCAGGCCCGAAAAAGCCGCTCACACGCAAAAAGCTGCACTATGACTGGCACTGGACCTGGGACTACGGCAACGGCGACCTCGGCAACCAGGGCATTCACCAGATGGACATCGCCCGCTGGTTTCTCGGCGAGATGGAACTCTCCCCCAGCGTGTGGAGCGTCGGCGGCCGACTCGGTTATGAGGACGACGGCGAGACGGCGAACACGCAGATCATCTACCACGGCTACGAGAAGGCTCCGCTCATCTTTGAAGTGCGCGGCCTGACGGAGAGCAAGGAAGGCAAGAACATGGACAAGCTCATGCAGACGAGCCAGGGCGTTAAGTTCAAGCCGAATCCGGGCAAGGACGGCAAGGAAGGCGTGACGGGCGCAGGTGTCGGCGTGATCGTCGAGTGCGAAGGCGGCACCGTGGTCGTGCCGAGTTATTCGGGCGCGGTCGTTTTCGACAAGGATGGCAAGGAAATGAAAAAATTCGAGGGCAGCGAAGACCACTTCAAAAACTTCATCAACGCCTGCCGCAGCCGCCGTGTGGACGATCTGCATGCCGACATTTTGGAAGGCCATCTCTCCAGCGCGCTCTGCCACACCGGCAACATCAGCCACCGTCTGGGTGCGAAAGAAGGTCCTGATGCCATCCTCGAGAAAATCAAAAGCGACAAACTCGGCGTCGAAAGCTTCGAGCGCATGAAGGAGCATCTGGCGAAAAACGAGATCGACCTCGGCAAGGACAAACTCACCCTCGGCGTGAGTTTGAAGATGGACGGCAAAACCGAGCGTTTCATCGACCACGATGCCGCGAACGCGATGCTTAAGGACAAGTATCGCGAGCCGTTTGTGGTGCCGGAGGAGGTCTGAGCGCTGCTCAGGCCTTTCGAATCATCTCGCCACGCGAAAAGTCGGCCACGTCCATCTGCACGATGACTTGCCCGCCTTCGTGCAGCGGCAGTGTCTCGATTTTCTTCGAGGTGAAGGCAAAGATCATCTTCCCGTTTGCCAGCATCGCATGGCAGGTGCGCGGGCTGATCACTTCGCGGATCGTGGCGCTGGTTTGAATTTTGTCCGGGATCTCTATCACTTGGTCACAGGAATGGCTTTTCTTACCGGGAGGTCGTCGGATGGCTTGTTGTTGCGCTTCCAGTCGATCTTTGCGGCTTCCAGCAGCGTACGCGTCGTGATGAGGTCCACGGCCCGCTGCACCACGGTGTCGATAGGTTTTGAGGCGTCCTCCGGCAGCGCTTCTCCGGCGGAACGTCGGATGTAGGCGTCGAGTTCAGGATTTTTTTCCGCCACGAGGGCCGCTTCATTGAACCGGGCTCGCGGATTGTCCGTGATCGTGCTCTTCACATCTTGCTCAAGCGCAGCCTCAAATGCCTGATGCTTGCGCGTGGCGCTGAGGGTGACTTCAAAGTCAGGCTTCAGCCCTTTTTTAAAAACAGAGGTGTCATCGGCCAGCAGCACCTCGGCGCGTGCGAAACGCAGCGACCACTCGGCATCCACCGGAACTGTCTCGTAACGCACCGCTCCACCGCGTGTGGCTGAACCGATCAGGAGCGCTTGTTTGCGCAGGCGCAGCACGGCGGCGATGGTTTCGCCGAGATTGTTTGTCTCTTCATCGACGAGGACGAGCAGCGGCTTCGTCCAAACGGGATCGCGTGAGCTCATCTCGGCCTCCGTCGTGCTCTGGCCCATCTGTTTCATTTTGAAGAGAACCTCGCCCTTCGGCACAAACAGGCTCAGCAGCGACGCCGCGTCGTCAAAATCTCCGGGTGGCGAGGGCGTACGGAGATCGAGGATGAGATGCGCGGCCTTCGCTTCGGCGAATTTGCGCAGATGCTGCTCCATCTCGGCGATTTCCTGATTCGTCATCGCCAGCGGGCGCAGATAGGCGGTTTGCGCGTTCAGCAGGTCGGCGCGCACGCCTTTGAGCGTGTTCGGCACGGATTCCAGCTTCCGGGGGATCAGCTCAGCGCCGAAATCGAGTCGCTGCAGCAGCCCGGCCAGCGCCGCGCGGTTTAGCTCGTCAAAGGTGAGGTCGTTGCTTCGGATATACTCCTTTTGCAGGATGCGGAACGCGGTCTGGATGCCCGCCTGGCTGATGTCCTTCGTCTCCGGGCCGCTGGCGGCGAACACGGAGCTGGTGAAGATCAAAAGGGCGGCGGTATGTCTCATGCGTCTGTTTGCTGGAGATGATTGAGAGCATGAACGACGCCCGCGCCAGCACTTTGCCACGCGAAATGCTGCGCGATGGCGCGGCTGACGAACTTTTTCGCCTCAGCCACCGCCTCGTTCAGCGCCATGCCATGCGCGAGACAGGTGGCAATGGACGCGGAGAAGGTGCAGCCCGTGCCGTGCGTGTGAACGCCCGCCGTCCGTGGCGCGGTGTGCCAGATGATTGCCTGCTCCTGACAAAGCACGTCGGCGGCTTCGCCATGAAGGTGTCCGCCTTTGACAAGCACAGCAGTGCCAAAGCGGGCGCTCAAATCGCGCGCGCAGGCCTCCATGTCCTCGATGCAGGCGACTTCGCGTTCCCACAGCACTCGAGCCTCGTCCATGTTGGGCGTGATCAAAGTGGCGAGCGGCAACAATTCATCGATCAGAGTGCGCACCGCTTCGTCTTCGAGCAGCTTGCCGCCGCTCGTGGCGACCATGACAGGATCGACCACCAGAGGAATGCGGCCGTGGGCGAGTGGCCGCCACGTTTTGACGACTGCCAGCACCTGATCCTTTCCGCCGACCATGCCCGTCTTCGCCGCCGCGATGGGGAAGCCGCTGAACAAGACGCGCATCTGGTCGGCGATGAAATCCGCGTCCAGCAACCGCACCTGCGACACAATGCCGGGCGTTTCAGACACGACGCTGGTCAGCGCATTCAGGCCGTAGCCGCCAAGGGCCGAGATCGCCTTCAAATCCGCCTGCACACCGGCACCGGCGGAGGAATCCGAGCCTGCGATGCTGAGAACGACGGGTGGGGAGGGGGGCATGTGACGCGAGCTTCAGGTTTCAGGTTTCAGGTTTCAAGTTTTCGTTTCGCGGATAATGTGCGCCATGCACTTCGAAACTCTGCCCGGACTGACCGTCACGGTGGACAACATTTCCTACGATCCGACGCGCCCGGCGCCACCCGACCGGCCGCATCCCTTCGTTTATCATCTTTCGATTCATAACGACTCTGAGGAGACGGTGCGCATCTTCGGCCGGAAGTGGATCGTCCGTGACACGGATGGTGACACGATGGTCGTCGAGGGCGATGGCGTTGTCGGCCAGTTCCCCAATCTCTCGCCGGGCGAAACGTTCAGCTACAACTCCTACCACGTCATCAAGACCGAAAGCACCGCCACCGGTTCCTTCTTTGGCACCACGCCGGACGGACGCCGCGTCTGCACTCGCATCCCCCCCTTCGAGATGCAGCCGCCGATGATGGCGTGAATCACTGCTTCTCGCACAAAATGCGGAAGCCCACGCTGTCGAGTCGCGCATTGTAGGGATCAGGCCCGCGAAACGACGCCAGCAGGCGCTTTTCGGCGCCGCAGCGGAAGGCGCCGCCACGCACGATGCGCAGGCTGTTCTTCGGCGGGTCGTACCAGCCATCGACCCACTCCCACACATTGCCTGCGAAGTCGAACAGGCCGTTCGCATCCACGGCATAGCTGCCCACGGGCGCGGTGTCCGCATGTCCGTCGTCGATGGCGAGCCACTTGCCATCGTAGCTGTTGCGATACTTTCGTCCGAAGGCCTCGTCGCAGAAATTGCCGACATCCTTTGCCAGCGGACGTGTTCCCCAGTGGAAGATGCCCACGCTCGGTGTCTGCTGGGTGGGCGGAATGCCCGCCTTCTCCTTCAATCCGGCCATCAGGCTCCATTCCTCATCGGTGGGGATGCGATATTTGCGCCCTTCCTTTTTTCCCAGCCATTCACAGAAGGCCAGCGCGTCCTGCATGCTGACATTCACCGCAGGATGATCCGGCGTCTGTGGAAAATCGGGCTTTTTCCAGTCGGCTCCCGTTTGGGTGGCGAACTGTTGGTAGTCCCTCACCCGCGTCTCAAACCTGCACACAAGCATGCCGATGCTTGCCACGCGAACAAACGGCATCTCCAGGCTATTCGTGAATGCGGTTTCGACTTTCGCCTGCTGGCCGCTGGCGGCCTGAGTGATCAGCAAGAGGGTGAAAAGGAGCGATTTCATCATGAGTTCAATTCGCGGGAGCAGGCTTCCATTCCCAGGTCTCGTTGAAGAATCCCGCGTCTGCGATACCTCCCGGTGCCTGGCTTGTCTTAGGCTTGCTGAGATCGATCACAGCCCAGTCCGGCAGCTTCGCCACCTGGCGGGCGTTGTTGAGATAATCGTATTCGCGGTAGGTGAAGCTGCTGTTGATCACGACATACTTCGCCGGATTGAGCGGGTTCGGGTAGATCAGCACGGGAGCATTCGTCGCCGCGTCGTAGGTTTTGCCATTGGCCACGAGTTTGTCCTTCGACCACTGGATCGGCAGCTTGTCGGCGATCTTGGCGAGGATCGCGTTGCTCTGCGGATCACCCCACAGCACGAGATTGTTCGCTGCGATGTCGGCGTCGGTGATCGCGGCGTCATCTTTGGTGGGTGCGTCGCCCCGAAACTGCCTGCGCCATTCAAACTGTGCGCGTTCGAGTTCCGCTTTGGCCCAGGCATCCACTTTCTCGCTCCAGCCTGCCTTCGTGGGTTTCACAAAGAGAAACTTGTTCATGAACGCGTCGTCGATCGGGCCTTGCAGGCCGTGCTTCTTGAAAAACTTCACCGGCGTGCCTTCCATCGGACTTTGCTCCAGGTCGATGCCGAGGGATTGCGACCATTTGCTGTTCTTGAGCTGGAAATGCACGCGCCAGGAGCGGTCAACCTTTGGCCGGGTGACTTCAAGCGTCTGGCCGTCGATGATCACCGTCGGTTTCACGAGCAGGGATAGCGGGCAATGGCCGCTGGGCATGTCGATGGTGAAGGCGGTGATGTTTTGCAGTTTGATCGTGACCTCGGAAGAGCCCGTGATGCGCGCATGGATGCGCCCGCGCTCCCAATGCTCCTGTAGCGAGTCAGCCACGATCCAGTGCATCCGGTTGTAGCGCAGAAACCAGGTGGAGAGATGCACCTCGCGCGGAGCGCGGTCACGTCCGATGGCGGCGATGCTGGCGAGGCGTTTTTCGATCTCGACCAGCGAATCGGGATGAATCTTGTGCGCGGTCTGCGGCCCGATGATGTGCAGCAGATCGACATGCTCGCCACGCAGGGCGTGCTCCATCGCGTCCGCAGCCTGCTTCTGTTTGTCGAGTTCGCCGCTGTAAGCCACTGTGGGGCAGTTTTCGAGGTTCAGCGCGTTGTCCGTGGCATTGTACCAATGCCAGAGCTTCTTCTGATACCACGGCGCGCCGCTGACATCCTCGTTCTGGAAACCGCCGAGGAATTCCGGTGTCTCGGAAAAGCCCGCGCCCGGATTCGCCGCACACCATTTGTCCGCGTAATTCACCGCAAACTGCCACGCCGCCGCTCCGCCCATGCTGAAGCCGCGCACGATGACGCGGTCCTCGTCGATGGCGTAGAACTTGTTCGCATGGTCGATGGCTTCGATAAGGTCGATTTCGCCCGCGAATTTGTTCGCGCAGCAGTAGCGGCCATATGGATGCAGCACGAGCGCTCCCTTGGGTGAAATCTGGCCGACTTGTTTGCGCCGTTGATCCACGAAAGTCAGCTCGCTCAACGTTTCACCGCGTCCGTGGCACCAGATGTCGAGCCGTGAAGGCGCGTCGACATAGCTTTCAGGAATCACCATGCCGTAGGGCTGCACGGAGCCGTCGATCTTTGAACGGTAACCGCGAACCACGAGGCCTTTCTGCTTTGTCCAAGGTGTCTGGCCGCCTTTGAAGGCCTCGGCACGTTGCAGACCTTCGGCGATCAATTCGTCCGCGCTCTTCAGCTCCGTGAGTTTGTGCACCTCGTTGTAGCGCAGCGCCCAATCGACGGCCTTGTGATAGATTTCTAGATCAGGCAGCAGATCAGCCAGCATCGAGTTCTTCGTCTGCGCTTTGGCGGCTTCATCAATGGCGGCGCGAAGCTTCGCCAGGCCTTCCGTCAAACGTGTGCGGTCCGCGTCAGGAATAGCCACGCCGGGAGGTGGCACCGGACGTACGTTGTCGGCTTGGTTGTCCTTGGGACCATCCGCAAAGACAGACGTGAGGGCGATGAGAGGAAGAAAACGCTTCATGATTGAGTCGAAGAAGAAAGACAAAGGAACTTATTTCTTGCGCTTGGTTTTCGGTTTCTCGGCAGAGATCAACGGCACATTGTGAATCTCGAAGGGTGCGCTGGTGGCGCTGTCGAACTCGGCGGCGGCTTCGAGGCCTGCGCGGGCGATTTCCTCCGCAGTCTTGCCTTTGTCATACGCTGCCTGCATCGCGCCAAGCGCGTAGTCGCGACCGGAGCCAGCGGCCCAGAACTTGTGAAACTGTTGTGCGGAGCGATACGAGTAGATCGCGAAGATGCCGTGCGGGTTCGCCATCAGGCCGTAGAACTGCGTCGTCTCATATTCCTCACCCTTGTCCGGCATCGCGGCCATGAAGTACTCGGCCTTCAGCCAATGGTGCGCGTGGCGAAATGTTTCGAAGATCATCTCGCAGGAGGAAAAATCACGCGGGCGCTCGGGATTGGCAAAGTAGCTGTTCATTACCACCAGACTCGCCGACGTGCCGGTAAGGCCGATGAAGGTGTCGCCGACCTTGGTGATCTTCGTCTTGTTCACGACATGTTGCGCTTTCTGCCGCAGCGAGCCAAGACAACTGAGTGTGTCAGCGCCGATGCAGGTGACGCCGTTTTTCTGGGTGACAACGATGGTGGACATGAGGACCGCATGACTAGCGGTGTCACCGCTAAGGCGCAAGCATGTCGATCACCGGTGCTTCATGCTCGTGAGTTCCCTGGAAGGTGCGCAGCACCAGATCAGGCTTGGGAAGCTCTTCATCCTTCGCGAGGCTCCAGCTCAAACCGGGGCAGAATCGCGATTTCCAAGCTCCGCGATGCAGGATCGTGTCCGCAGCACCATGCCGCAGCCAGGAGAAGATCTTCTTGTGATTCAAAGCCAGCCGCAGCGCATCCAGATCATCCGCCACGCTTACGATGTGCATCGGCCTCACGGCCTGCTTTTGAGCGAGGCCTTCATAGACCAATATGGCCGACAAAGCCGCCGCGCCAGCTCCCAGGCCCTCATCCAAGACAATGATGGGCGTCTCGTCTTTGGCCTTCAGCAGTTTCACCAGCTCTGGAATGTCCTCGCGGATCGTGGTGGGCACCACCGCACCCGTTTCGAGATGACGAATCGAGGAACCGTGAAGCTCGTAGCAGCCGATTTCACTCACCGTGGCGCTTTGACCGCGCTTCGGGGGCTTCACCGGATGATCGAGATCCTCCTCGGCGAGTATGGCCCGCTTCTCGTGGTAAAGCGGCAGGAAGCGATCCTCCAAGATGCTCGTGCGGATCTCACGCATGAGCTGGTGGTAGAAGTGGATGTTGTGCTGGCCGATGAGCGTCCAGCCGAGTGTCTCCTGCGTCTTCGTGAGATGATGCAGATAAGCGCGTGAGTGCGTGGCGCACACCGGGCAGGTGCAAGCGGCATCCAGCGGTGCATCAGCGAATTTATAAACACTGCGACGCAGTTCGACGATGCCACGTGAGGTGAAGGCGGTGCCGCGCTTTGCCACCTGCGTGGGGATGATGCAGTCAAACATGTCCATCCCGCGATGCACGGCCTCCAGCAGATCGATCGGCATGCCAACGCCCATCAAATAACGCGGCCGGTCCTCCGGCAGCAGCGCGGCGGTAAGTTCGCAGACGTCTTCGCGCTGATGTTTTTCCTCGCCCACGGCCAGTCCGCCGATGGCGAATCCATCAAACGGCATCGTCACCAGCCCGGCGGCGCTTTCCTTTCGTAGATGCGGATACAACGCGCCCTGAACGATGGCGAAAAGCGATTGCGGCGAGTCTTCGCGTGCGGCGAGACTGCGTGCGGCCCAGCGTTGCGTGACCTGCAGAGCCTTCCGTGCCGTCTTTTCATCGGCGGTGCTCGGAATGCACTGATCGAGCACCATTATGATGTCGCTGCCAATGCTGCGCTGCGTATGGATGCTCAGCTCTGGGCTTAGCAGGATGCGGCGGTTATCGACATAGCTTTGGAACACCGCGCCCTTCTCCGTCATCGACCGCGAATGCGGCAGCGAGAAGATCTGGTAGCCGCCCGAGTCCGTGAGCACGGAGCCAGGCCATTTCATGAAGCGATGAATGCCGCCCATCTTCTCAAACACCTCCGACCCCGGCCGCAGTAGCAGGTGGTAGGTGTTCGCGAGCAAAATCTGCGATCCCGACGCTGCCAGCGACTCCGGCGTCTGCGCCTTCACCGTCGCCTGCGTGCCCACCGGCATGAACAGCGGCGTTTGAATGACACCATGCAGCGTCCGAAACGTCGCCGCACGCGCCCGCGAGCCGCTGGCACGCGCTTGCAGTTGGAAATCGAGACGGGAGGGAAGCATGACGAATCACCCACGTCGGATCTCCGAGCCTTTGAACTGCACGGCGATGCGGAAGACTTTTTTCTTCCGGCACTCGATCTTGCCGGTTTGCAGGTCGAAGCGGTCGGGGATCTCGATGACGTGGAGGTCGGTCTTGGCGTGGAAGCCGCGTTCGGAGAAGATGTCGATGAGGATGGCGAGGGCCTCGGGATCGTGGAAGAGCTTGTCCTCGGTGTTGATGTCGGCACGGCCGGAGATGGCGTGGCGGACGATGATGGGCATCATCTTCGTCTCGATGAAGGCGACGACGGCTTCCATCAGCTCGGGCTTTTCGACCTTGTAGGCATCCAATCGGCGCACGAGGTCCTGCCGAGCATGGCGAATGATCTCGCTGGCGAGCGGCAGCTTGCGCAGGAGGTCAAACGTGCGCGGATCGAGCTCGAGGGAGCTTTGATACTCGAGCTCCTTCACGATGTTCTGCTGCACGATCTCCAGCGGTGCCTGCGCGTTGATGAAGTGGTAGTGGAAAAGCTCCTTCAGCGAGACGAGCGCGTCGTAGGTTTTCTCTTTGAAGACCTTGTAGCGATTCCGAGCCAGCGCGGGATCGAAGTCGGTGGCACGCTCTTCCCACAGCTCGCCGAGGCCAGAGCTGCGCACTTCCGCATTGTGGGCGAGCACTTCCTGGCCGCGCTTGAGCTGTCGCGCGATGCTTTCGGCCTCATCGACAAAGAGCACCATGATGTGGAAGATGGGCTGCTTGAAGTGCGCGGCGTCCGGTGTGTCGAGGAAGTCGCGGCGCAGGCGCACCATCTTGTCGAAGAGCATCTTGAGGCACTCCACCTGCACCTTCGTGCGCGGGAATCCGTCGAGGATGGCACCGTTTTGCTGCTCGGGCTCCAGCAGCTTGCGCATGAGGATGCCCACGACCTCGCGATCGCCCACCATGCCGCCGCGGGCTTTGATCTCACGAGCCTCCGGTGTGTCGAGCAAGGCGCTGACAACGATGGGCTGCGCATCAATGCCGCGCACTTGGCGGATGAAATCCGTATTCGTGCCTTTGCCAGCCCCTGGCGCACCGCCGAGCAGGATCAGCTCCTTCGGGAAACGCAGGTTCACCCGGCCGTAATCGGCTTCGAGCTGCTTCCACACATGGTTGAAGATGAGCTGAGCATCTTTGATCTCCAAGTCGGCTGGCACAGCGGGCTTGGAGGCGGTTTCGGGGTTGGTGGAAGACATGATTCGTGGAGGCTTATCGGCTCATAGCATCGCAGTCAAATAGGCATCCAATGGGCGCGGCAGCGTTTTGGAACCGAAGCGCAGCGGAGATAGACAGCCGTAGGCTGCCCGTAGGGGGAGCGCAGCGAATCAATGCTCCAGCCCTCTGGAGCTTTTCGTGCGCCTCACGTGTATCGAAAGCGCTGGAGGACCAGCGCACTCCAGGACGCTTTCGCGTGTCTTGCTAACCCTTCAGCGTCATCAGATAGGCGAGCAGATCGGCCACGCTCTGGTCCGGCAGCGCATCCAGCAGGCCTTCGGGCATGAGGGAGCGGCGGATGAATTTGGTGCTGCGGATGTCGGCTTTGGGGACGCGGCGGTCGGGGAGGCCGGCTTGGCGGATGACGACGGCGTCTTTGTCTTCGCTGACGAAGAAGGCGTCGATGAGGTCGCCGTTTTTCATTTCGACGCGGTAGATGCGGTAGCCGGGCTCCATGGCGGCGTTCGGCGTGAGGATGTTGCGCAACACGGCCTCCAAGCCCATCGCGCCGGCCCCGGAGAGGTTGGGGCCGATTTGACCGCCCGCGTTGCCGATCTGATGGCAGGCCATGCAGAGGGCGCTGAGGGCTTTGCCGTTCGCCGCATTGCCTTTGGGGGCCAGGGCGGTGAATTTGGCAAATTTGGTGTCGAGGGCTTTCGCGGCTTCTTCCGTGAGCAGCGGCGGGGTGTCGATGGTTTTGGCGATGCGGGCGCCTTTGCCCATTTTCTTCAGATCGGTCAGATGGGACGGATCAGTCCGATCAAAGCCGCTGCGCACTTCGGCGGCGGTTTTGGCGCGTTTGAGCACCCGAAACTCCATCATGGCTCCCTCGGTGCCTTTTTTGGGGCCGCTCCAGGCGATCTGGCAGTTTTCCCATTTGGCGGGCGCGGGCTTGGTGCCTTCGGCGTCGAGTTCGCCGTTTTGGTAGATGCGGAAGTGGCCTTTTTCATCGCGGGTGACGGCGAGGTGGGTCCAAAGGTCGGGCGTCATGGGTTTGTTGGCCACGCAGACATCGCGCAGTTCGGGGCCGGCATAGACGCGGAACTTGCCGCCGAAGAAGTTCATGTCCACACCGCCCTTCACACCGAGCAGGCTGTCCTCATTGCCGATGCCGGGCGCGAGACGCACCCAGGCCTCGACGGTGAAGGGACCGTCGAGAGTGATCTTCGAATCGACCCTCGCGGTGTCCTGGCCGTCGAGCAGCAAGACCTCGCGGAAGATGCCGCCGAGTTGCTGCTGGAGTTGGGTGATGGCAGGATCGTCGCCGAGCACGGTGGCGAGTCGTTCGACGGTGGGACCGTCGAGGTCGGCCTGTGGGAGCGTTTTGTCGAGCAAGGCGGTGACGATGGTCTTGGCTCCGGCTTTGCTGCTGGAGAGGGCGTTCAAGGCGCTGCGGCGCTGCGCGGGCTGAAGTGAAGGGTAGAGCGCGAGGAGCTTCGCTGCGGCATCCGGCGAGCGTGAGGCGGCGAGGGCTTCGAGCGCGGCATCGCGTGTGAGAGGATCGGGATCGGATTTCGCGAGGGAGGCGAAGAGATCAGCTTCACCGCTGCGGAGGTCGCGGAGGGTGGTGAGGATGTTGGTTTTGTCTTTGGCTTCCTTGACGAGCGACACCAAATCACCTTCGAGCGAAGCGAGCTGGAAGCCGCTGATAAGCTGAAGCGCCAAGGTGATGCGGGCACTCTTGCCCGCAGTTCCGGCGCTTTCATTGCGGGCAGGAGTGCCCGCATCACTTGCCAACAGCATCTGCTTCGCCGTTTCCGTCAGCAACGGCGCGATCTGCTTCGCATCCAGCTTCGTGCGCTGGGCCAACAGCTTCTCGGCGACGGCGGCGCGGGATTTTTCGTTCGTGAGGAGTGCTTGGAGAGCCTCGCCGACACCGGCTTCGGCGGGGAACTGGGCGAGGCGGAGGAGTTCCTCGTCATTCGGAGCGCGGTCGAGCTGCGGGAGCAGTTTCGCGACGCGGGAGGCGCTGGCCTTCGGCTCCAACGCGAGCGAGGCGAGCACGCGGGCCTCCACGGGCAGTTTCGCGGAGGCTTCGGAGTCAAGGAACTTCGCGACGACATCCGGATGACGCTCTAGGAACATGCGGACGAGGAAGCGCTCGAACTCGCGGTCGTAGGCCTCACGCACGGGGATTTGCTTGTTGCCGCGGGAGGATTGGATGGTGGGGCCGTTGGGGAGGCTGGGTTTGGCGAAGGAGAGGAGTGCGGCGATGTTTTGATCGGACAGATTCCGACCGATCTGACTGATCTGACCGAATTGACTGCTGGCGAAATACTCTTGAGCGGCGAAATGGGTCGCGGGGAGCTGCTTGCGGTCAAGAAGCTCCTGCCATGCGAGATGCGTCTTTCCCACAGGCTCTTTGCCAAGAGCCGCGACAAGCTCCTCGGTGCTCAGCTTGGTGAAATCAGCCACCTCGGTCTTCGCGCCCTTCGGCTTCACGCGCCAAATACGTCCCCGCGTCTTATCGCGATCCGGATGCGCTCTTGGCACCTCGTTGTGGGAAATGATCTTGTTGTACCAATCGACGATGTAGATGCAGCCGTCGGGGCCGTTGGTGAGGGCGACGGGGCGGAAGAAGGGATCGTCGCAGGTGATGAGGTCGGGGAGCTGGGCGAGCTTCCAATACGCACCATCGCGGTGCATGGCGATGGTTTGAATCTTCGAGGTGATGGGATTGGCGACGGCCATCACATGGGCGGGCTTGGGTGTTGTAGTCCCGGCTTTAGCCGGTTCTGAATTCCCTGAGCCGGCTGAAGCCGGGACTACAGAACTCTGAGCCACGGCAGATGGCGAAAGCGATCCTGACTCGATGAGCGCCAAGCCGCTCAAGCCGGTGCCGCCCATGCGGAAGTCGGCCTGCGGCGGGAAATCGGGCTGATAGCTCTTTTTGAGCGCCTCCATGCCGCCGGGGTAGTAGGCGTATTCGTGGAAGGGCATGACGGGGTAGCCGTAGTCGTTGGCTTCCTGGATGAAGGTCTCGCCTTCGCCGGTGATGACGAGGCCCCAGATGTTGTTCGGGCCGGTGCTGATGACCTCGAACTCGCTGCCATCGGGCCGCATGCGGGCCATGCTGCACTTGGGCCAATCGACGACGACATCGCTGCCGGGCTTGTGGACTTTGCTGTTGTTGAAGAGGCCCTGCGCCATCCAGATCCAGCCGCCGGGTGCCCGCGTGAACTGATGCGGAAACAAATGCGAGTCCTGCACGCCGAAGCCGGTGAGCACGACATCAAAGGTGTCCGCCTTGCCGTCGCCGTTGGTGTCTTTGTAGAGCTTTAAATCGTGGCCATGCTGGACGTAGCAGGTATCGCCCGCGCCCCAAGGCAGGATGCCGAGCGGAATGGCGAGGCCGTCGGCGAAGACGGTTCCGTTTGTGAGTCCACCCGCGGGAATCTTCGCGTTCAAAGACTCCCGCGGATAGACGAGCACCTTGTCCTTGCCCTTGCCCGCATACACGGCCTCAGCGGCAGCGGGGTTTTCATTTGAATCGACAGGATACTCCAGCGCGGTCTGCGTCCACAGGCGGCCGCGTTGATCGAAATAAACGCTGACGAATTTGCCGAGGCCTTCGCTCTCCTGCACGACGAGCTCGATTTCGTAGCCTTCGGGGAGGTGGAAGAGCTTTTGCTGCTCTTCGGCGGTTTTGGAGGTGCCTTGGACATCGTTGTAGCTGATGTCGCGCTTTGGCTTCGCGGCATCCGCCTGCGGTTTCGGCGGCAGTTTGGCCTTCATGCCTTCGATGCCGCCGATGCTCTGCCAAGTGGGCGCACCCGGCGTGGCGGGCAGTTCTTCGATGGTGACCTCTTTGACCTGCACGAGGCAAACACCGCCGCTGTGCACCTGCGGGGCGATGTGGCCGTCGAGGGCGATGTTCGGGTCGGTCTCGGTGTAGTCCATGCAGTGGACGCCGTTGATCCAGGTCTGGATGCGCGGCCCTTCGGCGCGGATGCGGTATTCGTTCCAGCCGAAGACATCGATGGCCTTGTCGAGCGCGGCCTGCTGCTCGGGCGTGGGTGCCCAGATGACCTTGTTGCGGCGGTGCTCGTCGTAGATTTTGCCGAACCAGCCCGCGCCGCAGTCCACCTGATAACCACTCATGGCGCTGCCCCCACGCACGCTGCGGATCTGGATGCCGCTATTGATGAGACCCGTCTTCGGATCGCCGCTGACTTTGATTTTGAGCTTCAGCTCGAAGTTTTGGTAACTCTTCTTCGTGCTGATGAAGTCGTTCTTTTTGATCTTCTCCGTCGTGGAGCCGCCGGTGATGACACCGTCCTCGACACGCCACATGGCGGGGTCAAAGTCCCAGCCATCGAGCGTTTTGCCGTCGAAGAGACTGACGGGCTCGGCGTGAAGGACAAAAGGGACGAGAAGGACAGAAAGGAGTGCGAGGCGCATGGTCGGGAGAATACGAGATGAAGCACGCAGGCTAGCAGGAACGCATGCACGGTGTCATGCCTGAAATGCACCTGTGCGTGACAGAACGGTGGAGCGGTCTTTAATGCGGGGATGCAAACCACGGGTGATCTGGCTGAAACCACCATCGACGGGCCCAAAACCCGCCGCTGGGTGATCGAGTCGTGCGATTGCGCGGAGATGAGCACGCACCGCATCGCGCGCCTGGGCATGGATGAGGCGCTGCCGCCGTATCGGCGGGTGAGGATGACGCCGGAGGGGAGCTTTGTGATGGCCTGTGTGAGTGGTGAAGGCTCGATCTTGCTCGATGGACGCTGGCAACGCGTCAAACCGGGCATGGTGTGCCTCGCTCCACCACGGGTGCTGAATGCGTTTGAGGCAAAAGGGCGTGAAAAGTGGTGTTTCGCCTGGGTGCGGTATGATGAGCCGAGTTTTGTCACGCCGGTGGTCGGCGCGGCGTCACCGGTCATGCCGGGAGCGCAGGCGGAGGAGATCGGGCGCATCGTGAACGGCCTGCGGAGCGAGTGGGAGGGCGAAAAGGAACCGCGCATGCTGCATCACTGGCTGGAACTGCTCCACGGCACGATCCGCCGCATCGCGCAGCCATGGCGGAGCCGCGAACCGCGTGTGGCGAAGCTGTGGGCCGATGTGGAGCAGGATTTGCGGCGCGATTGGACGCTGGCGGAGCTGGCGCACCGCAGTCATTGCAGCCCGGAGCATCTGCGTCGACTCTGCATGAAGGAACTGGGCCGCAGCCCGATGCAGCACCTCACCTGCCTGCGCATGGAGTTGGCCCGGAGGCTCCTCGAACGTGAAAACGACAAGCTGGAGGTCGTGGCGGCAAGTGTGGGCTACGCGAATGCGGCGATTTTCTCCCGCGTCTTCCGCCGCTGGGTGGGCGTGGCACCTGGGGAGTATCGGGGAAGGCAATGACGAAACCAGAATAGCGAATGACGAATCAATGACGAAGCCCGAAAAGGCGTGCATTCGTCATTCCTCATTCTGGTTTCTTCATTCTATCCCGTTGTCCTCAATCCAGACGCGATGGCATTCACGGAGATCAAAAGATCGGAGATCATCGCCTCGGCAGCCTCGGCTTTGCCGGAGTTTACGAGGGCGCGCCAGTCGCGCAGCAGGGCGATCTGCTGCTGATGGAGGACCTTGAGCGGTTCTTCGCGGATGTTCAGCGTGTAGGCGAGGCGGGGGCGGCGTTCTTCGAAGGTGCCTTGGAACAGCTCGTTGATGATGCTGCGGGTGGCTTCGAACTCGCTGAGGATGGTGTTGAGAAACCGGTCGCGCACGGCGCTGTCCTCCACGAGGTCGGCGTAGGCGCGCATGAGGTCGGTGTTGGCGCTGACGAGCGAGCTTTCGATGTTTGTGAGCACGTAGCGGAGGAAGGGCGAGCCGGGAACGGCCGCGGCGAGGGTGTCGTAGGCCTTGGGATCGTCACTTTTGAGTTTCGTCAAAGCACTGCCCGCCCCGAACCAGCCGGGCAGGTAAAAACGTGACTGGGTCCATGAAAACACCCACGGGATGGCACGCAGGTCATCCAGCGAAGCCTGGCCGGTGCGGCGTGCGGGACGCGAACCGATGCGCGAGTTCTCCAGCGCGTCGATCGGCGTGGCCTGGCGGTAGAACTTCATGAAATCCGGTGTGTGCAGGAAGGCGCGATAGGCATCGCGGCTGTCCGCGGCAAGCTTGTCAAAGAGCGGCTCGAGCGCTGGATGCGCTCGAGATTCAGTGCTGCGATGACGCGCGGTGGCCGCCGTGGCGGAGGCGATGAGCAGCTCGGCGTTGTAAACGGCAGAGCCGATGTGCGCGTATTTCTGCGCGATGGTTTCGCCCTGCTCGGTCATGCGCATGCCGCCGCTGAGGGAGCCATGCGGCAGCGCCTCCATGAACCAATGCGTGGGCCCCGCGCCACGACCAACCGTGCCGCCGCGGCCGTGGAAGAAGATGGGGCGCGCGCCATGCTTGTGGATCATGGCGGAAAGCTCACGCTGCGCGCGATGCAGCGCGCACTGGCTGGCGACGATGCCGCAGTCCTTGTTCGAGTCGGAGTAGCCGACCATCATCTGGAAGACGGGTGTGCCGCCCTTGCTTTGTGCCTTCAGGCTGCGCTGCGTGACAGGATGCGCCAGGAAGGCCTCCACGATGCCGGGGCCTGCCTCAAGATCCCCCATTGTTTCAAACAAGGGCACCACAGGCAACGGGCAGACGAGCCCTTCCGGCGTCCATTCCATCAATCCGGCCTCACGTGCGAGAATGTACACGATGAGCAGGTCTTCCACGCGGCGTGTCATCGAAACGATGAGCGAGCCTAGGCCGGCGTTGCCGAATTGTTTGCGATGCTCGGCCAGAACACGATGACAGGCGAGCACAGTGTCGGCTTCCGGCCCTGCGGAGATGCCGGGGGAGAGGAAGGGGCGCGGCGAGGCGAGTTCGCGGTCGAGCAACTCGCGCTTCTTTTCGACGCTCCAGTCAATGAAAGAACCTTCGTCGAGCAATCCTGCGGCGCGTAGGAGCTGATCGATGGCCTTCTCATGGAATGCGGAGTTCTGGCGGACATCGAGCGCGGCGCTGTGGAAACCAAAGGCGCTGAGATTGCGGCGGAAGGGCACGATCAGCTCTTCGACGACAGCCCTGGCGCCCACCTCGACCAAAGTCGTCGCGAGCGCGTCGATGTCGGCGCGCAATTCCGATGGATTCAGGTAAGCCGCCGGCGAGGCCGGTTTCTCGATGGCGAGCAGCACGCGTGCGCGCATGAGGTAAACAGCGGCGCGCCAGGGTTCCTCCTTGTTGCGATCCAGGATGTAAGCCGTGTCGATGTGCGGCTCGTTGTGGAGCTTTGCCTCGAGCGTTTTGATCAACTGCGTCAGGCGGTGCGGCGTGGTTTGGAACAGGGAGCTGAGCGGCAGGTGCCGAGCGAGAGATTCGAGGGCACGGCGCTGCACGCGCAGCGCGTTGTGGCGCATGGATTGCAGGGCACGGCGTGTGACATCCGCGGTGACGAAGGGGTGCCCGTCACGGTCGCCGCCGATCCATGAGCCAAAGCGCAGGAGCGGGGGCAGCGTGTCGATTTCCGCAGGATCGAACCCGTTCGCCTCCCATGCCTCGCGCAGATGGGTGTGCGCGCGTGCCAGCGCCTCGGGAAACACCTCGCGCAGGTAGTGCAGCGCGTTTTGCAGCTCCGCTTCGATGCTGGGGCGTGTGACCTGGATCTCGCCGGTGCGCCAGAGGTTTTCGAGCTGGGTTTGAAGCTGATGCTGGAGACGCTTCTGCTCGCGCGGCGTGTAGGCCGGGTTCTCATGACGGTTCATGAGGCTGTAAATCTCGCGATGCAGCTCACGCACTGTCTCGCGCTTCGCCTCGGTGGGATGCGCGGTGAGCACAGGCTCGACGCAGACCTCACGCAGCGCGGCAAGGATGTCCTTTGAGTTGAGCCCCAGCGACCGCAGTTGCTTCAGGTTGTCAGGCCAGAGCCCTTTCTCCGCCTCGGGGCCGAGTTTTTTTTCCCGCAGGCGACGGACTTGTGAAGAGGCGCGTTCTTCGACGATGTTGAGCAACTGGAAAGCGATCGAATAGGCCTGTCCGAGCGAGCGGGTGGCCTTTTTGGGTTCTCCGGTGCCGATCCACGGCAGGCAGGCGGCCAGTTCCGGCTCGCCGAGCTGCGTCAGCACGGCTGAGAACGCTTCCATGAGAAAGCGGAGATCGTCTTCGAGGATTTGGAAACCGTGCTGGCGGAGATTTTGCGGGGGAGTTTCGGACATGGCTGGGGTTACGACTGGCAAAGCAGGATTGGTGCCGGGTTGGGCTGCTGAACGGCCCAAGATGGCTTCCATGACATCCTTCGTCAGTTCTTCAAGGCCAGCCTGGTGAAGAGAGGCCGTCCCGGCGGCTTTTCGTACGGGGGGATGATCCGTGCAGAGCTGAAAGGTGCTGACAAATCGACGGCTTTGTGGATGATCCAGGCATGCAAGGCGCACCAGCAGCCAAGATAATACTGGCACCGAAAGTCCGAGAGCAGCTTCTGAATGACTTGGAAGAGCGCTTTGCCGGGCACATGAGCCGGCACAAGGGCGTCGTTTGGGCGAAGGTGCGCGCAAAGCTGGAGGCCAGCCCGGACAAGCTGGCGGCGCTGCGCGAGATGGAGCGCACGGGCGGCGAGCCGGATGTGGTAGGACACGACAAGAAACCGGACGTCTATGTGTTTGTGGATTGCTCCGCCGAGACCCCCGAAGGGCGCGTCAGTGTTTGCTACGACCGGAAAGGCTGGGAGTCACGGAAGGAGCACCGGCCGAAGACGAACGCCATGGACATGGCGGCGGCCATGGGCGTGGAGATGATGACGGAAGACGAGTATATGGAGTTGCAGAAGCTGGGGGAGTTTGACCGGAAGACGTCGAGCTGGCTGAAAACACCCGCGCAGGTGCGGGACCTCGGCGGGGCGCTCTATGGCGAACGCCGCTACGGCCGCGTTTTTGTGGGGCACAACGGCGCGCAGTCGTATTACGCGGTGCGTGGATTTCGCGGTGTGTTGAAGGTTTAGGGTGCAGGAGCGCACGCGTCTCGCGTGCTGCCTTCAGCGTCCCGCTGAAGGACGTTCCAAGACGGCGGTGCGTCGTAGAAACTCGAGTTAGGAGTCGCTGATCCTCGGACGATTTCCCGCGAGGATGCGGGAAATGGCACGCGGGACGCATGCGCTCTTCAATTGAGTCCCGCTTCAGCGAGGCGTTCCTTCAGATCGCTGGCGAGGAGAGCTTGCAGCATGTCGGTGATGCGGCCTTCGACGAATTGATCGAGGTTGTAGAGCGTCATCTCGATGCGGTGGTCGGTGACGCGATTCTGCGGGTAGTTGTAAGTGCGGATTTTTTCTTCGCGTCCGCCGCCACCGATGAGGTTGCGGCGATGCGCGGAGTATTTGGCGGCTTCTTCCTGCTGTTTCTTTTCCAAAAGGCGTGAGCGCAGGATGTTGAGTGCTTTTTCCTTGTTCTTGATCTGGCTGCGGCCGTCCTGGCAGCGGACGATGGTGCCGGTGGGAATGTGGAGCACCTGGACGGCGGAGTCGGTGGTGTTCACGCCCTGGCCGCCGGCGCCGGAGGAGCGGCAGACTTCGATGCGGACTTCGTCTGACTTGATTTCGAGATCGACCTCCTCGGCCTCTGGCAGGACGGCGACGGTGGCGGCGGAGGTGTGGATGCGGCCCTGCGCCTCGGTGGCGGGCACGCGCTGGACGCGGTGGACGCCGCTTTCGTATTTCATGACGCGGTAAACGTCCTCGCCGCTGATCTTGGCGATGACTTCCTTGTAACCGCCGACGTCGGAGGGGCTGGCATCGAGCTGCTCGACCTTCCAGCCCTTCGTTTCCGCGAAGCGGGTGTACATGCGGAGGAGGTCGGCGGCAAAGAGGGAGGCTTCGTCGCCACCGGTGCCGGCGCGGATTTCGAGGATGACGTCGCGGCCTTCGAGCGGATCAGGCGGCAGGATGGACTCCTGGATGGCCTTTTCGAGATCGACGATGCGCTGCTCGAGCACCGGAATCTCCGCGGCGGCCATTTCGGCGAGGTCTTTGTCTTCCTGGGACTTCGCCATGTCGCGGTTTTCGGCGAGTTCCTTCTGCGCCTTCTCATACGCGTCCCAGTCCGTGAGGAGCTTTTGCAGGGCGCGGTGCTCACGCAGCATCTCGCCGGCGCGTTTGGCATCGTCGTAGAAGTTCGGGCGGCCGATGATGTCCTCGAGGTCGGCGAAGCGGGTGCGTTTGCCGGCGATGACGGCGGAGTAGTCCATGACGGTGGGGGTTGGAAGGGGCCGGCAGGCCGTGGGCGGATAAAATGACGAAATCCGAATGGCGAATGACGAAACGGACGGAGGAACTGAAAATGAAGAACGGTAAAAAACAAAACGGTGCCCAGCACGAAGGCGTGGGCACCGTTTTGGCTAAAAGAGGGGGCTGAAAGGCTAGGCGCTGGCGGCTTCGCTCGGTTTCGGAGCGGTGCGGCGGGCGCGGGTGGAGCCGTAGCGCTGGGCGAACTTGTCCACGCGGCCGGCGGTGTCGATGAAGCGCTGCTCGCCGGTGAAATACGGGTGGCAGGCGGCGCAGATGCCGATACGCAGGTTCTGCACGGTGGAGATGGTGTTATAGACGGCGCCGCAGGTGCAGGTGATCGTCGTCTCGTAGGTTTTGGGGTGGCCTTCGGCTTTCATGGTGTTTGAGGTATCACGTTACCGGGCGAGGCGCGGAATGCTGCTTTCGCCGGGGCGTGGGGCGCGGATGGTAGTGGCTTTCAGGCAGGGGTCAAGAGAGGAAATCAATGTCGAAGCCTGACTAAGGAATGACGAATGGGGCAGGTGAAGGTAGTCGATAATTGGAAGGTGGGGCGGTCGTTTTAGCGCGACCATGATTTCCCGACTTTGTCTGCTGCTGGCTGGTTTTTTCGCGTTGAGCGCTCATTCGGCGTCGCCGCCGAATGTGGTGGTGTTTTTGGCGGATGATTCGGGGTGGGGGGATTACTCCATCAACGGGAACACGAACCTCAAAACGCCGAACATCGACTCGCTGGCGAAGGCGGGGGCGAGTTTTGACCGGTTTTTCGTGTGCGCGCTGTGCGCGCCGACACGGGCGGAGTTTCTGACGGGGCGCTATCATTCGCGTGGCGGCGTGCTGGGCGTCTCGACCGGCCAGGAGCGGCTGAACACGGATGTGAAGACGATCGCGGATCATTTTCTCAAAGCGGGGTACTCGACAGGCGCGTTCGGCAAATGGCACAACGGCAGCCAGTGGCCGTATCACCCGAACGCCCGTGGTTTTCAGGAGTATGTGGGCTACACGAGCGGTCACTGGGGCGAGTATTTTGATCCGCCGCTGGAGCGCAACGGGAGAATGTTCCGTGCGAAGGGATTCATCGTGGATGTGCTGGTGGGGAAGGCGGTCGAGTTCATCGAGACCAACCGCGAGAAGCCGTTTTTCTGCTACATCCCGCTGACGACGCCGCATTCGCCCTTCAGCGTGCCGGACGAGCACTGGAACAAATTCAAGGACTCGCCGGTGACGATGCGCGGCGCCGAGGGTGAAGCGGAGGACATCAATGTCACACGCACGGTGCTGGCGATGATGGACAACATCGACATGAACGTGGGCCGCGTTTTGAAGAAGCTCGACGACCTGAAACTGAGCGAGAACACCATCGTGGTCTATTTCAGCGACAACGGGCCCAACAGCGCGCGCTGGAACGGCGGGATGAAAGGCAAGAAGGGCGTGACGGACGAAGGTGGCGTGCGCAGCGTTTGTTTCGTGCGCTGGCCGGGCAAAATCCGCGAAGGCATGACTGTTCCGCACATCAGCGGGGCGATTGATCTGCTGCCGACCCTCACAGCTTTGGCCGGAGTGAAGCACGACGACGCGAAGCCGCTCGACGGGTGGGATTTCTCATCCCTTCTGCGCGGCGGAAAATGGCAGGCAACGGGGCGTGAACTGATGAACTACAACGGCGGCAGGCTGAGCGTGCGGTCACAGACGCATCGTCTCGACGCCTCGGGCGGCTTGTTTGACATGGTCGCCGATCCCAATCAGACCAAGGACATCGCCAAGGAGCAGCCCGAGGTCGCGGCGAAACTGGCCGCCGCAGGCTCGAAATGGCATGAGGATGTGTTTGGGAAACCGTACCAGGCAACTCCCGCCGAAGCCGGCAAAGGGAAGGGGAAGGCGAAGGCCAAGGGCGGAGTCAAACCGATGGACGACCGGCCTTATCCGGTCGGCTACACCGAATTTCCGATCACGATGCTGCCGGCACGCGACGGCGAGCCGCATGGCGGCGTGCGGCGCAGCTCGGGAGCTCCGAACTGCTCCTACTTTGTGAACTGGAAGACGAAAGAGGATTCGATGACCTGGGACATCGACGTTCACACGGCGGGCGAGTATGACGTCAGCATCGACTACGCCTGCCCGGAGGCGGATGCGGGATCGACGGTCGAGTTGAGCTTTGGTGAAGCCAAAACCACCGGCAAGGTCACGCCGGGCTGGTTTCCGCCGCTGATCGACGGGCAAGACCGCGCTTCGCGGAAATCGGAGAGCTTCATGCGCGATTTCCGCCCGCTGAGCCTGGGTACGATCAAACTGGCCACGGGGCGCGGTTTGCTGACGCTGCGGGCGCTGGAAATCCCCGGTCAGACGGTCATGGAGGTCCGGCGGGTGACGCTGACGCTCAAGACGGATTGATTTCTGGCACGGAACGTGATCCCCATACCAAGTGCTGCCTTTTGCAGACACCACCCACCTAACCAACAATCCATGAAGCTTTCTCATCTCATCTGCCTTGCCTGCGCGTCCATGCTGCTGGCCTCCTGCAGCTCGGTCGAACTGGCCGCCACGGACGCGCCGGGCGTCGTGCTCGCTTCCGAGGAAATCCGCGAGTGCGGGCAGGGGCGGATCGTGTTTCCCGCGGGTGAATACAAGGCGGAGGTCGTCTCTCCGACCGGCATTTACTACAAGGCGCCCAAACGCATCCGCACGCTGGGGGTTTTGATCGGCCGTTCGGAAGAAGGCGGGATCTTTGTCTCCAATTCGGCCGGAAACGCCCAGGCGGCCTGGTTTGGCGACCCCAAGGACAATGTGGACGAAAGCCCGGGCACCCTGTTTGGCGCCATCGGCTGGAGCGCGCCGAAGCTCTGGCCTTACAGCCCGCGGATTCCGTTGCAGCCGAAATAATAGCCGCTCTTTCCACCCATTAGGGGTGGGCGTGAGCATTCGTAAAGAGTTTGTCACTCTCACGGTTTTTGTTGCGTCCGTTTTTATAAAAACTATAATTTGAGGCGCATGAACAGCCGTCTCATCACTTGGTCCGTGGCCTCCGCCGTCCTGCTGGCGGGGGGGATGGCCGCCATGAAGGAAGGCTGGCTGAATGGATGGAAAATGCGTTTCAGCGAGTTGATCGCCAGCCCCGGCGCGCAATACAGCGCCGCGCGTTTTCGCGTCGACCTGGTTGATCAGTTCAACTACTCCCGCATGGCGTCGAAAACGCCGATGCTGCGGCTGGATCCGGAGATGGAGGCCTGGCTGGAGAAGGAGTTCCCCAAAATCGACACGAGCAATCTCAACCAGGTGACCGAGCTGGTACAGGAGGGCATGCCGCGCTACTACCGCGTCTCCGTTTGCACGGCGAGCAGTCCGAGCCTGAGGGAGTTACTGCATCGTTTTCACGAATACACCCACCGCGCCCAGCCGGAAATGACCCACATGGCCGTCGCCCTGCGCCCGCGAGCCAGCGGGCTGATGCATGAGGCGCTGCTGGTGCTGGGACAGCGTCTGCGGGACTTCACGCCCGAGGCTCTCTCCAAGTCCTCTGACGAGCCTTTCTTCAGCTCGTGCGTGCATTGCAAGCAGCCGCATTTCATGAAGCTCTCGGCCTCCCAGCGCAGCATGGCGCTGGAATGCCCGAAGTGCCGCCGCAAGTATGCGGTGATCGCCGCGGACAGCTCCGGCCACTTCCGCTATGTGAACGAGTTTCTCACCGGCTATGCCCCGCCGGCGACGTTCGCGAAAAACCAGTCCCGCGTGCAGCAGCTCTTCACAATCTGGTCGGCGGTGCATGCTAACTGCCGCTACGCCAACGATCCCGGCGCGAAACCAGGCTCCAGCTTTGCCCAAAAGGAGCAGATGGACAGCTGGCAGTTCGCCGACGAAACCCAGCGCCTGCAGCGAGGGGACTGCGAGGATTCCTCCATTTACCTGGCAGACTGGCTGATGTCGCGCGGGTTTCAGGTGCGTGTGGCGCTGGGGCGTTACGGCGATCTCGGCGGACATGCCTGGTGCGTCGTGAAAATCGACGACAAGGAGTATTTGATCGAGTCCACCGAAAGCCGGCCTGATCCGAACGATCCGCCGCTCGCCAGCCGTGTGGGCAGCCGCTATGTTCCGGAGGTGCTGTTCGACCGCTTTGCCATTTATGTGCCCAGCAGCCCGAACCGCACATGGAAGGGCGATTACTGGTCCGGGAACACCTGGACGCGCATCGAGCCGCGCACCGAGCTGGGAGGCGATCCCATCCTCGCCCGGGCGCCCGCGTCCACGGCCATGGCGAAATCAGGCGGCAAAAATCTCCTCGAAGCCACGGCGACGGCCGACGTCACGCGTCTGGCGCGCACCGCGTTTGCCAGCCCGGCGTCGCCTGCGCAGTTGAACCTCGGCGACATCCCCCCGGGAGCCAAGGAGTGGAGCCGTTCGCTGATTCCACCGCGCCGTCCGTGATCGTGTGTTGACGCTTTCGCGGTACGCGTTGAGCATGGCCCATGCTCGCCAGCATCGCCATCCTCACGCTGTTTGGCATCTTTCTCATCATGCTCGAAACGTTTCTGCCCGGCTGGGTGGCGGGCATTCTCGGCACGATCTCGATTCTGGCGGCCGTCACCCTTGCTCTGATCTCGGAGGACTTGGTGGGCTGGGGAACCGGATCACGCCTGGCGCTTGTGCTGGGCATTTTGACTTTCTCAGCGGCGGTGCTGCTGACCTGGCTGCACTTCTTCGCGGTGAAGTTTTTTCATCGTGCGCTCACGCTGACCGCCAGCGTGGCGGCGCCTGCGAGCACCGCTCCCGCCAATGGCGCGCAAGGCGTGGCCTTGACAGAGCTGCGACCGCTTGGCCGGGCTGAGATCGGCGGACGTCATTACGATGTACGCTGTCAAAGTGGAATTGCCAGCGCGGGCTCCCGCGTCGAGGTGATCGCCGCCGAGCCCGGCAATCTGCTTGTTCGTTCCATTCCATCCTGATCTCAAACCCCAAACCTCACCCCACCCCCACCATGCCTGACCCTCTCTGGCTCTTCGTTTACGGCGTCATCATCATCATCGGACTCGTCCTCTTCCTGCTGGTCGCGAAGTTTTTCAATCTCTGGCTTCGCGCCCGCATCGCCAACGCCCCGGTCAGCTTCCCCACGCTGCTGGCCATGTGGCTGCGGGGCGTGCCGAACGCGCTCATCGTCGATACGCGCATCACGGCGGCGAAAGCGGGCATTCCCATCAACACGGATGAGCTCGAAGCGCACTTCCTCGCCGGTGGTGATGTCACTCATGTCGTCCTCTCCCTCATCGCCGCGGACAAGGCAGGCATCCCGCTCGACTACAATCGCGCCTGCGCCATCGACCTCGCCTGCAAAGGCACCGGCAAGACGGTGCTCGAAGCCGTGCGCACCAGCATCAACCCGAAGGTCATCGACTGCCCGCATCCCGACATGGGCCGCGGCGGGAAGATCGACGCCGTCGCCAAAGACGGCATCTCCCTGCGCGTGCGTGCCCGCGTGACTGTGCGCACGAACCTCGACCGCTTCGTCGGCGGTGCCACGGAGGAAACCGTCGTCGCCCGCGTCGGTGAGGGTATCGTCACCTGCATCGGTTCTTCCATCTCGTACAAGGACGTGCTCGAAAACCCTGACAGCATCTCCAAGCTCGTCCTTCACAAGGGCGTCGATGCCGGAACCGCCTTTGAAATCCTCTCCATCGACATCGCAGACATCGACGTCGGCGAAAACGTCGGCGCGAAGCTGCAGACCGAGCAGGCCGAAGCCGACAAAAAGATCGCGCAGGCGAACGCCGAAATGCGCCGTGCCGCCGCCGTGGCCCTGGAGCAGGAAATGTCCGCCCGCACCCAGGAAATGCGCGCCCGTGTCGTCGAGGCCGAGGCGCAGGTGCCGCTCGCCATCGCCGAGGCCTTCCGCAACGGCCAGCTCGGCGTCATGGACTTTGCCAAGTACAAGAACGTCCTCGCCGACACCGAGATGCGTTCAAAGATCGCCGGAGACAGTTCCGCCGCCAAATAAGCCCCGCCAACCGGCATCGTCCCATGCTCGCCTTCACCCCCATCCTTCTGAGAGCTGACTTCGATCCGCTGCAGATCGCCATTGTGGTGCTGTTCCTCATCGGCAGCTTCATCAAATGGCTGTGGGAAAACTGGCAGGCGAAACGGAGCGGCATGCCGCCGGAACTGGAGGAAGAACCATTGGCTGAAAACAGGCGGCGGCCGCAGCCTTCCGGTCCGCCGCCGCTGACACCCGCCGCGCCCTCGCCCCTCGACGAATGGCGCAGAGCCTTGAAGGAACTGCAGGAGGCGGCGCGCCCGCCCGCTCCGCCACAACCGGCCCGTCGTTCCGCCGCTCCGCCGCCTCTCCGGCAGCAGAGCCGCGTCGAGGCCCCGGTTTCACGCGCTGTTGCAGCCCCTGCGCAGCCTGTCATCCAGCCGGCGGCTCCGCCTCCGCAGGTGGAGGCGGTTTCGCAGCCTGGAACGGCCGGCACCGCCACCCTGTTGAGCACGCTTCAGAGACTGCGTCGTGATCCGGCGCTCATGCGGCAGGCGATTTTGATGCGGGAGGTTCTCGGGCCGCCAAAAGCCTTGCAAACTTCCGCTGACCTCGCTATCTAACCGCCGCTTCTTCTGCGAGGCACACGCCGGTGTGGTGAAATTGGTAGACGCGCTAGACTCAAAATCTTGTGGGCATCCCCCGTGTCGGTTCGAGTCCGACCACCGGCACTTCCTTGAACTTCAGGGAAGCATTCCGTCCCTCCAGCAGGCAGGGTGACACCTCCCATGGCCGACGGCGCAACCCCCATGGCCGACGGCGCAAACCCCATGGCCGATAGCGCAAACCCCATGGCCGACGGCGCAACCCCCATGGCCGACGGCGCAATCCCCATGGCCGACGGCGCAATCCCCATGGCCGATAGCGCAAACCCCATGGCCGACGGCGCAAACCCCATGGCCGACGGCGCAAACCCCATGGCCGATTGCGCAAACCCCATGGCCGATTGCGCAAACCCCATGGCCGACGGCGCAACCCCCATGGCCGACGGCGCAAACCCATGGCCGATGGCGCAACCCCCATGGCCGATGGCGCAAACCCCATGGCCGACGGCGCAAACCCCATGGCCGACGGCGCAAACTCCATGGCGGAAGCCGCAACCGAATGGTCGGACGGCGCAACCCAATGATCGGATGGCGCTACCGAATGGTCGGATGGCGTGACCGAATGGTCGGAAGCTGTGATCGAATGATCGGATGCCGCAACCGAATGGTCGGATGGCGCGTCCCAAATGGCCGATGCATTCATTGCCAACCACTTGGGACCCAGCTTCCCCGCCTCCTCGTTGGTTTCGCCCGCGTCTCCCCGTCCCGTTGTCTCGCTTTCTCCCTGTCTTGCCTTTCTCGCCGTTCCCTGCTTGGATAGGTGAATTCCTTCCTCCACCTCCCGGATGAACAAAAAAGCCCTCACTGAGACGGACATCCGCACCAAGTTCATCACTCCGGCCATCACGGGACCGGATGGGGCCAAATGGAACGTCATGACCCAGGTGCGTGAGGAGGTCTTTTTCACCAAGGGGCGCGTTATTGTCCGTGGGAAGACGGTCAAACGCGGCGAGGCCAAAAAGGCGGACTACCTGCTCGACTATAAGCCCAAGCTCCCGCTCGCCGTGGTGGAAGCGAAGGACAACAACCACGCCGTCGGTGCAGGCATGCCGCAGGCGCTGGAGTATGCGGAGATTCTCGATCTGCCCTTTGCCTACAGCTCGAATGGCGATGCCTTTCTGGAGCATGACCGCACGGGAACGTCGGGCGTGGTGGAGCGGGAGATTCCGCTCGATCAATTCCCCTCGGCGGAGGAGCTCTGGCAGCGTTACTGCGCCGCGAAGGGAATTAAACCGGAGCAGATCAGCGTCATCGCCCAGGACTACTACGACGACGGCTCTGGAAAAGCTCCGCGCTACTACCAGCTCATTGCGATCAACCGCACCGTGGATGCCATCGCACGCGGGGAGAACCGTCTCCTGCTTGTCATGGCCACCGGCACAGGGAAGACCTACACCGCCTTCCAGATCATCTGGCGACTGTGGAAGTCGGGCGCGAAGAAGCGCATCCTCTTCCTCGTGGATCGGAACATTCTCGCGGATCAGACAAAGACGAATGACTTCAAGCCCTTCGGCACCGCCATGACGAAGGTCACGAACCGCACGGTGGACAAATCCTTCGAGATTTACCTCTGCCTCTACCAGGCCGTGACCGGCACCGAGGAGGAGGACAACATTTATAAGCAGTTCTCCAAGGACTTCTTCGACCTCGTCATCGTGGACGAGTGCCATCGCGGCAGCGCGGCGGACGATGCCCGCTGGCGGCAGGTGCTGGAGTATTTCTCCTCCGCCACACAGATCGGCCTTACCGCCACGCCGAAGGAAACGAAGGAGGTCTCGAACATCGAATACTTCGGCGAGCCCATCTACACCTACTCGCTCAAGCAGGGCATCAGCGATGGCTTCTTGGCTCCCTACAAGGTCGTCCGCATCGGGCTGGACAAGGATCTTGACGGCTGGCGGCCCGAGGACGGGCAGCGGGACAAACACGGCCAGCTCATCGAGGACCGGGAATACAACCTCCGCGACTTCGACCGGAATCTCATCCTCGAAAAGCGCACTGCCGTGGTCGCCGCAAAGGTCACGGAGTTCCTGAAGGCCACCAGCCGCTACTCGAAGACCATCATCTTCTGCGAGAACATCGAGCACGCCGAGCGCATGCGGCAGGCCATGGTGAATGCCAATCCCGACCTCGCTGCGGCGAATCCCAACTACGTCGTCCGCATTACGGGAGACAATCCCGCTGGCAAAGCCCAGCTCGATAACTTCATCGACCCCGAGAAGACCTATCCCGTCATCGCCACCACCTCGCAGCTCATGTCCACCGGCGTGGACGCGCAAACCTGCAAGCTCATCGTGCTCGACAAGCGCATCGGGTCCATGACCGAGTTCAAGCAGATCATCGGCCGCGGCACGCGGATCAATGAGGACTACAACAAGCTCTTCTTCACCATCATGGACTTCCGGCAGGCTACCGCCCTGTTTGCTGATCCGGACTTCGATGGTGATCCCGTCCAGATTTACGAGCCACCGGAAGGTGGCAGCGTTGTCCCACCCGCGGAGGACGAAGAGGGCAATCAGGTGAACGAGGGTGAAGGCGGCACTCCAGGCCCCTTTGAAGGCGGAGATGAGGGCGATCCTCCCACGAGATACTACGTCGATAGCGTCGAGGTCCGCGTCGCTACGGAGCGCGTGCAGTATCTGGATGCCGACGGCAAGCTCATCACCGAGTCTCTCAAAGACTACTCACGCAAAACCGTGCGGAAGGAATTCGCATCTCTGGATGACTTCCTCACCGTCTGGAATGACGCGGAGAAGAAGCAGGCCGTCATTGAGGAGCTGGCCACCAAAGGCGTCTTCCTCGATGAACTGGCCGATCAGGTCGGGAATGACCTGGATGCCTTTGATCTCGTCTGCCACATCGCCTTCGATGCCCCGCCGCTCACGCGGAAGGAGCGGGCGGAGAAGGTGAAGAAGCGGAACGTCTTCGCTAAGTATGGCGATCAAGCCCGCGCCGTGCTCGATGCCCTCCTCCAAAAGTATGCCGACAGCGGCATCACCAGCGTCGAGTCCCTGGAGATCCTCAAAGTCGATCCCTTCACCCAGCACGGCACCCCCGTCGAGATCGTGAAGCTCTTCGGTGGCAAGCCGGGCTACTTGAAGGCCATCCGCGAACTGGAAACGGAACTTTACCGGAAAGCAGCCTGATGCCTGACGACACTCAACTGCAAGCGGACTACGCCTCATTGAACGAGTTGATCGTCAATTGCGCGGACTTTGACCGGTTGGAAGCCTTGCTCGGCGGTTTCAATCTCTTTCAAGTGCTCAAATTTGAGCATGGGGAGATTCGCCATTCAAACGTCCTGGCTTGGATTCTTGATCCCACCGAGAATCACGGCTTGGGAGACTCATTTCTGAAAAAATGGCTCATGCGCACCATTCATGAATCGGTGACAGAGTGTGCCACCCCGCTCAATCCGGCTGACATTGATGGCTGGAGGATTCAAGACGTGGAGGTTCGTCGGGAATGGAAGAATATCGATGTCCTCGTGGTGGTGAACCTAGTCGGCGGCAGTCAGTGGGTGGTTTGCATTGAAAACAAGGTCAACTCCAGCCAGCACTCGCAGCAACTGACGCGTTATCGCACGATCGTGGAGCACGAGTTCTCCACCGCTGGCCGCATGTTTGTATTTCTCAGCAAGAACGAGGAAGAGCCTGAAGATGAGCACTATCTGCCGGCATCCTACACTCAGCTGCATCGCACGTTGCGGGAATGTGTTGAAGGCCGCAGCCACTCCATCGGAGCGGAACCTCGCGTCTTGATCGACAACTACCTGAGACTCCTGGAGGAGAAGTTTATGGACGAATCAGAAATCGCGCGCACCGCGTTGCGCATCTATCAACAGCACCGCAGGGCGCTGGATGTCATCTTTGAACACAAGCCTGACAGCATCCGGGACACCTCCGATGCGGTGCGGGAGAAGCTGGCAGCCATCGCGGACGAACTTGGAATCACTGCGCCGGTGTCCAACAAGTTCTATGTGCGATTCATGCCCAAGGCGTGGGACGTGGCGGGCAACCAACAAGGTAGGGCGTGGGCAGGAATCAACGCCACCGTGCTGTTTGAGATCAATATTTCCTCCACCAAGGCGCGCCTATATGTCATTTCAGGAAAGGCCCCTGACGCATGGATTGATCCTATGTGGGAGCGCTCCAGCAGCGTTCCGTTCAAGCGTTCGAGGCGGGCTGCCAGGCCACGGCATTAGTGCACGTTGCACACCTACGACGATGTGTCGCTCAACCTTGAGGAAGTGGGCGGTGATGATCCTGCGGACGCAGCGGACAAAATCGTTGCCAAAGTTCGCTCCGTATTTCGGGAGGAACGGACGAAGCAGGTTGTCGACGCGATTACACCGGAACTGCCCAAACTGCTTTTGTAGCTTGTCCAGTTCTTCAAATCTCCTCTTCTCCGAGTCTCCCCCCCTCTCCCAGTCTTCCGATAATGGCCAACGTCTCCAACCTCGTCAAAACCATCCAGGACATCATGCGCAAGGATGTCGGAACTTATGCTGATGTTCAGCGCTTGGAGCAGCTTGGATGGATGCTGTTCGTGAAGATCTTTGATGACCGGGAAAAGGAACGTGAACTGCTCGAAGATAACTACAAATCGCCTTTGCCAGAGGCCCTGCGCTGGCGGTCCTGGGCGGCGGATGATGAAGGCGTCACAGGAGATGGGCTGCTCGATTTTGTTAACAATAAACTGATCCCTGATCTCAAGAAACTTCCAGGCACTGGAGCCGGAGTTGCAGGATTGATCCGGATGGTGTTTCTAAGCACCACCAACTTCATGACAAAAGGCACGTTGATGCGTCAGGTCATCAACAAGATTAACGCCATTGACTTCAATGCCTCCGATGATCGCCACCTGTTCGGCGACATCTACGAAAAGCTCCTCAAGGACCTCCAGTCTGCGGGCAATGCTGGTGAATTCTACACACCGCGGGCCGTCACCCAGTTCATCGTCGATCAGGTCAATCCACAGCTTGGTGAAAGCGTGCTCGACCCGGCCTGCGGCACGGGCGGTTTCCTCACTTGCGTGATTGATCATCTCCGCAGACAGGCCAGGACTGATGCAGACGAACGATTGCTCCAGCAAAGCTTCACGGGAATTGAAAAGAAAAGATTGCCCCACGTCCTCTGCATGACCAACCTCATGCTCCACGGCATCGACGTCCCCTCCAACGTCCGCCACGACAACACCCTCGCCCGCCCGCTGCGGGATTGGGGTCCGAAGGAGCGTGTGGACTGCATCGTCACCAATCCGCCCTTCGGCGGCATGGAGGAGGACGGCATCGAGGCGAACTACCCCGCCGAGTTCCGCACCCGCGAGACCGCCGACCTCTTCCTCGTGCTCCTCATGAAGCTCCTCAAGCCCGGCGGACGCGCCGGACTCGTGCTGCCGGATGGCACTCTCTTTGGCGAAGGCGTCAAGACTCGCATCAAGGAAGCCCTCCTCACCGAGTGCAACCTCCACACCATCGTCCGCCTGCCGAATGGCGTCTTCAATCCCTACACCGGCATCCGCACGAACCTCCTCTTCTTCACCAAGGGAGCGCCCACGAAAGAAGTCTGGTATTACGAGCACCCCTATCCACCCGGCGCCAAGAGCTACAACAAGGGCAAACCCATCCGCATCGAAGAATTCGATCCCATCAAAGCCTGGTGGGGCGATGAGGCCGACGGCTTCAAATTCCGCATCGAAAACGAACGCGCCTGGCGTGTCTCCATCGACCAGATCAAAGCCAACGGCTTCAACCTCGACCTCAAGAACCCGTACAGCACCGAAGAAGGCCCCGGCGACGTGGACCACCTCCTGCCCGAATACGAAAAGCTCCTCGCCCAGATCGCCGCCACCCGCGCCGCGCTGAAACAGGAACTCCACCACGCCCTCACCGCCACCGCCGGGACTGCTGAATGAAGCTGGAAACCTTTTTCGACAAGTTCGACCTGTTCGCCGACGCACCTGATGCGGTGGAGAAAATGCGTGAGCTGGTGCTGGACTTGGCAGTTCAGGGAAAAGTCGCTGACCAAGACCCGAACGACCAACCTGCTGCGGAACTGCTCAACCGACTGATTCAATTCAAACTCGACAATCCGCTCACTGGACGCAGCGGTCGCAGCAAAGAAGGCCCGGTGGAAGTCGAAGCGAGCAGAGATGGCCTTCCCCAAAATTGGGTAAACACGACCATTGGCGAGGTGCTCTACGTGATTCGAGGCGCATCGCCTCGACCGAAGGGCGACCCGCAGTATTTCTCAGAGGCGCGGACGCCTTACCACTGGGTCAAAATCTCCGACATTCGAAAGCATGGCCAAAACGGGCTGCTGATGGACACCGACGAGTTCCTGACAGAAGCGGGGATGCGCAAATCGGTCCTGCTTCCAAAAGGGACGCTGGTTCTGACGAATAGCGCGACCATCGGCGTTCCAATCGTGCTCGGAATTGAAGGCTGCTGCATTCATGACGGATACCTCGCCTTCCCAAACTTCCCGCATGACCTCCTGAGCCAGAAGTTTCTCCTCTACCTCTTTCACACGCTGAAGAAACATGCAGAGCGCAACGCACGCGGGCTGGCTCAACTCAACCTGAACACTGATTTGGTGCGCTCATTCCCGTTCGGCCTCCCACCCCTCGCCGAGCAGAAGCGGATCGTGGCGAAGGTGGATGAGTTGATGGCGTTGTGTGATCGGCTGGAGGCGCAGCAGCAGGAACGGGAGGAGCAGGCCAGCCAGCTCGCCCGCGCGTCGCTGGCCCGCTTTGCCGACGCACCCTCCCCGGCCAACGTCGACTACCTCTTCCATTCATCCTACAGCATTTCTCCTTCAGACTTAAGAAAGTCCATCCTCACCCTCGCCGTCCAAGGCAAACTCGTCCCCCAAGACCCAAACGACGAACCGGCCGATGTTTTGCTAACGCGAATTCGACGAAAGAAGGGCGGTGTTGAGGATGACGACACCGGCACCGATGAGAAGCCAAGCCTGACAGGCGGATTTTCCCCACCGTTTGAGATTCCGAGCACCTGGGCCTGGGTGCGCTCGACCGAGCCGACTCAGAGCATTTCTGATCTCGGTAAGAAGATCAAAACGAAGGACGTGGCGGAAAAGGGACGGTTTCCTGTGGTTGATCAAGGCAAGCAATTTATTCGCGGTTATTGCGATGACGAGGAAAAAGTGATCCACCACGACACTCCCATCGTTTTGTTTGGAGACCACACGCGCGAGACGAAGCTGATCGATTTTGACTTCGTCGTCGGCGCCGACGGAGTCAAACTCCTGAAGCCCATTGAAATCAATCCGAGCTACTATCTCTTGGCTTTGCGCTGGTTGCCTTTGGATGATCGCGGCTATGGAAGGCATTTTAAGCTTCTCCGCGCAGCATCCATACCGATCCCACCCCTCGCCGAACAACGCCGGATCGTGGCCAAAGTGGAGCAACTGATGGCCTTGGTGGACGCGTTGGAAACGCAGCTCGCCGCCTCCCGCGCCACCGCCGCGAACCTCCTCTCCGCCCTCGTGGCCGAACTCACCGCATGAATCCCCTGCCATCACCACCCCGTGAATCACTCGAAGCTTATTTGTCTTTGAGTCTTCAACGACCAGGCCGTAGCCGCCTGTTCGCGGACGGTTTCGAGAATTACGGGACGACACTGGGAACGATAGGCAACTGCACAACTCCGCTTATGTTCGAGGACTCTTCCATTGAGGAAGAGTTTTATGGGATCGCCGGCACATGCTTTCTTGCACAATATCGCGACCGTCTCTTTGCAATCACGGCAAAGCACTGCCTCGCTCAAGAGAATGGCAATGACGTTCGTCTTGCACTGAATCAAGAAACCAGGTCCTTTCTTCCGTTGAAGAATCTTCACCGTGCAGTGAGCAATCCGCCCAATCAAGATTTCGCTGACATCGCCGTGTTTGAGGCGGCTCCCGAATTGCTGGAGGCGGAAGCTCGGAAATCGCTCCGTGCCCTCACGCTTGACCATTTCCATGTCACTTCGATGAAAATCAAGGCCAATGCCAAACTAGTCGTTCCCGGCTTCCCAAAGTTTCTCAATGCGGTGGACTACGACCGTTTTGTGATTCACACGCAGCGCTATTTGTCGGGTGGTAGCTATCGGGGGCAAACGGATAGGTCCGGCATTCACAATATGGAGTTCGATGAGCTTGAACAAATCGACTGGCCAGACGGCATGAGCGGTTCTCCGGTCTTTTTTGTTGAGCGCCACCCTGAGGCTCATTTCTTCGGGCTCTTGGGGTTGCTTATCAAAGCGGAACGATACGGAAAGAAAGCCGAGTTCATCGGCGCAGATGTTCTCTTTCGCCTTCTGGACAAAATATTGGCCACCAATCCAAAGCAGCACTAGCCGAATGCAAAGCCCACCCCTCGCCGAACAACGCCGGATCGTGGCCAAAGTGGAGCAACTGATGGCCTTGGTGGACGCGTTGGAAACGCAGCTCGCCGCCTCCCGCGCCACCGCCGCGAACCTCCTCTCCGCCCTCGTCGCCGAACTCACTCGTCCAAACTAAACTACCACCACCCACCTAAATCCTCCGCCATGCAACCTTCATCCGAATCCATCCCCCAGCACGAACCGCAAGTCCGCCTCATTGATGCGTCTGCGCCCACCACGGGCGGCGGTTCGATGGAGCTTACTCCCGAAGATGTCCTCGGCCTCATGGGTTTGCGCTATGCAAAATGTCAGATTGCGCCTGCCTCTCCCGGCCATCAATGGAGGATGCGCCTTGTGCTCGAGCGGCCGGGACACACTTCCCGTGACCTGATGGAATATGCCATGGGATCAAAACCTGATCCGTTTTTCCTGGCCTGCAAATGGCCGACGACCGGAACCACCAAGGTGGATTTCTACCACGCTTACAACTGGCAGGTTACCTTTCGCGAGGAACTCGACCATATTCCTACCACACACTTTGGCTTGCGGGGATCATACCCCGGCGTTCCCCTGAAGGCGGGAAGGTGGGTCGTATTGCTGTGGACGAACATCACCGGAAAATCGGGTTGGGACCCCGATGATCTGGACTTCGGGCAACGAATTATCATGGATTTGAGTGAACGGCCCATCCCGACCGAATGATTCCCGCGCCACCGCCGCGAACCTCCTCTCCGCCCTCGTGGCCGAACTGACCGGCCGTGCGACCTGCTGAATCCCTGCATGTAATATCGCGATGAACCTTCTTCCGCATCAGGACCCACTGAACACGCAGCAAAAGGAGGCGATGCGCCTACGAGAGGAGGAACGGCTCACTTACCGGGAGATCGCGGCGAGGATGGGGGTGACGCACCACCGGATCAGGCAAGTGCTGGCCGCTGTGAAGGTGCTGCGGCAGGATTGTGACGCCCACGGCAAGGAGGCGCTGTGCCTGGTGCCGAAGCGTGCGCGTGATTTCCTGGAGCGGACCCATCTAGCGAGCCCTGCGGCGCTGCGCACGGCCATCGAATCCAAACGACTGGTGTGGGACGAGTCACGGAAGCAGCTGATCTGGGACGGAAAGTCCCCGAGAAACCTTGGCTGGAAGACCTGGCAGGTGATGTGCGAGTGGGCTCGTCTGCCGAGGCCGGAATCTTCCATGAATACGATAGCAGGGTAGCTTTTGCCCAAACGTTATCGCCGCAAACCTCCTCTCCGCCCGAGTCGCCGCACTCACGCGGAAATCATGAACGAAGCCATCTCCAGTCAAACCATGACTCTTGGTTCAAGGCGCTCATCGCTGAGTCTCCCGAAGGAGTGACGGTGTATTTCCTGAGATGAGTCCCGGTTTCATTCGGGTTCATGCCGTGGGCTGCGCCTGCTGCCACTGGACCATGCGGTGGTGGAGGTCGTGGTAGGCGGCGGTTTTGCGCTTCTGCGCCGGGTGGCGGGCGATGGCGGATTTAAAATTGTCGTAGGTGATGCTGGCGGCCATCAGGGCGAAAAAGCGGGTGAGATCGCCGGAATCGCAGATGATGCGCCAGGGGTAGTCGGAGCCTTCAAAGGACGGCACGGGTTCGGGCAGGCCGATGGCCTCGGTGAGGGCATCGAGATCACCGAGACAGCGGGCACGGATGTGGAAGGTGTCCGGGGATTTGCGGACGATGCTGTAAAAACCAAGCTGGGTGCAGAGCCACATGAGGAGTTTAGCGAAGAGAGGGGGTGAAGGGTGAACGGGAAGTGGCGGGGAGGCCGGCGTGGCGTCGGCTCACGGCGACGGTGGCGGCTGCGGCGATGAGGCACAGCAGGCTGGTGAGGTGGCAGTGCTGGAGGGCGAGGTGCACGGCTCCAGCGAGGTAGAGGAGCGTGAGCAGGATCGTGGGCAGCAGATGGGGCATGCGGCGGCGGAGACGCTGGAGCAGGGGGCGGCGGTGGTTCATGGGAGGCGGCGGCACGTGGACAGGTTCTTGGTTCCTAGTTCTTGGTTTCGGGCGCATCAGGGGCGGCGGTCAGGCTTTGCCCTGCTCCTCCTCCTTGACGATTTGATCCATGGACTTGGCTTCGTCCGCCAGGGCCTGGGCATCCATCTTGCCGGCGCTTTTCATGCGCAGGGCCCTGACCTTCCGTGCCATGGCGCTGCCGGTAGATTTCACGCCACTGAAGCTGAAGCTGACGTTGGCGCTGAGATGCTGATCCAAGTGCATGGCCGCCGCGGTGGCAATGGCGTCCTGATTCGCGGCGAGGAAGAGGAACTCCCAGCCTTTTTGATCCCGGTAGAGGCGGATGAGGTCGCTGATGTGCTTCGCGGTGTATTCCTGCGATGCGTTTTCTTCGCCATCGGTGAAAATGGCGAGGATGACTTTGCCGGACTGTTCCGCCGCGGGCAGGGCGCTGATGCGGCGGTCGGTTTCCTTGATGGTGCGGCCGATGGCGTCGAGCAGGGCGGTGCTGCCGCGCGGTGTGTAGGTGGCGGCCGTGAGTTGGGGAACGTCCTGAATGGGTTTCGCGGCAACGGGGACTTCGTAGGCGTCATCAAACTGCACGAGCGTGAGACGGGCATCGCCAGGAACGTCGAGCTGCGCTTTGATGAAGTCGTTGAAGGCGGCGACGGCGGCCTCCTGCATGGGCTGCATGGAACCGGAGCGGTCGAGGATGTAGGCGATTTCGGTGAGGTGCGGATTCATAAGGCCGCGAGTCTCTCACAGGGGGTGGGACATTCGCGGGGTGACAGCCGTGGAATTCCGTCATTTATTCCGGCTATGCCTTCCGCCCCCCTTCGACGAAGCGCCAGCGCCCGCTCCCAAGTCCTGGCCGAATCTCCGCCACGTTCCGGCGTGAGCCGTCCGGCGATGTGGCGGGTGATTGAGATCCACAAGATCATCCGTGCCGGGCGATTCCCGAACTGCACCACGCTGGCGGCGGAGATCGAGGTGACGCCAAAGACGATCCAGCGGGACATCAGCTTCATGCGTGACCAGCTTTGCCTGCCACTGGAGTATCACGCGATCAAGCACGGCTACTTTTACACGCAGGAGGTGCATGAGTTCCCCATGCTGCAACTCTCGCGGAACGATCTCGTGGCGCTGTTCCTGGCGCGGCATGCGCTGGAGCCGCTGCGCGGCACGCGGCTGGAGCGGATGCTGACGGAGAGCTTCAGCAAGATCGCCGAGGCGTGCCCCGGAGAGGTGTCCATCGCCTGGCATGAGCTGGACGAGGCCTTCAGCGTGAAGGCGGCCGGTGTGCTGGCGGCTGACGTGACGCTGTTTGGTGATCTGCTTGATGCGGTGCGTGGCTGCCGGGAGGTGAGCTTTGACTACCGGAAGCTGACGGCGGATCAGCCGGAGCGACGCACGGTGCGGCCGCATCATGTCGGCCAGATCGAGCACGGCTGGTATTTGATCGCCTTTGACCCGGTCCGGGGTGCGATGCGGACCTTTGCGCTGCAGCGGATGTCGAACCTGCGGATGGAGCGGGCGAAGTTCACGCGGCAGGCCGGCTTCAATGCTCGCGACCACCTGGGCGGCGGCTTTGGTGTGTGGAGCTATGCCGGTGACGAGCGGAAGAAGCACGAGGTGCATGTCCGCTTCGAGGGCTATGCGGCCCGCGTGGTGGCGGAGCGGCAGTGGCATCCCACGCAGGCGATCCGCAAGCTGAAGGCGGACGGCAGCGTGATCGAATTCCAAGCCGACCTCTCCGGCCTGGAGGAGATCACCCGCTGGGTGCTGAGCTGGGGCCGCAAGGCGAAGGTCCTGGGGCCGGCGGAGCTGGTGCGGCGTGTGGCGGAGGAGGTCGAGGGCATGCGGCAAAGGCACGCCGCTCAATGAGAGGGAGATTCACGAGCGGCGGTGAGACAGGCGGCTTCAAGCCTCCGGTGAAAGCACTTTGAGCAGCGCCAGTGCGTTCATCACGGCTTTCGGAGCGAAGCTGCCCGGTTCGACGTATTCGGGCAGTTTGGTGCCGTCGGCGCTGCGTTCGGAGCAATGCGCATTGCCGCCGCAGGGGCCGAGGCCGTCGAGCGTGGGCGCAAGCTGCCAGAGGTGGTTCGCATCGCTCAAGCCGCCGCGGGGAACGGAGACGGCGTTGAGCTTCATGGCAGCGGCGGCCTCGTGCCAGAGATGAAAGAGGGCCTGCGATTCCACGCTCCCGGGCCAGGCGGCCGTGTGCCCCGTGCGGGTGGCGGCGAGTTTGGCGCCGTTGGGCGCGGTGCCGCTGAGATTGGTGAAGAAATCATCGGCGTGCTGCAACTCGGCGGGCGCGGTGGCGCGGCATTCCCACTCGGCGCAGGCCTCGTGCGGCACGCGGTTCACAACCGTGCCGCCATGAATCATGCCGATGTTCACGGTGCGCTCTTCGGCGGCGCTGGTGAGCGCGGCGATGTCCGGCAGGACGCGGACGAGCGCGTCGATGGCATTGATGCCTTCGTGATGCTTGCTGCCCGCATGCGCGGCTTTGCCCTCGGCGGTGAGCTTCCAGGTGCTGCGGCCTTTGCGGGAAGTGACGATGTGCCAGCCCCGTTCGTCCACCGGGCCGCCTTCAAAGACAAGCACGGCGCGCGCTTTGCCATGGCAGCGCGCATGAGTCACGCGGCCAAAGTCGTCGCTGGTCACTTCCTCGGCCGCGTTGGCGGCGACGAGGAAGTGGGCCTGGGAAAAGGCTTCCGGCGCGCAGTCGCGCAGGATGTGGAGCAGGAGCCAGATCAAGGCGGTGCCGCCTTTGTTATCGACGGTGCCCGGGCCGTAGATGCGGCCTTCATCGGGGCGTTCGTCCCATTGGAAATGGTTGCGCTGTTCCTCCTCGGGCGGAAAGACCGTGTCCGAGTGTGTGAAGAGCACGATGGGATCACCGCCCGCTCCTGGGTGGGTGAGAAACAGATGAGGCCCGGTGCCGGGATCGGAGCAGGGGACGAGTTGGGCGTCGAATCCGAGCGGCTTGAAGGCTTCGGCGGTGAGCCTGGCCACGGCCTCGACTCCGGCGGCATTCGCGGTGAAGCTGTTGATGGCGACAAGCCTGCGCAGGAACTCGAGCGCGGCTGGCAGATGCTTTTCAGCGGAGGATTGGAACAAGGAAGGGTTCATCGCGGGATGGCTCCGATGCCGGGACGGTCTGGCATGAGGAGCCTGCCGTGCGCGTCATACTCAATGCCGGTGAAATCATCATTGGTGATGTGTAAATGGCCGTCGAGATCAATCCAGTCAACCCAGGGCGCGAGGTGGGCGGCGGCGGTGATGCCGAGGCTGGTTTCGATCATGCAGCCGAGGAGAATTTGCAGGTTATGCGTTCGTGCGGTCTCGATCATGGTGATCGCGGCGTCGAAGCTGCTGCATTTGAGCAGTTTGACGTTCACGCCGTCGATGTAAGGCGCCAGAGCGGGCACGTCTGAGGCGGTTTGGACGCTTTCGTCAGCAAAGATGGGAGGTGGATTGCCGGGAAGACGCGAGCGGAGGTCCTCCCAGGCTTCAATGCCGTGGCGGTGATGAATGGGCTGTTCGATGAGCGCGGGTTCGTAGTGTGCGAGCTTTTCGATCATGAGCGGCGCTTCAACGAGGTCCCAGCCACCGTTCACATCGAGAATCAATCGGGCGTCGGGCGCGGCGTGGCGGGCGACAGAGACGGTGGCAAGATCGAGGCCGAGATCACCGGAGCCCAGTTTGAGCTTCAGGACGCTGAACTGCGTGGAGAGTTGACGGATCTTGTCTTCAAAGACGTCGAGATCGGCTGGAATGCCGATCGAATGGCAGCCGGGCGGTGTGGTCCCAAGCATGGAGGGGCCCAGCTTGGCAAGAGCGTGCTGCCTCAGGCTTTCGCCGGTGCTGCAGCCTAGCAGTTCGTGGTACATCAGGTTGAGCGCGAGAATCGCGGGACGCGACAGGCTGCAGGCCATGCGCGGCATCAGTGCCTGGACAAGGTCATGACGAAGAAAATTGACCGCAAGAGCCGTGGTGCCGGAAAGGTCCGCCGGCAGGATTACATCATTCAGCAGCGCCAGTGTCTGCTGCGGGTCCTCGCCGTGGTAGGGAACGAACGGAGCCTCGCTGGTGTGGCCTTCATGCGTGATGCGCAGCACCTGCCGCGTGGATGAAGTGCCGTGCGCGATGCGAAACGGATCGCGGAGATGGAGGGTCTTGAGGGAGGCTTGCACGCTGCGAAGTCAACGTTCAAGGATTCGGAAGGTCAAGCGGTGTGGATGGGTTTTGTCTTGTTTCGCTCCTCCCAATCAGCGTTTGCCAGGCGGTTTCTCTTCAAAGAGGAAACAGGAGGCTTCTCCACGGCTGATGTGTGGTTTTGAGCGCCTTACTTCAGCTTCACCCGGAGCATGGGCGCTGAGCGCGTTCCGTTTTCTTTTGTGGCAAAGGCGTGAACGAGACCGCTGTCGGCGGTTTCATCGGTTTCCCGGCAGAGGATGAGGGTGGCGACCTGATTCGTGTCGGTGGCGAGGAAATCCGCGAGGGCTTTGCCGCCCAGAGCGCGCGTGCCGCGGTTGATGCCCTGGGCGATTTCGAACCTGCCGAGCAGTCTCACCTTGGCGGCCACGGGCTGGTTGTACTCCGTCTGGTTTGCATCATGCGCGGGAGCATCAAGCCAGGAGAGGTCGTTTTCAGACCATGCGTCCTCTTTTTCATCGATCACTCCATAGAGGGCGAAGGTGCTGTCCGGCACAAAGCTGGCGAAGCCGAGTTCGCTGGGCTCGACTGTGAGCACGAGCTCGGCGTCCTCGATCTGACGGCCGCTGAACTGGCTCAGGTCAAAGGCGAAGTAGGCCTTGCGGTTCAGCTCGGGCTTTCGGGTGGTCCATTTCACGCGCATGAAGGGATGTTTGCCGAATTCCGGCGTCGGCTTCATGCTGGCCTGGATGTAGCTGTCTCTGCCGCGGCCAAACGCGGTGGTGATGGCCTGCCATCCGTTGCCGCTGTCGATCACTGTGGCAGGCTGCCAGCGGCTGGGCTCGGGCGTGTCGCTGACAGCGGGCTGGAGCTGGCTCTTTGACCAGCCACGATCCAGTCCCTGTCCTTTTTCGAGCTTCTTTGATCCCGGCATGCCTTTGTCCTCGACCTCGACGAGGCCTTCGAGCACGCGGACCATGTACTTTCCGTCGTCATCGGCGCTGAGGCCGAATTTTGTGCCCCAGTCGATCACCTTGGCGTCCTTCGTGTCGATGCTGAAACCCTTCGCCTCCGGGGGAACCTCGGCCACAAGCGTGCCGCGTCGCAGCTTGCAGTTCATCGCATCGAGCACTTCCACGGTGGCGGGCGCTTCGAGGACGAGCTCCGCGCCGCTGTCGAAGCGCAGCACGGCCAGGCCTTCGATCAAGTCGAGCATGCCGGGCCGTAAACGAGCGCCTTCGACCGTTGGCAGGCTGCTGCCGGCCCATTGGCACTGCTGGGAACGGATCAGGGTGGCCACGGTGCCGTCGCGGCTGCTTTGCAGCCACATGAGGCCAAACGTGATGCACGCCGCCACGGCTGCTGTGATGACATGACGCCACCACACCGGCTTCGCGGCCGGTCTGGTCTCCGCGGCGGCCTGCGAGTGCCAGGAGTCATCAAAAGCAAGCTCCGCGCGCTGGTGGAGCGCCTTCGCGAAAAAGGCACGCGCCCCGGCATTGTCGCGCAGTTCGGCCTCGAGCGCGGAAATTTCCCCGGCGTTCAGTTTTTGGTCCGCGTAACGCTCGGAAAGCTCCAGCAGTCGAAATTGATCGGCAGGTTTCATGCCCGGGCTCCTTCGAGTTTGAGTTCTTTTTCGACGCACGACATGAGATTCATGCGGATGCGGCTCAGCGCGCGATACACGGCTCCGGCGGTGCTGCGGATGCGCTCCGCCACACCGTCGATCTCCATGTCCTCGTAATAACGCAGCGTCACGAGCTGGCGGTGCGCGGCGGGCAGCTTTGCCACGCAGGAGCGCAGCGCGTCCCGACGGCGCTCGCTGCTGTCGCTGAGTTTCGAGACCTCGTCGTGCAGCAGTTCCAGGACTTCATCGCTCAGCGGCGTGGCTTCGCGCTTTTTCTGGCGCCGATGCGTCAGCACCTGGTGAAACGCTGTCTTTCGCGCCCAAGCGAGAAAGTTGGTGCCCGCCTCGAACTGGTCAAAGCAGCGCCACAGGATCATCTTTGTCTGCTGCAGGATGTCATCCGCGTCATGCGGATCCTGCACCATGCTGTAAACATAGACTCCCAGCGCACGATCATGGTGCGTGAGGAGCTCGAGGAATTCCTGGGTGCGGTCAGGGGTGGCGGGCATGAGGAGTCTTTTCAGTCAAAAGGCGTTTCTTATGACACTTTGGACAGAAAATCACGACTGCCGTGCATGCGACTCAATCCGCGCCGGCGTCGATGGCGGGATCGATTTTTTTCAACGCGGTCCAGAGCGCAGGGTCTTCCGGGTGGCCATTAAAGAGGACTTTCCCCTCTGGTGAGAGCAAGATCATGCGCGGGATGGAATCGATCTCGAACGTTTTCGTGTAGGGACGGTCGGCCGGTTCGACGAGCCAGGGCAGGGTGGCGTTCTGTTCCTTGCGGATGCGTTCGGCAATGGACTCGGCGTTTTCGTCGTCCTTGTTCATCGCTGCGACAACGACGCCGTGCGCGGCGAGTTTTTCGGCCTTCTTTTTGAGCGCGGGCATCAGATTCATGCACGGGCCGCACCACGAGGCCCAGAAGTCGAGCAGCAGGGCTTTTTTGCCGCCGAGCTGGTCGTTCAGTGTGGTGGCCTCGCCCATCGAGGTTGTGAGCGGGATTTTGAGATCGACGACGAGCGCCCCCATCTTCGATTCGCGGCGGTATTTCTCGATGGTTTGCAGAAAGACCGGCGCTTGCTTGGGATTGAGCCAGATGGCTTCGAGGATGTTCTGTTTGAACGCGGCCTCATCATGGGCATCACCCGCCTTGAGGGCCTTGATGTAGGAGACGAAGGAGGTGACGGCCTCAGCGTTTGGCAGCACGGCGGCGTTCGACGGATCGAAGCTGGCGGCGAGGATTTCGACCTCCGGCAGGATTTTCACGAGGAACTTCGTGTCCTGATTGCGCAGGCCCCAGACGAGCTTTGCCTCGATGACCTGCTGGCGCGGCACTCCGGCCTTGTTTGCTTCTTTGGCGAGGGCGAGCAGCTCATCCGCGCTCGTCTCCTGGGCGAAGAGGCGTTGCAAAACGGCCTTGGCTCCGGCGGCAGCTTCCTCCGCGGGAGTCGCCTGGGCATGCAGGGAAATTGGGCCGAGACCGAGGAGCAGAGCGCATAAGAGGGCTTTCATGGTGTCAAAACGTCTCGTTTTCATGGCGGGTGTCGAGTGGAAAGTCCGCTTCATCGCGATGGATGAAAGATGCAGCGCGTGTGGGGCGACTCCTTTGCCCTCACTCAACCATGAAACACATTCTCACCCTGACTTCGATGTTGGCCGCCGTTGCGCTGGCCGGCGCTGCGGAAAACATGCCACCGGAAGGCTTCACGGCGCTCTTCAACGGCAAGGATCTCTCCGGCTGGTATGGCTGGGGAACGCAAGATCCGAACGACCTGTGGAAGATGAGTCCGGAGGAACAGGCCGCCTACAAGAAGAAGTCCGTCGATGGCGGACTGACGGATGCGAAGGGCAACGACAAGGGCGATCACATCAACGCGCACTGGAAGGTGGAGAACGGCGAGCTCGTCAATGACGGCAAAGGACTGTACCTGACCACCGACAAGGACTACGGCGACTTCGAGCTGTGGGTGGACTACAAGATGCTTCCGCTGGGCGACAGCGGCATCTACCTGCGCGGCATCCCGCAGGTGCAGATCTGGGATTTCACCGAAAAGGACGAGAAAGCGGTTTCCCTGGGCAAGCCTTTTGGTTCCGGCGGCCTATGGAACAACAAAAATCCCGAGGGCAAGAACCCGCTCAAGCTGATGGACAAGCCGATCGGCGAGTGGAACCGCTTTCACATCAAAATGATCGGCGAACGCGTGACGGTGACCCTCAATGGTGAGGTGGTCGTGAAAAACGCGGTGCTGGAAAACTTCTTTGCCAACCGCAAGGCGGGTTATCTGGCCTACGGCAAAAAGGATGACAAGGCCAAGGACAAGCCTGCGGAGAAACTTCCGAACGGCTGGATGCCTGATCCCGCCTTTGCCAAAGGCCCGATCCAGCTCCAGACGCATGGCAGCGAGATCCGCTGGAAGAACGTGTTCATCCGTGAAATCCCCGCCGAGGAGGCGAACAAGGAGCTGCAAGGGCAATGGGCGGAGGATGGATTCAAGGAACACATCAACGGCAAGGACCTGAGCAACTGGCAGGGAGCGCTGGAGAGCTACGAGGTGAAGGATGGCGCGATCACCTGCAAGCCCGGAAAAGGCGGTGATCTGCTCACCAAGGAGGAGTTCGAGAACGGCATCATCCGCGTCGAGTTCAAGCTGCCGCCGGCAGGCAACAACGGAATCGCGCTGCGCACTCCGCTGGGCGGTCACTCAGCATCGGATGGGTTGGAACTCCAGGTCATCGACAGCGACGGCTACAACGCCAAACAGGCCGCCGCAGGCAAGAAGGGGCTCGAACCCTATCAGTATCATGGCTCGCTCTATCACTGCGTGGGTGCGAAGCACGGTTTCCTGCGTCCGGCGGGCGAGTGGAACTTCCAGGAGATCGAAGTCGATGGTCAGAAGATCAAAGTGACGCTCAACGGCACCAAGATTCTCGATGTGGACATCAGCACATTCGACCGCAGCCAGATCGCTCACCCGCCGAAGGGCCTCGACCACACCAAAGGCTTCATCGGCTTCGCCGGACACAGCGATCCTGTGATGTTCCGCAGCTTCAAGGTGAAGCAGAAGTGAACTTCAAGATTTGAAGGTTTCTGAGAAACACCCGGCTGGTCCTTGGATCTGCCGGGTGTTTGTTTTGAAGCTGGATGCCAGTGGTTACGCCGCCTCGGCGAGCTCGGCGGGCGCTTCAGTTTCTTGGAATTCGAGCTCCTTCTCGATGCGGAGGTTTTCCACGATGTGGGACTGGCGCTCAGGGGTGTTTTTGCCCATGTAGAAAGAGAGCATTTCCTTCACGCTCTTGTGCTTGTGCTCGCTGGCAATCGGATTTCCCTCGGCGTCGAGGCCAGCGTCGGCCACGTCGCGGATGGTGATGGGCTCGAGACGCATGTTCGGGCCGATGAAGTGCTTGAACTCATCTGGGCTGATCTCACCGAGGCCTTTGAAGCGGGTGATTTCGGCGTTCTTGCCGCAAATGTGGATGGCGCGCTGGCGTTCCTCGTCGCTGTAGCAGTAGAAGGTCTGCTTCTTGTTGCGCACGCGGAAGAGCGGCGTCTGCAGGATGTAGAGATGGCCTTTGCGCACCAGTTCGGGGAAGAACTGGAGGAAGTAGGTGATCATCAGCAGCCGGATGTGCATGCCGTCCACGTCGGCATCGGTGGCGAGGACGACGCGGTTGTAGCGCAGCTCTTCGAGGTCTTCCTCGATCTGCAGGGCGTTGGCGAGCAGGTAGAACTCCTCGTTCTCATACACGACCTTGCGGGTGAGCCCGTAGCAATTGAGCGGCTTTCCTCGAAGCGAGAAAACGGCCTGCGTTTCTACATCGCGGCTCTTGGTGATGCTGCCGGAGGCGCTGTCACCCTCAGTGATGAAGAGCGTGCTTTCGTCGCGGCGTTTGTCCTTCGTGTCGAAGTGGATTCGGCAGTCGCGGAGCTTCTTGTTGCAGACTTTGGCCTTGCGGGCGTTTTCTCGGGCGGCCTTCTGGATGCCGCTGATCTCTTTGCGTTCCTTTTCGTTGGCGCTGATTTTTTCCTGGAGGGCTTTCGCCACGTCGGCGTGCTTGTGGAGGAAGTTGTCGAGCTGGGAGACGACGGTGTTGAGGATGTGGGTGCGCAGGTTGCGGCCGTTTGGCTCCATGTGCGTGCTGCCGAGCTTTGTCTTCGTTTGCGACTCGAAGACTGGCTCCTGCACCTTCACACTGACGGCGGCGATGATGCTGCCGCGCACGTCGGCAGGGTCATACTGCTTTTTGAAGAACTCACGGCACTCTTGCACGATGGCCTCGCGGAAAGAGGCGATGTGGGTGCCGCCTTGCGTGGTGTTTTGCCCGTTCACGAAGCTGTAGTACTCCTCGCCGTAGCCGGTGCCGTGCGTGAAGGCGATTTCGACATCTTTCCCCTCGATGTGGATGATCGGGTACTGCGGTTCCTCGGTGAGCTTGGAGCGGATGAGGTCCATCAAGCCGTCCTTGGACTTGAACTTCTCCTCACCGGCCGGCGTGCGCAAAATGAGAGTGAGGCCCGGGTTGAGCCAGGCGTAGAAGCGCAGCATCTCACGGACGAAATCGACACGGAAGTGAGTGTCGTCGGCGAACATCTCGGCATCGGCGCGGAAGGCGATGCGTGTGCCGTTCGGCTCGTCGCAGGACTTGGGCTTGCCCATGTCATAAACCACGAGGCCCTGGCTGAACTCGATGGAGCGTGTCTGCTTCTCGCGCACGGCCTGGATTTCGAAGAACTCGGAGAGGGCGTTGACGGCCTTGATACCGACGCCGTTGAGGCCGACCGACCGCTTGAATGCCTCGCTGTCGTATTTGGCGCCCGTGTTGATTTGAGCGGCGCATTCCAAAAGCTTGCCAAGCGGGATGCCGCGACCGTAATCGCGAACGGTGACGGTCTGGTCCTCGGCTATGTCGATTTCGATCGTGTTGCCGAAGCCCATCACATGCTCATCGATGCAGTTGTCGATGACCTCCTTGAGCAGCACGTAAATGCCGTCCTCCGGCAGCGAACCGTCGCCAAGCTTGCCAATGTACATGCCCGGGCGGAGGCGGATGTGCTCGCGCCAGTCGAGGGATTTGATCGAGTCTTCGGTGTAGTTGTGGGCGGGGGTGGCCATGAAATGACGAAATCAGAATGAGGAATGATAAAACTGAGATGGCAGGAAAGGGCGGGGGAGTCAAGCGGCGCTCGGGCGCAAGGCCAATGTCTTGCTCCTTGACGGATGAGATGCAAACGCCCGGCCCATGGCCTGGGGTCAGTCTTTGACGGTCTTGCGCGCCTCGGTGACGAGGTTCATGAACAACTCGCGCTGTTCAGCCAACGCAGCGACGGGATCGCCATCGGGCATTTTGCCTGCTTCGAGGCAGACATGACCTTCGTAATCAATCTCAACGAGGAGTTTCGCAAGCTTGTCGAGCGGGTAAGCACTCAGATTGACGCCACGAATGTGGACGCTGTGCCCTAGGCGGTCTTTGACGAGGGCGAAGTTGGCCTCCAATCCGGCGCCGTTGAGGTCGGTGTCGTTGGAGTTCCAGCAAACACGAACGTTGTCACGATCGGCGGCGTCCATGATGGTTTTGATGTTCGGCAGCTCGGAGGTGTCCTTGCCGTGGACTTCGAGGCGGATTTCCTGGCCGAAACCAAGGGCGTAGTCTCCGAGTTCGGCGAGCGCCTTGCCGATTTGCACGAGCGTTTTCTCCGCAGGCACATCTTTCGGCAGCGCATTGGGCTTCACCTTCACTCCGGTGCCGCCGATGTCGTGGCTGAGTTTGATGAACGTCTTGGCGCCCAAGATGTTTTTCTTCACATCTTCCGCATTCGGTGAATGGAATTCGAAATTGGTGCCCATGCCGATCACATCGACAGGGGAGTCTTCAAAGCGCCGACGCACCTCCATGCGCTGCCCGGGTGTTAGCGATGGGTCGACTTTGTGCGCATGCTCGACACGCAATTCGACGCCGAGAACTTTGGCCGATTCGCAGTTCTTGATGAGCGTGGGCAGATCCCAATCCTTGCCCCACTGGTATGTCACGAGGCCAAACTGGATGTTTTCCCCCTTGTAAGAGAGCCGGGATTCGGCGGCGAGGGCTGAAGCGGCACCGGCTCCAAGCACGGTGTGAATGAAATGGCGGCGTGAGTTCATGGTGGATAGTACATTAACGCCATAAACATGGGGGCATTGCACCGCCATTCGGCTACTGCGACTTTTGGGCTGCCTTGGCCGCGGCGATGTCCTTGCGACGGAATCCCTGGACGCGGCCATTTCCCTTGTAGAGATAGACTTTTTTGACGTCCTCCAGACGCATGATCACCCAGGGTGAGAGAATGTTCCGGCCATTTTTTGTGTAGACGATGTTATCCGCGAGATAAACGCAGGAGTGGAAGGCGTCCCCGGTGTCGTTGTCGAGGAAGAAGAGCACGTCGCCAAACTGATAGGGGGGCTCCACAGGGATGAATTGCTCCAGGACCTGGCTGGTGGCGAGTCGTGCGTCGAGCAGGTATTCGTGCGGCTCGAATTTGAAGAAGTTCAGCGAGGTCCAATGACAGTCCGGCATGATGCCATGCTTGGCCATGTCGAGACCGGGATAGGTGTAAAGAAGCTTGCGGGCCAGCGCTGGCAGAATGTGTGAGATGCCGACGTCATCCACGCCATCAAGTTCGATGACCGATTGGATCAGGGGTTCCAGATCCTTGCGTCGAATCCCGACTCCAAAACTCCAGTATTTGATGATCTCCTCGGCATTGGAGGTCTTGTCGAGCTTGAGTCGGATCATGAGGTTTCGCGTCCGCGTGCACGCTTTGAAAATGCCGCGTGCTTCCGAATCTGACTGCGCATAGTTCAGTAAAAGCGGGATGTCGCTGAAGGCGGTGGTTTCTCCGCGCATGTAGCTGAGCTTTTTGATTTTGCCGATGAGTTCAGGCCTCAACTTGCTCCCTTTGTACCACTCCTCCACAGTAGTGCCGATGATCAGAACCGGATCCGCGTGGTACTCGTTCTCGGGATATTTGGCCAGTTCCGCGTAAATTATCGCACGCGACTCAGGCGATATGTTTTCCAGCTCCTCGGGAGGAGGGAGGACGTGCAGAAACTGGCCATTTGCCTCAACAACCAGGCGTTTATCTTCCATCAAGAGATCAACCAGGGATTGAGGCAGCCCTGCTTTTGAGAAGAACTCAGGAAGGTTTGATTTGAAACTGAGCGGGAAAGTCCAGCGCGGAGTCGGACTGGGCAGCGGGAACTCCTCGATAAGGCTTTGAGGAGCCTCCAGATAAACGTAAGCGCACAAAAGCTTTCCCCACGGGCCTGGATTGGCTTCGAAGACCTTGGCGGAAGAGGTGGGCACCTGCGGTGCTGTCGCAGGTGTGTCAGTCGTTTTGACGCTCCCACCCAGGAAGACACCAAGGTTTTCAGCGCTAGTTATCTGTGCCGAAGCCACGGAGGACAGCAGTAGAACGACCGCCAATGCTGCCTGCAATAATGATGGCAACGCTTGGGGGCGTTTACGTGGCATGGGCTGGTTGATAGAACAAATAAAAGTCCACATTGGGCGGTTTACATTCTGCATTCCACTGACTTGTCCGCCAGAGCATGTGCTTTGAGCAGTAGCATCTCGAGGACTTTTCATCATCGCGTACAGAAATGAAGCGTTTGCTTCTATTGCTTGAAAGCGCGGATTGCCATGATCTTTGCCCGACGGCTGCCATGATGGCTGTCTGTTGGCAGATCGGTTTCCTCGCCAACCGCTTTGCCGATGAGCGCCTTTGCTGACTCGGAGAGGTAACTGATGATGTTTTTCTCCAAATCGCCGTCCCAGGCGCCTAGAATGGTGAAAGTTTCCTTTTCACCCGAGGGGATGTCCTCCACATCGACGATGGTGCCGATGCCCACCTTGTCCGTGGGCACGTTGGCAAAGTCGGTGCCGCGCGCGTTACGCAGTTCGCGCTCGTACTTGCCCTGGAGGCGTAGAAGGACGGCCTGCTGGTCACGGGCGGCCTTGTAGCCGCCGTTTTCACGCAAGTCTCCTTCCGCTCGGGCGATCTGGATCTCGCGCTTGTTCTCCGGGATCTTGATATTCACGAGGTCCTCCAGTTCCTTCTTCTTTCTTTCCAGACTTTCCCAGGAAACGATGAGGGCATCTTCTTTCTGCACGGCGTTCTCAGCCATCATGGCTTCCATTTCCGGGCGGGCTTTGATGATGCGTGCCATCAGGGAACGGCGGGTCAGCTCGTCGAAAGATGCGCTGCCGAGGATGCGCTTGGCCAGCAGCCGGATGTCCTCCTCCTCGGCCTCGGCGACCATTTCCCCGAGCAGCGTGCGGTCGTCGGAGAGCAGGTCCTGAAGGCGTCCGGTGCGTTTGGGGCCGCCTTCCATGTGGTCGTTTTCGATGACGCCAAGAATGGCGTGTCCTAGGTCGATGTCGAAGACGGATTCAGCGAGGCCTTTGCGTTCGCGGGCCATCCAGATGAGCAAATCGGCTGAAAGCAGACGGTTGCGGAGCGCTTTTTTGAGCGAGTCAGCAAGCACGTCGAGTTCGTCGTTCGCATCCAGCACGATGGCGATTTCCTCAACGGCACGACCGCCGGTTTTGGTGAGGTGATGGAGGATTTCGGTCACCCAGCCGCGGTTGGGGAAGGCTTCGGGGAAGGCACGGTAAACACGGCCCAGCAAGCCGGCTGGCAGGCTCTTCACGGCGTCTGCCAGCACATGTTTCGTTTCGCACACAAGGTCGGAGACTTTCATGGAGCCCATCGGCACGCTGATGGCATGGGCTTCAGCCAGTTCGTCGCGCGCCAGCAGCAGTTGCAGGCATTCCTTGAGGTGCAGTTTCAATCCTTTGCGCGCCGTGTCGGATATGTCCTGGAAGACGGGAATGAGCTCGTTTTTGGCATCGCTGAAAAGGTCGATGTCCTTAACGATGCTGGCCAGCGCGGAGAGCTTGCCCTTCAAATCGCGCGCGGCGAGGAAGGACTTCACCATCTGTGCCCCGGCGCTCTCGCCCTGGTCGCGCAGCACGAGGTTATCCGTGCGTTTGGCGGGAACGACGATATGTCGGTGAGTTTTCAGAGCGCGCTTGGCGGCCTCCCACCACTTTTTGTAATCCGCCTCGGCCACGATGCGCGGTTTGATCAGTTTTTCGAGATCGTCGAGGTGCAGCGAGTTGCCGCTGCTCTTCAAGGCAAGTTCGACCAGTGCTGGAGCATTGTCCCTCGCCATCGTTTTGAGTGCTTCGAGGTCAGAGTGGCGGCGGGCAAGAAAATGGTCCGCCGGGATGATTTCCAGCGAGCCGATGGCAAAGGCCAGCTTCAGGGGGTGACCCGGTTTGCCCTCGAAATCGATCAAAATGCGGTCTCCCAGCAGATCCCACGAGGCGATCTTGCCAACCCCCCAGCTTTTGTGAACGACAAAAAGACCGGGTTCGAGTTTGGAAAGTTTTTCACCGTCTGCCGCGGTCATTTTGCCGACGGCCACTATGTTTTGTACCTCAGGATTCATGGGGATGGTCAGACTAGCCGTGCTGCGAGTTGTGGCAAAGGAAACCTCATCCCGGCCCGGTAAAGCATCCGGTTCTTCGGGTTCTGACGCGCTCTTGCCGGCCAAAATGATCATGATCTATCGAGACATGCGACATGGAGGGGCAAAAGTCTTGATCCGAAGCGCTTGCTTTCACTTATTTGCGCGAGTGCCGACGGATCTCACGGCTGGCCGGGCTTTTTGTCGCGCGAGAACATCCTTTGGAAGAAGTTTTTCTTCTTCACGGGCTCGGAGACGGGGGCGGCTTTCGGAGGCTCGACTTTTTGCGGGAAACGCTCGGCGGCCTGCCCGCCAACCTTCGTTCGCAGGTCCTCGGAATAGGAAGTCTGGCGGACGCTCATGTCGTCGGTGACGACCTGAGGCTGGATGAAGACGATGAGTTCCTTGCGAACTTTGTTCGTGGTGTCGGTGCGGAAGAGTTTGCCGAGGCCGGGGATTTTTCCAAGGATGGGCAGCCCTTGCTTGTCGATGGTGTTTTCCTCGGAGATGAGGCCGCCGAGAACGATGGTGTTGCGGTCAGGGATGGTGACGGAGGTGACGAGCTGCTCGGTACCGATGATGGGCACCTCGTTGGGCTGTACGAGCTGGGTGCCGACGACGGTGTCGTTGACCTGGGCGATGGTGAGTGTGACTTCGCCATCCGCGTTGATGAGGGGGACGACCTCGAGTTTCAGGACAACGTCACGGTATTCGATGGTGGTGGTGGTGTTTCCCTGGGCGGCGTTGTTGTTGGCAAATACGGTCTGCTGGGAGGGGACGGGTATCTGGCGGCCGGAGGTGATGACGGCTTTTTTGTTGTTGAGGGCAAAGACGGAGGGGCGGGAGAGTACTTTGAAGTTGTTGTTGGTCTGGAGGGCGGTGACGAAAACTTCGAGGCTGTCGCCGATGGCTCCGAAGAGGTTGAGACCGGTGGTGGGGCCGAACGGAGCTGTGATGGCGTTGTTGCGGAGGTCGTTGATGGCGCGGCCGACGCCGTTGGCGCCGCCAAGGGTGTCGGTGCGGTTGGTGAAGCCACTGGCGGTAAAATTGGTGCCGTCACCAGCACGACTGAGGCCGGAGACATAGTCGATGCCGGACATCATGCCGTCAGTAAGGGTGAGCTGGCCGATGACAGTGGCGAGATAGACCTGCGCGGGCTTGCGGTCGAGTTTGTCGAGGAGGGAGTTGGCCTTGTCGATGTCTTCCTTCCGGCCCATGACGAGGATCGAGTTCGACATGGGATCGGCGACGATGCGCGTTTTGCCGACCAGGACGGAGACGGGGGCGTTGTTTTCGGTGGGACCGGCGATGACATCCGCGCGGGACCCGACGCCTGTGGACGCGCTGGTGGTGGCGGTGTCGGACGCGGCAGTGGTGGCGGTGCTGCCGACGGTGCCGCCGCGGGTTCCCGTGGTGGTGCGGCCTCCGAGGAGCTGGGAGCTGTTCGTGGCGAGCGCCTGCTGGCGCTGTTGCTGAAGGGTGCCGCCACCTGGAAGTTGCGTGGTGCCGGTGTTGACCTCCTGCAGCAGATCGGTGATGGCGCTGAGCACGTCGAGGGCGGCAGCGTATTTGAGCTTGCGCTCGTAGGGTTCAGCAACTTCGAGCGGCTTGTCGAATTCCGCGATGAGACTGGCTATGTAAGTGTAGTCGCCGGGGGATGAGACGACGAGGATTTGATTGAGACGTGTGTCAGCGACGACCTGGGCGCTGGGCTGGGGGGCCTGGGCGTTGGGATTGACCTGAACACCATTGATGAAGATGGGCTGGGTCGGGGGGCGCTGCTGGTTGTTGTTATTGTTGTTATCGCGATTGTCCCGGCCGTCGCTGGCAGCACTGCCGCGGATGGTATTGACGCCCTTGGTCTCTTTTTCCTGGGCCTGCGCGGTAAGCGTGGCCTGGATGATCTGCGCGATGGTGGCGGCGTCGGCGTATTTCACGGGAATGAATTTCGTGACGAGCGATGAGCCGCTGTCGCCGATGTCGATGGTTTCGCGGATGCTGACGAGCTGTTTCACCACGGTGGCGCTTTCTGTGATGAGCAGGCCGGGCGGTGAGCTGACGGCGGTAATGCGGCCGTAGGCGCCGAGGCCGACATGGCCGGAGAACATGGTGGCGGCATCCTCAGGCGTGAGAAAGTCCAGCTTCATGAAGTAGGAGATGATGCTCTCATTGTCCGGGATATCCTTCGGACTCGTGTAGAACTTCACGCCATGGGAGAACTGCACGGCGTTGGCGCTTTGATTGCGCGCCGGGAGGATTTTGGCGCTCTTTCCGCCGGGTTCGGTGACGATGGCGTAGCCATTCGTGAGGAGGGAGGCCTCAATAAGCTTGATGGCCTCGTCCTTTGGCACGGGTTTCGGTGTCACAAGACTGATCTGCGCGCCTTCGAAGATATTGGTGTCCTTGATGAGCGTGAGACCGGTGAGTTTTTCGTAGATGGCGAGGATGTCGGCCACCGGGTTGGTGGCGAACTGCATCATGACCTGGTCGCCCGTAATCGTGAAGGTCTCCCCTTCGCCCGGAGTGGCTCCAAGAGCGCCACCCTCGCCGCCACGTCGTCCAAATCCACCGCGAAAGCCGCCTCCTGGGCCAAAACCGGCACCCGGAGCACCGGGGCCGAAAGCACCAGGCGCAGGCGGTGCTCCCGGAACTGCTGCTGCAGGTGCGGCTGGAGCAGCGCCATCATTGGCCGCTGGCGTCACGGCGGGGGCTGAAGGCTGGGCGGCTGGAGCCGGGGTGCTTGCGGGAGCAACAGGGGCGGCCGGAACCAGGGCGGGAGCATTCTGACCGCGAACGATACTGGCAAGTGTCAGTAAGGAGAGTGTTGAAGCGAGGAGACGACGATGCATGAAAAATGAGGGGGAGAACTGGATGCCTTGAGAAAGAACTGGCGCTCTTAACGTCCGCCTTTGTCCTCTTTCTCGATTTTCTCGAAGATGCTGCGGATGGCGTTGCGCCGGTCTTCTTCTGGAGCGTTGCGGAATTTTTCATCCGTGAACTTCTCACGCATGGCATCGCGAAACTTGTCTTTGGCCTTGTCGGAGAGAGATTCGTACTTTTTGCGGTCCTCCTCGCTTGGGCCTCGGCTGCTGCGGTTGTAACGCTCTCCGCCCCCCGGCGGCGGGCCGCCAGGAGGGCCGTCACGCTTCTCTCCTTTTTCGCGCCGCATGTCATCTTTGCTCAGCGATGTGTGACGGATGCTGAAGGTCTCCCCGCCAATCGAGATCTGTGCCTGCGCAAAGTCGATTTTTTCCGAAGGTTTGGCTCCCACAAGCTTCCAGCCTTTCAGATTCGGTTCGTCTGAGACGACGATGGACTGTTTGGCGTTCTTGTCGAAGATGGTGACGACTGGTTTGCCATCGACGTAGGCCATGCCTGTGAGCACGAGGGAATCGGAGATGCTGACGATGCGGGTGAAGGGCGAGTTTTCGACCACGGCGGCCAAGGTGTTCGGATCGAAGGGCTGCGGAAGGTCAGGATCTGCGTTGGGCGCAGGTGTCACAGGGACGGTTGGCTGAATGCTCAATTCGTCTCCGGGCAGAGGCACCAGATCGGCGGTTGTGAGCGGCACGTCCTGCGCGCACGGCAGGGAAACCGTCAGGATGAGCAGCAGGAGCGTGAGTGAGGTTTTCATGGTCAGAGGCCGTTATCTGGCTTGAACCAGCGTGCGAGGATGAGGTTGCAGAGCACCTGAGGTGTCTTCTCCTTGGCCCTGGAGTCGATTTCGAGTTCGAGGTGCTTGATGGCCTGGAATTTTTCCGGGGATTGCAGGGTGGCGAGCCAGCCGAGCAGCGTGGTCTGGTCTCCACGCAGGCGGACTTCGACGGCGACTTCGCGATACACCGCGGCGTTGGCTTTGGCGTCGGCGGAGTCGGGCAGGAGCTGCTGTTTCTGCACCTGGAGCTGGTAGTCGAGGGCCACGTTCTGAATTTCCTCCAGCAACTGGGCCTGCGCGGTGCCGAGGCTCTCGGTGACTGGCATGTTCTGCCGCAGCCAGTCCGCGCGCTTTTCCCAAAACTCGCGGTCGGCGAGGTAACCCTCGTTTTCACGCTTCTCGCCTTCGAGGGCGGTGATCTTCGCCAGCACGACCGTGCGGCGGTCGAGGAACTGCTTCAGGATGATGAACGTGGCCATGAGCACCAGCGCGCCGATGCAGGCGGCGAGGAGCTTTTTTTCACGTGGGGTGAGGGCGAGGGCCATAGGGCAAGGAAAATGATGAAATCAGAATGATGAAGGAGGAATGACGGAGATGGCTGTGTAAGATGGCTGGAAGACGACGCGTGGGCGGGCGGGCTTCGTGCTTGGGATTTTATTCATGATTCGTCATTCTGGTTTCCTCATTTCTGAGGTCGTGCAGCTCACTGTAGCTTGCCCTGGGCGCGGAAGGTGGCGGTGGTGCCCTTGACCTCGGGACGCGGGTTCGTCCACTCGTAGCGGCTGAGGATGCGGTTCTTCTTGAAGTCCTCGATGAACTGAAAGGCGAGCTGGGCGTCACGCGCCTCTCCCTTGATGTCGATCTCGGTGCCCTTCACCTCGAACTCGCGGATGACGATGCCGCTGCCGGGCATGATGCGGTTGATCTCCGCGAGCAGGAAGAGCGGGTAGCGCTTGCTCTCGATGGCGGGTGCGAGAGCCTTCCATTGCTCGCTGATCTTTCGCACGGCGGCGGCGGGCTCGCTGGTGGCCTCCACTTGCTCCTCCAGCCGCGCCACACGGGTTTCCTGAAAATGCAGGTAGGCGAAGGCCAGGAAAGCGAGTGAGAGGTACAGCATGCCGCCGAGCACGAGGGCGCGGGTGAGCTTGCTGCGGCGAATTTTCGCCGTTTGCGCGGTGCGGATGTCCGCAGGCAGCAGCTTGCTCCAGTGACTCGTGTCCAGCGCGGTGTTTGGCGGCAGGTCGGCGACAATGCGCACGGGCAGGTCCAGCGTGGCACCGAGACGCGTCGGCAGAGAGCGGTCAAAATTCGCCCCGACAAGCGCGACTCCGGTGACGCACTCCGAGCCGAGCTCTGACTCGACAGCCAGACGCGCGAGCGTGATCTCAAGGGCCAGCGCCTCCTCTGAGGCGGACGCCTGAGCGAAAATATGGCTGTGGTAGAGTTTTCCTTGGTGGCTGGCTGCAAGCACCAGATCGCCCTGCTCCTCGATGATGACAATGTGGCCGACAGGGAGCTGCACGAGGCGCAGAGCGGCGGTGTAGTCGCTCACCTGCTCGGCGGCGAGTGATTCCGGAAACGGATCGGCCAGCACGTCAACGCTGACGATGGTCTGGCCTCCCGCATGCCCGAGCGAGTGCCAGCGATAGTTTTTACCGGCGGAGTCCTGTTCCAGCTTGAAACCACGCCTCTCGAGCTGGGTGACGATGATCTGCTCCAGCAGATCGTTTTCAGTCTGCGGCAGGATCAGGCCGATGGTGCGGCATGCGGCGGCGGGCAGGCCGATTATGAGCGGTTTGGCCAGATGCGCGGCCTCGGAGGGGCTCTCCACGGCCTCGGTGCTGGTTCCTGCCCGCGGCTTCCACACTCGCCATGTGGCGTCAGGGGAGGGGAGGAGCAGGGTGGCGGCGGAAAGTGACATTCAGGTTATTTAGGGGGGGATTTGGAACGTGCGGCGGCGTGTGAAGTTGCGTGGGGAAACGACGAATGTGGAATGAACTCTCACGAGTCTGCGGTCGAAACGATTTTTGCCGTTTCGCGGCGGCTCATTCTTCCATCCGCCCCAAGTAGGTCACCGCACCGGTGTCACTATTCCTTCTTGTGACAACGATGATCTTGGCACGCTTGTCCCCAACCCAGCCGATGCTGGTGATGCGTCGCAGGGTGGTGTCGTCGTCATTCACGATGCCGCTGATGGAGGCGAGGCGGTCGCCGCTGAGGCCGAGGAGCTGGTAAGCCTCCTCATCTCGGATCCGGCGGTCATCCTCGGTGCCGGGGATGCCGTCGGCTCCGTCGCGTTCGGTGATGAATCGTGTCACATCACCCTCGGAAGCGCCGGTGACGGCCAGCAGGACATCTTTAAACACGGTACGCAGGTCGATCTGCCCTTCGCCGTAAACGCTGAAGTATTCACGCCACTCAGGTTTTTTGCGGTCCACCGCGTCCATGCCGCGAACGAGCAGCATTTCGTCCACGCGAGAGAAGCCCTGGTTGCGCGGAGCGTCATAGATGCCGAGCTGCTTGTAATACTCCGCCTCCGCCCCGTTGGCGCGCTGGTTGTTGTCGTTGTCCACCCAGTCGGCCAGCGAATCGGCGGCGATGCCGGCCTCGTCGGCGTTGAGCTGCCAGTAGATGAAAAGATTGTAGATCGCCTCCCGCAGGCGCTCGTCGGTGGCGTAGTTGATGGGGATGCGCGCGCCTTCGTAATTGATGACGACGTCAAAGCCGCTGTCCGGGCCGACCTTCTGCTTCAAAACGAGATCTCCGCGGCGTGTGTTCGGGTGCAGGCCCACGGCCAGTCCGCTTTCCGCCAGATGCAGCGCACGAAACTGATACGCGGCCATTTTCGACTCCTCGGCGCTGTAGGTGATGTACTCGACGACGCCCATGACCGTCACGGACATGAGCAAAATGGCCCAAATCATGAGCATGAGTGCCGAACCATGCTCACGGCGTGAGCGTGGCTGCCTGATTGCTGCGGAGGTGGGGATGTTCATGGCGCGCCACCTCCTCCGGGAGCACCACCACCTGCCGGAGGTGTGCCTCCGCCACCGGGCGGAACACCACGACCTGGGAATCCGCCACCGCCAGGAGGACCGAGTCCTCCGCCGGGACCACCACGCCCGCCACCAGGAGGGCCAAAACCTCCTCCTGGCCCCCCTCGTCCGCCTCCACCTCCACCAAATCCGCCCCCCGGACCACCTCCGCCACCCGTTGGTGTGCCTGTCACGGGCGCTGGCTGGGCGGGGCCGGAGCCGGATGAACCGCTTGTCGTGGGCGGTGTCCGGCCTGCGGTGATGGTGAGCACTGGCACGGTATAAACCATGCGGATCGGCAGCGTGCGGTCCTTGAGGACGAGCTGAGCCTCGATCAGGTCCGGCCACTGCGACTTGCTCCATTCCTCATACCACGTCTCCTCCTTCTCGACGTAAAAGCGCCACTTCAGGGAAACGACATCCGGCAGCAGCGGCATCCAGTAGCGGCCTTCCTCGTCAGGCGCATACAAGCCCGTGGTGGCCTCCCGGATGCCGGTCTCGCGGTCGTCCGTCTGTGGGATGATGTCCGCGCGCGACAGGCTGAGGTAATGCAGCGGCATGTCATTCGCATCCACCAGGCCGTCAGGATGCGGGCGGATGCGCAGCGTGGTGTCCTTCAGCGTGATGGGATTCATGCCAAAGGGAAAACAATCCGGCGAGCCAGCGATGGTAAGCTCTTGTATGACCGGTTCGGTATTCTGCACCAGCTTCAGGGTGAGCGTGGCCGTGCTCGGCAGCGTGGTGAAGGCCTTTCGGCTCAGCTCAATGAAGCGATTCACCGAATCACTCTCCCGCTGGATGTGCTCGATCTCTGCCGCGCCGCGCACCGAGCCGCGGATGATGGCGAACAGCGTGACTGTGATCATCGCGAGGATCGTGATGCCGATCACGACCTCGATCAGGGTGAAGGCGTCGCGCCGCTTACTTCTGGGCGGGTTTGTAAACATAGACGCTCAGGGTGTCCTCCTGGGGCACACCATCGAAGGACGACGTGGCCTTGATGGTCAGGTTGTGAATGTCGCTCAAAGTGCCGCCGTTGGTCGTTCTCAGCGCCACCGGCTCGGTGCTGCTCACATAGGTGATGCCATACGTTGTGTCCGTGCTGCTGGTGCTCATCTCGGTGAGCGGCTTGTTGCGGATCTCCTCCAAAAAGTTGCGCATGCCGATGCGGATGATGTGGTCGCGACGAAGCAGGTTCGCTGTGGAGAGTGCTTGGTCGAGGGATTTCGCCAACCCGAGCACCGCGATGGCGAAAATCGTCAGCGCGAGCACCAGCTCGAACAAGATGTAACCTGCGCGGCGCTTCTGGCGGATGGTTTTCATCGCAGTTCGACGCTCTCCTTCACGATGTCGGCGGTCAGCGCGCCGAACTCGACATCAAACGTGGCGCTCTCGCGTTCGATGTGGATCTTCAGCGGCGTGCAGATGCCGCTGGGCTGGAAGACCCATAGCCTGACCAGATCACCTTCGAGAAAGGTCGGCTCCGTGTCATACCAGTATTGGATGGAGTACTTCATGTCCTGCGGCATTTCGTACTTCTCGTTCCAATGCTCATCATACTTCGGCGCGGGCGGTGCCAGCGGCAGTTCCGTCGTCTTGGTCAGGCCTCCGCCATTGTCGAGGTCGGTTTTGTCCACGGTGTCGGTTTCCGGCGGCGGATTTTCCGCCGTGGCGACGAATTCCTCCAGTTCCGCGAGCTGGAGGTAGGGATTGAAGTAACGCGACGCGGTGAACCCGCCGCCATGAAACGCCACCTGATAAGGACGCTTCTCCGTCATCGCCCGCATGCGCGCCTCGCGTGCCAGTTGCACCAGTTTCGCCACCGGCTCACGCGCCAGCCGCTCGTCGCGGAAACCTTTGAGCATCGGCACCGTCGCCGCGGCCAGCACCGCCACGATGGTCAGCGCGATGATGATTTCGACGAGGGTGAAGGCCCGCTGCGCGGAATGATGAATGACGAATGATGAATGACGAATGGCGGCCGCTTCAGAGGCGGCTGGAAGACCATTCGAGCTTCGGCATTGGGGCTTCATTCGCCATTCCTCATTCTGGTTTCGTCATTACTTGGCCGCCGTCTTCTTCCAGTTCCCCATGTCGTCCTCGGTGCCGTCCTGGCCATCAGCTCCGACGGACCACACGTCGTAGGGTTTCTTCGATTTCTGGGCAGGGAAGCGATACTTGTATTCCTGCCCCCAGGGATCCTTCGGCATCTCTTCCATGAATGCGCGATAATTTTCAGGAATGGGCTCGATGGTGGGCTTTTCGACCAGCGCTTTCAATCCCTGTTCCGTCGTGGGCATGCGCAGTGCCCGTGACTCATAGGACTGGAGGGCGAGGCCGATGGCCTGCAGGTCACTGTCCACGCGGGTGTCCTTGGCGGAGTCGATCTGGCCTTTGAGCAGGTAAATCGAGCCGGAGGCCAGGATCGCGATGATGGTCAGCGTGATGACAATTTCGATCAGGGTGAAGCCAGGGCGGAATTTGGAGTGCGGTGTGCGGATTTTCATGGTGAGGCAGGTTTAACAGGGTTTGGGAGGGATTAACAAGATTTTTGGCCGCGGGTTTCAGCGCCCACGAATGCCAGTGACGCTCTGTGCGATGGCGGCGACGATGGAGTAAGCCACGGTGCCGACCATGACCGCCATGACGACGAGGATGATCGGAGTGATCATGGCTGTCATACGCTTGATGCGCTGGTCGAGCTCCTTGTCGTAACGGATGGCGCATTTTTCCATCGATCTGCCGAGTTGGCCGGTCTGCTCGCCCACGGCGATCATGTCCGCCAGCAGCAGCGGGAAGCTGCCGACCTTCCGCAGCGCGTTGGACAGCGGCGCGCCCTCGGAGACCAGCATGGTGACCTTCGCCAGCAGGTCCTGGATGAAAACATTGGCCGAAATCTTCGATACGAGGCGGATGCTGTTCAGCAGCGGCACGCCGTTGGTGATCAAATTGCCCAGCGAGTGCGCGAACTGCGCGTAGAAGCGCATGCTCATGATCGCGCCGAAGAGCGGCAGCTTCAGCCGCGTCTCGTCCCACCACATGCGGCCCGCCGGGCTGGAAATGTAACCGCGGAAGGTCAGCACGATGGCGGTGATGATGATGGCGATCACCCACCACCACGCGGCCATGAAATTGTTGAAGCTGATGAGCAACTGCGTCGCCGCCGGGAGTTGCTGGCCGTTTTTGGACATCAGGTCGGTGATCTGCGGCACCATGAAGGTCATGAACACCACCATGAGCACCACGCAGGCGCCGATGAGAAAGGCGGGATAAATCATCGCCGAGGTCACCTTCGACTGAAGCTCGGCCATGACGGTCAGATTCGAGGCGAGACGACGCAGAATGCTGGGCAGCGAGCCGCTGACCTCACCTGCGGCGGCCAGGTTGCAATACAGCTCGTCAAAACTCGGCGACGCTTTCTTCAGCGCCTTTGCCACCGTGGAGCCTTCACGCAGTTCATTGCGCATCGTGGAGGCAACACGCCGCAGCGACTCGGCCTCCTGACGCTCCTGCATCACGCGGAACGCCTGATCGATCTGCAGGCCGCCATCGAGCAAATCGGCAAGTTCTTCTGTGAAGAGGATCAACTGCGCCCGCTTTAGCTTCACCGGCCCCTCATCCGCGGCCGCCTTGGCCTTCGCGGATTCCGACTTTTCCTCCTGTGTGACCTTTACCGGCGTCAGCGCTTGCGCCTCGATCTTCCGAAACGCCTCGGCACGTGAGCCGACAGTGATCGAGCCTGAAACCGTCTGTCCGGTGGCGGTGAGGGCGGTGTAGGTAAATGCGGGCATGTGGTCGGCTCTCTAAAAGCGAACAAAGATCAATTCAAGACTACTCCGTTGCCGCTGTCACGGTCATGACTTCTTCGATCGTGGTGACGCCTTCCGAAGCTTTGCGGAAGCCATACTGGCGCATCGGCACCATGCCGTCTTTGAGCGCCTGGGCCTTCAACTCCATCGAGTTGGCCCGGTTGTTGATCTTGTCCTGCAGCGCCTCGGTCATGAGGCAGATTTCCATGATTGCGAGACGGCCGGTGAAGCCGGTGTTGCGGCAGGAGCGGCAGCCGACGGGCTTGAAGAGCTTGTGTTTCCATTCCAGCGGGAAGCCGATGGTGCGCAGGTGGCTTTCTTCGTGATGCGCGGGCTGCTTGCAGTTGCCGCACAGCGTGCGCACGAGGCGCTGGGCCTGGAAGGCGCGCACGGACGATGAGATCATGAAAGGCTCGATGCCCATGTCGAGCAGACGCGAGATGCCGCCGACAGCATCGTTCGTGTGAAGGGTGGAAAACACCAAGTGACCGGTCAAAGCGCCGCGGATGGCGATCTCGACGGTCTCCTGGTCACGCATTTCCCCCACCATGATGACGTTCGGGTCGCCGCGCAGGATGCTGCGCAGACCGGCGGCAAATGTCAGGTCGATCTCCGGCTTCACCGCGATCTGCACGATGCCATCGAGCTTGTTTTCGACCGGATCCTCGATCGTGACGATGCGGCGTTCCTTCGTGTTCAGCTCCTTGAGGAAGGTGTAAAGCGTGGATGACTTGCCGGAGCCGGTGGGGCCGGTGACGAGGATGATGCCGTTCGGTGCGGCGAGCAGCTTGCGGATGATGCCTTCGGTCTTGTCGTCGAGTCCGAGGGCCATGAGGTCGAATTTTTTGCGTGTGAGCAGGCGCAGCGCCACGGATTCGCCGTTCACGCTAGGAATCGTCGCCACACGCACGTCGATGGGTTCGCCGTCGAGCTCGAGGTTGATGCGGCCGTCCTGCGGCAGTCGGCGCTCGGCGATGTCGAGGTGCGCCATGATCTTGAGGCGCGAGATGAGCGAGTTCTGCAGCAGGCGCATGTTCGGCGGCACAGGCACTTCAAGGAGCTTTCCATCCACGCGGTAGCGGATGCGCAGGTCACGCTCCAGTGGCTCCACATGGATGTCCGTGGCGCGTTCTTTGAGCGCCTCGCGGAAGACCTGGTTCACGAAATTCATCACCGTGGCCTCCTCGTCGGCCTCGTCGAGCACGGTGGTCTCCTGCTTGAGGTCATCGGTGTCATCGCCAGCCTCGCGGCCTTCGAGCAGCTCCTCGAAGTTCTCCGCGCCGACGCCATAGCCCTGATGCAGCGCTTCGAGGATGCGATGCCGCGTTGCGATCTGCCAGTGGACGCGTTTGCGCAACTCCTGGCCGACGGCCTGCCGTGCGCTGAGATCGAAAGGGTTGTAGGTGAGGATGGTTACCTCGCCATTTGCGACCTGCGCCGGGCAGATGCGGTGCCGCAGCGCCAGTTTGGCCGGAAAACGTGAATGCAGCCCCTCGGCGGCGTCTGCGATCCCGTTTTCGGAATACGGCATGCCGAGTCCGGTGGCGAGCTGGGCAAAGAAGCGGTCCTCATCGACCATGTTCGCGTCCACCAGCGCCTCGATGAGCGGCTGGTGCTTGTCGGCGGCCAGTTCGAGCGCGTGGCGCAGTCGGGTGGGCTCCGAGCATCCGGCGCTGGCTGCGGTGCGGACGAGAACATCGATCAAGGTGGGGGAAGGCATGTGCGGCGATAGAACGCGGGCATGAGGGCAAAGTTTCTTCTTCCGCACAAGAGCTTCGGAGAAGAATAAAAATGGGTGGAGCAGGTGGAATCGTGTGCTAAACCGCAGGCCTGCATGAAAACAATCCTCCCCATCCTCTCCCGTTCTTTGAAAGCCTTCGCTTTCATCGGTCTCGCCCTCACGCTGAGTCAGTGCGCCGCGGTCAAGAAGGGCAACTACTCGGTTCATTTCGACCCGCCCGCCAAGCCGGTGAAGAATCCCTCGGCCGTGAAGGTCAAACTGAGCACCGGCGCCCAGCGTGTTTATGTGATGGAGGGGAATGAGGTGCTGCTCGCCACGCCGTGTTCCGTGGGCACCGCCAGCAGCCCCACGCCACTCGGCACTTACACGATTTACAGCAAGGTAGCCAACCGCCGCCGTGTCAGCTCTCCCGGAGCCGGCTATCCGATGACGTTCTGGATGGAGTTCAAGTCCGCCTACGGCATGCACTGGGGCTGGGTGAAGCCCTATCCCTGCACTCACGGCTGTGTGCGTCTGCCGATCAAATCCGCGCAGAAAATCTTCAGCATGGTCAGGACCGGCACGCCGCTGATCATCGCCACCTCGCACCCGGAAGACGCCACGATCGGCAAAACGCTTCCTGTGCTGGATGACAGCAAGCTCGCTGATCCGCCTGACTCTTATATGATGAGCAACAAGGTCTTTGAGGACGCCGCCAAGGGCAAGATGTACTACTGATCCGGCCGCCTCCGACCTTCTTCATCGCAATGTCAGCCCCAGCATCCGCTCCAGTCGCCCGTCGTGTGAATGTCCGCACGCCGGAGGTCATGGAGCGCGTGCAGGCGGAGGTCGAGACGCATTATCGCAGTGTTATTGTCGAACAAATCCGTGCCCGAGGCAGCGTGCTGACCGTGGGCACCACCACGGTCCGTCTCGCCCGTGATTTCGGTTTTTGCTACGGTGTCGAGCGCGCCATCGATCTGGCTTATGCTGCAAGGAAGGTTTTCTCGGATCGTCGTGTGTTTCTCCTTGGCGAGATCATTCACAACCAGGAGGTGAACCGCCAGCTCACCGAGATGGGTGTGGTCAGCATTCCCAATCACGAGCATGAGACCGTGGTGGCCACGCTGACGAACGAGGATGTGGTCATCGTGCCCGCGTTCGGTGCCGAAACACGGCTGATGAAGCTCATCAGCGAACGCGGCTGCCTTGTGGTGGACACAACCTGCGGCGATGTGATGAGCGTGTGGAAGCGTGTGCGCCAGTATGCAAAGACTGGCTTCACCTCGATCATCCACGGTAAGGCTTCGCATGAGGAAACCCGCGCCACCTCCTCGCGTGCGATGGGGGACGACGGCATGGGCAACTACTTGGTCGTTCTCACCTTGGCCGATGTGGATTACGTTTGCGACTACATCCGTCACGGCGGGGACAGGGAGGCGTTTCTGAGGCGCTTCCCGCCGGGGGCGCATTCCGATGGCTTTGATCCCGACCTTCACCTCACCCGCATCGGCGTGGCGAATCAGACCACGATGCTCAAATCGGAAACCGAGGAGGTGCAGCGACGTCTGCGGCAGGCCGTATTGGACCGCCACGGTCCGGAGGCGGGCGTGGCCAATTTCCAGGTCTTCGACACCATCTGCGGAGCCACACAGGAGCGGCAGGACTCGCTTTTCGGCCTTTTGCGGCAGCCGCTCGACGTTTTGCTCGTCGTCGGAGGCTACAACAGCTCCAACACCACCCACCTTGTGGAAATCGGAGAGCAGCAGCTTCCCACCTTCTTCATCCGCACCGCCGACTGTCTCAAGTCGCTGGAGCAGATCGTGCATTTCGACCTGCATCTGAAGGCGGAGAAGGAAAGCTACTCCACCAAGCTCGCCAGCGACGGTCCGGTCACCGTCGGCATCACCGCCGGGGCTTCCTGCCCGAACAATCTCATCGAGGACACCGTGCTCCGTGTCTTCAAGCTGCGCGGCGTGGATGAATCCGCCGTGCGCGCTGCCTTGAGCTGACATGCACCACACGCCGGCCATCGAAACCCGCGAGGAAGTCATGTTTTTTGACACTGACTGCGGTGGCGTCGTGCATAACATCGCCTACCTGCGCATGATCGAGACGAACCGCACCCGTCTTGCTGCGAAGCTCGGCATGAAGCTGCGCGAGATGTCACAGACGCAGCTTTTCCCGGTCGTTGTGCGCACGGAGATCGACTACAAGCGGCCTGCGAAGCTCGGTGACGAGCTCGTCATCCGCGGCCGCCTCGAAAGTGTTGAGCGCGTGCGTTTCTGGTGCGCGTTCGAGATGCGCCGGGCGGAGGATGATATGCTGCTCATCACCTGCCGCCAGTCACTCGCGCTCGTTCAGATGCCTGAGGGCAAGCCCGTGCGCCTTCCCGAGGATTGGAAGGAAAAATACTCCCACCTGATCAAGCCGAAGGAATGAGCCGCTCTCAGCCGCGGTTCCGCACGCCCGCCGGTTTTTTCGGCGCTTTCGGCTTCGGCTCGCGCGGCGGGAATTCCCATCCCATGATGCGCTTCTCGCCCGGTGTGCAGACGAGGAAGGTGCTGAACGGGCGGCCGCGTTTCGAGATCATGCCGGTGATGAGCGAGGTTTTGCCCCCCTCGAAGAACTCGCGGGCGTTCTCGGGCGTGATCTCCTTTTTGCAGAGCACCTTCGGCAGGCGCGCGTTGCATTTACCGGCCTCGGTTAGCGCGGTTTTGCAGACATAGCCGTCCGGCGTGTCATAGATCTGGCTTTCGCGCTTCTTGAGGGCGCAGACGGGGCATTTCGTGATGACGGGGCACTCGTCCCAGTTGATCGCGTCCGGATCGTTGCCTTCAAAGACAAAGGACAGCTTCATGTCGTCCTTGATCTGCAGTCCGGCGCTGAACTCCTTGCCCTTCTTGCTGCGAAAGCCGTCGAGCAGCCCGATGAAGCGTTTCTCGATGAGCGTGCGGATCTCGTCGTCGCTCAGCGGGCGGCTGGCGACCGTCTTGTAGACGCGCACCTTGCACTTCGGATTTTTGCAGCCGTAGAACTCCTCCGTCTGCTTGTAGCCTTCCTTGCTGCCGCAGACGCCGCAGACGGCGGGGAATTCGGGGTAAACCTTCTCCTTCGCTTCCTTCGAGTACGCCTTGGTCTTCTCCACGACCTGCTTCGTCACCCGGCGGATGTCCTTCATGAAGCTCTCGCGGTCGAGCTCGCGGTGCTCCATCTGGCGCAGCTTGTACTCCCACTGGCCGGTCATTTCCGGCGAGCTGAGCGCGTCGATGCCGATGGCGCTGATCTGGTCGATGAGAGCGAGGCCTTTCTGCGTCACATGCATGTCACGCTGCACGCGCTCGATGTAGCGGTCCATGATGAGGCCTTCGATGATGGCCGCGCGCGTCGCCGGCGTGCCGAGACCGCGTTCGCTCATCGCCTCGGCGAGTTCCTCGTCCTCCACGAGCTTTCCTGCGCCTTCCATCGTCGAGAGCAGGGTGGCTTCCGTGTAGCGGGGCGGCGGCTTCGTCTGAAGCTCGTTCACCTCCACATCCAGCGTGCTGGCGGTGTCGCCATCTTTGGCATCGACAAGCAGCTTCGCGGCGTCCTCGCCGCTCTCGGCGGTCTCCTCGGCGGCTTTCTTGCCATAGACGGCCAGCCAGCCCGGCATCTTGAGCACCTTGCCATCGCTTTTGAAGGCGTCCTTGCCGACACGCGTGATGCGGGTGGTCACCTCAAACTCCGCAGCGGGGAAAAACACCGCGACAAAGCGGCGCGCCACCATGTCGAACACCTTCTGCTCGGCCTCCGGCAGCTCCTTCGGCGGAATCTGCCCGGTGGGGATGATGGCAAAGTGGTCGCTCACCTTAGAGTTGTCGAAGATGCGTTTGTTCGGGCGAACCCACTGGTTGTCGAGCACCGTGGCCGCGTGCGTGCCGAGGTCATGCGGCAGCGCGTCATGCTTGCGGCTGTCATGGCTGGCGAAGGTCTTGAGCGTGTCCTTCACCGTGCCGATGTAATCCTCCGGCAGGTGGCGTGAGTCGGTTCGCGGATAGGTCAGCACCTTGAACTTTTCATACAAGGCCTGAGCGATCTGCAACGTGCGGCGGGCGGAGAAGCCAAACCGGTTGCTCGCTTCGCGCTGGAGGCTCGTCAGGTCGTAGAGCAGGGGGGCGGCCTGGCGCGCAGGCTTGGTCGTTTGCTCGATCTTGCCCGGCTTGCCGATGCAGCGCTCGGCGATGGCCTGCGCGGTCTTTTCATCCCAGATGCGCTCCGCCTTCTTGTGCTCGTCGTTCTCGTCCTTCTTGAACTCCTCGTCGATCCAGCGGCCCTGGTAACGGCCAGCGGCCACCTCAAAGAGCGCGATGGCCTCCCAGTAGGTGCGGGGTTCGAAGGCGGCGATTTCCCGCTCGCGCTTAGCCAAGATAGAAAGCGTCGGCGTCTGCACGCGGCCCACCGGCGTCAGGCGGAAGCCGCCGTGGCGGGAGTTCAGCGCTGTTAGTGCCCGCGTGCCGTTGATGCCGACGATCCAGTCGGACTCGCTGCGGCATTTCGCCGCGTCAGCGAGGGGCTGCATCTCCTCGTCGCTGCGCAGCTTCTTGAAAGCGTCCAAGATCGCGCCCTGCGTCATGGATTGCATCCAAAGGCGCTGGATTGGCTTCTTCGTCCCGGTGGCATCCACGATGTAGCGGAAGATCAACTCACCCTCGCGGCCGGCGTCGCATGCGTTGATCAGCAGGTCGATGTCCTTGCGCTTGATCAGCCGGGTCAGGACCTTGTAGCGATCTTCGCTACTCTCGATGGGGTTCAGTTCGAACTTCTCCGGCAGGATCGGCAGGCTGGTGAAGCCCCAGCCGATCTTCTTCCCGTTCACCATCGGCATGCCCAGCTCGAGCAGATGGCCGACGGCGGAGGAAATGACATGCGTCTCGTTCTCATACCAGTCCTTCTCCTTCGTGAAAGGCTTCATGCCGGGGGCTTTGGCGAGTGCACGGGCGAGATCGGCGGCGACGCTGGGCTTCTCGGCAATGATGAGGGCTTTGGGCATGTGGTGTTGGGCGGGCTGGCGGGAAAAAGGGGGCGCTACTTAGGGCCGTGATCCGACCGGATGTCAAGGCGGTGGCACTTGGGCGCCCCAAAGCGTCCCATCGTTCCCCTTTATACGTGCAGCAGGGAGACGGCGATGTTGCCGCTGAAGCAGGCGTCCACGTCCGAGCCGGGATCGCGCGGACGATCGGCGTAGGAGGCGGTGTAGGCGAAGCCGTGCTCGTTCCTGATGTAGGAGACGTTCAAAGGGGAGCGGGCGGGAGGGCAGGGGACGCGGGGCGGGAGCGTCTGCACGTCCGGCGGCAGATGCGGGAGGTTGACGTTCCAGAAGGTGCGGTGCGCCTGCTCCTGGGGGTGCGTTTCGCCGAGGATCTCGGCGATCCATGACGCGGTGCGCCGCCAATCGACCGCCAGGCCGCGAATCATGTAGTGGGAGAAAGCAAAGGAGCGCAGGCCGTGATACGCGGCCTCCCGAGCGGCGGCGACGGTGCCGGAGATGACGATGTCCTGGCCGAGATTGCCGCCGGCGTTCACGCCGGAGAGCACGAAGGCGGGTTTCACATCCAGCGCGAACAAGGCGATGCGGACGCAGTCGGCGGGCGTGCCATGCACGGCGTGCCGGTGCTCGGCATGCTGCTCGACCTTGAGCGGCTGATGGGTGGTGACGCGGTGGCCGCACATGCTCTGCTCGACGGCAGGCGCGACAACGACGGGCTGCCAGCCGAGTTGTGTCACAGCTTCCTCCAGGGCGCGCAGGCCGGGGGCGGTGATGCCGTCATCGTTGGTGAGGAGGACGCGCATCGGCTTCAGGCGAGATCGAGGATGACTTTTCCGTGACGGGAGCCTTGCTGGGCTCGCAGGATGGCTTGTTTGAAATCGGCCAGCGGGACGATCTGGTCGATGGCGGTGACGAGTTCGCCTTTTTCAATGAGCGCGGTGAGAGGGTCGAGCACCTCGCGAAGCTCGGGTGTGCTGGCCTTTTCGAACCATTTCGTGATCCACAGGCCGTGAAGTTGGAGGTTTTTGAAGATGAGGAACTTGTTGGGCACCTTGAGGCTGCGGCGGCTCATCGCGCCGTAAGTGACCATGACGCCCTCGGAACTGAGCGCATCCATGAGGTGGATGGCGCTGTCACCACCGACGGCGTTCGCCGCGAGGCGAACCGGCTCGTTTCCGAGGATCTTTTTTGCCTCGGCGACGCCTTCGTCGTTGTCGAGGACGACCGCGTCGGCACCGAGCGCCTTCAATTCATCAATGAGCTCGGGCCGGCGGACGAAGTTCAACGTGCGCAGGCCGAAGTGGTGCGCGATTTGGATCACGGCGCGGCCGACACCGGAGTTCGCGGCGTTTTGCACCACCCAGGCGCCTTCGTCGAGGCTCACGTAATGCTTGAGCAGCGCCCAGGCGGTGACGGGATTGATGCGCAGCATGCTGGCCTGCACGGGATCGATCTGCGGAGGCAGCTTGGCGAAATGATGCTCCGGCGCGGTCAGATGCTGCGTCCAGCAGCCGGTGCCGAGCAGCGGCGCGACGACATCGCCTTTCTCCAAGGAGGTGACCGCGCTGCCGACCTCCTCGACTTCGCCACAGCCCTCGTGGCCGGGAATGCACGGCGGATGCGCGGCGCGGCCGTAGGTGCCCTCGATGAAATTCAGGTCCGCCGGATTCACCGGCGCGTAGCGCATGCGCACGCGCACCTCATGCCCTTCCGGTGGCGTGAGCGTGCGTTCGCGAAGCTGAAGAACCTCGGCGGGATTGCCGGTTTGGTCGAATTGGAGGAAGGAGGACATGGGAAGATGAGGAAATGCCGGATCACCGAGGCTGCAACTCCGGTCATGCTGAATGTGTCTCATACGCCCTGGCGGTTGAGTCTGCGCGATCAAATTCGTCGCTTGCCGGTGGCCTGCGGGGCCAAAGGCGCTGCCTGGCGAAGGAAAACGCTCCTGCTAGGCGCTTTCGGCCTTCCTCATTCGTCATTCGTCATTTCTTCCTCGCCATGCCCTTCCTCCGCCATGCGCTGGATGGTGCCGCTGAGGAGCTCGATGTAGCCGTTCACATCGAGGGATTCGGCCTCGGGCTCGCCGCGCACGGCGTAGAGCCAGCCCTGCTCATAGGGATCGCTGCGCACGATGCAGGCGTCCACTTTGAGGCCCGGATTGCCTCCGGCGAAGGCACCGTTCATCACGCAATACACGTCGGACGCGGCCTTGAAGCCCTCCACCCAGCCGATGTTGTCGCCGGGGCGCACGAGGTCTCCCTCCTTCATCTTCCAGTCGCAGTCCACGAGCTCCCCGAGCATGCGTGTGGCGAATTTGGTGAAGCCGACACGCCACAGGCCGGGCTCGTCCTCCACCGGAGCCATCCAGTAATGCGAGCGGGAGTAACGAAACGTGTCAGGGAAGCGTGCGGAGAAACGGGCGTGCTTGAAGCGGACGAAATTCAGCGGCATGAGCGGTCAAATCGATAAATCCTCCTTAATCCTCACGCACGGCGGCGGAGGCCCACGAACGCCAGCACCAGGCCGACGAGGAAATGCACGCCGAGCATGATCATCGCGAGATTGGGAGTTGCGAACCACGTTTTCACAAACTGGTCGATGGGATGGAAGAACGGCGTCTTTTGCAGCGAGTCGATAATCCCCGACCAGCCGTAGTGCGCGGTGATGAAGGGGTGGACGACGTGACCGAGTGTCTGCGGGAATCCCAGCAGCGCCCCGCAAAGCAGCACGTTCGCGCACAGCAGCGTCAGCGAGACGCTGTGAGCGCGCTCCGGCGATCCCGAGTTCGCGGAGATGCCGAGGCAGAGGGAGGCGAAAGCCACACCTGAAAGAGCAGGCAGCAGAAGCTTCGCCAGACCTGTGCCCGGCAGGCCGCCGGAGATGATGTCGAGGAACATTTCCATCCAGAAGCCCTGCACCAGGATGATGGGCAGCATGAACAGCAGCGATCCCAGCAGCCAGGCTCCGGCTGACACACCGCCGATGCGCTCGCGCTCGTAAACCGCGCGGCGCGTGGCGATCTCGCGCGCGCCGAGCCGCAGCCCCATGAACATGACCAGCAGCACTTGCAGCAGGGTGATCATTGAGACGGTATGGCTCGCCGGCCACAGCACCTCGGCGCCCGCAGCACCTCCGGCCGCCTCCTTGAGCAGCTTTTTGTTCGGCAGCATGAGCAGCGCCACGATGACAGGCGCGCCAACGAGGAGCGCGGCATGCGCGATCCACTCCCGCGGAGTGCGACGCAGGAGCGACCAGCGGCGTTTCAGCAGATGCTGGGCCTGGCTGAAGGCGCCGGGCAGGGGAATGATCGGCCGCACCTCGGGTTCGGCGGGCTTTTTCTCCTCCTCCACCTCGTTTTGCTTCATCACGATGGTGCGGTCCTCGTCGCCGGGGTCCTCCTCGGCAGCGGAGAGTTTTTCCGCGCCACCGCCGAGCTTGAAGGCGGCATAATAAGAGTCGCGGTGCTTCATCCACGAGTCCCCCCAGCGCTGCGCGGGGCGTTTCGCGAGACGCGCATAGACCTCGTCGTAGGTCGGCACGGTGAAGTAATGCGGAATGGCCCGTGCCGGACCGTGGAAGGCCACATAGCCTTCATGCAGCACGACGACGGTGTCATACGCGGCTAGGTTGGCCAAAGCGTCTGTTGCATGGATAACGATGCGGTCCGGCCGGTCGCTGGCGACGAGCTTCAGCAGCGCCTCAAACTCGCGCTCGCTGCGCACATCCAGCCCCACGGTGAAATCATCGCAGAGAACAATCACGGGATCGGCCACCAGGGCCATCCCCAGCTTCAACCGCCGCCGCTGCGGCAGTGCCAGCATCGAGGTGCGCTCCGTGGCGATGTTTTCCAATCCTACCGTCACCAGCACATGCGAAACGCGGGAGAGCAGTTCGTCCTTCGTGCGGCCGGCACCGCGCAGCAGGGCAGCGCTGATCAGGTTTTCCCGCACGGTGAGATGTTCGATCAGGCTATCATCGCCGGAGGGCACCCAGCCGAGCTGAGTGGGATAAAGCGGCTGTTTGATCAGATCGCGGCTGCGCAGGGTGATGCTGCCAGCCTCCGGGTCCGTCAGGCCGGCAAGGATGCGGAGCAGCGTGGTCTTGCCGCTGCCGGAGGGCCCGATCACCGCCAGGACATGGCCACCCGGGGCCATGAAGCTGACCTGCTCCAGCACGCGGAGAGGTTCCTTGGTCTTGCCGGGGACAACGTGGGAGAGATTGTTGATTTCGAGCATGATCGTCGATCTAAGCCGCTCCCATGCCGGGAGCCAAGGTTAAAATTGCAGTTCGCGGTTCTCTGTTCTCTGTTCTCTGTTCTGAAAGCTGCAAACAGCGCACCGAGAACTGAAAATCATGTCCGCCATCCTCCAAGTTCATCCTTCCGACGACGCTTTCGTCGCCCTCCGCGATCTCGACGCAGGCGCGTCCTTCTCCGTGAATGGTCACACCGGCACGCTGCTCGAAAAGATCCCCGCGAAGCAGAAATTCGCCGCGCATGACTTCGCCGTGGGCGATCTCGTCACCATGTATGGCGTCATCGTCGGCAAAGCCACGCAGCCTATCGCCAAAGGCGCGCTCATTCATACCCACAACGTCGTCCACGCTACCTCAGCCTTCAGCGGCAAGCAGCGCGACTACACCTGGACACCGCCCGATGTCTCGAAGTGGCAGAACCGCACCTTCAACGGCTTCAAGCGCTCCCACGGCCCTGCGGGCACCGCGAATTACTGGATCGTCATCCCGCTCGTCTTCTGCGAGAACCGCAACCTCGCCTTCATGCGCGAGGCGCTCACCCGCAGCCTCGGCTACGGCAAAACCTCGCCGTATGAGCAGTTTGCGCATCGCCTCGTGCAGATGCAGCGAGAAGGCGCGTCCAAGGCGCAAATCGAAGCCGCCATGCTCGAGGCGGAAACCTCCGCCACCACCGCTCGTGTCTTCAAGAACATCGACGGCGTGAAATTTCTCGAACACGGCCTCGGCTGCGGCGGCACGCGGCAGGATGCGCAGGCGCTTTGCCGCTTGCTGGCAGGCTACATCAACAGTTCCAATGTCGCCGGAGCCACCGTCCTCAGCCTGGGTTGCCAACATGCGCAAGTGAGCCTCTTGGAGCAGGAACTCGCCGCGTTTTATCCGCAGATGAACAAGCCGCTGCTCATCTACGAGCAGCAGAAGAGCAAATCCGAGCGCGACATGATGGCGAATGCCATCCGCGACACCTTTCTCGGCCTCGCTGGTGCGAATGAGCAGACGCGCGAGCCTTGTTCCCTCAGCAATCTCATCATGGCCGTCGAATGCGGCGGCAGCGACGGCTTCTCCGGCATCTCCGCCAATCCCGCCATCGGTCACACTGCCGATCTCCTCGCCGCGCTCGGCGGTGCGCCGGTGTTGAGCGAGTTCCCCGAACTCTGCGGCGTCGAGCAGAGCCTGTGCGACCGCTGCGTCAGCGCCGACCTCGCTGACAAATTCGTCCACCTCATGCGTGCTTACGAGGGTGCCGCTCAGGCCTGCGGTTCCGGCTTCGATGCCAATCCCAGCCCCGGCAACATCCGCGACGGTCTCATCACCGACGGTATCAAGTCCGCCGGTGCGGCCAAAAAAGGCGGCACCAGCCCCATCGTCGATGTCCTCGACTACGCCGAGCCCATCCGCCAGCACGGCGGCCTCACGCTCTACTGCACCCCCGGCAACGACGTCGAAAGCACCACCGCGCTCGCCGGCGGCGGTTGCAACATGATGCTCTTCACCACCGGCCTAGGCACCCCCACCGGAAATCCCGTCTGCCCCACGCTCAAAATCTCCACAAACACCGCTTTGGCCCAACGCATGCCCGACATCATCGACTTCGATACCGGCCCCATCATCACCGGCGAAAAGACCGTCGAGCAAATGGGCGAGGAAATGCTCGAACTCGTCATCGCCACCGCCAGCGGCGACTACACGCCGAAGGCCGTCGCGCTAGGCCAAGATGACTTCCTGCCGTGGAAGCGGGGCGTGTCGCTGTAAGCATCAACGCTTCACTTTCACATCTTTTCAGGCACAAGTGAAAGTTGTAGCCGTCAAGGCGGGAATATTGCGACCAGCCCCCATTTACGATGGCTTGCCTGTTGAGTAAGAATTCTCCAGCCCTCCGTCATTTCTGTGTATCTCGGATGTAGACTGCCAAATTCTGTTCTTACGCCGTCTATCATGTCGTGGAAATACGAAGCACGCCCAGGCAAAGGAGGAGGAATTGAACGCAATGCAAGCGCTTCGTGCACCAGGCGACTGAATGAATAGTGATAGAAGAGTTCTCCCATTTTCTTGCAGCGTTCTGGTGAGAAAGCGAGGGACAATCCGCCAGCATTCAGACGCTACCTTAATCTGTTGGGAAGCTCAAAAACATCCTCAAAGTGTCCAAAGTTCTCAGTGATGGAACCAATGAACGGGAGGTACAGTTCGTCATAAATTTCCCGATCCTCCTCCATAAGGTAGCTTCGGATTTCAGAATAGGTTTCACAGAGTGCACACCAAAGGCCGTACCCGCCGGCATCAGAATGAAATCTTGTTATATCAGACAGCCCAACTGCAAACTCCGATTCATAAAGGCATTTTAGAAAGTCCGACGCTTTTTGAGCACGTTCATGATGCGTTAGTTTTTCCCAATCCGCGTCGAGAATACCTGAGATCGAGGATGTCTCGAAATGACTTTCGAAACGAATCCAGTCCACAATATGAAGGTTTGCTGCAATAGACATATCATTTTGAACATCTAACTAGTTCATGGCAGAATCCACACCGGCGTGCCAACGAGAACTTTCCTCTTAGAATTTGATCACCACGGCGTCCTACAGGCGGGATAGCCAAGCAGATAGCAGCGTTGCATGACGATTCTGTGATAGATGCGAATGAAGTAAACATCTTCGCATCCTTCTGCGCCAGTTTGGTATATGCAACCGTCCAGTTCACCAACCGGGATTCTTGGATGGGAGTGTGCTGAAAACCGCCTTGCCGTCAAGCTGACTGCCACCTCCTATGTGGAATGCGTTTATTTTTCCTGAGTCTCACCTTCTCCCTTCCCATTGCGGCCAAAGACATCTACGTTGCTGATGCCGCCGTATTTGCTGAGGCCGCCAAATCCGTCGCGGCTGGTGACACGATCATTCTACAAGACGGCACTTGGGCCGATGCGCGGCTGAAGATTCATGCGGAAGGCACGGCGGAGAAGCCGGTGAAGATCAAGGCGCAGACGCCGGGCAGGGTGGTGTTCACGGGCGACTCGCGGCTGTCGGTGGGTGGGGCGCACGTTGTGGTGGATGGCCTGTGGTTTCAGAACCCAACGGGTGAGCAGGTCATCGAGCTGCGCCTCGACTCCAAGCAACTCGCCAGCGACTGCCGCATCACGAACTGCGCGGTGACCAATGACACGCAGCTCACTTCGGAGGAGTCCTCCCAATTTGTCTCGATCTACGGTGCCCGGAACCGCGTGGACCACTGCTACATCGCCGGCAAGACGACGCAGGGCACCACGCTGGTCGTCTGGCTCTCGAACGAGGCGAAGGACCAGGGCAAACACCAGATCGACCACAACCACTTTGGGCCACGGCAGAAGCTGGGCAAGAACGGCGGCGAGACGATCCGCCTCGGCGACAGCAAGACCTCCATGCAAACTGCCGCCTGTATCGTGGAGCACAACCTCTTCGAGAAATGCGACGGGGAGGCCGAGTGCATCTCCAACAAGTCCTGCGGCAATCTTTACCGCTTCAACACCTTCAAGGGCGTGTCTGGCACGCTGACGCTGCGCCACGGCAACGCCTGTCGCGTGGAGAACAATGTCTTCTTCGGCAACCAAGCCAAAGGCAGCGGCGGAGTGCGTATCATCGGCGAGGATCACGTCGTCACCGGCAACCTCTTTGACAGCCTGACCGGCGATGACGAGCGCAGCGCGATGTGTTTCATGCTCGGCATCCCCAATTCCGTGCCGAATGGCTACTTTCAGGTCAAACGTGCCAAGGTGACGAACAACACCTTCGTGAACTGCGCGCATAACATCCTCATCGGCATGCAGGGCGAGAAAAAAGCCACTTTGCCGCCGCTGGAGACCGAGATCAGTGGTAATCACATTCAAACCAACCTTGGCGAGGCATTTGAGATCAAGAGCGCAGCCGATGGCGTGACGATGAAGGATAATGAAGCCAGCAGGGAATTGGCGGTGGATTTCAAACTACCCGCAGCCGAACCTGTCGGCCCTTCTTGGAGAAAGTAATCATCATGCGCACCAACGTCCTCGGAACTCCGCTTACTTGCTGCTGTCGCAAACCCATGACTGGGTTCTATCGCGATGGCTATTGCCGCACCGGTCCCGGTGATGTCGGCCTGCACACCGTCTGTGTCGAAGCCACCGCCGAATTCCTGCGCTTCTCCGCCGCACGTGGCAATGATCTGAGCACACCCGCGCCCGAATGGGATTTCCCCGGCCTGGAACCCGGCGACCGCTGGTGTCTTTGCGTCACCCGCTGGAAGGAAGCTCTCGACGCCGGATGTGCTCCGCCCGTCTGTCTCTCCGCCAGCCACGAATCTGCACTCGAATGGGTCGATCTCGACGACCTGAAGGCTCACGCCCTCGATGATGCGGGCGGCGTGATGGACGACGATTAAGCGTGCGCCTCCTGACGGAACAAGGCGCGCCCTTTGTCACGGATGATCTCAAACGAGCGGCGCACGACGCGCCAGATGCGCGGCAGCACGAGCCAGAGCACGAACAGGGCCGCAGTGAAAATGCAGAGAGCGATGACGGGCTTCAGCACCATGACCACGGTGCCCGCCGCCACGATGATGTCCTCGGTGATGCTCAGAGCGATGTTCGAGGCGGGCTCCGGCGAGTGATTGGCTAGGAGGCGGGTTCCGGCCTTCGCGCTGTGCGTGGTCAAGGCCGCGCCACTCGCTAGCAGGGCACCGAGCACCTCCATGTGCGCGGGCATTTCGCCCAGGGCCTGCATGGCCAGGATCGTGCCGCCGACCGGACGGATGATGGTATGCACGCTGTCCCACAGAGAATCCACCCAAGGCACCTTGTCGGCGATGAACTCGATGGCATACAGCACGCCGGCGGCAGCGAGCACCCAATCATGTCCAAGCACTTCGATCGTTTGATATTTCTCGGCGAGGTGCAGCACATCAAAGCGCACAAGCATGCCGGTGAGAAACACCGTGAGGTAGAGATTCAAGCCCGCGAGCGACGCCAGTCCAAGCCCCAGGCCGAGCTGTTCGAGGATTTGCATGCCGGGCCTATACCATGAGTCGTTCCATCGGTCGATGAACAAGTTTCAAAGCATTTTGGAACCTGCGGGCGCACGGGCGCTCACTTCCGGTGCTCCAAGAACTCCCGCACCTCCCGTGCCACGGCCTTGCCGATGCCCGCCACGGCGGCGATCTCCTCCTCGGTGGCTTTGCGGAGTCGGGTGACGGAGCCGAAGGCTTTCAAAAGCGCGGCTTTGCGGGCCTGGCTGACGCCGGGGCAGTCGTCGAGGATGCTTTCCTCCACGCGGCGACGCAGCAGCAGTTGATGGTAGCCGTTTGCCCAGCGGTGGGCTTCGTCGCGGATGCGTTGGAGCAGCTTCAAGGCACCGCGTTCGTGCGGAATGATGACCGGTTGGCTTTCTCCGGGCCGATAGACTTCCTCGTGCTCCTTCGCGAGGCCGATGATGGGAAGGTCGTGCAGGCCGAGCTTCTGCAATTCAGCCACCGCCATGCCGAGCTGGCCTTTGCCGCCATCCACGATGACCAAATCCGGCAGCGTGACGAATTTCGGATTCGCGGAGAGGCGTTTCAACGCGTCGGCGGGGGCTTCCTGCGAAAACTCGGCGTCATCCCCGGCGGTGGCCCTGCCTTCGAGCAAGATGCGCGAGAAACGACGGCGGATGACCTCGGCCATGCTGACAAAGTCGTTCTGGCCGCTGACGGCGCGGATGCGGTAGCGGCGGTAGTTCGCGTTGTCAGGCACGCCATTCTTGAAGCGCACCATGCTAGCCACACAATGCGCGGTGCCGATGTTGGCGATGTCGAAGCACTCCATGACGAGCGGCGGCTGCTCCAGGTGCAAAAGCTCCTGCAACTCGTTCACATCGGCCATCGGGTCGATGGTGCTGACGACCTTCGCACGCGCGCCGCGCTCGAAGGTGCGCGTGGGCACGAGCGTTTTGCGCATGTCCTCGACCATGTCACGAAGCTCGGCTGCTTTCTCGAAGTCGAGCCGTGCGGCGGCCTTTTTCATCTCATCCTCCAGCGCGGCTACGAGGTCTTTGTTTTTGCCATCAAGGAACTCGCAGGCCTGCTCGACGCGCTGCTTGTATTCCTCCGGCGAAACACGGCCGATGCAGGGCGCGGAGCAGTTTTTGATGATGTCGTTGGAGCAGTGCTTGTAATCCTGCTCGTCCGGCTTCAGCGGACGGCATGCGCGCAGGCCGAAGCGTTTGTTCAGCCAGTTCAGTGTTGTTTTCAGCGCGCCACCGTGGGGGAAGGGGCCGAAGTAACGCGCCCCGTCGTCCTTCTTGAGCCGCGTGAGCGACAAGCGGGGAAACGCGTCGCCAAAGTGGACGCGGACGAGGAAGAAGCGCTTGTCGTCGCGGAAGCTGATGTTGTAGCGCGGGCGGAAGTCCTTGATGAGCTGGCCTTCGAGCAGCAGCGCCTCGGTTTCATTGCGAACCTGATGCAGGTCGAAGTCCCAGATGCTCGCGATTAGCGCCCGCGTCTTGAGATCAGCCAGCTTTGAGCGGGCAGGCGTGAAGTAGTTGGAGAGCCGTTTGCGCAGGTCGCGCGCCTTGCCGACGTAGATCACGCGGTTCAGGCGGTCGCGCATGACATAGACGCCCGGTGTGTGCGGGACATCGCGGAGCTTGGCGACGAGGTCAGGTTTCTGGCGCGGGACGGACATGCGGGGAATTACGCGGCCACCACCCGCCACGGATGAACCGCCTCGGAGATGCCCTTGAGCTGCATGGGTGGCATCGCTTCCGCCTGAATCAACTCCCGGGCCTCCGCGTACGTCTCCTCGTCCATCACGATCTCGCCCGCCTGGGCAATGCTGCACAGCCGAGAGGCCAGGTTCACGCGATGTCCGAGCACCGTGTAGCTCAACCGCTGGTCCGAGCCCATGCAGCCGGCCACGACATGACCGGTGGCAAGACCGATGCCCACCTCCAGCGAGTGCTTTGAGGTCTGGTTCAGCGTTCTGCGCACTTGCAGCATGCTCAGCGCGCACTGCACGGCACTCAGCGCATCTGCGCCAGTGCTCACAGGAGCGCCAAATAGCACCATGATCAAATCGCCGACAAATTTATCGACGATGCCACCGTGCTTGTAGGCCACGTCGGTGAGCGCGGTCATGTGTTCGTTGAGCAGATCGATCACCTCGGCGGGCGGCATGTTCTCGGTGATGGCCGTGAAGCCGCGGATGTCGCAGAACAGCATCGTGACGTGCCGCGTCTCCCCCCCCAGCGCGCCGCTCTGCGAAATCAACTGCTCCGCCACGGTGCGGTCGGCCACGGCGTTGAGCACGCTGCGGTATTTTTCCTGCAGGGCGAGGCCGGCGGCCATTTCATTGAAGGAAGCGGCCAGCTTGCCGAGCTCGTCGTTTTTGCGCACGGGAACGCGCACATCGAAGTTGCCCTGCTCGATTTGTTGCGTGCCGCTGACGATGTCGCTGATCGGACCTGAGAGCCCGTGTGAAATCCACAGCACCACGAGCAGCGCGATGACCAACGCAACCAAGCCGAGGCCGCCTACATTCCGCCGCAGTTCGCCCAGTTCGCGGTCCATCGCCTCAAGCGAGTAAAGATTCACCTGCGCGGCGAGAGGGAAGGGGGAGCCAGGATTGAGCACGCGATAGTGGATCTGGTGCCGGACGCCGTCGATGGGCACGGTGACCTCACGCTGGCCTTTGCCATGCTGCTTCAACGATTCGGCCACTTTTTGCGCGATGTAGTCGCGTTGATCCTTCGGGATGGTGGAGCTGACCAGCGCGTCCTCCACCCAAACACCGCTCATGATCTCGCCGAACTCGGACTTCTTTGTTTGTTCGTAAAGCAGTCGCTCGGCCAGAACCTGTAAGGGCAGGCCGAATAAAAAAGCGCCCAGGAACTTTCCGCTGTCAGGATCGTGCAGTGGCGTCATGAACACCTCGCGCACCTGTTCCGTGCGTCCTTTGTCGTCTCCCTCGACACGGAGGTAACCGACCTCCTGCTCCTTGAGGACGTCCTCCAGTTTCCGGCCGCCGAGCCACTGCATTTTCGCGCCGCGCATACGCAATTCTCCCTGCTCGCCGGCTTCGGCCATGGGACGGGCGTTTGGGCCGCCCTGGGCGTTCTTTTTTGGCGCGGCGAGATAATTCCCATCCGCGTCGATGATCGCGATGAACGGTGCCTGGCCGGGAGGCAGACGGGAGGACTGCCGCGCTGCAAAGGGGCGCTCCTTGTCGTCCTCTCGTATGCGTTGGCCAAATGTGAACTGCGGACGCGTGCCGCCTCCGTCGGCATTCGGGCGGTTCATGCCCGGCAACTCGGTCTGGAGACGCTCAGTGGCCAGCGCCTCAAGCTGCGGGCGTAGAATCTGGCCTGCGGCAGGGAAATCCTTCATCGAAATGGCCTGCACGACCTCCGGTTGCCTCGCGATCTCCGCGAGTCGTGAGGAGAGAGCCTCGGTGCGCTTCTTTTTCGCTGTGGAATATGTGCTGATCTGCGACTCGAACTGCTCCTCGAACAAACGACGGTAAGCCGCCGTGAACTTCCACTCCGCCAGCAGCAGCGTGGCGATGGTGATGCCCGCGACGACGGGAAAGACTGTCAGGATCAGTCGGGCGCGAAAGCTGGAGAACCACTTCATGAATCGATGGGCGTGCGATGCGCGGAATGAACACCGCGCCGGGCAGGATGGTTGCTTAGCGCACGCGTTTCATCGTGAAAGTGCCGCGGTCAAGGCCGCTCTCGTAGCAGGCGTTGAATTCATCGCCCTTGATCGTGCCTTCGTAGTGATAGAGGCCGCCCACCCAGTTCGGCATCTTATGATCACCTTTGAAGGTGTGGGTGCTGTTGTTTTTCTTCACGACCAGATGGGTGGTTTTGAAGGCCGCGCTCAGGATGCCGCGCCAGGTGCAATGGTAGAAGAACTGGTGGGGAACCGCCTGCGGCTGTTGTTTCGAAGCGCAGCACAGCGGCGCAGGCTCGGAGATGACCGCGCGCAGCTTTCCGGTGTGCCCGCTGGCAGTGCTGAGCCAGGTTCCTTCCCATTTGCCGCTGACGCCGGCATTCGACGCCGGTTTTTTCCATGCCGAGCGAAACGAGAGCCCGCAGGACGGCACAACGGTCAAAACGAGGCCAAGGAGGGCAAAACGAAAAAGGCGGCGGGATTTCATGGTGGACTCTGGCATCGAACGCGTCCAGACGCGCCTGTTTTTCGTTCGTCATTCGTCATTTCCGCCCTTGCTCCATTCCGTCTCCGCTCTACCTAAAAACAGCTTTAACCCACTAACCACCCCAAAGCCATGGCCCACACCCTCCCCCCGCTCCCTTACGACAAGACCGCGCTCGAGCCGCACATCGACGCCACGACGATGGAGATCCATCACGGACGCCATCACAACGCGTATGTGACGAACCTCAACAACGCCATCGCCGGCAAGGCCGATCTTGAGGCGCTGTCCATCGAGGATCTGTGCAAAAACATCTCCAAGGTGCCCGCTGACATCCAGGGCGCGGTGCGCAATAACGGCGGTGGTCACTTCAATCACACGCTCTTCTGGAACATCATGGGCCCGAACGCTGGCGGTGCTCCCTCCGGCGCGCTTGGTGACGCGATCAACGCCGCCTTCGGCAGCTTCGATGCCTTCAAGGAAGCCTTCGCCAAGGCCGGTGTGACCCGCTTCGGCTCCGGCTGGGCCTGGCTCGTCGTTAAAGACGGCAAACTGGCCATCACCTCCACGCCGAACCAGGACAACCCGCTCATGGACGGCTCCGGCATACCGATCCTCGGCTGCGACGTCTGGGAGCACGCCTACTACCTCAAGTATCAGAACAAGCGCCCTGACTACATCGCCGCCTGGTGGAACACCGTGAACTGGTCCGCCGTCGCCGCGAACTACGCCAAGGCCCTCGGCTGATCCGCACTTTGTTTCTCACTGTCCAAAGCGCGGAACGGTCACCCCGTCCCGCGCTTTGTCGCTTTTAACCTCGTGGCACTCGTCCTCCATAAACTCCGCAGCGGCCTGATCTACTCGCAGGCCTTCGCTGACTATCTGGAATCGAGGCACAACATCGAGCACTTCGGCCATCCGGGCGACGTCCTGCACCTCGACTATGTGCGTTGCAGCCAGGGCGATCTCGCCGGGCAGGAATGGTGGCAGCTTCTGTGGATCAGCGGCATGAACGCACCCACCGAGCACAGGCATCAGATCGGCGATGTGGAGGTTTTTATCCCGAAACAGGCGATGCGAGGGCTGAAGAACCGCCTTTTGCATTTTGATGGTCAGAATGTGGTCGTCAAAAAATGACGAAACCAGAGCCGAACGAAGTGAGACAGACGACTGAAAGGAGCCCGAAGGGGAGCGTAGCGAATCAATTCCGAATGACGAATGAAGCCCGAAAGGTCGAATTCCGAGCCCCAATGATCGAATCTGCGCCGCGGGCTCCATCATTCCGGCTTCGACATTGATTCGTCATTCGCCATTCTGGTTTCGTCATTCACTTCATGCCCACTTTAGCCGACATCGGAGAAGACAAGCTCATCCGCCGCCTCATGCGCGGTGTGAAGCTGGATCGCGATGTCATTGCCGGTGCCGGTGACGACTGCGCCGTGGTCCGCAGCACGAAAAACGAGCACACGCTGCTGAAAACCGACGCGCTGGTGCAGGATGTGCATTTCACGCTCGAAACGCCGCCCAAGCTCATCGGCCGGAAGGCCATCGCACGCGTTGTCAGCGACTTCGCCGCCATGGGCGGCACGCCGCGGCACGCCATGATCACTTTGGTGGCTCCGCCGAGCATGGAGGTCGAATTCCTCACCGAGGTGTATCGCGGCATGCGGGCCATCGCGAAGGAGTATGGCATCAACATTGTCGGCGGGGAGACTTCGCGCGGTCTGGTGCTCATGCTGTCAGTTTCCATGAGCGGCACCGTGCCGTCGAAGCGCTGGATGTCGCGCAGCGAAGGCAAGGCGGGCGATGTGCTCCTGGTCACCGGCCGCCTCGGCGGTTCGATCAAAGGCAAGCATCTCAAATTCATACCGCGTCTCGAAGAAGGTCGCTGGCTCTCAGAAAACGCGCATCCGCACGCCATGATGGACATCAGCGACGGGCTCGCGAAAGACCTGCCGCGCCTGGCTTTGGCCAGCGGCACGCACTTCCAGGTCAATGTGGCCTCTCTGCCGTGCAATCCCGGCTGCACCTTCGATCAGGCCTGGGGCGATGGCGAGGACTACGAGTTGCTCCTCGCGGTAAATCCGCGCACGCTGCGTTCGTTGAAGGCTAAATGGAGTGAAGCTTTCCCAAATCTGCCGCTCACCGTCATCGGCAAGCTCGTTCCGCCCGGCGAAGGTCGGCCGCCGGATTTCGAAAGCACGGGCTGGGATCACTTCGCGCTCAGTGCTGACGCATGATCACCCTTCGCACCGCTGAAGACGCCCAATCCTGGGGCATGAAACTCGCGCCGACACTGGCGGCGGGCGATGTGATCGCACTGTGCGGCAATCTGGGGGCTGGCAAGACGCAGATCACGCGCGGCATCGTGGCGGGCATGGGATCGAAGGCCGATGTGACGAGTCCGACGTTCACGCTCGTTCACGAATACCTCGATGGTCGGCTTCCAGTCTTCCATTTTGACTTCTACCGCATGGAAAGCGCCGCCGAGGTTCTCGGCATCGGCTGGGATGAGTTTTTCGCCGAGCCCGGCGTCATCATCGTCGAGTGGGCGGATATGTTTCCCGAACTTTTGCCGCCGAACACGCGCTGGTTTCACATCGAAGTCTTGCCGGATGGCTCTCGACGTGTCACGGAAGGGCCGCTCGCAAAATGACTGGATCACTCCTCGCTCTTGATCTCTCCACCGCCCAAGGCAGCATCGCCGTCGTGCGAGGCGATGAAGTGTTGTATGAGTCGGTTTTTCAATCTGAGCGCTCGCACAACGCGCAGGTCTTCGCGCCTTTGCGAGAGGCGCTGGCTGCGGCAGGCGATGAACTGGCTGGAATCGTGATCGGCACCGGCCCGGGCTCTTACACGGGCGTTCGGATCGCGATCGCCGCTGCGCAAGGTGTCGCGCTGTCACGCGATGTATGGTGTGTCGGCTGCTCGTCGCTCACAGCGCCAGACATCGACGCGACGGCCGATTATTCGGTGGTAGGTGATGCCCGGCGGCAGAGCTTTTACCTGGCCCAGGTCAAAAATGGCCGCCTGGCCCCGGACATCGAGACGGTTTCGCCTGAAGTGGCCCGTGAACGCGTATCTGGCGGTATTTGGCTCACGTTTGATGCCAAAGCCCCCCTCGGCATGCAGGATGTCCGCGTGGCCAGGCCATGTGCGAAACGTCTGGCGATGAATGTTCGCCGATTGAGCGCCGACGAACTGTCCGCGCTTGCCGCGCAGCCGCTGATTCCGCATTATCTGGCCGAGGCCTTCATCACCCAGGCCAAACGTCCGTTTTCCACCACTCCACGCTGACCGCATGACTCCCGAACCCATCTCCAATCATGTTTCCGTCTGGGGCGAAGGCCCGATCTGGCACGACGGACGTTTGCTTTATGTCGATATCGAGGCGCACAAGATCATCGCGTTCAACCCGGCCACGGGAGAGGAAAAGGTCTGGGATGTCGGGCAGCGTGTTGGCACCGTGGTTCCGCGTGCAAAGGGCGGACTCGTCTGGGCGGGTGATGACGGCTTCTTCTTCCTTGATGAAGCGACCGGTGAAAGCACGCCGATCGGCGATCCTGAGCCAAACATGCCCGACAACCGCTTCAATGATGGCAAATGCGATCCTACGGGCCGTCTGTGGGCGGGAACGATCTGCTTGAAAAAACGTGCCGAGGCCGCGCTCTACTGCCTGCACACGGATCTGCGGATCGAAAAGAAGTTCGCGCCGGTGACGAACTCGAACGGCATCATCTGGAGCCGTGACACGCGCACGATGTATTACATCGACACACCGAGCAAAAAGGTGCGCGCCTTCGACTTCGACAATGCCGCAGGCGCGATCGGCAACGAGCGCGTGGTGTGGGACACAAGCGCTGACCCATCATCGCCCGATGGCATGACGATCGACAGTGAGGACCTGCTGTGGATTGCCTTCTGCCACGGTGCCAAGGTGGTGTGCTTCGATCCAAAGACACAAAAGGTCGAGGCGCAGATCGACTTTCCCTGCATTGAAACGACCGCCTGCGCCTTCGGTGGGCCGGAGTTGCGCGATCTCTACATCACCACCGGTTTGAAGCCAGGTCTGGAGGAGCCGCTGGCCGGGCGCTTGTTCGTCTGCCGCCCTGGTGCTCAGGGCGTGCCTGCGTTTGAGTTCGGGGGCTGATCATTCAAACAATTCCATCTGTCCGCCGGGATCGCGAGGACGGCGGAAGGCGTCCGCCCTGACCTGCGGGCGGCGGTGGAGCATGCCGGCGCGCTGGATGGAGACGCGGAAGAGCGAGGCGATTTGCTCGGACCAGACGCCGACGCCTTTGAGGCGTTTACCGAATTCGCCATGCGAGAGAGTTTTGCCCTGCGTTTCCTCGATGCGGCTGAGGATTTTGTCGCGCATCCCGGGAAAATGAAGGTCCAGCCATTCGCGGAAAACATCCTTCACCGCGAAGGGCAGCCTGACCACGGTGTAACCGGCAAATTGCGCTCCGGCGGCACGGGCGGCGTCGATCAGGGCGGGAATCTCCGAGTCGTTGAGTCCGGGGATGATCGGCGCGGTGGAGACGCCGACGGGCACGCCGGCCTCGTTCAGGACGCGGATGGCCTCCAGTCGCATTTTGGGCGATGATGCGCGGGGTTCGAGCTTGCGTGCGAGTTCGGGATCGAGCGTGGTGACAGAAATGTAAACAGCGGTGGCGTGATGCCGTGCGAGTTCGGCGAGCAGATCGACATCGCGGGTGATGAGATGGTTTTTGGTGATTAAAACGACCGGATGGCGTGCCTCAGCGAGCACTTCCAGGCAGCCACGGGTGACGCGGAGTTTTTTCTCGATCGGCTGATAGGGATCAGTGACGCCGCTAAGTGAGAGGTTGGCCGGCTTGTAGGACGGTTTGAGCAATTCGGCCCGGAGGAGGGCAGGGGCGTCCTCTTTGACCATGATGCGCGACTCGAAGTCCACGCCGGAGGAAAAGCCGAGGTATTCGTGGGTCGGCCGTGCGTAGCAGTAGGCACAGCCGTGCTCGCAGCCCCGGTAGGGGTTCAAACTGGCCTCGAACGGAAGGTCGGGGCTGTTGTGGCGGGTGATGACGGTGGAGGAGTGGTCGCGGAAAAACTTCGTCGCGACCTTCTCAGGCGATTCGCCGGGATTGTAGTCCACATGCAACTCCGCGAAACGCTGGCCTGGATTAAATCCAGCGCCGCGTCCACGAATGCCCGGGCTTTGCATGGGCCTGCTCCGCTTCTCAAGCTGCCGCGGTGGGCACAGCGGCTCCGCTGCGGCGGGCGAGGAATTCATCCGCCAAGGCCCGGTAGGACACCGCTCCACGGCCGGAAGGCTCGTATTCGATGATGCTTTTGCCAAAGCTGGGTGCCTCGCCGAGTCGGACGGTGCGCGGGATGATGGTCTGATAGACCGTCTCCGCGAAGTAGTTGCGCACGTCGTTGACGACCTGATTGGCGAGGTTGGCCCGGCTGTCGTACATGGTCATCACGATGCCTTCGAGCAGGAGATTCGGGTTGGCCCCGCAATCCCGGATCTGCTGGGTGATGCTGACGATCTTGGACAGACCTTCGAGACCGAAATACTCGCACTGGATCGGGACGATGAGTTCGTCGGCGGCGGCCAAGGCGCCGGTCATGAGGACGCCGAGGGACGGGGCGGTGTCCAGGATGGCGTAATCGAAGTGGCCGGAGGTCCGCAGCGGCTCCAGCACCTCGCGCAAGCGTGCCAGGTGGTTGCCGGCCTGGGCCAGCTCGATTTCACAACCCGCGAGCTCCTGGTGAGAACGAATGATGGAAAGGTTCGGGAGCCGGGTGCTGCGGATGGCCAGGCGTGGGTCGGTGCCATTCACCAGCGCCGAATAAAGGCTGCCGCCCTCTTCCTGGGCCAGACCAAGCCCGCTTGTGGCATTGGCCTGCGGGTCGAGGTCAATCAGCAACACGCGGACACCACGCTGGGTGAGGCACGCGGCGAGATTGACAGCGGTGGTGGTCTTTCCGACCCCGCCTTTTTGATTGGAGATGGCAACGATCCGCATAGGCACTTGGCGCTGGACTTTGGCGAGAAACGATGGGACACGCCAGAAAGAAATGGAGATCACAGAGAAATGGCTCGGTGAAATCGGCGGCTGGCAGGTCATGAAGGCCGCCCGTGGGCTCGCGGATGCCGGAATGGCATCGGTGACGAGTGCCGAGGCCGGTTTGGTTCGCGGTGTGGCCGGAGCGGGCAAGATGAAGTTCACCACCGGCCTGCGCATTCGCAGCAGCAGCGATGTCGAGAACCTCTGCACGTGCCCGCATGCCCGCCGGAGCGGGCAGATTTGCGAGCATGCGCTGGCAGTGGCTTTGATGCAGGTGAGGTCGAAGGCACTGCCGATTCGGACGGAGCCGAGACTGGGATCTGTCGTTCCGGCTTCAGTCGGAGGCTCAACAGACCCGGCTAAAGCGCGGACTCCAAACCCCACACTCGGGACTGCATCGGTGCCAGGACGGTTTTCGATCTTTCTGCCTGAAACGGTGCTCCAAGGCCAGGCACGGGAGCCATTGGGTGTCTTTGTGAAATTTGAGGCGGGTGGTGAAGCCGAGACTTCAGCTTTCGCAGCCTGGCTGGTCGGACAAGGCATCAAGCAGCCGCAGAGTCTCCCATTGTCGCTGCGGGGGGAGTCTCTGAGCGCGTTTTTGCACACGCTGGCCGAGCATCCCCGGGTTTTTGCCGGGAAGCCGAACGGTAAGGAACGTCCGCTTCAAGTCGCGGCCGAACCGGTGAGGCTGCCGTTGCTCATTGAATCGGCTCCTGGCCAAACGGTAAAGTTAGAACTGACTGGCAGGAGCCAGCTCCCGGTCTGGGGATCGTGGTGGATATGCCAGGAGACGGGGGCCTTGTTCCGGCACCCGTCTGAGCGACCTGAGCTCTTTACCTTGGCAGGCGAATTGGGGCGCAAAAGCGTTACAAAACCATTACGATGGCTGGCGGAGCACGGAGAGCGATTGGGCGAATGTTTTCAGGTCGAATTGCGTGGTGCTGATCTAGAGCATTTCCATGTTTCTCCGGTGCCTTGTGAGTTTGAAGTGCATCTTGAAGGTTCACTACAAAGCCTGGAGGCCAAGGTTTGGGCTCGATACGGATCGCAATGTTGGCAAGTGCCAAGTGGTGGTCAAAGCGATTCCATATTTCCCATTCAAGACCAGGTCTCTAGTTTTGTATTTTACGTTATGAACAGAGAGGGTGAGTCACGCGTTCTGCGTTTCTTGGAGCAGGCGGGTTTTAAATTTGTAACGATTGAGACGTTGCGTTTGGAAGGAGGTGATAATGTCCTCCGGTTCTATGCTTCGGATCTCAATCAACTGCGAAAAGTGGCGACCATCCTTGAGGGGGAACGATGGCGTTCAGTGACTCGCGGTGTCCAGCGAATCGCCCCGCAAACCCGCTTCATGCCAGCCGAAGGGCCGACCGGTGGAAACGACTGGCTGAGCATGGAATTCGCTTATGAATCGGCGGATGGTTTCCGGCTGCCACGTGCCGAGGTACTGCGGCTCGTCCGTTCCGGACAGCGTTCAGTGCAGGCCAATGGGAAGCGTTACATTTTGGATACGTCCGCCGTGGATGAACTCGAGGAATCGTTGCGGGACGTGCCGCTGCAACTGACGCCTGAGGGCGCCCGGGTGCATGGGGCACATGCCGCTTATTTTGGTGGTGACGACGAAAGCCACGAGGCGGTCTCGGAGGCTCAGATTCGCGACCAAATCGGTGATCTAGCCGCTCTGCTCCGGCCCTACCAGATGGACGGGGTCTGTTGGATGACCTCCCAGGTCTTGCGAGGGCGGGGCGGTGTCCTGGCCGATGAAATGGGCTTGGGCAAAACCGTTCAGAGCATCGCTCTGGCATTGTTCTTGAAGCAGCGGAAGGCGGAGAGCGGTCCGGTGCTGGTGGTCTGTCCCAAATCCCTGCTCGGGAACTGGCAGGCTGAATTTGAGCGGTTCGCTCCTCTCCTCAAAGTGCTTTTGGTGCAGGGAAGCGGGCGGGAAAAGGCCTTGGCGCAGATTGCCGCCCACGACGTGATATTAACCTCCTATCAATTGATTGTTAGAGATATTCAACATTATCAAAGTGTTCAGTTCGGCCTCATCCTGCTCGATGAAGCCAGTTTCATTCGCAACCCGGACACGGATGCCGCCAAAACACTGCGCAGCCTGAAAGCGGTCGGCCGGATGGCCCTCACGGGAACACCTTTGGAGAACGGAGTGCGGGATTTGTGGTCGATTTTCCAATTCGCCCTGCCTGGCTATCTTGGGAACCAGAAATCTTTCCAAGAGCGGTTCGAAAGTCCAATTCAGTCCGGCCTAGACCTGCCCGCAGGTCGGGCGGCGGCGCTGAGGTTGCAGAAACTGACTCACCCCTACTTCCTGCGCCGCACGAAACGGCAGGTTTTGAAAGACCTGCCCGAGAAAATTGAGCAGGTGCTTTGGTGCGCTCCCAGTGCCGCGCAGGCGGAGTTTTACCGCAAGATCTTAGAAGAGGGCCGTGAAGAGATCAAAGCCGCCCGCCGCCGCTCCGGCCAGAACGGGGCCAAGATGACCATGTTCACCGTTCTTTTGAGACTGCGGCAGGTCTGTTGCGATCTGAGACTGACTGGCATCCGTTCAGAAGCGCTGGCGGGACTGGAGCCGGACGATTTGTCGGGTAAGTGGGCTGCCTTGATGGATCAGGTGGAAACCGCGCTTGAATCGGGGGGAAAGGTGCTGGTCTTCAGTCAATTCGTTCAATTCCTGCGCCTGATGCGGGAACGTTTTCAGGAACAAAAACACGAACTGGCCTATCTTGACGGCAGCAGCCAGGACCGTGCGGCGCAGGTGGAACGCTTCCAGAAAGACCCGAAGTGCCGCATCTTCCTCATCAGCCTGAAGGCCGGCGGATACGGACTCAATCTGACCGCTGCGGACAGCGTCATTCTCGCCGACCCGTGGTGGAATCCGGCGGTGGAAGCCCAGGCCATTGACCGCGCCCACCGCATCGGACAGCAGAAGGTCGTCAACGCTTACAGGTTGGTCACGCGTGGCACGGTCGAGGAGCGCATTTTGAAGCTCCAGGCCCAGAAGCGCGGCCTGGTCGAGGCCACCTTGAACGATCAGGCACCGCTGATGGAAGGTCTGAGTGAGGCCGAACTCGAATCGCTGATCGAGTAATTGATGCCTCCGAATCAGCTTTGGGCTTTTCCGGGATGAATTGGGAAAAGGGCATGGCGCGATGAGCGTGCCGTGGCTGGGGATGATGGAAGCGGGGATTCAAACCTCGAGCTGAATGCCAAGCTCGATGACCTGCCGCGGCGGAAGGTCGAAGTAGCCGGTGGCGGGGCGGGAGATGCGGGAGAGGAGGACGAAGAGCTTTTTGCGCCATTCGGCCATCTTGCCGGGGCCATTGGTGAGGAGCACCTCGCGGCTTTGGTAGAAGGTGATGGCGTTGCGCTTGACCTTGCCCTTGGTTTCGAGCGCGTCGCAGAGGTCTTCAAACACATTCGGTGACTCGGAGAAGCCATAGCGCAGGACGACACGGAAAAAGTCGTCGTGGAACTCCTCGATCTCGAAGCGCTCGGCATCGGCGACGTGGGGTTTTTCCTCGAAGCGCACGGTGAGTAGCACCACCTGCTTGTGCAGGGCTTTGTTGTGCTTCAAATGATGCAGCAGGGCGAGCGGCAGTCCTTCGGCGGAGGCGGACATGAAGACCGCCGTGCCGGGAACACGGATGATGCGGTCTTTTTTGATCTCATCGACGAGGAAGCTCACTGGCAGGCGTCCGCGCAGCATGGCTTGATAGAGGATGCCGCGGCCATCCATCCAGGTCTTCATGATGATCCACATGCAAAGCCCGACCACGAGGGGGAACCATGCGCCGGCAAAGAATTTCAGCAGGCTGCCGGAGACATAGCCGAGCTCAAAGACTAGAAAGATGCAGACGGGCAGCGCGGCCTTCCACACCGGCCACTTCCACACATGGCTGGCCACGAGAAAGAATAGGATGCTGGTGAAGGTCATGTCCAGCGCCACGGACAGGCCGTAGGCGGCGGCGAGGTTGGTGGATGACTTGAAATTGAACACCAAGGCCAGGCAGGCGAACATGAGCAGGAAATTCACCTGCGGCATGTAGATCTGGCCGCGCACGTCGGGATTGGTGTGGATGATCTTCAGGCGCGGCAGGTAGCCAAGCTGCACCGCCTGCTGGGTGAGCGAGTAAACACCGGTGATCATGGCCTGCGATGCGATGATCGTGGCCGCCGTCGCCAGCAGGATGACCGGGATCAGCGCCGGCTTCGGCACGAGGCTGAAAAAGTGGTGATAGTCCGGCTTGAGAGAGGCATTCACGTCGGAAAGCACGAGCGCGCCCTGGCCGAGGTAGTTCAGCATCAGCGCGGGCAGGACGATGACGAACCAGCTCCGGACCAGCGGAGGCCGGCCGAAATGGCCGATGTCCGCATACATAGCCTCGCAGCCGGTCACGGCCAGCAGGACGAGGCCCATGAGCACGAAGCTTTCATGACCGTGATGCAGCAGAAAGTTCACGCCATGATGCGGCAGCAAGGCGGAGAAGACGCCCGGATACGCGCTGATGTTGATGACGCCGAGAATGGCCAGCGTGATGAACCACAGCACCATGATCGGTCCGAAGGCCACGCCGATGCGAGCCGTGCCGTTCTTCTGCACGAGAAACAGGCCGAAGATGATCGCGGCGGAGATCGGGACGACGTAGTTCGCCAGTCCGGTGCCGAGCTGGGCGTCCAGCAGCGCCAGACCTTCCACCGCTGAGAGCACCGAGATGGCCGGGGTGATCATCCCATCGCCATAGAGAAGGCAGGCGCCGAAAATGCCGCCCAGCACGACGCCAGCGGTTGTTTGCGGCGTGAATTTCTTCGCGGAGCGGAACAAGGTCAGCAGTGCAAACATCCCGCCCTCGCCCTGATTCGTCGCACGCGTGATGAAGCCCAGGTATTTGAAGCAAACCATCACGATGAGCGACCAGAACATCAGTGAAAGCGGTCCCAGCACGTCCAACGGCACGCCTGCATGCGGCTTGGCGTGATTGAGGCTTTCCCGCAGCGCGTAGAGCGGACTGGTGCCGATGTCCCCGAAAACCACACCCAAGGCCACGAGGGCCAGGGTCCAACTGTTTGAGTTCTTGTGTTCTGACATGAAGAGTCTTCGGGAGTTTCCCAAAGCCCTGTTTATTTGAGGGACTGACGCTGTTAGCCAGCGGGGAGGGGGATGCAAGGGACAGTTCGGCGCAACGGCCTGTGTGAATGAACAGCCTTTCAGCTCATTTCATCCCTAGTTGGGCGATCTCCGCCTCACTCAGGCTGCGCTCAAACAAAGCGACCTCATCCAGCCGCCCCTCCCAGTTCGAGTCGTTGTCACTGCGGCCGCCGAAGAAATATTCCCCTGACGGCTGGAAGGGATCGACAACACTCTCGGCCTGGAGTTCGAGGGAGCCGTTGAGGTAAACACGCACCTTGCTCCCGTCGCGGACGAGGACCACATGCTGCCACTGCCAGCGCGGAATCTCGGTTTTGCCCGCGACGATGCCTTGGGTGTTCGTGCCTGAGAAGAAGATCAATTTCCCGGTGTTCCCGCTCTTTCCGCCGATGCCGAGGTGATCGCCCTGACGGCTGAGGCCGTGGTCATGACCGTGGGAGAACAACCAGCCGCTCGTGTCACGGCCGTCATTGGGCATGCCGTTCCAGAACCAGAGTGAAATCGAGTAATGATCGGGGTAGCCGACGGAGCGCGACCGGATGCGCGCGCCGACGAGATGGGGAGCGCGGTTGACATTTCCGTTGGCGCAAAAGGCTTCCGATTTCGGCCCCTCAAGGTAGTAAGCCACATCGCGCTCATAAACGGCATCGCGCCCATGCCCGGTCGCATCCGCGGCCACAGGTCCGGTGAATTCGTTCAAGCGCCAGTAAGCGGCCGGTTTCAGCGCCAGCACAGCCTTCGCCGCTTCGCCGTCACTGAGTTTCCATTGCTGACGTGGCTTGTCGGCGACCTTTTCGAGCATCTCGATGGCTGCGGCGGTGATCTTCGGTTCCGCGTTCACCTCCAGGCCGGCGGAACGTGCCGTCCAGGTGTTGTAGCCGCCCCAGGCGTGCATTTCCGGCGGCGGGATGTAGCCGTCGCCGCCGTTGGCAAGTTCGATGACCATGTTGTGGGGCAGGGGACTGGCGGCTTTGATCTTCAGGCCGGTGATCGCATAGGTTTCGTTTGGCGTGGTGGCGATGCCGATGTCGCCGAGGCGCAGCGCCTGCACCACGATCTCCGTCTGCTGCCGCTCGTGCAGAATGATCTGCTCGCGCGCATACACCTCTGTCGGTGTTTTGGGCAGACGATCTCCCATCTCGGCGACGATGCGTTGCGCCCATTCGAGGCGCTGCTTGTCCGGCACGCGGTATTTCAAAGTCATGCGTTTCTCCGCCATCGCGATCACCGGCTCGTCGCTGTATTTGATGCCCGCATAGGCCTTCATGGCGATGTCCAGCAGTCCGTTCGTGTATTCGTCGATCGTCGGCTTCGGGCGGTCCTTCTCAGGAACCGTGTAATCCACACGATAAATGTCCCCGCTGCATCCATGCGACATGATGCCGACCATCTGGCCTTCCGGGTCGATGCGCTGCTTCAATCCTTCCGAGAACAGCCCGAAGTAGTCGGCACTGATGTCCTTGTCGCCGAAGTAGTGCATCGAGAAGTTCGCCAGCACCGCTAGTGGTTTGCCCTCCTTCGTTTGAATCGAGATCAGCGAGAGGTCCGGGTCTTCCGGCCCGGATTCGCCCACCGCTTCATCCCAGTTGCGACCGGCATGCATGTTCGCCCGAACGGACAGGTTGCCAAAGGGATCTTCCACCAGCTTGTCTGGTCGCCGAATCCACTGCCGCAGCGCGGTGAACTCCGCCGCGTTCGCTTTGGCAAAGCCGAGCCGTGCGGGCTTCATCGCCGCCTGCGCCGCCGCGATGGCCTCCACGAGCTTTTCCTTCAAGAACGGCACGTAATTCGGATCCGCGTCCGTTCCGAGGCATCCCATCGACGCCGGAGCCGAGTGCGCATGCGTGGCCGAGATCAGCATGTGATCCGTCGCGATGCCGGTCTTCGCCGCGGCAATCTTCTTTGCCTCGTCGAGCACCTCGCGGCTCATCATGCAACTGTCCGCCACCACGATGGCGACCTGCTCTTTCCCGTCCGTCGCCACGATGGCCCGTGCGTTCACCCGCGTGTTGATCTTGTCCACATAGCGGCTCAGCATCCCGCCGTTCACCAGCACCGGGAGTTTCGGCGGTGTGATGTCGATGACCGCCGCACCGGCTTTGAACTCCGCGTGCAGCGATGGAATGACGAGCAAAAAGGCGAGCGGGAGAAGCCGGTGAATCATGGTTCGTTTCATACGAGCCAAACTCGACCGCTTTTCCGCCTCACCTCGCCATCTTCCAATAAGCCTCGGCGTAGCGTTTGCCGAGTTCGCGGAACGAAGGCGAGTCGAAGTGAATCTTGTCGCCTTTGTGCTTGAGACCTTCGGCGCTGACAAAAGCGGTGTTCGGCACCTTCTTCACCAAGTCCTGATGCGCCTTGTCCACGATGATCATTTCAGGCTTCCACGGCACATCGTCGAATTTTCCCATCTGCCCGGCGATGAACGGGACCTGGGGCGCATCGACCAGTTCCCGCAGGCGTTTCACCAGATCGTGCAGCTTCGCCTCATAAGCCGTCGCCAGATTCGGCAGGCTGTCCGACTCGCCTTGATGCCACAGGATGCCTTTCAACGTGCCTGCGGGCAGGGCCGTCTTCGCACGCTTCACCATGTCGTCCCACGGATGGCTTTTCGTCGCCGGATAAAACACGCCGGGCTTCCAAGTGTCGATGGGCGATCCGCCGACCGCGCATGGAATCAGGCCGATCGTCACGCCTGGATTCGCATCCGCGATGATCTGGCCAAAAGTCTTGCCGAGCCCCACACCAGCCGAGGGTTTGTCGAAATGCATCGGATCCACCGCCGGCACCCACCGGGCCTCTTTGCTCAGCATGAGCACACGTGCATGCGGCGTCTTGTCCTGCGCCTCTACCACGCCGCGTCCCGCCATGTTCGATTGTCCGACGAGCAGGAAGAGCCAGAACTTGTCCTTCGCGGGCGGCGAAACCTCCTGCGCGGAGGTGAGGGTGGTCAGGAGAAGGGCGCTGAGGAGAAACAGAGGGCGAATCATGGCGGGAGATTGAAAAACGTGTGCTCGCCGCGGTTGTTGCCAGCAGGGCTGCGAATCCTTCAGCGCATGGCGCTTGCAATGGCTGGGCAATGGTTGCGCGCGCTTCATCGCCGCCCCTTCGAGTTGGAACCATCCTCCCAAAACTCGATCCAAGGGCAGACACGTTTGCTCCACCTTTGGGGTCACACCGGGGTCGGATTTGGCAAATCCGGTGCGGGCATGACGTCGCACCGGGCTGAAAACCTCGATCGACAGACCCATGGCTCGGATTGGAGGGGCCTACGGAACACGCGGAAGGCTCGGAAAGGCTCTCTGACGGCCCTCACTCGATCCGTGAGGCGATTCACAGGCGTGAGACTTCAGGCTTCCGTTTGTTCCGCGTGTTCCGTAGGCGGTCATCTGCGGCCATCGGGCGTCCGGGAACGCCGTGCGGGAAGAAGAGGCGCGAGCGATGGTGACTGGAGAGACGGGGATGAAGGCTCCTGAGTGCCCATGGCAAGGTGGGTGAGTTGTCAGCCAGCTGCCAGATGGCCTAGTTTCCCGTGGGTGGGCCTTGTCGCCTGCCTTCGCGGGTCATGGGTTTCGGAAGGGCTTGAGACCCGATTCGATGGCGGAAGCGGCTGTGCCAGCCAGTGCTCAATTTTCCTCGTTGAAAAGGGTTGTGGATTGCGAAGACTCCCCGAAACAAGAAATCTTAAAATGAATTTATTACGCACTATTACTGCACTGATTGCTTCACTTATCGTTACAGGTTGCGGAGGTGGTAGCGATGATATGGTGGGCACTTGGAGCCGTACAAGCATTATCAGAAATCAAGACAACCAAGCTGAGGCGGGCAAGTACGACGCCACACTCTCGATTTTCGGTGATGGCACTTTTGTGTCATCCGGCCGTGTATTTATAAACGGCCAATCGCCCGACCAAGGAGACATGACCCACGGGACTTGGGAGTTTAACGACGGGACATTGATTTTGGATTTTGCTAACGATGAGCCAACCACCAAACTGATTTACAATCCGAGTTCAAAGACTCTGATGAATAATCCTCACAGTAGTGATTTGGGTTCGTTTAGCCTTCAATCCGAACTCCATGAAAAAAATCTCGCTGCAATATCTGCTCTCACTGGAGAATGGGAGGGGGATGACAATGGACACAAATTGACCTTCGTGTTTGACGATCATAATCAGCTTAATCTGATTGAGGGAAATAAGCTGCTGGCGTTTTCATTCCACGCACATTTTTGCACACCTTTCGGTATGCTTGAAACAATCGGAAAGGATGAGCTCAAAAATCCAGGGAGGGATTTTTATCTCGCCGAATTCATAGCTCCTGACAGATTGAGGATCGGAAGACGGAATAGAGACCGCACGATCAAATACATATCATGGGATTATGTCGACAAGGCTCTGATTCTTAAAAAAGTGGTCAAGAATTAGGCGGGGAAACCTGATTGACTGTTTGCTTGCGGCACAATCTTGTTCGCAAGGCGTTCGTAGAGCTTAAAGAATGCTTCCACATACTCATCTTTGTGTGCAGCCGCGCCAAAATGACGAACAGCCTTCTGGCTGAGAAGCTCGCCCAGACGATAGCCCTGAGATAATTTCCCTGATGTTGGCATCAGGTATGAGATCGCGACTTCTTTGAAGTCTGCCTTGCATTTCTCTGAGTTGTGGGCAGCTCGGTTTCGTAGTTTTGCCGCTTCCAGCAATCGTGCCATGTTGGCGTGCAGACACTGATATGTGCCCGCGTTCACAAAGAAGAAACTCGCTTGTGACAAGGTCCACTTAGGATCTGCAAACTTCAGGTAATGCGAGCTACTGTCGTAATCAGGCTTCTGAGATATGATTTGATAGCTATGGCCGATGTTCTTGGCTTTTCCAGCAGACAAAACGACTGGCGCACCTGATGACGCTTGTGCTCCAGCCAAGTAGCGAACAAAAGTTTCTTCAAGAAATGACTCCCATTCTGACACAACCCCGAGGAATGCCAGTTCAACCACTCGATACACTTGTTTAATATGTAGCGATCGCTGTTGTTTGCTGGTGTCGATCGCTGCAAGCGGGCGCACAGCTTCCACCAGTTTTCGTGCACTCTGGATATCTTTTTTGAAGTTAGTAAGTATTTGGCTAAGTGTTATGGCCTTGGGCATGTCCTGGGAGGATCGAGTTTACCATTGAAAGCGGAGGTTATCTCCAGTCTAGGTTGTAGATAATCACCCCACCGCCTCCACGCAGCGGCCGCACAGCGTCGGGTGGGCGGCGTGGGTGCCGACGTCGGGGAGGAGGCGCCAGCAGCGTTCGCATTTGGGGTTGGTGCAGACTTCGACGGTCGCGGCGAGGGCGGGGCCGCGGGTGAGGTGGAGGTCGCTGAGAATGAAGAATTCCTGCAGCGCGGGCACATCGGCGAAGATGGTGTGGCCGAAGCCGACCTCGGGGAGGGTGAGCTTGACGGTGGCTTCGAGGTTGGAGCCGATTTGCTTGGCCTGACGCGCGGCCTCGATGGCCTGCTGGATGACGGCGCGGGCTTTGAGGAGGTCTTCGACGGCGGGGAGGGTGGAGGAGTCGGAGGAAGAGTCGGAGTCGGAGTCGGACACGCTAAAGCGTGAACAACGTACGTCGGGGAAGGCCTGTAGGTGGACGCTGTCGGTGTGGCCGAGGAATTCCCAGGTCTCGTCGGCGGTGTAGGCGAGGATCGGGGCGAGGAGCTTGACCAAGGTCTCGGTGACTTCGCGGATGGCGGCCTGGGTGGCGCGGCGGCGGGGGCTGTTGGCGGCGTCGCAGTAGAGGCGGTCCTTGGTGATGTCGATGTAGAGCGCGGAGAGATCGCCGGAGACGAACTGGGTGATGGTGCTGACGACCTTGCGGAAGTCGTAGGCGGCGTAACCGGCAAGGCACTCGGTGGTGACGGCGTGCAGACGCTCGAGGATCCAGCGGTCGATGAGGGTGTAGTCCGCAGATTTCACAGATTTCTCAGATTGGTTTTTTGAATCTGAATCTGCGGAATCTGCGCCATCTGTGGATTTGGGGGCATCGTGCAGGTTGCCCAGCAGGACGCGGAAGGTGTTGCGGATGCGGCGGTAGGATTCGCCGGTTTGTTGGAAGAGTTCTTCGCTGAAGGGGACGTCGTTTTGGTAATCGACGCTGGCGGCCCAGAGGCGGACCATGTCGCCGCCGTATTTGTTGTAGTAGTGGTCGGCGGTCATGGGCTTGGCGGCTTTGTCGCTGCCCTGGTCGCTCTTGCTGATCTTTTTGCCGCTGGTATCGACGACGAAGCCATTGGTGATGACGGTCTTATACGGCGCGGTGCCGCGCACGGCGACGCTGACCATGAGGCTGCTCTGGAACCAGCCGCGATGCTGATCGGTGCCCTCGATATAGACATCGGCGGGGCAGGACAGCTCGGGATGACGATCCAAAACGGCGACGGAGGAGCTGCCGGAGTCGATCCACACATCGAGCGTGTCTTTGCAGCGCTTGCTGCCTTCGGGGAGGCCCACGAGGTCGCTCCAGAAGGCGTCGTCTTTTTCAAACCAGAGGTTCGTGCCGTGCTTCTCGACGGCATCGGCGACCTTGTGCGCGATGGCGGGGTCCATGATGGCTTCGCCCTTGGCATCGTAGAAAACGGGAAGCGGCACGCCCCAGGTGCGCTGGCGGCTGATGCACCAGTCCGGGCGGCTCTCGACGGTGCCGTAAATGCGATTCCGGCCCCAGGCGGGCAGCCAGTTCACGGTGTCGATGGCCTTCAAGGCCTCGGCGCGGAAGTCGCTGATGCGGATGAAGAACTGCTCGACAGCGCGGAAGATGATGGGCGTCTTGGAGCGCCAGCAGTGCGGGTATTGATGCACATACTTCTCATTGCCGAGCAGGGCACCTTTGCCCTCGAGGATGGCGATGATGCCTTCGTTGCTCTTGAACACATGCTGGCCGACGAATTCGGGCAGTCCGCACTCGGCGGTGAAGCATCCGGCGTCATCGACGGGGCTGAGCACCTCGAGGCCGTTTTGCTTGCCCGCGACGTAGTCATCCGCGCCGTGGCCGGGGGCCATGTGGACGGCGCCGGTGCCAGTGTCGTCGGTGACGAAGAGCGCATTGATGATCTTTGACGTGCGCGGGAGGAAGGGATGCTGCGCTTCGGCACCATTGAGCAGGCTGCCTTTGAACTTCTCCGGCGCATGTACGGGATCGAGCACGTAGCCGGTTTCGTTCTGAAAGGCCTCGAGGCGCGAGGTGGCGATGATGAGCTTGAGGCTGTGGCCCTTGGCCGCGTTCGTGAACGTGCCGCTCACATAATCAAAGTTCGGGTGCAGGGCGATGCCGAGGTTCGCGGGCAGCGTCCATGGCGTGGTGGTCCAGATGACGAGGTTGGCACCTTCAAGGCCGGGCGGTGGATTTTTCAGTGCAAAGGCCACGTAGATCGCCGGAGAGGTCTTCTCCTTGTATTCGACTTCCGCCTCCGCGAGCGCGGTCTGAGCCCCGAAGCTCCACAAAACGGGGCGCTTGCTGCGATAGACGAGGCCTTTCTCGACGAACTTCGCGAATGTGCGCATGATGTCGGCCTCGTAAGCAGGCGCGAGGGTGAGATACGGATTCTCCCAGTCGCCGAAGACGCCGAGGCGCTTGAAGGACTGGCGCTGGATGTCGATGAACTTGCGGGCGTAGGCCTCCGAACGCGTGCGGATCTCCGCTGGAGCGAGGTCTTTGGCCTCTTTGACCACTTTGAACTCGATGGGCAGCCCGTGGCAGTCCCAGCCGGGGATGTAGGGCGCGTGAAAGCCCGCCATGGTCTTTGATTTGATGATGAGGTCCTTCAGCACCTTGTTCAGCGCGGTGCCCATGTGCACATCGCCATTCGCGAAGGGCGGGCCGTCATGCAGGATGAACTTCGGCTTGCCCGCCATCTGCTTCATGATGCGCTGGTAGAGGCCACCAGCCTCCCACTTCGCAAGACGCTGCGGCTCGCGGGCCACGAGATCGGCTTTCATTGGAAAGTCGGTCTTCGGGGTGCGGACGGTGTCTTTGTAGTTCTTCTTGGGGGCAGTGTCGGCGCTCATGGATGGGAAAAGGAGCGCGGAGGGTAGCCAGCACCCGACACGGGGCAAGGAGAGAGGGAAACATCCAAGCATGACATTCCCAGGCATCCCTGCCCATAGCCTTCACCGAGAAACTGCCCTGACCCGAGGTCTGGAAATCAACCCTCGCGGATTTTTCCGGCAAGGTTATCGAGCGTGCGTTTGAAGTCGTTCGAACCGTTGACGAGGTTGGTGATGACCTTGCAGGCGTGAATGACGGTGCCGTGGTCGCGGCCGCCGAACTCGTCGCCGATCTGGACCAGCGGCAGCTTGGTGAGCGTGCGCGTGAGGAACATGGCGACCTGACGGGCCTCGGCGATGTTTTTGGGGCGACGCGGACCGGTGAGATCGCTCACGCGGAGGTCGTAGTGCGTGGCGACGATGCGCTGCACACGGTCCACGGTGACGGCCTTCGACTGGTCCTCGTCGATCACGTCGTGCAGGAGGGTGGCGAGCGCTGACTCGGTCGTCACCGCGCCTTCGAGCGAGACATGGGCGGCGACGCGCATGAGCGCGCCTTCGAGCTTGCGAACGTTGGCGCGGATGCGCTGGGCCATGAATTCCAGGATCCAGGCGTCGAGGGAGACGTTGAAGTCGTTTTGCTTGCGCCGCAGGATGGCGATGCGGGTTTCAAAGTCCGGAACCTGGATTTGAGTGGCAAGCCCCCACTCGAAGCGTGAGACGAGGCGGCTTTCGAGATTCTTGATCTCGCTCGGCGGACGGTCGCTGGCGAGGACGATCTGCTTCGCGTTGTTGAAGAGCTCGTTGAAGGTGTGGAAGAACTCCTCCTGCGTGCTGTCCTTCCCCTCGAAGAAATGCACGTCGTCGATCAGCAGGACATCGACCTTGCGGTATTTCTGGCGGAACTGGGTAAAGGTCTGCTTCTTGATGGCATCCACGAACTCGTTTGTGAACTGCTCGGAGGTGACGTAGCGCACGTTCGCGCGCGGTTTGCGTGCCAGCACCTCCTGGCCGATGGCCTGCATGAGGTGTGTCTTGCCCAAACCGGTGGCACCGTAAAAGAACAGAGGATTGTAGATGCGGCCCGGCTTTTCCGCCACCGCACGGGCGACAGCGACGGAATAGCTGCTGTTCGTTCCGGCCACGTAGCTGTCGAAGTTGAACTTGGCGTTCAATCCGGCGTCACTGAAGTAACGAATGGGCTCCTGGCTGCCGGCATTCACGCGCGCGGCCTTGATTTCAGGCACGGGGGCAAAAGATGGCGGAGTGGGAGCGGGTTCGGAAGCGACGTGATACTCGATGACAGCGGGGGCACCCGTGACCTCGGCCACGGCGTCGGCGACAGCGCCGCTGTGATTGCTCTCGATCCAGAGCTGATGAATCGGATTCGGCACGGTGATGACAAACCTGCCATCATCCGCAAGGCGCGCGGAGGTTCCGCTGAAACAGCGTTGAAAATTGTCCGCGCCAAGACGCTTCACCAAAACTTCGCACACGCGGTCCCAGATCGTGGGCGCGAGCGTGAGAAGTCCGTCATGCGCATGCTGAGTTGATCCATTGAGAGAGCTGTGATTCGTGTGTTCATCGTTACGCGCCATGATGAGTTTCTCCGGGAAAATGAAGTCGAAAAAGGGTTGGGAAGCTGTGTCAAAAAGAGCATCCGACGTGTTGTTGAGGCAGCGTTGATTCTCTTTTTAAAATGACGGTGCTTTGTATGTCGAAATCGTCACGAGTCACAAGCTCTTCTTCGATATATTTTTTGAATTTTTCACGCAATGCGTAAAAAAATTTGAAATGAGTTTGCGCGCCTCAGTGGAAGATGCTCACAAGCAAGCGTGAACAAGCTGTGAACAGATTGCGAAGAGCTGTGCGCAATGTTTTTCAGGCATGCCAATTGCTCATGCCGTTCTGGCAGATCAATGCTGTTGCAAGCTGATCAGTGCGCCTGCTTCAAATGCTCGCCGAGCAGGTCACGACCAAAATCACCGTCGAAACTGCGCCAGACGCTGTGGACGTGGTTGGCGTCATTCTGGGTGTTGTCATACTCGATGAGAAAGGTTTTGCCCTGCACTCTATAATAGTGTGGTTCGCCGCGCTCCTTGCCGCCCGCCCAGGCAAAATGCACAGGGCCGCTCTTTTGAATTTCCGCGCGCGCCTCGTCGGCGATTTCAGGACGAAGCCGGGTGAGGTATTCATCAATCAAGCGCGCCAGCATGGCCTTCTGCTTGTCATTGAGCTCGGAATCCGCGAGTCCGGCGGGCGAGAGGGGGCTGACCTTGCGTTCGGCGGCGGTGATCATCTCCTTCGGTGCTTCCGCGGCGACGAGCGCGGTCTTGAACTGCTCCGGCGTGAGGGATTTGACCAGTTCACGGCCCAGTTCTTCCTCAACCGCGAGCACGCGCAAGCCGGTGAGCGGTCCTTGGCGGATCTCGCCGGGATTGGTGCCCATGAAAGCTGGCGTGGCCCGCAGAAGCTGGCCGTCCTTGATCGTGAAATTCAACGCGAGGTGGTGTCCTTCCACGCGCCAGCCCCAGGCGCCCTTGTCCGCCGGCTCGCCAAAGATGGAGAAGTAATACTTTTCCGGGTCGCGCTTTTCACGCGTGGCGGCGCGCTTGGATTCGTCCGCCCCTTCGATCTGATACAGCACCTCTTCGAGACTCATGATGGTGACAGCCTTGGCGGAACCACGGAAGCTCAGCCCCGTGTTCAGCAAGGCATGGGCGAGCAGTCGTTGCTGAGGCGTCATCTCCTTCATGGGCAGGCCCTTCCGCTCACGCGGGATGAAATGCCAGTTTTCACGCTCCTCCGCGCTGAATTCAAAGCTGGCCTTCGCCTTCTGCGCGGGATCAAGCGCGGCGAGGAAGACTTTGGCGATGGCCGACATCTGCGTGCCCGCATCATGGGCCGCTGCGTGGCGAGGTAAGGAAATGGCGCAAATGATGCTGATGCAGGCGAGAAGGGCGGAAAGGCGTGGGGAGGAGTTCATGAAGGTCAATTCGATGCGATTGGGCGGCGGGACAAGTCGAACGCGGCACATGGATGAAGTTTGTCATCGAGCATCATCATTTTTCATCCGGCTAACGCCGGGACATTGACACTTTCCTGCGTGCAGTTGTAGTCTGGATATTATCGAAAAAAATATCTCGCCAATTTCACCCGCCTAGCAGACACGCTTTCATGTACTCGAATGAAACATACCTCCTTGAACAGCTCCAGGAATCCGGGCTGCTGACCGAACGCGATATAGCGCAGGCCAAAAACGGGGCCAAACCCGGCGAAAGCGTTGTGGAGGCATTGATCAAGACCGGCGTTGTGTCCGACGAGCAGGTCGCGCAGACCGTGGCGGTGAATTCCGGCATGGAATATGTGGATTTGCACGGATTCGAGCCGCATCACGGGCTCAAGACGCTGGTGAGCCTGGAGGTGGCTCTGAAGTACAAAATCGCACCACTGGGGACGAATGGAACGGCGCTGCAGATCGTTGTCTCCGATCCTTTTGATTTCGAAACCCTCGACGCGCTGCCGCATGTGCTGCAACCTGAGATCGAGTTTTACTGCTCCACTCCCTCCCTCATCAAGACGCTCCAGGCGAACATTTACGGCAACGAGGCGGTCATGGGAACGCCCAAGCCCAAAAACACCGACGGCAGCACCTCGGACGATGACGCGCCAATCATCAAGCTGGTGACAAACATGCTGATGGAAGCCTTTAAGAACAAGGTTTCGGACATTCATGTGGAGCCGCTGGAGAAGGACATACGCATCCGCTACCGCATGGATGGCGTCCTTGTCGATGTGGAACACCATCCGAAGCGCCTGCACGCTGCCATCATCGGCCGCATCAAGATCATGACCGGCTCGATGCAGCTCGACGAAAAGCGTGTGCCGCAGGACGGTCGCATCCAGATGTCCTACAATGAGAAGGAGATCGACATGCGCGTGTCGATCATCCCTACGAATCACGGTGAGAGCGTTGTCATGCGCGTGCTGGACAAGAGCAGCCTGCGCCTCGGCCTTTCCGATCTTGGCTTTCTCACGGACGACCAGGCTGCCTTTGAGCGTCTCATCACGCTCCCCGACGGCATCATTCTGGTCACAGGGCCGACTGGCTCAGGCAAAACGACCACGCTCTATGCCTGCCTTAATTTTATCAATCGTCCCGACCGGAAGATCATCACTGTCGAGGATCCGGTCGAATACGAGCTCGCAGGCATCAACCAGGTCATGGTGAAAGAGGACGTGGGCATGACATTCGCGGCGGCTTTGCGCGCCATGCTCCGCCAGGCGCCAAACATCATCATGCTGGGGGAAATCCGCGACCTGGAGACCGCCTCCATCGCGATTCAGGCATCGCTGACAGGACACCTTGTCTTTTCCACGCTTCATACCAACGACGCCCCGAGCGCCGTGGCGCGTCTGGCTGACATCGGTGTGAAGCCTTTCCTGATCGCCTCCGCCGTACGCGCGATTGAGGCCCAGCGCCTGGTGCGCAAACTTTGCGCGGACTGCAAAACGCCAACCTCTCTCAGCGACCGCGAACTGCGGGCGCTCGGTCTCGAAGTCGCGCAACTGAGCGAGGCCACGCTCTTCGGCCCCGGCGGCTGCGGCAAGTGCCGCCAGAACGGCTACCGCGGACGCATGTCCCTCGTGGAAATTTTCACCATCGATGACGAGGTGCGTAACATGATCAATCAGCAGCTCACGACTCCCCAGCTTCGCAAGCGGGCCCGCGAGCTTGGCATGCGCACCATGCGCGAAGACGGCATCCGCAAGGTGCTCTCCGGCTCGACCACGGCGGAAGAAGTCATCGAGGCGACGATGGCGGACGCCGATTAACTTTCACCTGCCGTTCTCTAAAGAATTTCAATCCTTCCAAGACGACTATGACACCCCAGAACGTGGTAGAGATGCTCGAAAACCGCGGCGTGATCGACAAAGGTCTCGCCTATGACATTGAGCAGGACGCCGTGGCCAACGGCAAGGACATCGTGCAGGTGCTCCTGGATTATAGCATTTACACCAACGAAGACGAGTTCTGGGCGCAAGTGGCTGACGAACTCGGCGCGGACCACTTCGACCTCGATAACTTCGAGCCGCCGCCATCGGTCGTGGGCTTGATTCCACCGGGAATGGCCCGTCTCTATGGCGCGTTTCCCATCACGCTGGATGGACAAGGCCTGCACGTGGCCTTCACCGATCCGCTCAATCCGCAACTCGTCGAGGATCTCCGCTTTGGTCTCGAAAAAACCATTGTTCCGGTCGTCGCGCGACGCAGCCAGGTGCAGGCTTTGATAGAAAAGCACTATGGCAGCGGCGCTCCCAGCATTGAGGAGATTTTCGGCAACCTGGGCAAAAGCAGCAAGGAAGGAGTCTCTGCGGAGGCGGAGGCGAATTCGGCTCCCATTGTGAAGTTTGTCGATCTCGTGCTCCAGCAGGCTGTCAAAGAGCGCGCAAGTGACATTCATTTCGAGCCCTTCGAGCGTGAATTCAAAATCCGGTATCGCGTGGACGGCGCCCTCTATGAAATGGCCCCGCCACCCGTGCATCTGGCCAACTCCGTTCTCTCCCGCGTCAAAGTCATGGCGAACATGAACATCGCCGAACGACGCATCCCGCAGGATGGGCGCATCATGACCACCGTGGCCGGAAAACCGGTGGACATGCGTGTCAACTCCCTGCCGACGCAGCACGGGGAGTCAGTCGTTCTCCGTGTGCTCGACCGTTCGTCGGTCAACCTTGACCTTGAGGTGCTGGGCATGCAGCCCTTTCTCTACGACTACATCGTCGAAACCATCCACAAGCCCAACGGCATCTTTATTGTCACAGGTCCGACGGGTGCGGGCAAGACCACCACGCTTTACGCCTGCCTCCGCAAGATCAACACGGTGGACGCCAAGCTCCTAACCGCAGAAGACCCGGTCGAATACGAACTCGACGGCGTCATGCAGGTGCCGGTGAACGATGCCGTCGGCCTTACCTTTGCCAAAGCCTTGCGCGCCTTCCTGCGTCAAGATCCTGATCGTATTATGGTGGGGGAGATGCGTGACCTCGAGACGGCGCAGATCGCCATTCAGGCCTCGCTCACAGGCCACTTGGTGCTCAGCACTCTGCACACGAACGACTCCGCCGGTGCCGTGACCCGTCTGGTGGACATGGGGGTCGAGCCCTTCCTGGTTTCAGCCACGCTGGAAGGCGTGCTCGCACAGCGTCTTCTGCGCACGATTTGCAAAAGCTGCCGGGCTCCTTACGAGCCAAGCCTGCACATCCTCAATCAGCTTAATCTCACGCCGGAGGACATCGGCGGAAAACATTTCTACACTGGCGCCGGTTGCTCCACCTGCGGCAGCAGCGGCTACAAAGGCCGCAAAGGGATTTACGAATTGCTCGACGTCACCGATCCCATCCGCGAACTCATCACCGGCCGCGCCCCCTCGCTTGTTCTGCGCCAGAAGGCCATCGAACTCGGCATGGTCACGCTGCGCGAGGACGGCCTGCGCAGCATTTATGATGGTGAGACCACCATCGAAGAAGTGCTCAAATACACCTGATCCCAAAAAGCACCGCAGCATACCTCTGTCCGGGTGCTTGCGATCATGATTATTTGATGGACAGAACGCCAGCCTTCCCGGTATTCTCAATTTCATCGAACCAAAGCCTCCCCGAAAAGCCTTATGCCCAAGTTTCATTACATCGCCCTGGATCAGAACGGACAGGAAACCGCCGGAGATCTCGATGCATCCTCCGAGGCCGATGCCATCAATCAACTGCGCCAGTCCGGCCTCTATCCGACCAGTGTTGCCGCCGAGGGCGCAGGACAGGCCGCTGCGATCAAAAAGCGGGCCAAATCGACGACCAAAGGCAAGGCCAAGGTCATCAAAGTTGGTGCCAACGCTAAGGTGAAGAGCAAGACACTGATGATCTTCACCCGTCAGCTTGCAACGCTGATCGACTCCGGCCTGCCCTTGTTGCGCGGCCTCACCGTTCTTGGCCGCCAGGAGCCGAATATCGTGATGAAGGGCACCATCAACACGCTGGCCGACAACGTGCAGACCGGCAGCACCTTCTCCGAAAGCCTTCAGCAGTATCCGCGCATCTTCAACAAGCTCTACATCAACATGGTGAAGGCGGGCGAGCTCGGCGGTGTGCTCGAACTCGTGCTCAACCGTCTCGCGGAATACCAGGAAAAGGCCCAGAAGCTCAAAAACAAGATCGTCGCGGCGATGGTTTACCCGATCATCGTCATGTGCATCGCGGCCGCGATCATGGTCTTCCTCATGATGGTCATCGTGCCCCGCTTTGAAACCATTTTCGAGGACATGCTTGGCAGCAAGGACAAGCTCCCTGAACTCACCAAATGGGTCATTGGCTTCAGCCGAAACATGTTTGAATACAAGTGGTATCTGCTCGGCGGCCTTGTCGGCAGCATTACCGCCTGGCGTGCTCTCGCCGCCACCAAAGGCGGGAGGCGCTGGATTGACCGCACCAAGCTCAAGCTGCCGCTTTTCGGTGATGTGCAGCGCAAGACTGCCATTTCACGCTTCACACGCACTCTCGGCACGTTGGTGACCTCCGGCGTTCCCATCCTCCAAGCGCTGAACATCACACGTGACACAGCGGGCAACACGATTGTCTCCGACGCCATCAGCAAGGTGCATGACGCCGTGAAGGAAGGTGAGTCCATGGTCGCCCCGCTCGAATCCAGTGGGGTGTTCCCCCCCATGGTGATCTCCATGGTGGACGTGGGCGAGGAAACCGGCCAGTTGCCCGAGATGCTCCTCAAAATCGCCGACGTTTACGAGGACGAGGTGGACAATTCTGTGTCCGCGCTCACATCCATGCTCGAACCGCTCATGATCGTGGTCCTAGCGCTTGTCGTCGGTGTCATCGTCATGGCTCTCTTCCTCCCGCTCATCGACGTGATCAAAAACCTCAGCGGCGGCGGTGGGGGCTAGTCGCTATTTGACACAGCAATCCAAGTTCAAAAAACATGAGACTCATTCAATCTGGTAAACGTGTCATCAGGGGCTTTACCCTTGTTGAGATGTTGATTGTGCTATCCATCATCGCATTGCTGGCAGGGCTTACGATGGGGGGGTATACCTACGCCATGCGTTCTTCAAAGAGACGTCTCACGACGGGCACTTTCGAGGCGGTCAAATCCGCGCTGGAGAACTACCGCACTGAGTTCGGTGAATATCCGGAGCCGGCCACCGAGGGAACCAAGGTGGAATTTCTCCCCAACAAAGCCTATGACATCAGCGGAGCTGCGTGCCTCTACCAGGCGCTTTCCGGTGACGGCTTTGATCAGATCAAGGGGGTGACGGCGGGGGACAGCCAGACATCAGGAACATCAGACGGCAAAACCGAGGGTGAGGAAATCAAAAACATCACGCTCAAGGAAATGCCGCAGACCATGTGGAGACGCATGGGCCAGAGTTTTGTGCTGGTGGACGGTTTTGGCAGGCCCTTTCAATACATCAAAGCGGCGGCAATAACTCCGACCGGAGGCGGTGCTTCCGGCGGCGGCTCCAACAGCAGCCAGCCCACCACCATTAACTCCACTTACGACCTGTGGTCTTATGCGGAAGACGAGGTGAATATCTCAAAAAGATCGACAGACACGCTCGAAAACCAGCAGCTTTCTCAAAAGTGGATCAAAAACTGGTAGGCATCTGAGATCATGCCCATCGGCCTTGCCATAGCCTCTATTCTCGCGTTGTTCAACAGTTTCTGGGCTCTGAATGTGGCGCGTGATCCCCGCGTCTGGCGCTTGTGGTGGATGGATCTGCTCGGTGTTCTGGATGTGGACTCCGACCGGGAAATGCGTCGCAAACAAGAGGTGCAAATGTCATTCATCTGCTTCAGCCTGTTTGCCTTGCTGCTTGCCACCAGTCTTAGTGGCGCTTTCTGGACGATAGACTTAGTACGGGAGCAAAAAAGGGAAAAAACCCGCTTTGAACGGGCTATCGACAGTTCAAAACGCGAAATTGATAAGGTCGAAAGCAAGCCTCAGAGCATTAAGCGCTGATACGGGCGTATTCCGCCGGGATTTTTGCTTTGCACACAGGGGGCTTCACGGCGAAGGACCTCCTTCATTCATTTAATACCATGAACCGTCAGGAAAATCTCGAAGCCCTCTTTCGCAACGGCAAAACCGTCATTCTTCCCATCGATCACGGATGCGCCATCCCCGTGCCTGGTTTGGAAAGCCCGTTCACGCTCATCGAGCAGGTCAATGACTTCGTTGATGGCTATGTCATGAACCTCGGCGTGGCCTTGCGCGCCGCCGACAGCCTTGCGGGCAAAGGGATTATTCTCCGCACAGATGTCTATAACACCCGGACCACCGGCGAAGGGGCGGGCAGCATCGGTGTTTTCGGCGTCGAGGAGGCCGAGATGGTCGGCGCAAACGCCGTGATGAACATGCTCTACCCAGGCTCCGTTTATGAGAAGGCCAACTTTCAGGAGTGTGCCGACCTCATCCGCCTCAGTTTGGATACTGACATTCCCGTCATCCTCGAATCGCTGCCGTTCGCTCTCGGTGCCAAGGATAAATACACGGTGGAGAATGTCTCCTTCGCCACCCGCCTCGCCGCCGAACTCGGCGCGGATGTGGTGAAAATTCCTTATCCCATTGATGCCAAGCCGGATGACTTCCGCCGTATCATCGAGCAATGCTTTGTGCCTGTCATCATTCTCGGCGGGGCCGCGATGGGAGACGATACGGGCCTTCTCCAAATGGTCGAGGACGCCATGAGCGCTGGCTCGGCAGGCATCGCGATTGGCCGCAACGTCTGGCAGCATAAAAACCCCGCGGCCATCGCGCGCAGCCTCGCGGCCGTCGTGCATGAGGATGCTTCAACTCTTGAAGCGCTTGCCCTGCTGAAAGAACCTGTTCGCTGAGCCAGTTTCGCTGAGGAAAACGCCATGAAACGACCGCTCCTCGCCGCCTGCGCCCTTACCTTCACTCTCCACGCCCAGCAACCACAGACCTTTGAGTTCAACGCGAATGACTGGGCCGAAGGCGAGCCTCCGAAGGAGGTTTTTGTCGTCGATGGCACCATCAAGATCGCCGCGCATGAGGGAAACAAGGCCATCGTAGTCGATCCCAATCCCATCACCGACGCCAGCGCCCAGTTGGGCGGTTCGGCTGCCGGCAATGCCAGCATCGAGGCCCGAACCCTTGCCACCAAGCGCGGTCGTAGCACGCCGCGTTTCGGCGTAAGTGTGCATGGCCTCAGTGGCTACCGACTCCTCGTCAACCCGGCCAAAAAAGCCCTCGAACTCGTCAAAAGCGACCAGACAGTCGCCTCTGTGCCCCACACATGGACCAGCGGTGCTTGGCTCAAGCTCAAACTCGAGGTCAAAAAAGGCGCGGATGACGCTTGGATCATCAGCGGCAAAGCTTGGGCAGAAGATACTGCCGAGCCGGCCGAGCCTCTCATCAAGCACGAGGACAAAGGCCTCAAAGGCCAGGGCAAGTGCGCCATTTGGGCCACGCCGTTCTCCGGCGAGCCGGTGTTCTTCGACGACATCAAAGTCAGCGTTGAAGCCGCCCCGGCTCCATGAGTCACTTTGCCGGTGCTTTCACCATCATGTCCGCGGGCAAAGATGCTTTCGCATCACCGCCATCCAGCAATTTCATCCCGCTCATCCGGGCGGACATGTAGCCGACGAAAATATCCGCGTGCATCTCGACGGGAACGCGCAAGTCGTCATCAGAAACCCAGATCGTCGCCGTCTTCATCTTCTTGTAGGCGCTCAGCGCCAGTGATTCACGGTCGATCTTCCGGATCTGCAGCCCGATTTTAATGCACGGCTGCTTCTTCCCTCCAAACGTCAGCGTCTCACGGCCCAGGACATGAAACGTCGTCAGATAGGGCTTGTCCCATGGCTGCACCACACGCGTGATTTTCTGCCCGTTCCTCAGTTCCTGGCTCCGAACATGCAGGATCACCGATAAAATGTCTTCCATCGGTCCGAACAAGCAGACGGCTGTCGAAATCGTCGGTGTCCCCTTGTTCGGCTGCACCAGTGTCTCCGTCACCACCTGCCTGCTGCCAAAGGAAACCCGGTAACGGCAGGTCTCCGCGCTGTCCGTCTCGCTGTGCTGGAGAAAATGCGCTCTCAAGTCGGCGCGGTGGATGATCGAGCTCATGTCGCAGTCATACTTCCACAGCGTGCGCGCGAAGCCCGTGCTCGCCGCCGTGGCGTCGGCACGCAAGAAGCCTTCCGCCTCCCGTACTCTCAGGGATGCCTTCCCGGCGGTGATCCAGTTGTTCCAGCCGAGCGTGTATTGGATTTCGCACGGCGGCACATTCCGGTGCGGACCTGCGGCCTCCACGGTTAGATCCTTCACCCAGCCGGGCGTCGCAGCATGTGTGATGAATGGAAATGCCAGGCACCAAAGCGGAATCAGCAGACGCGTCATGCGTGCATCATTCATCATAAAATCCTTTTTGCCAGCCGCTGTCTTTTCCGCCACAATTCCCGCCACCATGCACGACCCACGAATCGACGCCCTCTCCCGCCAGCTCGTCCGCTACTCCACCAAAGTCAAAAAAGGCGACTTCGTCTGGATCGATCTCTTCGACGTGCCGAACACCGTCGGCCAGAGCCTCATCCGCGAGGTCGTCGCCGCCGGCGGCACGCCTATGGTGCGCATCAACGACGCCGTGATCACCCGCGAACAGATGATCCACGCCGACGAGAAGCAATACGACCTCATCGCGAAGAACAACCTCGCTCTCATGAAGCAGACCGACTGCTACATCGCTGTGCGCGGCAGTCACAACATCACCGAATCCGCCGATGTGCCGCCGGACAAGATGAAGATGGTCATGAAAAAGCTCCGACCCGTGCAAAACTGGCGCGTCGGCAAAACCCGCTGGGTTGTTCTCCGCTGGCCCACCTCCTCCATGGCCCAGCAGGCCGGCATGAGCACACAGGCCTTCGAGGATTTCTTCTTCCGCGTCTGCTTGCTCGACTACGAGTCCCTCCTGCCAGCCATGAACGCCCTCAAAAAGCTCATGGACAAGACCGAGAACGTCCACATCACCGGCCCCGGAACCGACCTGCGCTTCAGCTTGAAGGGACTCAAAGCCATCGCATGTGGCGGCAACCATAACATTCCCGATGGCGAGTGTTTCTCCGCCCCGGTCAAAGATAGCGTCGAAGGCGTCATCAGCTACAACGCTCCCACCATCTACCAGGGCATTGCCTTTGACACTGTGAGGCTCGAATTCCAGAAGGGAAAAATCGTCAAGGCCACCGCCAACAACACCGAGGCGATCAACAAGATCTTCGACAGCGACAAAGGCGCCCGCTACATCGGAGAGTTTGCAATTGGCTTCAATCGCGAGATCAAGGAGCCCATGCGTGACATCCTTTTCGACGAAAAAATAGCCGGCAGCTTCCACTTCACCCCTGGCCAGGCCTACGAGGGCCCCGCCGACAACGGCAACCGCAGCCAGGTGCATTGGGACCTCGTCTGCATCCAGCGTCCCGAATACGGCGGCGGCGAAATCCGCTTCGACGGCCAGCTCATCCGCAAGGACGGCAAATTCGTCCTCCCCGAGCTCAAGGCGCTCAATTTCTGAAATGCATGGTCAGATCGGCGGCTGGAAGTTCAGCAGCTCGATCTCAACCGCGTGCTTCCGCTCCGGCAGCAGCTCCACCACGCTGATACTTCCATATTCGATGTTGAAATGCGCCATGCGCATCAGCGGCATGTCCAGTAGCAGGGCGATCATCACCCGGATGATCCCGCCATGGCAAAAAACAGCCACCTTCTGGTGTGGATGTGCGTTCACGATGTGCATCAGGCACTCCTGCACCCGGGAACGCAGGCTCTCGATCGTTTCGCCATTCGGAATGCTGTTCGCCTCGATGATCTCCAGCCAGTCAAACGCGCTTACGCCGAAGATCGATTGCACCTGGTCCCAGCGGTGCCCGGTCCAGTCTCCGAAGTCCATCTCCCGCAATCCGGGCAGGAACTCGGGCTGCATGCCACGCTGGGATGCTGTCGGCGCCAGGGTCTGCCGCACACGCTGCATCGGGCTCGCATAGATCTTGTCCAGCGTTGTGTCCTTCAGCCACGCCGCCACAGCGTCCGCCTGTTTCAATCCCAAGGGCGACAGCGCCATGTCGATGCGCGACCCGCCAAAGACCTTGTGATACTTCTCCTCCACCTCGCCATGACGGATGAAGTATAGCTGTGTTGGATGATTGGGAAGGTGGGATTTCACCAGCTGTCTATGAATGAGTCAGCAAGACGAGGCAAGGCGGGAAATGGCGCTGTCATTCGTCTCCAAAAGGCAAAAAAATAGCCGCCCGGCTTTCACCAGGCGGCTATTTGTGAATGAACTGGAGGGATTTACTCGGCGGCGGCTTCCTCGCCTTCGGCGGCAGGAGCTTCGCCCGCGGCGGTGACGGTGAGTTTCACGGTGACGGTGATGTCGTAGCCGAGCTTCACATCGATCTCGAAGCTGCCGGTGTTCTTGATCGGGCGCTCCAACACAATCTGGTGGCGGTCGATTTCGACGCTGGCCTGCTCGGAGATCGCCTTGGCGATGTCCATGGTGGTGATGGCACCGAAGGCCTTGCCGCCCTGGCCCGTGGCCAAGGTGAGCTTCAGCTTCACCTTCTTGAGCCTGCTGGAGAGCTTTTCGGCCTCGGCCATTTCCTTGGCCTCGCGCTCGGCACGGATGGCCTTCAGGCGCTCGGTGTGGCGGAGGTTGCCCTGGGAAGCCTCATAGGCCTTGCCCTGAGGGAGAAGGAAGTTGCGGGCGAAGCCGCGCTTCACTTTGACGACATCAGCCTCGGCTCCGAGACCTTTGATTTTTTCTTTGAGAATGACTTGTGTGGTTGCCATGACGACGATCCCTGGGGGAAAAGGGGCGCGAGAATACATGCCTCATCCCCTCTGTCAAAGGGGGATTCAGTGTTCTTTCGGGGGCGGGCGTCCCTCGACCGCCAGCAGCGCCAGAACGCTGACGCTGTCGCGGATGCGGCCATTGCGGGCCATCTGGATGGCCTCGGTGAGGGGGAGGCGCAGAACCTCGAGCTGCTCGGTGTCCTCCGGCTGCGCTTGAGCATGGGTCAGGCCGGTGGCGATGAAGATGTCGCAAACTTCATTCGTGGTGGAATTGGAAAGCTGGATGCCGGTGAGCAGGGGCTCGATCTTTTCGGCGACGATCCCGGTTTCCTCCAGCAACTCGCGCCGGGCCGCTTCCGCAGGTGATTCACCCGCCGGACAGCCGCCTTCGGGGATCTCCCACTCATAGCGGCCATGGCAGTAACGCCACTGGCCGACGAGCCATGTGAAACCCTCCGCGTCCAGCGGGATGACACCCACGGCGATGTTCTTGTATTCCACGACGCCATAGATGCCCGGACCACCGGTCGGCTTGATCACCTGATCCTCGCGCACGCGAATCCACGGGTTGGCATAGGTTTCACGGGTCGAAACGGTCTGCCACGGGTTCGGATGCTGAGGGAGTTCGGTGTTCACGGTTCCTTGGTCGTTGAGAGCACCACGCCATCGGATTCGACTTTCACCTGCTTCACCGCCTTCAACACGTGGCCGATCTGTGGATGCGTGTGGTAAGGAACGACATAGCCGTAGTTCTGCATGCCGCTGATCATGCCGTCCGGCAGTGTTTTGCCCGGCACGCGAACGGAATGCACCTTCGCATCGGGGCCCGCCTCGGTGATCTCACAATGGAAGTCGATCTCGCCGACGAGGTAGCGTTTCTTATCCTCCCAGAACTTCGCGGTGTTCATCGGCAGGCTGCAATCGGTGGTGATCACACTTTTGGCCGGATCGAAGGCCTTCACGCGCAGCATGTCCTTGTAGGTGCCGTTGCCGCTGTCCGGAGCGGTGACGATCAGAACGTTTAATTCGGCTGCGGAGAGTTTGAGCGACGCTGGTTTGCCTGCGGTCGCCGCCGCTGCAAAGCCGGCGATCTTTTTGTCCAAATCAGGCTGCGGTGGCACGTCCGCCAGTTTCACCGGCTGCTCCTGCGCGATGGCGGCAAACTCGCGGTCCATCGTGGTGAGCGAATGATAGCCCCACCACAGGATGAAACCGAAAACGCCGACCGCCGCCGCAATGATGACGCAGCCGTAGCCGGAGTGGAATTCACCTGTCGGAGTCTTTTCGAACTTTGCCATGCCTCATCTGAATGCGCCGACTGCAAAGATCAAGCTGGGGCTTTGAATTGGATTTTACCGCAGGTTCCAAGAATGGGTCTTGCCATCTGGCGGGGTTTTTGCTGACATGATCGGAAATCTGTCCCGAAAGCATCTTTTCGAGAGGATCCAACAACAACACATTCAATTATGATCACCAAATTGCTGCCCATGTTGCAAGAAAGCGCCACCAGCTTTGAATACTCCGCCCAGGGAAGCCTCGGGACGGTACCGACACTCATCATACTGGCCCTCGTGATTTTCATGATCGCCGCGGTTTGGAAGGTTTTTGCAAAGGCAGGCGAACCCGGCTGGGCATGCCTCATTCCCATCTACAACATCATTGTTTTGCTCAAGATCTCGGGCAAACCCGTCTGGTGGATCATTCTCTTCATCATTCCTTTCGTGAACTTCATCATCTCCCTGCTTGTCTCGCTGGGCTTGGCGAAGAATTTCGGCAAGGGCGGAGGCTTCGGCGTTGGTCTGTGGCTGCTCGGCCCCATCTTCTTCCCGATTCTCGGCTTCGGTGACGCCAAGTTTGTCGGACAGAAGAGCTGATCCGGACGAAAAAGAGTGTTTTGAGGCGCGCGTGCGGGTTCCCGGCGCGCGCCTCTTCGTTGACGCATGACTCCAGCCGTGGAATCTCGCGGCATGAAGATTCTCGCCGCCATGTCCGGAGGTGTGGACAGCAGCGTGGCCGCCGCGCTGCTCGTCCGCGCTGGGCATGACGTGTCCGGCGTTTACATGAAGAACTGGATCAACGAGGAGAACATCATCGGCCATTGCCCGTGGGAGGAGGATATTGTGGATGCCGAGGCGGTCGCAAAGCAGCTCGGCATCCCGTTCCGCGTCGTCAATCTCATGACCGAATACCGCGAGAAGGTCGTGAAATACCTCCTCGATGGCTACCAGGCCGGCATCACGCCGAATCCTGATGTGATGTGCAACCGCGAGATGAAATTCGGCGTCCTGTGGGACTGGGCTCACGAGAACGGCTTTGAGGCCATCGCCACCGGGCACTACGCACGCAAGGAAGGCGATTACATCCTGCGTGGCGCTGACCCGAACAAGGATCAAACGTATTTCCTCGCCATGATGCGGCCGGAGCAGGTGCGTATCGCGGAATTTCCCATCGGGCATCTGCTCAAACCGGAGTTGCGCGAACTCGCGCGCGAGTTTGGCCTCAAAACGGCGGAGAAAAAAGACAGCCAGGGCATCTGCTTCATCGGCCAGGTGAAGATGGAGGACTTCCTGCGCACCTTCGTGCCGGACAAGCCAGGCCCCATCGTAAACCTCGAAGGTAAAGTGCTGGGCGAGCATCGTGGGCTGCATCTTTACACGCTCGGGCAGCGCAAAGGTCACGGAGTCGCCAGTCCTTTGCACAAGCAGGCTTATGTGGTGGTCGCCAAACGACCGCAGACGAACGAGCTCGTCGTCGCCATCGAAAGTGCGGACACACCGCTGCTCTGGGCACGCAAAGCGGTGCTGCATTCGATTTCGAGCACAGGGGAGCCGCTGAATGTCGAGCGCCTGCTTCAGGCCCAACCGCGCTATCGCTGTCCTGCGGGCGACGCCGTTTTTCGCCCGCTCGGTGATGGCCGCGCCGAACTCGAATACCGTGAACCGCAGCGTGCGCTGACTCCGGGGCAAATCTGTGCACTTTACGACGGCGAGCGTCTGCTCGGCGGAGCAGTGTTTGAATGCATCCACCACGAATGAGTGCGTCCTCCTGCATCCTTATCCTCGGCGGCGGCTGCTTTGGCCTCACGGCGGCGCTCGAACTGCGATCACGCGGTTGGAAGGTCACACTGATCGATCAGGGCCGTCTTCCGCATCCTGATGCCGCATCCACCGACATCAGCAAGGTCGTGCGCATGGATTACGCGCAGGACGAGCAGCACACGGCCATGGGGGAGCGCAGCATCGAACGCTGGCGTGAGTGGAATGCGCGGTGGGGAGAGGATTTGTATCACGAGGTCGGCTTCCTCGTCATGTCGCGGGAAGAAGTGCAAACCGGCGGCTTTGAGCACGACAGTCGTCAGTTTCTTGTTTCACGCGGTCATCAACTCCGCCGCACTTCCTCGGAGATGTTGCGTGAACTCCACCCCGCATGGAATCACACGGCTTATCGTGATGGTTATTTGAACCCTGTCGGCGGCTGGGTCGAAAGCGGGCGCGTCATTGCCAAACTCGCTGCCGAGGCGCGCGCCGCGGGCATCGAGATCATCGAGGACGTTGCCGATCCACAACCGCATTTTGCTGGTGCACGCTGCACCGGCATTTCATCCAGCAACGGCATCCATTGGCAGGCAGATCACGTCCTCGTCTCGGCCGGTGCGTGGACGCCCGCGCTGCTGCCGCATCTGCAAGACGTGATGTGGGCCACGGCGCAGACGGTGTTTCATTTCAAACCACGCGATCCAAGCCTCTTCACACCGCCACAGTTTCCCGTCTGGGGCGCGGACATTGGCAAAACCGGCTGGTATGGCTTTCCTGCGAACGTGGACGGCCTCGTCAAGGTCGCCAACCACGGCCCAGGGCGCCGCGTGAATGCGAATGACCCGCGTTCGCTGCCCGCAGGCGAAGAGGAGCGCTATCGGACCTTCCTGCGCGAGACTTTTCCACCGCTGGCCGACGCACCGCTGCATTCCACGCGTGTCTGCCTTTACTGCGATACCTTCGACGGTGCTTTCTGGATTGACCACGATTCCGAACACCCGGGCTTGATCGTTGCCGCCGGAGATTCCGGCCACGCGTTCAAATTCACCCCTGTCATGGGCGAGATCATCGCCGATGTGGTGGAACGAAAAGCGAATGCTTGGACTGCTCGCTATCGCTGGCGCGAAAAAACGGCTGCGAGTGCGGATGGCGCGAGGGCTTCCAGCTAGCCCCGAAACAACGCGCCGAGTTTTTTGCCGAGGATCACACCCGCGCCGAGGATCGTCACCGCGAGGAAGATCATGGCCCACACGCCGAGCGCCGAGGCTAGATTCGGCCCGTTGCCGAGGGCGAGCACGAGCGAGTAAATTGCCTTTGTAATCGGAAAATGCGCGGCTTGCTGGGCGAGGATCATGGAGTCACTGACTTCGAGCATGGCGAAGGAAAATGCCAGCAGGCCGCCAGCGACAAGATTCGGAGCCACCAGCGGTAGGGTGACGCGCCAGAGGGCTTTTTCGGGGCGCGCGCCGAGGTTTTGCGCGGCTTCTTCCAGCGTGGGGCTGACCTGCTGGAATCCGGCGGCGGCGGAGCGCACGACGTAAGGCAGACGACGCACCGCATAGGCGATGACGAGCAGCAGGAGCGGATCCTCACCGAGCATGAGCCAGTGAAAGGGCTGGCCTTCACGCGTCATGGCGAGATAACCGAAGGCCATGACGATGCCTGGCACGGCGAGCGGCAGCATCGCCATCGCATCGAGGATTTGCCGGCCCCAGATGCGCGTGCGCACCGAGACATAGGCCACGCCGATGCCGAGCAGTAGCGCCACAAGCATGGCGAGCGCCGAGTATTTCAAGCTGTTGGCGATGGATGACAGGGTGAGCTCATGGCCGAGAGCGTCGTGATAGTGAGCGAGCGTGAGTGAATGCGGAATGACCGTCCCATACCAGTCTTTGGAGAATGACAAGGCCACGACGCCAAGGTGCGGCAGCACGGCAAGGAAAGTGACGAACGCAAAGAACGCGGTACAGGCCCACCCGAGCCAGGCGGACAGCGTGATCGTTTCACGGCCCGTGGTGGCGCGTCCGCCGCCGCTGGCGTTGGAACTGCCGAAAAGCAGCTTGCTCGTGAGGTAGAAGAGCGTGCTGAAGACGAGCATGACGGCCACCAGCGCGTAAGGGAAGGGGTTTCCGCTGAGGTCGTTGATGGTGCGGAAGACCTGCACGGCGGTGACGCGGTCGTAATCGAACAACAGTGGCACGCCCATTTCGGTGAACGACCACACAAACACAATGGTGCCTCCGGCGAACACGCCGGGCATGATGAGCGGCAGCGTGACGCGCCAGAAGCGGTTCCAGGCATTGCAGCCCAGGTTGGCGGCGGCCTCTTCCATGGCGGGGTCCAGATTGGACAGCGCCGCCGCCGTGTTCAGGTAGATGATCGGGTAAAGATGCAGCACCTCCATGATGATGATGCCGAGCATGCGATGCTGTCCGAGCCAGTCCGCTGGATGCGCGGCGTCCATGAGGCCCAGGTTGATGAGGAAGCTGTTCAGCGCGCCCGCCTGGCCCAGCATGGCCTTAATGCCAATCGCGCCCACAAAGGGCGGCAGGATCATCGGCATGAGCACGAGCGAATTCAGCAGCGACCGGCCAGGAAACGCGAACCGCACGTAACACACCGCCAGCGGCAGCGCCACGACGAGGGAGCCGAACGTCGTCCAGACCGCGATGATGAACGAATTCCACAGGCCTTCGCGATACAACTCGTTCATGAACACCTCGGAGACGTATTCGAGCGTGAATTTGTGATCCGGACCCCGGAACGCCGACTCGAGCGCTGCCCAGATTGGATACGCGAAGAAACACGCGAAGAACGCGGTCATCACGAGGAAGATCAGGAAAGAGATGGATTTGGACATGGGGATGAGGGCAATGCCGAATGATGAATTCAGAATGACGAATGCAGCCCGAGGCTCGCATGGTGAACCGGGATTGGGTCATTGGGCATTGTTTCGTCATTCATCATTCTGGTTTCGTCATTCGTCGGCGGGATCACGCTGGTAACGCTGCTTGCTGCTACATGCCGCGCCTTGCCATCGTGCCGGCGCGGATGAACTGGGTGCGAAAGGCGTCGCCAAGCTCGCGGGCGAGGCGGGTTTCCTGGGCTTTGTCCCGTGCGGAAAGGATTTTGGAGATGTTGCCCGTGGCGGCCTCATATTTCACGCGGGTAAGGTCTTCGAGCACTTTGACGGCGCGTTCAGGCATGCCGTTGTCGATGATGTCCTTCCAAGCGGCATGCAGTTCGTCGTGTGAATCGACGCAGATGACACGCACGAGGAAACGGATGGCGCTGAAGGCCGAGGCGGTGCGCTCCGGATGGTAGGTGAACGCTTTCGCCTTCTCGAAGGGCTCCTCCTTGCCATCGCTCATGCGGGCGGTGTTCTCTGGTGTGTAAAGATCACGCCGCGCCGAAAGGCGGCGCAGAGCATGTTGCTTCGGGCCGCCGGGCTCTCCAGAGCGGAAGCTCCAGAGTTTTTGTCCTGGCTCTCCAAGCACGAATTCGATGAAGGCGGTGGCAAGTTCGGGATCGGGCGCGCCGCGTAGCAGGCCGATGGGATCGACACTGATGGAAGTACCGCCAAGCGGCGCGATGAAACCGACGCGCGAGGTGCCATCGGCCTTGCGCACATCCTCCTCGGCGGAGCGGCCGTAGAAGTCGATGCACATGCCCGCGGCGGCGTCACCTTTGGCGACTTCGAGCGGAATTTTCGTCGAGAAGTCGGTGAAATAGCGCGCATTCGCGCTGATGCGCAGGATGAGGCGCAGCCCCTCGTTCCAGCCCTCCGCCACGCCCTGCGCTTCGATTTGCTCAGGCGTGAGTTTTGGCGGCGGATTCGCCTTCAGACGGTCAATCGCGATCTGCATCTGCTGTTGGATGAGCATTTCGAGCGCCTTCGTCACGGAGCCGCTCTTGCCAGGATCGCTGAGCGCGATCTGGCCGTAGTAGCGTGTGTCGGCGAGATCGTCCCAGGAGTCAGGATCCGCCGTGATGCCGAGGCGGCGCAACACGTCGCGATTGAAAACAATGCCGCTGCTCGAGAGGCACGCGCCGCACCAGCGGCCCTGGGAATCGCGAAACGGCTCGCCGCTGAGTTTTTCGGGAATGCCTTTTTCGCCGAACCAGTCCGGGTGCTTTTTCATCAAGCCGCTGATGCCGGTCTTTTCGCCATCACCAGCGACAAGTGTGCCCGCCTTGGCCTGCTGCTCGATATCATACGCGCCACCGCCGAAAAACACATCCATGCCGGTGCCGACGTTGGACGCGAGATAAGCCTTGCGTGCCTCATCATCGGGCGGTGCTTTCGCATTCAGGCAGTTTTGCGCGACTGAAGGCGACCAAGCCTTCTTCAAATCTCGCTGCCAGTGCTGCTGAAACGCGGCGGTGGCCTCCGATTTGATCAGCATGGCGATCTCGGACGTGCCGCCGGGGACACGCCAGTCGATGAAGAGCGTCTGGCCGGTGTTCTTTTTCCAATGCGCGGCGAACGCCTGCCCGAACTCCTCGCGGATGCGGTCATGATGCGGGCTGATGATTACGAGCCGGCGGTCGTAATGCGCGGGAGCCGTGCTCTGGGCCGGTTTGAGCAAAAAGGGGCCCGTCAGCGTGAGCAGCATCGCCAGGACCACCGCGACTTCTTTGCGCCAGTGGTGCAGCCAATCGACAAACGCCCGCGTGTGCGGATGTTGGAGCAACGCCTTCATTTGCGCAGGATCACGACATCGGTCATCGCGGCCATTGCCCGGCATTCATCAGCGGAGGGCGGGCGGATTTCCTGCGGGTTGATCTCGCAGACCTTCATGAGCGGGCCGTTCTCCACCTGGATCAGGTATTGCACGGTCGCGCCGAGGTAGGTGGTGTCCACGATGTGGCCAGGGAAGCGGTTGGGTGAGTCGGTGAGGTTGGCAAAGGTCATGGCCTCTGGCCGGATGCTCAAAACAACCGGCTGGCCGGCGGCGGGCTGCCAGGATCCGTCGGTGCGGCCGCGCAGCACGCCAAACGATGTCTCCACATCGAAAAAGCCGGCCCAACTGCTCTCACGCATTGCGCGGCCTTCGACAAAGTTCGTTTCACCGATGAACTCGGCCACCATGCGTGAGGCGGGATTGCGATACACCTCGGCGGGCGTGCCGACCTGCGCGAGTTTGCCGCTTTCCATGATCGCCATGCGGTCGGCCATGCTGAGAGCCTCGTCGCGGTCATGCGTGACGTAGATCGCCGTGAGACCGTGCTGCTTGCAGATGCTGCGAATCTCACTGCGCATCTCCAGACGCAGCTTCGCATCGAGGTTTGAGAGCGGTTCATCGAGAAGCAGGCATTTCGGGCGAATGACGAGCGCACGAGCCAGCGCGACTCGCTGCTGCTGGCCACCGGAGAGCTGCTGGATCTTGCGCGAACCGAGTCCGCCGAGCTTCACCTGGTCGAGGGCCTCGGCGACGCGATGCTCGATCTCCTTGCGAGGTCTTTTGCGCTCTTCGAGGCCAAAGGCGACGTTTTGCGCGACATTCAGATGAGGCCAGAGCGCGTAGCTTTGAAACATCATGCCGGTGCCGCGTTTGTGCGCGGGCAGGCGTGTCACGTCCTCGTCATCGAACCAGATCTTCCCTTCGTCAGGCCGGTAGAAGCCGGCGATGTGACGCAGCAGGGTGGTTTTGCCGCAGCCGCTGGGGCCGAGCAGAAAGAACAGCTCGCCGGACTCGATCTGGAGGTTCACGCTGCTGAGGACGACGCTGCCGCTGAATCGCTTTGTGAGTTCCTGGATCGTGATGGTGACCATGCGGTGAAAAATATCCCGCTGGTTTTACGAGAGCGCCGCCCGGATGGCAAGCACTGCGACGTCTTGCTTCCACTCAACGGGCGGAGAGTTCCTCCACCCAGCCGACGGAGACGACTTCGGCGATCCTCGCCCAGCCGCTCTTCTTGTCCTTTTCACCGACGGCCAGACGCACGGTGAACATGCCGCCGCTGGTGCGCCGTAGTGCGCGCCCCGCTTTAGAGCGTTCCAGAACATCCTCCATGGCATAGGCGGCGAGCGTGGCGCGCTCGTCGGGATGAGAAAGCGTGAACGCGGACGCCGGAGCGGAGACCGGAGGCGCGGCGCTGGAGGGTTTGACCGTGACGCGCAGAATCGCGGTCTCCCCGTCACTGAGGGAGCCAAGATCGTTGAAGGTTCGTTCTCCCCAGGCACAGAAACTTTCCCAGTCGAGGCGGTAGCCCTGATCCGTGTGCTCCAGTGCGGCGAGCCGTGAGGACCCGTCCGCCAGCTTCACGCTGGTGATAAAGAGACTGCCGCTCACACCGAATTGCGGTCCGACCTTTAGAGGAATGGCGGGAACGACGCGCCGCTTCAAGTTCCAGGCACGATAACGCGGCAGAGTCAGTTCGGGATGACGCAGCAGTTTCTGCAATTCGCCCTCAGTGGGGCTTTGGAAATAGCGGCGCAGCACGGAGGCGGCCATTTCAAATTCCTCGCGCACCTCAGCGGCAGGCATGGCCTTGAGCGATTTGATCGCCTGTGGCTTGGCACTGTTTGGAGCCGAAGCTTGTTTGCCGGTAAAAACGGTAGAAGCCGTCACCATGGCGCTGGAAGGTGGTTTTGCAGCGGGGACAGCGGGCTTTGAGTTGGAGGCGGGAGCTGGTGGCAGAATGATGAGGTCGTCAGTGACGGGTTTCTCGCGTCCACGAATTAAGGAGAACACGATGAACGCGGTGAACAACGCGAACATAACCGTGGCGGTAACCGGCAACTTGGAGCGGCGTTTACGACGAATTGGCAGCGATGGAAAAGGAACGGGCCGTTGCATGCGGAACCTTCTCATGGACGTGAGAAGAGGTGCTTCAAACAAGCGAAAGTGACGGATTTGCCACATGGCAGAATTGTTGCGCAAGCTTCTTCGACAGCGCCAGTGCGGACGATAAAAACCGACCGCCTTTCATTCCCTTCCGAACATGAAATCCAAAATCCTCGCCATTACTCTAGTATCACTCATCGCCACGATGAACGCGGAAGCGTTCACTCTCCTGAACACCTACCAGCAGGGCAACGTGGCCCGCCCCGGTGGCTCTGAAATCCTCTCCTACACAACGCACGAAAACACTCTGCTGAGCACGGTGGGACTCAATCACACGACAAACACAAACGATGTCTTTGGCGTGCAGATCATGACCCTCTCCAGCGCCGGAGCGCTCAGCGAGCGTGCGTTTATCGACTTGAAGGCCACCTTTGGTGGAGATTCGGCCAACATGAGCGGCCTGAGCAGCGTGGCGGCCGATCCGCTCGGACGTGGATTTGGTGCTGCGGCACTCATTCCGACCGCGAACACGAGCACGGCCGGCAAAGTGGTGCTCTACGACTACACCGCCGGTTTTTCTGGTGGCAGCCGTGTGCTGGCGACACTGGATGTCGGCTTTCATCCTGACAGCATAAGTTTCTCCGCCGATGGATCCAAGTTGATCGTGGTCAATGAGGGCGAGTTCAATGCAGGTGCTACAAACCCCTCCACCAGCGGTAACGCCCCCGGTTCTCTAAGCATCATCAATCTCTCCGGCGTGACAAACACCGTGCAGGCTTCAGCACTGACGAATGCGGCCGTCTCCACGTTTGATTTCTCCAGTGCAAATCTCGACACTGGAGTGACGCTGCAAGGCATCCGCAACTCAAGCATCGCAGCTCTGGGCACAGCGAATACCTTCATTGGCAGCGTGCCGAATTTCAATGATCCCCTGGTTTATAACGACGTGGATTTTTACAAGGGCATGGAGCCAGAATTTGCTGCGATGATCGGGGACAAGATCCACGTCACGCTGCAGGAGAACAATGCGATCGCCACCTTTGACACCACGCTGAACAAATGGACTTCAGTGAAGAGTCTCGGCACGCTGACGCAGACGATCGACGCGTCCGACCGCGATGGTGCCGGTGGTACAACGTTGCGCAGCATTAACGACACCGTCAAAGGCCTGCCGATGCCGGATACGGTGAAGGGAGTGACGATTGGCGCGAACAAGTACCTGGTGACCGTGAATGAAGGCGACGCCCGTGTGGATGACCGAGACGTCAGCCGTTTTGGTGACATCGCAGGAAACGACAGCATGAACAACATCCTGGACACAAGCATATTCCCCACAACGCAGACGGGAGTGAGGGCTGATGGTGAACTAGGCCGCCTCAACGTTTCCCGGCTTGACGGTGACACTGGCGCGAACGGCGGAACAGCTGGGGATGGCAAAATTGACGAGGCGGTGATGATCGGAACGCGTTCATTCAGCATCTGGAATGCGGACACCGGGGCGCTGGTCTGGGACAGTGGCAGCCTGGAGTCTTTGTTGGCGGGACTGGATCCGACACTGCACAACATGAACAGTGGCAGCGCGACGAATTTTGACACGCGTTCTGACGACAAAGGCCCGGAGCCAGAGGCGCTTTCGATTGGTCAGATCGGCAGCAACATGTATGCATTCATCGGCATGGAGCGCCAGAACGGTCTGCTGATGTATGACATCACCAATCCCAACAACCCGTATTTTGTCGGCTACACCAACACGGCGGCCAGCGGACTGACCTCGCCGGAGAGCATGCTGTTCATTTCGGCTGTGGACAGCCCGACAGGCACGCCGCTACTTCTTACGGGTCATGAGGGGCTAACAGCCGGAGATGGCAATGTGACTGTATCCGGAATCAGCGTGCATGCGGTTCCTGAGCCTTCGCGTGCGTTGCTCGGCTTCACGGGGTTGGCGCTGGTGGCAATGCGCCGCCGTCGGTGCGTGCGTTGATTCTTTTCGCCAGGTGAAGTGTTGTTGAATGCACGGGGGCTGCGGTCCCCGTGCTTTTTTCATTTCCGTGCCATCTTGGACAACATCTCGGTTGCAAAGACAGCGGCTCTGTCCAGAATGCGTCCCTCTCCAACGGCAGCCACCCCAACGCGGCTCCGGCGGAGGGAAGTCAAACAAGGTCGGGCTGTAGTTCAGCCTGGTAGAACGCTTGCATGGGGTGCAAGAGGTCGTGAGTTCGAATCTCGCCAGCCCGACCAGTTTGTTTCACTCGAAATCAACGAGTTACGAAACGAGGGGTATAAGCAATTTGTGCAGTTCGTGCTAAGATTAGCACACTGGTTTTAGCACACGCAGACCCCATTTTAGCACACTTTAGCACACACTTTTTAGCACACGCTCACTTCAGCGCGGCCAGACGAGAGCACCCCAAGGCACCTTCCATTCAACCGGACTCTGTCATCTTTTGACTATGGTTCCGGGGATATGAAAGGCTTGTTCAAACGTCGTTCCACGTGGTGGGTTCGCTTCACTCCAGTTCCCGGTTCACCCCAGATGCGCATTGCGCTTGGCACTGACAACGAGAGCGATGCCATCATCAAGGCACGGGAGATCATTGCGCGTGCCGAGACCCAGGTTCGTGAAGAAATGGAATCCTGTGAAACGGAAATCGCCGGCTACATTTCCAGCAAGCGCAGAGATGGCCTGTCGGAGTCCACGCTGTCCTCACGCAGATACATTTTGCGTTCGGTTGCCAACTTTATCGGGGCGGCCAGTCCGCGCCACATGACCAGCGCTGGAATCAGAAAATGGTTCGAAAGCCGCAAGGCGATCAACCCTCACACGGCTGTCGCGTATCTCTATGTCGTTCATCTGTGGTTCAAATGGATGATCGAGCGCGGCAAGATTGCCACCGACGTGACAACTTCGGTGAAGGTTCCCAAATTGGTGATGCGCCAACGGCGCAACTTCCTGACTCAAGCTGAGGCGCGCTTGCTGCTGGATGAGTGTCACAACGAAGGATTGAAGTTTGCCATCTACTGCGGTTTGCACGCCGGGTTGCGCAAGCTGGAGATCATCGAAGCGCGGCCTGGATGGTTTGATATGGAGGCTGGACTGCTGCATGTCCAGGCGACGCCAACGTTTCAGCCCAAGGATCGCGATAACAGGACCATTCCTCTGACGGAGGAGTTTCGCACCTGGCTCTCAGCATATGGATTGCGCAAGCCCTTCATGCTTGAGCCAAACATTGTGAAGGGAAGCTATCGCTATCGGTATGACTTCAGGAAGGCTTTCGACAGTTTGGCGAAACGCTGTGGCTTTGACTGGCTCACGTTTCATGATCTGCGCCGAACGTTTGCCAGCCTTCACGTTTCGCGCGGGACATCGGTTTACAAAGTGGCCCGCTGGCTTGGTGATGGCGTGGATGTGGTTGAGCAGCACTACGGCCATTTGATTCCTCAGGATCATGAGATCAATGGTGCTTGGGAGACATCAAGCCGCCATCAAAAGACCGCGAGGTGATCTCGTTGCGCAACGAACTTCCGAGGCAGTCCTAGTTCACGCTGATGAGGTTGTGGGAGCGGAGGCGGTCGAGAACCTGCTGCAGTTTGGTCTGCAGGTCGGCGATCTGGGCCTCAAGCTGGGCAATGTCCACAGTGTCGCTCCCGCTCAACGCCGTGCCGCTGTTCACGTTGTCGATGGGCGGCAGCGGTTGGAGGTTGCCGCGGATGTCCACCGCCTCGGCAATCGTCCAGGTAAGGCCGTAAGGGCCGAGATAGCTGCCCTCACTGCCCGGGGAACTGCCGCCGCCCCCTGACCAGTTTTGGAGCTGCAGCACGCGTCGCTCACCATCCTGCACGACGGCAAGCACGGGACTCCAGCCGTTGGCGCCATCCGCGCCATTGTTGCCGCCTGAACTTCCATCAGCGCCGGGAGGACCGTCATTACCTCGCACGTAAAACGGACCAAAGCTCTGACCTGAGGAAGTGTGGATCGTAAGGTTGGAGCCGTCGAATTCGATGCTGGTGATGGGGGTGGCGTCGGCTCCGTTGGTGCCCGGTTCGCCTGCGTTGCCCTGCGGACCACGGATGTCAGTGGCCTCATACGCATAAGGGGTGAACCCTGACGGGCCGATGTAATAGCCTTCCCACCCCGGTGTGCTGCCGCTGCCTCCGGCCCAGTTTTGCAATTTGAGCACACGCCGGTCGCCGTCGTCGATGATAGCGAACAAAGGGGACCAGCCATTGTTGCCGGATGTACCATCAACACCGCTGCTGCCGTCATTACCGCGCACGAAGAACGGGCCGAAGCTCTGGCCGGAGGAGGTGTAAATGGTGAGGTTGTAACCGTCGAAAGTGATCTGGGTGATGGGGGTGGCATCAGCGCCATTGCTGCCGGCCGGTCCCTGACCACCATCGCTTCCGCGCACATAGAACGGCCCGAAGCTTTGGCCGGAGGACGTGTAAATCGTGAGGTTGTAGCCGTCGAAGCTGATGCCGGTGATCGGTGTGGCATCCGCGCCGTTGGAGCCAGGCGCGCCCGCAGGGCCTTGAGCACCGCGCAAGTCGACAGCCTCGTAAAGATAGGGCGTGAGGCCCGATGCGCCGAGGTAATGACCTTCCGATCCGGGAGTGCTTCCAGTGCCGCCTGACCAGCTTTGGAGTTGGAGCACACGTCGCTCGCCATCTTGGATGATTGCGAACAGGGGAGACCAGCCATTGGTGCCGCTTGCGCCATCACTGCCATTGGTGCCATCGGTGCCGCGCACATTAAACGGCCCGAAGCTCTGGCCGGTTGAAGTCTGGATCGTGAGGTTCGTCCCATCAAAGGTGATACTGGTGATGGGTGTGGCATCGCTGCCGTTCATTCCGTCGATGCCGTTCATGCCTGCAACTCCCGCAGCACCGCGCAAATCGAGTGACTCGGCGATGTTTGCCACCAGCCCGGAGGCTCCAAGGTAGAACCCGGCTCCTTCTGGCGATGCGCCGCTGCCACCTGTCCATGCGGTGAGTTGCAACACACGGCGTTCGCCGTCTGACACAACGGCGAGCACGGGTGTCCAGCCATGGGTGCCATCCTGGCCGTTGATTCCGTCGATGCCGTTGGTGCCGGCGCTGCCTTGAGCCCCGCGCAAATCGAGCGCGTCAGCAGGTGCGCTCACCAAGCCTGCGGCACCAAGATACTGGCCAGCGCCTTGAGGAGCGTTGCCGCTGGCACCAGTCCATGCGGTGAGCTGCAACACACGGCGTTCACCATCAGCCACGAGGGCGAAGTGCGGACTCCAGCCGCTGTTACCGTCCATGCCATCGTTTCCGTCACGTCCATCCAGACCGTTGATCCCATTGGTGCCTGGCTCCCCTTGCGCTCCTGCGGCTCCGCGCACATTCACGGCATCGCTGATGTTTGCCACCAAACCCGCGTCGCCCAAATAGTAACCGCTGCCTTGCGGCGCATCGCCAGTGCCACCAACCCAAGAGGTGAGTTGCAGAACGCGGCGTTCGCCATCATGCACAATCGCAAAGAGCGGAGTCCAGCCATTCCCGGATGCGCCAGCCGTAGCTTCGATGGTCACAACGCGAGCCACCGAATCAGGCGTGAGTGAGACGTTGGCACCCGCGGCCAGGGAGGCCAGCAGCCACTGCCAGGATTGCTCCGCGTCGATGAGGGAGCCTGGTTCGCCCTCGTTGCCGCGGATCACGTCGTTGAACACGCAGACGTTCAAGGTCTGGCTGGAGACCCAGCCGTGGGTATCATCGCCGTTGCGCAACGAGAACTCGCCCATCAAGTCGAGGCGGTCGGGCGCGTTGGGCGAGGCGAAGAGCGCGGTGAGTGGAGCCGTGTTGAACGAAGGCGAGGCGGTGTAAGTCCTGGTATCTGTGTCCTCGGTGAACGTGGCTGTGAAGACCAGCGGCTCGCCATCGTGTTCTCCCTGGCGTTTGATGGCGAAGCGGATGGCGTGGCCGGGTTCCAGCAGCACGGGCTGCGAGTTGGCGTAAAAGACCAGCTCGATGGTCGCAGTATCACCGCGTTTGAACTCGATGGTGTTGAGCCGTGCGGAGGATTTGGGCGTGCGCAGGAGGCAGCCTTGTGT
>NZ_JBIIHA010000036.1:0-43999 GCF_044236155.1 Prosthecobacter sp.
TGAAAAGATCAAACGCATGCGACGCGTGGCCACCCGGTATGACAAAACCGATGTTTCATTCATGGCTTTTGTCCTTCTTGCCATCTGCACTTTATCCCTCAGAAACCAATTTTAAAACACGCCCTAATGTCTGCCTCCAGGAGCTTGGCCAGTCCGAAGTCCGCCAGGCAGGGTTCACCTTCGGAATCGATCAAGATGTTCCCGGGTTTGATGTCACGATGAATCACACCACGCTGATGCGCGTAATGCGTGGCACGGGCGATTTTGATCATCGATGCCGCCGCTTGGCGGGCGGGAATGGGGCCCGCCTGAAGCTCGGTCGCCAGGCTGCGGGCTTTCTCTACGAGTTTCATTGTGAAGTAGCACATGCCGCTGGCCTCGCCGATCTCATAGACGGGCACGATATTTGGATGATCCAGCCTCGCCGCGGCAGAAGCCTCTTGCTGAAACCGCGCCAGATCCGTCTCGGTGGCATGTTGTGGGGAGCGCACCATCTTGAGAGCCACCTTGCGATTCAGGCTCTTTTGTCTTGCTGAGTAAACGACCCCCATGCCGCCTTTTCCAAGTATCCCCAAAATCTCATAGCCGCCGAGAGTCGCGCCGGTGTTCATCACTTCGAGTGGAGAGGGGACGTTCAGCGTGTCTGCCTCATCCGACAATGCCGACTTTAACAGGCAGCCCGGGCACAGTCCCTGAGGGCTTGCCTTGGCGAGCGTTGTGCCGCACGAGGGACATATGGCGGGAGTGCTCATGGATGCACACGATTGAATACCCCAGCCAAAATGCTCAATTCAAGAACAAAACGCAGGTTAGCATAATGATCATGACAAGATGATGAAATAGGGTGCCATGCTCGTCGGTCCGCAATCATGGCATAGGGGGGCGACCTGTTGGATTTCTTTTTTTTGACCGCAGATGATGCCGGGCGGCCTCGCCGACGCTAGTATCCTCGTCCGGCGGGTAGGTGTTGTGGCTGCTGGTTCCAGCCATGGTACCGTCCGCAGGCTTGAGGTGAAGAAAGGGGGTAACCTTCGGGACCTCAATTCGGATTTCATAGGCAGTCCCTCGCTTTGTCATGAAATATACCCGCTCCTGCCTTTCCCTGTGCCTTGCCGCCATGAGCTGTCTTCTCCTGGCACAATGTGCGCAACACCCCATGCAGAGTTGTTCCCCGGCCGAATCTGGCTGGCGTGTCGCGTCCAAGACCCCCTTGATTTACTGCCCTCCCGGCCACGCACTTCCAACGAACAATCACTACGATCCACCGCAATACGTCTCGTTGGCTGACAAGCAGACTCGCTTCTACATTCCACGGGGCGACGTTGTCCATCTGCGGCAGGCATTGGCATGGAGGGAAGCCAGCCTCACCGAACAGAAGCGTCAGGCACCGGGCTGGAAAAAAGCAGGCCATGGCGTCTGGGGCATCACGGAGGTGGTTTGCGAGGTGACGGGGACGGCAGTGGTAGGAGCCGCATTTATTGCAGGCGGGGCCTTGGCGGGATCGGGGGGGTAAGGCCAGGGAACAAAAGCCTACGTCCTCAAAGCTGAAATCAGCTTGTTCACCTTGGCGCTGGCTTCCTTCCTCTGCGCCCAATCATCGCCGGAGTTCGCGCCAAAAGGTCAGCGCCGCCTTCGCATGGCTGCTTGTGTTGCTGTCATTGATCGTCGCCTGCAACTCCGCTGCGCTCACTTTACCACGGGGAATCTTGAGGACCGGTGCCGCCGTCGAATGCAGATAGCACATTGCCTTTGGGACAGTAGGTGAGCGGCTCATGTGAGGCGATGGACCATTCGACGACGTGGGGCGGAGCTTTCGCCGCCGCGTCTTCTTATCTCTTATCCGAATGGGGATATCGGGAGAGACCCAGGCTGGCGAGAGTGACGGCCATTGAGCACAGCGAAACCGGGAAAGGAGAAGAGAGCATGACGGCGTTGAAGTTCAGCGTTCTGACTTACTGGTTCTTGGTTCGAGGGGTGGCCTTGTTTCCTCTAGTGCCTGTGACCCGCTTTCAGCGGCGGTTTTGCGCGCCTGCCTCTGCTCAAACTTTTGGATTACCTCCCGGTGTCTTTCCGCGCTGGCTTCCGCCATCTGCAGGCGCAGCCACAGCGGGATGGAAGCCACGTTCAACACCACTTCTGCGATTCCCGAGATCGAGGCGATTCCCAATTCAGCCGCCGACTGGCAGAATCCCGGCCCTGGCTGGCAGCCTGATTCCGCAGTTGAAGTGCGAGTTTGCGATGGGCTTCGCAGGAGGGCGGGATGTAGTAACGCGTGGGACGACCCGGAATCGTGATGTATTCCGCCTGTGCATCCTCGGCGCTACCATGTCGGGGTAATGCATGTCCCTTGGGGCTGAAGGTCGGTGGCTCTTTGGAGGCGAGGTGCCATTCGACCCGTGGCGGAGATGTGGTCGTCTTCTTATCCGATTGAGCAAATTGGGAGAGGCTGAGGCAGATGAGACTGAAGACCATGAGGCACAGAGAAACGGGGGAAGGAGAAGCAAGCATGGTGACGAGGGGGCATTTGACACCGTGCTGTAGTGGATCACAGCCGGTCGGCAGCTCGAGGAGAGAGATTTTTGGTTTCATAAGGGACACGGCAAAAGTGATCACCTGTGTTTTCCGGAACCAACGGAGAAGGTTACAGAGCTGAAGAGAATTCCCGGCTTCCAGATCATCCGAAGACACGAAACAGGTGCATGATCTCGTCATTCACCTGCTCTGGCGAATCCACGGTAAGCGTGATTTCGTCTTTTAGAAGCCGGCGGTAGCGCTGTCGCATTCGGTAAACGGCCACCTTGAGGGCGCCTTCGTTCATGCCCAGCCTCTCACTAATAAGGGCGAGCGTGTCGCCTTCTCCGTCTCCGTCAGCGGACAGCCTGACTTTCAATGCATCGAACACACCCTCGCGTCCGTCTTTCGCGTATTCCGACCGCAGCTTGTTCAAGACGGTGTCCAGCATCCCGACAGCCCACTGGCGCTCAAACATCAACTCCGGAGTCACGTTTGTGCCCGGATCAACTGCGCAGCATTCTTCCGCCGCATTGGCATCCAAGGCCATATGGGAGACGCCTCCTCCGCGTTTCAAGGCCATGGACCGTTCGTGCTCGTTCGCGGCAAACCGCTTCAAGGCCACCAGCAGGAAGGAGCGCAATCTGCCTTTCCCCTCTTCGACGGTGGCGAAGGAATTCCGCTCCAGCAGCATGGCGAAAAAGCCCTGCGTCAGGTCTTCGGCGTCATGCGGTGTGTTCCCCTTGCGCCGTAGGAAGGCGTAAACGGGCTTCCAGTAGGCCTTGCACAGTTCAGCCAGCGCCTCGGTTGCCTTGAGCTTTTGCTCGTCGCGCGCCTGCAAGACCAAACTCCACCGGGTTGCTGGAAACGCGCCAGCACGCGGCGCGGAAACTTCAATCAGTGATGAAACGGAGTTTGATGACGGGTTCATGAACTTCGTTAACCCAACGACAGGATCTCAAACGCCTCGCGAGATGAGCATCTTTATTTTTCAGCCTCACTTTTAGAGCAATTTCTCAATTATTTGATCGTCTGGCCATTCCAGCCACGAGAGGTTGAGGAGTCTGCGTTTTAGATAAAAACGTGACGGCCTTCACAGCACCGTTTCGTTCACAATCTCGTTGCGCTCGTTGAGCAGCAGACGTTTCGGTATGATCGGGTTTTCGCTTTCCCCCCAGGCCATGATGGTGACGCGGTGGCCGGTGTTGATGAGATGGGCGGCGGCACCGTTGATGACGATCTGACCTGAGCCACGTGGGCCAGGTATGACGTAAGTTTCCAAGCGTGCACCGCTGGTGATGGAGGTCACCAGCACTTTTTCGCCGTCCCACAGGTCGGCTTTCTCCATGAGGTCGGTCGGAATGGTGATGCTGCCTTCGTAGTCGATGTTGGCATCAGTGACGGCTGCGCGGTGGAGCTTGGATTTGAGGAGGGTTCGGAGCACGATTTAGAGTGCGTCGTTCGGGGCAGGGGTCAAGCCGTGGGATTAATGGATGATTGCATTGATGGACCGGTGGATTGGTGAATGATGGCGGTGATGAGATTCCGCGATCAACGACGCTCCGTTTCCAACGCCGCCGGCATGCAGGTGACCCCGCGCAAGAGCATGGGGCAGAACTTCCTCCAGGATGAGGAGATATCCCGCTGGATCGCGGATCAGATTGTTCCTGATGGCGCGGATCTGGTCGTGGAGATCGGACCAGGGCTCGGTGCTCTGACCAAACACCTCGTCGGCCGGCCGAAGAAACTCGTGTTGATCGAAAAGGACTCGCAGCTCGCACCTGAGCTCTCCGAGCACTTCGCGGGGCGCGATGATGTGGAGGTGATCCACAATGATGCCACGCGCATCGACCTGAGGCCATGGTTCCGGCACGGACCGGTGCGGCTGATCGGAAACCTGCCGTATTCCGTCGGCGGCGAGATTTTGAAGCATTGGCTCGGGATGCCGTCGCCGGTGGGCAGCGCTGTGTTCATGCTGCAAAAGGAAGTGTGTGATCGCCTCGCTGCGAAGTGTGGCGAAGACGCTTACGGCGCTCTTAGCCTGTTGGTGCAGAAGGATTGGAACGTCGAGATGCTGCGCGTCGTGCCCCCGGAGGTTTTCAAACCGAAGCCGAAGGTCGATTCGGCGGTGATCCGGCTCACGCCGCGTGATCCCGCCACGCTGCCGGTGTTTGATCATGCGTTGTTCGACCGCCTCGTGCGCATGAGCTTTTCGCAACGGCGGAAGCAGCTCAAGAATCTCCTGCCAGAAACGCCGAACGGCTGGGAAGCCTTGGTGCAGCACCTGAGCGTGTCGCTCACCGTGCGTGCGGAGGAGCTGTCGCTGGAGCAGTGGGTGCAGGTCGCCCGATGGTATGAGGAACGGCACGAGGCTGACGCGGGACAGAAAGCGAGCGAGATGTTCGACGTGGTGAATGAGCGCAACGAGGTCATCGGCAAGCTCACGCGTGGGGAGGTACACCAACGCAAACTCCTGCATCGTGCTGTTCACATCTTCGTGATCAACAAGCGCGGCCACATCTACCTGCAGCAGCGTTCACACCTCAAGGACGTGTCGCCCTTGAAGTGGGACAGCAGCGCCGCCGGTCATCTGGATGCCGGTGAAGATTACGCCACCGCCGCCGTGCGAGAGCTGGGCGAGGAAATCGGCATCCATGTCGATACCACCGATCTTGCCGCGCAGATCCCGGCCGGAGACAATACTGATCACGAATTCGTCGAACTGCGTCTGGCCCGTCACGATGGCCCGGTACGTTGTCTGCCGGAGGAGATCGCCTGTGGCGAGTGGTTCAGGCCCGAGGACATCACCGCGTGGGTGGATGCGAGACCGCAGGACTTTGCGAAGGGTTTTGTGACTTGCTGGAAAGCGTGGCTGAGCCAAGCCTGATCAGCCGAAAAAGAGAAAAGAAGGAAAAAGTCTGAAATCAGGTCCTCAAATTCTTTTCTCCTCTTTTTCGGCAATTACCTCAGCGTGCGCGGAATGAACACCGCTTGCATGCCTGCGGCCTTGGCGGCTTCGAGGCCGCTGTTTCCGTCCTCCAGCACTAGGCACTCGCTTGGAGGCACGCCCATCAGTTCGGCTGCAAGCAGGAACATGTCAGGCGCTGGCTTTCCATGCTTCACGCGCTCCGGCGTGATGATGACCGGAAACAGGTCGATCAACCGGGTGGCCTCCAGGCTGGCACGCACGGTGGGTTCTGCGCTGCCGGAGGCGACCGCCATGGGGAATCGGCCGTGCAGAGACCGGGCAAACTCGGCCACAGGCCGCACGGGCTGAAGCTCGGGGATGCGCTCACGGAAAATCTCCATCTTGAGTTCGTCCACGCTCACGGGATCGATGTTCGTGCCGTGCTTTGCGTTGAGGATTTTCACCACGTCCTGCTCCTTGATGCCGGCGTGTGCGTAAAACACCTCCTCAGTGAACTCAAAGGCTGCATCATGCTGTTTGAGCGCCTCCACCCACGCGATGTGGTGCAGCGGCATCGAATCGACGAGCGTGCCGTCGCAGTCGAAAATGAAGCCTTGGAAGGGATAGTCGGGGATTTGTAGGGACATGGATGAACAGAAGGGAACTAGCGCACCGTGCACGGATTGGCTCATGGCTTCTTGCCTTCAAAGACGAACGGAGCGGAGGAATCGACCGACTTCTTGAGTATCTCCGTTGGTTTGCCGGAGTCATTGCGATTGAGCACCGCCTCCAACTTCACATCAGGCTGGCTGGTGCTGATACGCACTGAAAGAACTTCATTGGCGATGATACTGGTGCCCTTGAAGCCATGGGCCTTCACGGTGGACTGCTTTTTCTTCTCGAAGGAAAGTCCGCTGGCCTTGTAGGCATACTCGATGGTGAAATCGACGGGCGTGTCGCCACTGTTGGTCACCGACACCTGATAAAAATCCTCGGCAGGCCCATTCCAGTCGAGTTTGGTGATTTTCACACCCAGCAGCCACGGCCTGCCGTCTTTGAGGCCGTAGGGAGCCATGTGCCCGCCTTTGGGATAGGTGATGGTGATCATGCCTGCCGGCGGCAGACTTGTTTCGACCTTCTCCCCTTTGCTGACCCGGGTGAACTCAATGTCCTCATTCAGCTTGTCATCAATCGTCACCGCGGTGTGCTTGTCCGCGTTCTTGTATTTGATGCCTAACTCCACACTCTCCTTCACCCTGGCGACCTCCGCTTCAGTCGCGCCTTCCATGTAGTGCATGGCCATGAGGGCGGCCGCATCACCTTCATCCTTGGCCTTGGCATACCGTTCAGCAAATGCCTCCAGGACAGGGTCCGCTGCCATGATCTGAACGCTGCAAAGAGAGGCGAGAAGAATGGAAATGAGGCACAATTTCATGAGGATAAAGTCTTTCCAGAAGAGGCTGGCAGAGAATGCGTTGCGCGAAAAGAACTTTCACATCCTGCCTCGCGCAAAATCAAACCGAGGAGAACATCGAGCTTCACAGAGGCTCAAAATGGAATCTCTGCGCTCCTCTGCGGACTCTGCGGTGAATCCGAATGGGCTTACATCGCCCGGTTCACCGCGCTGAGCACGGCTTTGATCGAGGCGAGTTCGATGTTGGTGTCCGTTCCCGCGCCCCAGATGAGTTTGCCGGTGGCGGTTTTGATCTGAATGAAGGCGAGGGCGGCGGCTTCGGTGCCGCTGGAGAGGCTTTGCTCGCGGTAGGTGGTGACTTCGAAGCTCGGGGCACCGGCATCGGTGATGAGGGCATCGGCGAAGGCGGCGATGGGGCCGTTGCCTTTGCCCGTGACGCCGCGTTCCTTGCCATTCACGACCAAACTGCTGCGGCAGGTGAAGACACCATCCACACCATCGGCATGGAAGTGGTGGAGCGCGAAGGGCGTGTCGCGCTCGATGTATTCCTTCCAAAACATCTGCTTCAACTCCGCGCCGCTGACCTCGCGACCAAGGGAATCGACGATGTCGTTGGCGATGGGGCCAAACTCGCGCTGCATGTCCTTTGGCAGCTCGATGCCGAACTCGCTTTCGAGCAGGTAGGCGACGCCGCCTTTGCCGCTCTGCGAGTTCACGCGGATGACCTCGCGGTATTCGCGGCCGATGTCGTTGGGGTCGATGGTTAAGTAAGGGACATCCCAGATGGTCTTGTGCTGCTCGTAACCGGCGAGGCCCTTCTTGATGGCATCCTGATGGCTGCCGCTGAAGGCGGTGAAGACGAGTTCACCGGCATACGGCTGACGCGGTGGCACGGTCATGCCGGTGGTGCGCTCATACATCTGGATGAGGCCGTTCATGTCGCTGAAGTCGAGCTTCGGGTCGAGGCCGTGCATGTACAGGTTCATGGCGACCTGCACGATGTCGAGATTGCCGGTGCGCTCGCCGTTTCCAAACAGCGTGCCTTCGACGCGATCCGCGCCTGCGAGCAATCCCAGCTCCGTGGCGGCGGTGCCGGTGCCGCGATCATTGTGCGTATGCAGGCTGACAATGAGGCTCTCGCGGTTTTTGATGTTCGTGCAGATCCACTCGATCTGGTCGGCATACACGTTCGGCATGCAGACCTCGACGGTGTCGGGCAGGTTGAGGATCATTTTGTGCTGCGGCGTGGGCTGCCAAACGTCCATGACGGCCTCGCTGATCTCCTTGGCGAATTCGACCTCAGTGGCGCTGAAGCTCTCCGGGGAGTATTGCAGCGTGACGTGCGTGCCGCCCTCGGTGAGGCGGTGCAGGCGGTCCTTGATCATCTGCGCGCCTTTGATGGCCACGGCGATGATTTCCTCCTTCGACTTGCCAAACACATACTTCCGCTGCGCGGGCGAGGTGGAGTTGTACATGTGAATGACGACCTTTTTGGCCCCGATGAGGCTTTGGACGGTCTTTTCGATCAAATCCTCACGCGCCTGCACGAGGCACTGGATGGTGACATCGTCGGGGATGCGGTTTTCCTCGATGAGGCGGCGGTTGAAGCTGAACTCGGTGTTCGAGGCGGAGGGAAAGCCGACCTCGATCTCCTTGAAGCCACATTTCACGAGGGCGTCGAACATTTCGAGCTTCTGCGAGACATTCATCGGCACGGCGAGGGCCTGGTTGCCATCGCGCAGATCGACGGAGCACCAGATGGGCGCTTTCGTGATGGTTTGGGAGGGCCAGCGGCGGTTCGGCAACGAGACGGGATCGAAGCGCTGGTATTTAACGGACGGATTTTTTAACATGAGAAAACGAAGGTAACAGAGCTGTGAAGGACCGGAGAGGTTCCTGGGATCCAAAGAACTGCCGTAACGTGACGGCGAGGGATGCATGACGAGGAAACGCGGGCCGCCTACCCTAGCGTAAGTCGCAGGGAGAGAAGGAGCAGAGCCGTGGCGGTCGGGGTCATGACAGCTAGATGGTAGGGGGAATGGCCGAATCGTCAAGGCTCCGACTTCATGCCGATGCCGTCACGCGAATCAGCACGCTTTTCGAGGTCGGGGTGAGGCTCACATCGGCGAAGCTGTCGATGGGCACGAGCACGTTTGCTTCAGGAAAATAGGCTGCGGCACTGCCGGCGGGCATGTCGTAGGGCACGGCGAGGAAGCGTCGGGCCACGCGAGTCTGGCCAGAATGCTCGCTGACCATGTCCACGGCCTGCAGCGGGCTGAGGCCGCGTTTTTTCATGTCCTGCGGATTCATGAAGACCACGCGGCGTTCATTGCCGATGCCGCGATAGCGGTCGTTGAGGCCGTAAACGGTCGTGTTGAACTGGTCATGGCTGCGGAAGGTTTGGAGCACGAGTTGGTCCTCCGCGGGCTGCACGCAGGAAAGCGGATGCGTGGCAAAATTCGCCTTCCCGGTGGCGGTGTCCCATTTCAGGTCGCGGGCGTTGTTCGGCAGGTAAAAGCCGCCGGGCTTGCGCACACGTTGATTGAAGTCCTCGAAGCCGGGCACGACTCGCTCGATGCGGTCGCGGATGAGGTCGTAATCGCGGCCGAGATCCAGCCACGGGACGCTCGTGCGGCCTTTCAAGGTCGCCGCAGCGGTGCGGGCGATGATTTGCGGCTCGGAAAGCAGATGTGGCGAGGCGGGATCGAGCTTGCCATGCGAGGCGTGGACAACGCTCATGCTGTTTTCGACGGTGAGGAACTGCGGATCGCCTTTTTCATCGAGATCCCGCTCGCTGCGGCCGAGGCAGGGCAGGATCAGGCCGGTGCGACCGGTGATGACGTGGCTGCGATTGAGCTTCGTGCAGATGTGAACGGTGAGCGAGCAACGGCGCAAGGCTTCAGCGGTGTATTCGGTGTCAGGCGTTGCCTGGAGGAAATTGCCGCCAAGGGCATAAAACACCTTCGCGCGGCCTTCGTGCATCGCTTTGATGGCCGCGACGGTGTCGTAGCCATGATGACGCGGCGATTGAAAAGCGAACTCGCGGTCGAGGTTGTCGTGGAACCACGCGGGCATCTTCTCAAACACGCCCATCGTGCGGTCTCCCTGCACATTGCTATGGCCGCGCACCGGGCAGAGGCCGGCGCTCTCGCGACCGATGGCACCGAGCAGCAGGTGGATGTTCACCACCTCCTGGATGGTGGCGACGGCGTTTTTGTGCTGCGTGAGGCCCATCGCCCAGCACGTGATGACCTTGCGCGATCCGCGGGCGCATTGCCGCGCGGCCTTTTCGATCTCGCTGCGCGAAATGCCGCTCACGCGTTCCAGTTCCGCCCAGTCGAGCGACCGCAGATGCGCCTCGTAGTCCGCAAAACCGAGCGTGTGCGTGGAAATGAACTCACGATCAATGCTGCCATCTTCGACCAAGGTCTTTGCGATGCCTTTGAGCAGTGCCTGGTCGCCATTCGCACGCACCTGCATGAACTGCTTTGCCAGCGGCGTGGCCATGCCGAGCACGCCTTTGACCTGCTGCGGATGCATGAAGCCGGTGAGCCCCGCTTCCTTCATCGGATTGATGGCGATGATCTCCGCACCGGCCTCGACGGCACGTTGCAGCGAGCTCAGCATGCGAGGGTGATTCGTGCCCGGATTTTGCCCGATGATGAGGATCGTCTCGGCCGTTTCGAGGTCTTTCAGCGTCACCGTGCCCTTGCCGATGCCCACGCTTTGCCCCAGCGCCGCACCGCTGCTCTCGTGGCACATGTTGGAGCAGTCCGGCAGGTTGTTCGTGCCAAACTGACGAACGAAAAGCTGGTAAAGAAACGCCGCTTCATTCGTGGCTCGGCCGCTGGTGTAAAACACCGCCTCGTCCGGCGAGGCGAGCGCGTTCAGCTCCTTCGCGATCAATTCAAACGCGTCGTCCCACGCGATGGCCTCGTAATGCGTCGCGCCGGGTCGCAGCACCATCGGCTGCGTGATGCGCCCTGCCTGATCCATCTCGTAATCGCTCATCTTCGCGATCTCCGGCAGGCTGAACTGCGCAAAGAAAGCCGGGGTGACTTTTTTCTTCGTCGTCTCCGAGGCGATGGCCTTCGCGCCGTTTTCGCAGAACTCGAAAGCGCTGCGGTGATCCTCCGGATCAGGCCAGGCGCAGCTCGGGCAGTCGAAGCCCTCCCACTGGTTCAGATTCAGCATCGCCGAGGTGCCGCGCATGAGGCCGCTGTTGCCATAGACATGCTTCAGCGAGTTTGCCACGGCAGGCACGCCCGCAGCGGCGGCTTTCGGGTCATCGAGTTCGATGCCGGTGAGACGATCCGGCGGCTGTGCAGGCACAAGTGGGGGAGTAACAGGAGGCATGGGGGAGGCGCAGATAACCGCAGGAATTACGAGCGCAAGCTGTGCGTGGATCGCCTGTTGAGCGGACCTTGACCTTTGATCGGACATCGCCCGCCTGCTTTAAGACGGATTTCCGCAACTGCATCGACCTCCCTAGCGGCTGGCAGATTGGCGCTGGCATCCATTCGTGCAATGCGGCGGAGTGTGTCCGCGCCGGGGCCGGAAATGGACCGATGACCACTCCACCGTGACTTCACCCCGATTTCACACAAAAGAGCATGACTCGCGAACGCCTGGATCGCTAGAATGCGGCGCATGAATGGATTCCTCGTATTCCTGAAACGGCTCCTGCTCGGCGCGGGACTGATTCTTCCACTGAACTCGCTGCTCATGGAGTTCACCACGCGTTCCTGCGCCTCGACGCTGTGCGATCCCATCCCGACCTGGATGCATGTGCTACTGGTGCTGCTGATGCCCGCGGCCATTTTTGCCCCTTGGATGGCGCGGCGTCATCCGGGGACGAAGTGGGAGCCGGCTGGCGTTTTCCTGCACGGCGCGGGCCTGTGTTCCGCAGTCCTTTATGTGCTTGCCATGGGGCCGATGAACATCGCCGGTCTCATGTTCCTGCCTTTCACCCCCCTGTTTCTGTTCAGCGTGCCTCAGGGGTTCATGATCCTGCCGTTGGTCCTGGCCGCCTTGGGGCCTCTCGCGGCGCTGGTGGCATGGATCATCACCCTGGTGAGCCTGCGTCGTCAGCAAGTGGAAAAACGCCGCCCGGCCTTGTGGCGTGGCGGACTGGCGGCCGGTCTGTTGATTGGCGTCGCGGCGGAATGGCAGATGGTGAGTGTGCATGGGGACATCCGTGAAGCCCTCCGTGCCGTGCAATGGCAGGAGGGCGATGCCGCGAAAGCGCTGCCGAAGCTGCGCACGGCATGGCGGCAGGAGTTTCTGCTGCGCCTGTGCTACACGGGCGGTGGCGCGGGCCATTTCGGGCCGCTGGGGCATTTGTTTGATCGCGGCTTGATCCGCCAAGGGCTCAGTCGAATGGGCGACGAGTCCATTCGCACCGGTTCTTTCGATCGTGAGGCGCTGAGGTCGCTCTATTTCCGTGTCACCGGCTCTTCCTTCAGCGACGTGCCGCCCCCGCCGGGAGTGATTCAAATGCGGGAAGGTTTTCGCATGGTGGAGGATGAGCGGTTTGAATCCTTTGCCTGGGATGAGGATCGTGGCGGCTCGGAGGTGGGCGCGCGCATCCGCGGGCTGTCGATGCAGTCATCGCGCATGGACTGGCATGTCGATGCGGACTCGGCGCTGGCCCATGGGGAGTGGACGCTGGAGTTTCACAACCGGCACCGCAACGCGCAGGAAGCCCGCTGCCAGATGCTGCTGCCTCCCGGTGCGTGTGTCTCGCGGTTGATGTTGTGGATCGATGGTGAGCCGCGTGAGGCGGCCTTCGGCGCGCGCTCGCAGGTCACGCAGGCGTATCGTCAAACCGTGGTCGTGGACCGCCGCGATCCCGTTTTGGTGAACATGGCCGGGCCGGATCGTGTGCTGGCGCAGTGTTTTCCCGTGCCACCGGGTGGCAGCATGAAAATCCGCCTTGGCATCACCGCACCGCTGGACGCGCAGGCTCCTGCGGCCCTGTTCATGCCGTTGATCGTGGAGCGGAACTTCAGCATCCACGAGGGGACGCGTCATGCGGTGTGGGTGCAGTCGCCCCAGACGCTGGAAGTCGCGGAATCGGAGAAAGATGCTGCCGCGACGCAGAATGGCGTCTGGACCTGGCAGGCGGAGGTGCCGCAGGTCGAGATGGCGAAGCTGAGCTTCGGCCTGAAGCAACCACCGCTGCCAAAGGTATGGACGACTGACAAGCTTGCCGGCAGCGAGCCGCCAATCGTCGTCGTAGAACGTTCTCCCGCACCTAAGGCCGCTGCGAGGCCGGTTTTTGTGATCGTGGATGCCTCCGCCGGCCTGCAGAAGCATGCCGCAGTGATTCGTGGCGCTTTACAAAAGCTCGCCGCGCAGGTGCCGGTGACGATCTGGGCCAGCACTGATGGCGATGCGGTCGAGGTGCCCGTGTCGGAGATTGAAGGCCGCCTGCAAAACGCGAACTTCGCCGGCGGACGCGATGCCGTGCCCGCCTTCAAGGCCGCGCTGCAAAGGCTGCGCGGCTCCACGGCTCCTGCGACGATCATCTGGCTCCACGGGCCGCAGCCTGCGGACCTCAGCCGCAAGGAAGTGATCAAACAACTCCTCGAACGCGGCAGCACACCGCCGCAGATTCATGCGCTGGAGCTGGAGCATGGCCGGAACAAGCTGCTGGAGGAGCTGTACGATGCCGCTCCGGTTTTTGGCGGCCTGCGCTGGACCGGTGGTGGCGCGGATGAACTGGCCGCCACGCTGCAAAAGATCCACGACGGGCCAGCGACAATCACGCATGTCTCCCGCTCAGCTACACCGCCTGCGGATGGGAAAGAAGTGTGGGACCAACTGGCACGCCTTGCTGTTTTCCGCGAAGTGATGGCTGTTTTCCAAGGTCGTGATCGTGTGCCCGAGGATCAGGCGAAAAAGGCGGCGCAGCATCAGCTCGTGACGCCGTATTCCGGTGCTGTCGTGCTCGAAAACAAGCAGCAATACGACCGCGCCGGGTTGAAGCCCGTGGATGCCGGTAGCACGCCGCAGATTCCCACCAGCGCCGCGCCAGAGCCGTCGAGCTTGGTGCTGCTGGTGCTGGGACTGCTGGCGCTGAACCGCCGGCGCAGGTGATCATCCTTCGAGATTCATGCCTTGAAGGAAGGAGGTGCAGGAGTAGGAGGAAGGGGTAGAATTGTCTCTTCCATCCATGACCAAATTCCGCCCCTGCATTGACCTCCACGACGGCCGCGTGAAGCAGATCGTCGGGTCGTCGCTGCGGGATGACGGGACAGGGCTGAAGACGAACTTTGTGAGCGATCGCGACGCGGCGTGGTATGCGGAGCTTTACAAGCGCGATGGATTGACCGGCGGGCATGTCATTTTGCTGGGCAAAGGAAATGAAGAGGCCGCGAAGTCGGCCGCAGCGGCTTATCCGGGCGGTTTGCAGATCGGCGGCGGCATCCGGCCATGCAACGCGGCGGAATATCTCGATGCCGGTGCCAGCCATGTGATCGTGACGAGCTACTTGTTTGAAACGGACGGCACTTTCAGCGAAACACGGCTCGAAAAGATGGTCGCGGCCGCCGGACGCGAGAAACTTGTGATCGACCTTAGCTGCAAAGCCACGGCGAAAGGCTGGACGGTGGCGATGAACCGCTGGCAGACGCTCACGACACTGGATGTCACGTCTGAGTCGCTGCAATGGCTCGCAGGGCAATGCGCTGAGTTTTTGATCCACGCGGTGGATGTCGAGGGCAAGTGCGAGGGCATCGACGAAGCGCTCGTGACCTTCCTCGGCGAGCATTCGCCGATTCCGATGACTTACGCGGGCGGCATCCGGCATCTGGATGATTTAAAACGCATCGACGAGCTGAGCCAGGGCCGCGTGGATGGCACGGTGGGCAGCGCGCTGGACCTTTTTGGCGGCAGCGGTGCCAAATACGACGAATTGGTGGCTTGGAACCGCCGTACTGCCTGAACCATGAAAATCATCCGCCACACCGACTCGCAGGGGAACATCGCCTACGCCGCGCAACAGACCGATGGAATGGCGCTTGTCATTGAAGGCGACATTTTTGGTGATTACCGCGTGACGAATCGCAAGGCGGAGGTGGTGAAGCTGCTCGCTCCGGTTCAACCGTTCGCGATCGTGTGCATCGGGCTGAATTATAAATTTCATGCGGAGGAGACGAAGGCGGCGATTCCGCAGCATCCGGTCGTTTTCATGAAGCTGCCCAATGTGGTGCAGCATCCCGGCAATCCCATCCTGCTACCGACGCATTTGAAAAGCGACAAGGTGGACTACGAATGCGAACTTGCGGTCGTGATCGGCAAGGAGGCGAAGAACGTGAGCCGGGCGGACGCCTTGAAGCATGTGCTGGGCTACACCTGCGCGAACGATGTGAGCGCCCGCGATTGGCAGAAATCTGGAGGTGGCGGCCAGTGGTGCCGCGGGAAGAGTTTTGACACATTTTGCCCGCTCGGGCCGGTGCTGGTCACGGCGGATGAAATTCCAAACCCGAACAGCCTCGCTATCAAAACCGTGCTGAACGGCCAGACGATGCAGGACTGGAACACGAACGACATGATCTTCGATGTGCCCACGCTCATCGAGTTCCTCAGCGGCAGCACGACCCTGATGCCGGGCACCGTGATCCTCACCGGCACGCCGCATGGCGTGGGCATGGCCCGCACGCCATCGGTGTTCATGGAGGATGGTGATACGGTGAGCGTGGAAATCGAAAAGATCGGCATTCTGACCAATCCTGTGCGCGACGAGACTTGAGCATCAACGCCGCGTCTTTTCGAGTTCACTGATCAGCAGCTTGTAGCGGCGCTCAGGGCAGGTTTCGGCGAGCAAAGTCCGCAGCAGGGCTTTCTTTCTCAAGAAATGGAAAGCGATGACGTCACATACGATTTCGTGCTCGGACAACTGCTCAAGCCCCTGGTGCAGTTGCCGCATGTTGTCGCAACTGTCGTCCGTGGGGTTTGGCAGGAGTTCGAGTACGCGCGATTTCAGAGCCTGGAGATTTTCTGGAGGTGCATTTTTCGACAACATCGGCTCCACACGGGCGATGCGGAAGGGGGCTACCTGCTCCCAGCCGGTGATATGCATGCGATGCACGCCGTAAAGCATCACCTGTGAAGTCCCGTCCGGATTTTTCACGGAGGCGTGAATCAAGCCTGCTGTCACGACGGGAAGCACTTCAGTTTCGCCCTGGCTCACACCCACGCTGAACATCCGGTCCGTCCTCAAGGCATGGTCCAGCATGAGGCGATAGCGCTCCTCAAAAATGAAGAGCGGCAGATGGCAGCCCGGAAAATGATAGCAATCGTCAAGCACGATCAGCGGCAGCCGGGAGGGCAGGACGAATTGCTTGGCACTGGAAGTGGGGCGGGATTCCATGGAAGGTCTGCCAGAGTTACGCCTGTCACCCTGGATCGGTTCAGGGCTTCGTCTGTCTGACTGCATTCCGCACTGGATGAAGGACTCATTTGGCACCTTCAGCACTCTGAACCGCCAGCCCTGCGGGCTGTGGCGGTGCCTGGTGCGCCCGTCAGGAATCGAACCTGAGTCTGCGGCTTCGGAGACCGTAAACTACCCTTATAGATCAATGCTTCTATTTATCTGTAATGGTTTTGTAATGGTTTTTTCTTGGATTCAGTCGCAAGTCGGTGCATCATCGCGCAATCATGCCACGCGCTTCGATCACACTGAAAAAGGTCAAACACCCGCGCTACAAGTTCCGCGTCACCTTCAAGCAAGGAGACGAGTACAAGCAAAGATACTTCACCGCCCGCACCGGGCCGGATGGCGCGGATGCGTTCATGAATGAAAAGAAGGTGGAGCTTTTGAACGAGGGGCGGAAGCATGGCGAGTTTACCACGGAGGAGCGCAAGGCCGTGATTCGCTCGCGGGAACTGGCTGAGGGCTTCGCGGCGGCTGGCGTGAAGGGTTTCTCTTTGGATGCCGCCTTGGCCTTTTATGCGGAGCACCTGCATTTGCGCCGCCGTTCGGTGAGCGTGCTCACCGCCTACGATGAGTTTTTCGAGACACGGCGAAACGAGGGCGTGAGCGCCGTCCACCTTCGCGACTTCACCTATCGACTGGAGCGCTTCGCCAAGAAGCACGCCAAGCGCCTTGTGGCAGAGATCACGACAAAGGACGTGGACGCGTGGATTTTCGGCCTCAAGAACGCCCCGCAGTCGAAGGACAAGCACCGTCGCCTGCTGCACAACTTCTTTGGCTACTGCGCTGGCCGTGGCTACACCGACGAGAATCCGGTGGCACGCGCTGCCAAGGTGAAAGTCATTCGGAGGCCTCCCGGCATCCTCACGCCTGCGGATACCGCCGCGTTGCTGGCTGTCTCGCCTGCCGAGATCGTGCCTGCGCTTGCCATTGGCTTCTTTGCCGGTCTGCGCACGGCGGAGATTGAGCGACTGGACTGGAGCGAGATCAATCTGAAACGCGGCTTTATCGAAGTCACCGCCGAGGACGCTAAGAGCAGCCAGCGCCGCCTCGTAGAGATCACACCAAACCTCCGTGCGTGGCTGGAGCCTCACGCTCGCCTTTCTGGCCCTGTGCGCCTTACCGAGATGCGGCACAGGGACCGCTTCAACCTCGCCCGGAAAGTCGCAGACGTGGCTTGGCCTGCGAACGCCTGCCGCCATAGTTTCGCCAGCTATCACCTTGCCCTGCATCAAGACGCCGCCAAGACCGCGCTTCAACTCGGACACACCAACACCGCCGTCTTGTTCCAGCACTACCGCGAGCTTACCACGCCGGAGGACGCCAAGACATTCTTTGCCATCACGCCGGAATCAGCCCGGCCTGTGAATGTCATCTGCATGAGCAGTGCCGCGTGAGAATGTAAATCTTCGCGCTTGACTGCTTACAGGCGAGCCCCAAGGCTATTCCATCCGAACCCATGCGGCGTATCCATACGTCGAGCGTGGCGGAGGTGGTGAGGAAGAGAGCGCAGAGCTTCGACCGAAACCAGCAATGAGGCGACGCATTCGCCATACGATGCGCCGTGCCGTGCTGAGATCGCAACAAGTTCATCCGCTACACCCATGACCATCACAACTCAGTCCCCTCTCGCAACGCGCAAGCAACTCGCCGCACACGTTGGCCTCAGCCTCCGCACCATCGACGACCTCTTGTCGAAAGCTCTACTGCCTCATTTCCGCATCGGAACAAAGTCGATCCGTTTCGATGTTGCAGAGGTGGAAGCCGCGCTTCGCGAACGCTTCCACGTCAATGCGAAGGCCGGGAAGCCCGCCAAAGGCAGCGCATCGTAACACAATCCAGCGATGGAATACCACCTCCACATGCTGCCGTCATCATCACGGCAGCAGGCGGCCATCCGTATCGTTCCCCCGCGTCCGGGCTGCTTGCGGCGTGGAGGCGGCAGGAAAAGCTCCCCCGGCTGGACGGATCAAAAGCTCAGGACAAACCGCCGCCGATTTGACCAGCTACGCCCGCACATTCAGACCGGTGTGACCGTCATCTACCCCGCAAACGCGACACCTGACCAGCTTGCCGCTATGAATGCCTGCAACCGCAACTTCTGCAAGGAGAAGGGCATCCCTGCTCGTGCTGTTTGGGAAGGGCCAGGCTATCACCAGCATATCGCCCTTGGCATTCCATATTCAGCCGGGTTGGAGCGGCTTTGGCGAGCTAGGCTTCGTAAGCGTTCGCTGGCCGTGTTCGGCGTTGAGATCAGCCCCGACGCGTTCTTATGGAAACCTGACATCGAGCCCGACAAGATCGCCAGCTACCTCTCGAAAACCCGCAAAGATAAGCGCATCTGCGTGAAGTGCCCCTGGCCTTGGATGACCTTTGCTCCCTGCTGGGAGGTGGGCTTTCGCTTTCTTGTCTTGAATGGCTCATGTGCTGCTGCCAAACCTCGGAAAAAGAGAGTGACTTCACCAGCTCTCAAAACACCTCCTCACTCCATTTCTCCGAGCTATACTGGGAAGTCGGAGCAAACCTCGGAAAGAAAGAATGAAATCCTCCCAGGCGGCATCTCTCCACCACAAAAGCATCAGCGGGCCGCTTCGAGAGCACGGCCACGAGCCTCGCCCATTGCTCCGTCGTGGCACAAATCCACCCTTGCCGCCACTGCCCGCTCCGGGTATCCTTCGCCCATGAGCGTAGCCACCCTCCAGCAATTCGGCCAAAGCCTGCCTTCCTGGCTGGACTTGGTTCGTCGTGGTGAGACCGTTGCCATCGTGGACGGCGGGCAGGAGGTCGCACGCCTCGTGCCGCCTGCGGAAGCGCCAGCCCGCGTCGCATCCCCCGTCCGCTGGCCTGATTTTGCCGCCCGTCGTCGTGCCGTGTTCGGGGATGTCGTTCTCCCCGCTGGCACCGCAGCGGCACTGGTGAATGAAGATCGCGGCGCATGAGTGCCACGGCTGACAGCAGCCTCATCGTGGCGCTTTATCTCAATGAGGCAGACTCACCGCGTGCCGATGCCGCCTGCGCTGCCGTGCAGCCGCCCGTGCTTTTGACCGACTGGCACCGCGTCGAGATCGCGAACGCCTTCCAGCGGGCCGTGAAAACCGCCCGCATCACCGCCGCGCAGGCCGCCCAGCTCTGGCAGGACTTCACCAGCGACATTGCCGCTGGCCGGTTTGAGATCATCACGCCGGACTATGCGGCTGTGCTTGCCCGCACACTGGCTCTCACGGACAAGCACACCGCCACGCTCGGCACCCGCACGCTGGACTTGATCCACATCGCCGCCGCCCTCGAAATCGGAGCGGCTGACTTTTTGAGCTTCGACCATCGCCAGCGGCAGACGGCCAGCGCGGAAGGTATGAACGTGATTCCGTGACTCGCGATGCCCACTGCCATTCCCCACGCTATGCCATCGCAATTCAATCTGCCTGATGCTGTGCGCGGCGTGTTCGCCTACCTCGACGCGGCCCTTCCAAAGGAAGTAAGGGAAGATTTGTCGGGCGGCTATCTCTACCGGGATGATAAATCTTTCCACGAGTGGGGTTCCACCCCCAGAAAGGTAGGCGAACTCATCACCGATGAGTTTCGCCTCATGCATTGGGGCGCTCCCATCCGCAAGGCGCTGGACGCCTACCGGCTATATCACAAGACCGACATGGCGAATGCGCTGACGTGCGCCTACAGCCTTCATCTGCGTGGCATGGACCCCGGCGAGGCATTGAACGCAGACTACTGCCTCGAATGGTGCGGCATTCTGGCTTGGACCACGTTAGAAGCAGTCAAGCAAGCCTACGGCAGCAACACCGATTACTGGCTCTGGCATCAATTCAGCCCGTTCCACCGCGAAGGAGATCGTTTCGTCAAATACCGGACACCGCCTAGCATGGGGACCCTGCTTGTGCGCGGAGACCGCCTCGTTTGGAGAGTGGAGGAGCTTCACACTCTCCCAGCGGGCGTGTCTCTCCGGTTTCAGGCAGAAGACAAGAAGTTTAAAGAGTTGGGCGGCAATCGTGCCTTTCTTGCAGGCGAGTTCGATTGGCCCCCGGCTGACTGGATCAATCCTGTCACGGACGAGGAAGAAGCCGCCAGCCTCGGCAAGACGAAGTCTGCTAATGTGCGACCAGCAACAGCGAAGTAGGCGAGTCACGCATCCTCTCGCCAAGCCTAAGCTCACGAGGTTGCTTTAACAGAAAAGCTCCAGTCGTCGTTCAAGACCGAAGCATTGACCACCGGTGAGGGTGCGCGAAACGGCGACGCTGGAGCCATCAAAAGCCTACTCGCCCGCATCTTTTTCGTCAATCCCGACTCCATCTCCAAGGTCGTGAACGAAAACGGCAAGCCGATGGTGGTCAATCACTCTCCAGGCCAGACAAAGATGCTTCTGCGAGGATGGCATCCACCAGCTTGGGGACTTCGACTGCGGCGGGGCCGGTGATGTGCTGGTGAAAATGCTGCGAGATGCCCGTGCGGTCCATGTTCACCTCGATGAGTCGGCATCTTCCGTTTCCCGCCGCCTGTGCCGCGAATCCCGCAGCCGGATACACCACGCCGGAAGTGCCGATGCACACAAACAGGTCTGCCTTTTTTAGAGCGGTCGTGATGCGGTCCATTTCCAGGGGATACTCGCCGAACCACACGATATGCGGGCGCAGGCTGCCAATCGTCGCACACGCACGGCAGCGCGAGCCGCTGGCAAGATCACGCGACCAACTCAGGACCGCGCCGCAGTCCTCGCAGCGTGCTTTGAGCAGTTCGCCGTGCATGTGGACGAGATACTCGCTTCCTGCACGTTCATGGAGGTCGTCCACGTTCTGCGTCACCAGCAGAAAGCCGCCGCTCCATTGGCGCTCCAGCCGTGCCAGCGCCTCATGTCCGGCATTCGGTTCCACCGCTTTTAGTTGGGCGCGGCGCTGGTTGTAAAACTCATGCACCAGTTCGGGATCACGAGCAAAGCCCTTCGGCGAGGCCACTTCCTCGATCTTGTGGCCCTCCCACAGCCCGCCTGCGTCGCGAAAGGTCGCCACGCCTGACTCCGCAGACATGCCCGCACCGGTGAGAATGACGATGTTCGACTCTGGAGGAATCATCAGGTCATGTAGCTCGGCAGCCTCACAGATTCCACCGTCAAACCGACCCGATGCGGGAATGAGAACCCTATTTACGCCGATAAGCCAACAGGCAGCTTCACATGGTCGTCACTGATCGCAACGGGGGCGTGCTGGATCAGTCGGTAGAATATGACGCCAAGCTCATTACGCAGTTCGCCCCCAAACCGAATCAACGATTTGAGGGCGCTGTCCTCAAGCAAGTGAGGGGGCTGACTGCTGCGGTTGTTTCCAACGCGGGCCAAACGCTTGCCCCACAGCCAGGCCAGCCGGATGAAGCGGGAGCGATCCCTGCCCAGACTGGTCAAGGGAATGATAACCAAAAGGGTATGATGGGTCAATCCTCTTTGGCTGCCTGTTTTCTTGCGCCACGAATAGACTTGCGGCTTTCGCTACGGAGCCAAGAATCCCGCCATGCACCGTCAACCCCGCCAGCTCGTCCGCCGCACACGCTGCCAGCGTGCGCATGGCATGGAGATGGAAGAAAAAGCATGGCAGCTCTCCTTGAAGGGATTCAAGCAGGTGCAAATCGCCAACCAGCTTGGCCTCTCGCCCACCCGCGTTTCTCGCTATCTGGATCGTCGCATGAGCCGGATCGAGCAGAACGCCCCGCTATCGAAGGTGGAACTCGTCGCCATGCGGGCCATCGTCGAAGCGCGGCTGGAAGCTGCCTACTTTGAGGCTGGCAGCCTGCCAGACCGCTATCGTGGGGCGTTGCTGCAACTCAAATGCCTTGCCACCATGGCGAAGCTGTTTGGCCTGAACCTCGAAAGCTCCAATCGTCCCACCACGCCGAAGCCGGTGCAGCCTTCGACACCGGCAGAGATCGCGGAGGCCGTCAAACAACGCTTTCCAGCCATGTACCAACGAGCCGCATGAGCCTGCGCGAATCCAACGCCAAAGCCGCCGCTAAACTTGAACGGCTGCTGGAACCCGAGCTTACCAGCGTTGGTGTAGCGGAAGAATTGTCTGTTCTTTACTCTGCTCCTGCACCAAGGAAACATTTGGAACAAGTCGGATTACCCGAGGATCGCCACGCCGCGATGCTCAAAACTGCTCGCTCTGTAATCGAGGCAGGTATCCGAACTCCTGAAGCCCTAGCAAGCTTCTTGGATTCAACATTTCAAAACAAAAAAGCACGCAAGTTCTCGCAGGCGGTTTGGGATTTCATAGGCATCCTTGACCCGGCATTGCGTGGCACGCACGACTGGCACGCCATCTACGCAAAGTTGGACAAGCCAAAAAAGAAACCAGCGCGCAAAAAAGCCGCTCCGGTAAGAGCGCCTAAACGTGAGAAGTTACCCGCAGAAAATGAGATTAAGATCGCCAATCAGCAGGCAACCATCGAACTGAGCGAGCAAGCTCACAAAATCCTCGAAAGCCTGCATCCCGTCCAGCGCAACGTGCTGGAGGACAGTTGGGCGGGCCTGACCATCGAGGAAACCGCCAAGAAGCGCAACATGTCGCCCTACATGGCCGGTTATGCTCTACGGCAGGCCGAGGGACGGTTCCGCATCCTAATGGATCAGGCCGCCAGAAAGTCGAACGTCGAGGCCGAAGCCGACAGCCAACCGGCTGCGCAGCCAATACAAGCCAACTTCACGACCCTCGCGTTGGCTAAGCCAACGAGAGGAAAGCCCGACAAAATCGAAGCTGTGAGGAAATCACTCCAACCCGAAAACTACGCCGTGCAAGGCAGCAGAGCCGATGCCGTTGAAATCACGAATCATACATCCCGCAACAGGAAGAACAAATTGCTGCCAACCCTAGCAGAGCGAAACATGCAGTCGATTCTGAAGGCGTTGGCGACACCGGATAAAGCCACCCTTGAACAGATAAAGCGAAATCCGTCCAACAAAGAACGGCTTCTGGCTGAATGGTCCAAAAAGTCCAAGGCGATAAAAGAAGACCTAAAGAGAGAAGGATACGACATTGACTCAACCCAAGAAAGATTCGAGGAAGAGCGAAGACTTGCGGAGGCGTGTATTCCAGAGGAAATCCGCCCACTGCTTGCTCGTGCCGACGCAAAGACACAGGCCGTTGTCAGAGCCGTCTTGGAAGGCAGAACGTGGGGGGAAGTAGCCGAGGACGCCAACTTACCCATCGAGAAGGCCCGTTTATTGTACAATGCGTTCCGTGACAAGGTTAATGAATGGGGTGGCAGCGGAGATCTTCCATTTCTCGATTATCGCGCTGTGATAAACTCCTATTTTGAGCGGCGGGCGGATTCGATTTTTCTCGATCATCTGCTCACGCCATCACTAGAAGCTGCCAAAATCATGCGTGGACAAATACGCAAGCCAGACGATTCCGACATTCAGTTCATGGCTCACGCAGCGGGGCAATTCAGGGCGCTCCGTGAAAGCATGGATGACAGCAAAACCAAAACGTTTTTTGGCAGCATATTTGGAAAGTGGCGGGGGTGTAATGCCCCACCAACAAATGAGGATCAATGGAGGCATTATGCAGCTAGTCCCACCTACCAAAAGGCGGTCGAAATAGCAGCCCGCGCTATTGTATATGAGCGGCAACAAGAGGAACGGAAAAGACATGAAAGGAGCCATTGGTCTGACATGAACTGGAAAACTGTGGAGCATGAAATAGCGAACCTGTTCCGAAGGTTGGGTTTCAATGCGAGAGCCACACCACCATCAAACGATGGTGGCGTCGATGTAGTGGCGCTCAAAGATTCCGTGAAAGTGGTCATCCAATGCAAGCAGCATGAAACCGTGATTGGCTCACCTGATGTGGTTCAACTTATTGGCACTGCCAAAATTCAGAGGGCCGAGGTTGCCATCATGTATTCCAAAAGCGGCTTCACGTCGGGAGCGCGTGAAACAGCAAGGAATGCGGGAGTCATTCTCTGGACACTGGATGATCTTGTGGCTCACGCCCGCAAAGTGTACGGCACCTGACCTGCCTCGTCGGAACTACCAACTAGATGTAAGGATAGCGTCACCTATTATCAGTCACGCTTTGCTTTCACGTTTCTGAGTTGCGCTGATTGCACTCATCGTTTCACTCTTTTCATGCTGACAAACGACAAAGAGCGCGAAGAAGCCAAATCAGCCGTCAATGAGCTGATCGAGAGCGCCCTCGCCTACCACACGCCGGAGCGGCTGGAGGAGCTGATGAAATTCGCCAGCCGGATGCCGCGCTACGCGCCTTACAATGCGATGCTGCTGCACATCCAGAATCCCAAGGCCCGATACATCGCCTCCGCCGCCGAATGGGCGGAGATGGGTCTCAAGGTCAAGCCCGGTGCCCGCCCGCTCGTTGTCCTGAAAATCATGGGGCCGGTGCGTTTCGTCTTCGATGTCGCCGATACCCATGGGAACCCATTGCCCGCAAGCGTGCAGGCAGAGATTGAAGACCCTTTCGCAGCCAAGGGTGAGGTGGCAGATCACGTCTGGGAGCGGTTGCATGAACTCTGCGCCTCAATGCGCATCCGTGTGGCACACGCTGTCCTGCATCCCGACCTCGCCGGATATGTCCAGCAAAGCCCCATCGGCGGGTATGACCTCACTCTCAACGATAGCCACGAACGCACCGCGCAGTTTGCCACCCTTGCCCATGAACTCGGGCACCTCTTCTGCGGGCATCTGGGCCGCACAGACACCGATTTCTGGGACAATCGGAGCGACGAAGACAAAGCGACCCGCGAAATGGAGGCGGAGGCCGTCGCCTACCTCGTCGCCTCGCGTCGCAAACTGCAAATCGCCTCCAGTAAGTATCTCTCCGGCTACCTCCGCCCCGGAACCGTGCTGCCTTCGTTCAGCCTTGAACACATCCTCAAAGCCGCTGGTGCCATCGAGGAAATGGTGGACGGCAAGCTCCCATCCCGCGAACGCGCCCGCAAAAAGAAGGCTGGCGAGGTCAAACCAAGGACGAGGACCTTACAGCCTGCCCGCTAAAGCCGTTCAAGGCGTCGGTAGTCGCGTCTTCAGTGAGCCAAAAGATGCCGCGAAGTGGCGGTTGGCTGTCATCTCCTGAACGGATTGCCAGCAAGCTCCCAAGCGCTGTAATGGTTTTGTAATGGTTTTTGACCTCATTCTCGTGCATTTGGGCGCAATCAACTGTTCAAAATGGCAGGTGTCAAAAATCAGCCAAATATCGTCACAAGGCTTGATTTACAAGGATTCCAGCCGTTTTCCGGCTGGTGCGCCCGTCAGGAATCGAACCTGAATCTGCGGCTTCGGAGACCACCATTCTATCCGTTGAACTACGGGCGCTTGCTTCGGGGCCGATGCTTCGCATGGGCGGTGGAAGGCGGCAAGTCGTTTTCAGACGGATGTCGCGTGTGGCGCGGCTCAGTCGCCTCCGCAGCCGCCGCATCCTCCTCCACCGCCACCATCGCAGCCCCCGCCTCCGCAACTGCCGGAGCCGCAGCCTCCGCTGGAATCCGCACCCTGCCGGTGAATCGCGGCGTGCAGCGGCTGGTACGAGGGCGTGGCGAGCGCCACGGAGCCGACGAGGGCGACTGCCATCGCGGCGAGTGTCGGATCGAGGACATGCCGTCCGTCACGTTCTACCAGCGGGCTGAGGCGTTTCTTCAGACGCAACCGGTTCCAGAGCGCCTCGCCTGCGGCGGTGCGTTTTTTCATCAGGGACATTCGCAGTCCGAGTACCAGGACGCTGACGAAGAGACAGATGATCAGAAAGATCACCGGTTTGTCACGGCTGATGCCTATGACGAGTTTCACCAGGCCGGTGATGAGCATGAGGAGCATTGGCAGCGCCGCGAGCCACTGCATGCGCCTGAACTGCGAGGGATGGAAGACGAGGCCGCGGGCTGCGAGAGACTCCTGCATCGCCTGAGTGACCGACGTGAGAGCTTTGCGCACGTCACGCACCTCGCTTTTGAAGCCAGTGGGCAGCGCACGCTGCACCTGCTGCTCGACGGGGTGGATATCTCCGATGTTGCCTTGATACGAGGCACCAATCATCGCCCGGCCGCTTTTCGGCACGTCCAGCTTGAGCAGACCTCGGGTAAACAGCGCCGCCAGCGCGGCATCGACCATGCGCAGGCCACCACCGCCGAGGAAGGCGATCTCATAAGGATCCGCGGGCGTCTCGTCGGACAGGCGTTCCTGCCGGTCTGTCCGTGCGGTGCGTGTGATGAACAGCGAAGCGATGAAGGCGAGCGCGAAGCCGATCAGGTAGAACTGCAAAAAGTCCTCCCCACGGTAGTCGAGGACGCCCAGGTCATCGCAACCCGGCAGGAGCAGGGCAAAGACAACCGCGGCGGCGGCAGGAATGACATAGCGCGGGCGCAGCCACTTCAGCCACGACGGCTTCGGCAGCATCCAGTGGCGGGAGACATCGACCCAGCGGTTGAGCTTTGGCCTAAAGAACTCCTGCGCCTCCGGCCAGATGTCGTCCGGAGGCTCCTCGCCGAAGAGGCGGCGGTAACTGGCCAGCGTGCGCTCGTATTGCAGGTGAAATTTGGCGCCCTCATCCAGGCCGCCCGCCGTCGGCTCGTGATGCAGAGGGCGTCCGAGCACGTTCGCGCAGAGATCCTGCCAGTAAGACCGCGTATAGACGAGGTGCAGGTGCCAGGCCTGATCAACCGCCTCGGAAGGTGTTACCGGATGGCCGGCGTGCATCGCCAGCAGGAGGAAGCGCTTGTATTCCTGGATCACGCGCGCCGTGAAGGCGCGGGTCCAGCCGTTTTCCTTTGAAAGCCGTGCCGAGAAATCGAGCACCGCGTTGTTGCTATCGAACTGGAGACTTTCCAGCTTCGCCCACATCGCCTGAACCTCAGGCGTCCATTGTGTCTGGCTCATAGTTTGTTTGACTGTGAACGAATCGTCCAAGCCGTGCGCCCTGCACCGGTTCAAATGTGACAAATCCGTCACCAAACCAACGGTCGGCCTAAAGCAGCTCCTGTTTCGCTTCCCCGGCTTTTGCGGCCGCCTGGAACTTCTTCCAGCGGAAGGGCTCGATGATCTGGCCCCAGAAGGACTTTGGCATGGCGTCCTTGATGCCGATATTCGCAGGTGGGCGGCGGTTGGTGTCGTCGTAGTAGGTACCGAAAATGAGATCCCACAGCATGAGGTTCTCGCCGTAGTTTTTGTTGCCCTCCCGTAGGTCCATTGAGTGGTGCCAGCGGTGCAGGGCGGGGGTGTTGAAGATGTAATTCAGCCAGCCGAAGCGCATCTGGATGTTGCAGTGCGTCAGAAAGCCGATGTAGGCCGTGATCGCGCCGAAGTACTCGACGACAAACTTCGGCGCGCCCGCCAGCGCGAGCAGCGGAGCGGAAAAGATCATGCTTTTGAGCGTGTCGATGATGTGAAAGCGGCCGGTGTTGAAGAACCAAAGCTTCTTCGAGCTGTGATGTACGGCGTGGAAATACCACAGCGGCATCCATTCATGGGCAACGCGATGCGCCCAGTAGAGGCCAAACTCCGCAATGACGAGACCGAGCAAGACCTGGGCGAAAACCGGCCAGTGATTCGGCCATAGCCCCGTGCCTTGATCGCCACCCACCACGCTGGCGAGGCCGAATTGGGCGGCTGAAACGACGAGCAACTGCACGAAAGATTTCGTGAAGGCGGTGTGGGCCAGATCGGGGATTTCCTGGCCGTCCGACTCCAGCCACCGCTTTTCATGCGGGCGAACTTTCTCCAGCACGAACAGCAGCGCGGCGAGGCTGAAGTAGGTGAGGTTGAAGGCCAGCGGTCCGTGGCCGTTGGCGATGCCGATTCCCGTCGGAATCAGAGCGGCGAGGAGAATCAGGGGCCAGAGCAGGTAATCGAGCAGCGTGCGAAGCATGGGGCGAATGTTCTCAAAGCAAGAAACAGGCAGATTTCCAGTGTGGATATGGCGAATGACATCTCCCAGCTTGCGCTCGCACGGGCCGCGTGTTCCGATGCGCAGCCCATGAAGTCTGTCATCGCCACCTCACCCGGAGAGCTCGCCATCCTCGACACGCCGCAGCCGAGGCCGGGGCCGTATCAGGCGCTGGTACGCACAGAATGCGCCTGCCTGTGCAATCGCACGGATTCGGAGCTGCTCGGCGGTACGTTTCCGGGCATGGAGGACAAATTTCCCTTCGCGCTGGGCCATGAGAGCGTCGGCATTGTCGTCGAGGTCGGTGAGAAGGTGAAAAACTTCAAGGTGGGTGATCAGGCCGTCGGCGGATTGGTTTTTGATCTTCAAAAAGAGGGCGTGGACTCCGGCTGGGGCGGCTTTGGCGAGTTCACGCTGGCGAACGATCACGACGCGATGGTCGCTGATGGCGTGGCCGATGAAGCGCATGGCTGGGTGGAGGTCTTCGAGATTCAAACCCGCGTGGACGCGGACATTCCGCCGGAACAGGCCGTGCTGCTCTGCACCTGGCGCGAGGTCTTGGGCGCGTTTCGCGATTTCCATCTCCAGCCCGGCGATGACGTGCTCATCTTCGGCGCTGGCCCAGTCGGCCTGAGCTTCGTGAAGCTCGGACGGCTCTTCGGACTGGGTTGGATCGGCATTGTGGACCGCCATGCGGACAAACAGGCCAAGGCGCTGGCTTTTGGAGCCGACGCGGCGTTCAAACCCGGCGATGTGGAGATCAGCGAACTCGCGAAGATTCGCGGGAACAAGCTCGACGCGGTCATCGACGCCGTCGGACATCCCGACATCGTGCAGCAGGGGCTGCCGCTGCTGCGTCGCGGCGGCTCGCACTGCATTTACGGCGTCCTCACACATGGCGTCCTGCACATCGACAAGGCGAAAGCCGACTTCAACTTCAACCTCTTCGTCCACCAGTGGCCCACGCGGCGCTACGAAAAGGAAGCCCAAACCGCGCTCTGCCAGTGGATTCGCGAAGGCAAGCTCAACTCCGCCGACTTCATCACCCATCGTTTCCCGCTGGAGCACATCGCGGATGCTTTCAAGGCCGTGAGCGAGCGGAAGGTGATCAAGGCGTTGCTGGAGTATGTTTGATCAAGCTTCTAGCTTCAAGGCTTGGCAAATTTGACGGTCACTCCCGGTTGTGCGGCGGCAAGAGATTCGCCGCGTTCTTTTCCCAGGACACACATGGTGGTCGCCAAGGCATCGCTGGTGGTACAGTTGGGGGCGATGACGGTGCAGGCGATTCGGTCGGTGAGTCCGAGGCCGGTCTTCGGAGAGACGATGTGCGAGTAACGCACGCCGTCGATCTCGGTGAACTGATAGAGATCTCCTGATGTGGAGACGCCGCAGTTTTTGAGGCGGACGGTCTCCATCAGTTCCTCGCCGCCGGGGGCGGGTTTGGTGAAGGTGCGCAGTTTGATGTCCCAGGCGTCTTCACCGGGCGGCGGGTCGCCGATGGCGATGTCCCCACCCGCCATGACGAGTGCGCGGTTGATGCCGTTTTCGCGCAGAATGCGCAAAGCGGCATCCGCGGCGTAGCCTTTGGCGATGCCGCCGAGGTCGAGGAGCATGCCGGACTTTGTCAGCGTTATGATTTGCGCCTTAGCATCGAGCTGGACGGCACGCCAGTCGGTGGCGGCGAGGGCTTTGGCGAGACGGTCTGCAGGCGGCAGTTTTTTGACGCGTTTGGTGCGCCGCCAGAGCTGCGAGAGGTTGCCGCAGGTGATGTCAAAAGAACCGTCAGTGAGGCGGGCGAAGTCGAGGGAGCGGGAGATGAGGTCAAACAACGCGGGGCTGGCTTTGAAGGGCGTGCCAGGACCGGCGTTGCAGAGCCGCATGAGCTCGCTGTTGGGCTCGTAGTCGGAGAAGACGGTGTTGAGGAAGGCGATGTGCTTGAAGGCGGCGTCGGCGGCGGTTTCGGCCTTCTCCTTGGATTCCGCATGCAGGGAGATGCGGAAGGTGGTGGCCATCAAGGGCGCGGTGTAGTCGAAACGCTTCAGTTCTTGCGCATGGAGAGCGCAGGAGAGGCTGAGACTGGAGATGACGAACCGGAACATTATTTTCACCACGCGGGCTCGGCGTGAAGGGCGGAGGAGAGATCGAGGACAGGGACGGCCGGCTTTGCCTCAACGGCTGCATCAGACCCAGCGAGGTGCTGGCAGGCGGCGCGGAGCGCGGGGATGGAATCCATGCTTTGACAGCGGGCGAGCAAAAGTCGGCGCCGCGGCAGGCTGCGAAGGTAAATGACGCCATTGGCGTGCTGCTGGATGATGTCAGCGCATTCACCGCCGCCGCCGCGGTGGCCCAGCTCGTTCGCGGCGGAGAGGGTGGCGTGGGCGAGGACGAGAATGACGGTGGAGGGAGGCTCGCTCCCGCCCGCGCATGCGATGACGCAGCCTGATTCGTCCGCCACGGCGGCTTGTATGACACCGGGAATGGCTGCCAGGGATGCGAGTTCCATTTTCAAGGCGGAGGTGATGCTCAAGCCGAGGCGAGGGCTTCGGTGGGAAGCTCGTCCGGCGAGTTTTCGGCAGCCGTGCGCAGGCGGAACTGATGGAGGACGGCCTGGGAGATGGCGTTGAGCGTGGCGAGGACGTTGCGACCGGTGCGGGCGTCGGATCCGAAGCTGAGGAAAGGAGCGGGCCGGTTGTTGAAGAGGTATTCGAGGTATTCGACTGGCGCGGCGTTGGGGAGGTCGCGCTTGTTGTATTGGAGCACGATGGGCAGCCGTTCGAGCGCGCTCCCGTTCATGCGCAGGTTGGCCTCCAGGCTTTGCAGGGACTGCAAGTTGTCACGCTGACGGTCCATCTGGGAATCGATGACAAAAACGACTCCGTCGGCCTGACGGAGCACGAGCTGGAGCGTGGCGTTGTAGGTGACCTGACCGGGGACGGTGTAGAGATGAAAGGTGGTCTTGTAGCCGGGGAGCGCGTCGGCCTCGACGGCGAGAAAGTCAAAAAACAACGTGCGATCCTGGGCGGTGGAGAGCGAGACGAGGTCGGAGCAGCCTTTGGGGTCGAGCTTGGCGTGGATCTGCTGGAGGTTGGTGGTCTTCCCGCTGAGCGGAGTGCCGCAATAGACGATCTTGAAGCTGATCGTGTGCTCGTCGTGGTTGATGCTGGGCATGACGGAAGAAATGACGAAACCAAAATGACGAACGATGAATGCCCCGGATGGAGCCATCCATTCTAACCGAGCATGCGGGAGAGTTCGCGGGCGATGAGGGTGATCTTGTCACGCAGGCCGATGGATGGCTCGTCATCGTGCAGGACGGCGACGATTGTGCTGCCTGGGAAGCAGAAGGTGAGTAGGCGGCCGCTCGCGTTCAAGGTGAAGGTTTCCGCGCCTTCGATGCCGATGAGCGGCGCGAGTCCGCGGAGTTGGCGGGCGATCTCGGGCGCCTGGCGCTGGAACTCGGTGGAGTCTGGCTTTGAGGCGTCGGCGTGGCTGAGCACGTGCGAGCCATGCAGGCAGACGCAGGCGCTGAGGCCGTGCTGGGTGGCGAGCAGCTCGACCACTCGCGGCGCGGCGAGGTTTTCCTCGGTTCCAAGCAGGGCGCGGAGGAGAAGCTGGTCGGTTTGCGTGTCCACGGGGGAGAGGCCGAGGAAGGAATGCTTCACCGGCGTCATTTTGGCCGGAGAGGCCGCAGATTGTGCTGGAGTCGGGGCCGGTTTGAACTCTGAGGCGGACTTGGCGGATGGCGCTGCTTCAGAAAAGAGGGGGGCGCTGGCGGGCGGAGGTGCTCCGAACAGGCCACGGGTGGCGGCCGGGGCTCTGGCGGGTTCATGCGCGTGAGGTGGCTCGCCAAACTCAGGCGCGGGTTTGAAGAGATTTGCCGGCGGCGGAGAAAACATCCCGGGCGTTTGGGGCGCGAGCGGAGCCTGGGCCTGCCCGAGCAATTGGGCGCTGCTGAAACCGGATTCCTGCTGCGGTTTGAGCAATGGAGAACTTGGCTGGCCTGAGGAGGCCGCAAAAGGATCGAAGGGTTTAGTCAAAGGTGCCTGAACTGAAGCAGGCTGGGAAGGAGGCGGGCTGCCAAAAGGCTGGAAGACACCTGCGAGCGGTTGCACCGGGTTGGAGGATGGCTGAGGATGTGCTTTGACCGGTGCTTCGGAGGGAACGGGCGGTGTGAATGCGAATGGAGAAGTGCCTCCGAAAGGCTGTTGAGGAGCAGGGGCGGCGGCTGGAGCAGCTTCTGCCTGGGGTGCAGGAGGCTGGCTTTGCGCGAAGGGATTCAGGGCCGCGCCGAATTTCGGAGCGAACAGTGACGAGGATGCTGGTTGCGGGAAGGAAGGCTGGGCTGCCCCTTCGCTCGCCACAGACGGAGAGGCGAACGCGGAAAGGGGATGTGGCGTTGGCTGGACCGCCTGAGGTGCGATGGTTTGCGCCGAAGGAGCGGCGAATGGGGATGGAGGGCTGGCAGGCTCGACGCGCGTGACCTGCCCTGCGGGCGCGCCGGGCTGGATAACAAAGGCGTTACTCGCAGGTGCGGCGGGTCGGAAGGCGGTCTCCTGCTGCGGCGCAGATGGTGGCGCTGAAACCGCCGGAGCGGCTGACATGCTTGTGAGCGCGTGAAAAACCTCGTTTTGCGGCAGTTTGATCCGAACATCGCGTTTCGCAGCGGTGAGTGTGTTGCGGAAGCCGATGTCCGAAAGACCGTCCACGAGCGCTCCGAGCTCAATGGTGACGCTGCCGGAGGAAATCTGCTCGTTCAGCGTGCTGGCAGGAACGCTGGTCGTGATCCAAGCGGGGACCATGACCGGGTTGAAGCCCAGCTCCTCGACGCTGTAACCAGCCAGCACGGCTGAGAAACCGAGCTTTGCCATGCCGGAGGCGGCGCTGTTTGGAGCAGGCATGGGGGGCGTCGTTGCCTGCACAGGAGCGAATGGTTGCGGAGCAGGGGAATGCGCCCGATCGGGTTCCTTCATCGCTGCCGCAAAAGCGGAGCCAAAGGGCAGACTAGGAGGTGCGGATGTTGTTGCCTGTGGTGTCGGTGTCGGACTTGGTTCAGGTGCTTTTGCAGTGAAGAGGCTGCTAATGGAATCCTGCGGAGAGTTCGAGCCAGGCGCTGATGCTGCGGCGAATGGAGAAGAGGATGCCGCCGACGGCACGGCTGCAAATGGAGAAGCAGAAGCCGATGCCGCAAAAGGTGAGGCCACAGGCTGGATCAAGCTAAAAGGAGAGTTTCCTGCGGAGAAGCCAGGTTGCGGCTGAGTTGGCGCTGGTTCTTGTGGTGAGGCGGGCTTGATCGAGAACGGACTGGCCGTCTGCGGTTCCTGTTTGATCGAAAACGGGCTTGGAGCCGTGTTTTCCGCCGCCGGTTTGATGGAGAACGGAGATGCAGGCGCGGCTGAGGCGGATTCCGACGGCGCATGCGCCGGAGCGGCCACGGCAAAAGGACTCATCGGGAACGGTTGGGCCGTAGCAGCTTCTACTTCCGGTTTTGCGGCCAGTTGAAAAGTGGATGCCGGAGGATGGGAGGAGAGCTGCGCCAGAGAGAAAGGCGACGGGGAAGCGGGATGCATTGCGTTCTTTCCAGCAGCCTCCTGTCCCTCTCGTGCCTGAAGGATCAAGCCAGGGAGCTTTGCCGCCGGCAACGGCACCAGCCGTGGATCTTGGGGAGAGATGGGCATTTGGAAAAGTGCCGGACAGACACGATACAATTCAAACACGGGCAGCGCCGCCTGCCCGCTGCGCAGGGCATTTTCCAGCAGCGCCGGCGGCAGGGACAATGGCTGTTCGGCGGGGAGGGCTCCGGCGCGCACGACCTCGGGCGGAAGCTGGTCAATCACATCTCCAACCGTGAGCGGCGCGTTGGTTGGCGTGGCGCCGGCGATGGCGAACGGGGACATGCCGGAGGACGAATTGATCGGAGGCGCGGAAATCGGCTCCTTGCCCGCTGTTTTAAAAAGGGGATTGCCGCCGATTTGGAATGGAGAGGCACCGGCGGGAGCTTGCAGTGTGGGAGATGCTTGCATGAGGGAGTGACTGGTATTCATCGCGTCCGTCATGCCCGGATGCGTTTTCGGGAAGTGCTGTTGACCTGCCTGGGCCGGTTCAGGGGAACCGGCTTCGCGCTGGAACAAACTTCGGAACGAAAAACTCATCAGAGGATGAAGCGGCCCGACTCAGCAAAGTAGCAAGCCTGTGTGGAAAATCTAGTTTTTATAAACAAATACCCCGGTATTTGCGTTGATTAAGTGAGATTAAATATTGCAGCGTCGCAGTTCAAGATTTTTTCATGGTTTTTCTGAAGCCATCGCAGGGGCCGTCGCCTTGTGTGCAATCGTAACAAACAGCGGCGGCGGGTCACTTGACTCAAATGATGCTGAAAGCGTGCCAGGGAGAGCTGGGTTGAAGATTTTGAATCCACATGAATTTTCCCTTGCGCAATCGCGCATCGAACGCACTATCCCGGCCCGCTCGTCCCGAGCAAATGACCCCTTCGTCTAGCGGTTAGGACACATCCCTTTCACGGATGCGACACGAGTTCGATTCTCGTAGGGGTCGCCACTTCTTCTCCAGCAAAGCTGGAGCCAAATGAGAAGCTCCGCTGGACACCGGTAAACACGCTCGCTAAACGAGCTTCATGTCTTTATCCGGAGGCAAGCTTTTCATCACTGGTCACAACGGTCTCGTCGGTCGTGCGCTGCTGCGCTTTTATGCCGACAAACCTCAGTGGCAGATCATCACCCGCAGCCGCGCGGAACTCGACCTGCGGGATCAGCAGGCCACCAATGCATTCTTCGAAGCCGAGCGCCCCGAATACGTGATTCTCGCCGCCGCGAAGGTTGGCGGCATTAAGGCCAGCTACACGCAGCCGGTCGATTTCCTGCTCGACAACCTGCAGATTCAGAACTCGGTCCTCTCCGCCGCGCATCGTTACGATGCGAAGAAGGTGCTCTTCCTCGGCAGCACCTGCATCTATCCCAAGGTGGTCGAGATGCCCATCCGCGAGGACAGCCTGCTCACCGGGCCGATGGAGGAAACGAACGCTCCCTACGGCGTTGCCAAGATCGCCGGAATCAAGCTCTGCCAGGGCTACCGCCATCAGCACGGCCGCGATTTCATCTGTGGCATGCCGGCGAATCTTTACGGCCCCTTCGACAACTTCGATCCCGAGCACTCCCACGTGCTGCCATCCCTTGTCCGCCGTTTCCATGAGGCAAAGCGGACGAATGCGCCGACGGTGACGCTTTGGGGCAGTGGCACACCGAAACGTGAGTTCCTCTTCGTTGACGACCTCGCCTCGGCCTGCGCCTTCCTGCTTGAGAACTACAGCAGCTCCGAGATCATCAACATCGGCTGCGGGTGGGAGATCAGCATTCGTGAGGCCGCCGAGATCATCCGCGAGATTGTCGGCTATCAAGGCGAGATTCGATGGGACACCTCGCAGCCGGATGGCAATCCACGTCGTCTACTCGACATCAGCCGCATGGAAAAGCTTGGCTGGAAAGCGAAGACGGGTTTTCGTGAAGGCGTCGCGCACACCTATCGCTGGTTTCTTGAGAACCGTGCGACGGCGAGAACTTGAACACGTGAAGTCCGGCTGGACACGCCTGCGCACCTATGCCAATTGACCCTATGGCAATCCAGGCTTTCCGACCCGTTCTCATCACCCGCAACACCTGCCGCATCTGCGGTTCACGCAGCCTCACGCCCGTCGTCAGCCTCGGCGACCAGTTCATCGGAGGCGTCCTCGCCAGCGAGGACGGCAGCGCGCTCATCAAGCGCAAGGTTCCGCTCGATCTCGTCCGTTGCGACCCTTCCGTCGATGAAAACGCCTGCGGCCTCGTGCAGATGCGCCATTCCGTGCCGCCGAAGGTGCTCTACCACCGCTACTACTACGAATCTGGCATCAACCAGTCCATGCGCGACAACCTCGCCGGCATCACGGCGCTGGTGGAGCAGACCGTCACGCTCAAGGCGAACGACATTGTGCTCGACATCGGTTGCAACGACGGCACCCTCCTCTCCAGCTACAAAACGCAGGGCCTGCGCCACATCGGCATCGATCCTTCCGACGTAGCTCTCAAAGCGCGCGCCAAAGGCTTCCAGGTTGTGAACGACTTCTTCAGCGCCCGCGCCTTCAAAAGCGCTCACGCCGTCGAAAAAGCCCGCGTCGTCACCAGCATTTCCATGTTCTACGACTTGGAGAACCCGCACGCCTTCGTGCAGGACATCGCCAGCGTCCTCGCCACCGACGGCATCTGGATTCTCGAGCAGAGCTACCTGCCCGCAATGCTCGACATCAACAGCTTCGACACCATCTGCCACGAGCACCTCGAATACTACTCGCTTGCAGTGCTGGAGCGCCTCTTTGGCGACCACGGTCTCGAAGTCATCGACGTGCACCTCAACGACGTGAACGGCGGCAGCTTCCGCCTCGTTGTCGCCCATGCCGGCCAGGTCAAACCGAGCGCTGAAGCCGCTGCCCGCGTGCAGGAGCTGCGCATCCGCGAATTCGAAATGGCGATCGACTCCGACGCGCCCTACGCCGTCTTCCGCGACAACATCGAGCGCATCCGCACCGACCTCACCGCCTTCCTGAAGAAAGCGAAGGCCGAGGGCAAGCTCGTCCACGGCTATGGCGCATCGACCAAGGGCAGCACCACGCTGCAATACTGCAATGTCACGCCCGACCTCGTGCCTGCCATCGCCGACCGCAATCCGGTGAAGTGGGGCAAGTACACCATCGGCACGCAGATCAAGATCATCTCCGAGGAAGAGTCCCGCGCCGCGAAGCCGGACTATTACCTCGTGCTGCCCTGGCACTTCATGCCCGAGTTCCTCACCCGCGAGACCGAGTTCCTCGCCCGCGGCGGCAAGTTCGTCGTTCCGATGCCCAAAGTGCATCTCGTCGGCTAGGTCAAAGCCAAGCATATGTCGCTCTTTGACACGCTCGAGTTCGCCGATTGGTTTCGTGCGACGCTCGGCGGGTGGCGGTTTATCTTCTCACCTTCGTTCCGCCGTCAAATGCGAGAACGATGGAAGCACGAGAGCTGGCTTTACATCACGATGGATGTTTTATGCGGCCTGGCAGGCATCGCATTCAGTCTTTTGATTGCTTATATTGTGATCGGTGGAGTTGCTGGTTGGGAATGACCTCAAAAAGATCCTGCCCTGACGAAACACTGTCTCAGGCTTGTCCGCCACATCCACTTGAATCCCGCTCCGCGCTCGCTCGTCTAGCCTTCGCATGGACGACAAGCCAGAGCCAATGACGAACCGCAGTGCTCTGCGTTGCCTGCTCACGTTTGCACGCGGCCATTGGCGCATCGCGGCGCTGCAGTTTGCTCTCGCCGTCGGTGGTACGTCGCTCATCTTCGTGTTTCCCGGCGTGGTGCGCTGGTTCATCGACGAAATCATCCCGCAGCGCGGCACCGATCTCATCTGGCAGGCCGGCGGACTCGCCATCCTCGCCTTCACCTTGCGCGAAACGTTGTTCTACTTCCGCACCCGCGTGAACTGCACCTTCGAGCAGCGCATGATCACCGATTTGCGCGGACAGCTTCATCGCAAGGTCGAACTCCTGCCGCTGCGCTGGTTCGATCATCAAAGCACAGGCGACATCCTCACCAAGCTCGCCGACGACGTGCCCGCCACACAGCGCGTGATCCTCGAAGGCATCGAACAGGGCCTCATTGCCGTTCTCCAGATACTCATCACGGCCGTGGTCATGCTTATCGCGGACACGAAGCTCGCGCTATTGGTTCTCGCCCCCACGCCGTTCATTGCCGCCGGTGGATGGATTTATTCGCGCTGGGTTTCTCCACGCGCCACCGCCGCGCGTGAAGCCACGAGCGCGCTCAACGCCACGCTGCACGACACACTCACCGGCATCCGTCAAATCAAGAGTTTCACTGCGGAGGACATGCGTCAGGAAAAATTCCTCGCCGCCAGCCATCGTCTCAAAGACAAACAAACGCGTCTCATGGCCGCGTGGGCGTTTTACGCGCCGTCCATGACCTTGCTCGGCAATCTCGGCCTCGTGCTGCTGCTCATGGCCGGTTCGTGGTGGTGCGTGCAGGGCAGCATGACGCCCGGCCAGTTGATGCAGTTCATCCTGCTCGTCGGATTCCTCTACGAACCCATCGCCCGCCTCCACGGCGTCAATCAAACACTGCTGAACGGCCTCGCTGCCGCGAAACGCGTCTTCGCCATCCTCGATGACGAAACCGAGGAGGACCTCGATTCCGGCCAGGCGCTCGAAAACATCCGCGGCGACATCGAATTCCGCTCCGTTTCCTTCGCTTATCGCGAGGACAAGCCCGTGCTGCACGACATCTCGCTCTCTGCGCAGCGTCATCAAACCATCGCCATCGTCGGTGCCACCGGTTCCGGCAAAAGCACCCTCTTCCAGCTCCTCACCCGCTTCTACGATCCGCAAAGCGGCACCATCACGCTCGATGGCATTCCTCTGACACAAATCAGCAAACGCTCGCTGCGCCAATCGCTCGCCTACGTCACGCAGGAGTCGTTCCTCTTCGCCGGAACCGTGCGCGACAACCTCCTGCTCGGCAAAACCAACGCCACCGACGACGAACTGTGGTCCGCGCTGCGCAATGCCTGTGCCGAAGACTTCATCAAGCGTCTTCCCAAAGGTCTCGATGCCGAGGTCGGCGAACGCGGCGTTTTGTTGAGCGGTGGCGAGCGTCAGCGCCTCGCCCTGGCCCGCGCCTTCCTCAAAGACGCACCGATTCTGCTGCTCGATGAAGCCACCTCATCGGTCGATGTGAAATCCGAGCAGCTCATCCAGCAGGCGCTCGCCAAACTCCGCGCCAACCGCACCAGCCTCGTCATCGCGCACCGCCTCAGCACCATCACCGCCGCCGACGCCATCTACGTCCTTCACCAAGGCCGCGTCCTCGCTCACGGCACACACGAAACCCTCCTCCAATCCTGTTCCTACTACCGCGAGATGGCCGCGCTCGCCTTCGATCAAGGAGAGGGGAGTCGTGATTCATCACTCAACAAAAACGCCTGACTGCTTTCACAGTCAGGCGTCGTCTTGAATCGAATCAACCGGGCGAAACTCAGTTCGAGCGGCCAAGGTAGGTGCCGTCCTCGGTCTTCACGCTGATTTTGTCGCCGGGGCCGATGAAGAGGGGGACCTGCACGCGCAGGCCGGTCTCCATGATGGCTTCTTTGTACACATTGTTGGCGGAGTCGCCCTTCACGCCCTCGGGGGATTCGGCGACGGTCATGATCACGGAGGCCGGCAGTTCGATGCCGGCGACCACGTCGTCAGCGAGGAGGATGAGGTACTTCTGGCCTTCGATGAGGTAGTTCTTCGCGTCCTTCACCATGTCCTCGCCGAGGAGCACGTCCTCGAAGGTATCCGGGTGCATGAAGTGGTAGCCGTCGCCGTCCTTGTAGCTGTACTCGTGGGCGTCACGGGAGAGGTTCACGGACTCCAGCGACTCGTTGGAGGTCATGCGCAGGTTGTACATCTTGCCGATGGTGATGCTGCGGACGGACATCTGTACGAACGAGGCCATGCGCGGCGGCGTCTTGAGTTCGAAGTCGGAGACGACGCAAATGTCGTTGTTGTAGCGGACGGCGTGTCCTTTGCGGAGATTGATGACGGGGGTGGCTGGCATAAGAGCCAGAGTCCATGGCGAGTTTAAGGCGCTTTGCAAGCGCGGGTTCGGGGTCCGTGGGACGATGGACTAAAGTGGCCGTCGCCCTCAACTCACCACCACCGTCGCGACCGGACTTGGGGCGGCTTCATCCAGCTTGTTCGCGGCGATCACACGGACTTCTATCGTGCTGCCGGCGCGAGATGCTGGAGCACCGCTTCGGTGTCGTGTACGGTGATGACGGGATCGAAGACTTCCGCGCCCGCAAGGTGCATCTGCACGCGGTAGCGTTTCGGATGCGGGGCAGGGGTCACCTCACTTCCACCAGGCCGTCGCCTAGCGCGGTGAGCGTCACCTGCACCACCGGGTGCGGAATCGTTTTCGGCCGCAGGCACGTCTCAGACCGAAGCGCCGTCGGCGCGGATCATCCCGGGCCATCAGGAAGTCCAGCTCCTTGATCAGGTCGCGCATGCGTTTGCGCAGTTTCTTGAAGGTCGCGTTTTTGGCCGCCACGGTGGTCCGCAGCGCCGACCTGTTGAAGTTCACTGCCGAGCGTGCATCCGACAGCCCCGCAAAGGTGGCACGGGAGATCGTCGCCGTGGCCCATGTCGAGCGTGAACAGGCCGTCGCATCCACGAGCGCTGGCTTCCTCAAGATGTGCGAAGTAATCTTAGGGGAATGCTTCCGTCGCGGCTCAAAGCAGTCACCGCCTAAGCCACACGTGACTGGGATGAAGCCCCCCTTTTTTTGAAGCTGTAAATCCGCTTTTTTAGCCCGCCTCGAAATACCCCCATCCAGAGTTGCCCAAAAGTGAGAATGATCGGGCTGCCAAACTGAAGGCTGGCGACAGAGTTACAGCTTCTGGTGGCATCAGGGCGCCAAATTTGTGCGACAGAGGCGTTGCTTATTTGGATTTTGGCGCCAGGCAGGCGAAGTTGAGTTGGGTCGTTTATCTTTTCGTTTAGCAGTGTCTGATCGCCGCTTAATCCGGCACAACTTGTGCGAGAAGCGTGTGTTTGAACGCGATTTGAAATTATGCGCCTGCTTCCAGCCCTTCTGCTGCTTTTCATCACGACCTCCGCCTTGCACGCGCAGCAGATCGACCTCGAAAAAATCTTCGAGGACCGCAATCTGGGACCGGTGGGTGAATTGCTGGCGCGCGGAGATTACGAACTCGTGGCGCGCATTGGCGAGGCGGCGGTGGAAAAGGGGCTGAAGGCGCCGGAGTGGCGGATTTACCGGCTGAAGGCGTTGGTCGAACTCGGCCAGATCGAGACAGCGCTCGAGGAATCGCGCACGGCGCTGGTGTTTTTCCCGGGTCATTTCGAGCTGCTCATGCTGCGGCATGATTTCGCGAAGATGCTCGGCAGTACGGAGGTGATGGCGGAGGCTTTGAAAGCCTTGAACGAAGCTGCGAAGGCGAAACCGGCGAAGGATCGCACCGCGCTGGAGACCGTGATGCTCGGGAAGGCGGCGCTGGTGTTTGGAGCGGACGCACAGAAGGTCATCGCCCAGTATTTCAAGACCGCGCAGGGCAAGGACGCGAAACTGGAGGCCGCGTATCTGGCCGAGGGGCATCTCGCGCTCGACAAAGATGATGCGAAGCGGGCCGCGGACGTGTTTCGCGCTGGTTTGAAGGCGCATGGCGAGACCGCGGCGCTTCGGCTTGGGCTGGCGGAGGCGTTTCGCTCGAGTGATCGCGAGAAGGCGGTCGAGAACCTCGCGAAGGCGCTTGAATTGAATCCGCATCACAAGGCGGCGCATCTGCTGCGGGCCGAGCTGCTCGTCGGCGGTGAAAAGTTTGTCGAGGCCGAGGCGGCGGTGCAGCAGGTGCTCGATCATGATGAGGGCCATCCGCAGGCGTGGTCGCTGCGCGCGGTGGTGGCGCATCTGTTTCATGCCGACAAGAAGAAGATGGACGCGGCGAGGGCGGAGGCGCTGAAGCGCTGGGACAAAAATCCGGCGGTGGATCACATCATCGGTCGTTGTTTGTCGCGAGCCTATCGGTTTGCGGAGAGCGCGGCGCATCAACGGAAGGCGCTGGAGTTTGATCCGAAGTATCTGCCGGCCAAAGTGCAGCTCTGCCATGACCTGCTGCGTCTCGGTGAAGAGGAGGAGGCCTGGAAGCTGGCCGCAGCGATCCGCACGGAGGACGGCTACAACATCCAGGCGCACAACCTTGGCCTGCTGGAGAAGGAAATGGGCGGCTACGTCACGAAGACGTTCGAGGACTTCACGCTGAAGATGCCGAAGCGCGACTGGCCGATCTATGGCGAGCGCGCGCTGGAGCTGCTGCGGGATGCGAAGGCCGTCCTCGCGCCGAAATATGGCCTGGAGCTGAAAAGGCCGGTCCTGGTGGAGTTTTTCGGCGCGCAGCAGGACTTCGCCATCCGCACGTTCGGTGCGCTGGGCGGGCAGGGGATGCTGGGCGTGTGCTTCGGCACGGTGGTGACGATGAACAGCCCTGGCAGCCTCGCTCATGGCCGCAACAACTGGGAAAGCACGCTGTGGCATGAGTTTTGTCATGTGATCACGCTCAGCGTGACGAAGAACCGCATGCCGCGCTGGTTGAGCGAGGGCATCAGCGTGTATGAGGAGCGCCAGCGCGATCCGGCGTGGGGCATGCCGATGGACGCGACGTTTCGCGAAATGGTGCTCGACGAGGAGACGCTGACGCCCGTCTCGCGGCTCAGCGGCGCGTTCATGAACGCGGAGACGCAGGACCACCTCATGTTCGCCTACTTCGAGTCGAGCCAGGTCGTCGAGTATCTGCTGGAGAAATACGGCAAGGAGAAGTTCCAGGGCATCCTGCGTGATCTCGCCGCCGGAAAACGCATCAACGACGCCATCGCGTCGCACACCGACGATCTGGACGAGATCGAGAAAGGCTTCACCAAGTTCATCAAGGGCAGGGCGCTCGGTTTTGGAGCCAAGGCCGACTGGGAAGATCCGAAGCCGGAGGAATTGAATCCTTTTGATGAAGGCTCGTTCTCCACGTTTTTGAAGGAGCATCCGAACAACCTGCCCGCGACGCGGAAATACGCGCAGGAAATGGTGAACCAGAAAAACTGGCCTGAGGTGCTCAGACTGGCCGATGTTTTGATCCAACTGCTGCCGGAGGATTTCAGCGCGGAGAGCGGCTACAGCCTCAAGGTGATGGCGCTGCGCCAGTTGAAGCGCGAGGTCGAGGAAATCGCCGTCCTGCGGAAGAGCGCGGCCCAATCATCGAGCGCGCAGAGCACGTTTCTGCGTCTGATCGAACTGGATGCGCCGAAACAACGCTGGGCGGAGGTGAAGTCGAACGCGCAGCGTGCCACGGCGCTGAATCCGTTCCTCGTGACGCCGCAGCGGGCGCTGGCGGAGGCGCATGCCGCCTTGAAGGAAAACACCGAGGCCATCGCCGCCTACGAACGCGTGCTGATCCTCGATCCCGGCAGCGCGGCGCAGACGCACTTCAAACTGGCCGAGCTGTTGAAGGAAAGCGATGCCACGGAGGCCAAACGTCACCTGCTCGACTCACTGGCCCTCGCCCCACGCAATCGCGAAGGATTGGCGATGCTGCGGGAGTGGAAGTTATGAAGAGCTAACGACCCCAAGCTCAGCGACTGCGGAGGCTGGCGCGCTGGCTGTGCGGCGGATGGCAAGGTGGCGGCGGAAGCGGCCAGCGTGACAGCCGGAGTTGCTCGCTGCAGCGCATGGTTATGCCTTGAACTGTTCATCGTAGGCTTTGCGGTGGTGCGGGAACTCCTCTGTGTAGAAAGGATACGGAATACCAAGGATAGTGATTTCGTGTCCTTCGTCTCTGAAGCCGGTAATACACCGTCCGATGCCGCTGATCTCGAATCCGTCGGAGCGAAGAACGTGAAGATCGGGAATCGTCTGTGTGTCGATGAACTCATATTTCGGATCTTCCTCGTTCACGGTGACGTTATGCAGTCGGCAATGATCCAGAAAAGACGGTATGGCGAAGCGGAGGAATGGAACGCAATCTTGCCGGAAACGACGCCCATCGGAGGATCAGCGGACTCCAGCGAAGTTGTCCCAATTTCTTCGTTGTTTAGGAACACGCGATACATAGTCGCCTAACTAGGGCGTGTTTTAAAATTGGTTTCTGAGGGATAAAGTGCAGATGGCAAGAAGGACAAAAGCCATGAATGAAACATCGGTTTTGTCATACCGGGTGGCCACGCGTTGCATGCGTTTGATCTTTTC
>NZ_JBIIHA010000015.1:0-132664 GCF_044236155.1 Prosthecobacter sp.
TATTGGGCTTCATGCTTTGACTTAGGGGGGGTGGGGGCTGGTAAAAAAACAGTGATTCAGGCTTGGACTTGATGTGGGCCTTCAGGAGCGCTCATTGACGGAACTCAACGACGTCGTAGGTGTGGCTCGCCACGACCTCGCTGGTGGTCGCGTCGCGTGCTTGCATCTCAATGTGAGTGGTGTTTGCCACGTCGATGCCGCGCAGCCGTGCGTCGTAGGTTCCTGCGCCGTTCAGTGGATCAATGACGAAGGGGATGTTGAATTCGCGGCTTGTCTGAACTCCGTCTGGAGCGGTGTCGATGAGCACCGCAAACAAGAGAACCCCTTGCGGCTTGTCGATGATGCCACGCCACCGTGCCTCCCCTGCCCCGACACGGATGACAAAGCGGTCGGCGCTGATCTGGATCCCGGCATCGGGATCTACCAACTCGGTCAGCACTTCCTGAACGAACATGACGTGCTCGCCGACCATGTGACCAATGACATCGCACGAACTCTGACCAGGAATGATCTGGCTGAAGAATATCTCACGTGGAATGATCGCATCAGCGAGCCCGAGCACATCTGCGCCAAACCGCGGGTCCTGGTTGAACACCACAAGCATATCCCCGATGACGAAGGAATCCGGGCGGGTGGAATCGCCACGGGCGACCGAGCGGATCACGCCGGTGGCGACGTTTTCCGCCAGTTCGATCACGACCTCGATGTCTGGCACGTAGTACTCCTTGCCTTCGGCATCGACATAAATGTGACCCGCAGATTTCAGAGTCCCCCCCGTGGTCATGGGATAGGAGCGGGCTGTCGTGCGCAGTGCTGCGCGGAAGGCATGTCCCGGCGTCATGGAAGTGGTGGCTCCATTGACCGGATGAGAGCGGCCAAGCACCCCGGCGCGGTCAAGAAAGTCCGCAGGTAGCGCCGCTGCGTGAGCTTGATAACACTGCTCCACGATGCGGAGGTAATTCTGCTCAATCAGCGTCTGCGCTTGTGGCTCCCTCACAATGCCAGCACTGCTTGCCGGACGCCGCGCCTCGGAAGTCCCGAAGATGGAACGCACCGCACCAAGACGACGAGGTCCCAGACCGCTGGAAACCACATTGAGATCACGATCCCTGCCGATCGCATTGCTGTCGAGGAGGGCGTTGAAGTTGGAGGCACCAATGCCAACTCCATGGCCATCTCCACTAAGTACCGAAGAGCCGTCGATCAATAGTGGTTGCCCATTCACCGTGGCGGGGATGGTGACCGTCCTTCCAGTGACAACGATGCCCTGATTGGCCAGATCGAGATTCCAGATAGGCCCTTCCGTGGCAAAAAGCGAGAGGGGAACCTTCTGCGTCAGGATGCGCCCATCAAGCATCACTGCTGTCTGTGCGGTGACGATGGAGGCGAAGCACGACAGCATGGCAAGTGCGATAGCGCGCATCGTGTTGAATGGTGCCCGCAGGCCAGCTCGGTTTGTTGGTGTTCTCATGTTTTGGTGTTTTTTTTTGGGGGGGATTTTGCGCAGGTGGGTCAAGCGACCATGGGTTCGCCAGACTGGACGCCTGCGGGATAGCCATGGCAGGCGAGCCAGCCGGCGGCGCTGTTAAAAGCCCCGGCTTGAGCGGTGATCTGCTCGAAAAGAGCGGCGTCATTGATCACGCCGGTTTTGACGGCATGCAGGATCATGTCCTGGGTTTTCTGACGGAGCGCGGCGGCGGCCAGTGCGAACTGCGAAGTCTGCGAAAGGCCGTTTCGCTGCTGGCGGGGAAGCCGTGGCACCAGTTTGAGCCGGAAGGGCCTTTTGCTGGCGCTCGGTGCGAACAATGGGTGCGGGTTATGGGAGTTTATGGTGGTCATGGTCATGGCTGTTGGGGTGGGGAAAGGGACGTCATGCCGGCAGCGGAGCAGCCGCCGTGTCAGCTTCTGCGAGGCACTGGGGACTTTCGGCCAGACATGCGGCGGCGAAGTTCAGGGCGGTTGCCTGGGATGTGTAGCGGGCGCTTCTTTTGCTTTGTCCACGGCACTCGGCATCGTAGGCCTGCTGCATCAGCAGCACGGACTTCTGCCGGAGCATGTGGATCGCATGGCCGCACAATGGATGGGGTTTGCGTGTGTTGAGGTTGAATATGGAGCGTCTCATGGGATGTGAAGAAAATTGGGCAGCACGCCGAAGCCCTGGCGTCCTGAAGCTGGAATCACGATCCATTGGCTCAGGGCCCGGCCGTTGGAATCTCTCTCGATCCCGCCCTGCGAGTCAGTGAAGTGACCGTTTGGCACCAGCAACTCGGGGTGGTCAAAGGGGGCTTTATGATGACGCACGCGTTCGTCGGTGAGAGCCCGCATGAAGGCCACGAGCTGATCCTTCTCGGCAGCGGTGAGACCCAGCTCCGTAATGTCCGGCGGAATATCGGCGATGTTTTGATCCTTGAAGTCACCGCCGCGGTTGTAGAAATCGATCACCTGTCGCAAGGTCAACGTGCCGCCATTATGAAAGTAAGGCGCGGTGAGCTCCACATTGCGCAGCGTGGGTGTCTTGAAGGAACCGTCCGCGGAGGGACTCCTCAGCGAGTCTGGCGGGAAAGACGGCATGGGAAGTCCCAGCTCCCCCAGTTTGTGCTGATAGAACACCCGGGCTTCGGAGAGCGGATAACCAAATGGATCGACTGCGCCCAGCCCGAGATCTTCATGCGTGGGCCTGACACCGATGTTGTAGAAGCCGTTGTCATACACGACATGACGTCCCGTCGTGTTCACAAAACCGAAGGCATCCAACGAAGGAGGTCTCGAGGCAAAGATCATCCGCTCAATCCGCTCTGTGGATGAGCGGGAGATCGAAGCGTTGGTAAATTCCGGACCGGAGTGGCAGGCCGCGCAGCGCCCCTTCGAGTTGAAGAGCCGCCAGCCCTCTATCTGCTGGGAGGTCAGAGCCTGCGGGTCCCCCTCCGCGAACCGGTCGAAAGGCGCGTCGTCTGAGACCAGAGTGGCCTCGTAAGTCTGAATGGCCAGACCGAAGAACAGCGCGAAGTTCCAACTTGCATGGCTGTATTGGTTGGCTTTGGGAGCTTTCGGCGGGCTGATCAGCCTTACGGTACCGTCCCCATGCCGCTCCACCCATTGCGTGCCTTGCCACCAGCGGGGATGGAAAGCCCTTCTCACCAACTGGAGGTAGCTGGAATGCATCAACCCTCTTCCCGTGGAGTGAACCTGGCCGCTGAACACGCTGTCCTGCCGGTGTACCTGCTGCCTGGCGAGCGGACGAAGCCCCAGAATTTTCCGTCCAATGTCTGGAAACGTACGTCCGTCCGCCGACATCTCGAGGTCACTCAGCGGCGGCCCCACCGCCTGTGATGCGAGACTTGAGCGCTCAAGCCTGATTGTGGTCGGCGACATCTCAGAAGGTTTATCAGCGCGCATCACCCTCGCCCCCGCATCGCGCTGGCCGAACACATTGACGCCGTTAAAAACGTCCTGTGCTCTGCCGTCCCAGAAATTCCGCAGGTTGAACACCGCGTTAATCACGGACGGGCTGTTTCGCGGTGTCACACGGCGTGTGTTCGTGCCTGATTTGGAAAAAACCGCGTCGGGGATCAGTACCCGTGCTTCATCACCACCACGTGGTTGCACATGCCTGAATGCCTCCAGCAGCACCCCCTGGGAACCGACGATGTTGTCGCTGTCGGAAAGGACACTGGAATGGCGGTTATTCGCATCTGCCAGCCTGTGAAAAGGAAAGTCACGCAGGTTCAACTTGGCGTTCACCCCGCGTCTGAGAATCATGGAGCCGTCTGTGCGGCCTGCATGCAATTGCGCCGGAGAAACGCTGTTGACATGCCGGGTGTCGGAGCCGGCGTGGTAATGGCAGGTGGCACATGTCGTCACGCCATCGCTCCCGGTCTGCATGTCCCAGAAGAGCGCCTTGCCGAGCACCAGCGCCGCCTGTTCGTCGGTGATGAACTCCTGTAAGTTTGAGGGCCTCTGAACGGGCACTAACTTCAAACTCTTCAAAGCGGGCACCTCCTCGGCGCCATCAACAATTTCTTGGCACTGAGACCAGGAACCTGTGAAAACCAAGGCAGCCCACAAGAAGCTCTTCATTGAGCTCCTCCAGAACGGCGTGCTGTGCTTGGGTGACATAGAATTGAATCTTTGAATGAGTAACCATAAAATAGAAATTATAGCTGGCATGGCTTTATAAGGGTTACCTCATTTTAAACTTATTGTATTTCGCTTCCCTATATTTGGACTTCTTCATTCTAGTTAACTCAAATTGATCCAGATTACAGTTTGGTTGGTTTTCTGTATTTTTGATATCCTTTGGAGAAGCCAGTCCATCCTCACCGCCTAGCTAGAGTCTTTTGTTTCGGCTGGCCCAATTCCTCATGTCGCCCTCAACCATCCGACGCCTCACAGTGATGTTCTTATTTTCTCCTACAGCCATGCTGTTTTATCTCGAACGCCGCGAATCAAGCAGGTCGTTTTGCGCACCGGAGTCGGGTGCCATTCGACTTTGAGATGACGTTCCAGACTCTGCCCACCGCAAAACTCGGCACCGATGATTTTGCACCACATGCTTTTGACCTCCACCCCCACGGCAGTCACCCCCTTCGCAGTGATGGCAAGATTCATCACTTGGCTGCGCCAGATTTGCGTTCTCTAGATCATGCCGCCCTTGCGCCTGACTTCAGCTTTACATCGCTAATGCGAGTCTCTTCGTCCGAACCCACGCCCCGATTTCACCCCACGTCGTATTCTTGGCTTCACAGTTTACTCACTGTGACAAGCTGATGTTTTCTTCGGCACTGAAGCACCGCCCGGCTTCAAGCGCTTCCGAATCGAGGATGCTATCCTGTTCTGCTTCGCTCGTTTTATCCAAGGCCATGAGGAGGCGCACTTTCGCACGCTTTTGCTGGTTGGCCGCCCAGGCCGGGCATGGGCTTCTACGACGCCGTCTTTAGCCCTCCCCCGCTAAGGGAATCCGCACTTCTCACCTTGAAAACCCAATGTCATTCATCCCTCAATCCCCGCAGCCAAGCGAGGAAGCTGTCGCAGGAATGAAGGCTCCCACCTCCGTGCAGTCGAGTGCAAGAATGCCACACCCCAGTTTGGTACTGAATGCAAATGCCACTTGAGAAAACAGTCTCGCCAAACCAGATCATCACTTGTTGCTTCAGCCTCCTCTCGAGGAGCGAGTTCAGGTAAACCGAATCAATCGAAAGCAGCGGTGCTGACGAGGCTGCAGGAAAGACACGAGCACCTCCACCAGACGTTTCCAAGCAAGGCGGTATGTGATTTTGGGCTAACCCATTTCGTGATTGGTTGAAGTCTATTAAGCGCACTTATTTATGAAAAATAAATGAGTGACAGCTCCGAAAGTGAATTCCCGCTTCACGACCTTGTAGCACAGGGGGCGTGTTATCCCTTCGCCATGTTGGTTTGGCATCAATTACGGCCTCGACGGCCGACCCCTGCGGCTTCAAAGCTCTCAGTTAACGTCATGCATTCATCCTCCGACCGCGAAGGGAATCACAGTGAAGATGTTGTCGAGGAAATTGCTTTGAACTAAGGAATGCTCCCCGAAACATGAGCCAAGTGCCATGAAAGTCTAAAGAGCGCGAATACACCGGAAACATGGCCGGAGGTTAGACTGCTCGGATAGTTTCTTTTGCACCTGACTAAAATGGGTTAACACATTCAAAGTCACGTCGTTCGCCAGAAGGCGCTGTATGGGTTAACCCTCAACAGGAGTTTTTCAATTTTACCCGCGTCAAATCATGTATGGAATGGTCAACAAAGCAGTCCAAGAACTCATCATCCGCCAGCACGGTGAGGAGGTGTGGCAGCGGATTCGTGGACTTGCCCGCTTGGAGGAGGACATTTTCATCTCGAATGAACCCTACCCCGATGAATTGACTTACCGCCTTGTGGGCGCGGCGTCCGAGGTGCTGAATGTCCCGGCGGCGGAGGTGTTGAGGACTTTTGGACGCTGGTGGATCCTGCACACGGCGATGGAGGGCTATGGTCATCTGATGAAAGCGGGTGGACGCACGCTTCCGGAGTTTTTGATCAACCTGCCGAATTTTCACACGCGCATCGTGCTGATGTTCCCGCATCTGCGGCCACCGGAGTTTGAATGCACCGATGTGACGGCCGACAGCCTGCGCCTGCACTATCATAGCCACAGGCGGGGGCTGGCTCCCTTTGTGACGGGTCAGCTGGAGGGGCTGGGAGAGATGTTTCGAACGCCGGTGACGGTGAATCATGAGCAGAGCCGCGATGCGGGCGCTCAGCATGACGTGTTTCTTGTGAAATGGGAGGAGCCAGCCGCATGAACCTGGAGTGGGAGTACCTGAAGGAAGTCTTCCCGTTTGCTTTTCGGTGGAATGACTCGCAGGAGCTCACTTTTACCGGTCGCTCTCTGACGCGTGCCTGTACCTGGATCGAGCCCGGCATGATGGTGACGGGTCTGTTTGAACTGCGCAGGCCCAGCGGGACTTTTGAGCCTGCGTGGCTGGCCCAGCATCAGGGCAATTTGCTGCTCGTTCGCGAAGTGCGTTCCGGCATGATGCTGCGCGGCCAGGTGATGATGGAGGCAGGTGGTGCCGGCTTGTTTCTGGGGACGCCGTGGGTGTCCGCGCCGGATGACCTCGACCGGCTGGGGCTGACGCTGAGTGACTTTGCCGCGCATGATTCAGTCCAGGACATGCTGCATGTGGTGCAGGCACACCGGGTGGCCAACGAGGAGCTCCAAACGCTCAATGCGCGTCTGAAGGCCCAGCGGCAGCTCCTCGTGGAAAAAGAGGCGGAGGCACGCAGGCTGGCCCTGCTGGCGGAGCGGACGGACAATGCCGTCATCCTGTGCAACGCCGCCGGGGAGATCGAATGGACGAACGCGGGCTTTGTGCGGCAGACAGGATGGACGCTTGAAGAGGTCAAAGGCCGGAAGCCGGGCTCATTCCTGCAAGGTCCGCGCACGGACATGCAGGTGGTGGCAGAAATCGGCCGCCAATTGCGGCAAGAAAAAGGCTTTCACACCGAGATCCTAAACTACCGCAAGGATGGCGCGCCTTACTGGCTGCAGATTGAGGTGCTGCCCATCCGTGATGCCGGTGGCAAGCTCACCCATTTCATGGCGTTGGAGTCCGACGTTTCGGACAAGAAGCGCCAGGAGTTGCGCCGTCGTTTGGAGGCCTCCGCCGCGGCGGTGCTGGCGCACTCGCCGGAACTTTCGCAGGTGATTCCTGCGCTGCTCAAAGGCCTCGCTGGCGAGCTGGGTTGGGCGCACGGCGGCTACTGGGAAGTGGAGCGGGAAAAACAGCGGCTGGTGCTGCGGGAAACCTGGCAGCAGCCAGGCGTGAATGTGGAGTCCTTCGCGCAGCATGGCAGATCAATTCATTTTTCCAAAGGCGAGGGCCTTCCGGGTCGCGTATGGGGGGACGGGGGCAGCCACTGGATCACGAACCTGCGGACGGATTCGAACTTTCCGCGTGCAAATGCCGCCGCAGAATGCGGTCTGAATGCCGCGCTGGCCTTTCCGGTGCACGTGGACGGTGAGTTGCGCGGCGTGGTGGAGTTCTTCAGCTTTGATCTCGACAGTCCGGACCCGGACCTGCTGGAGAGCCTGCAAAACATCGGCGGCCAGATCGGCATGCTGCTGGGCCGGCTGGAAGCCGGGGAAGCGCTGCGCCGCAGCGAGCGGGCGCTCAGCGACGGCCAGCGCATCGCCCGCCTGGGAAACTGGAGCATGGAGATCGCGACGGGCCGAATTGAATGGTCCGACGAAAAATACCGCATCTATGGCTACGAGCCGCACAGCGTGACGGTGGACATGCATTTCTGCCGGCAGGCAATCCTGCCAGAGGACCTGGAGGCGACGACGGCCGCCCTCGATGCCGCGATCACCCATGCGGAGCCGGTGCAGTTCACCTACCGCATCCGCAGGCCCGATGGCGAGGTGCGGCATCTGCGCTCCCATGGGGAATGCCAGCGTGACGAGCACGGTGCGCCCGTTAGGCTCATCGGAGTCGCTTTGGACATCACGGAGCTCGCCGATGCGCAGCTCACCCTCCAGCAGACCGAGGAGCGCTGGCAGTTCGCCATTCATAACAACGGGCTGGGCGTGTGGGACTGGAACGTGCAGACCGGCTTTGTGCTCTACACGGATCGCCTTCAGCAGATGCTGGGCTATGAGGCGGGCGAGTGGCCGCAGCACGTGGACGGCTGGGCGCACCGTGTGCATCCGGACGACCTGCCGATGGTGATGAACGCGATGAACCGCTGCCTCGCGGGTGAGACGCCGGACTACATCTGCGAGCACCGCCTGCGCTGTAAAGATGGCAGTTGGAAATGGGTGCAGGATGTGGGGCGCATCGTAAACCACTCGAAGGACGGCAAGCCGCTGCGAGTGATCGGCACGCAGATGGACATCCACATCCGCAAGCAGGCCGAGCAGGCGGCCAACCGCCGTGCGGATCTGCTGAACCGCATCCGCAAGGCCCAGGAGCACTTCATCGGCTCCTCGGATCTGGCGCCGGTATTTGCCGAGATGCTGGAGATCGCCGTCAGCCACACGGGAAGCCGTTTTGGCTTCGTTGGTGAAGTGCTCCACGATGATGCTGGAAATCCCTACCTGCGATCCTATGCCATCAGCGACATCTCGTGGGATGATGCCTCACGCAATCTCATGCAGACCCTGGGACCTGCCGGGCTGGAGTTTCGGAATCTGAAGACGCTTTTCGGCGCGGCGATGGTCAGTCGGGAGGTGGTGATCGCCAATGAAGCCTCCAAGGACCCGCGTGCGGGCGGCCTGCCGCCGGGGCATCCGCCGCTGGAAAGCTTCCTCGGCCTGCCGGTTTTCAACGGCCTGGAAATGGTGGGCCTGGTGGGCTTAGCCAACCGTTCGGATGGATACTCTCAAGACCTGGTCAACGAGCTCGACCCGTATCTGGCAGCCTGCAGCAGCATGATCACCGCCCGGCGTGAGGCGGAGCGCCGCCGCCAGATCGAGGAGGAACTGCGTCAGGCACGCGACCGCGCGGAGGCCGCCAGCCGCGCCAAGAGTGACTTCCTCGCCATGATGAGCCATGAAATCCGCACGCCGATGAATGGGGTGCTGGGCATGGCAGGCATGCTGCGATCCACCCATCTGGACAACCGCCAGAAGGAGATGGTGGACATGGTGCTGCAAAGCGGCGCCGCCCTCGTCTCCATCATTGATGACATCCTCGACTTTGCCAAGATCGAGGCCGGCCAGTTGGAACTGCGGGAGCAGGATGTGGTCATCGAAGACTTAGTGGAGGGAGTGGCCGACCTTCTTTATCAGGAGGCGTTTTCAAAAGGGATCGAACTCGTGACGATCATCGATCCCGCTCTGCCTGACGTCATCTTGGGTGACGCAGGTCGCCTGCGGCAGGTTCTGCTCAACCTCGTTGGCAACGCTGTCAAGTTCACCGATAAGGGCCACATCACTGTCCGAGCCATGAACCTCGAAGACGGAATTGAGTTCCGTGTTGTGGACACAGGCATCGGAATCTCACTGTCGGCGACTGATCGCTTGTTCAAACCCTTCAGCCAGCTGGACAGCTCTCTTTCACGCCGCTTCGGAGGCACGGGACTAGGCCTCGCGATCTGTAAAAGACTCGTGGTTGCGATGGGTGGCGAGATGGGCCTCTCCAGCAAGCCGGGCAAGGGATCACAGTTCTGGTTCCGTGTACCGCTTGTGACGAAAGCACGTCATCGCGCAGCCAGGCCCCGGCCGACGGCGAAGCAACAGCATGTTTGGATTGGCCATGAATCCCCACGCCTGCGTGAATGCATCCGCAGTTCGCTCTCCGGACTGAAGGTTGAATTGCATGAGATCAAACGCGCCCGTCTTGCCCAGACACTGTCACAACTCTCCGGCGAAGATGATATGCTCATCGTCAGCGCAGCTTGGATGAAGTCAATGTCAGGCAAACGAGTAGCCAGAAGACCTGTGCGCCTGATACTCCTCAACGCCAGCGATGACAACGGACCACCGCCGGTGCAAGATGCGCAGGTCATAACGCTGCCCGCCCACCGCAAGGCCTTGCGACAAGCGGTCTGCTCTGTTTCCAAGAGTAAAAAACACCAGGCAACTGCCCCAAATCGCCCCCAACTCGGACTTCGTGTGCTTGTGGCGGAAGACAACCGTGTGAATGCAAGGCTCGCCTGCCTGCTGCTTGAAACCCTCGGCTGCGAATCCACCGTGGCTGTGAATGGCAAGGATGCCGTCGCAGCGTTTCAGCGCCACCAGTTCGACGCCATACTCATGGACTGCCAGATGCCGGTCATGGACGGGCATGCTGCCACACGAAAAATTCGTCAATTGGAGCGACGACAAGGCACCAGCGGGACACGCTGCGAAATCATCGCCATGACTGCGAGCGCATTGCCGGAGGAACGCCAGCGCTGCATCGACTCCGGCATGGACGAGCATCTTTCGAAACCGTTCGACTCCGATACCCTGGCCGACATGCTGGCGGGCATCTCACGCAATTCTCACTCAGACTCGAAAGCGAATTCATTGCCAGCCACGAAAGCCGCCGGCCACTTCGACCAGTTGGTGCGCCAGATCGGACGCGAAGAAGCAGTGCAGCTTGCCCAAATCTGGCTGGAAGAATCATCAGCCCGTATGCAGCGCATCACCAAGGCCTTGAAGAAAGATGACCTTGAATCCGCAAGAAAGGAAGCCCACACGCTGCGTGGCGCGAGTTCTGTCTTTGGCATGGATGCCCTGGTGGATGGCTGCAGGGCCTTGGAATCCGCCGTGAAGAGCCGTCAGAAAGTTTCACGCCGCCTTGAAGACAGCATTAAAGGCCAGCTCCATCTGGCATCCATAACACTCCGACACATTCTAGCGGCAAGCTAATCCGATCCGTTACGGCTACGCGCCAGAACGGCCACAGCCTCAGCCTTCGACTTCACATGGAGTTTTTGGTAGATTTTTTTCATATGAACTCGAACCGTCTCATGGCTGAGGGCAAGAGCATTCGCCGTCTCTTTTGCTGTACCAAATTTTGCCAGGGCATTGAGAACCTCCTGCTCACGTCTGGTCAGTTTTTCGAAGGATTTGGCCCGGCTGGCAGTTGCTGACAGAACATCGTCGTTTTTGAAAAACTCATCCACCACAAGACGTGCAATGACCGGACTGAGGGTAAGCCCGTCCCTCACCACAGCCTCGAGACTTCGCAGCAACTCATCAGGACCTGCCTGCTTGATCAAATAGCCCGACGCACCTCCACGGATGGCAGAAAAAACATCACGGGGATCATTTGATGAAGTGAGTACGATGGCTGTCATGCCAGGATGCAGCCTTCGAACTTTCCGGATCAGCTCAATACCCCCCTGGCCTGGCAGTTCCAGATCCACGAGAAGGATTTCCAATTCGTCTCTTTCAGGGCTTTCCCAAAAGGCCTCGGCACTCTCCCAAGACTTAACGACGCCTACGCCTGGCTGTGCCCGCAGGAGTTTCTCCAAATATAATTTCATCACCTTGTCATCTTCGACAAGGCCAAGCTTCTTGAGGTTTGGTTCAATGACAGACATTTCTTCTACTTAGGCACAATTAAGGCATGATTTCGCTGCATGTCTTCAGAAATTGCCAGGATGACATTTAATTGAGGCTTGGGCCGTCTATCTTCGCCGCACAAGACTCACAAATGATGTGGGAGGGCGCCCTTCCCTGCGTGATGAAAAAGTGGTCATCCCAGTGCAGCCAGCCATGAGTTCGAGTTTTCAAACGGCGACAACCTGCACACACGGCATTCACATCTTCCTTTTGGAGATGTCGATCCAGTGATCGTTTCTCCATCTGACAACTCATCATCACCTGAATGCTGCACCGGAACGCATCCAGCATACCCGAGGAACGTTCCGTGATTTTGATGAATCCTTCAAATAGGATGGCGAAAGTGAATAAAGATCCATCACTCTCTGCCACAGGCATCAGATCAGCACAGAGGAGGTTTCTCCCGCAGTTGCTGTAAATCATGAACTGCCTGTCACCCAAGCCGCGTTCATGGCTGCTTTTCATCAGGCCAAGCTCCCATTCTCCAGGAGCCCTTCCCTTGGCACTCATAAGCAATTCCACGCACTCGCCAGAATTCCTAACCACCCAGGCATCGCTACCTCCAAACGACATGCAGGCCATCTCCAAAACAGGTGCGGCAAGCCATCGTTTGGAATTTTCCGCCATTGATGTCGATGGAGGATGCATTAACGAAGTCGCGTTGAAACCAGCAGTCTGACCGTGCGTTATACATTGGTTGGGACTGCCTTCTGCATAAAATGTGGGGTGTTGCATCAATGATAGCTTTACCATGCCTGCCCAGCCCGTTTCGATTCAAGTTTTGGGTTAACCCCGATTGAACATCCCCTTATTTTCAGACGTCCTGGGGCTACAGCTAGAACGATAGCCCTTCTCCGGATGTTTATAACCAAAACTGGTCAGTTTGGTCTGGTGTTTTTCATAAGCTGGTTGCTGTTGGGCTGCCGTCTTTTCTCATGCCGCGCTTGTGCAAAACGCGATTGATTGGAGCCTGAGCGGAGTGCATGAATTACCACCATGTTCCGCTTCATTTTTCTTGCCGCCTGTTTGGTATGGCATGTCACCACTCAGGCCGCCGACACGCCGCCCAACATCATCGTCATGCTCATCGACGACATGGGCTGGACCGACCTCGGCTGCTACGGCTCGAAATACTACGAGACGCCGCACATCGACCAGCTTGCGAAGGACGGCATGCGCTTCACGCAGGCGTATTCGGCCTGCACGGTCTGCTCGCCGACGCGTGCGGCCATGATGACGGGCAAAGCCCCTGCCCGGCTGCACATCACGGACTGGATCGCCGGTCATGTACCGGACAACGGCCGGCTCGTCGTCCCCAATTGGACGATGCAACTGCCGCTGGAGGAGGAAACCATCGCCGAACGCCTCAAGACACGCGGTTACGCGACCGCGAGCATCGGGAAGTGGCACCTGGGCAACGAGGAGTTCTATCCGGCAAAGCATGGCTTCGATGTGAACATTGGCGGCACGCACGGCGGCTCACCCCCGAGCTATTTTTCGCCCTACAAGATCGCCACGCTGCCGGACGGGCCGCAGGATGAGTTCCTCACCGACCGCCTGACGAATGAAGCCGCGCAATTCATCGAGAAGAACAAGTCGAAGCCCTTCTTCATCTATCTGCCGCATTACGCCGTTCACACGCCGATCATGGGCAAGAAGGAGGTCATCGCGAAGTATCAGGCCAAAAAGGCCGCCGGTGGCCACAGCAATCCGGTGTATGCGGCGCTCGTCGAAAGCGTGGATGACAGCGTTGGCGCGCTGCGCGCGAAGTTGAAGGAGCTGGGCCTCGACCAGAACACGATCTTCATCTTCACCAGCGACAACGGCGGCCTCAGCGGGACCGTGAATGCGAACGGTTGGTCACGCGGCCCCACGGACAACAGCCCGGCGCGCTGGGGCAAAGGCAGCGCTTACGAAGGCGGCGTCCACATCCCTCTCATCATCTCCTGGCCGGCCAAGGTGAAGCCCGGCAGCACCTGCGACGTGCCGGTCATTACCTACGACCACGTTCCCACGCTGCTCGAAGCCACGCAGACACCGCTCAAGGACAAACAGATGGTCGATGGCGAATCGCTCATGCCGTTGCTCACCGAAACTGGCACGCTCAAGCGTGAGGCGATCTACTGGCACTACCCGCACTACCATCCCGGCAGCGCCACGCCTTACAGCGCGATCCGCGAAGGCGACTGGAAGCTCATCCAGTTCCACGAGGACAACCACGTCGAGCTCTACAACCTCAAGCTCGACGCCGGCGAGGTGGACAACCGCGCCCCGCATGACTCCGTCCGCGCCATGCAGCTCCGCGACAAGCTCAACACCTGGCTGAAGGACACCGGCGCGCAGATTCCCGAGCGGAATCCCAAATACGATCCCGACAAGCCGCTCAACGGACCGCGAAAAGGCGGTGGGAAGAAAAAGGAACGCTGAGTTCCAAGTTTAAAGTTTCAGGTTTCAAGTTCGGCCGCGATGCACGCCCATTCTGAAACTTGGAACTTTGAACCTGAAACATGAAACTCTGCCTTCGAGACGCGTTGTAATGGCATCATGAGCGCCAACCAGCCCGTTTCCTCCCGCCGTCAGTTTCTCACCCGCAGCGCCACTGCCGCCGCCGCGTTTGGCTTTCCTGCCATCGTCAGTTCTCGTTCACCGAACGACAAGCTGAACCTCGTCTTCATCGGTGTCGGTGGACGCGGCGCGGGGAACATCAAGGATCTGACCGGCATGGCGCTCTACACGCCGCCACGCGGGAACAACGCGAAGAAAGACGCCCCGAAGACCGACGCGGGCGCGCAACCGCCTCCGCCGCTTGAACCGCGGGAGAATGTCATTGCGCTGTGCGATGTGAACGGCGAGAACCTCGACCGCGCGGGCGCGACCTTCCCGAAGGCGCGGAAGTTCCGCGACTTCCGCAAGCTCTACGACGAGCTGAGCGCCGGCGAGATCGACGCCGTGGTCATCAGCACGACCGAGCACACCCATGCGTACGCCACGCTGCCCGCGTTGCTGATGAAGAAGCCGGTCTATTGCGAGAAACCGCTCACGCACAACGTCGCCGAGGCGCGATTGATCACCCAGGCCGCCGCCGAGGCCGGTGTCGTCACGCAGATGGGCACGCAGATTCACGGCATGCCGAATTACCGCCGTGTCGTCGAGCTAATCCAAAGCGGCGCGATTGGAAAAGTGACCGAGGCGCATGTGTGCGTGTCGCGTGCCTGGGGTTTGCAGAGCAAGGAGGACGCGGAGAAAAACGGCGACATCGTTTATGTCACCGAACGGCCCACCGTGGCCGAAACACCGCCGCCGTATCTCGATTGGGACCTGTGGATCGGCCCCGCGCCCATGCGGCCTTACAGCAGCGTCTATTTCCCCGGCCCGAAATGGTATCGCTGGTGGGATTTCGGCAACGGCACCATGTCCGACCTCGGCAGTCATTGGAACGACCTGCCCTTCTGGGCGCTGAAGCTCGACGCGCCGCTCAGCGTCGAGGCCTTCGGCCCCGAGCCGCATCCCGAGATCGCCCCGGCCTCGATGCATGCTGTGTATGACTACGGCCCGCGCGGCGACATGCCCGCGTGCAAGGTCCACTGGCATCAGGGCGCTTCCAAACCGGACGTGTGGAAAAACGATCCCCTCATCAGCAAGTGGAGCAGCGGCGTGCTCTTCGTCGGCGACAAAGGCATGCTGCTCTCCGACTACGGCAAGCACGTCCTGCTGCCGGAGGCTGACTTCAAAGACTTCCAGCGTCCGAAACCCTTCATCGCCGACTCCCCCGGCCACCACGCCGAGTTTCTGGCCGCCATCAAGAACGGCACGCCCACCGGCAGCCCCTTCAGCTACGCCGGCCCGCTCACCGAGGCGAATCACCTCGGCAACGTCGCCCATCGCGCCGGCGGGAAGATCGTCTGGGATGCCAAAGCCATGCGAATCACCAACAACGAGGCCGCGAACCGCTTCCTGAAGCGCGAGCCGCGTGCAGGGTGGAAGCTGGGGTGAGCACTCACCCCGCGAGCGTCTTGTAGAGCGCGAGCGTCTTGCGGGCGATGGATTTCCAACTGAAGTGGTCCACGGCGCGTTGGCGGCCTGCTTTGGCCATGCGGTCACGCAAAGCGGGATCGGCCATGAGCTTGTTCACGGCGGCGGCGAGGTCGCGGGCGAATTTTTCGGGATGCACGGCCTCGAAGGGGCTTTCGGTCTGCTGCTCCAGCGGGATGAGATAGCCGGTCTCGCCTTCAACGACGACTTCCTTGATGCCGCCGACGGCGCTGGCGACGACGGCGGTCTCGCAGGCCATGGCCTCGAGGTTGATGATGCCGAAGGGCTCGTAGATGGACGGGCAGACGAAGACGTCCGCGTGCGAGTACATGGCGATCTTCTCCGGCACGGGCAGCATGGACTGAATCCAGACGATGCCGGGTCGTTTCGCGCTGGCGGCGGCGACGGCGGCCTCCATCTCCTCCTTAATCTCGATGGTGTCAGGCGCTCCGGCGCATAGGACGACCTGGAAGCCGGGATCGAAGTGCTGGATGGCGCGCACGAGGTGGATGATGCCCTTCTGACGCGTGATGCGGCCGACGAAGAGAGCGTAGGGCTTGTCGGGATCGACACCGTGCTTGCGCAGCACGTCGGGGGCCTCGACGCGGTGGTATTCATCGAGGTCGATGCCGTTGTGGATGACGTGGATCTTGTGCGGATCGAGGTCGAAGAGGCGCAGGAGGTCGGTTTTCGTCTCCTCGGAGACGGCGATGACGGCGTCGGCCATTTTGAGCGCGGTGCTTTCGAGCCAGACGGTGAAGTCATAGCCGTGGCCGAGCTGCTCGCGCTTCCAGGGGCGCAGCGGCTCGAGCGAGTGGACGGTGAGCACCATGGGCACGCCATAGTTGAGCTTGGCGAGGATGCCGCCGAAGTGCGCATACCAGGTGTGCAGATGGACGATGTTGGCGTCGATGCCGTGGGTGTTGAAGTCGAGGCAGCGCTGCAAGGCACCGAAGACGGACTTCAAATTAAGCGGGCAGTCCCATTTCGAGGTGTCGAGGCCGAAGCCTTTGACCTGAAGGCTGCCGTCCTGGCTGTCCTGGTCGCCGAAGCAACGGACATCGACCTGCATGAGCTTCGCCAGCTCGCGGGAGAGGTATTCGACGTGGACGCCGGCGCCGCCGTAGATGTGAGGCGGGTATTCGTTGGTGAGGAAAAGGGTTTTCATGCTTTGGCGGTTCGCGGTGCTCCGTTCGCTGTGATGTTACTTTTTCTGTGACTCGGCCCAGGCTTCGATGGCGGGGATGTCAAAGATGCGGAAGCGGCGCTTGATGCGCTGCTCGAGGGCAAGCTGGGCATGCTTCGCGACGTCGAGCGACGGATCCTCCTTGATGGCCTGGATGAGTTTGGCGTTCGTCTCCGGCAGCTCGCTGCCGAGCAGGAGGAAGCAGACGCGCAGACGCACCTCCCAGGGCTGCTGCTGATCGGCGAGGAGCTTGAGCAGGGCTTCAGGTTTCACGTCGGCCTCGTCGCGGATGTTTTGGTTCTTGAAAAGCTCGGCCACGGGCAGGCGGTAGCCGGGATCCTCGCGCTGGATGAACTGGACGGAGCGCACGGCGCGCATGTATTCGGCCTTCGCCGCCTCGTGCAGGTGCCTGGCGTCGGGATCGCGCATGTACTCGATGAGGACCTCCAGCGGCTTGCGCATCCCGGTGGCGATGGCCTCGTCCGCGTATTGCGCCAGACGATTGCGCTCCTTGAGCAGGATGAACTCCTCCTGCGTGGGGGAGATGTCCGGCTTCATGTCGGCGATGCGGGGAACGCCGGGCTGCTCGGCCGTGGCCGGGGCAGCCTGGGGGACGAGCTTGGGATTTTTCAAGGCCTCGGAGATGCCCTGCAACGACTCACGTGTGTTTTGCTGCAAAAGAAGCTGCTCGCGCCGCATGACATCGACCTGCTTCTGAAGCGCGGCGATCTGCTCGGCGGCGGCCTTTTCGGCCCCGCCCTCAATGCTGGCAGGAGCAGACGCAGGCACGGAATTTGAAGCCATGAGGCTGATCTTCTGATCCACATAATTCTTTGCGGCATACAGGGCAACCAGGCCGGCGATGATGGAGGCGGCGAGCGAAATGAACACATGCCTGCGGGTGAGTTGTGAACGTCTCACGTTCGGAGCCTGCACGGTGGTGTCACGATGCAACGGCAGGTCATCCTTGGCTGGGGCGGCGGCCGTCTTGTCCGCATTGTGCGCCGGCCCGGGCTTTTCCATGACCTCTTCCTGGTCCTTCGGGTCGTAGGGGGAAAATAAATCGGGCATGTGGAGTTTGGAACGATGATGTGACGTGATGAAAGTTGCCAGATGCAACAAACAGAGCCAGCCTTTGTCAGTCAACCTGCTCATGCCAACCGAATCGACTCATGCCTCTGAACTGCCCGCCAACCTCCCGGCATCGCCATCCGAGGAAAAAAGCGGCAGAATGCTGAAGCAGGCGGTCTTCTGGGGCCTGGCCGCGGTGGTGATCGCGCTGTTTCTGGCGTGGCCTTACCAGCAGTGGGACTTCGGCAGGCGTCAGAGCATCCTGACCGGATGGGCGCGCTGGGTGAGCAAGTACTCCGACTGGCAGTTCTGCCTTGTGGTTCCTGTCCTCGTCGGCTGGCTGGTGTGGTTGCGGCGGGATCTGCTGCGCGGCCTGCCATTACGGGGCGACTGGCTGGGGCTGCTGCCGCTCGCGGCCGGATTGTTTTTCTTCTGGCTGGGTTACAAAGCGGACACGGGCTACCCCGGCTTTCTGGCGGTGCAGTTTGTGCTGGCCGGCATGGTCCTGCTGGTGGCCGGAATGGCGTGGATGCGCGCGCTGTTTTTTGCGTGGCTGTTTTTGTTTTTCTCATGGCCGATGCAGCCGTTGGAGGACTCCCTGGCCTCCCCGCTGCGCCCCAAGACGGCGGCGATGGCCGCCTCACTGCTGCGCCTAGTGGGCGTGGATGCGGTGAGCGAGGGCTCTGCGCTGCAATCCGCGCCCGACGCGGCCCGTGGCATCGAGATCGGCGCCGCGTTCAGCCTGGACGTGGACGCGAAGTGCAGCGGCATCAATTCCCTCTTCGCGCTGATGATGATCTCGGCCCTGCTGGGCTACCTGGCGCTGCGGCAGCCGCGCTCACGGCTGATTTTGTTTGTCTGCGCGGTGCCCTTGGCGGTGGCGGGAAACGTGGTGAGGCTGCTGCTTCTCGTGGCAGGCACGCTGATGTTTGGCGGCGAGTTCGCCGTCGGACGGCGAATGGGCGAACATCAGGAGATGTCGCCCTACCACATGTTCGCCGGCTTCGCGGTGTTTGGCGTGGCGCTGGCGGGCATGTTCGCGCTGTGCTGGCTCTTTGAAGGCCGCGAAATGAAGCGCAACATGCAGCGCCGTGTCGCGGGAGGCAGCTCCAGAGTCGAAAACGCCGCCATCCAGGCCCCGCGCAGGACATGGGCCCAACTGGCGGCCGCGATCCTGCTGCCGCTGGCGGCGCTGGGCATCTGCGCGGGCACGGACATCAGCTTTCATGTGGCCGAGCCGGGCGTGAGGCTGCAACTGCCGCTCAGCCTCGGCGATTACCAAGGGCGCGAGTACGACATGACCGCGCAGGAGAAAAACCTCCTCGATGAAGGCGTGAAACTGGTGCGCAACCTGTATTCCTCATCCACCGGCCGGCAGATCATGACCACGGTGATTCTCAGCGGCTTCGTGAAACGCAGCCTGCATCGTCCCGAGGTCTGCCTGCCCAATCAGGGCTGGACGGTGACCGACCGCACGCCCCTGACCCTGCGCCTCGCGGACGGACGTGAGGTCACGATGATGATGATGCGCATCTTCCGCGACGCTGAGCCGCAGCCCGGTGTGCGCATCAGGACGCGCGCGGTGAATTTCTACTGGTACATCGGCTCCGACGGCACCGCGTGCGCGGATCACTACGAGCACGTTTTTCTGTCCTATTTCGACTCCACCTTCCGCAACATCCAGCACCGCTGGGCGATGGCCTCCATCTTCGTGCCGCTCCCAGAACAGCGTGTCGGACAGGAGGATCCCTTTATCGAACTGGGGGCCGTGGAGGATGCGCGCAACTTCATCTCGCAACTCGCGCCGCAATTCATGCTGAACACTTCAAATGCGGCTAGCGGCTCAAATCCTCCTGCGTCAGCACCTTGAACCCCGCGCTGGAGAGCACCTCGGCTCCGAGCTCAGGCGCATCAAGGTGCAGCACAAACAAGGGGTGCTCCGTGGGCCGCACAAAGAGGCCGTAACTGAAGTCGATATTGATCTCCGCGGACAAAAGAGCGGAGAGCGCATGCACAAGTGTGTGATCCGTCTCGCGCAGTTCGACAACGGTGACGGGACAAACGGCATGCGGGATGCCTTTTTCGATGAAGAGCATCTCCGCGGTCTCGGGATCGCTCGGCACCATGCGCACCAGCGCCAGTTCGGTGGTGTCCTGCAAGGAAAGGCCGAGCACTTCGATGCGATGCTCGGCGAGCAACTTCACCAACGCCATGAGCGCGCCGACGCGGTTGTGCAGAAACACGGACAACTGGCGCACCGGCGTGCCGGCGGGAGTGCCGGTCTGTGAATGGGATTGGGGCTTGGAAGTGGTCATGATCGGCTAGCCTGCGGGGCCGGTGGCGGCGCGTCGGTCGTCAAACAACGTCACACGCAGGGGAATGCTCGCCACGGTGTCACCGTGGTGCTGCACCAGCCAGCGGTGCAGCCCCTGGCGCTCAAACTTCACATGCTGGAGGGAATAGACGATGTTCCGCGACACGAACGGGATGAACTGGGACGGAAACTTCACATCCATCTGGATGGGCGGCGTCGCCGGCAGGCATTCCTTGCCCTCGGGATCGACGCAGCGGATCACAAACTCGTGCGCCCCGGTGTCGTCCGGCTGGAAGATCACACGGATGGCGATGGAGCACTGAGGATGCACCACAGGGAAATTCTGCGCGCAAAGCGTGTCGAACGCGCCCTGGATGCACAGTTTGCCCTGATAATCGGCGGCGTAGTCACAGACAGTAGCGATCTGGATGTTCATCAAAGATTCTTGGTTCGCAGTTCGCGGTAAGTTCAAAAGAAACGCTAGTCGCGTCCGAAAAGGCGGCGGAAAAAGCCGCCGATGCCTTTTTTCGGCTGCTGCGGAGGCGGTACGGGGCGTGCGACGCCGATTTCTTCCACCGGTTTCTCAATCACTTCCTCCTCCACGATGGAAGCCTTCGGCACATCCTTCATGGCCAGGAGCATCGGATCGTCCGCCGGGGCTTTTTCAAAGATGTTTGTGAAGACTTCGCGCACGATGGGCGCGGCTTTTTTGCCACCGCTCACATCCTCGCCCGGCTCGCCTTCATAAACGACGGCGAAGGCGAACATCGGCTTCCCGGCGGGCAGGAAACCGGTGAACCACGCAAGATTCTGATCCTTGGCCACCTTCCACTGCGCGGTGCCGGTCTTGCCGGCGATCTCGGCGTGCTTGATCCCGGCCGCGTGGCCGGTGCCGCCGCTGCCGTTCACCACGGCGACCATGCCATTGATCACCGTCTGGCGGTGGTCGGGGTTCAGGTCGATGCGCTTGCGATCCTTTGGCTCGTAGGCCATGACCACGCGGTCCGCCATGTCCTGGATTTGCAGCACGAGACGCGGCTGCGGAATGCGCACGCCATCGCCAAGTCCCGCCATGCACTGGCAGACCTGGAGCGGCGTGGCCAGCACACGTCCCTGGCCGATGGCCATGTTCGCCAAGTCGCCGGACTGCATCTTGCTGCCGAGGTTTTGCAGCGTCCAGGCATCCGTCTGCACGAAACCCGTCCCCTCGGCCTTCAGAGGAATTCCGGTGCGCTCGCCAAACCCGAGACGCATGGCCATGTTGGAGATGAAAGGCGCGCCGGATTCCAGCGCCGCGCGGTAGAACCAGGTGTTGCAGGAACGCTTGATGGCGGTGACGACCGTCATGCTGCCCTCCCCTTCCTTGTTCCAGTTGTGGAAGACGCGGTTGCCGATCTCCATCGCCGTGTCGCAGTCATAGTAAGTCTTGGCGTCCACCTTGCCGCTGTCGAGAGCCCCGAGCGCCGTCACGATCTTGAACGTGGAGGCCGGCGGATATTCCCCGCGGAAGGAACGCGGGAAAAGTGGCAGATGCGGATCCTTCATCAGTTCTTCATACCGTTTCGCCCGGATGCCGGGAACGAACTCGTTCAGGTCAAACCCCGGATTCGAGGCCATCGCGAGAATGTCGCCGTTCGTCACGTCCATGATCACCATCGCGCCGCCGGTGGTGTGCTTCTTGAGCGCGTTCTCGGCGTATTTTTGGAAGTTGTAGTCGATGGAAAGCACGACATTGCGACCCGGGCTTGGCGTCCGCCGCACATCCTCGGCAAGACGTTTGCCGTCCGGGCTGAAGAGCACGTTCACGATGCCCGGCTGGCCTTTGAGATCGCTGTCGAAGGCAGCTTCGATGCCTTCACGGCCCTCCATCTCCTCGAAAACCGGGTCGCCATCCACTATGGGGCCCGTGGGCAGCGGACGTGTCTTGCCAGTGTAGCCGATGATGTGGCAGGCCGTGCCGCCCTGCGGGTAATGGCGCATGTAGGCCGGCTGGATGACCACGCTCCTGCCGAGCAGCGGGCCGAGTTTTTCCTCCATGTCGGGCGTGATCTCCACGTTCAGCCCCTCCTCCACAGAAAACACCAGCGGCAACCAGCGACGGTGCTTGTAGTGCAGGAGCACCTTCTCATCGCTCAAGGACCACGATTTGCCCAGCACCCGGTTCACATTGTCGATGGTGGACCTCGCAAACGAGGTGATCTGCGCCTCGCTGGCCCCTTCCATGTAGGGCATCACCAGCGCCAGGTAGTTCGCCGCGCGGTTTTGCGCAAAGGGCACGCCATGGCGGTCCACGATCTGGCCGCGCGGGGCAGGCACGCTGAGCGTCAGCGCCCGGGCTTCCTTCTGCGTCTGCCAGGACGCCTTCAAATCCTGTTTCACCGGCTCGGCGGGCTTCGCCTCCGTCTTTGGCTCGTCCACCACGGGCTGGGCCTTCAAAACCACCTGGGCCTGGGTCGTGAGCGGCAAAGCGGTGGCGTGGAGACACAACACCGCCCGGCACAGGCGCGACTTCAACAGTGAAAACGGCAAAAGCATGGAGGGCTGGGAAAAATCCGCCGCGCATCCAACAGAAGCGCGGCAACGCCGCGAACATGCGGCCCAGCGTGCGTGGCGTCAAGGCGCAGGTCCGAAGCAGATTCGTCTAAAATGGCAAAAAGACATTGCCAGGCCGCCCGTGCTTTGCTGGAATCGCGCCGCTTTCCCGCTAACCCAACCATCTTCCTCCCGAGTCATGAGCCAAACCACTTCCGGCAAAGCCGACATGAAACTTTTTTGGGCCTGTTTCATCGCCCTGGTCGCCACATCTTTCATCTTTGGCGTGCGAGCCAACACGATCGGAGAGTTGCAGGACAGCTTCAATCTCTCCGAACAGCAGAAGGGCAGCATCAACGGCGCGGGCATGTGGCCCTTCGCCATCTCGATCATCTTCTTCAGCCTTGTGATCGACTACATTGGCTACAAAACGGTCGCCTTCTTCGCCATCGCCTGCCATACGGTTTCGCTGGCTCTCACACTGCGGGCTTCGGGCTACCAGGATTTCTACTGGAGCACGCTCCTCGTCGCCGTGGCGAACGGCACTGTGGAATCCTTCATCAACCCGGTGGTGGCGACCGTTTTCAACAAGGAGAAAGCCAAGTGGCTGAACATCCTGCACGCCGGCTGGCCAGCGGGGCTGGCGCTCGGGGCTCTGTTTTGCGGCCTGCTGCCGGACACAAAGCTGTTCTTCGGGGCCGTATGGCAGTTCCGCTTTGCGTTGTGCTTCATCCCGGTCGTGATCTATGCGCTGCTCATTCTTCCGCGCAGTTTCCCGGTCAATGAACGCGTCGCGGCAGGTGTCAGCTACCGGGACATGCTCAAGGAGGTCGGCGGCGTCGGCTTCTTCATCATCACGGCCCTGACCGCTCCCGCGCTGGCGCAGATGATGAACCAGGAGGCCTCCTGGACGACGATCTTCATCATCGCGACCGTCGTCGCCGTGCTGGCGGGCATTTACACCCGTTCGGCGGGCAACTGGCTCTTTCTCGTCGTCCTCATCACGATCGGACCGCTCGCCACCACGGAGCTCGGCACCGACGGCTGGATGCCGGAACTGCTCAAGCTCAGCGGGCCGGACTTTCCGAACTTCGCCACCTGGATCTTTGTTTATGTGTCCGTCATCATGACGGTGCTGCGCTTTTACGCCGGCCCGATCGTTCACAAGTTTTCCCCCATCGGCCTGCTCGTCATCAGCGCGGCCATCGCCATCATCGGACTTCTGTTTCTATCGAACGCCACAGGCTGGGCCATTCTGGCCGCGGCGACGGTCTATGCCTTTGGGAAGACCTTCCTCTGGTCCACCACGCTGGGCCTGACCTCCGAACAGTTCCCCAAAGGCGGTGCGCTGACCCTCAACGGCGTTTCCGCCGTCGGCGTGCTCTTTCTCGGCGTGCTGGGCAGCCCTTACATCGGCTTCAAACAGGATGGCGATCTCGAAAAACGCCTCAACAACCCCGAGCACGCTGCTTTGTATGCCGTCGTGAAAGGCGAACCGAAACCAAGCATGTTCGGCCCCAGCCCGACGCTTGATCAAAGCAAGATCAAGGCCCTGCCGGAAGCCCAGGCGAAGGAGCTCGAAGGCGTTCAGGCCGCCAGCAAGCGCAGCGTCTTCACCACCATCGCCATCCTTCCGAGCTTCATGTTGCTGTGCTACCTCGGCATCTTTGCCTACTTCCGTGGCAAAGGCGGTTACAAGCCGGTGGATCTCGCCGCCTCTCACTAATGAGATGATTTTTTCCTTGTTGTCTGGAGGACAGACACCTAAAACACGCGCTTTCCCGTCAACCAAACACATCCAACCACACTCCACTCCCCTCTATGAGCGAAAACAATCGAATGAGACTTCTCTGGGCCGGCTTCATGGCCATCCTCGCGGCCGGTGTCGGCTTCGCCATCCGTGGCGGCATCTTTGACAACTGGGCCAAGGAATTCGGCTTCACCGGCGCCCAGCTTGGTGCCATCGGCGGCATGGGCTTCAACGGCTTCTGCTTCGGCATCATCCTCGGCGGGGTCATTGTGGACAAGATCGGCTACGGCAAGCTCGTCGTGCTGGCCTTCCTGCTGCACGTCGTCTCCGCGCTGGTCACCTTCACCGCCAGCGGTGGCAATGCCTACATGGTGCTGTCCCTTGGCATGTTCATCTTCGCCTTCGCGAACGGCACCCTCGAAGCCGTTGCGAACCCGCTCGTCGCGACGCTCTTCCCGGAAAACCGCACGCATTACCTCAACATCCTGCACGCCTCCTGGCCTGCCGGCATGGTGGTCGGCGTCGTGCTCGGCTGGTTCCTTGATGACAAGATGGAGATCAACTGGCGCATCCAGCTCGCCCTCTATCTGATCCCGACCGTGATTTACGGCCTCATGTTCATGGGGCAGAAGTTCCCGCAGTCCGAGGCCGCCGCGAAGGGCGTCAGCTTTGGCAACATGCTCAAGGACGTGGGCATCCTAGGCGGTGCCGTGGCCTGCTATCTCCTCTCTCTCTTCTCCGAAGGCTTCTTCAAGGACGTGATCGGCCTCGATGCAGCTCTTGCCAAGAACCTTGGCTACGCGGTCGGCGGTGTCCTCCTGATCGGGGTGGGCCTGATCACGAAGTTCTCCCTCGGCTCCATCGTCCTGTTTGTTCTCTTTGTGACCCATGCCCTCGTCGGCGCCGTCGAACTCGGCACGGACGGCTGGATTCAGAACATCACCGGCAACCTCTTCACGCCTGAGCAGGGCAAGGCGCTCTTCCTCTGGACCTCCGCCATCATGTTCGGCCTGCGTTTCTGCGCTCACTGGATCGAAAAAACGCTCAAGCTCTCCCCCGTGGGCCTGCTTTTCCTCTGCGCGGCGCTCGCCGCGGGCGGCCTTACCATGGCCTCCGGCATGAACAGCTTCACCACCGCCCTCGTCGCTCTCGGCATCTATGCCTTCGGCAAGACCTTCTTCTGGCCCACCATGCTTGCGGTCGCCTCCGACCGCTTCCCCCGCACGGGTGCTGTCGCCATCTCCATCATGGGCGGCATTGGCATGCTCTCCGCCGGCATCATCGGCGGCCCGGGACTTGGCTACATGAAGGACCGTTTCGCTGGCGAAGACCTCAAGTCGAAAAATCCAGCCCTTTTCGAAACCTACAAGGCCGCCGCCCCCAGCAAGTTCCTCAACCTTGAATCCACCGCCGCTTATGGTCTCGACGGCAAAAAACTCTCCGAAGCCAAAGAAGCCAAGGAAAAGACCCCTGATCAGCAGCTTGTCGTGGCCGCCGACCAGCAGGGCGACCGCAAGACTCTGAAATTCGATGCTTACATCCCCGCCACCATGGCAGCGATCTACCTGCTCCTGCTGCTCTACTTCAAGAGCATCGGCGGTTACAAGCCGCTGACCATCGACGAGCAGAAGTAAGCCAAATTACGAACACTCCCCACGCGGCGTCCCCTCACCGGGACGCCGTTTTCATTTCCCTCCTTGCGCATCGCCCCTCATTCGTCATTCGTCATTCGTCATTCGTCATTCGTCATTCGTCATTCGTCATTCGTCATTCGTCATTCGTCATTCGTCATTCGTCATTCAGTCTTCTTCATTCCTCCCCACCATGCCCACCTACGTTTACGAAACCCTCCCCCAGTTTGAAGGCGAACAGCCGAAGCGCTTCGAAATCCGCCAGAGCATGAAGGACGCCGCGCTCACGCAGCATCCTGACAGCGGTCAGCCGATCCGCCGTGTGCCGATTGGCGGCACGGGTCTGATGGGCGGAGGCAGTCCTGCGCCGAAATCAGGCGGTGGCTCCTGCGGCAGCGGTTGTGGGTGTCATTGAGGAGCGCAGATGGGTAATTGGAGCATTTCAATCATCCAATACTCCATCACTCCCCCGCCCCGAGAGGCTTCAGCGTGTCCTCGCCGAGGATTCCGTAAATCTCCTGCGTGGTGCTTTGCACCCGGGTCGTGAGCCATTTGTCGAGTGCCGCTGAGAGGCGCGCCTTCACATCGGGATAAGCGTGCTTCACATCACGCTCGCAGTGCGGATCATCCCGCAGGTCGAAGAGCCTCTCGATGGAGTGCTTCACTCCTGGCGTGCGGACATACTTGAAACGCTCCGTCCGCACGCAGTGCTCCTTCGTCTTCAGCACGGCGTCCTGGAACTTGTCCTTGAGCACGAAATGAAAGTCGAAGTCCGGGTCGATGAAGGTGGTCTCATCCATCGGCGGGATGAACAGCGGCTCCTCGCCGGGAATTTTACGCCGGAAAAAGAGGTAACTGGTCTCCCCGAAGAAGGCGAGATCGAGTTTCTCCTTCTCACCGCGGATGACAGGCGCGAGACTCGTGCCCTCGAAACGCGGCTCCCCAGGCGCGCCGACGAGATCGAGCAGTGTGGGCGCGAAATCAATCGTGCGCGCCAGCCCGGAGTGCCGCTGCGGCTTGTCGAGGCCCGGAATGTGAAAAATCGCAGGCACATGATTCGCCTGGTCGCCGCCGTTGAATGTCGTGCCGTGGCCAAAAGTGCAGTTTGGCTCGAAAAGATCATCACCGTGGTCGCCGGTGATCAGAATGATCGTGTCGTCCATCAGTCCCTGCTTTTCCAACGCCGCCACCACACGGCCCACGGAGTCGTCAAACATGCGCACGCAGCCGTCATACAGCGCGGTGATCTGCTCCACCTCTTTTTGCGGCAGCCTGCTCCACTTCTCGTTGATGTCCGTCTCGCCGATGAACTGGTCCACGTTCAGCGCCAGCTCGTGCTTGTGCGGACCGTCGTACTTCGGGTCCATCCACAGCTTGGCGTAATGCGTGGGCGTCTTGTAGGGCAGATGCGTGCAGGAGTAGTAGCCGAAGAGCAGAAAGGGCTTTCCGTCCTCTGCCCGCTGCTTCAGCCGGTCGATCACCTGGTCGGTCACGACCTCCGGCGTCATGTAACTCGCAAAAGACTTCAGCTTCGGAAAAAGCATGTGCCCGACGTGATTATCGAAAAAGAGCGGCAGGATCTGGTGATGCAAAAACACCGCCTCACTCATGTAAACGCGGAAGTTGTCGAAATCGGAGACGATGATGTCCTTGAAGCCCATCGGCAGTTCATTGAACCCGCAGGCGCACCAATCGCCGATCACCGCCGTGTCATAACCCTGCTGCAGCAGCACAGCCCCCAGCGACGGCGCCTCACGGTTCGCACGGTTCACCATCTCCCGGTTCGGAAACATGTGCCGCACGCCGTGCGTGTGCGGATACTGCGACGAAAACATCGATGTCAGCGACTCCAGCGTGGAGGCGATCGGTGTCAGACAGCGGTCGAAATTCACACCATTGGCAGCGATGCGGTCGATGTTCGGCGAAGTCGGCCGGTGATAACCGTTGCAGGAGAGATGGTCCGCCCGCAGCGAATCCGAACCGAGGATCACGATGTTTTTCGGCCGTTTGCGGCCTCCGGCCAGTTCCATCACATCCGGTGCGCGGTTCACACCATATCCGCTCACCACAAGCAGCCCCAACATGCCCGCCACCGCAGCGAAACTGAACAACAGCGGTCGCGCCGCCCGCGCAAACCACAAACGCAGCTCGAAAAGATAAAAACCAGCCGCCACACCAAGCGCCAGCAGCGGAAAGACCTGCGAGACCAACGCATGAAGCACATCCTGAGCCCAGACACCGCAAAGGGTGCCTACCGCGTCATACCAGCCCAGCAGGTAGCTGTAATCACCGAAGTACGGCTTCTCCAGCATCAGCCGGAAGATGAAAAATCCGTAAAGCAGCCCTGCCAGCAGCAGTGAGCGCCAAATCGTCCCGAATCGGCCGAAGAACTGAAATCGCGACCAAAGGCGGATCAGTGGATAGATCACCACCACATACCCCGCCGCCACCAGCAGATAGCCCTTGAGCACCACCACATTGCTCCAGACCAGATACCACCAATGATGCTGGATCGCGACTTCGCTGAAGCGGTTGTTAAATCCATGCTTGGTGGAGGCAAAACTCAAAATCGCTCCCAGATACCACGCCACCAGCGTCCCCAGCACCGTCAGCGCGACGGTGATCAGCATCTGGCGTCGTGACATGGGCGAGGCGGGCATGAGCAGCAGGATGCTCACTACAACACTTCAGGCACAAGCTCAATCCCTCTTCTACAACCTTACCGTTTCAATCCGGCAGCGAATTCGGTGCCGGCAGCTTGCCAGGAACGATGTCCACACGCGCTCCGGGCCTCACCCATCGGCATAGGTTAATGATGTCCGCCGATCCCATCCGCACGCAGCCGTAGGACGCAGGCGTCTTCAGCTTTGATTCTTCAGGCGTGCCATGAATATAAATCAACCGCTCATACGTGCGTGCATTGCGCCGCTCCATGCCTTGCAGCCGCAGAACCCGTGTCACGATGGGATCACGCCCCGGTGCGTCCATCGGCACAATCTCGCCCGTCGGTATCCGTGCCTTCAGTTTCGCACCTGCGGGCAGCCCCTGACCGATGATGTCCACGATCTGAAGCTGCCCCAGCGGCGTTTTGTAAGTGCCCGGTTTGTCACCTGTCCCGAAGCGTGACGTGCTCACGCGATACATCCGCTTCGGCTGGTCATGGTCAAAGGTCACCATCATCTGCTCCGCAACGCTCACCACCAGGCGCTGGTGCGTCGGGACCTGGGCCCGGCGAATCTCCACCACCGGCGACGTCCGATGACCGCAGGCAACGAGGCACGTGGCGAGCCACGGCAGGGCCAGGCGGAAAAGCAGCACGACGGGCGCGTTCATGCGGGCCATCATACCGTGTTCGTCAAATCGGCAAGTTTTCGCGGCCGGGCGCCATTTTCCTCAATTCGGCCTCAAGGTCACCGCGCTCGAGTCCCGCACCCGCCAGCCGCGCGGCGAACGCGTCATCAGTTCAAACTGCAGCGCCCAGTCCCGCATGCTGTTCACCGCGTGGCCATAAGGCTGGAAATCCCGGGTGTTGATGAAAGTGAGCTTGTCCTCCTCGTTGTCCGCAAACTGAAAATAGGCGCGCCCTGACCTTGAGACGAGCACCTTGCCCTCGATGGCGATGTTTCCTTTCGTGAAAAACCTCCCGAACGCCGCGAAAGGCGTGACCACAAACTTCAGGACCGTCATTGCCGCGTTGCCCTTCGGACTCGTCGGCTGAAGTTCGATGAGCGCCAATTGCAGCGTCAGCGTGTCCCTGCCCGGCTTGTCCGCCAGCCGGTAATACGGGCTGGGCGAGCGGCGGAATGCGGCGACAAACTCCTCCCTCAAACGCCGGGCCACATCCACCTCCTGCCGCCGCACACCCCAGGCCATTTCCTGTCCGGCCAGCGCCTTCTTCACCGGACGCAAGTAGGCCAGCGTGACCGGTGCGATGAAGAGCTTTCGCATCTTCATGCCATCGGCCAGCACCTGCCGGTCCGGCGTGGTCCACACTTTTTGAAAAGGCAGATGCTCGCCGCCATTCTGCGCCAACCATGGCCGCTCGAAAAAGGGCGATGGCTCCACCAGCCCCGCCTTGAGGATACGGTTCGTCGAACCGCACGACGGGAACATGGTCGTCAGCAGCAATACGATGAAAAAATGCGGGAAACGCATGGCTCGATGCGTGATGACAAAGGCACGGACCGTCTGATTTCAATTTTCATTTTCTCATTTCAGCCTTTTCATCCCTCCACATGCTCGCCGCCGTCCACCTCGTCATTCCGTGCTACCAGGAGAGTGGACGAATCGCCCCCTTCCTCGCTGAATTGTGCAAGGTAACGCATGAACTCGGCGGCGTGACCATCCGCGTCGTCGAGGACGGCTCGGACGCCGCCGAAGTCGCCCGCATGCGCGAAATCCTCGCCCCCTTCTGCCGACAGCATGCCCATCTGCTCGATCCACTTTTTCTCCCGGCCAATCTGGGCAAAGGCGGAGCCGTCTATGCGGGCTGGAACGTCGAAAAGAACGCCGATTGGCTGGGCTTCGTCGATGCCGACGGCTCCTGCTCCGCCGCCGAGGTGGCGAGGCTGATCCGCCTCGCCCGCGAACAACCTGTTCCAACCACCGCCCTCTTCGCCTCCCGCATGCGACAGTTTAGCAGCAGGGTCCGTCGCCAGTGGAAACGTCGTGTGATCGGCCACATCTTCGGCTCGCTCGTCTCCGCGCTGCTGCGCATCCGTATCCACGACAGCCAGTGCGGTCTCAAGCTCATCCCCCGCAGCGCCTACGAGCGCATCGCCCCTTCCCTGCGCATCCATGGCTTCGCCTTCGATGTCGAACTCCTCGCTGCCTTGCATGACACCGGAGTGCCATTTCACGAGGTGCCCATCGAATGGTTCGAAACCCCCGGCGGCCACGTCCATCTCATCCGCGACTCATGGCGGATGGCCAGGGACGTGTGGCGCATTCGTCAAAACCGCAACCGCTCCCGGAAGTAGTCTGCGCTACTTCCCCAGCACCTGCTTCAGCACCTCGATGCAGCGCTCGTTTTGCGGCATGGTGCCGATGGAGATGCGGACCCACTCGGGGAGCTTGTAGGCGGCCATGGCGCGGACGATGACGCCCTTGTCCATCATCGCTTTGAAGACGGCGTTGCCGTCGCCGACTTTGACGAGCACGAAGTTCGCGTAGCTCGGAATGTATTCGAGGCCCAGCTCGCCAAACTGCTTCTGCAAGTAGTCGCGGCCTTCGTCGGTGATGCGCTTGGTCTTGTCCTGGTGTTCCTCGTCGAGCAAACCGGCCAAAGCACCCGCCTGGGCGATGGAATTGAGGTTGAAAGGCTGCCGCGTGCGCTGGAGCACGTCGATGAGTTCCTTGTTCGCAATGCCATAACCAACACGAGTGCCGGCGAGGCCTTGGATCTTCGAAAAGGTGCGCAGGATGACGACGTTGCGGCCTTCGCGGACGTATTTAACGGTGTCCGGCGGATTGTCGAGGAACTCATAATAAGCCTCGTCAAACACCACTACGACGTGATCCGGCACTTTTGCCATAAATCGGTCGATCTGCTCCTGCGTGACAAGCGTGCCTGTCGGATTATTCGGATTGGCGATGAAGACCTCCTTCGTCTGCGGCGTGATCGCGGCGGCCATGGCATCAAGGTCGTGCACGTAGCCGGGGTCTGGCACCTCAATGGTATCAGCGCCAAAAACCTTCGCCATGAGCTTGTACACGAGGAAGGCGTGCTCGGCGGTGATGATGTTGTCACCCGGCTTCAGGAAGGCGTGGCCGATGAATTCGATGACTTCATTGGAGCCGCAGCCCATGATGAAGTTGCCCATTTCGAGGCCAAACTTCTCCGCCAGCGCGTTGCGCAGCTTCCAGGACGCGCCGTCTGGATAGATGTGAACCTCCTCCACGGCCTTTTTCATGGCCTCGACGGCCTTGGGAGAGGGGCCGAGCGGATTCTCGTTCGAGGCCAGTTTGATGATGTCCTCCGGCCTCAAGCCGCGCTCGCGGGCGACGTCCTCGATGGGTTTTCCGGGTTCGTAGGCGACGAGGTCTTTGAGCTGCGGGTTGGCGTAGTTCCAGATGGACATGATGGGAGGCTTGGGATTCTTTTCTTGGACTGGGATGGCGCGGATGGCAAGCGCGTGTGAAAGCGAATACTGCCGGCGTTTTAGCCGCATGACGTACGAACGGCTGGTCAAGCGCCTGGCGGTGTTGTTCGCCCTGTTTTGGGCGGCGCTGGCGTTGCGGCCCTGGCATTTTCAGGACTGGGTGCTGGAAAACGTGCTCGTGCTCCTAGCGCTGCCCATTTTCATCGCAAGCTACCGGTGCCGTTTGTTTTCACGCCTGTCGTGGCTGCTGATTTTCTTATTCATGTGCCTGCACGAGATCGGCGCGCACTACACCTACTCGGAGGTTCCCTATGACGATTGGTGGCGGCATCTGACCGGCCGTTCCTTCAACGAAACTTTCGGCTGGCGGCGCAATCACTTCGACCGGGCGGTGCATTTCCTCTACGGTCTGATGCTGGCGTATCCATTTCGTGAAATCTTCCTGCGCATCGCCAATGCGCGCGGTTTCTGGGGCTACTTTCTGCCGCTGGACATCACGATGTCCTCGTCATTGCTCTACGAACTCATCGAGTGGCTTGCCGCCGAGTTGCTTGGTAGCGACCTCGGACAGGCCTATCTCGGCACACAAGGCGACATCTGGGATGCGCATAAGGACATGGCGCTCGCCACCTGCGGCGCGGCACTTGCCATGCTCGTGACCGCCTTGGTGAACTGGCGCTGCCAGCGTGATTTTGCGCGTGAATGGTCGGAAAGCTGGCGTGTGAAGGCCGCAGGCGATACGTTCACTAAAGAACCTGAACCATGACCATGCCCGCCGCCCTGCCCGAAGCCCCGGAATTGCTCCAATCTCTCGCCACCGCGCTGGGACTCGGCCTGCTCGTCGGTTTGCAGCGTGAATGGGTGCAAAGCCACGTCGCAGGCATCCGCACCTTCGCACTTCTTTCGCTGTTCGGCGCTCTTTGTGGCGTGCTTGGCATCGTGTTCGGAGGCTGGATCATCGCGGCGGCGCTCATTGCTCTCGCGAGCATCGTCATCCTCGGAAACCTGGCCGAATTGAAGAGCAAGCAGCCGGATTCCGGTCTCACCACCGAGATGGCGATGCTCGTCATGTTCGCCACCGGCATCATCACCGTGCTGGGGCATCGTCTCATAGCCGTGGTGATCGCCGGGACGGTCATGGTGATGCTGCAAAGCAAAAAACCGCTGCACAATATGGTCCGCCGCATCGGCGAGGATGATCTGCGCGAGATCGCACGCTTGGTGCTGGCGGGGCTCGTCATCCTGCCGGTGCTGCCGAATCGCGACATGGGTTATCTCGGCGTGCTGAATCCTTTTTCCATCTGGCTCATGGTCGTGCTGATCATCGGCATCAGCCTGGCCGCCTATCTGGCGCAAAAGTTTCTCGGCGGCGCCCGCGGTTCGGTGCTCGCCGGCATTTTCGGCGGGCTCATCTCCAGCACGGCCACCACGGCCAGCATCGCCCGCCGCAGTCACGATCGCGGCGCCTCCGCCGCCTGCCTCGCCGCCATTGCGCTGATCGCCTCGGCCATTGTCTTCGTGCGCGTGATCGTCGAGGTCGTGATCGCAGCGCCCGCCCACCTTCGCCAGATGCTGCCGCCCTTGCTGTCCCTGATGATCTGGTTTGGCCTCGTCGCCGCCATCGCCCATCGGCTTTCGTTGAAAAAAGGCAGTCACAGCATGGAGGAGGAGGCTCCTCCCTCCGAGTTGAAGAGCGCCGTGCTCTTCGGTCTCCTCTACGCCGTCGTACTTCTGGTGGTCGCGGCCGCGCGGCAGCACTTTGGCACCTCCGGCATGTATGTCGCCGCCGCCATCTCCGGCCTCACCGACATGGACGCCATCACGCTTTCCACGTCGCATTTGGTGAGCACCGGTCATCTGGAAAGCTCGACGGCGTGGCGCATGATCCTGCTCGGCGGGATGGCCAACATCGTCTTCAAGGCGGCCTTGGTGACCATCCTCGGCGTGCGTTCGTTCATCAAGCCCATGCTCGCAGGCTTCGCGGCCGCCCTGGCAGGCGGCGGCGCGATCATGTTGCTGTGGCCATGACAGCCTCGGAACTCGTTCACGACGTGGCAGTTGATCCGCCTTTTCCGAACCGTGCCCGCCCAAGGAATGCCGAGTCTTTGACAATGACGTGCCGTTGGGTGCGTTCATGGTGAGGCATGCCAGCCAGCTTCAAGGATTACTACACCACACTCGGCGTCGCACGAGACGCGACTCCTGACGACATCAAGAAGGCCTTTCGCAAACTCGCCCGCCAATACCATCCGGACACGGCAAAGGACAAAAAGACCGCGGAGGAGAAGTTTAAAGAGATCAACGAGGCCAACGAGGTGCTCGGCGATCCTGAAAAGCGGGCCAAATACGACCGTCTCGGCGCGAACTGGCAGCAGGAAGCCGCGCCACCGCCCGGAGCCGGTTCCGATCAGGAGTTCCATTTTGGCGGCACGGGCTTCAGCGACTTCTTCGAGCAGTATTTCGGTGGCGGAGCGCGCTACGGCTTCGGTGAGGAGTTCGTGCCGAAAACACCGCGCAAAGGCCGTGCGAGCCGCGGTCACGACATCGAGGGCGACATCCTCGTCACGCTCGACGAAGCGATGCACGGCACCATGCGGCCCATTTCAATGCAAACGGTCAACCGTCAGACCGGCGCTGTGGAGACGCACGAGTTTCAGGTGCGCATCCCGCCCGGCGCCACCGATGGCCGCCGCATCCGCGTGCCCGGACAGGGCGAGCCGGGGCGGAATGGCGGCGAGGCAGGCGATTTGTATCTGCGTGTGCGCCACGCCTCGCATCCCGACTTCACCACACGCGGTGCGGAGGTCCATCACACGCTTGATGTGGCCCCGTGGGAGGCCATTCTCGGCGCGGAGGTCATCGTGCCGACACTCGATGGCTCCATCAAGCTGCGCATCCCCGCCGGCACGGGCGACGGCCAGCAGCTCCGCGTGCGCGGCAAAGGCCTGCCGACCGACAAGAGCGGCGGGCGCGGCGATTTCTTTGTCACCATCAATGTCGTGCTGCCGGACCGTGTCAGCGATGCCGAGCGTGAGCTGTGGGAAAAGCTCCGCGCCACCTCCACCTTCAACCCGCGTGCCTGAACCATGAGTGAAACCTACACCCTCGAATTGCTCGCGCAGATGACCGGCCTCTCCGCGCAGACGCTTGTGAGCTATCAGGAACACGGCATCATCGAGTCAAATTTCGATGACGATACCGTGCGCCGCCTGCGCCGCATCGAGCACCTGCGCGAGAGCTGCGAAATGAACCTCGAAGGCCTCCGCCTCATGGCCCGCCTGCTCGATGAGGTGGAGTTCCTCCGCGACGAACTTCGCCGGCGGCGCTGAGCCGCATGATTCTGCGCAGGATCGGGCTCCTCCACACACACCTCATGAACGAACCCATCCACGTCATCGGCCACAAGAACCCGGACACCGACTCGGTGTGCTCGGCCATCGGCTACGCATTCCTCCGCAACGCGCTGGGAGACACCGAGGTGCGCCCGGCCCGCGCCGGCAGCCTGAACCCTGAGACGCGTCATGTGTTGGAGCGCTTTTCACTGCCGGAACCGGACCTCCTCACCAACGCCACGGACCGGCGGCTGATCCTCGTGGACCACAACGAGATCGCGCAAGCACTCGACGACATCCGTCACGGCACCGTGCTGGAGGTGTGGGAGCATCACCGCATCGGCGACCTGCAAATCCCGAGCCCGATCACCTTCCATTGCGAGCCGGTCGGCGCCACAGCCACACTCATCGCCGAGCAGTTCTTCCTGCACGACATCGAGCCGCCGCCGGCCATCGCCGGGGCGCTGCTTGCGGCCATTTTATCCGACACGCTCGTGCTGGCCTCGCCCACGACTTCGAACAAAGACCGCCGCATGGCGCCGCGACTCGCCGCGTTCGCAAGCGTGGACGTCGCCGAGTTTGGCGCGGAGTTGATGGCCGCGCGCGGCGACATCGCGTCCCGCTCGGCGCGAGACTTGGTCGAGTCGGACTTCAAAGCCTTCACTTTCTCCGGGAACCGCGTCGGCATCGCCCAGGTCGAGGTGCCTGACACGCGTCACCTCGTGGCGCGGCATGAGGAGCTGCTGGCGGTCATGGAGCAGATCCGCGCCGCGCAAAATCTTCGCCTTGTCATCCTGCTCGGCACGGACATCGCCCGCAAAGGCAGCCACCTCTGGGCGGTCGGCGACCGGCGCGATGTCGTCGAGCATGCGTTTCAATGCCAGCTCAGCGCTGAGGGCGCTTTTCTCGAAGGCTGCATGTCACGAAAGAAGCAGATCGTCCCGGTGTTGGAGGCGGCCTTCGCCGCGATGGCATGAAAATCAGAGGCCCGCTTTTTTCTTTCCTGTCATCGGCACAAAGCGCACCGGCAGGATGGAGCGGCGCTCAATTTTCCCGCCGCGTTTTTCGAGAAGATAAAGTTCCTGCACCTGGTTCTCAGGACCGACCGGGATGACCATGCGCCCTCCTTCGCGCAATTGATCGGCAAGCGCAGGTGGGACGGCATCGGGCGCGCAAGTAACCATGATGGCGTCAAAGGGCGCGGCCTCTGGCCAGCCAAGCCAGCCATTGCCTGCGCGGATATGGACGTTTTTACAACCCAGCTCTTCGAGGGTTTTCGCGGCGCGTTCCGCCAGGGGTTGCACGATTTCGATGCTATAAACATCCGCCACCAAACGGGACAACACTGCCGCCTGATAACCGGAGCCTGTGCCAATCTCCAACACGCGGTCCGTGGGCTGCGGTTTCAGCTCCTGCGTCATGAAGGCGACCAGCGAAGGTTGCGAGATCGTCTGGTCATGCCCGATGGGCAGCGGGCGGTCGTCATACGCATGCTCCTGAAGATCCTCCGGCACAAAACGATGACGCGGTATCGCCAGCATGGCATTCAGGACCCGATTGTCAGTGATGCGAACATCAGCAGCACGTGAGAAGGATTCCACAAGGTCACGGCGCTGCTGCATGTGCTCATCCATGGTGGATCGAGACATTTCTACTCCGGGCCCACAACTGACAAACATAAGCGTGAGTATCAGGATCGCACCAAAGGCTCGATGCTGCGGGCGCATGGCGGCGGGCGCATTCAACCGCGCTTCTTGCGTGGCTGGCCGGAGCGCTCGAGCGGACGCTGTGACTGACGGGAGCCCATGACGCGGTGCGTGGTCTTGCGGATCTCTCCGCGACCCGGACTGCCGTGCGTGCCACGGGCACCGGGCTCCTCGGTCGTATGAATGGCCTCCGTCACGGGCTTCTTCGGTGTTTTCAAAATGGCGGTCACACCGGTGGTGGAACCCTTTTTCTTTTTAGCGGTCGAGACAGAGCTGGGTTTGGATTTCATGAGCCATTAATAACGCAATTAGACCCCACGTTGCTCACCACTGGTTGTCCTCCGCGGTGCTGGATTTGCGCCCCCGACAGGCCGCCCAAGCACTCCACAACCAGACATACATCACCGCGAACCCAAGCCGCTGCCATAAACCGCGGTGCAAGTCCCAGTGATCACCCATCAGAAACAGGCACGACATGAGGGCGGCCGCCCCGAGCGTCCACCACCCCAAAGCACGCCGTGACGCGTCCAGCACGCAGCCGGCCGCGAGCGCGCACATCGCTGCGATGCCAAAGCCAACCACGAGCCGTATGGCGCGGTAATGCACATCAGAGTAGGCGTCCGCCATGCCGTTCTCGTAAGGTGTGTGTGACGTTTGCGAGGTGAACCACCACGTCGGGGTCCACCATTCATGCGCGGGAGGCGGCGGTTGCTCCACACGGCGCATCGGAGCATAGGCCACGAAGAAATTACCCATCGCGGTCGCCGCCAGCAGCAGGCAGCCGACGACCACAGGCAGCCTCGCGCCAAAAGCCCCCATGATCTTGACGGCCAGCAGAAACAGCAGCAGCGCGAAGGCAAAGCTCGAAACGATCAGCCACGGCCAGTGGGGCGCTTTTTTCATGTATTCGGTGATGTAGCTGTCCGTGAGGCTCAGTCCGCTCCCGCCCGCGTCGCAGTGGCCGTAGATCAACGCCCCGAGGGCGACGAGCAGGCAGGTGACGATGCCCGCGTCGATCAGTCGCGATGTGAACGAGCGGTCATTCATGGGACCATGTTGGCTTCACACTTTCGCACCTAGATAACGCAGCATGGCATCGAGGGTGTTCAGCTTGCCGTAATCCGCCTCAGGGATCTCCACGCCGAGCTTGTCATGCACCGCGATGAGGAAACTGAGAAAGTCGAAGGAATCGATGTCGAGGGTCTCGCGGATGTTCTGATCACCGCGCAGCGTGGCCGGATCGGCCTCGGGGGCGATTTGGCGCAAGCCGTCGAGGAGAAGGGCTTTGAGTTCGGCTTCACTCATGGCGATTCAGGCGTTTGCAGGTGGTGGTTGAGGGCTTCCAAAAACTGCGCACCGAGATGTCCATCCGTGGCCCGGTGATCGGCGGCGAGCGTGGCGTTCATCACCGGATGCACACCCAGCATGCCGTCCTTGGCCCAAGGCTTTTCGAGGATCTTGCCCAGCCCGACAATGGCGACCTGCGGCGGATAAATGACACCAAAGACACTCTCCACGCCAAGATCACCGAGGCTGGTGATGGTGATCGTGGCATCAGTCATCTCGGAGCTGCGCAGACGGCCGCTGCGGGCGCGTGGGATGAGGTCGCGGAGATCGGCCATCAATTCGTCGCAGGACTTCTTGTCCACATCGTGAATCGCGGGCGCCACCAGGCCGCCGCCCTTCATGGAAATGGCAAAGCCGAGATGAACGGCCTCGGATTCCCGATGCTGGCCGTCCACCCAGAAGCCGTTGAGCTGCGGCACGTCGCGCAGCGCCTTCGCGATGGCCTTCAGAATCGGAACGACAGGCAATAGGCGGTCCTTGATGCCGCGTTTTGCGTTTTCGGCCTGCAACCACGCCAGCGTGGCGCTCATGTCGATGTGGGTTTGCAGGTAGTAATGCGGGATCTCGCGTTTCGACTTTGCCATGGCGGCGGCGATGGCACGGCGCATGGCATCGCCGGGTTTGGCGGGAGTCGCTGCGCGTTCGATGTCCAAGGCCTCGATGGCACCGCCAGGACCGCTGCCTTGCACGGTGGTGATATCGACCTGCAACTCCTCCGCGCGCCGACGGGCCAAAGGCGAGATGCGCGGACGCGTTGCCGGAGGCGTGGCTTGGTGTTGCGCGGCGTTTTCGACATCCTCGCGGTCAATGAGGCCGCCCGGCCCGGTGCCGTGGCCGACGAGTTGGTTCAGGTCCACACCGAGTTCGGCCGCGATCTTCTTTGCAAGCGGCGAGGCATGCACATGTGGTGCTTCCGGCATCACTCCCGGCACCGCGACTGGCGCAACCGCGGGAGCAGATGGAGCCGCCGCTCCTTCCTCTCCCGCGATGACCGCCAGCAGGGCTCCCACGGGAATCTTCGCGCCGGGTTCGATAACAAGGCGCTCGATGACACCTGTTTGGAAACATTCGACGTCGATGATGCCCTTGTCGGTATCGACCTCGGCGATGATCTGGCCGCGTTTCACCGCATCGCCCGCTTTGACGTGCCATTTCACGAGCGTGGCGGACTCCATGTCCGCGCCAAGGCTGGGCATGACAAAATCAGCCATGGGAACGGACCAGGTTTTGCACGGCGGCAATGATGGTGTCCACCTGAGGCAGCGCCGCCTGCTCCAGGTGTTTCGCATAGGGGATCGGCACCTCTGCGGCACAAAGACGTGCCACCGGCCGGTCGAGTTCATAAAACGCCTGCTCCTGAATGCGCGCGGCGATCTCGGCGGAGATGCCGCCGCTGCGCCAGCCTTCATCCACAATGAGCACGCGATGCGTCTTCGCCACGCTGCGCAGGATGGTGGCGTCATCCAGCGGGCGCAGCACCCGCAGATCAACAACTTCGACACTCACGCCCTGCTCTGATAGCTTCGCTGCGGCTTCGAGCGACTTCGGCAAGCTCGCTCCATAGGTGAGAATTGAGACGTCCTTACCTTCGTGTCGCACTTTGGCGCTGGCAATGTCCACAGGACCGGCGTTTGCGGGGAGTTCGCCCTCCATGATGTAGAGCGTCTGGTTTTCAAAGATGAGCACCGGATCGGGATCCGCCAAAGCGGCGGCCAGCATGCCGAACCCGTCCTCCAGTGTGGCGGGCGTGAGCACTTTCAGCCCGGGAATGTGCGCATACCAGCCCTCGAGGCTATGCGAGTGTTGCGCGGCGAGCTGCTTGCCGCCGCCGGTGGCCATGCGGATGACGATCGGCACGTTGAACTGTCCGCCGGACATGTGCAGCAGCGTGGCCGCCGTGTTCATGATCTGGTCCAGCGCCAGCAGGCTGAAGTTGCAGGTCATGATTTCGACAATCGGCCGCATGCCACCCAGCGCCGCGCCAATGCCCGCGCCGACAAACGCCGACTCCGCCAGCGGGGTGTCGCGAATGCGTTCCTCGCCGAACTCGGCCAGCAAACCACGGCTCACGGCGAAACAGCCGCCGTAATGCCCCACGTCCTCGCCCATCAAAAACACGCGTGGATCGCTTTGCATCGCGGTGCGAATGCCCTCGCGCACCGCGTCGCGAAACGTCATCTTCCTTGCTGGTTCGACCGCGCTCATGACGCTTTCACCTCCGAGTAAACAAAGCGTGTGAGGTCCTCCACCGGCTCCCAGGTTCCGGCCTCGGCAAAGGCGACCGAGTCATCGACTTCCTTCGCCACTTCGGCCTCCACGGCCGTCAAATCGGCCTCACTGAGAAGTTTCGCGGCCTGCATGGCCTCAAAGAACAGCGGGATCGGATCACGCTTTTTCCATTCTGCGACCTCGTCCTTCGTTCGATAAAGCTCCGCGTCAAACATCGAATGCGCGCGGAAGCGGTAGGTGCGGCATTCGAGCAGGAAGGGCCGGCCCTCGCGCGCCGTTTCGAGCGCCAAACTCGCTGCCTCCCGAACGGCGAGCACATCCATGCCATCCACGAAGGCGTTCGCGACGCCATAAGCGTCCCCCTTGCTGGCGATGTCCATTTTCGACTCCGTGAAGCGCAGCGCCGTGCCCATGGCGTAAAGGTTGTTCTCGCACACAAACAGCACCGGCAGCTTCCACAGCGCGGCAAGGTTCAGCGACTCGTGAAACTCGCCCTCGGCCACCGCCCCCTCGCCGAAAAAACAGGCGGTCACCGCCTTGCGGTTCTGCATCTTGTCCGCCAGCGCCAGGCCGACGGCCAGCGGCAGACCGCCACCAACGATCGCATTGCCGCCGCAGAAGCGTGTCTTCGCGTCAAACAGGTGCATCGAGCCGCCGCGACCACGCGCGCAACCCTCCTGCTTGCCAAACATCTCTGCCATGATCGCCCCCGCGCTCATGCCGCGCACCAGCGCCTGGCCATGCTCGCGATACGTCGCCACGATGGCATCCTCGGGTCGCATCTGACCGATGATGCCCGTCGCCACCGCCTCCTCGCCGATGTAGAGGTGCATGAAGCCGCGAATCTTTTGCGCGCTGTACATCTCGACGCATTTTTCCTCGAAGCGCCGGATGCGCACCATCTGCCACAGCAGGCGGCGGGCTTCGTCGTGATTGGGCAGTGGGGCGCTCATGTCAGTCGTTCTCCAGGGTGGACAAATCACCTTCCGGCAGGCCCAGCTCGCGGGCTTTGAGCAGGCGGCGCATGATTTTGCCGCTGCGTGTTTTCGGCAGACTCTCGATAAAGGCGATCTCCTTTGGTGCCACGGCCGGACCGAGGCGTTTGCGGGCAAAGCCGGTCAACTCCAGCCTCAGTTCATCGGTCGCCGCGTGTCCGGGTTTGAGCACGACGAAAGCCTTCACCAGTTCACCGATCAGCGGGTCCGGTTTGCCGATCACACCCGCCTCCGCGACGGACGGATGCTCCATGAGCGCGCTTTCGACTTCAAACGGCCCCACCATGTGTCCGGAAGTTTTGATGATGTCATCCGCGCGCCCCACAAACCAGAAGTAGCCATCGGCATCCCGCTTCGCCAGATCGCCACTGAGATACCAGCCATCGACAAAGCACTTCGCGTAGCGTGCGTCGTCGTGCAGGTAGGCGCGGAACATGGAAGGCCAGCCGGGCCGGAGCGCGAGCTCGCCTTCGTGATCGGCTTCAGTGATGACTTGGATGCCCTGCTCCCCACGCTTCACGATGGCAGCGTCGATGCCTGGCAGCGGTTTTCCCATCGAGCCGGGACGGATGTCCATCGCGGCGTAGTTCGCGATCATGATCCCGCCAGTCTCAGTCTGCCACCAGTTGTCATGAATCGGCAGACCGAGCGCTCGCTGGCCCCAAACCACCGCCTCGGGATTCAAAGGCTCGCCCACGCTGTGAATGAGACGCAGAGCGCCGAGATCATGCTGTGCGCGCGGCTCGCCCGGAATCCGCATCAGGCGGCGGATAGCGGTGGGCGCGGTGTACCACACGGTGACCTTTTGCTCCTGCAGGATGCGATACCATCGCTCCGCGTCGAAGTCCGCCTCATCGACCAGATTCGTCACCCCATGCAAAAATGGCGCGAAGATCCCATACGACGTGCCGGTAACCCAGCCGGGATCTGCGGTGCACCAAAAGATGTCCTCGGGATGCAGATCGAGCACGTACCTTCCCGTGGCAAAATGAGTCAGCGCCGCCTGATGCACATGCACCGCGCCTTTGGGCATCCCGGTGGTGCCGCTGGTGAAATGCAGCAGCGCCATCTCCTCCGGACTGGTCGGTGGAATGACAAACACATCGCTGGCGGCAGCCATCAACTTCGGTAGCGAGAGCACACTGGCATCGAGATCCTCCGCCGCGTCCGCCAGCAGAATGAATTGCAGCGCGGGCAGCCGCTCGCGCAACGCGGCCACTTTCTTCTCGTAGAGCGCCTGCGTGGTCACCAGCACCTTCGCATCGCCACGGCTCAGCCGCTGCCACACCGGCTCCGGTCCGAACTGCGAGAACAACGGGCAGAACACGCTCACATTCTTCAGCGTGCCCAGCGCTGCGAAATACAACTCAGGCACGCGGCCCATGAGCGCAAACACTCGCTCGCCCTTCGCCACGCCGAGGCTGCGCAGCACATTCGCGAAACGCGCCGAGGCGCGTGCCATGTCCGCGTAGGTCAGGTCGCGCACACTGCCGTCCTTGCCCAGCCAGCGCAGCGCCAGATGATTCGCCCGCGCACCGCCTGCATGGCGGTCCACAGCCTCATGCGCGAGATTCAGCCCACCGCCTGGAAGGCCCTGCAAGTCCGCCCGCAGCGCCTCCCACGAATGCCCGGCGCGCGCTTGCTCATAGTCCAAGAGGTGCGGCGTGACTCGCAACGCGTGGGGATTCTTGGGAATGGAAGCAAAAGACATGGCTGGGTGACCTCCTGTTCTCCTTTATTCATTAAACCCGGTATCGGCCCGCCCTGCTTGCCCGACCTTGCGCCACATGGGGCGGATGTTGTGCTAAAATCTACTTTGCCGCCGCAATCTCACGCGCCAGCCGCAGCAGGGCTTGGTTCATGGCGTTGACGCGGTCCCTGGCTGTTGATGAACTCGCCGGCAGCGGCATGGCGATGCGAAAGTAGCGGCTGGCGGCATCCCCGCCCGTCACGGGCTGCAGTTTCCAAGTCCCTTGCAGCACCATCGTGCTGTCGGTGTCAGGCTCAAACTGGGTGATGCGCAGCTCCAGCAGATGCGCGTATTCGAGCGTGGTGAAGCGCTCGACAGGCAGGATGTTTGTCGAGCCGGTGAGGCGGCTCAGATTGCCCGCCACCACTCGCGAGATGGCGACATCAAAGGGCTCGGCCCACAGGTCGAGATCGCTGGTCACAAGCACACCGTCGCGGCGGGTGACGAGTTGTTCGCAGTCGAGATAGTCGGGCAGCGCGGCACGGCTGACGGCGATCGCAGGCGTGGAGGCCGTGAGGCGCCGTTCCGGAGCCGCCGCCTCGAGCAGATGATGCACAGCCTTGTCCCTGACAGGGAAAACCAAGCCGCAGCCGCAGAGCAGCAGCGCGAGGAGGCTGGAAGCGTATCTCATGGCCGCTTCTCCTTCCCGCTGAGGATGGAGTTCGGGTTGCGCTTGAGGTCGTTGGCCAGCTCCTTGACGGCACGGGCGGCGTGCTCGGCCTCCTCAAGCACCTGCTGCAGCCGCATGAGCACCGGCGCGCGCGGATTCGCGGCCTTCGAGATGTCGGCGGAGGCGGTCTCAAGCTGGGTGAAGGCCGTGGAGGCCTGCTGCGCCGCCTTTTCGAGATCGGCGAGCACGGGATCGATGCCTTTGCTGGCCTTGGCAGTGAAGGCGTTCAGATTCGCGAGCGCGACGTCGAGATTGTCGATGGCCTTGCCGAGTTTTTCGCCGCTCGTGAGCTTTTTCACATCGGCGGTGATGGTCGCGAGGTTGTCATTGATCTCCTTCATGCGCATGGCCTCGATCTGTGTCTTCGCGCTGGCCAGCGTGCCGCGCAAATCGCTGATCAGGCCGGTGAAGTCGATGCTGTTGAGCTTTTTCAAGCCGTCGCTGATGCTCTGCATGAGCTCGTCGAGTTCCGTGCCGACGGTGGGCACCACGGGATAGGGCGGCTTCACCGGAGGCTCAAAGACGAGGCCGGGATCACCCGGCACGATGTCGAACTCGATGTTCATCTGGCCGGTGACGAAGCTGATCTGCTTCATGCGCGCCCGCAGGCCGCTGGCCACGGCGGACTGCACGCCGGCCTCCGTGGTGAAATCGATGCCGCCCCCGGTCGTCGCCCCGGCAGCGGCGAGCTGGCGTGAGGAGATCTCAACGACGATGGGAATGATCTTGCGGTTCTCCTTTGGATCCACCAGGACGCTGATCGAACTGACACGCCCGATGCGGACGCCGCCGAAGCGCACCTCAGAGCCGACGAGGAGCCCGTCGGCGCTTTTGTCGAAGTAGAGCATGATGTGCGCAGTCTTTTCAAAGAACTTGCCCGCGCCGAGCAGCACCAGCGCCGTGCCGGCGATCAGCAGGCCGCCGAGCGTGAAAAGGCCGATGAGGGTTGGGCTGGCTTTTTTGCTCATGACGGTTGGTTGGGGGACAGGCCGCGGTTTAGGAAGAGGCGCACCGCCGGGTTGTCGGAATGCTCACGCAGGTGCTTCGGATTGCCAAGGGCACCCTGCATGTGCGTGGCAGGATCAAGGAACAACGCCGTGTCCGCAACGCCAAAGATGCTCGCCAGCTCGTGCGTGACGATGACGATGGTGCAGCCCTGCGTTTCCCGCAGGCGGAGGATGAGATCGTCGAGCCGCTTCGAACTTAGCGGGTCGAGACCGCCGCTGGGCTCGTCGAGAAAGAGAATGTCAGGATCGAGCGCCATCGCACGGGCGATGCCCGCGCGCTTCTTCATGCCGCCGCTCAACTGCGCGGGATAGTAGTCCTCGTAACCGGCGAGGCCGACGAGCGCGAGCTTGTAGGCGACGAGGTCGCGCACGGTCTTCGGCGGCAGCTTGCCCGCCTCCTCGATCAGCATCGCGATGTTCTCCCCGAGGGTGAGCGACGACCACAGCGCGCCCCACTGATACATCACGCCGAAGCGATGGATGAACCTCCCCCGCTCCTCGGCGGGCGCCGCGGTGAAGTCCTCGCCGTCATAGAGGATGCGTCCCTGCGCGGGCTCCATGAGGCCGACGAGATGCCGCAGCAACGTGCTCTTCCCGCAGCCGCTGCCACCCATGATGACGAAGATCTCCTTGTCCTTCACCTCGAACTCAAGGCCACGCATGATCACCGTGGGCCCGTAGGCCATGGTGAGGTCGTGAACGCTGATTTTGGCGGGCATGGTCAGATGTTGAGAAGGGTGAACACGGCGGCAAAGGCGGAGTCGAGAACCACGACCCAGGTGATCGCGGCGACGATCGCATGCGTGGTGGCCTCGCCCACCGCGGCGGAGGACCTGCCCGCCCGCATGCCCTGCATGCAGCCGCTGATGGCGATCGCCGCGCCAAAGAAGACGCTTTTGATGATGCCGAGAGATGAGGTCGTGATGGTGATGGAAAGCAGTGTCTCATTCCAAAAAAGCACCGCAGGAATGCCCACAAACGAGCCCACCATCATGCCGCCCAGGATGCCGACGATGTTTGAATACACCGTGAGCACCGGCATCATGATCACCAGCGCCAGCAGCCGCGGCAGCACGAGAAAGTCGAACGGGTCGAAGCCGGAGGTGCGCAGCGCGTCGATCTCCTCGTTCGACTTCATGCTGCCGATGTGCGCCGCAAACGCCGCGCCGGTGCGGCCGCTCATGATGATCGCGGTCATCACCACGCCCATCTCCCGCACCATCGCGATCGAAACAAGGTCCGCGACGAGCAGGTTCGCGCCGAAATTCGTGAGCTGCGCGTTGCCGACAAAGGCCAGGATCATGCCGATGAGGAAGCTGATGAGCGTGACAATCGGCAGCGCCTCGATGCCGCACTCCTGCACCGAGAGCCACAGGTCGGCCGTGCGAAAACGCGCTCGTCCTCTGAGAAACCTGCCGACCGAAAGCGAGCATTGCCCCACGAACTCCACCACATCGACCGTGCTCCGCCATGCCTTGAGCGAGAGCTTTCCCAACCTGACGGTGAAAGGCGCCAATTTAGCGGCACCATTGTCCACAATCTCCTCCGGCACGGCCAGCGCCAGTTCGAGCAGCCCGCGCAGGTTCGGGGGCAGTCCTTCAAACGAGTTCGCGCCACCGTCTGGACGTGGATAGGCGCGCAAGTGCGCCAGCAAAAACGCGGGCAGCGTGGAATCGAAGGCCCCGAGTTCACCCGCCTCGTAACGATCCACGGGCTTTTCCGGCATCGCGCCATTCACCTCGACCTCGGGTCCGCCGCGGCGCCAGTCCCCGGCCAGTTCGAGAATCGTCGCGCCGCCCTCCTCACGCCAGCGGGCGCGGGGTGGTCGTGCGTCGGTGGTGATCGTCATGGGTTGATCAAGCTTGCAGCATCGCACGCAAAAAGAAAGCTGAGGCGGCGGCAGCGCAAAAAAAGCCGTTCAAACGCCAACGAAGCACGGGCCACGTTTTCAGAGTGCTCGCCGGTCGGATGCTTATGGTGATTTCCACCGCATTGGCTGCCTGTGGCAATCCCGTCGAACCGGCTTAGGGTGAAAGCATGCCTGCAAATCCCATCGCTCGCTGGCATTCGCAGCCGTCCGGTGAAATCCTCAAAGATCTCGCCTCTGATGCCACAAACGGCCTGAGCTCGGCCGAGGCCGCATCACGTCTCGCGCTGCACGGCCATAACGAACTGCCCGAGGAGGCGCACAAGCCGATGTGGAAGGTCTTTGTGGCTCAGTTCGCCAGCCCGCTGATCTACATCCTGTTCGTCGCGGCCATCATTTCCTTCTCGATGGGGCATGCGAGCGACGCGATAGTCATTCTCGTTGTCGTGTTGATCAATGCGGTCATCGGCGCCGTGCAGGAGGGCCGCGCGGAGCATTCCATGGCGGCGCTGAGGAAATTGTCCTCACTCAAAGTGCGCGTGGTGCGCGATGGACGAGACAACAGCATCGAAGCGCGTGATCTCGTGCCCGGTGACATCCTGCTGCTCGCGGCGGGCGATCAAGTCGGCGCGGATGCCCGGCTGCTCGAAGCGGCGGCGCTGGAGGCCACCGAGGCGGCGCTCACGGGCGAATCGCTGCCTGTTTTGAAGCATACGGAGGTTTTGCCGGAGGAGGCGGGGCTTGGGGATCGGAAGAACATGATCTATTCCGGCACGCACCTCACCGCAGGCCGCGGAAAGGCCGTCGTCGTCGCCACGGGCATGCAAACGGAAGTCGGGAAGATCGCCCGCATGACCGCGACGGCGGAGGAGCCGAAGACGCCGCTCGAAACGCGTCTCGCGCAGTTCGGACAATGGCTGGTGGCGGCCAGCATCGTGCTTTTCGCGCTCGTGCTGGCCTTCGGGCTCATGCGCGGCATCGAATTTGTGAATATCTTCATGGTCGCCATCAGCCAGATGGTCTCCATGGTGCCGGAGGGCCTGCCGGTGGCGATGACCATCGCGCTCGCGGTCGGCATGCAGCGCATGGCGCGGCGCGGAGCCATCGTGCGCCGTCTCGCGGCGGTGGAGACGCTCGGATCGACGAGCATCATATGCAGCGACAAAACGGGCACGCTCACGAAGAACGAGATGACCGTCACCACGCTCGTGCTGCCGGATGGCAGACGCATCGAGGCCACCGGAGCCGGTTACTCGCCGGAGGGACGCCTGCTTCATCATGGCAAAGAGATCGACGATCCCGCGCTGCGCCGTCTTTTGGAGGCCTGCGTGCTTTGCAATGACGCACAACTCGTGCCTCCCGATGCCGAGGACACCCGCTGGCGTGCGCTCGGCGATCCCACCGAGGCCGCGCTGCTCACCGTGGCGCTCAAAGGCTGCGTGGAGCCGGAAACGCTGCGCAAGGCGCATCCCCGCCATGCCGAGCTGCCTTTCGACTCCGCCACGAAGATGATGGCGACGCAGCATGGCAGCCGCATCATCGTCAAAGGTGCTCCGGAGTGCTTGCTGCGGTTTTGTGATGCTCAACCCGTCGATTTGGCGAATGAAATGGCCGCGCAGGCACTTCGCGTGCTCGCCGTCGCCGAAGTCGAAAATGGGCAAATCGACGAAAAAAGCGGCTTTGAACCATTTCGCGGCCGACTGCGATTTTTAGGGCTGTTAGGCCAAATGGACCCGCCGCGCGATGAAGTGAAGAGCGCCGTCGCCGAGTGCCTCGATGCTGGAATCCGCCCCGTGATGGTCACGGGCGATCACAAAGCGACCGGACTTGCCATCGCGACCACTTTGGGCATCGCAAAGCCCGGCGACATCGCGGTGGATGGCAACGAACTCGAATTGATGCCTGAACAAGACCTGCGTGCGAATCTCGACCGCATCTCTGTCTTTGCCCGCGTGCATCCGGCGCAGAAGCTACGCATCGTCGAGGCCTTCCAGTCGCAAAAACACGTCGTCGCGATGACCGGCGATGGCGTGAACGATGCCCCGGCGCTCGCCACTGCGGATGTCGGCGTCGCCATGGGCATCACCGGCACCGAGGTGGCGAAAGGCACGGCGAAGATCGTCATCACCGACGACAACTTCGCCACCATCGTCAAAGCCGTGGAGGAAGGCCGCCTCGTGTATCAGAACCTCAAGAAGGTGGTGCTCTACCTCTTCGCCACGAGCATTGACGAGGTCGTGGTGCTGCTGCTGGCGCTGCTCTGCGGCTATCCGCTGCCGCTCGCCGCCGTGCAGATCCTTTGGATCAACATCGTGTCTGAAGGAACGGTGACGGTGAATCTGATCATGGAAGGTCTGGAGGGCGATGAAATGCGCCGCAAACCCACGCCCATGGGCGAGCCGCTCATCACCTCCGCGATGTGGCAGCGCATCGCACTCATGGTTGGCACCAGCGTGGCCGTGATCCTCGGTTTCTTCATTTGGCGGCTGCAAAGCGGTATCGATTTCAAGCTCGTGCAAACGGAGACCTTCACTCTCCTGGCTGTCACCCAATGGTTCAACGTGCTGAACTGCCGCAGCGCCACGAAATCCAGCCTCAGCCTCGACGTGCTGAAGAACCCGTGGCTCATCGGCGGCCTCGTGCTCGGCAATTTGCTCCACGTCCTCGTCATTTACACCGACACGCTGAACCACATCTTCCACACCGTGCCGATTCCGCTGCACGACTTCTTCCTGCTCGGATTGATCGGCAGCAGCGTGCTGTGGGCGGAGGAGTTGAGGAAGTGGCTGGCGCGCAGGCAGCGTTGACTCAAACGAACTTCGTCACGCCGGGACGCGGCAGAGGGCCGGGATCGAACTTGTCGCCGAACTTGAGGTTGTCAGGCGCGAGGTCTTGTTTGGAGGACATCATCGCCAGCGAGGCACGCTCGGGGGCCTTCTCCTTCTTCGCGGCCTTGTCCTTGCCTTTGTCATTGTCCGCGGGCGGCGGAGCGGGAGGTGCGTCGTCCTTCCAGATGATTTTCTGGCCGGTGTAGGCGGCCTCGCGCCCCATGATGGCGATGAGCGTGCTGCTCATCATGCGGTCGCCGTCGTTGATGACCTCGCCTTTGCGGATGGCGTTGAAAAGCGCCTGGTGCTCAAGGTCGTACATGTTTTTCTCCTCGCCACGCCAGCGCCAGCGCTTCTCGCCGTCGATGAAGGGAGCGGGACCTTTGCCGATGACGAGACGGCCCTTGGTGCCCTGGATGTTGTCAAAGACCTCGTTGTGGCATCCGGTGATCTGGCGGTTCGTGAGGTGGCAAAGAATGCCGCCCTCCCATTCGTAGGCGACATGGAAGTGGTCGAAGATGTTGCCGTCCTCGGCCGGTCTCTGGCGGCCGCCGGTGGCGATCGCGCTGACGGGCGGCGTGTCCTTCATGGCCCAGCAGATCTTGTCGAGGCTGTGCACGGCCTGCTCGACGATGCTGTCGCCGCTGAGCCAGGAGAAATTGTACCAGTTGCGCACCTGCCACTCGACATCGCCCATACCGGCGGGGCGGCCTGCGGCGGGCGGCATCGGTTTGACCGGACCGGCGTAGTAAGTGGCCAGGATGCCTGTGATGTCGCCGATCTGGCCGTCGTGGAGGCGTTTGTAGCACTCGATGCGGCTGGTGGAGTAGCGCCAGCAGAAGCCGGCCACGAGATTGAGCTTCTTCTGCTTCGCTTTTTCAACCGCGGCCTGCGCCATGCGATAACCGGCGGCATCCACGGCCATCGGTTTCTCGCAGAAGATGTGTTTCCCGGCCTCCACGGCGGCGGTGAGGTGCTGAGGGCGGAATCCGGGGGGCGAAGCGAGCAGCACGACATCCACGCCGCAATCAATGAGCTTCTGGTAGGCGTCGAGTCCGGTGAATTTCTTGTCCGGCTTCACATCAACGCGGTCCGGGAACTGCGTGGACAGGTTTTTGATGCTGTTCTCGATCTGCGTGTCGAAGGCATCCGCCATGGCGACGATCTTCGCATTGTAGTCCGCGCCGAGAGCCTGTGCCGCCGCGCCCGTGCCGCGTCCGCCGCAGCCGATGAGGCCGATGCGCAGCGTTTCATTCGAGTCGGCCTTCTGCTGGGCGCGCAGGGAGCCTGCGGAGGTCAGGATGGCGGGAGCGAAGATGGCTCCGCCGCTGGCATTGATGAAACGACGACGGGAGAAAATGGAGACAGCTTGGTCGGACATGAGAGCGATTGGGGTGGGGAGAACTTGCGGGCCAAGATTTCGCCGCGGCGGCGGCAAACCTTTCACCAACCTGCGGATTCGAGGCGTTCAGGCCTTGCTGCGCGGGATGACATTGGTCGGTCCGGTCTGCACTGGAGGCAGTCCGTCCACCCCGGGCTCGGTCAGCGGCTGGGTTTCCTCCCGGCTGATCTCGTCATCCGGCGAGGGCTGCAGGAGCGCCTGGACGAGCAGCTGGGTGTCATCCAGAAAAGTCAGCCCGGCGCGGCGCAGGAAATCCACCTCGGAGGCATGCGTGTGCAGCGTGATGAGCAGACACTCGCCATGAAACAGCGCCAGCACAAACACACCCTCGTAGCCAAACCAGAAGGTCGTCACATCGCGGTCACCGCCGCTGGCAAAGTGCGCGCGGGCATCATGCACGGCCTGGAGGATGCGCTCGGCGCGGAATTCCTCGAACGGCAGCAGGTTGATGAGAATCTGCCGCCGCCAGCACAGCAGCAGCCCGTTCACCGAGCCGGCGTGTTTCAGGCGCTCGAGGGCGGAACGAAGGGAGGGAGTGATCGACGCAGCCATGGTGTTATGCCTCCATCGAGTTCACGCGGGTGAGCAGTTCAAACAGCGGCATCCGCTCGCCGATGTGCGCGCCAGCGCCGGGATCCTGCGGGTCGGTGCCGGAGTCGAAGTAGGCGAAGTTCAGGGTGAAGTCATCCTCCTGCAGCGTGCCCATCCACGGCGCGCCGAGCTCCAGGCACTCGCCGATCTTCAGGCCGAAGTGACGCAGCCCCTGGAAGTCCGCCGCGTAGTTGTTCACCGCCTCCTGGCCGCTGTCGCTGGCCACGAGGCCGTCTTTGAGCGTGAATAGTTGCAGAGGCAGCGGCGGTGGCGCGGTTTCGCTCATGGGAAAAATCGGATTGCGCCCTGTTCGTCTCAAAAATCAGCCATCGAGGCAAGCACAAAGCACCATCGGCGCAAAAAAGCCCCGCCCTTCCCTGCTCGCTGTTCGTTGTCCAAACCGCTTTCTTCGTGCTACTTCTCCCGCCATGACCGCCACCGCCCCCAGTTTCAAGATCGGCAATGAAAAGCTCATCAAAGTGCTGCCCAACGCCGCGAACCGGCTCCTCGGCCTCCTCAAAAAGCAGGGCCGCGCGGAAAACGGCGCCCTGCGCGTCGCCGTCGTCGGCGGCGGCTGCTCCGGCCTGCAATACAAGATGGACCTCGTCGATGGCCCCGCGAACCGCGACATCATGGTCACCTCCAGCGACGTGCGCGTCGTCATCGACCCGAAGAGCGCCCTCTTCGTGTCCGGCTCCGAGCTCGATTACAGCGACGACCTGCAAAGCGGTGGCTTCAAGGTGAAAAATCCCAACGCCGTCGTCACCTGCTCCTGCGGCGAAAGCTTCTCCGCCTGATTTTTTGCCCGATGTCGAACGCCTTCGCCCTCCTCGGCCTGCCGCGTGCCGCCGCCCTCGACGCGGACGCCTTGCAGCAGGCCTGGCTCGCCGCCAGCCGCGCCGCGCATCCCGACCAGCCCGGCGGCGATGCCGCACGCGCCGCCGAGATCAACGCCGCCTACGAAACGCTGCAAGCGCCGGAAAAACGCCTCAAGCACCTCCTCGAGCTCCACGAGGTGCCCTGGCGTGCCGTGCCCATCGACGACGCGATGATGTCCCTTTTCAGCCGGCTCGGTTCCGCGTTGCAAAACGTCACCACTTTCCTCAAACGCCGCGAATCTGCCGCCTCCGCGCTCGCCAAAGCCCTCCTCGCCCCCGAGGAAATGCGCCTGCGGGAGCAACTCGAGGAAATCGCGGCCACGCTGGAGGATCAGCGCGCCGCTTTGCTCGCCAGCCTCCCGGCCCTCGACACCCGCCTCGCGGATGGCGACGCCACCGCCCCCGGCGATTTGCAAATCCTGCAAGCCCGCCTCGCCTACCTCGGCAAATGGCAGGCCCAGATGCGCGAAGCGCTGCTGAGCCTGATGTGAACACGACGCCCACCGGCGGTTCCCAGATTGAACCTGAAGAACCTCCTGGAGGCTGATCGCGGAGCCGTCCCGCTTGTCAGGAGCCTCCGGCAAGCCGATTCCGGAGCCGTCCTGCTTGTTGGGAGTCTCGGGCACGCCGATCACGGAGTCATCCCGCTTGTCGGGAGTCTCCAGCACGCCGGTTGCGGAGTCGTCCTGCTTGTCGGCAGTCTGCCGCACCCCGATCCCGGAGTTCGCACGCTTGTTGGGAGCCTCCGACACGCCGATCCCGGAGCCGTCCGGCTTGTCGAGAGCCTCAGGCACGCCGATTGCGGAGTCTTCCCGCTGGTTGGGAGTCGCCCGAACCTCGATCACGGAGTCTGCACGCTTGTCAGGAGACGACGAGTTTGGCAAAATGAGGCATGAGCACGCCCGCCGCGCCTCCCACGATCCCCGCGCCGCCGCCGCAGGTCATTCCGGCGGATACCGTCTATGCCGCGCTGGGCGATCCCACCCGCCGTCGCCTTCTTCAAATCCTCGCCGATGGCCAGGGTCGCACCGCGACCGTTTTGGCCGGAAACGTCGGCAAGCGTCTCGACGCCACGCTGAAGCACCTCGTCGCCCTGCGCGGCGCGGGCCTCGTCATTACCGCCGAGAACCCGCAGGACGGCCGCCGTTTCCTCTACCACCTCGCCCCCGCCATCCCCGCGACGAAGACCGCCACCGGCTGGGAGATGGACTTTGGGTATTGTTTGGTGCGGGGGTGAATGAAGGCGACCTCCCGTGATATTTTTCAGCTTCCAGTATCCGCCCACAGCGGGTAAACCGACGATATTGTTGCCCGAGTACGGCATAGAAGTGTAAATTGACACCCATGAGCACCACAGCCCGTGATATTCCCGTCAAGGTGTAGGCTATAAAGCTGCTGACAAACCTCACGATCAGTGAATGATCCTCAATGTTATGCAAATAAGCGGATGATCTTCGCCGTCCTCGACTACATCAGCTATCGCTTCAGACGAGGTGCATACTCCGATGAGCGAATCCAAGCCGAGGGAGGAAGCCTGGCTACCAAGGAGAATTATCCCCACCCCGAGCGTTTTCGGCCTGGAGACATTGTGTTTCTCCATACGGCGGATTCGTTCCTCAGTTGGACCGTAATGTACTATACTTCATCTGTTTGGAGTCACACAGCGACCGTAACCACAGACGGCAATATCGTCGATGCCACGACGGGAGGCGTGTTCGAGCATCCACTGGACGACTACCTCTCGATGGCAGGAGCTACCTCATGGTTAAGACCTTCACCGATGAAGTGACAGACGAGCAACGCCTGGGAATGGTTGAATTTTGCCGAGAGCAGATCGGATGCGGATTCAACTGGCCGGGAATACGTCGGATGTTTCGACGAACCGTGCTTGGGCTCCACGCTGGATACAGAGTGCGTTTCTCCATCGATTTTCTGGTTCTCGCTCTGGCACTATCCCCCGTAGCGCTGTTCAACAAGTCAGTCGGGATCAGCTTGTTGGCCCTGGTACTGGCCTATTTGCTCATCGTAGCCATAGCAACGCCAATACGCTGGCGCATGCATCGCATTCTTGCCGAAGACGGAGTCATGTTGCCTCATTGTCCTCGCCATATCCGAAACAGGAAATGCATAACAAGTCGTCGCTCCTAACACCTGCCCCACCTTGAGTTCAATCCGTCATGATCGCTCAACCTTCAACCCACAGTCGAAGCCGCGCCCTCGGGCCGGTGTAGAAGGACTTTGACGTTAGCTCCCAAGCTTAGCTCACCAGCGGCAGCAGTTTCCCGAGCAACTCGCTGATCTGCACGCGTTCGTGCTCGCCGCTGTCGCGATGGCGGAGGTTGTCTGTGTCATGAGCGCCAAAGGCGCGTTCCATCCCAGCCTGGGCCAACGGCCCAGGAATGCGTGGCAAAAACCACGAACACCCCCAGTCGAGGGCTAAAAGCCCGACCCATGTTCGCCGGGTTGCGCGCATCGCACGGGCTTTCAGCCCTTCCCCTGATCTTGGCGGCCTTGCCGACACCCTGGGCCGATGGCCCAGGCTGGGATGGGCCGCGCCGTTGGCGCTCAAGATCCTAATGATGCGTGTCGTGGTTCGATCCCCCTGTGTTTGTCGGGCGCTGAAAGCCCGGCCCATGCTCGCCACGCCTCAATCCCACACATAGGCCTCGTCATACGTCACGCCGTATTTGTTCAGGCACGCCCGATACTCCTCCTGAAAGGTGCGGGTGCGATGATGCTCCTCCTGGTTGTCGATGTAGGTGGTGACGGCCATCAGGTCCGCCGGAGCCACGGAGAAGCAGCCGTAGCCGCGTTGCCAGGAGAAGTCGCTCAAGGCGGCGGATTGGGTTTTGAGCCATTTGGAAGACGAGGTCTTTAAGGTCTCGACCAGATCCGCGATGGTCAGGGTGCGAGAGAGTCGGATGGCGAGATGCACATGATCGGCCACGCCGCCGACGCGGTAGGCTTCACAACCGGCGTTCCGTGCGACCTCAGCCAGATAGGCGTGGAGGTGAGGTCGCAGCGGGGCGTCGAAACGCGGCAGACGATCCTTGGTGCTGAACACCAGATGGACGATGACGAGGCTGAGGGACTGCGGCATGGCGGCCGGAGCATGGGGCGGGCTTTCAGCCCTTCACCTTGTTTTTTGCGGCATGTCCTGGGCCGTTGGCCCAGGCTGGTATGGGGCGCGCCTTTGGCGCTGAAGAGATAAGATCGCCGCGGTGAAGAATGAGGGTCTCTGGATGTCTTCAGCGCCAACGGCGCGGTTTATCCCAGCCTGGGCCAACGGCCCAGGGATCGAGAGCCCGCACGCCCCCTAAGTTGAGGGCTGAAGGCCCGACCCATGCTCACCGTACAGCTATCGCACCCAGAGACTCGACTGAATGAACCCAATGGCGCTGAAACGGGAAACCCTCAACTCACCAACGGCAGCAGCTTCCCGAGCAACTCGCTGATCTTCACGCGTTCCTGCTCGCCGCTATCGCGGTGGCGGAGGGTGACGGTGTCTTGGAGCTCGGGGCCTTTTTCGCCGCAGGTTTCGAAGTCGATGGTGACGCCGAAGGGCGTGCCGACTTCGTCCTGGCGGGCGTAGCGGCGGCCGATGGACGCGGTTTCGTCGTAGAAGCAATTCAGGTGCTTCTTGAGCAGCGCATAGACTTCGCGGGCCTTGGCGACGAGCTCGGGCTTGTTCTTGAGCAGTGGGAAGACGCCGACTTTGATCGGGGCAACACGCGGATGCAGGCGCAGAACGGTGATGACCTCCTTCTTGCCCTTCTCATCGACTTTTTCGGTCTCGCTGAAGGCCTTGGCGATGACGGCCAGCGCCATGCGGTCGAGACCGGCGGAGGGTTCGATGACGTGCGGGACGTAGCTGCCTTTGAAGAGGCGCTCGAACCACGCACGCACGGCGGCTTCGGACATCGGCTCGCCCTTGGTCTTCGCGGCTTCGGCGGCGAGGCGTTTCTGGATGAGGGCTTCCTTCTGCTCGTCGGTGAGCTTGGCGGCGGCGGTTTTGAGTTCTTCGTCGAAGATCTCCTGGGACTTGGTGCTGGCGGTCTGGTGCGCGGACAAATCGAAGTCGCCACGCGCGGCGATGCCTTCCAGCTCCTCGGTGCCGAAGGGGAATTCGCACAGGATGTCCACGCAGGCGCGGGCGTAGTGGGCGAGGTCGGCAGGCGTCTGCCAGTAATATTCGAGCACGTCGCCGAGGCCGATGCCTTGGTAGAACTTCGTGCGCTGATCGACCCAGTAACGGTGCCACAGCTCCCAGCCCCAATTCGGCTGCGGTTCGCTCAAATCAGCGCCTTCATGCCACTTCGCGACCTCGCCGCTGATGATCTCGACGGCTTCGTCGGGCTTGATGAAGAACTCGAGTTCCATTTGCTCGAACTCGCGACTGCGGAAGGTGAAATTCTTCGGCGTGACCTCGTTGCGGAAGGCCTTGCCGATCTGGCCGATGCCAAAGGGCACCTTCACGCGGCTGGAGTCGAAGACGTTCTTGAACTGCGCGAAGATGGCCTGCGCGGTTTCCGGGCGCAGGTAGGTCACGTCGTCCTCGGTCGCGGTGGGGCCGAGGTAGGTCTTCAGCATGAGATTGAAGGGACGAGCCTCGCCGAGCATGCCGCCGGTCTCGGGATGGAAATCCACGCTGCCATTCACGGCATCGATTTTCTCCTCGCCGAGCAATTCGATCTCCTCGGGCTTGCCGGCGGCTTCACCGGCGTTTTGCGCGATGAGGGCACGGATACGTTTGCGGAAGCTCTCGATGTGCTCGCCATTTTTCAGCAAGGCGGAGATGGCGCGGTCCCAGCGCCAGCCGTTCGGAGCCTTCGCGCCGCTGTATTTCATGACGACTCCGTCCTGCGGATCGACGTGATCAGCGCGGACGCGTTTGTTCGTCAGCGAGCACTCGCGCATGAGGTCGGCGAAGGTATCCACATGGCCGCTGGCCTTCCAGATGGCGGGATTCATGAGGATGCTGGCATCCAGGCCCAGCACGTCCTCGCGTTCGCGGGTCATGGTGTTCCACCAAGCGGTGCGCAGGTTGCGCTTCAGCTCCGCACCGAGCGGACCGTAGTCCCACACGCCGCCGCAGCCGCCGTAGATTTCGCTGCTTTGATAGATGAAGCCGCGGCGCTTGCAGAGGGAGACGATTTTCTCCATTTGCGCTTGGGATGCTTTGGGGTCGGAGGACATGGTGGATGGATGTAGGATGAAGGTGGGCCGAAGGGCTGGAATGCCCCCGGCGAGAGGGGCGCGAAGGGAGCACCTCGGGGGCAGGGGAGCAAGCGGGGAATGCGGCGGAGAGATGGAGTATTGGGACCAGCTATACTCCAACACTCCGTCACTCCATTTCCCCATCCGCCGTCGGTCAGGCCCACAGCTTCCCTTCGCGGAGCCATTCCTTCACCAACTCGCGGAAGGCGGAGACGGCTGGGTCGTTGCCTTCCTTCGCCCAGACCATCACCAGCGGGATGGTGTGCTGCGGCTTGAGCGGAATGAGGGCGAGGTTCCGGCTCATCGTGCTCTCCGGCACCACACCGATGCCTGCTCCAGCCTCGACGTATTGCATGATCGTGCCGATGAGGCTTGGCGTGTGCTTGATGCGCGGCTCAAAGCCAGCTTCATCGCACGCCGCGCGAATCGTGTCGTGCGAACCTGCTCCTTCACGGCGTGCCAGGATGATCAGCGGCTCGCCCGCGAGCTTTTTCCATGGCAGCGAGGTCAATTTCGCCCACGGATGGTCCTGGGGCACCGCCGCGCAAAATTTCTCCTCCCTCAGCAGCAGGGTCTGCAGGCCCAGAGCCTCATGTGCGAGCACGGGACGCGTCAAACCGACTGACAGTCGGCCTTTCGACACCACTTCCCACACGCGCTCCGGTGTGCGCTCCTCCAGGATGACCGTCACACGCGGAAAACGCCGCGCATACTCTTTCAGCAACCGTGCGAGAAACATCCGCGTCGGCGGGCCGATGTAGCCGAGCTTCAACTCCCCTTCCTCGCCCTTCGCCGTGCGGCGCACGCGGCGCATCGACTCTTCAAGGCGCTCCAGGATCAATCCCGTCTCGTGCAGGAGCACCGCGCCTGCGGGCGTGAGGCGCGGCGCTCGCCGCTCTCGCTCAATCAACTGCGTTCCGATCTCGCGCTCGATCTCCTGCACCGCACGGCTCAGCGCCGGTTGCGCGATGCGCAGACGCCGCGCCGCCTTCGAGAAGCTCAATTCCTCGGCCACGGCTTGAAAATATCGCAGATGTCGCAGTTCCATGATGTCCGGCGAGTATAACGCGCCAGCATGAAAGCCATAGCGAAAGTCTATTTTCGTTACCGAACCGTCTGCATGACAAAGATGTTCTAAATGCGCAACCTCCGCTGTTTCAGCGCCATTCTTGCCCTCTCCGCAACGTCTCTCGTCGCGGAGGGCATCGCGGATCAATTGAAGTGGAACTTCCAGGCCCGCGCACGCGGCGAGAAGCGGCGGAATGTGTATGACTTCGATTCGAGTCGCAGCACGGTGACGGATAATTCGTGGCTGCTGCATCGCATTCGCCTCGGTGTGGAATGGCTGAAGGTCACCGCGCAGGGCCAGGATGTGCGCGAGAGCTTTTCCAAGCGGGCGGATATTCCGCTGCAAAACGGTGCGAGCAGCGACGCGGACTTTGCTTATCTCATGCTCACTTTAAACTACTGATCTCTCATGACGAACCTCCAGCTAGCCATCCAGTTCTTCCTCCAGCTCGCCATCATTCTCATGGTGTGCCGCGTCGTGGGCATCATCGCCGCTCGTTTCGGCCAGCCGCAGGTCGTGGCGGAAATGATCGCCGGCGTGTGCATGGGGCCGTCGCTGCTCGGTTTGTTCGCCCCGACATGGGGTGAGGCTTTGTTTCCCAAGGAGTCGATGAAGGTGCTCTTTCCCGTTTCGCAGCTCGGACTGGCCTTGTACATGTTCATCGTGGGCCTGGAGTTCCGCATCGACATCGTGCAGAAGCGTTTCAAGAGCTCTGTGGCGGTGAGTTTCGCGGGCATGGCCGCGCCGTTTGTGCTCGGAGCCATCGTTGGCTGGTTCTTATGGAATCACACCACGCTTTTCCCGAAGGCCACGTCGATGCAGAATGCCATGATCTTCATGGGAGCCTCGATGTGCATCACGGCCTTTCCCATGCTCGCGCGAATCATTCACTTCAAAGGACTGGCGGGCACCACGATGGGCACGGTGGCCATCGGTGCGGGTGCCATCGATGACGCGGCGGCCTGGGGCATGCTGGCGGTGGTGCTGGCAAGCTTTAGCGGTGATTTTTCTCATGCCGTGCTGAGCATCGGCGGCGGCATCGCCTATGTGCTGGTGGCGCATCTGGTCATCCGGCCGATTTTGACCCGCTACGCGAAGGCCATCGAGGCCCGCGGCAAGCTGAGCGATGGCGAATACGCCTTCTTCCTTTCGCTCATGTGCCTCGGTGCGTGGTGGACGGACTACATCGAGCTGCACGCGGTCTTCGGTGCCTTTGTGATGGGCAGCGCCATGCCTCGCGGCGTGGTGAACCGCACGCTGATCGAGCGCACGCAGCCGCTGGCGGTGGCGCTGATCCTGCCGCTCTTCTTCACCTACTCCGGCCTGAACACCCGCCTCGGCCTGCTGAACAGCGGCACGCTCTGGCTGCTCTGCGGCGCGGTGCTCGCGGCGGCCATTTTGGGCAAAGGCGTGGCCTGCTGGGCCGCCGCCCGTGCCTCCGGCATCTCGAACAAGGAAGCGATGGGCATCGGTGTGCTCATGAACGCTCGCGGCCTGATGGAGCTGATCATCATCAACATCGGCCTGCAAAAGGGCATCATCTCCGCGGAGATTTTTGCCATGCTCGCGATCATGGCGGTGATCACCACGCTGATGGCCTCGCCCATCTTTGAGCGCCTCGTGGGCACCGGCACCTTCAAGGGCGAGCCAGAAGCGGGCACGGAAATCTAAATGACGAACGCGGCGGACCGGGCCATGAATCGCGCCCCCAGCCGCATGTCCGCCCCGCTTCCGATTTTCGAACTCCGCCCGACCTTTACCGCCGCGCTCCTTGATGCCGCGACGCCCAACCTGCTGATCAAAGCGCCCACCGGCAGCGGCAAATCGACGCAGATCCCGCAGTTCGTGCTCGATTCCGGCGTCCTCGCCGAAGGCAAACGCTGCGTCGTGCTGCAACCGCGCCGCATCGCCGCCCGCATGCTCGCCCAACGCGTGGCTCGCGAGCGAAACGCCAAGCTCGGCGGCGAAGTCGGCTATCAGGTGCGCTTTGAGAATGTGACGAGCCGCGAGACGCGCCTCACCTACGTCACCGAGGGCGTCATGCTGCGCATGCTGCTCGAAGATCCGCAACTCGACCGCGTGGGCTGCATCGTCATCGACGAATTCCACGAGCGTCATCTCGATGGCGACCTCGTGCTGGCCTTTGCTCGCAAGTTGCAGCGCACGCGTCGGCCGGATTTGAAGATCATCGTCATGTCCGCCACGCTCGTGCCGGGTCCGCTGGTCGATTTCATGCAGCCGAGCAAACTGCTCGAATCCCAAGGCCGCACCTTCCCGGTCGAAATCCGCTACCAAGCCCCCGTGCCGCAAAAAAACGGCTACCCCGAGCCGGTGTGGGATCAGGCCGCCCGCGCCTGCGAAGCCCTCGCGACCTCGCCCGGTTTCAGCGGCGACATGCTCGTCTTCATGCCCGGCGGTCACGAGATTCGCAAAACCATCGCCGCGATTCAAGGCCGCGCCTTTGCCCGCGGCCGCCGTGTCGTGCCGCTGCATGGCGAATTGACGCCACAAGACCAAGACGCCGCCGTCACACCCGGCGAGCAGCCCAAGATCATCGTCAGCACGAACGTCGCCGAAACCTCCCTCACCATCGAAGGCGTCAAAGCCGTCATCGACGGCGGCACGGCCCGCATCGCGAACTACGACGCCCGCCGCGGCATCAACACGCTCACCGTGCAGAAAATCAGTCGCGCCTCTGCCGAGCAGCGTGCCGGCCGCGCCGGTCGCCTCGGCCCCGGCATCGCCGTGCGGCTCTGGACCGAACGCGAACACCTCCACCGCCCCGAATGCGAGCTGCCGGAAGTGCAACGTTTGGATCTGAGTGAGGCGCTCTTGGCGCTGCGGGTGCTCTTCAGTCCGACGGCTCCGACCAGTCAGACCGGTCCGACGGACCTCGAATGGTTTGAAGCTCCCGCGCCTGCCTCTTTAAAACGCGCTGAGGACCTCCTCCATGATCTCGGTGCCACCGATCCAAATGGCCGCATCACCGACCTCGGCCGCCAGATGGCCAAATTCCCGCTGCATCCGCGTTTCTCGCGCATGCTGCTCGCGGCGGCGGAGTTTGGTTGTCTGCGCGAGGCCGCTTTGTGTGCCGCCATTGCCCAGGGACGCGAAATCCTGCTCGTGGGCCAAAACAACGCCTCGCACAAAAACGAGGAGTTCTGGCAAAAAGACGACCTCAGCGAGTTCCAGGCTCTTTTGCGGGCTTTCACGCGTGCGGAGGCCATGAACTTCGAACCGGATGCCTGCGCTCGTTACGGCCTGCACGCCATGGCTTCGCGTGAGGCCGCTCGCAGCGAAGAACAGTTCCTTCACCTCGCCAAACGCGCTGGTTTGACCATCAACGACGAAGTCGCCGACGGCGAAGCGCTCGCCAAAACGCTGCTCGCCGCGTTCAGCGACCATCTCGGCGTCGAAACCAGCCCCGGCAGCCGCATTTATCGACTCGCGGGCGGTTACACCGGCCATCTCGACAAAGACGCGCACATCAAAGCGCCGCGATTGCTCGTCGCCGCCGAGATCGTCGAGGTGCAGGGCAAGGCGCTCACCGTGAAACTCAACAACGTCACCGCCATCGACGAAGCCTGGCTGCGCGAACTGTTTCCCGATGATCTCACCAGCGGCCGCAGCGCCCGCTACGACAGCGTGAACCGCCGCGTCATGAACATGGAGGAGACGCGCTTTCGCAGCCTCGTGCTCGCCAGCAAAGAACGCGGCGAGCCCGATGAGACGCAGGCCGCCTCGCTGCTCACCGCCGAAGTCATCGCCGGGCGACTCGAGCTGCCGCTTTGGAATGAAAAGGTCGAGCAGTGGATCACCCGCGTGAACTGCCTCTCCAAATGGATGCCAGAGCTCGAAATCCCCGCGATTTCTGAGGAAGACCGCCATCTCATTATCGAGCAGCTCTGCCACGGCTGCACCACGTATCGCCAGCTCAAGGACCGCGAGGTCTTCCCCGCGCTGCACGCCTGGCTGAGCCACATGCAGCGCGAGATGCTCGAAAAATACGCCCCCGAGCGCTACGCCCTCAAAAACGGCCGCACCGCCCGCATCGAATACAGCGAGAAGCAGCCCCCATGCGTCAGCGTCGTCCTCCAGCAGATGTATGACATCCACGAAAACCCCAAAGTCGCCGCCGGCCGCATCAGCGTAACCGTTCATCTGCTTTCACCGGCGCAGCGCCCCATCCAGACGACGGGCGACCTCGGCCGCTTCTGGAAAGAAGGCTACCCTGCCGTCAAAGCGCAGCTCCGTGGTCGCTATCCGAAGCACGAGTGGCGCTAAAGTTGCCCTGTTCCTGCGGAACATTGCTGCACCTCATTTCAAACTCCAAAGATGCGCTCAAGTCGATGAGTGCGTCTTTTTGGCGAGCAACTGCTGCGCCTGCTCGACCCAGCGTTCGCGCTGGATGCGGTCCTTGAAGGCAAGACGCGAGGAGAATTCCTTGATCTGATCCTCGCTCCATGAGGCGATCTGCGCGTAGGTGTAAATGCCGAATTCGTGGAGACGCTCCTCAAGCACCTGGGCGATGCCCTTCAGCGCGGTGAGATCGTCGATCTTCTCCGGCTTGGTTTTGTATATGAGACCGAGACGTGGATCGAGCACGGGCTGGGCAACCGCAGGCACGGCAGTCACGGGCAGTTCGGCGGTCATCGTGGGAATGGTGTCGGCTGGCACGAGGCCCGTTGAAGCCGCGTCGCTCTTTTCATCCCCCTCCTTCTTTTCAGGCGGCGGAGCGGCAACGATGGCGGCGAGAGGCGATGAATGGCGCGCAGGGGCGGGTGGTGGCGGCGGCTCAGTGGCTGGCGGCAGTGGAATGCTCGTGGTGATGGGCTTGGCCGCGGCAGCAGGAGCGACGGGCGCCTCCGGCTTGGCCGGAGGAACGGCGGCCTCGGTCACCACGACTTTCGGGGTGATCGTGTTGATCCGCGGCGGTTGTGGCAGCCGGCTTTTTGTTGCAGCACGCCTGGCCTCCGTTGTGTCCACCGCAGGTGATTCAGAAATGGTGGCTGCAGGCGCGTCCGGCTTGGCGGGTGCCTCTTTCGGAGGCATGTGGATGGTTTCGGTGGCCATGGCGATCGCCTGGCCGGATTTGACGGACTGGTCCCCGATTTTGCGCTTCAACTGGGCGATTTCATCCTTCATGGCGTCCGCTTCCCCCCGCAATTCGCGAGTCTGGCGTTTGTAGCGTCCCCAGGTGGCGTAGCCGAAGAGCAGGCCGATGATGAAAAAAACAGCCCCCACCACGCCGACAAAGGCCCCGCTGTGCATGAGCATGTAAAACAGCGGCTCGGTGGAAAGGGACTCGAAATCGAATTTCATGAAGGGCTTTATTTGATGATGAGTTCGACGCTGCGCGGGCTGGCCGGTGCGGACGGCGAGCCGGGAGCGACAGGATCAAAGGCCACCGCGCTGATGTCCGCAGAAGGAACCCCCTGATCGACGAGAAAGGACATCACCGCTCCCGCCCTTGCCTTGGCGAGCTCTTTTTCGACGCCTTCCGGGCCCGCTGGGTCAGGATGCGCGCCGATGACGAGCCCGAGCGCCGGTCCGGCGGCGAGCAGGGCGGGAGCGAGCGTGGCGAGCTTCGTCTGCTCCTCCGGGAGGAGGCGTGCGGAACCCGTTTCGAAAACGACGGCTAAACTGCGTAGCATTTCGCGCAAGGAGGCGATTGTTTCGGGAGGCAGCTTCGACTGGATTTGATAGCCGGGGAAATGATACACCGAAGGCAGGAGCGTGAAGCTCGCGTCCACCTTCGACGCGCCGGTGACGGGGCGCAGCAGGCCAAGCCACTGGCTTTCCATCTGTCTTGTGGCGAGAGCCTCGAGGCGCGGGATGCCATCACTAAGGATGTCGAATGAGCGGGGAGGTGGCGCATTGAAAAAGCCGCGCACAAAGGCGGCGAGCAGCTCTTTTTTGGCAAATGAAGCGGGCAGCACATGCGCGCTGGCCTTCAGCGCCGAGGGATCGACGACACGCGCACCGGCGATCTCGGCGAGTGCCGCGACGAGTTCTTCCTTCAAGGTGGTGTCCGGCAACAGGCCGGAGAGCACGATGGCATCATCCTTGGCCCGGATGTGCAGCTCGGCGGGCACGCGGAGCATTTCCAGAACGGGTTTGAGCATGACGCTGCCCGCGGTGAGCGGCGGCTTGACTCCCTCCGGCCAGCGTACTTCGGCGGCGGTGCGAAGTTCGTCCATTTTCAGCGTGAGATCGGGCCGGAGTTCAGACAGCAGGCTCTGAATGTTCTCCGTCTCGTCTCCTGGAGGCAGCCAGCCGGAGACTTGGAGTGTGTTTCCCTTCAGTTGAGCCTTGAGGCTCGCAAGCACATGTATCCGGTCGGCTCCTGGCTGCAAACGCAGGGGAACAAGGCTGCGAATCGCCTCCAGTGCCTTTTGCCGCGACGCGGGATCTGGCGCCTCGCCCGTCACGGCGATGTCGAAAAAGCGCACATCCACGACCGGATTGCGCACGCCCGCTGCCTGCAGGCGCGACATGGCCTCCTGGGTGAGCACGGGAAGATTTTCCCTGCAGAAAAGCCATGCGTGCACCCCGGTGGCCAGCGGCAGCAGGATCAGCATGAAAAAGATGAGGCTGAGACGCATGGAAGAGCAGTGGAGCGGGCATTTGACACAGCGAGGTCGGAACCGATACTCGGCGTCCCTCCGGCGTCGGCGTACCGTTAAAAGTTTGCGGCCTGCGAGGCAAGAATTAACTGCTCACACTCCCAAATCACGCCCATGTCAGTCGTCATCGCCGGAACCGTCGCCCTCGACAATGTCAAAACCCCGCAGGATGCGCAGGAAAACCTGCTCGGCGGCTCCGCCAGCTACGCGGCGCTCGCCGCGAGCATCTTCTGCCAGCCCATCCACCTCGTCGGAGTCATCGGTCACGATTTCCCGAAGCAGCACCTCGACATGCTGGCCTCCCGCGGCATCACGCTGGATGGACTGGAACGTAGCGATGGCGAGTCCTTCACCTGGACCGGCGAATACCACGAGGACATGAACAACCGCACGACGCACAAGGTCGGCATCAACGTGCTCGAACAATGGCAGCCAAAGCTGCCCGCCGCCGCCAAAGAAGCGCGTGTCGCCGTCGCCGCGAACATGAGCCCGGACAACCAGATGCAGATGCTTGACCAGATTCAGGCCGACTTCGTCACCGCCGACACGATGGATCTCTGGATCAGCATCGCCAACGAACGCCTGCACGACGTGCTCAAGCGCATCGACCTGCTCGTCATCAACGACGGCGAGGCCAAGGAATTCGCCGGCACGACCAATCTCGTCGAAGCAGGCCGCCGCTTGCAGGCGAAGGGGCCGCGTTTCGTCATTGTGAAGCGTGGCGAGCATGGCAGCTTCCTGTTTGGCGAGAAGAAGGATGAGTTTTTCGCCTGCTCCGCGTATCCGCTGCACAGCGTCTTCGATCCCACAGGCGCGGGCGACAGCTTTCTCGGCGGCTTGTCCGGCTGGCTGGCCGCGAACGGCAAAACGAAGCCAACCTTCGAGGATTTGAAGACCGCCGTCGTCCACGGCAGCGTCACCGCCAGCTACACCTGCGAGGCTTTCAGCACGCATAAGCTGCAAACCGTGACGAAGGCGGACATCTCGGCACGCATCGCCGAACTGCGGGGCTTCACGAGCTTCGCGTGAGTTGAACCACCGAAAACTTCCATCACGCCATGTGGACCCCCATCAAAACCTTCACCGACATCAAGCTGGAGAAAACCAGCGACGGCATCGCCAAGATCACCATCAACCGGCCCAAGGTGCGCAACGCGTTCCGGCCGCTGACGGTGAAGGAGATGCTGGAGGCATTCGACATCGTGCATGAAGACCGTGATGTGGGCGTGATCATCCTCTGCGGCGAAGGTCCCCTGGCCTTCTGCTCTGGTGGCGACCAGAAGGTGCGAGGTGACGCCGGTTACATCGGTGACGATGGCGTGCCGCGTCTGAACATCCTGGACGTGCAACGGAAGATCCGCACCATTCCGAAGCCGGTGGTGGCCATGGTGGCCGGTTATGCCATCGGTGGAGGTCATGTGCTGCATGTCGTGTGTGATTTGACCATCGCGGCCGAAAACGCCCGTTTCGGCCAGACAGGGCCAAAAGTCGGAAGCTTCGACGGCGGTCTTGGCTCCAGCTACCTCGCCCGCATTGTCGGCCAGAAAAAGGCCCGCGAGATCTGGTACCTCTGCCGCCAGTATGACGCAAAACAGGCTTTGGACATGGGATTAGTGAACACCGTCGTCCCGCTGGAAAAACTGGAGGAGGAGACCCTGAGATGGTGCCGCGAGATGCTGCAGCACTCCCCGCTTGCCCTGCGCTGCCTCAAAGCCGCGCTCAACGCGGATTGCGACGGTCAAATGGGCCTGCTGGACCTGGCCGGCAACGCCACACTGCTCTATTATATGAGCGAGGAGGCGAAAGAGGGCAAAAACGCCTATGTCGAGAAGCGGAAGCCCGACTTCTCCAAGTTCCCAAGGGTGCCTTGAGGTGATGTTTGCGTCGTATGAGCCTTGAAAGTCAAGGACGCCTTTATGGTTGCCTCCGGCGGGGGAGTTTGTAGTATCGGCGCGTCAACTTTGACACACTCTCTCCCAAACATGGCCAAACGCACTACCTCCAAGCCGGTCTCTCCCGCCCCTGCGGCATCCTCCTGTGCCTACGATCTGAAGCAAATCCGCGAAATCGTGGGACTCATGGCCGAGAACGACCTGACCTATTTCCACAGCGAGCAGAAAGGCGCCAAGCTCGAACTCCGCCGCGGTTCTGATCTCAACACGATCAAGGATTTTATCAAAAACATGCCCATGGCCTCGGCTGCTCCTGTGGCTGTGGCGGCAGCCCCGACACCTGTTGCAGCAGCGGCGCCAAGCGTCGCCGCTCCGGCCCCCGCACCCGCAGCGAAAAGCGAGCCGGTCGGTCCCACGATCAATTCCCCCATGGTTGGCACCTTCTACCGTGCCGCCGCCCCCGGCGAGAAGCCCTTCGCCAACGTGGGTGATGTCGTCGATGAAAACAGCAACGTATGCATCATCGAGGCCATGAAGGTCATGAACGAGATCAAGGCCGAGACACGCGGAACCATCGCCCGCATCCTCGTGGAGGACGGCAAGCCCGTTCAATACGGACAGCCGTTGTTTGAGCTGAGAGCGTAAGCGCAGGGCAGAGAGCGTGGAGTCCATATTCCGCCCTTCGCTCTTCCTGCCGCCGAAACTTCCCGCACGTCTTAAACTCCTCCTCCCCACGTCCTTAGCCCTTCGTTCTAATGTTCAAGAAAGTCCTCATCGCCAATCGTGGTGAAATCGCCCTCCGCATCATCCGCGCCTGCAAGGAACTCGATGTCAAAACGGTCGCTGTTTATTCCGAAGCGGACGTCGATTCCATGCACGTCCACCTTGCCGACGAGGCCATCTGCATCGGACCCGGCCCAAGCACTGAAAGTTACCTGAAGATGAGCCGCATCATCTCCGCGGCCGAAATCGCGAATGTCGATGCGATCCATCCCGGCTACGGCTTCCTCTCCGAGAAGGAGGAGTTCGCCGAAGTTTGCGAGAAGTGCAAAATCAAGTTCATCGGCCCCAGCTCCAGGGTCATTTCCATGATGGGTGACAAAAACGTCGCCCGTGAAACCGCCAAAAAGTGCGGCGTGCCCATCACGCCCGGCTCCGATGGCATCATCCAAAACGAGGAAGAGGCCCTCGAATGGGCGCGCAGAATCGGCTACCCCGTCATGATCAAGGCAAGCGCCGGCGGCGGCGGCCGCGGCATGCGCCCTGTGCTCAACGAGGCCACGCTCATCTCCAGCTTCCAGGCGGCATCGTTGGAAGCCATGAAATGCTTCGGCGACGGCTCCATGTACATGGAAAAGCTGGTCGAAAAGCCCCACCATATCGAATTCCAGGTCGTCGCTGACTCTCACGGTAATGTCGTGCATCTCGGCGAGCGCGACTGCTCCATGCAGCGCCGCAACCAGAAGATCATCGAGGAGTGCCCATCGCCGAAGATGACCCCCGAGCTGCGCAAGCGCATGGGAGACGCCACGGTGAAAATCTGCAAGCAGATCGGCTACGAGAACTGCGGCACCATCGAGTACCTCGTTGATAACGAGGGCAAGAATTTCTACTTCATGGAGATGAACACCCGCATCCAGGTGGAGCATCCCATCACCGAGGAAGTCTATGGCTGCGACCTCATCAAGGAGCAGATCCGCATCGCCGCCGGCCTGCCGCTTTCCGAGCACGTCCTCAAGGCCAAGCCCCGCGGCCACTCCATCGAGTGCCGCATCAACGCCGAGGATCCCGCACGCAATTTCGCGCCCAGCCCCGGCAAGATCAACCTGTGGTACACCTCCGGCGGTCGCGGCGTGCGCGTGGACACACATGTCTATTCCGGCTACTCCGTGCCGCCATATTACGACTCGATGATCGCCAAGCTCATCGTGACCGGCGCAACGCGTGACATCGCCATCCGCCGCATGCGGCGTGCTCTGGGCGAGTTCACCGTGGAAGGCATCAAGACCAGCATCCCGCTGCAAAGCCAGATCCTGACCACCTCCGACTTCCAAAACGGCCAGTACGACATCACCTGGGTGGAGAACTTCCTCCGCGCCGAGGGGAAGAAGGCGTGAAGTGTGTCGAATAGTTGAGTCGTAATGAAATGCGGATGGTTGCCATCCGCATTTCTCCCTACCGGATCAACCCCCAGTTCCTCCCCAGCGGGAAGTAGCAGAACAAGGCCGGCCCGACGAGGTTTCTCTCCGGCACCACGCCCCATTTGCGGCTGTCGGAGCTGTTGTAGCTGTTGTCACCCAGAGCGAAATACTGGTCATCCCGCAATTGCACATGGTCGTAGCCGCCCCAGACGCGTGCGGCAGGCGCATAGCCGCGGTAGCCGTTTTTGGGCTCGGTTTCTGTGCCGGTCATGACGCGCTTGAAGCCGGGTTCCTCGGCCAGTTTGCCGTTGATCTTCAAAAGCGGTGATTCCACGGACAATTCATCTCCAGGAACCCCTGCGAGGCGCTTGATGTAATGCTGTGATCCCTGCTCCGCCGGAACGCCGATGGCGCTGATGTTTTTCGTGGTGAAAACGAACACCTCGCCGCGCACCGGGCTGCGGAAGTGGTAGGCAAACTTGTTCACCAGCACATGATCTCCCGTGTCGAGCGTGCCACGGGCAAGAAGCTGCCCTTTGGTGATGTAGATGCTGCCCGATCCGGAAATCCTCCGCTCCGCCTGCGCATCCGGCGTGATCTCGGCTCCGTCGGCGGACACAGGCACCTTCAAATACCCGGCCATGCCAAGATTGAATTCCGCATCCGTGGCGAGCTGTCGCATCGGCGACCAGATCCACTGCGTGTGACCGTCGGCATAGTGCAGGCGGCAATGGGTAAAAAAACCCATAAAACTGTGCTCGGTCAGCGCATCCGGCCACGGCTTGAGGTAGCCGGAGTGATTCGCCACCACGTTGAAGTAGCTTCGGCCAGCCACCCAGTCCTTCACCTGGGCGAAGACGTTCGGGGTCACGTCCTCCTTGGTATGATTGGCCACCAGGCCGTACAAAGTGGGCTGCATCGAGCCAGTGGGAATCTTGAACGGCTGGGCGATGTAACTGCGGATGCCAAGCGCGATAACGATAGCGACGAAAAACACCTCCACATTGTCAGCTATGTCCGAATGCTGCGTTCCAGGCAACGCTTTCTCGCAAACGGTATTGATCTCCGTGCTCAGCGCATCAATGCGGGCACGGTCACGCGAGCGCATCGCATCCTCGAGGCTGGATCGCAGCGTGCGGATCTCATCGAGCTTTGCCGCAGGAAGCACATCGCGCTTGTAATTGATGAAGCGCGTCACGCCCTTGTGCAGGAGCTTGGCATGCTTGAGGTAACGGGGCGTGAGGAAAAACATGAGGAACTTTGAAACGGTCAGTTGTTCTTCAAAACTTCAATGAAGGCTTCCTGCGGGATGTTCACTTTCCCGATGGCTTTCATTTTCTTCTTACCTTCCTTCTGCTTGTCGAGAAGCTTGCGTTTGCGGCTGATGTCACCGCCGTAGCACTTGGCGGTGACGTCTTTGCGCAGGGCGCTGATGCTTTCACGCGCGATGATCTTGCCACCGATGGCGGCCTGGATGGCGACGACGAAAAGCTGCTGCGGGATGACTTCCTTGAGCTTGCCGCAGAGCTGACGGCCGCGGGACTCGGCCTTCGAACGATGCACGATGCAGGAGAAGGCATCGACGGGGTCGCCGGCGATGAGGATGTCCATTTTGACAAGCTCGGCAGCCTGGTAGCCGGCGTGCTCGTAGTCCATGCTGCCATAGCCGCGGGTGATGGATTTGAGCTTGTCGTTGAAGTCCACGAGGATCTCATTCAGCGGCATCACGGTGTGCAGGAGCACGCGGCGGTCGTCGAGCGTCTCGGTGTTGTTCACTTGACCGCGCTTGTCCATGACGAGCTGCATCATGTCACCGATGTACTCGTTGGGGATCATGATGTTCACCTTGACCATCGGCTCGCGGATCTCGTCGATCTCCTGGGCGCTGGGGAGGAAGGTGGGATTATCCACCATCATCTCCTCGCCATTGGTTTTGCGGACCTCGTAAATGACCGACGGATACGTCGAGATGACGTCCATGTTGAACTCCCGGCGAAGGCGTTCCTGGACGATTTCCATGTGCAGGAGGCCGAGGAAGCCGCAGCGGAAGCCGAAGCCGAGGGCGGCGGAGCTTTCGCTCATGAAGGTAAAGGCGGCGTCGTTGATCTGGAGCTTGCCGACGGCGAGTTTGAGGGCCTCGAAGTCGTCCGTGCTGACCGGGTAGATGCCGCTGAAGACGAGCGGGTGGATTTCTTTAAAGCCAGGGAGCGGCTCGGGAGCGGGTTTGCGGGTCTCGGTGAGGGTGTCACCGATTTTCACGTCGGCGGTGGTCTTCACGTTGGCGATGAGGTAGCCCACGTCGCCAGCCTCGAGCTTTTCGCAGGTCGTCATCTTCGGGCGGAAGATGCCGACGTCCTTGATCTCGTAATCGAGACCGGTGGACATCATGCGGACTTTTTGTCCGCGAACAATCGTGCCGCTGACAACACGCACATAGCTGACGACGCCGCGATAGGCGTCGAAGACGGAATCGAAGACGGAGGCACGGAGGTAGCCATCACCGGGATCTTTTGGCGGCGGGATGTAGGCGACGATGGCCTCCAGAATGTCCTCAATGCCGATGCCCATCTTGGCGCTGGCGGGCACGGCCTCATCGGCGGGGAGCTGCAGGATGTCCTCGAGCTGGCGCTTGCACTTTTCGATGTCGGCGCTGGGGAGATCGACCTTGTTGATGACGGGGATGACGTGCAGGTTTTGCTGCATCGCGAGGTTCAAATTGGCCACCGTCTGGGCCTCGACGCCCTGGGAGGCATCGATCAGGAGCAGGGCCCCCTCACAAGCGGCCAGGGAGCGGCTGACCTCATAGCTGAAATCGACGTGGCCGGGGGTGTCGAGCAGGTTCAGCTTGTACATCTGGCCGTTGCGGGCCTTATAGTTCATGCACACCGGATGCGCCTTGATGGTGATGCCGCGTTCGCGTTCCAAATCCATCGCATCGAGGAGCTGGTCCTGCTGCTGCCGCACGGTGATGGTCTTCGTGAACTCGAGAAGGCGGTCGGAGAGAGTGGTCTTCCCGTGGTCGATGTGCGCGATGATGGAGAAGTTGCGGGTATTGGCGATGGACATTCGGGAGGGTCTGGCGGGAGGGCGGTGTACCTAGGCTAGAGCCGCTTGGAATGCAATGCAGGATACTTGCGCGAGAATGATTCCCCCTGATCCCCGAACCTACCACCAGCCACTCAAGGACTCACGGCAGCCGTGGTGCGATTGACCTTCTGACCGGAAGGATCGACCACATTCACAGTGACAAAGATGATGATATTCTTTGTATCGGTCTTTTTGACCTCACTGCGAAAAAGCCTTCCAACAAAAGGCAGGTTTCCGAGTATGGGAACCTGATCATTTACAAGAGTGTGCCGTTGCACCTTAGCTCCACCAAGCACCACAGTGGCTCCATCCCAAACCTTCACCCCTGTGGTGACCTTTTGTGATTTAAAAATCGGCTGGAGGATCTTGTTCGGGGTAAGAAGGCGCTCAGGAGAAAGGAACGGAATGATAGTCTGGCCGCCGGCCCCCAATGTGAGAATCTGAAAAGTCGAGCCAGCTGGGGAAAAAATGGGCGAGCCATAATTCACGAAACCCTCGAATTCCGTTAGCGAAGGCGTGACTGATAGCTCCACAGTGCCATCATCCGAAATCACAGGCTCGACTTCGATCTCCACACCTGTTTTGCGCATTTCAAAAGCTGTAGGGGTCGTCGGCGTGGCGATTAGCGCCGAGGTTCCGCCGCCACCAATCCCCCCCCCGCCCGCTTGAGGAAGCTGCGGCGGATCGAATTCGGTTGGATAGATGAGTTCCCGGGTGACTTCGACAGTCGCCTTGAGTCCGTTTTTGGTTGTGACACTTGGTGATGCATTGACATCTATGCCCTTCTTTTGAGCAAGTCCGCGTAGAACGGTCTGAAACTGCGGATCCGTGAACACACCAGCGACAGATAGAATGCCGGGGGCCACATCTTGCGAGGCGTTGGCTGATCCAGTCTGCAGAAGACTGTCCAATGAATTGAGACCTGTGGCAAAAGATCCCGACCTGATGCCGGATGTGACCGGACCACCACCTCCGCCGTTTAACGGCGCTATGCCAACGACATTTGGGCCACCAACTGCATTATTGATGTTTTGCGCAGGAAAAACTTGTTGGGCACCTGCGAAAACAGCAGGCACTGTGGCAAGACTGCCAAATGGATAATTGACGGCAGAAAATGGCGTGCCGCTGCCGGAGGTGCCACCGCCGGCAAACACATTGTTGCCATTCATCCCAGCCCCACCTAGCAGCCAGTCAAAGCCAAGCTCGTCCAGGTTCTCCTGATTCACCTCGATCATCCTCACCTGGATTACCGCCAACTTGGGTGCCGATTTGGTCGCCTGCTCGACGAGCAACTCCACCAGGTCCATGTTCTGCACCGTGTTGCGCACGGTCAGCATGCTGGTGGCCGCGTTGAAACTTGCGCTGGTTCCTTCCGGGAAAGCCACACCACGTGCCTCCAGGAATTCTTTAGCGCCCATGCGACGCGCTGTCATCCCGCCTGCGGCGGGCGCTTGGTTGTTGGCAAAAGGGTCCGCGGGAGCAGCCCCGGGATCGGCCGCAGGAGCGTTCTGAATAAAGTCCGGCGGCACGCGGAAAGCACGTGTGATGATGGCGTTATTGCGGTCGCTGAGGGAAACAAACGTCACGGCATGCTCATCCACCTTGTAGGTCACACCGCACATCTCGCTCACATAGCGCAGCAACTCCTCCATCGGCACGTTTTGCAACGTAAGGCTGATCGGCTTGCCCCTGGCCTCAGGCGGCAGATTCAGGATGAAATTGACCCCCTTGCCCTGCGGGTCGAGGTCACGACTGCGAACTCGCAGCAGTTCCGCCACCTCCTCCAGGGTGGCTCCTGCGAATTCCACCGTGGGAAATACTAGGCTGCGCAGTTTCTGGGTGATCGTCTCCCTGCCGGACTGCGTGCTGCCGCGCAATTCGGGAGCAATACCAAACATGCCACTGACATCCTGGCCAGCCAGCGGCACCGGGTCTTCCCAGGTTTTGTCCACGGCGCTCAGCATCTTCGAGCGCTGCTGGTCGTAGGCTGCCTTGTAATACCGCTGTTTTTCCTGCTCGGCGCGCTCCATGCCACGACGCGCTGTCGAGTTGGCTTGGTCAATGCGCAGCACGTCCTGATAAGTGGAAATCGCCTTGTCGAGGTCGCCGAGTTCGAGAAATGAGTTCGCCTTGAGCAACAAGGCCTGCACAGCCTGCACATTTGCTACATGTTTTTCGGTCAATGCGGGAGGAAAACGATCCGGGTCGGCCAGACGCTTCTTCAGCGCCAGCACCCTGGCGTCATTCGGCGCCACATCTGCGGCCAGCAGTTGCTCGATCAGTTTGTTTGCCTCCTCCAAATTCCCCTTGGCAGCGAGTTCCTGGGCATGCAGGCAGCCTGCCACCACATAGCCGTTCCTGGCAGCCAGGCGATGCTCCTGGGCCAACGGGATGTTCGGCAGCGACTGGTAAGTCGCCGTGAAGACAGCCAAAGCCTCCTCCACCTTGCGTTCCTCGATCAACTGATAACCCCGGCCGATCTCATCAGCCGCCTTGTTCACCTGGATGGCCCGGCGACGTGCCTCTGCCTGGGCAAGAGAGGCTACCGAAGAGGGCTGCGCCTGCACAAAAGACATGAAACCGGATAACACACAGACAGCCATCCCGCAGCTCTTCATAGCAGGCAGGAATCCAGAAGGGGGGCGTTTTAGGATGGGCTTTGGGAGCATCAAAATTTTGGAAAACCAATTTTATAACAGGACTCCGCCCGACGCCCAAGCATTTTCTGCCACGAATCACACCCCGCAGTTGCCCTGAAGCCTCATCTTGCTCTGATGACTGTTCTTCCTCTCCAAACCATGTCGAAAGCCCCTATCAAAGTCGCAGTCACCGGCGCCGCCGGTCAAATTGGTTACGCCCTCCTTTTCCGCATCGCTTCTGGCGCCATGTTCGGTCCCGACCAGCCGGTCATCCTTCAGCTCATCGAGGCTCCGTTTGAAAAGCCAATGGCCGCCCTCGCCGGTGTCGCGATGGAGCTCGACGACTGCGCCTTCCCGCTGCTCAAAGGTATCGTGCAGACCAGTGACCCTGCTGTCGGCTTCAAGGATGCCAACTGGTGCCTCCTCGTCGGCGCCAAGCCCCGCGGCCCAGGCATGGAGCGCGCCGATCTGCTCAAGGACAACGGCAAGATCTTCATCGGCCAAGGTCAGATCATCGACGCGGTCGCCGCAGATGACGCCCGCGTCGCCGTCGTCGGCAATCCGGCGAACACGAACTGCATGATCGCCGCCTCCCAGGCCAAGCGCCTCACGCCGGATCGTTTCACCGCCATGGTGCGCCTCGATCAAAACCGCGCTCAGACCCAGCTTGCGCAAAAAGCAGGAGTCGATCTCACCGAGGTAAAAGACATCTTCATCTACGGCAACCACAGCCCCACGATGTTCCCCGCCTTCGCCCACGCCACCATCGGCGGCAAGTCGGCAGCTTCCGTCATCAACGATAAGGCTTGGCTGGAAGGTCCCTTCTGCGAAACCGTCGGCAAGCGTGGCGCGGCCATCATCGCCGCTCGTGGCGCTTCCTCCGCCGCCTCCGCCGCGAACGCCCTCGTCGATCACGTCCGCTCGCTCGTCACTCCGGGCGCAATTCATTCTGTCGCGGTGAAGAGCAACGGCCTCTACGGCTTCGACCCCGAAGTCTGGGCTGGCATGCCCGTGCGCACCACCACTCCGGGCAGCTACGAAGTCATCACCGGCTACGAGATGGACGACTTCGCCAAGTCGAAGATCGCCGCCACGAACAAGGAGCTCGTTGATGAGCGTTCCTTTGTGGCTGACATGATCAAGTAAGTCACCTGGATTGAAACTTCGCCCCATGTGCCCTCGTGGCTCATGGGGCTTTTTTCTGGCGAAATCCCCCTCCCTCACCACGTTTAGGCCACATGTTTTCCACCCGACGCGACTTCCTGCAAACCACCGGCTGTGGTTTCGGCTATCTGGCCTGGCAGGCCATGGCACAAAGTCAGGCCGCGCTGGCGAACCCGCTCGCCATCAAACGCGCCCATCATCAGCCGAAGGCCAAGCGCGTCATTTTCCTCTTCATGCAGGGCGGCGTCAGCCATGTGGACTCGTATGACTACAAGCCGCGCCTTTTGAAAGACGACGGCAAGATCATCGAAGTCGCCGATTCACGTGCTGTGGCCAAGACAGGCAAAGGCGCTCTCCAGCGCGTGATGAAGCCGCTCTGGGACTTCAAACAGCACGGCGAAACCGGCCACTGGGCCTCGAATCTCTTCCCGAACATCAATCAGCACATCGACGACCTGTGCTTCTTTCACGGCATGCACACCGAAGGCGTCGCTCATGGCCCCGCCACGCTGTTCCTGCACACAGGCACCACGAGTTTCATCCGTCCCAGCATGGGTGCCTGGGTCATGTATGGCCTGGGCGCGGAAAATGAGAACCTGCCCGGCTTCGTCACCATCAGCCCGTCGCTCGGCAATGGTGGTCCGCGCAACTACGGCAACGCCTTCCTGCCCGCCATCTTCCAAGGCACACCCGTGGGCCGTAGCGGCCTTCCGGCGAAGGAATCCACCATCAAAAACATCACGAACACGATCTGGACGCCCGAGCAGCAGCGCAAGCAGTTCAGCCTCCTCAGCTCCCTCAATGCCGAGCAGGCCGCCAGAGCGATGCCCGGCGACACTGAGATCGACGCCGTCATCCGCAGCTACGAACTCGCCGCCCGCATGCAGACCAATGCCCCCGGCGTCATGGACCTCAGCGGCGAATCCGAGGCCACGCTGAAGCTCTACGGCATCAACGAAAAGCCCACCGACAACTACGGCCGCCAGTGCCTCATGGCCCGCCGCCTTGCCGAGCAAGGTGTGCGCTACATTCAAGTCAATTACGGCGACAATTCCAACAACCCCGCCTGGGATCAGCACTCCAATCTGCCCAAGCACGGCGACCACGCCGCTGCGGTCGATAAACCCATTGCCGGCCTGCTCTACGATCTCAAACAACGCGGCCTGCTCGAAGACACCATCGTCTGGTGGGGCGGCGAATTCGGCCGCACGCCCTACGCCGAGAAAAACGGCACCGGTCGCGATCACAATCCACTCGGCTTCACCGTCTGGGTCGCCGGTGGTGGCTTCAAATCCGGTTTCTCGCACGGCATCACCGACGACATCGGCCACATGGCCGTCGAGGACAAAGTCCACATGCACGACCTGCATGCCACAATACTCCACCAACTTGGTCTCGATCACGAAAAACTCACCTTCCGCCACGCTGGTCGCGATTTCCGCCTCACCGACGTGCATGGCCATGTGGTCAAAGAAGTGATCGCCTGATCCACGTGGCAGATTTTTACAGGAGAAAACAAAGAAAACAGAGATCAGAAACTCTCCGTTGCCTCTGTTAGCTCCTGTTCAATCAGGGCTACTTCTTCGCCAGCGCTTCAAGGTAATCGAGCAGCGACGCAAACTCTCGCAGCGTGAGGTTGTTCGCCAATCCGGGCGGCATGATCGAGATCGGCAGCTTCTGGCGGCTTTTGATGTCCTTCACGGCGAAGGTAAACTCCTGCGCGGCCACATTGCGCAGCTTCACGTTGTCAGCGGACTCCAGCGTGATGAAGCCCATCTGCTGCGTGCCGTCCTTCAGCGTGATCACCTCACTGGCGAAGCCCTGGGCGATCGTTTTGTTCGGATCGAGGATGTTTTGGGCCAGATCGGGACGCTTGTAGGTCTGCGCGATGTTGCCGAGATACGGCCCCTTCTGCGGCTCAGATTCCTTCGTCGTGTGGCAGGCCATACAGGTGGCCTTCGTGAACACCATCTCGCCCGTCGTGACATCGCCTTTCATCGCGACGACTTTGGCGAGCACTTCCTCGGGCTTCAGCGAGCTGACCAGCGGTGTCGTGTCTTTCTCCAGGTTCAGGCGCATCGTCTTCGCAGCGTTCTCCGCCGCTTTCTTCACTGCCACATCCGAGTCATTCAGCGCGGCAAGCACCTTGGCTGCCGAAGGCGTGTGTTTGATCAGGCCAATCGCTTCCACGATCTGCTTCCGGCGCTTCGCATCCGCCCAGCCGACGTCCAGTGCTTTCTGCGAGAGTTGCATCGACTCAGGACTGCCCGTTTTGCGGTTGGCGAGGTTCAGCAGAGCTGCATCGGCATAAAGCGACGCCGTGCCGTCCATCTTCTCCGCCGTTTGCTCGACGAGTTGATGATGATTTTCGAGCTTCGGCGCATTGAAGAACGCGTTGGTGGCCGCATCGTAATCCTTGCCGGAATCCGGGAGCTTCTTCAGTGTTCCCAAGGCTACAAGAGTGGCGGAGACGCCTTCGGCGCTGTCGGTCTTTGAAAGGGCGATGATGGCTTGCGAGAGCGCCGTCGCTCCGACGGGTCCGACCTGTCGGACGAGTCCGACGAGCAGCGGCACGGCTTCCGCTGGAATCTCCTCCGCGCCGGCCATCTGCGCGGCCAGCTCCGGCAGCACCTTCGGGTCCTGCTTCGCCAGAGCGAGGATGCGCTGCTGCGCTTCGTTGAACTGGATGCGGTTGCGGTTCAGTTCCTTCACCAAGAAGGCAGCTTCCTCCGGCGAGGACTTCGCCAGCGCGTCCTTTAGCGCCAAGGCGATTTTCGGCGTCTCGTTCCAGGCCTCCGGCTGGTAATACGGCCCGCGCGTGTCCGGCCGCGTGCCCCACGAATCGCCCTTCCACTCGCCTTCCTTGAAATGGAGGCGGCTGAGCGCTCCGAGGATGCCTTGGCGCAACGCAGGATCGGTGGCTTTGCTGAAACGCTCAATCAGACCGGAGACGACGTCAGTCTCGTGCATCATCGCGAGTGAACGCAGGATGCCTGCGCGATCACTGCTGGAGCCATCGAGAGCGGCAAAGGCTTGCTTGAAGAGCTGACGAGAAGCGGCAGCGCGAATCGCTGTGTGCGAGATGACCGGATCGGCATGGGCAATGGCCGCGATGACTTCATCATCCGAGGCTTTCTCTTTGAGAGAAGCCACCTGATTACGATCCGCTTTGCGCAGCGAGGCATACTGAGCCTGATAGCCGTCCGCCTGCTTGTTGCCTCGACGCTGCAACTCACGCTGCGCTTCGATGCGGCGGCGATAGCTCTGCGGCTGGGTGAGATCCAGCACCTTCACCAGGTCCTCATCCTTCGCCTTCGCGAACTCCGGCAGCGGCTCGGCTTTGAAGCCCTTCGGCCTCACCTGCACGATGTAACCGACATCCGGTCCGGCCCAATCAAACGTCGCGCCTTTCCAGCTGGCGCAATAGACGCGGCTCATGCCATCGACATCGGCGTCGGTGGGGCGGGTCATTTTGATGAAGGGCTCGGGCTTGCGGGTTTCTTCGAAGGTTGCGCCTTTGGGCTTCACCTGATGATGCCAGAGAGCACCGCTGCCCCAGTCGCAGGTGAAGGGGGCATTGTTCCAAGCGCCGAAGCCGGGTTCGTCGATGTAAACCGCGCCGCAACCGCTGCCGCCGCCGTAGTCGGCGAGGGGCTGGATGCACTCGTCGTTGAAGTTTTTGTAGAGGCGCGGGTAGCCGTGGTCATCGAGGCCGGTGAAGTGGTGGAAGCGCACGTTCCAGCCACCGCCGTCGTTCGTGTTGTCGCGGGCGAAGATGTCCATCAGCGGACTGATAGCGACTTCGAGGATGTTGCGCGTGCCGGTGGAGTAGATTTCGAGGCCGGTGCCATCCGGACGCACGCGGATGACGCCTCCACCGCGATGCTGGAGCGTCTTGCCATCGGTGCCGGTGGCTTTCATGAAGCCGAAGTCACCACCCGCGATGTAAAGCCAGCCGTCGATGCCGAGGCTGAGGCCATTCGTGGTGTGATCGGCGGGGCGGTCTTTGTAACCAAACGCGATGTCCTTCACGAGGATGTTCTGCTTCTCCGCGATGCCGTCGTGATCGGCATCGATGAACTCGCTGAGGTGCGGCGGATGCACGAGGTAGAGCCGGTCGTGATCCCACACGAGCCCACGCGGCGCATCGACCTCGCAAAAGACCTTCGTCTCATCCGCGCGGCCATCGCCATCGAGATCGCGCAGGCGGATGACGCGTCCGCGCTTCGGATTGCGGCCCAGCGAGCCATTACCGTCCGAGGAAACGTAAAGCGTGCCATCCGGCTCCGCGGAGACGAAGACGGGGTAGTTCGCCGCGGCGCTGTTCGCGAAAAGCGTGACCTCAAAGCCCTCGGCGACCTTCACGTCCTTCAAAATGGCCGCTTCCTCCTCCGGCGTGAGTTTCACGATCTTCGGCGTGACATTGCCGCTGTCTTTGTGGGGATCGGTGGCCTTGATGTAGGCCTTCTTTTGCTCGTCGTTGAGCTTCGGCGCGATGGCCTTGATGCCTTCGCCCGTGAGCTGCACTTCGCGGATGCTGACCCAGCCACCTTGGCTGGTGCCGGTGCAGGTGATTTTGACGAAGCGGGTGTCGATGGGCTTGGAGAAGCTGTGCTGGCTGACACCAGGGGATGGCTTGGGTGCATCGACAGCGCGGGTCCAGTTTTTGCCATCGGTGGAGGTTTCGATGAAGTGCGCGTAGGCGTTGTTGGTGCTCTCCCAGTCGATGCGGATGGCGCTGAGCTTGGCTGACTTTTCGAGCTCCAATTGCAGCCACTGCGGCCTGCTCCCACCGGATGCGCACCAGCGGGTGCTCAGGTCGCCATCGACGGCTCGCCAGTCGTAGTTCTCCTTGCCTGATTCTTCGCTGCTGGCGCTGGCTTTGACATTGGTCGCCCCGGGCGGCGGAGCTTTGGGTTTCGGGGCCTCGACGGGCTTCGCGGGCACAAAGGTGACTTTGTTTTGCCCCTTGAACGGCGTCAGAAACTCCGGCGTGAGCTTGTCACAGGCCCAAAGCAGGCCCCGCGTGATCAAATCAAGGTAGCGAGCATCGGCGACGGTCTCGGTGTTGTGCCCGATGGTCGTGCTGAAGCTGCGGGCACCGGACTTTTCGTTCGTCCATGCCACAACGGCGTCCACGGCCTTGCCTTTGACCATCTGGCGGCCCATCGCGAGCGGATGGGCGTCGAAGAGGTTCGCGTTGTTATACAGCTCCTCTTTGATCGTGGTCCAGTCGGCGAGCGTCTTCGTGATCGGGTGCTCTTTATCGACAAACGTGATCGCGATGGGCTCCTGCGGGCCGTGGGAGTTCGATTGCAGGCCGAGGCGCTTGAACCAGCGATCTTCGCCCGTGCGGAAGCTGTGCATGGCGCAGTGAAGCTGGATGCTGGGGATGGTTTTATGAGCGTCGAGGATGCGGGTGAGCGTCTCCTTGTTGTTCATGCTCGCCGCGCACTCGTCGTGGATGATGATGTCGTAGCCCTTCGCCCAATCCACCTTGTCGTAGATCGGCAGCGGCGGGTTCGTGGACTTGTCATCGGTCCAAATCACATCCACCTGCACATTCGCGCGACTTTGGATGCCCTTGGCGATGATCTCATGCTGCTTCGCGTAGTCATGGCAGCAGCCACCGGTGATCAGGAGAGCTTTGAGAGGCTCGGCGGCGTGAGAGGCTGAAACGAGGAGCAGGGAGAGAATAAGGCTGCGCATGGAAAAAAACGGGGGCGCAGAAGCCGCACAAACGGCAGCTTTTCTATCAGAAAAGTATAGGTCGAGGCGAAAACCAGCCAGGAGAGCGGACCTCCGGGCTCCTCAGCGTCCAAACCGCGCCTTGACCAGGTGGCTGCCGAGAATCCACACCTTGTGCAGCTTGCTGAGGCGGCAGCGCTTGGTGAATACAGGAAACTTCTGACGCTTGAGCTTCTCCAGGATGCGCGAGTAGATGGCGGCCATGATCTCGGAGGCGACCATTTTTTTGCGATCCTCGGGTGGCAGCGCCTTCTGCGCGGCGTCGTAATAGTCACGAGCGCGTCGATACTGGAAGTCCATCATCTTGAAGAAGCGCTCGCTCGGCCGCGCGTCGAGAATCTCGCTCTCCAGCACTCCAAATTGGCGCAGCTCGCTCTGCGGCAGATAAATTCGGCCCGTCTCGCGGGCGTCCTGGCCCACATCGCGGATGATGTTCGTGAATTGCAACGCGTAGCCGAGGTTGATGGCATAATCCCGTGTGGCGGGGTTGGTGTGACCAAAAATCTCGATGCTTACGAGACCGACGACGCTCGCGACCTTGTAACAATAGCCAAGCAGTTCCTCTAGCGTGGCGTAGCGGGTCTTTGAGATGTCGCTTGCGACACCGTCAATGATCTCGCCAAGCCACGCACGCGGGAAGCCGTACTTCTGAGGCAGCACGAGCACCTCATCGAGCACGGGATGCCCCGGCGGCCTGCCTTCCTCGACACATTGCTTCCAGAAGTTGAGTTCCCGTTCTTTTTCTTCCGCTCCCGCCGCCGTGGAGTCAGCGATGTCATCGACAACGCGGCAGAAGGCGTAGAACGAGATCATGTCGCGCCGCCGCTCCTTCGGCAGGCAGGCGAGCGCGAAGGCCAAGTTCGACTTCGCCCGCCGCGTGATCTGTTCAGAGGAAAGTGTGCCGCTGGTCATGCGGTGGGAGAACGTGGGAAACCGAGGCGCAACATCAGGAGAAGAGCGCTCAGCAATAGCCAGCAATCCAGCATCGCAAGCACCAATGCGTCCAGCGGCAGCATGATCGCACGCAATGGCGCGGAATCCGCCACGAGCGCGCGCCCCAGAGCGGACGCATACAAGGAGAGAATCAAAACCGACATCGCGGTGATGCCAAAGAGCAGCAGAGGCAGGGCCGCCCGCAGCAAAATGCGCAGCGCAACGGCACCTTGATGCCCGAAATGGCCGGGCACCGCCGCCACAGCAACGGGCAATGCCGCGAAAACCAGCAGCAACTCGATCCACAGCCACAAGCCGAGGCCCTGAGGCATGTTCAACTGCCACTGGCGCCAGAGGAGCCACAGCAAATCGAAGGCCGCCAGAAACGCCACGCTCTGCCAACGTGCAAACGTGCTCTCCAATGCCGCGACAGCATCCTTTTCAGAGTCTGTATCCCGAGGTTTTTCCCACGCGATGACAAAACGCGCCAGCCACACCTGCATGCCGGCACAGGCCAGCGCGGTGAATACATAGCGCAAGCCCAGTTTCACCGACTCCGCCCCCTCCGGCAGCATGCGTGGCAAGGTGGCCGCTTCGAGCGCCAGCCAGGCGAAACCGATGAGCGTGAACGCCAGCAGCGTGATCTTCTGCTCCGGGCCGGGACGGCGTTCTCCGTAGCGGTAGGGCCAGCGCCAGATGCGAACCGTGAGAATGGCGAGCACAAAGGGAATGACGCATGCCAAAGGCCACGGCTGGACCAGCGCGTGCGGCAGCAGCGCGAGGTGGGCCAGCGCGTCGCGGGCCAGCGGCACCACCAACTCGCTCCAATCCATGATTTGCAGCAGCGGATACGAGGTGGACCGACTGTCGCCGAAAAGCGAGGCGAGCAGCGATGCTCCCGCCACCCAAAGCACCAAAGCCGGCCGCAGACGCAGCAGATCCCACGCGTCCGATAAATACTGCCGCAAAGGATGCCAGCGCAGATGCAGCGCCAGCCCGACGATGAAGCCGAGGAGCGCGAGCGCTGTTGCCTGCCAGTGGGAGAGATTCAAAACGTGGCGATCAATTCGCGAAAACATCTCGACATGCCAGCGCGTATTCGCTTCTCTCATTCCGCCATGAAAATCATCTCCGCGCTCCTGCTTGCCTCGCTTTCGATTCAATCTGTCGTTCTCGCTGAAAACTGGCCGAACTGGCGCGGCCCGAGCCAGGATGGCTCCAGCGGCGAAACAGGCCTGCTGGCGAAATTCAGCACGTCTGAAGGCGTGAAGTGGGCGGCCGATCTTCCCGGCATCGCCGCTTCAGTCCCGGTGATCTGGGGTGACAATATCTTCATCACCGCGCCCATCGCCGCCGAAAAGAAGCTCGTCGGCCTGTGCTACGATAAAAAGACCGGCGCCGAAAAATGGCGTGTCACCATCTCCGAGGGCGCCGAGGTGCAGTGGGATGACAAGAGCAACCTCGCCAGCCCCTCGGCCGCAACGGATGGAGACCGTGTGTATTTCCTCTTTGCCAACGCCGTCGCCGCAGCCTGCGATTTCAGCGGCAAGATCGTTTGGAAGCGCGACTTCAAGGAAACGCACGGTGCTTTCGCCACGCAGTGGACCTACGGCAGCAGCCCGACCATCGACAGTGGCAAGCTCTACATCCAGGTGCTCCAGCGCAACGAGGCTTTCACCTTCCAGGGCAAGTTTGAGAAGGGCACCCCGGGCAAGGACCTGAGCAGCTACATCCTCGCCATCGATCCGGCCACCGGCAAAGACCTGTGGAAGCACATCCGCCCCACCCTGGCCAATACGGAGTCATTGGAAGCCTTCAGCAGCCCGGTTTTCACGACCTACAAAGGCCAGCGCCTCATGCTGATCTCCGGCGGTGACACGCTCACCATCCACGATGCGGTCACGGGTAAAGAATTCTCCCGCGTCGCAACCTGGAACCCGCCAGGAGACGGCTACAACAAGTTCTTCCGCCTCGTGCCCTCACCGGTGGCCGGTGACGGCATCGCCATCGTCTGCGCGCCGAAGAACTCGCCGGTTTTCGCCATACCACTCGATGCGAAAGGTGAAACGCAACCTCTGTGGCAGACCGAGCCCAAAGGCGTGACAAGCGACGTGCCCACCCCCGCCTTCTACAAAGGAAAATTCTACGTCCTCGATGGCGGCAAGAAAGCCCTGCATTGCGTGGAGCCAAAGACCGGCAAGGTCGTGTGGTCTGGCGAACTCGGTGGCAAAACGAAATTCGAAAGCAGCCCGACCGTGGCCGACGACAAGGTGTATTGCATCAACTTCTGGGGCGAGGTTTACGTCGCCAAAGCGAACACCGACAAGTTCGAGCTTTTGTCCGTCAACGAAATGGGCAATGGCTCCAAGCCGAACGGCAACGCCGATAGCGTACGCGCCAGCATTTCCGTCAGCGACAGCAGCCTCTTCATCCGCACTCAGGACAAGCTGTATCGCGTCGGTAAGTAAATCAGTGCGTCGGTGGGACACTTGGTCAGTCGATCAGCATCCTTCGACGCCTGCTCTGACCTGCTGAACCACTGACCTACCATGCTCGCTCGCACCCTCTCCCTCCTCGCCGCCACCGCATCACTCATCAACGCGGCCCCGAGCGAGCATGTCATCCTCGTCAGCATCGACGGCTGGGCGCATCATTATTTCGATGATCCCAAGTGCCACATGCCCGCGGTGAAGTCGCTCGCGGCGAATGGTGTGCGGGCGAAACGGATGGAGTGCTCGTTTCCGACGGTGACTTGGACCAATCACACCACGCTGGTCACCGGTGTGCATCCCGCAAAACACGGCGTTCTCGCCAACGCATACTTTGATCGTGCGACGCGGAAAAAGGTGCTGCTCATTCCCGATCCGCTCTTCAACAAGGACGAGATCGTCAAGACACCCACGATCTATGACGCGGCCAAGGCCGCAGGCCTGACCACGGCAGGCGTCATCTGGCCCGCCTCACGCGGCGCCAAGACACTCGACTGGACCGTGCCGGATGTGTTTGAGCAGGAGCTGTTCGAGAAATACGGCACGCCTTCGCTGCTTGAGGAAGCTCGCGCCGCCGGCATCCCCGTCGAAAAGCAGATGGAATGGTGCAAACTTGGCAACGCAGGCAAGGCGCAGCGCGATTACATGTACACGTTGCTCGCCACGCACATCATCAAGAAGCACAAGCCGAACTTCCTCGCGATTCACCTCGTCAGTCTTGATTCGTTCGAGCACGCTCATGGCCGCCAGGTGCCGGAGGCCTACTGGGCTGCAAATGACTCTGACAACCGTGTCGCCGACCTGATTAGAGCCACCGAAGAAGCCGGTATTCGCGAGAAAACGACCTTTGTCATCACCACCGACCACGGTTTCGTCACCTTCACGAAATCGATCAACGCCAACGCGGCGCTGCGGAAGGAAGGATTCGTCAAAGCCGTGCTCGGCAAGAACCTCGCACCCGATTCCCAGGTCTTCGCCATGGCCGAGGGAGGCGCGTGCTTCGTCTATGTGCTCGATGAAGCGAATCGCGAGAGCGTTTTGAAGCAGATCACGCCAACACTCGCGAAGTTGAAAGGTGTGAGCGGCGTGGCGGAAGCCAGGGACTTCGACAGCAAGCTCCACCACCTCACCGCCGACAAGGACGGCCGCGAGCCCGACCTCGTATTGCTCGCAGGCGACGGATACACCTTCACTGACTCGCTCGCCGATAACGATGTGATCATCCCGAACGATCCGCCGAAGGGTGCTCACGGCCATTACCACCTCGACCCCAACCTCTACGGAAGCATCGTCATCAGCGGAGCAGGCGTGAAACAGGGCGTCGTGCTCGATGAGGTGAAAAATATCGACGTCACCCCGACGATGGCGAAACTCCTCGGCTTCCCCTTCCCCGGTGCCGACGGTCGTGTGCTTGACGAGGCTCTCAAATAAGCGAACGCCGCTTGCCTCCTCAGCCAAAGCTCAACGCTTGCGATGCCTGTCAGATGACAGGCTGCGACAATAAAGACTTATATAAATCAAAATGGTGGAGGCGAGGGGAGTTGAACCCCTGTCCGAATAACCCGTGCCCGTAGCATCTCCATGCTCAGTCACTCATTTGATCTCGGTGGGAGCCGACGAGGGACAGCCTGCTCTTCACCCAGCGTCCTGTTTGATCTCGACTGTGACCCGGTCGCCCGGCCATCAGCCCAGCCTGGTGGTGTCATCGTTCAGGCTACCAGACATCGCCTGAAAGATGTCGCGGGGCTTAAGCCGCGAGAGCGAGCTCGTTAGAGTTCACATTTATTGGTTTGATCCGGTGATTAACGAGGCCAACGAATCATCCTCGGCATGCAGCTCCGAACTAAGGCTACCCGTCGAAACCAGTACGCCCCCGTTTGAAGTTGGGAGTAGAAGATACTGCCCTGGGCGGAAAGAGCAAGCTCTGCCTCATTCGGCATTCGACTTTCCCCATTCGTCATTCAATTTCCCCGCCCTCATGCCTCTCAAGCTCCACGACACCCTGACCCGCTCCGACCGCGAAGTGAAGCCGCTCGACGGCAAAACTCTGCGCTTCTACTGCTGCGGCCCCACGGTCTATGGTCCGGCGCACATCGGGAACTTCCGCACCTTCGTGGCGCAGGATGTGATGCGGCGCGTCGTGGAAGCCTCGGGCACGCCCACTCTGCACGTGCGCAACATCACCGACGTGGATGACAAGACGATTCGCGACTCCCAGAAGGCCGGTCAGACGCTCACCGACTTTACCCGAAGCTGGACGGAGAAATTTCACGCCGATTGCGCCGCCCTGAACCTGCTGCCGCCGCAAGTCGAGCCGAGCGCCGTGGCGCACATCCCGCATCAGATCGCGATGATCGAAAAACTCATCGCCAACGGCCACGCTTACGCCGCTGCGGACGGCAGCGTGTATTTCCGCGTCTCCTCGTTCAAGGATTACGGCAAGCTCAGCCATCTGGAAGACCGTGAACTGCGGCTTGGCGCCAGCGAAGCGGCCAGCGCGACCGATAGCGACGAGTACACGAAGGATTCCCTCACCGATTTCGCCCTCTGGAAGGCCCGGAAGCCCGAAGATGGCGCAAATTACTGGCCCAGCCCCTGGGGCGAGGGCCGTCCCGGCTGGCACCTCGAATGCAGCGCGATGATTCTCGAGTATCTCGGCGAGGACTTCGACCTGCATAGCGGCGGAGTCGATTTGATTTTTCCGCATCACGAGAACGAGATCGCGCAGAGCTGCTGCAGCACGCACGGCAAATTCGCGCATCACTGGATGCACGTCGCCCATCTCATGGTTGATGGCGGCAAGATGAGCAAGAGCCTCGGCAATCTCTACACGCTGGCCGATCTCGCCCAGCGTGGCTACAGCGCCGCCGAGGTGCGCTACGTGCTCATCTCCGGCCACTATCGGGCTCCGCTGAACTTCACGATGCACAGCCTCGATTCGGCACGCCAAGCGCTGCAAAAGCTGGCAAAGGCCGACAAAGCCCTCTCGGCCATTTCTCCAACACTCCAACACTCGAACTCTCCCGGCCCCTTCCAAGACGCCTGGGACACACTGCTGAGCGATCTGAACGTCCCCGGTGCCCTCGGCGGCATCTTTGGCGTGCTCAACAAGCTAAAGCCAGCCTCGCTCTCGAACGAAGAAGCCGCCGCAGTGCGCAATGGACTGCATTTCATGCTGAGGGCTCTCGGCATCGTGCTTCCTAGCGTTCTCGAAAATGTCGTTGCCGAGGTGCCTGAAGACATCCAGACACTCGCTCAGCAGCGCTGGGATGCCAAACAGGCCAAAGATTGGGCCACGGCGGACACTTTAAGAAAACAGCTCGAAGCCGCAGGCTGGCTGATCAAAGACAGCAAAGAAGGATTCACCGTTGTTCAGAAGTAATAGTCATCCACCCACCATGAAAAGCATCTCACTCCTCGTCGTTCTCTCGCTTTCCACGCTCCATGCCGAAGACTGGCAGCCGGAAGCCAGCTTCACCTCTCTTTTCAATGGGAAGGACCTCACGGGCTGGTGCTTCCGAGAGAAAACCAAGAAGGACGATCCGAATCCGGGCAAAATCCTGGAGAAACACGACGGCAAGACGGAGGCCGCCGATGCTGGCCGCTACATCGTGAAGGACGGAGCCATTGCGGTCACCTTCCCGAACGAGGCGGACAAACTGACCGGCCAGCTCTACACCGTGGCCGAGTTCCCGAAGAATTTTGTGCTCAAGCTCGAGTTCCGCGCCAGCGTGAACGCCGACAGCGGAGTCTTCATCCGCAAACCGCAACTCCAGTGCCGCGACTACCTCGTGGCCGGGCCTTACAAGGATTTGAAGCAGTACAAGCCGCAGGAGTGGAACCAGATGATCGTCGAAGTGAAGGACGGCGTCGCGCACTGCACCTGCAATGGCGAAGTCCTCGAAGCCGCGCTCGCGCTTCCCGCCACCGGCCCCATCGGCCTCGAAGGCGACCGTGGCGTGATGGAATACCGCCATATCCAGCTCAAGGAGCTGCCCTGAGAGCAAGAAGAGCGCTCCGGCGTCGTAGCAGTTTCACCCCCTATGAAACACCTGCATCGCCGCCAATTCCTGCGCGACCTCGGCGTCTCCGCCGCGGCTTTCCCCTTCCTGTCCGGCCTGCCCAGTGTGACCGGCGCACCTGCACCGCAGAAGCGCCAGCGACTGATCATCATGTTTTCGCCGAACGGCACGCTGCCGAACGAGTTCTGGCCGGATCAAGAGGGCAGCGAGTTCAGTTTCAAATCCATCTTGAAGCCTCTGGAGCCTTTCAAGAAGCAGATGCTCGTCCTCCACGGCATTGCCAACAAGGTGCGTGGCGATGGCGACAGCCACATGCGCGGCATGAGCTGCCTGCTCACCTGCGACGAGCTCATGAAGGGCAACATCATGGGCGGCGGCGGAAATCCCGCCGGATGGGCCAGCAGCATCTCCATCGACCAGGAGCTCAAAAACTTCCTCCAGAGCCGGAAAGAAACCAAAACGCGTTTTGGCTCGCTCGAGTTCGGCGTGGCTGTCCCTGACCGTGCCGACCCATGGACACGCATGAGCTACGCGGGCCCAAACCAGCCCGTGGCACCGATTGACGACCCGCACCAGATTTTGAAGAAGGTGTATGGCAAGATGAAGGACAAGGAGAGCCTCGTCAGCATTCTCGACGATGTGCGCGAAGATCTGAAACGCGTGTCGAACAAGCTCAGCGCCCGCGACAAAGCCCTGCTCGACCAGCACATGACACTCGTGCGCAGCCTCGAACAAGATTTGGCCGATGCGGACAAGGTGGGCAAGCTCACGCATCCCGTGCCTGCCGTCGATCCCAGCATCGAACTGGTGAACGACAACACGCCGCAGATCAGCCGCATTCAGATCGACCTCCTCGTCAACTCGCTCGCCAACGACATGGCCCGCGTGGCCACGCTGCAATACATGCGCAGCGTCGGCATGGCGCAGATGCGCTGGCTGGGTGTCGAGGAGGGGCACCACAGCCTCTCGCACGATCCGGACGACAAGAAGGACAGCTACGAGAAGCTCATGAAGATCAACACGTGGTTCGCCGGCGAGTTCGCCTATCTCGCGAAGCGCCTCAGCGAGATTCCCGAGCCTGCAGGAGACGGCTCCATGCTCGACAACACGCTCCTCGTGTGGACCAACGAGCTCGGCAAAGGCAACACACACACGCTCGACAACATCCCCTACGTCATGGTCGGCGGCGGTTTCGGCTTCAAGATGGGCCGCAGCCTCAAATTCGACAAGGCCGCTCACAACCGCCTCTGGATGTCCGTCGCACACGCGATGGGCCACGACTTGCAGACCTTCGGCAGGAAGGAGCTTTGCGAGGGCGGAGCTCTAGATCTGGCGTGACCAGACTTCTCCGCACGATCATCAATCCAGCGTCTTCTTCGGCGCGGCGATGCGAACTCGATTCCTGAGCTTGGGATCCTCCGGCGGAGTCGGTGTGAGGCGCTGCACCTCGAAGCCGGACACGTTGAGAGTGAGGTCCAGCTTGGCGAGAAACTCCCATGTTGCGGGAACGCCGATCTCGTCGGCGATACGCCGCGCCTCGTGGTAGGTTTCAAAGGCGTCCGGCATGACTTGGAACAAAGCGACGCCGCTGGGATCGGCCTTGATATCGCGCATGAGCCGGATGTAAGCCGAGTTCGGCTGCTTCATCGACTCGATGGTCTCGCCACCTCCGCCCTTCGGCGTGAGGGCGAGTTGCACGAGGTTCCCAGCGGGATTGATCTTCGGCTCGAAAGCATAAGAACCGGCGATCAGCGGATTGGCGGCCGCACGCTGCAGTAGTGCGACGACGCGTGTGGCATCATAAATGGTGCGCGCCTTGCTGGCGTCCTCGATGCCCTTGAGCTTGGCGAGATCCTGGAAGTACCCGACGACATCCTTGGGCGTGGCCTTGACCTCCTGGGTGTTCGCGCCCCAGGAGAAGGTGATCTTGCCACCGGCGGATACGGCCTTGATGACAGGTTTCGCAGGGTCGCGGGATGGATCGAGCTTCACCCATGCGGAGACATCGCCTTTTGCCGCAGTAACGACAGCGGCGGCCACGTTTTGCATGGGCTGCCCGGTGACACGGGCGATGTCGGCCAATGCTGCGAGAAGTTGCTTCGTGGCAGGCAGACCACCGGCAGTCAGCGCCTTGTAGGCCAGCGCCGCCTGCTCGATCTGTACGCGATTGACGAGACCTGCGATCTCCGGCCAGGCTTTCTGCGCGTTCGCTGGCGATCCTAGCAGCGCCTCAAGCAACTTAGCAAAGGGTGTGTATTCGACGCGCTGATACTCGAGCTGCGACTTCACCTTTTCCATGCCTTCGAGGATGGGCTGGAGGAACTTGGCCTGGTTGAGCGTGAGCACGCCCTGCTTGGCGACGAGAATGCGCGTCTCATCCGGCTTTTCGGGATACGGACGCGGGTTGGGAAGGCGGATGTAGGTGGGAGGCGGCGGTTTGAACTCCGGCGTCTCATCCAGCAAGGCATTGAGCCGCTCAACTTCGGCAAGCAGCTTGTCGGTGGAGGCCTTCTGGGCATCGCGCTCTTTTTTGCGCTCCTCGAGCTGCTTTTTGAAGGCATCCAGGTCCATGAACTTCATCTTGGACTGCAATTCGGAGGTATCGACGGTCTTGAGGTCTTCGACCACTTTTTTGAGATCGGTCTCGGCCTGCTTTTGCTTCTGGTCCACCTCATCCTCGGTGGGCAGCGGCGTCTTCTTTTGCGCCAGTTCTTTGAGCTTTTGCAATTCCTCCGGTGTGACGGGGGGGAGGTCCGAAAGGACCGTTTTGACAATGTTAGCGACGCTGAGTCCGACCATGACGAGCACGATGATGAGCACGCCGACGACATTCGTCATCGTGTCCATCAGGGCGACGAACGGCAGTTCCTGCTCCTCGTGTTTGTGTTTGGGCATGGTTCAGGTGGTTTTCTTCGGTGCTTCAGCCTTCTTGGGGCCTGCGGGCGGCGGGGCCTTTCCAGGCGCGGGCGCGGCGGCGGCCGGAGGCGGCGTGATTTTTCCGCGGTATTTTTCAAAGAGGGCGAGATCGAGCACGCCACGACCGGGAACCGGCAGCTTGCCGACTCGAATCTTGTAGTCACTCTCGGCACGACCGGCTCCGTTGTTGAAGGCGCCCTGACCATCATCACGCACGAGGAACAAGATGAAGGACTTCGGATTTTTGGCCAACTCGGTCAGAAAATGATTGTAGGCCACGTCGGCGACCACCACCTCGGCGGCGGCGCTCAGGCGATAATCCTCCCCCCATGCGCCCAAAATCTTCAAGGCGCCGCTGCCCGCCTCGACGAAGTAGGCCTTCGTGTCCTCCGGCATGCCGCTGCCGGAGGGCTGCACGATCACCGGCGGGATTTTCTTGTCCGCGGGCACCTGCCGTTTCTTCAATTCGGCCAAGAGCTTCGTGATCTCCGCCTGGCTTTCCTTCTGCTGCTCCTTGAGGCCGAAAATCTCAGTGAGCAGGTCGTCGAGCTCCTTCTGCATCTGCTGGCTGATCTTGAGATTGGCGTCCATGATCTCCTGCGAGGTGGTCAGGAGCTTGCGTAGCTTGATGAAACGCTGCTGCTTCTCATCGATCTGCTTCTGAAGTGACTCCAGCGTGGCGATCTTCTCCTTGAGCACGATCTCCTTGACCTCGCGCTCCTTGATCTCCTTGCGCAGCTTCTTGGCCTCCTGCGCCATCTCCACCTCGGCTTCCGGGCGGCCGTCGGTCTGCTCGGTCATGGAGACGCAGAGCACGACGATGATGAGCACCAGCACTCCGATCAGGGAGCAAAGAATGTCCAGGAAGGGGATCAGGAGGATCTCTTCGCTGCCTTTCTTCTTGTGCTTGGCCATGACGGTTGCGGGTGAGCGGGTGCTGCCTGGTCAGTCGCGGCTGAACCAGCCTTTTTTCTTCACCTGATGAATCATGATCTGCTTGCCGCCGAGTTCGGACAGCAGCGTGTTCAAAGACTGGATGCCGCTGGCGAGCGCACGCGTGTAATCGGTGGTGGTCTTCACGCTGTCCTTCACGGCGTTTGTGAGGTCGTCGCGCATGCGGTTGAGCGCGGTGGCAAACTCGGCGTCCACGCGCTGCTGATGCGCGGCGGCGCGTTTGTCGAGGTTGTCGGCCTGTTCCTTGATCTGCTTGGACAGCGCGTTGAGGTCGGTGAGGAACTCTTTCTGCGAGTTTGCGACGGCTTTGACGAGCGTGTCCATCAGACCGTTCGTGTCGCCCCCGGCGATGCCGCCGCCGTCATTGAGGCGAGGGAGAAGCACCTCGTTGCAGAAGGCGTCGATGGTGTTGAGGTTGTCATCCTCCGCCTTGGCGAGGGCGTTCATCGGGAAGTTCAGCAGCGTGGCGAGCACGAGGCCGAGCAGCGTGGCGTCGAAGGCGGTGCCAAGGCCGCCGGTCACGTTTTGCAACGTTGACTTCACCTGCTTGAGGTCGTCCATGTCGCTGAAGTTCATGCCGCCGATGGCGTGTGAAAGACCAATGACGGTGCCGATGAAGCCCAGGAGCGGAATGGCCCAGAGGAAGGCCTTGGTAAGCGTGTAACTGCCGCTGATGCGCATGCCGTCGATCTCCGACTGGCTGGAGAGCATGTGGCTGACATCCCCGGCGTTTTGTTTCACCTCGAAGAGTTCGAGCGCCTTGCGGATGCGGTTCACCATCATGCTGTCACGCAGGCGGTGCGGCAGCTTGTAGAGGTGATCGATGAAGGCACCGACATTGTCGCGGTTGATCTCCGCCCCCAGTTCCCATGGCAGCACGTCGAGCATCAGGGCCTGGCGCTGGTGGCTGAGCTTTTGCAGCTTGAGATAAAGGATCGACATCGCCCAGGTGAAAAAGAGCGTGTTCGTGAAGCTGACGGCCATGTGCTTGTAGAACAGCGACGCGACAAACTGCATCGTCGTGAACTTCGCCGACGGGGTGTCCTCAGGAGCCTGGAAGGGATACAGAATGCCCACCCAGGTGAGGAAAATGACAAAGCCGATGGCGAAGCACAGGAAGCCGTTCGGGTTGGTCGGGTCTTTCTCCTCCCAGCCTCCACGCTCACCTTGGCTCGTCGGCGCGGGAGCCTGCGGCTCCGGCGGCGGAGCGGAGGCACCATGCTCATACTCGGCCCCGAACGCGTCATTCGCATCAGAGGGCGGCTGGACACTGCTCGGCGCGGGAAGACCGGTGGGAGAGGGCAGGCTTGATGGAGGCGGCGGGGCACCGGCCACGCTGGCCGGAATGCTCAGCTTCGTGTTGCAGCCGGGACAGCGGACGATTTTTCCGGCCATTTCCGGCTCGGCCTTGAGCTGCATGTCACATGTGGGGCACTTGAACTTCACGGATGATTCCTCCTGGGTGATGTTTGAAAACAGACGCGCTACTACGTAGCGGAGAGTTCACTCCTTCGACAAGGTTTTTATTGGGGTGGCTTCTAAAGTCGAAGAAGTCCGGTCAGAGCAGCTCCTCGACGTAGCGCTTTGCGTCGAAGGGCTGGAAATCCTCCACACGCTCGCCGAGGCCGATGAAACGGGTGGGGACGCCGAGTTCCTGCTGGATGTTCACCAGCACGCCGCCTTTGCCGCTGCCGTCGAGTTTTGTCACGATCACGCCGGTCAGGGGGATGGCCTTGTGGAATTCACGCGCCTGCTGGAGCGCGTTCGAGCCTGTGGTGGCATCCACGACAAGCAGGACCTCATGCGGTGACTCGGGGTCTTTGCGGCCGAGGATGCGGTGAATCTTCTTCAGCTCCTCCATGAGGTTGTGCTTCGTGTGGAGACGGCCTGCGGTGTCACAGATGAGAAAATCGGCCTGCGTTTTGCGCGCCAGCTCGTAGCCATCGAAACAAACCGCGGCGGGGTCGCAATTGGGCGGGCCTTTGGCGAGCGGAATCTTCAAGCGATCCGCCCAGACTGTGAGCTGCTCGACCGCGGCGGCACGGAAGGTGTCGGCGGCGGCCAGCACGACCTTGTGGCCGCGCTGATGCAGCACATGGGCGAGCTTGGCGGTGCTGGTGGTCTTGCCAGTGCCGTTGACGCCGACCATGAGCAGCACTTTGGGTTTTCCAGGCAGCGGATCGAGCGGCGGAACGGTCTCCGGCAAAATCTTGCGCACATGCTCGCGGGCCACCTGCACGATGTCGGCCCCGTGCAGCGTGCGCTGGCGGGATTTGAGGTCGGCGATGATTTGCAGCGCGAGACGCGGCCCGAGATCACCCGCGATCAACGACGCCTCAAGCTCGTCCCATTCGATGTCGGGCTTCGTGAAGCGCTGGAGGAGGGATTTGAAGAAACCGGCCATGGAAAGAAAGGACGAATGTCGAAATCAGAACCGAATGAAGTGAGATGGAGGACTGAAAGGAGCCCGAAGGGTTGAGCGAAGCGAAATCAATGACGAATGCGCGTCAATCCTCGGACAGGGTTTCGACAGGGCGCTTCGGCTCGTTGTTGCGCAGAGTTCTGGCCAGTTTGTCGAGCACGCCGTTGACGAAGGAGCCGGATTCACCGGCGCTGAGGGCCTTGGCGATGTCGATGGCCTCGTTGAGGATGACCGGCGCGGGCACGTCCGGGCAGTGCAGCAACTCATAAGTCGCGACGCGCAGCACATTGCGGTCCACGGCGGCGAGACGCTCCATGCGGAAGTTTTGCAGCAACTCGGCGATGCGAGCGTCGATGTCCGGCTGGTGTTGCAACACGCCGTTGATCAGACTCTCAGCAAAGGCCCGGGTGGAGGCTTTCGCGCTATGAAGCGTCCAGAAAACTTCTGGTTCCGCAGGTTTTTCCGAGCCCTGCATGTCGCGGGCGAAAAGGAATTGGATGGCGGCTTCGCGGCCTTCGCGGCGTTTTCCCATGATGTTACGCGTGGTCAATGGGTTCGCCGGCGAAGCTGGCCTTCATCTTGCCGAACAGGTTGATCATCTTCACGCAGGTCTGCGCCGCTTCGGTGCCGCGGTTGATGGTCGCGCCGAGGCAGCGCTCCTCGGCCTGCTCCTCGGTTTCGACCAGCAGCACCTCGTGAATGACAGGAATGCAGTGTTTCACCGCCATCTGCTGCAAAGCATCGGTCACAGACGCGCCGACGAGGTCCGCATGCTCGGTGGAGCCGCGGATGATGACTCCAAGCGCGATCACCGCATCCGGCGCGCTGCCACGCAGCACGAGCTCGGCACAAACCGGAATCTCAAAGGCTCCCGGGACACGATACACATCGACCAAGGCGTTCGGTGCGATGACCTCGATCTCCTCTTTCGCGGCATTCAACAGGCCTTGAACGAACTGGTTGTTGTAAAGCGAGGCGACGATCGCGATGGTGATCGGCTCCTGGGTGGGACGCGGGCGGCTGGAGGCGTAATTCGACATGGATGACGTGTGAGCGTGGGGACGATAATGACGAAATCAGAACGATGAATGACGAATGAACGACAATGCCCCAAGGAAGAAATGCTCAGAAAGGAGTTGGTTCATGGGAGCTTTGGACTTGGAGATTTTTTTCGTCATTCGCCATTCGGGTTTCGTCATTCACAACTTGTGGCCCATTTTTCTCTTCTTGGTTTCGAGATAGCGGGCGTTTTCCGGCTTGGGCGGGGATTTGACGGGCACCTGCTCGGTGATTTCGAGCTTGTGGCCTTCGAGACCGACGACCTTGCGCGGGTTGTTGGTCATGAGCTTGATCTTCCGCACGCCGAGATCGGAGATGATCTGCGCGCCGATGCCGTAGTCGCGCAGATCCATCGGGAAGCCGAGCTTGAGGTTCGCCTCGACGGTGTCGAGACCCTGCTCCTGGAGCTTGTAGGCGAGAATCTTGCCATGCAGGCCGATGCCGCGTCCTTCATGGCCGCGCATGTAAACGATGATCCCCTTCCCTTCCTCCGCGATGTGCCGCATGGCTGAATGGAGCTGGCTGCCGCAATCACAGCGGCGGGAGGCAAACACATCCCCGGTGAGGCATTCGCTGTGCACTCGCACGAGCGTGGGAGAGTTGGGCGTGATGTCGCCCATGACGAGGGCGACGTGATGCACGCCGTCGAGACTGCTCTTGTAGAGGTGCAGCTTGAAGGTGCCGAAGTCGGTGGGCATGTCCACGACCTCGATTTTCTCGACCAGCTTCTCGCTCAGGCGGCGATGGGCGATGAGATCGGCGATGCTGCACATCTTGAGGCCGTGTTTCTTTGCGAACTTCTTCAAATCGGCCAGACGCGCCATGGTGCCGTCGGCGTTCATGATTTCGATCAGCACGCCGGCCTCGCGCAAGCCGGCCAGGCGGGCCAGATCGACCGCCGCCTCGGTGTGACCGGCGCGACGGAGCACTCCGCCGGGCTTGGCTACAAGAGGGTTGATGTGGCCGGGCTGCACGAGGTCATCCGGATTGCTCTTCGGATCAGCTAGGAGGCGGATGGTGCGCGTGCGGTCGGCGGCACTGATGCCGGTGCTGATGCCCTTGGCCGCATCGACAGTGATGGTGAAGTCCGTGCGGAAGGCTTCGCGGTTTTCCGGCACCATGCTGGCCAGGTTGAGCCGCTGGGCGATTTCGAGCGAGACGGGCACGCAGAGCATGCCACCTCCCTGACGCACCATGAAGTTCACCATCTCGGGGGTGATTTTTTCGGCCGCGCAGATGAGGTCGCCCTCGTTTTCGCGGTCCTCGTCGTCGGTGACGATCACCATGCGCCCGGCGCGGATGTCTGCGATGACAGCTTCGACGGAATCAAAGGCGACGGGCTTCGGGCGGGGCATGAGAGGTGTGGGAAAGAGCCAGTGCCGGCGTGGGCGGCATTCGGGGGCGGATGTTTTAGCCGGTTGAGGGATGTTTTCCAGCACGAGCTTGGTTTTTCGTTGCCGCAGCGGAGCGGCTTCGCGTAATGTCGGCCCATGCCACCACCGCCGAAAGTCAAACGCCCGTCCGCCATCACGGTAGGGGAGTTTTTCCAGGAGAACGAAAAGGCGCTCAAATTGAAGCTGATCGGCTCCAACTCGGGCTACTCACGCAGGATCAGCGAACCGTCCGTGAACCGGCCGGGCCTGGCATTGTCCGGCTTCTTCACCTACTTCGCCTACAAGCGCATCCAGGTGATCGGTAACTCGGAACACTCCTTCCTGGAAGGCCTTGAGCCGAAGCTGCGTGCGGCACGCTTCAGCCAGCTCTGCTCCTGGGACATCCCTTGCATCGTCGTGGCACGCGGCCTCCGGCTGGGAGATGACTTGATCGAAATCGCGAACTCCGCCGGCATCACCGTCTTCCAGACGAGCATGATGACGATGAAATTCCTCAACGCGGCCACGATCAAGCTGGAGTGGGCCTCCGCCCCGACCCTGCTTCTGCATGGTTGCATGGTGGATGTGCAGGGCATCGGCGTGCTGATCCAGGGGGACAGCGGCGCCGGAAAAAGCGAAAGCGTCATCGGCCTGCTGCAGCGCGGTGCCAGCCTGGTGGCGGACGATGTTGTGCGGCTGCGTCTGATCGAAGACCGCGAAATCGTCGGCTCCGCGCCCGATCTGACCCGTGGAATGATCGAAATCCGCGGCCTCGGCATCCTGAACGTGGCGGCTCTGTTCGGAGTCGGTGCCGTGCGCCTGAGCAAACGGCTGGATTTCATCGTGGAACTGGTGCGCGGCGCCAAATCCGCCGAGCTGGAACGCGTGGGCGTGAGCACCGACTCCCGCGACCTGATGGGCCTGAAGGTGGAGCGCGTGGAACTGCCGGTGGAGCCGGGCCGCGATGTGGCGGGACTCATCGAACTGGCCGCCATCAACTTCAAGCTCCGCACCTTCGGCTACAACAGCGCCGTGGAGTTTGACCAAAGGTTGTTGAAAAAGATGTCTGATGATCAATTAGGTTAACCTGCGTTTCCGACCACCCAGCAATGAGCATCGAAAAAGAACTCACCATACGCAACAAGATGGGCATGCACGCCCGTCCGGCGGCTCAGTTCGTCAAACGCGCGAGCAAATACCAGTGCGACGTCTGGGTGGAGAAGGATGACGAGCCGGTGAACGGCAAGAGCATCATGGGCCTCATGATGCTGGCCGCCGGCCGAGGGGAAAAGATCAAGATCATTGCCGACGGCAATGACGCGGAAGCCGCGGTCGCCGATCTGGAAGAACTCGTCACGTCGGGCTTTGGCGACGTGGAGTAAATCTTCGCACACCCCAGAACCGGTCTCACTTCTCCGCTGGAGGCGCCGGACGTGACATCACACGGACCTCGGTCCCATCCTGCACCGGTGGTGGAGTTTCTTTCAGCATCTCCAGCATCATCGCACCGATCAGGTAGATCAGTCCGCCGCCCAAACCAGCCCCGATGGCGATGAAACGCCGCTGCCAAGTGTGCTCGCGGTCGATCGCCCACCAGAAGCGCATGCAAAGCATGATCCACAGGATGCTGGCGCCCAGAACGAGAAGATGGCCGGAGGTCATGGGGCCAATGTGGCGTGTATCAAGGGATTGGGCGACAAGAAAAACAAAGCCCCGCTTTCGGCGGGGCCTTGCACACAATCGAGCTTAACAACGGGTGGATTAACGCTTCGAGAACTGGAAGCGCTTGCGGGCGCCCGGACGGCCGGGCTTCTTGCGCTCCTTGGCGCGTGAATCACGGGTGAGCAGGCCGTTCTGCTTGAGCAGCGGACGAAGCTCGGGATTCACGCGGATCAGGGCGCGGGCGATGCCGAGGCGGACCGCACCGACCTGGCCGGTGGAACCACCGCCGGAGGCGTTGACCTTGAAATCATAGGACTGGCGGGAGTTCGTGAGCGCCAGCGGGAAGAGAATCTGGTTCTGCAGGGCGACGGTCGGGAAGTACTCTTCGAAGTCGCGGCCGTTGACGGTGATGCTGCCGGCACCTTCGGTGATATAGACGCGGGCGATGGCGGTCTTACGGCGTCCTGTGGCGTTTTGGAGTGGCTTGCTCATGCTGTGAGGAGAAAAGAAAAATTATACGGAGAAGGGCTTCGGATTCTGCGCCTCATGCGGATGCTCGGCACCCTTGTAGATCTTCAGCTTGCCCAAGATCGCGCGGCCAAGGCGTGTGTGGGGCACCATGCCCTTCACAGCGCGCTCGACGAGGAGCTCCGGACGGCGGGCGCGCACGCGCTCGACGTTTTCGACCTTCTGGTTGCCGACGTAGCCAGCCTTCGAGGTGTAAATCTTCTGCTGCTCCTTCTTGCCGCTCAGGCGGACTTCGGCGGCATTGAGCACGACCACGAAATCACCAGTATCGACATGCGGGGTGAAGGTGGGCTTGGTTTTGCCGCGGAGTAGATTGGCGGCGGCAACGGCCACATCGCCCAGAATCTGGTTCTTGGCGTCGATGACCCACCATGTGGGGTTGTGGTCCTGGGCTTTGGCTGAAAACGTCTTCATTGAATGCTGCTAGTACGAGAAAACTTCCCGTTGGGGAAGGAGGGGCCGCGATAGTAGGGGGACTGTCCGGGGTGTCAAGGTCGAAACCAAGTTATTCACAACGAAAAAACGAAGCCCCCGGTCCCCTGCCCTTTCACTTCCGCCAAAGCCATTTCATCGCCTCGGGAAAGAGGCTCGCTCCGTGCTTGCTGTTATGCGCACCGTCTCCGAAAACGAAGGTGTGGTCGTAGCCCTGGTAGGCCAGCGCCTTCGCCATCTGCTGGTTGGCGAGCGGCCAGTTCCCAAACGGGTTGTCGAGGTCGCCGCTGCCATCTTGAAGATAGACACGCAGCGGCTTGCGCTCCGTCAGCCGGATGATCGAAGGATACACATGCCCACCTGCCAGATCGACGTAGCTGCCGATGGTGGAGAACACCTTGCGGAACTTGTCCGGACGCTCCCATGCCACCGTGAAGGCGCAGATCGCCCCGCTGCTTGCTCCGGCGATGGCCCATCCTTCGGGATCGACGGTCAGCTTGTAGTCCTTCCGCACCTGCGGGATGATCTCTTCGAGAAGGAAGCGGGCGTAGGTGTCTCCCAGCGTGTTGTATTCCTTGCCGCGGTTGTTGTTCTTCCAAGCGCTCTGCGGCTTCGTGTCGCCGATGTGACCGGGATTGATGAAAATCGCGATCGTCGGCCGCATGTCGCCGCTGGCGATGAGATTGTCGAACACCACCGGCACCCGCCACGCGCCCTTCACGCCGACGTAATCGTGCCCGTCCTGGAAAACCATCAGATTGGCCGGTTCCTCGGCCTTGTACTGCGCCGGGACATAGATCCACCAGTCACGCTTCGTGCCCGCATAGATCTTCGACTCATGCACCGGCATCGGAATCACCTTCCCCTTCGGCACCGCCGGATTTTCCTGCGAAAGCGGGCCGAGCTTATAGTCATCCGCCGACGACGCGGACTGTGTGGAAACGATGAGCAGGACGAGTAGAGCGCGTGTCAGCATGACCGCATGATGGGGAAACGCGCAGGAAGCGTCAAGAAAATGCCGGCGTGAAGTCTCGCCGCAGAAAGCTTGCAATGCGCCAGTGGAACGCCCAGCATCGGCAGGATGGCAACGCCCGCCGATTTCTCCGCAAATCCTGCCGCCGGCACGCCTGCGGACATGCAAACCATCGCCTTGGCGAAACAAGTGACGGTGCCCGCCCTCGAAGTCACGGTGATGGGCGCAAATCCCGATTCGTCGGTGCCGTTTGTGTTCGGCAGGCAGATCGCCAAAGGCGGCATGGGTGCGATTCTGGAGGGAGAGGACTGCAAGCTTGGCCGCACCATCGCGGTGAAGGTCATGCTCGATGCTCAAGCCAGCGACGAGCAGGCGCGGCGCTTTGTCCAGGAGGCAGCGGTGCTCGGAAAGCTGGCGCATCCGAACATTGTGCCGGTTTACGACATCGGGCGCGACAGCGAAGGAGCGCTCTACTACACGATGAAGCTGGTCAAGGGAGTCACCCTCCAGCAAATCCTCGATGATCTGCGGCATGAGAAAAAAGAGGCGCTGGAGCACTACACTCTGGACCGCCTGCTCACCATCTTCCGCAAAGTGTGCGACGCCCTGGCCTTCGCCAATGCCAGCCATATCATCCATCGTGACTTGAAGCCGGAAAACGTGATGGTGGGCGAGTTCGGCGAGGTCTTGGTGATGGACTGGGGCATCGCGAAGATCCTGAATGAACCCGGCATTGAACAAGCATCCGCCGTGGTGAGTCCTCTGGCCGTACCGGGCACAGGTTCCTTCACCGCCACCATGGAAGGCGCGGTGATGGGCACTCCGAACTACATGTCGCCGGAGCAGGCTATGGGGAAGGTCAATGAACTCGACGAGCGCAGCGACATCTTCTCCCTCGGCGGCATTTTGTATGCCATTCTCACTCTGCGCCCGCCGGTGGAGGGCAAGGACGTGTGGGAGGTGCTGGAGAAGGTGCAGACGGCGAACATCAACGCGCCGACGGTGTTTGGCGCCACGACCACCGTCAAAAGCGACCCACGCGCGAAGGGCGGGGTGCTCGAAGCTGAACGAATCAAACGGCTTCCGCATCTACCCGGCGGTCGCGTGCCGGCGGCTCTTTCAGCGGTGGTGATGAAGGCGCTCACGCTCGACAAGGCGGAGCGCTATCAGAATGTCGCCGCCTTCAGCGCGGACATCGAGCGCTTCCAGGGAGGGTTCGCCACAGGTGCTGAAAACGCCGGCTTCACCAAGCAGGTGGCGATTCTCATCAAGCGCAACAAAGGCATCGTCGCCACCGCGGCGGCGGCTTGGGTGCACATCACTGTGCTGGCGGTGTGGTTTGTGCTCCATCTTCAGGCGAAGGAAAAACGTGCGACTGAGGCGGAGAGACGTGCCACCAGCTCGCTCGCCGAGGTGGCCGCCCAGCGGGATGCGAAGGATAAGGCGCGCAAGGACGCCGAGGCCGTCTCCACTTTCCTCAGCGAGGTGTTTCAAAGCCCGGACCCGGCTCGTGATGGACGCACCATCACCGTGGCCGAGACACTCGCCAGGGCCGCAAAAAAGCTGGCGAAGAACCTCACCGAACAGCCGGAGCGACGTGCAGCCCTGCAAGCCACCCTGGCGAGGACTTACGCGGCGCTCGGACTTCACCGGGATGCCATCCCGCTTCAGAGGCAAGTGCTTGATCAACGAGTTTCACGGCTCGGACGGGAAGATCCCGCCACTCTGTCAGCGATGAACGACCTCGCGGACTCCACTTATCATACCGGGAACTGGGATGAGGCACTCAAAATGCGCGAGTCGGTGCTGGGAATGCGCCGCAAGGTGCTTGGTGCCGAAGACCCGGACACGCTGACCACCATGCACTACCTGGCTTTCTCCTACCATAAGGCTGACCAGGGGAAAAAAGCCATCGCCATGCTTGAAGAGGTGCTCCCCTTGCGTCGCAAGGTCCTGGGGGAAGAGCATCCCGACACGCTGACCACCATGCACTTCCTCGCGGATGTCTATCAGCGAAATGGACGCCGAAAGGAAGGTGTCCTGCTGTTTAACGAGGTGCTGGCGCTGCGTCGCAAGGTGCTCGGTCCCGAGCACCCCGACACTCTCATGACCATGCATTATTTGGCATTGACCCAGAAGATGTTTTGGGACCCATCGCTTGGTCCCCCGGGGGACATCGTCAAGATGCTGGAGGAGGTGTTGAAGCTGCGCCGCAAGGTGCTCGGCCCTGAGCACCCAGACACTCTCATGACCCTGTTTTATTACTCACACAGCCGCGGTGGGGCTGAGGGCCTGAAGATGCGCGAAGAGGTGCTGGCGCTGCGCCGCAAGGTGCTCGGCTCGGAACACCCCGACACTCTCTTTGCCTTGAACAACATGGGCAGTTTTCTCCAAGCCAACGGGCGGCGGGGTGAAGCGATCCAATTCCAGGAGGAGGCAGCAACGCTCAGTTGCAAACTGTTTGGTCTGAAGCACCGCAGCACCGATGCCGTGGTGCGCACTCTGAGGGATGCTTATGCCGCCATGGGCGAAACCGCGAAGAACATGGCACTTGAGCAAGAGCTTGTTCAAACCATGGCGAAACCATTCTGGGCCGGCCACGCCACCGACCCGCGGGTGGCCCGGCTTTATATGGCCGGCCTGAAGTCTTCCGACATCGAGAAGCTGCAGGACGGCACCTGGTCCCTGCATCTCGGAAGGCTGCAGAATTTCAGTGATTTGTCTGTCCTTCTGCTGGCACCACCGATCAGCAAGCTGGACCTTTCCTCCACCGCCGTCACGGATATCAAACCCCTCGCGAAGCTGCCTCTCCGACATTTAAATCTCAGCTCCACGCCGGTCAGCGACCTGGCTCCGCTGCGCGGCATGCCGCTTGTCACGCTAGGGCTGTCAGGCTGCACCAAGATCACCAACCTCTCGCCGCTCGCGGAATGCCGCAAGCTCGCGGCTCTGACCCTCCCGCCAAATGCAAAGGACATTGAGTTTCTCCGCAGCCTGCCCCAGTTCGAACGTCTAAGCCATGCCCCCGATCTGTTCGACCGCGACCGGCCCGATAAAACCGCCGGCGAATTCTGGAAGGAATACGACGCGCAGCCGAATCCGGTGGAGAAGTAGTTAATGATTCAAGCGAGAGTGTCCAAGTTGAAGCTGCGGCAGCTGAAACCAGCCAATTAAGCTCTCAAAAGGGGCTGGCTCAGCGCGCAGCCCCCATAGGTGCGAACACATGACCCGCCGGGTGCACATAAGGATCACCCCGCCGCCTAGCAAAGCCTCTAAGGTCTGGCTCTGCCAACTGGTCTAGCGTCCTATCTGCGGCTTACATTATGCGGTTCGGCCGCAGCACTGCTTGAACTTCTTCCCGCTGCCGCAGGGGCATGGGTCGTTGCGGCCGACGTTGGTAGGACGGGGCTTGGGTTTGCTGGCGGCGCTGGGGAGGATGAGACGCGGGCCGGATTTGCCGGGGTCAGCCTCGGCGGATTCAGCTTCGTCATCCTCGTCTTCAGGCTGCTGCGGTGCGGGAGCGCCGCCCTGCTGTGCCGCGAGCTGGGCCAGGAAGGCCTCGAACGCGGCGAGCTGCTGCGTGCTGCGGAAGAGGTTGCCGAGGACCTCGCCGTTGATGTTGTTCATCAGCTCCGCGAAGATCGTGAAGGCCTCCTGCTTGAACTCGATGAGCGGGTCTTTCTGGCCGTAGGTGCGCAGGCTGACGCCTTCCTTCAGGGCGTCGAGCGCGAAGAGATGCTCCTGCCACAGGCGGTCGATGGCGTTGAGGAGGATCATCTTCTCGATCTCCTGCAGGGCGGTCGGGTTCGCGCCTTTAACCTTCACGTCGTAGGCGCTGAGGATCTTGTCCTTCAACCACGCGGCCTGGGCGTCGAAGTCGAGCGCCTTGAACTCGTCGTCAAAGGCGCGCAGGCCGATGGGGAAGGTGCTGTTCACCCAGTGCAGAAGGCCGTCGTAGTCGGCCATGTCGTCGCCCTTGAGATCTTTCGGCACGAAGGCGCCGAGACGCTCGCTGATACCTTTTTCCACGGCCTCGTTGATGAGGATGCGGGTGTCGTTGCTGTTGAGCACGTCGTTGCGCCATTCATAGACGACTTCGCGCTGCTGGTTCATCACATCGTCGTATTCGAGGACGCGTTTGCGCCAGACGTAGTTGCGCTGCTCCACGCGCTTCTGCGCGGTCTCAACGCTGCGGTTGAGCCAAGGATGCTGCAATTCCTCCCCTTCCTTCATGCCAAAGCGCTCCATCATCTTCGTCATGCGCTCGGCCGCGCCGAAGTTGCGCATGAGGTCGTCCTCGAAGCTGAGGAAGAACTTGCTCTCGCCGGGATCGCCCTGACGGGCCGAACGTCCGCGAAGCTGACGGTCCACGCGGCGCGATTCATGGCGTTCCGTCGCCAGAACGAACAAACCACCGAGCTCGGCCACGCCTTCGCCCAGTTTGATGTCCGTGCCACGGCCAGCCATGTTGGTGGAGATCGTCACCGCGGCACGATGACCGGCGCGGGCGACGATTTCGGCCTCCTGGCGGTGGTACTTCGCATTGAGCACGTTGTGCGTGATCTTTTGCAGCTTCAGCATGCGCGAGACCATCTCGGAGGCCTCGACACTGGCGGTGCCGACGAGCACGGGCTGGCCCTTGGCGTGCAGTTCGCGGATCAGCTCGATCACTGCGGTGAACTTCTCGCGGCGGGTCTTGTAGATGCTGTCGTTGTGGTCCTTGCGCTTCACCGGGCGGTTGGTCGGGATGGTGAGCACATCGAGGCCGTAGATGTCATGAAACTCGGCGGCGTCCGTCTCCGCCGTGCCGGTCATGCCGCCAAGCTTTTGATAGAGGCGGAAGTAGTTCTGAATGGTGATCGTGGCGAGCGTCTGCGTCTCCGCGTCGATCTGCACGCCTTCCTTGGCCTCGACGGCCTGGTGCAAACCGTCGCTCCAGCGGCGTCCGGCCATTTTGCGGCCCGTCTGCGCATCGACGATGACGACTTTGTTCTCCTCGACGACGTACTCGACGTCCTTCTCATAGAGGCAGTAGGCGCGGAGAAGCTGGCTGATCTGATGGATGCGCTGCCCTTGGTGGGAGAGGCGGTCCTGCATCTCGGTCTTCTTGCGCTGACGTGCATCTTCGGAAAGCGAGGTGTCGCCGTCGATCTCGGAATAAATGGTGGCGATGTCCGGCAGGACGAAAGCGTCCGGCTCATCGGGGCTGAGGAAATTGCGCCCCATCTCGGTGAGGTCGGCATCGTGGCTTTTTTCCTCGATGAAGTAATACAGCTCCTCCTTGAGCTTGAAGAACTCCACCTTCTGCGTGTCGGCGTAGAGGCTCAGTTCGGCCTTTTCCATCGCACGGCGCAGTTCCGGCTCTTCCATGCAGCGCATGAGGGCGCGGTTCTTCGGCTGACCGAGGTGGACTTGGAAAAGTTTTTTGCCCGCAGCCTCCATCTCGCCTTTTTCGGCGAGTTCCTTCGCCTCGGTGACGAAGCGGTTGCACAGCGTGTTCTGTCGGCGCACGAGCTGCTCCACGAGCGGCTTGTAGCGCTCGTATTGATGATTGCTCTCGGCGGCCATGACCGGCCCGCTGATGATGAGCGGCGTGCGCGCCTCGTCGATGAGCACGGAGTCCACTTCGTCCACGATGGCGAAGTAATGGCCGCGCTGCACCTGCTGCTCCTTGCTGGAGGCCATGCCGTTGTCGCGCAGGTAGTCGAAGCCGAACTCGCTGTTCGTGCCGTAGGTGATGTCGCAGCGATACTGCTCCGCACGGAGATGGCTCGGCTGGTCGTTTTGGATGCATCCGACGGTGAGGCCGAGGAATTTGTACAAGCTGCCCATCCACTCGCTGTCACGACGGGCGAGGTAGTCATTCACGGTGATGACATGCACACCACGACCGGTGAGCGCGTTCAGGAACACCGGCAGCGTGCCAACGAGCGTCTTCCCTTCCCCGGTCGCCATTTCAGCAATCATGCCGCGATGCAGCGCGATGCCGCCGACGAGCTGCACGTCGAAATGCACCATGTTCCAGCCCAGCGGCTGGTCGCAGACGATGATCTCGCGGCCGCAGAGACGACGCGCGGCATTTTTGACCACAGCGTAGGCCTCCGGGAGGATGTCGTTGAGCATCTTCTGCTCGATGGCGGCGAAGTCAGGCTGGATGGCGTTCCAGGCCTCGCGGGCGCGGTCGATGCGTGACTTCTTGTCGTCAAAACCAGCCGTGCGCCAGCGTCCCTGGGCGATGTAATCGTCCTCCAGCGCCGGGAAATGCGTCTTCAGAGCCGCGAAGTACTTCTCCACCTGCTCCAGGCAGGCATCCACCGCGGCCTCATCAGCAATGCGCAGGCCCACGCCGCCGAGGAACGGCGGGGTGTGAAACGCACGGAACTGCGCCTGCCACTTCTGCACACGCTCACGCAGGGCCTCCTCCGATTCGTTTTGCAGTCCCGCCTCGATGCGGTTGATCTCGGCCACCACGGGAGTGAGCTTGCGCACCGTGCGCTGGTTCTTGGTGCCGATGATTTTTTTGATGATCCAGTTAAACATGAGAAAAGACAATCCACCGTCCGGCTCACAGGATGGCCGGGCTTGGGGGAGGCCGAATGTGGCGGAAGTCGGCGCAGGCGCAACAACTCAAACAGCCGCCTTCGGCCGCAGCACCACGTCCTTCACCCGGCGCGGGATCATGGCGTTCCGCACCACCTCCGGCTTCACGCTGCGCAGAAAATCCATCATAATGACCGGCGACTCGACGATCATGCGTTCGATCTGGTCACGACGGTGCGTCCACGGGCAGTTGCGGTGCAGGTAGTCGAGATCGGCGAGGATTTCCTCGACGTCGCCCTCGCTGAAACCGGCGAGCTGGAAGGCATAGGGATCGGAAAGAGGCATGACGGCTGGCGGGAAGGTGCGCGGATGAAATCGAGAATGCGCGTTCCGACAAGCGCTTCCACAGCCCTTTTTGCCAATCTCAGATGTCATGTAGCAATTTCATTTTTGCCGCGTTATCTGCGCACGCATGCCCCGGATCGTCTGGCAAAACATCAACCTCACCTGGCTGTCCCTCGGGATTGTGGTGCTGGTGCTTCTGCTGCTCGTCATGGGCTATGTGAAGTCTCCGCTCCGCGGCTGGCGGCGTCTCGCGGCGATGGCGTGCAAGGCCGCCGCGCTCGCCCTCCTCGCGCTCTGCCTGCTCGATCCGCTGTGGACGCGCACCCAGCCAAAAAAAGGTGAAAACGAGGTCGTGGTGCTCGTGGACACGAGTGCGTCCCTCGATCTCGCGGAGTCCGTCGGCGGACAGACACGTGCCGCGCAGGTTCAGGCCGCGCTTGCCGACGGAAACAGCGACGCGGCATGGATTCAGGCGCTGGGCGAGGATTTCCGGCTGCGCTTGATGACCGGCGGCGCGCAAACGGTCAGCGTGCCGCATTTTCGCGGGCTGAAATTCGACGGCACACGCTCAGACTTCTCCCGCACACTCATGACGCTGCGTTCCGGCGGCACAAACCTCGCCGCCGTCGTCTTGGTCAGCGACGGGAACGCCACCGACTTCGCCGCGTGGAAGGCGGAGGCAAAGGGCGCGCCGGTTTTCACCGTGCTGGCGGGAGACAAGGCGCCGCAGAATGATTTCAGCATCACCGAGGCCAGCGTGGCTACCAGCCCCTTTGAAGACGCCCCGGTCACGATCACCGCAAGAGTGACTGGCAACGGCAAGGCGACCGTGCAGGTGCTGGGTGAGGACAAAAAAGTCGTGGCGACGGAAAAAGTGACGCTCAACAGCGGCACGCCGCAAACCGTGCGCCTCCGCGTGCCGGTGGCGAAGCCGGGCGTGAGTTTTTACCAACTCGCTCATCAAAGCGAGGGCATGCAGGAGGCCACGCTGGCGAACAACACCCGCCTCCTCGCTGCTGATCGCGGTGCGGGGCCCTATCGCGTGCTCTATGTCACCGGCAGGCCGAACTGGGAGTACAAATTCCTCCGCCGTGCCATCGCGGGTGATGATGACATCCAGATGCCCGCGCTGGTGCGCATCGCGAAGCGGGAGCCGAAGTTTGAATGGCGCGGACGTGCCGGTGAGAGCGTGAATCCGCTGTTTCGCGGCTTTGGAGCGAAGGATGGTGAGGAGGCGCAGCGCTACGACCAGCCGGTGATCATCCGTCTCGGCACCAAGGACGCGAAGGAACTCAGCGACGGCTTCCCGAAGGCCGCGGAGGACTTGTTCGCCGAATTTCGCGCCATCATCCTCGACGACATCGAGGCGGCGTTTTTCACGCAAGAGCAGATGAACCTCATCGAGCGCTTCGTGAGCGAGCGCGGCGGCGCGCTGCTGATGCTCGGCGGGCAGGAATGTTACCGCGCTGGAGGTTATGACAACACGCCCGTCGGGCGCATGCTGCCGGTTTATCTTGATCAAACAGCGAGCGGACCAGCCATCGGCGATGCGCGGTTCAACCTCACGCGGGAAGGCTGGCTGGAGTCGTGGATACGTTTGCGCACAGACCGTGCCGATGATGAGAAGCGCCTCGCCTCCATGGCGGCGTTCCACTCCGTGAACCCAGCCTTCTCGATCAAGCCGGGCGCGAGCATCCTGGCGACCGTTTCTGATGCCCAGAACTCATATCCTGCGATCGCCGTGCAGCGCTTTGGCGAAGGACGGGTGGGCAGCGTGCTCGTCGGCGATGTGTGGCGCTGGGGCCTGCATGATGAGGATTCGCACAAGGACATGGACCGCTTCTGGCGGCAGATGATGCGCTGGCTCGTCGTCGATGTGGCCGACGCGGTCACCTTTGCCGCCGAAATCGACGCCGCGGACCGCGAACGCGTGAAACTGGCTGTGCGTGTGAGGGATCGTGCCTTCAAGGCGAACAGCGATGCCATCGTGAAAGTCGAAGTCACTCAGCCGGACGGCACGAAGTCGCAGCTTTTCGCCGAACCGAGCCTGAAGGAGGCCGGACTCTTCGAGACGGAGTTTTTTGCGGGCAAACCCGGCTACTACCGCGCCACCACGACGGTCGAAGACGCCGAAAAACGCACGCCGCTGGGCACGAAAGCCGTCGGCTGGACGCATGACCCGCTGGCGATGGAATTCGCGAGGCTGGAGCCGAACCGCGACTTGATGAAACGCCTCGCCGACGAGACGGGCGGGAAGATGCTCGCCCTCGATGAAATCGACAAACTGCCTGAGATGCTGAAAAACATCCGCGTGCCGGTGGAGGTGACGCTTTCGACTCCGCTGTGGCACACCCCATGGATCTTCGCCGCGATTTTGCTGCTGCTGCTCGGTGAGTGGATGCTGCGAAGAAAAGGAGGCATGGCATGAGACTCTGGCTTTTCATTCTCCTCACCTGCTCCCTCCAGGCACGCGACCTCGACGTCATCATCGTGCGCGGCGCGGATGGCGCGGAGGAATATGGGAAGAAGTTCAGCGCGCAGGTAGAGGCATGGAAAGCCGCATGCGCGAAGGGCGAGGCGACGGTGGAAATCATCAGCGGCGCGGAAACCACCGCGAAGCTCGAAAAACGTCTCGCGGAGACGAAAGCTGACCGTCCGCTGTGGCTCGTGCTGATCGGTCATGGCACGTTTGACGGCCGTGAGGCCAAGTTCAACGCCGAGGGGCCGGATTTTGACGCGAAGCAGCTCGCAGCGTGGCTGGCACCGCTGAAACAGGAGGTCGTGGTGATGCATTGCGCCTCTTCGAGCGGTGGATTCGTGCGTCCGCTGGCTGGAAAAAGCCGCATCATCATCACGGCGACCAAAAGTCCCGATGAAGTGTTTTATGCACGATTCGGCGAGCATTTCGCCGAGGCCGTCGGCGGCCTGCCGGAGGCCGATCTCGACCAGGACAAGCAGGTTTCCCTACTAGAGGCCTTCCGTCACGCCAGCAAAACGGCGGCGACTTTTTATGAGAACGAAGGCCGCCTCGCCACCGAGCATGCTTTGATCGAAGACAACGGCGACGGCGTGCCCACGCGACGAGAAATGCTCGAAGCGCCGCCTGCCGAGGCGAAGCTCGACGGCGAACGCGCCGGACAGCTCGTCCTCGTGCTCAGCGAGGAGGAAAAGATGCTCACCGACGCTCGGCGTGCGAAGCGCGATGCGCTGGAGAGCGAATTGAAGAAGCTCAAGGAGCAACGCGCCAAGCTGGGAGACGATGATTATTACTCGAAGCTCGAAAAGCTGCTGCGGGAGCTGGGCGAGGTTTATTCGGGCTCATGAACCTCCTGCTGGAGCTTCTTCCTTCGTTTGCCGCCGCAGCTGCGATCCTGGTGTTGATCGTGGTTGCTGCGGTTCACTTCGTCCGCTGGCTGGAACGTTCCCGAATCGTCGCGGTCAAAGGCAGCGAATCAGCAGGATCAAAGTTGTTCCATGATGACGAATGGGACCTCGTCGTTGATGGCCGCGAGGTCGCCAGCCTCATTCCCACCGGGCCGCCCGAAGATTTGAACACGAGCTTCATCACCTTCGACCTCAAGGTGGTTTCAGGTCACGAGGCTGAAGTCGAAGACCTTCTGCATCATCACAATAAACGTGCCCCGGAAGACGAACGTGTGTGCTTCCGCTCACGCACACGGGAGGAAGTGATGATGAAGGATTCGCAGGTGCTGGGCACGCTGAGGGAAGGCGGAAAACAGTTCACCATGAAGGCTTATCCGGCCGAAGCACCATCGAAACAGATCAGGGATCATCCCTGCCCGCCACATAATCCCGAAACGCCTGCGCCACCCGCTGCGTGACAGCGCCGGAAATGCCCGGCATCTCGCGCTGGTCGATGCGCGCCAGCGGATGCACATCCCGCGTGCTGGAGGAAAGGAAGGCTTCGTCACAGGTTTGCAGCATCGAAATGGGCATGACAGTTTCTTCGACCGGAATCGCCGCCGCTTCACATGCCTCGATCACGAGGGCGCGCGTGACACCCGCGAGGCAGCCGGAGCTGAGCGGCGGCGTTTGCACGCGGCCATTGGCGACGATGAAGATGTTCGTGCCCGCGCCTTCGCAAAGCTCGTCACGCGTGTTCGCGAAGATGGCTTCTCCAGCGCCCTTCGCATGCACGAGGGCCAAAGCGCGCACGTTGTCTCCATACGACGTGGATTTCACACCGGCGAGGGCGCTGCGCTCGTTGCGCGTCCAAGGCACGGTGATGACGGACTCCGTGGGGGGCCAGGGTTTGAGAGCCGTCGCAGCCACGGTCATCGTAGGCGGCGAATCACCACGATCAGAGCCAAGCGGGCCATTGCCACTGGTCAGTGTGACGCGCACACGAGCATCACTCAAGCCGTTGGCCTGCATCGTGGCGACAATGGCGACGCGACACGTTTCCAGAGACGGTGGCGGGATGTCCATGGCCGCGCAGGAGGCGACAAGCCGCTTCCAGTGACGCGTGAGTGTGAAGGGGCGGCCATCTCGTGCCACCAACGTCTCAAAAACACCATCGCCCACAAGAAACCCGTGGTCGAAGGGCGAAAGACAAGCCTCGTCAGTGCGGATGACGCGGCCATTGAGCCAGATGTGGGCGGGAAGATTCATGCGGCATGATGGCCGGGCATGAAGGAATCTCAACCAACGCAACTTTGCGCTTGCACCGGCGGGAGGATGCGCCACTATCGCGGCCCAACGTTTTTGCGGGTGTAGCTCAGTGGTAGAGCACTTCCTTGCCAAGGAAGATGTCGCGCGTTCGAATCGCGTCACCCGCTCCATCTCTCACAGAGAGATTCATTCACGATTTCAGCATGTACGTCTGGTCCAAACTCTCCGCCGCCAAGTTTGCGGATGCCTGGGAGGAACGATTCCCCGCCAGCGCCGATGCGACCCTCGTCATCACCACCGTTCCCGGTAAAGATTCCATCCGTGTGGAAGTTTACTGCCCGGCGGCTTCGCGGGCCAAGGCCATTCAAAACGAATTCGGCGGCAAGGTGCGGCATTTGAAGCCGCAGAACTGGGCCGCGCTGTCCTCCAAAGCACCTCAACCGGTCAAAGTGCGGGAGACCTTTGTCATCTGCGCCGCCCGCACGGAGGCGGAGATCGCCAAGGCGCGCAAAGCCTTCCCCAAACGCGAAATCATCGCCGTGCCCGCTGACATGGCATTCGGCACCGGCCATCACGCCACCACGGCAACCGTGCTTCGGCTAATCGTCGATGCGGCCAAGGATCTGAACCAGCGCGGCCGTCCGTGGAGTCTGGCGGACATCGGCTGCGGCAGCGGCATCCTCGCCATCGCCGCAGAAAAGCTCGGTGCCAGTCGTGTCTGGGGCTGCGACTTCGACCCCGCCGCCGTGCGCATCTCAAAAGAGAACGCCGAACGCAATCACACGCCGAAGGCCCGCTTCACGAAGGTCGATGTGCTGAACTGGCAGCCGAAACAGACCTGGGACATCGTGGCCGCGAACATCTTCCACGACGTGCTGGAGGCCGCGTTCCCGCAGTTGGTGCGCTCCATCACCCCCGGCGGCGTGCTGATGCTCTCCGGGATTCTGCGCACGCAGGCGAAGGATTGTCTCGAAGCTGGCAAACGAGCCGGTTTGAAAATCGAAAAGGTCATCACCCGGGGGAAGTGGGTGACGGCAGTCGCACGCTCAAAGTGACCGTGAGAAGGGTTTTAACGGCCGCTTAACCAGCCTGATTTAAGCCTTGAGTTTGGAGTCTTTGATCCCTAACTTTAAGTCGTTCCACATTGTTCCCCATGATTGCCGATCCCGCGTCCTCCTCCGACGGAGCTGCTGCCAGCCCGGCCAGGAAGCGTCAGCGGTTTCTGAAGACGGCGACCGAAGGCAACCGCATCGGTCTGCTGCCCACGGAAGGATGGCGGAAGCGGAACATGCAGTTCCTTAATGAGGTGCTGATCCCGACTTTGCTGGCTCCGCGTAAGCCTGGCATGGACTTTGGCAGGCTGCCGGTCGCGGCCACGGAGGAAATCGGTGTGACCTGGCTCGGACACGCGGGCTTTTTTGCCCAGGTGGGCGGCGTGAACATCGCCATCGACCCGAACTGGGCGCTGTGGCACGGCCCGGTGAAGCGGGTGCGTCATCCCAGCGTCTGGGCGCATGACCTGCCGCCCATCGACCTCGTGCTGGTGACGCATGCGCATTACGACCACCTGCACCTGCCCAGTCTGAGAAAGCTGGCCGCCGCGCAGCCGATCATTGTGCCGGAGGGCGTGGGCAGTCTGGTGAAGAACTGTGGCTTCGGACACATCGTGGAATTGAAAACCTGGCAGAGCGCCACTTTTCAGGACCTGCGCATCACGCTGACTCCGGCGCGGCATTGGGGCGCGCGCATGATCCATGACACACACCGCGGCTTCGGCGGCTTTTTGGTCAAATCGCCCGAGCGCTGCCTCTTCCACTGCGGTGACAGCGCCATGTTCGACGGCTTCCAAGAGATCGGCAAACGCGCCAGCATCGACCTCGCCCTCATGCCGATTGGCGCCTACGACGCGCCCAGCGGACGCCCTGTGCACATGAATCCGGAAGAGGCCTTGGACGCCTTTCAGATGCTGGGAGCCCATTCGATGGTGCCGATGCACCACGACACCTTCCCGCTCGGTGGCGAACCGATCCACGAACCTGCCGAGCGTCTGGTCAGGGCGGCTCTCGAACGGCAGATCGAGCACCGCGTGCGCCTGCTCCGAGAAGGCGAATCCGCGATTTATTGAGTGAAATCGCACCCCCTTCTCACTCTCATCGCCGCAGTGTCGGCGGATGGTTTTATCTCCAGAGGCCGAGGGGTGCCTTGGAATCTCCCGCGTGACAAAACGCACTTCCGGCAGGCCACGGACGGCCAGTGGCTGCTCATCGGACGGCGCACTTATGAAGAAATGCTCGGCTGGTTCCGCAACCACCATCCCTTGGTGCTCACGAACCGCGAGACATTCACCCCGCCGGTGGGCAAAGCCGTTTCAAGCGTGGAGGAAGCGCTCGAAAGCGCCGGACGGCAGGGAGCGCGGGAATTGTTCGTCTGCGGCGGTGGCGGCGCCTACGAGGCGGCCATGCCGCTGGCAGACCGGCTGGTTTTGACGCATGTGGACACGGTTTTGGGCGGTGGTGTCCCCTTCCCGGCTTTTCGCCCTGAGGACTGGCACCTTTCCTCGCAGCAGGCCTTTCCAGCCGATGCTGGCAACCCGCACGCGCTGGTTTTTGCGACCTACGAAAAGCTTCCCAGGCCAAAAAGCGCCTGAAGATTCACATTCCCGGAAAATTTGGTGTGAGCAGATTCGTGTTTGGTGTATCTAAAACCCGCTGATGAGCTACCAACCACGGTTTTTATCCGCCCTAGCCGCATCCGCTGCGGCGACGGTCATTTTTTGCATCGGATGCAGCAGCCTGAACACTTCTGCCCCGGCCACCGCGTCCACCTCCAAATCAGAAAACAAGGATGCCGTTCTGGTCAAATCGCCGCTCGACCTCAGCTTCCTGCTCAGCATGAGCTTCGTCGAGGCCAAGAGCATCTCGACGCAGCAGCTTGAGTTTCCGCCGTATCTGAAAATCGCCGCCGACTCCATCGAGGTCTTCAAATACACCGCCGACGGCAAACCGCGCAAGGCACGCGCACGCGGCAAGGTCTTCATTGAGATGAATTTCGGGGAGCCGGCCAAGGCCCTCTGCCAGGAGGCCTTCATCACCGACGACGAGATCATTCTGCGCGGAACGCCGATCCTCCAACGCGGCGGCAGCATGGTCGAGGGTCTCGATGAGAGCACCATCTTCTACATGTTCGGCACCTCGCTGCGCGTGATCGGCCTGCACAAGGTCAACAACCAGAACGAGGTCGCGTCCTTGCTTCCCGCCCTCGGCACTTGGGCCCAGGGACCCAACCCGCTCCTGCCTCCGCTCACCGAAAGCGCCGTGCCTTCCAACATTCGCGACTCCATGCAGCGCGCCGCCGAAGCCGAGATGCTGCACCAAAAGACCCGTGAGATCTACGGTCCGGCCAATGCGCCTGCGGAGAATCCTCCCGTTCCACAGCCCAAGGTCGAAAAAGAGCCTGAAAAAACCAAATCTGCACCTCCTTCGACCTCGGCAGTCACCAAAAAGCCGATGATCGAGGTCCGCCGCGCCCTGCCGAGCAAGCCGTCTTTCTGGAGCCGCTTCCGCAAGGACAAAACCCGCGCCTAACCGACAATCGCACGCGGCACACGTCCGTGAACGTCGGTAAGCCGGTAATCACGGCCCGCATAGCGATACGTCAGCTTTTCGTGGTCCATGCCCAGCAGATGCAGGATCGTCGCGTGGATGTCATGGATGTGCATCTTGTCCACCGCCGCCTTAAAGCCGAACTCGTCGCTCTGCCCGTAGGCCGTGCCGCCTTGCGCGCCACCGCCGGCGAAGAACATCGTGAACCCGTGCGGGTTGTGGTCGCGACCGTTGCCGTTCTCGCTCACCGGCGTGCGTCCGAATTCGCCGCCCCACACGATCAGCGTGTCCTCCAGCATGCCGCGCTGCTTCAAATCACTGATCAGCGCCGCGATCGGCCGGTCGATGTCCGCCGCCAGCTTGCGTGTCGTCGCATCATGATTTGAGTGCGAGTCCCACGGCTGGCCGTTGCCATAATACAACTGCACAAACCGAACTCCACGCTCCACCAGGCGCCGTGCCATGAGGCAGCCGTTCGAGAAATGGCTCGTGCCATACATCTCGCGCACCTTCTGCGGCTCCAGATTCACGTCGAAGGCATCCGTCGCCGCGCTTTGCATGCGATAGGCCGTTTCCATCGCCTGGATGCGGCCGTTCAGCGCCACATCCGCCCCGCCACGGGCCGCCAGATGCTCCGCGTTCAGCGTCTGCATCAAATCGAGCTGCCTGCGCTGATCGGCCAGACTGAGACGTCCGTTCGTCAGCCACGGGATCATCTGCTTCGGGTCGAGATTCGAATGATTGATGTAAACGCCCTGATGCTGCGCCGGCAGGAACGCGCTGCTCCACAGAATCGAAAACCGCACCGGTTTCCCCGGACACAGCACCACGAACGACGGCAGGTTCGCATTCTCATTGCCCAGCCCGTAGCTCAACCACGAGCCCATGCTCGGCACGCGCTCCGTCATCGTACCATTGTTCATCAGCAGCAAGGCGGGACCGTGATTCGGATTGTCCGTGTGGCAGGAACGCAGCACGCACAGGTCATCCGCATGCCGCGCCAGATTCGGCAGCAGCTCGCTGATCTCCAGCCCGCTCTGGCCGTGCTTCGCAAACGCATAGGGCGATGCCAGCAGCCCGCCGGTCGGACGTTCCGTGCGCAAATCGGCTCCTTGAGGCTTTTGACCGGCATATTTCGTCAGCCCCGGCTTCGGATCAAAGAAGTCCGGCCCAAACGGCCCGCCGTTCATGAACAAATGAATCACCCGCTTCGCCTTCGGTGTGAAATGCGACCGCGGCGCCGCATGGATCGTCGAAGCAAGCCCCAACGCCCCCAAACCACCGCCCATGCGGGCCAGCAGTTCACGGCGTGAGAATGCGGAGAGATCTGACATCACCGAAAATACGCATCTTGGCCCGCATCCTTGCGCTCCAAGCGACTCACGGGCCACGAGTTGATCAAGATGTTGATCAAACCGACGCCTTCGCTTTCCGCTCGGCAGCCAAAGCGGCTTTTTCGGCGGCTAACTGGGCGGCGGCGGCGGCGAGACGGGCCTTCTGCTTGGCCTCGTATTCAGCAAGGGATTTGGCGCGGGCCTCCGCTCGGCGAGCACGGGCCTCTTCCTCGATTTGCTCGGCTTTTTTCCGCTCAGCCTCCTCCTGAGCCTTCGCAGCGGCGAGTTCGGCGGCACGTTTCTCCTTCTCAATCCGCTGGGCCTCCTTCTCGGCCAATTGCTGGGCTTTGAGCGCTGCCTTTTCGGCCTCCGCTTGTTCCTTGGCGAGACGGGCAGCTTCCTTCGCGGCCGCTTTCTCGGCGGCTTCCTGTTCCTTCGCCAGGCGGGCGGCTTCCTTGGCTTCCGCAGCGGCGGCCTTCTCCGCCTCCTTTTGCGCCTGCGCGGCGGCCTTGGCCTCGGCGGCGGCGGCCATCGCGGCCATGCGTTCAGCGAGGAGACGTTCTTTTTCAGCAGCCTTCGCGGCAGCCTCCTGTTCCTTGGCAATGCGGGCGGCTTCCTTCGCAGCAGCCTTTTCGGCATCAGCCTGCTCCTTGGCAAGACGCGCAGCTTCCTTCGCTTCCGCCGCGGCGATTCGGGCGGCCTCTTTTTCCGCGAGCGCCTGGGCCCTCGCGGCGGCCTTTTCAGCCGCTTCCTGTTCCTTCGCGATGCGGGCGGCTTCCTTCGCCTCGGCGGCGGCGGCTTTCTCCGCCTCCTTCTGCGCCAATGCCGCGGCCTTGGCTTCGGCGGCGGCGAGGACGGCGGCCATGCGCTCCGCGATGGCGCGTTCTTTGGCGGCGGCCTTTTCGGCAGCCTCCTGTTCCTTCGCCAGGCGTGCGGCCTCCTTCTCCGCAAGTGCGCGTGCCTTCGCAGCCTCCTTCTCGGCAAGTTCCTTCGCTTTGATCGCGGCGGCGGCGGCCTTGATCGCCTCAAGTTCCAGCAGCGCCTGCGCCTTCGCGGCAGCGGCGGCTTCCTCCTTGGCAATGCGTGCCGCCTCTTTCTCCGCCAGCGCCTGTGCCTTCGCGGCTTCTTTGGCCGCGATGTCAGCAGCGGTCTTGGCCTCCATCGCGGCGTTGAGCTGCGTGACGTGGTCGATCAAACGCTGGCTGAGTTCGGCGGATGCGGTGGTGAGCTCAGGCACAGCCTCGGCAAGCACCCGGGGCTCGTACTCCAGCGACTGGAGTTTCTGGGCGGTTTCGGCAAGGAGTGAAAGGAATTTGGGATCGAGCTTCGTGGTCATCGCAATGGTCGGAAAAAGGGCGGGGATGAATGGTGAGCGATGGGCCGGTGTAAAGCCAAGATGCGCCCGTCGCAGGTGATCCTGCTTGTTCTTGTTCTCCTACTCGTCCTCCTACTCTTACTCGTCCTCGATTCTGCCACGCCGTCCGCACCTGCAGGCATCCAAATCCACGCCAAGCAGGCGCAGGGTAAGCTCCTGCGCCGTGGACGCTCGCGGTGCGCAATGATCGAAGTCGAGTTCGAGTAGGAGGACGAGGACGAGGACGAGGACGAGGACGACGAAGAAAACTCAATCCACAAACAGCATCTCATTGCCCGCCAGCAGCGCCTGCGCGTATTGCGACCATGTCACGGCGCCGTTTTCATGGCCGCTGATAAAGGCACCGGCCGCCGCCGCTTCTTTGGCGCTCGGTTTGCGATCAAACAATCGCGCATAAATCTCGGTCACGCCGTGATTCATCGCCCATTTCCCGAACACATCGGCCTGCTGCTGCATGAAGGGCGAATTGAGCGCGAACAGCCCCTGCAACGGTGTGATCGTCTCGGTGCGCCAGGGATTGTGAGCGCCGGGATCGGGCACGTCATGAATGCGCAGCATCGGGTCCATGTCCTGCCGGTCCGAAGCGCCGTAGAGCGAGCGGCGGGTGTTCTTCAAGTCGCTGATCGACGAGGCCGGGCCGCCCATCTTGAGATCGATCTGGCCGGAAGCCGTGAGGATGGCATCCCGCCACGCCTCCCAGTCCAGCCGGCGGCGCAGCATGCGGGCATAGAGTTTGTTTTCCGGGTCACGCTTCTCCGATTCCGCTGCCACGCTGCTCTGCTGCCAGGTGGCGGAGTTCAAAATCTCGCGGTGCAGCCATTTGATCGACCAGCCGTGCTCGATGAAGCGCCCCGTCAAATCGTCGAGCAGTTCAGGATGCGTCGGCAGTTCGCCGAGGTTGCCAAACTCGCTCGGCGTGTCCACCAGGCCGCGGCCGAAGTGATGTTTCCACACGCGGTTCACGATCACGCGGGCCGTCAGCGGCGCGGCGTCCTCGACCAAAGCCTGAGCCAGCTCCAGGCGGCCGCTGCCCGTGGTAAATTTGCGCGGCAGGCCGGTCTTCGACGGGAAGGCGGACAGGAACCGACGCGGCACCGTCTCGCCGAGGTCGTTTGGGTTGCCGCGCTTCATCAGTTCGAGATCGCGGGCCATGCCCGTCTTGTAGTCGAGCTTCGTGCCGTGCTCTTTTTCCTTTTTCACGACAAACAGCGCCGCCTCCTCCACGGCGTTTGCCATCGCCATGTTGTAGTGCGGTGTGTTGCTCTTGATCGCCTCCATCTTCGCCTGCAAGGCCGCGGTCTGCTCCTTCAAATCCTTCGGCTTCTTCTTCGCCAGCTCCTTGATCTGCCTGTCGAGCGACGCGACCTCGGCGCGGGCCTTTTCCACCGGCTTCCAGAACTCATCCGTCATCGTCGGCAGCTCGGAGAGCTTCACGGACGCGAACACGCCGGCGAGCGCGTAGTAGTCCTGCGCCGTGATCGGGTCGGACTTGTGATCATGGCAGCGTGCGCAGGCCAGCGTGAGGCCAAGGAAGGTGCGCCCGATGGCATCCACATGCTCCTCCCATTCATCCGCCACCGTTGTCTTGATGATCTCCGGCGGCAGTTGCAGCTCTTTAAAATACGTCGGGCTTAGGCCGATAAAGCCGAGAGCCACGCGGTCCTTCGGTGCGCACTCGGGAAGAAAGTCCGTCGCGAGCTGCCGCACCACAAAGCGGTCATACGGCATGTCTTCATTAAACGCCTGCACCACCCAGTCGCGGTAGAGGTAGGAATACTTCGTCGAATCGAGCCAGTCCGGCGTTTGATCCGTGTAACGCGCCAGATCGAGCCAGTGGCGGGCCCAGCGTTCGCCGTAGTGAGGATTGGCCAACATACCGCGCACTTTGTCGGACCAGTCCGACGCGTCCGAAACATCGGACGGTGGCAAGCCGGTTAAATCAAAGGCCAGCCTGCGCTTCAGCACCCGCTCGTCCGCCCTTGGCGCAGGCTTCAGGCCCGTCGCCTCCATCTTCGCGAGGATGTAGTAGTCGAGCCGCGTCTTCGGCCACGCGGTGTCTTTCACCTGCGGCAAGGCGGTGCGCTTCAGCGGCCCAAAGGACCACGGCACCGGCTTCGGGCCTTCGTCTTTCTTTGCCAGCACAAATCCCGCCGATGCCAGCAGCAGCAGCAGGCCTCTCGAAAGGGGGCTCAAAGGGGTGAAAAACACCTCCAAACTACAGCCCTCGCCCCACGGAGCTTTCAAGTCTCCGCTCGTCATTCATCATTCCGGATTCATCATTTTCCCGCCCCTTGTGAATTTTTTCACAAATCCCGGTTGCCGCGCTTATTCACACTGGAATACTGCGCTCCATGGCCTCCCCCGTCCAGTATCTCCCCGGCAAAGAACCTCACGCCCGCGAACACCGTCTGATCTTCAAAAACGTCGATCGCGTCGGCTGGAACACCTCCATCGAATGCGCGATGGCTGACGGCGGCTATGAGATGCTCAAAAAGGCCCTCAAGATGGAGCGCAGCGCCATTACGAACGAAGTGAAGGCCAGCGGCCTGCGTGGCCGTGGCGGCGCGGGTTTCCCCACTGGCGTGAAATGGGGCTTCATCCCGCCCACGAACACCAAGCCGGTGTATCTCATCTGCAACGCCGACGAATCCGAGCCCGGCACCTTCAAAGACCGCTACATCCTCCATCAAGACCCGCATCAGCTCATCGAGGGCATGACGATCAGTTGCTTCGCCGTCGGAGCGAAGCTGGCCTACATCTACATCCGCGAGGAGTTTCCCCAAGCTGCCATCATCGTCGAAAAGGCCATCGCGGAGGCCCACGAGAAGGGCTTCCTCGGCAAAAACATCCTCGGCAGCGGCTTTGACTGCGAGATCTTCGTCCACCGCGGTGCCGGTGCCTACATCTGTGGCGAGGAAACCGGCCTCATCGAGTCCCTCGAAGGCAAGCGCCCCTACCCGCGCATCAAGCCGCCGTATTTCCCCGCCGCGCTCGGCCTCTACATGAGCCCCACCATCGTGAACAACGTGGAGTCCCTTTGCCATGTGAAGCACATCCTCCAGATGGGCGGCGCGGAATACGCCAAGCTCGGCACGCCGAACAACACCGGCACCCGCATCCTCTGCGTTTCCGGCGACGTGCAAAAGCCCGGCTACTACGAAGTCGAAGTCGGCAAAGTGACGATGGGCGAGGTCATCAACGACCTCTGTGGCGGATTGAAACCCGGCCGCAAACTGAAGGCCATCATCCCCGGCGGTTCCTCCGCCAAGGTCCTGCGTGCCGATGAAAAGTTTAAGCTCAAAGACGGTCGCGAACTCACCATTTGGGACATTCCCATGGACTTCGACACCATGGCGGCCTGCGGCACCATGGCCGGTTCCGGTGGCGTCATCATCATGGACGACAGCCGCAGCATGAGCTGGGTCATCAACAACCTGAACAACTTCTACGCCCACGAGAGCTGCGGCCAGTGCACGCCCTGCCGCGAAGGCAGCCTGTGGATGAAAAAGATCAGCGACCGCATCGTCTCTGGCAACGCCAGCCCCGACGACGTGGACACCCTGGAAAGCGTCGCCGTGCAAATCGACGGCCGCACCATCTGCGCCTTCGGCGAAGCCAGCGCCTGGCCCACCCAGTCCTTCGTCCGCAAATTCCGCGACGAACTCAAAGCCGACTGCAAAGCCGACCTCGCAGGGAAGATCGTGAACGAAGAGACGCTCGTCGCCGCGGCGGGATTGGCTTCCGCGTAGCGCAACACGTGAGGGTTCCGATCTAGAAGCCTTTGCAGGCTATTTGACGTTCTGTGGGAAGACCGATGTCTTTCGCTCCGCGATTGTGTTTCACCCCACCTTCTTGATCACCCGCACCGCGTAGATCTTCGCCGTCAACTCGCTGAGCTTCACCGGCTTCGAATCATCGCGCAGCGGATCGCGGGCGAGGTATTCCCGACCTTCCTTGCCGACGATCACGCACCAGTGCTGGATGCCGCCGATGAGGAAGTATTTCACCACGGGGTAAGCGCCGCGTTCCAAGGCCTCATCCATCACCGCATGCTTCGTGACTGAGTGGTATTCGGCGGTAAGGCGTTGATCGGTCACCTTCGGAATCGCATTCCACACCACCCAGCCTTGCGGCAGAAAGCCGTCGTTCTTCTTCAAGCGCTCGTTCAGTTCCTTCGGCGTCAGTTTGACACCGAGATTCGAGCAGGCCATCGCCACGCTCGTCACGAGGCAGCCGTGGCTGCCCAGCGTGCAGTCGGAAGGGCCGAGCTGCTCATGCGCCCAGCGCTTGTCCTTTTGCAGCAGTGTTTTCCCGCTGTCCGACAGCCGGATGTGCAGTTCCTTGCCGCCGGTGGCGGAAATGGACGGTGAAAAACGTGCCCAGCACGTCCGCAGCACGACACAACCGGTCGCCGCCATCACCAGAACGATCAACGCGATGACCGGCCAGCGCCGCATGACCGCGGTTTAGTGGCCCTTCTTCTCCTCGTGCTTCTCTTCCTTCGCGTGGGAGTCGCCGTGGCCTTCACCGTGCGCCTTGTGCATGCCTTCGTGCAGCACCTGGGTTTCCTTGAACGAGTGCTTGTCGCAGGAAACGGAGGCGAAGATGAACGCGGCGGAGCAAAGGAGAATCGAGGCGGTTTTCATGGGGAATTCGAGGCCGCCATCCTATCGCCCGATGCCCCTCGCGCAAATGGCAATTCAGCCCCGCACCACGACCCGTGCGTCCAGCACCACGACGCCCTGCGGCGACGCCAGCAGCGGATTGATGTCCAGCTCCACGATGCGCCGCTCATGCTGCACCAGCCGCGCAAATTTCACCAGCACCTCGTCCAGCGCCGCCAGATCCACCGCAGGCTGCCCGCGCACGCCGCGCAACACCTTGGCGATCTTCGTCTGCTCGACCCAGCGCCGTGCCAGCGCATGATTCAGCGGCGGCAGGACCAGCGCGCGATCTTGAAACACTTCTACCAACGTACCGCCGGCGCCAAACAGCAGCACGGGACCAAACTGCGCGTCCGTGCTCGCCCCGAGTATCAGTTCCGTGCCTTTGCGTGTCACCATGCGTTGCACCGTCACGCCGTCGAAAGCCGCCGCGCCATGCAGCTTCGCCACATTGTCGCGGATCAAATGCCACGCATGCCGAACGGCGGCCGCATCGTGAAGATTGAGCTGCACGCCGCCGCAGTCGCTTTTGTGCGTGATCGTGGGCGAGAGCAATTTGATCGCCACAGGAAAGCCCAGCGCCTCCGCCGCCGCGACCGCTGCGTCTTCGTCATAAGCCGCGTGCGTCGCCACAATCGGAATCCCCGCCGCAAACAGCACCTGCTTGGCCTCCAGCTCGGTCAGCAACGTGCGTCCGCTCTTCAGCACGGCATCAATCATGTCACCGATCACCGAAGGCAGCTCTTCCACGTCCGCCTCATGCGCCGCGAGCGATTCGCGGAGCCAGAACAGGCGCAGGCAGCGCTCCCGCATGCGCACAAAAGCCAGCGCCGCCTCATCAGGATAATCATACGTCGGAATGCCCGATGCGTTCAGGATCGCACGGCCTTCATTCACGCTCTGCGCTCCCATCCAGCTCGCCAGCAGCGGCTTGCCGTTCTCTTGCGCGATTTTCACCACTTCGCGGGCGATGGCTGTCGGATTCGTCATCGCCTGCGGCGTCAGCACGGCCAGCACACCGTCCACGTTCGCGTCATTTTTCACCACACGCAGCGCGGTGGCAAAACGATCCGCATCCGCGTCGCCCAGCACATCCACCGGATTGTGATGGCTCCAATGCGCGGGCAGCACCTGGTTCAGCGCCTCCAGCGTGTCATTCGCAAGCTCCGCCAGTTCCCCGCCGCCGAGCACCAGCGCGTCCGTCGCCAGCGCACCGGGGCCGCCGGCGTTCGTCACGATGGCCAGTCTCGGCCCCGCGGGCAGCGGCTGCTTGGAAAGCACCTCCGCCATGTCGAACAGCTCCTCTACCGTGTCCACGCGCAGCACGCCGCTTTGCCGCAACGCCGCATCCAGCACCGCGTCGCTGCCGGTCATCGCGCCGGTGTGTGACGCGGCGGCCTTCGACGCCTCCGCCGTGCGCCCGACCTTGATCACCACGATGGGCTTGTGCGCCGCCACCTCGCGGGCGGCTTGGAGAAATGACGTCGCATCACCACCCACAGACTCCATGTACATCACGATGCTCTCGGTGCGCGGATCGTTGCCGAAATGCCGGATCAAATCGCCCCAGCCCACATCCGTCATCGCACCGGTTGAAACAAACGCGCTGAAGCCCACATGCTGGTCGTGACTCCAGTCAAGAATGGCCGTGCAAAGCGCCCCGCTCTGGCTCAGAAAGGCCACACGCCCCGGCCGCGCCATGCTGGTGGCAAACGTCGCGTTCAAGCCCGCATGCGGATTCATCAGCCCGAGACAATTCGGCCCGATCAAACGCACCCCATGCCGTTTCGCCGCTTCGAGCACACGCTTCTCCAGTTCAGCACCATCCGCGCCGGTTTCCTTGAAGCCCGCCGAGATCACCACCACCGCCTTCACGCCAGCGACTCCCGCTTCTTCGACAATCTGCGGCACCGTCGCCGCCGGTGTCACGATGATCACCAGTTCCGGCACCTCCGGCAGTGCCGCGAGGTTTGGAAACGCCTTCACGCCAAACAACTCCGCCCGTTTCGCATTCACCGGAAACACCGCGCCGCCAAACCCGCGCAGATTCTCCCAAATCGCCCGACCCACACTGCCCTCGCGCTCCGTGGCTCCGATCAAGGCAATGCTGCGCGGCTGGAAGAAGGATTCGAGGGACATTGGCACATTCTACGAGGTGAAAGCGTGGTGTCTCAGCACATGTTGTGCGGTTCGAGCCTCATTGTGTCCATCATTCCTCCTCACCCGCACAACACGACCCGCAGGCCACATAACACTCATCGCAGATGAACTCGTCGCCGAATTTTGACGCGCCCGGCCTGCCGCAGCGATCGCAGGCAGCTTGGGGTTGCTCCATGGCGGGCGTGGGTGGATGGATCGGCTCGTCACTCATGCGTCATCTCCTGCTTCTCTGCCTCGCTTTCGCTGGTTTTGCCAGCGCCCAGAATTTTAAACCGCTGATTTGACGCTTACATGACGCTAATCCTGAACTCATTCATTAGCGTTTAATCAGCGTCCCATTAGCGGTAAAAAATCATGCGTCATCTCCTCATTCTCATCCTGCTCTCCCAAACTCTGAGAGCTCAAAACACCGATCCCTTCCCCACGACGCCGAATCAGAAGGGCTTGCAGGTGCAGATGGTCGATGACGCGCTGGCGCTCGGCATTCATCACGCCGGGATCAACATCAACCTCACGGCGCTGCTGGACATGAAGTCGAAGCCCGAGACGGGCGAGTTCGTCTTCAATCAGAACTACCTCACGTCCCTCGACCGCCAGATCAAGCCGCTCTCGGACCGGGGCGTGCTCGTTTACATGATCCTGGTGGCCTATCCGTCCAAAGATCCGGCGCGCGATGCCATCGCGTTGCATCCGGGGCACCGGAAGGACTACAAATTCAGCGTCGGTGGCTTCAACACGACGAATCGCTTTCTCGAAGCCGTCATCGGCCTGCTGGCGGAGCGCTGGAGCGGCGCGCATCCGGAGCATGGCCGTGTGTGGGGCTGGATTGTTGGCAACGAGGTCAACTCACACTTCCTGTGGAGCAACATGGGACTTGTTTCGCTCGAAACCGCCGCCAGCGAGTATGAAAAAGCTTACCGCATCGCGCACACGGCGATCCGCAAGCATTCGCAGCATGCGCGCACTTATGTCTCGTTTGATCATCACTGGGCCAGCAGCATGCACAATGTCAGCGCGCAGGAGGCGACGCCGGGCCGCGACTTCATCGATACCTTCGCACGTCTTGTGCGCGAGCGCGGTGACTTCGATTGGAACGTCGCCTGGCACCCCTATCCCGAAGACCTGAACAATCCGCGTGCCTGGGCCGACAAGAACGTCACGCACAAAGACGACACGATCAAAGTGACCTTTAAGAACCTCGACGTGCTGCCGAAGCATCTCGAAAAACCGGAGCTGCGCTTCGCGGGCAGGCCGCGCCGCATCATTCTCAGCGAGCAGGGCTTCCACACGCTGCTCACACCGGATGGCGAGAAGCTGCAAGCCGCTGCCTACGCCTATGCGTGGGAGAAAATTCAGACCCTGCCGACCATCGACGCCTTCATCTACCATCGCCATGTCGATCACGCGCACGAAGGCGGCCTGCGGCTCGGCCTCTGGCGGAATGCGCCGCACTCGGTGGCTGATCCGCACAGCACGAAGCTCATCCACGACCTCTTCAAAAAGGCCGGCACTCCCGCATGGCGTGCGGCGGCGGACGCGCTGCTGCCGGTGACGGGATTGAAAGCGTGGCATGAGTGACATGACCGAGGAAGGGCGGGCTGTCCCCGGCCCGCCGCATGGGATAGGCGTCATGGGTAGGGCGGGCCGTCCCCAGCCCGCCGCCTACGCCTGCTGCAGTCCTCCAACACGATCATTGCTGCATGGCGGCGCTTCGGGGACGAAGCGCCCTCCCCCAAAACAAATCAGCCGGACCTCGCGGCCCGGCTGATGAGAACAAGTGGTGAATCACGGGCTGGAAAGCCCGTGCGACGTCACGCCTTCGGCGTGTCGGCGGTGCTTTCCGGGAGCTTCGGCTCCTTGATGTACTCGGTCGGAAGATCACCCTTCAGTGCCTTGAGGAAGGTGATGATCGAGGCGGTCTCCTCGTCGGAGAGCTGCTTGCCGAGCTGGTATTCGGCCATCTTCTTCACCATCTCCTCCAGCGTCTTCACGGAGCCGTCGTGCAGGTAGGGCGCGGTTTCGGTCACATTGCGCAGGCTGGGCACCTTGAAGAAACCCTTCTCGCCGTCGTTCTTCGTCACATCAGCGCGGCCGTTGTCCTTGAGATCCGGCCAGGGCTTCACGAGGCCGAGCTTCTGATACATCATACCGCCGACGGGGGCGCCGTTGTGGCAGGTCACGCAGCCGGTCTTCGCGAAAGTGGCGAAGCCCTTCTTCTCCTCGGCGCTCAGCGCGTCCTTGTTGCCCTTGAGGAAGGTGTCCCACTTCGACGGTGTGATCAGCTTGCGCTCAAACGCGCCGACCGCCTTGCCAAAGTTGTTGTAGTTCACCGGATCGGCCTCGCCGGGGAAGGCGGCCTTGAAGGCGTCCACATAGCCGGGCATGCTCTTCAGCACCTTCACGACGAACTCCTCGCTCGGCGCGCCCATTTCCACGGGATTGAGCACCGGGCCCTTCGCCTGCTCCTCGACGCTCGGCGCGCGTCCGTCCCAGAACTGCGCGATGTGCAGCGCCGCGTTGTAGGTGGAGGGCGAGCTGCGGCCGCCGAGCTTGCCTTCGTGGCCGGGGGAGAAGGGCAGGTTGTCGTTGCCGTATTTGTCGAGGATGTGGCAGGAGTTGCAGGACATCTTGCCGCCCTTCGAGATGCGGGTCTCGTAGTAGAGCATGCGGCCCAGGTTCACCTTCGCGTCGGTGATCTCATTGTCCGGCGACGGCGCCTGCGCGGGCAGCGGCTGGAACATCGGAAGGAAGGCCTCGGAGAGATCGGCCTGCGCAAAGGCGGAGGCGGCGCTCAATCCGGCGGCGAGGGCGAGAAGGCGGGTGGTGGCTTTCATGGGTGGATGGATGGGTAAACTGACTCGCTCGTTACGTCGTGCGGGAAAGCATGGTTTCAACTGATTGTGTCGTGAGACAACTTCTCAAACAAACGAGTCCGCCATTGACGTAAACTCACGCTCCCGAATACGCTCCCGCCATGATCCGCACGACCTTCCTGCTCCTGCTCACCGCCGTCACGCTCGTCCAGGCCCAGCAGCCCGCCGGCGATGGCAAAACGGACGACACCGCGGCCATCCAGCGCCTCTTCGACACCGCCGGCAGCGTGAAACTGCCGAAAGGCACCTACCGCCTCACCAAGACCCTGACCGTGGACCTCGCGAAGACCGGCTTAGCGGCCCTCAGCGGCGACGGCACCGCGCGTCTCCTCATGGAGGCCGCCGGACCCGCGCTGCATTTCATCGGCACCCACGGGGGCACCGCCGCGCCGGAGTCCTTCAAGCCGGAGGTCTGGGAGAAGGAGCGCACGCCCATGGTGGACGGCATCGAGATCGTCGGCGCGCACCCGGAGGCGGACGGCATCGAGGCCACCGGCACCATGCAGCTCACCCTCACCCGCGTCGTCGTGCGCGCATGCCGCCACGCCGTCCATCTCACGCAACGAAACCGCAACGTCCTCATCTCCGCCTGCCACTTCTACCACAACACCGGCATCGGCGTCTTCTATGACGAGGTGAACCTCCACCAGTCCAACATCGCCGGCAGCCACATCAGCTACAATGGCGGCGGCGGCGTCGTTTCCCGCGGCGGCAATGTCCGCAACCTCCACATCGGCACCTGCGACATCGAGGGCAACCACGCCAAGGACGGCCCGCCCGCCGCGAACATCGAGCTCGACTCCCGCGGCGGCTCCATCGGCGAGGTCGCCATCACCGGCTGCACCATCCAGCACACGAACAAAGCCCCCGGCTCCGCGAACATCCGCATCATCGGCTCCGGCACCGACCCCTCCCTCCTCCGCCGCGCCGGCCGCGAGCACACCCGCGAGGGCAATGTCACCATCAGCGCGAATGTCTTCAGCGACGTCCAGGTGAACCTCGAGATCCGCCACGCCCGCGGCGTCGCCGTCACCGGAAACACCTTCTGGGAAGGCTTCCAGCACGACCTCCTCGTCGAGGACAGCTCCCACATCATCATCACCGGCAACAACTTCGACCGCAACCCCCGCTACCTCGTCAACGGCAACGACAACGCCGAGAAAAACGGCCTCGTCCTCCTCCGCTGCGAGGACAGCATCCTCAGCGACAACCTCATCTCCGGCGTCTGGAAAAAGCGTGCCGCCGTGGACATCGAATCCGGCAGCCGCCTGCAAATCTCCCACAACAGCGTCCTCGACAGCGACGGCGCCGGCATCCGCCTCGAAAAAGTCACCCACAGCATCATCTCCGAAAACATCATCCGCGACGACCGCGAGCCCGAGGCCCGCAGCAAAGACCCCTCCCTCATCTTCATCGGCGGCAAAGCCAACGTCATTGGCCAGAACGTCCTCGGCAACAAACAAGAAGCCCGCTAACCACGCCCCCATCCCGCCCGTCCCCGTCTTCCAAACCAAGCACCAGGAACCAGGAACCACGAACCCCCTCTCCTTTTTCGACTCTTTCCTTTGGCTTCGCCTGTCTCGCCGAGCCTCGGCTCTTTCGGCGATCAATGCTTGGAAAAGGAGCTCACTCAGCGTGCATGGGCCTCGTCTCGGCAGAGGGGGGTGCCGGTCATATTTGTGAAATCTTGTCCAGCACCGCGTGCTTGAACCACGCGGGAATTTGGTCGGTTTTCAGTTCCAGGGTCCTGCCTTCGGTGATCTCCGCCAGCCAGGTGTGGCGGCGGTCGGCATTGTCCGTCGAGTTGTCGAAGATGTAAGCCCGGTTGCTGCTCTGGATCGCGGACATCAGCAGTTCCAGCGAGCGGTAGAAGCGTTTTTCCACCAGTTCAGGCGGCACATCGTGCCCGTTCAGCTTCACACGGTTCTCCACGCGGGAGATGTTGATGGCCGGGTCATCCGTGGCCACATAGTAGAGGTAGGTCCGGTAGCCTGCCGCCTGGGCCTGCTTGAGCAGGTCCACCTTGCTGGGGTGGGACATCACGGTCTCAAAGGTGAAGGTCCGCTCTGCCGCCAGCAGCTTCTGCCTCAGGAAATCCGCCGCCACGGAGGCGAAGTAGCTGTTGATCACGCCACTCGGAAACCACAGCCGGCCTTCGGCAAATCGCAGGCTCCTGGCCGCTTCCCTGAGCCCATGTTCGGCGAGGAACTCGGAACCGCTAAAAACGGGCAGAACCTCTTCCGCCGTGGTTGGGATGCCAAAGCCATCCAGGTCGAGGCAGCCATGCTTTCTGATCGCCGCCTCCATCTCGTCCGCATTCAGATACACGCCCAGCAGCGGCTCCGGCAGGTAGGACTTCAGCACGCTCTTCCCGGACCCGTTCGGACCGGCAAACATGCGCAGCCTGGGCGTCTGAGGGCTCATCGAATGGTGTAAACCGTCCCGGACTTCACGCGGATCGGCGGCTCGATCTGCTTCACCACCTCCTTGCGGCCGTCTGGATACACCCGGACCACAAACCCGCCTTCGGACTGCAACACGCTCTGCCCGGAGGCCAGCACCTGCTCACGCGCCGCGGCAAAGGCCTGCCCTGAAACGGCAGGAAACTGACTTTCGAGGACTTGAAGATCGGCGTCAGACATGGGGCTAGGGTAGCGGGACTTCTTTCCTAGATCAACCGCGTCCTCCCGGTTCAAACGTCAGTGCATCATCGTTCACCATCCCTCACCGCTCCCCCTCATTCCCCATTCCCCATTCCCCATTCCCCATTCCCCATTCCTCATTCCCCATTCTTCACTCCTCATTCCTCATTCCTCACCCTTCACCCCTAACCCTTCACCCACCACTCCTCACTCCCCATTCCCCCCTCCACCATCTTCCCGTCTCATCGTCTCATCGTCTCCTCTTCTCCAAGTCTCATTGTCTCCCCGTCTCCCCGTCTCTGCCTCTTCCCCCCTCACCCCTAACCCCTAACCCCTAACCCCTTCCCGTCTCCAAGTCTCCCTATC
>NZ_JBIIHA010000044.1:0-13370 GCF_044236155.1 Prosthecobacter sp.
CCGATTTGCTCCACACGGGCGGCTTTGACCTCTCACGAGCCCAAAACCTCGCCAACGACCTGCCCGACGCTGATTTGGGCGAAAGCGAAGCCTACGACATCGGTCACACCGTCGTGCGAGACGAGCGCCCGCTGCATCCGCGACGTTTTTGGACCTGTTTTCGCGAGCATCTCGGCCTCGGCATTCATCGCAGCAAAGGTTTCATCTGGCTCGCCTCGCGACCGCGAGAGGTGCTGCTGTGGAATCAAAGCGGCGGCAGCATCGAGATGGAACTCATGGCCTACTGGAAGGCCGAACTGGTGAAGAATCCCGATGGCAAACTGCTGCCCCAAGAGATCGCCCAGCTCCGTGACTGGCTCCACGGCACCCATCCGGTCTTTGGAGATCGCATGAACGAACTCACGATCATCGGCACCGAGCACGACCGCGCCATTTTCCTCCGCCACCTGCAAACCTGCTTCTGCACCGAAGACGAAATCCGCCACTGGCAATCCGGCGGCATCTTCGACGATCCCTGGCCAAAGACCCTGCGGCAGGTGGGGTAGGGGGCAGAGATGGAGAACTGGAGTGCTGGAGTGCTGGAGTGTTGATTGGGAACATCACTCCACTACTCCATCGCTCCATTAATCCGCTCCCGCCCTCTTCTTCGCGATCTTCAGTCCGCTTTCGATGATCTGCCCGCGCAGCTTCTCCAGGCAGGCTTTCCAGGTCGAGCGGCTGATGGGGATGTAGCGTTCGGTGCCGTCGGGGAAGAGTTTGGTCTCGAAGATGTTGCTGGGCTGCTGGATGATCTCGTCGTAGAGGCCGTGGACGAAAAAGGTGCGGGCATCGGCACCATCGGGCCATGGGCTGGGCTGGCCGCAGGCTTCGCGGATGGCGGCTTCCACGGCGGAGAGAATCTCGACGGCGCTGAGCGTGATTTTGAGCGACTTTCCGGAGTCGAGATAGTCGGCGATGACGACGTGCAGCTTTGAGACGACGGCGCTGATCTGTCGTGTGTCGGCGGTGCTCTCGCCTGCGATCAGTTTTTCGAGTTCCCGCTCCGTGCGGATGACAGCGGCGACGGATTCGGGTGCTCCGGCGGCATGGCGGACTTGGATTTCACGGCGAGGGGCGGGCATGGGCGGTAGAATCGGCAGAACGATGAATGGCAAAATGATTTTCTGAAGCAAAAGCGCTTCTTCCATCATTCCGCCGAGACTTGAATGTCGGGACGAAGTTCGGCGCTGGGCAGGGCTTCGAATTGGGCGTGGATGTGGGCTTCGGGCAGGCCCACGCCGATGACGACGCCGCTGGGGATGATGCCGAGGCTGCCGAGCATGGGGAGGAACCACGTTTCTCCCTCCGGGCGCACATGCTGGAAGGAAAAAGGAATCTGCGGCAGATCGGCGAGCCGGCAGAGGCCTTTCACGCGGATGACCTCCTCGGGCAGATGACGAAGCACGCGTTCGAGATCGCTGCGTTGCACGACGAAGGGCACGGGCACGCGCATGGAGGTGAAGGCACGTTCGTCATCGTGATGATGGTGATGCTCGTGCGGCTCGGCCGTGGTGGCTTCGTCGAAAAGCTGGGCTTTGGGTGCCTCGGGCTTGGAAAAACGGGCCGTGGCGCTTTGCAGTCGCAGGAAATCGGCAAAGCGCTCCACATCGGTCTCCTGGCCGCGTGGAGTGAGGATTTTCAAAGCGGCGCTGATGCCTGCGAGGCGCGGTGTTTTGACGCTGCCGGTGTGCGTGAGCATCCAGTGCGTGCTGGTTTTGACCTGCTCTTGTTCGAGCAAGTTGTGTTTGCGGCGCTTCTGCCAGCGCACGGCGTCGATCATGCTGACCTGCAATGGCGAAAGGAAGCGACGGCACTCGCCACGCATGGCGATGGCGGCGATGAGCGTGATGAAATCGGACGCGCCGTTCGCCTCGACGAGCAGCACGCCACCGCGTGGCACATCAATGGTGCCGAGCGTGAGCATGAAGTCGTTCAGCGAGGAGCAGCAGACGCAGGAGCCGTTGATGGCCTGCACTTCGACATCGAGCTCACGCAGCCGCGCGGCGTCGATCTCGGCATTTTCAAAGTCGTTCACCACGACGCTGAAGCCGACTTTGCGCTCCTTCAAAGCGCCCATCAAAGCGCGGAGAAAGGTGGTCTTGCCCGCGCCGAGAAATCCGGCGATGAGAACGATGGGGATGCGGCTCATAGCTTGGTGGGGTTGGGGGCATCGCCATACACCGCCTGGGGATCGAAGACTTTGCCTTCCTCTTTCCATTTGAGGCAGCCCTCGGCTCCGGCGTAGTCATCGCCCGTGGGAATGGCGCGATAAAAGCAGGAGCGATAGCCGACGTGGCAATTCGCGCCGCCGGTGGTTTCGACACGCAGCCACACGCAGTCCTGATCATCGTCGATGCGCAGCTCGCGCACTTTTTGCACGAAGCCGGAGGTGGCGCCTTTGTGCCAGAGCACCTGGCGGCTGCGGCTGAAGTAATGCGCCTCGCCCGTGGTGATGGTCTTTTGCAGGGCTTCAGCGTTCATGTATCCGACCATGAGCAGCTCGCCGGTGGCGTGATCGGTGGTGACGGCAGGCAGGATGCCGCTGGCGTCAAACTTCGGGGCGAGGTCGCGGCCTTCTTCGACTTGTTCAACGGTGAGACGTGGGGCGAAGGATGTGTGGGGCATGGTTTAGTAAATCTTGGGTTGTTTGCGCGGATCCGGCGGCAAGTGGGCGGCGGCGCGGCGGGGTTTGTTTTTGCCGGTGAAGACTTCGACCGTGGCATCGTCGAGGGCGTACATGAAGTCCGCCTGATGCGCCGGGTGCTGGCTGGCAAAGGCGAAGAGGCGCAGCGTGCCGGTGACGATGACGGCTTCGTTGATGAAGGGACGCTTGCCCTTGGTCTCGCCCTTTTGCTGAATGAGTGCGACCTGGGTGACGGCGGGTGGACTGCAAAAGTAGCAGCCGACGGAGGCGGGCAGGATCATGCAGGTGCTCATGTCATCCAGCTTCTCAAACGGGGCCATGAAGCCGACGATGGCGACGCGTTTGCCATCCAGCGCCTTGATTTCAGCGGGGTAGTTGAGGGTGGCGTCTTTTTTTCCGTCGCTGACGATGACATCGGTTTTGTTCAAGAAGTCCCAATCGGCTAAAAAGGCTTCGGTGGGCTCGCTGGCCTGTTTGTAGGCGTTTTTGGCCTCTTTGGATTCCGCAGGCAGTTTGTGCTCTTGAGCGTGGGCGAGGCTGAAACTGGCGATGAAGGCGAAAAGAGTTCGTTTCATGGTTTGAGTGTGTCTTTTCCAGTTCCGCTGATGAGATGCACGATGTTGGTTCCGGCTTTGCGCAGGGCTTTGAAGCCTGCACGTTTCAGGGCGGCTTCGTGAAACTCGGCGGCTTCGTCTTCATCGAGCCAGTGGGTTTGGATGAGCAGGGTGCCGTCCTGCCAGAAGGCGTAGCGGTCGCCGCGCCAGCCATCGGCAGCGGATATGTGCGGGCCTAGCTCGCCGCCGTTTTCCAGCCAGACGAGAATGCCAGCCTCTCCGAGGACTCCGGTGGCGATGGGTTTTTCATCGTGCAGAGCATCGGCAAAGGTCGCGGGCACTTCGACAGGCGTGTAGTCCTGCGGGCGTGCATGGTAGGAGGGATGGATGATGGCGGCGGTGGTGGCGGGCGGATTTTTCAGCAGTGCATCGAGCGATTGCGGCTCGCCATCGGGCGCGAATTGCTCGGTGAAGAACGGCCCCATGAGCCAGGGCAGTGTCTCAAGCTGCTGAAGGCTGGTTTTGGCAGCGGGATAACCGCCGAAGTAGGCGAAGGCGGCATTCGGCGAGGGATCACGCAGGCGATGATGCGCGGCGAAGAGGCGTGCGGTGGTGATGAGATCTCCCTGGAGCACGGCGGCAGCGGCCAGCCGGGCATCGGTGTTCGTGTCGCCATGCAGCGCTGTGTCCAGAGGGTGGAGATCATGATTTTGCCGCAGCAGAGCCTCGGCGATGACTTTGACGAGCTCCAGCCGTGTGGCGGGCTGCGTGAGCTGGAGATCGGCATTGTAGCGGATGTGATCGCCAGAGGCATTGCTGTAGCCAATGGTGCGCTGGAGGGTGATGCCACGCAGCACGAGGCGGAGATCGGGCTCTTCATCCGCGAGGCCGAGTGCCTGCCACACACGTTGATGCGTGGCCCAGCCCCCGGCGGCACGGCGTGAGTTGATGCGCACTTCGACGGCACTTTCGAGTTCCGCAGGCGTGTAGGTGGTGAACTTGATGGGCTTCTTGATTTCAAGCCCGCGCAGCTTGGCGATGGTGGGGACGAGTTCCTCGGGCTGGATGGGATCGAGCTTGGTGGGCGGCGCTGCGTTGCCTGCGGTCGGATTTTCTTTCTGCCAATGGCCTGGCACTCGGCTGGGGGCGTTGGAGCCTTCGTAGGGCACGATGGTGGCGTGGTCGATGACGTAGAGCATCTCCATCTGATGCGCGGGATCGCTGCTGCCGGGCTTCAGCAGGCGCAGCGTGCCGGTGACGAGGGATGGTGCCTCGATGAAGGGCTTTTTGGGCCTGCCATCGTCTTTTTGACGGACAAAGACGACCTGCGTGAAACTGGGCGGAGCGCAAAAAAAGCAGCCGACGTAGGCCGGGAGCATTAGGCACTCGCTCATGTCCTCCAGCGACTCAAACGGAGCCATGAAGGCGACGAGCTCGACGAGTCGGCCATCAAGCGATTCGAGCTGCGGCGGGTAGATAACCTCCATTTTGCGTGCATCCGGCTGGCGTGTTTCATCGAGCAGCTTGAAGTCGATGCGCGTGGCCGGACCGCTGGCGGGCGGCAGCGGCTCTGCGGCCTCATTTTCCGCCAGAGAAGGCAGGGCAAGCGGTGGCAGTGCTGTGGACGTAGATGCCTGCGGCGGTGATTCCGAAGGCTGGGCCAGCCACACGAGCACGAGGAGCAGTGCCAGCAGGGCGATGCTGGCAAAGGCTGCGGATGATTTGGGCTGCTGCGTGCTCATTCGGTAACTCCGAGATCGTGTGTAGGTGTGCGCCGGTAGCTGGAGAGAGCTGGCAAAAGGCCGGAGAGCAGCCCGGCGGCAGCGATGACGAGCAGCGCGGTGATTTCCGCCTCATCCATGCTCCAAGGCTGGATCAGCAGGCCGGTCCGATCACGCAGCAGAGGCGCGGCGGCGGCGAGCAGACCATGCCCGAGCAGCAAACCAATGACGAGTCCTCCCAGCGTGAGAAACACCGCCTCCAGCATGACGAGCGCGGCCACCTCCCAGCGTCTGCCGCCTAGGCAGCGGATGATGGCGAGATCACGCCGCCTTCTTTCCACCGCCTGATGCAGGGTGACGAGCACGGTGAAGCATGACACGACCACGACGAGCGCGGCAACGGCGAGCAGGGTCTTTTGCACGGGGTCGAGCACGCTTTGATACAGGCGCAGGATTTCATTCACCGGGATGGCTGGCATGCCCTCGGTGTTGTTGCGGATGTCATCCGCCACCCAGAGGCGCAGGCCGCGTGCCTTCAGCCGGATGAGCACAGCGGTGACCTCCAGCGGTGACTCAGCACGGTTGGCGGTGCCTTGAATGGCGGCATGCAGCTTGTGCTCCTTGTCATGGATGATCCACACGCTGCGCAGGGTGCCAAAAATGGCGCGGTCCTGCGCGGTGCCGGTGGGCGCGAGGATGCCACACACGCGATAGGGGAACTCGCCATGCTCCTCGCTGCCGGGCATTTGCACGAGGCCGTGCGTGCCTGCGAAGGCATCGCCGATCTTCAGTCCTGTGCTGCCGGCCACCTGGGAGCCGAGCACGACCTCGAAGTCGTCTTTGAAGACAAGACCTTCGGCAAAGCTGAAAAAAGCACGCCCCTCATGCTGGAGATCAAAGAAATGCGGCTCCGTGCCGACGATGCGGAAGCCGCGGTAATTGTCACCAAGACCAATGGGGATGGCGGTCTCGATGCGGCGATTTGTCTTCAGCTTTTCATACAGCGACCACGGCACATTGCCGGTGGGCATGTCGAGGTGATAGACGCTGCTGAGTGTGAGCTGAAGCGGGCTGCCCTTGGCCCCGACGACGAGGTCGAAGAGCCCAGCCTCTCTTTGAAACGTGCGCTCCGTCTCCCGCCGCAGCGTGAGCACCGCCGCGATGAGTGCCACGCCGAGCGCGATGCCCGCCAGCGTGAGCAGCGTGACCAACGGCCGCGCCGTGAGATAACGCCAGGCGATGCGCGGGAGGGTCATGCTTCTCCCTCCTCACTGCGGATGAGTGTGGAGCAGTCGAACTGGCGCGGCAGCTCTTTGGCCAGGGCCAGATCATGCGTGACCATCAAAAAAGTCGCATCGTGCTCGTGGGCGAGATCACGCATGAGGTCGAAGACTTGGCGGCCCGTTTTCGGATCCAGCGCGCCGGTAGGTTCATCAGCGAGGAGGATCTCCGGCCTGCCAACCAAGGCGCGGGCGATGGCGACACGTTGCCTCTCCCCCACAGAGAGGCGACGGGCCCGCGTGTGCAGCCGGTGGGAGAGGCCCACCCGCGCCAGCATCTCAGCAGCACCTCCTTCACGGCCTGAGAAGCGCTGCCCGATCTGCACATTCTCCAAGGCAGTGAAGTCGCCGAGCAGATGAAAACTCTGAAACACCATGCCGATGTGCCTGCCGCGATGCTGATCCAGCGCCGCCGTGCCGAGACTGCCCACTTCCGTGCCAAGCACTCTCACACTGCCAGCATGGAAGCGCGTGAGACCCGCCATGAGATTGAGCAGCGTGCTTTTTCCACAGCCACTCGGCCCCGTGAGAGCCACGGATTCTCCCGCAGCCACACACAGTTCATCCAGCATGAAAAACACACCAGGTGCCAACCTATGCCGCAGGCTATGAAGATGGATTACAGCGTCATTCATGATGCACATGCGGCTTCAAAACAAAGACTTCGCTGCTGTGTCCGCCGGGCAGTGTGAGCCTGGCCTTCGCGGCAAAGGCGGTGCCCATGAGCCACTTGGCATCTGCTCCTGTCTCGCCGGGGAAGATGAAGTAATTCGTCAACCCACCACGGCTATTCGAGACGCCATCCTCGCCTGCGTTTTGCTGGGAGTCACGCACACGCAGCTCCACGCTGCGCTTCAAATCAGGCAGGTCGAGCTTCAGCACGCTATCTAGCGGCAGATCGAGCGGCGGGCCATCGCGTCCGCCTTGGACCAGCCAGACTTCGAGATCGCCCGCGTCATCGTGCAGCTTGATTTCGAGCGTGGCAGCCTGCTTTCCGTCCACAGCGAAGACGGGATGGAAGAAGCCACCATGTGGGCCTTCATTCGCATGGATGTGAGGCATGCCCGCCTCCGTCATCATCACCGCCACCAGCGGATGCAGCGCCAGCGTGTAGGTCTTGAGGTCGTCGTCATTCAACGGAGCCGTAGAGAGCTTTGTGAGCAGTTCCGCGAGGTCCGCGAGCGGCTGCTGAAGCCCGGCGGGATTTTTCGCATTCGCCGGAATCGTGGCCGGAGTCACTGCGGTGCCCAATTTGACCACATCAGGCTGCATTTGCCGTAAAGCTGCCCCATCGCCCACCTGCGCGAGTCCTTCTGCCTTCGCGGCAATTTCATCAAAAGCGGACAGTTCAGGCCAAACGACGATCTGAGCCGCCTCAGGGGCCTTTTTGCAGGCGGCGAGACCGCACACGAGGAGGAGAATGAGAAGACGATGGAGCATGGCGAGATCGTTTTTCAGCGAAGCCAGGGAGTGGGCGTTTCGTCTTCAAGGCCGGGGACCTCGGCGTGGATGTGGCCGTGCTCGTGATGGGCATCCACGGCGGCCTGGATTTGCCAGCGGGGGAAGGGATCGGGAAGGTTCTCCCATTCGCCGGGGCCAGCGTCGAACTCCTCATCGGTGAGCAGGCAGGCATCGAGCTTCTCGGTGAGCGTGGCGACATCAAGGCCGATGCCGATGAAGACAAGCTCCTGGCGGCGGTCGCCGTAGGGCTCCACGAAGTTGTCGAGGATCTGGCGGCGATCCTCGATGCGCTGCGGCCAGCCGGACTTCGGGGCGCTGATCCACCAGAAGCCCGCACAGCGATGCGTGGCGAGACCGCCCGCCTGGCTCCAGATGCCCGCCAGTCCCATGCGCGTGGCGAGCCAGAAGTAGCCTTTGCTACGGATGATGCCGGGCCATTCCTCATGCAGGAAGTCCCAGAAGCGCTGCGGGTGAAAGGGTTTCCGCGATTTGTAGGCCATGCTGGAGATGCCGTATTCCTCCGTCTCCGGCGTGTGCTCGCCACGCATCTCCTTCAGCCAGCCGGGGGCGCGTGAGGCCTCCTCAAAGCTGAAGCGTCCGGTGTCGAGCACCTCGCCGAGAGGCACGCGTCCCATCTCCGACTCCACGATGCGGGCGCGAGGATTGAGCTTGGTGAGTGCCTCCCGCAGCAGGGTGCGCTCGGCCTCGCTGATGAGGTCCACTTTGTTCAGCACGATGACATCGCAGAACTCGATCTGATCGATGAGAAGGTCCGTCACTGTGCGTGTATCCTGCTCGCCAAGAGATTGACCGCGCTTTTGCAGCGAATCGGCCTCGTTGTAGTCGTGGAGGAAGTTTTTGGCATCGACCACGGTGACCATGGTATCCAGCCGGGCGATATCGCTGAGGCTCTTTCCGTCCTCGCCTTCAAACGTGAAGGTCTCGGCCACAGGCAGCGGTTCGCTGATGCCGGTGGACTCGATGAGCAGGTAGTCAAAGCGGCCTTCTTTGGCCAGGCGGTTGACCTCGACGAGCAAATCTTCCCGCAGCGTGCAGCAGATGCAGCCATTGCTCATCTCGACGATTTTTTCCTCCGTGCGGGAGAGATTGGCACCGCCGTTCGCCACCAGCGCGGCGTCGATGTTCACCTCGCTCATGTCATTCACGATCACGGCCACGCGTCGGCCTTCGCGATTGTTCAGGACGTGATTGAGGAGCGTGGTTTTGCCAGCGCCGAGAAAGCCAGAGAGAACGGTGACGGGGAGACGGGACATGGGAAGAGAGAATGACGAATGATGAATGGTGAATGACGAAGGCTTAGATCAGGCGAGTGCTTCGCGGGAGGCTTGTTCATACCAGGCGATGACTTGGTGGCAGTGGGGCTCGCCATAGGTCTTGACGAAGTCGCTTGTCGCAGGGATGGAGCTGTCATTCAGCGCCGCGATGCGTTCCTGGCAGTAGGCGCGAGTCAGCGCCGTGCCGCAGCGCTGCGTGATGAGGTAGCAAAACTCCGCATAGGAGGTGGGAAAGCCGGAGGAGGTGTTCATGACGTGGTGGGTTGATTCAATGATGGCAGGCTCCGCCACCCGGACCGCAGCAGCCGCCGCCCTCCAGCGGCGCGACGGCAAGGCTCCGCACGCCGCCGAGATAAAAACTGGCCTGCGGCACTCGCCGCACCGGGTGGCCGGTCTCGGGATCATGCGTCAGCGCGGCATCGCGCATGCTCTGCTTTAGCTCAAAACGCCGCACCGGGAGTTCCGGCGTCGGCGGCAGGGTTTCGTAAAGGTAGGTGGGCATGGGGGCATGTTGAGCCTCTTTGATTGTATTGCAAGTATGTTGCAGTAAAAGTGTCGCCGACATGATCCTCAATGACCTGCAAATCACCGAACTCGGCCGCCGTGGCATGATCCTTCCGTTTGAGCCGCAGCTCGTGCGCCAGGTCAAAGGCGGGCCGCAAGTGCTCTCCTATGGCCTGAGCAGTTTTGGTTATGATCTGCGGCTTTCATCACGCGAGTTCAAAGTCTTCCGCCACATCCCCGGCACCGTCGTGGACCCGAAACGCTTCCAGCCGCGCAATCTCGAAAAAGTGCCGCTCGAAAGCGATGACCAGGGTCGCTACTTCATCCTGCCTGCGAACAGCTACGGCCTCGGCGTGGCCGTGGAAAAGCTCAGCCTGCCAGCGGATGTCACCGCCATCTGTGTCGGCAAGAGCACCTACGCCCGCTGCGGCATCATCGCGAATGTCACCCCGGCTGAGGCAGGCTGGAGCGGCCATCTCACCCTCGAATTTTCCAACTCCTCCGCTGCCGACTGCCGCATCTACGCCGACGAAGGCATCGTGCAGATGCTCTTCTTCCGCGGTGAGCCCTGCGCCACCTCGTATCGCAAACGCACCGGCAAATATCAGGGCCAAAAGCAGCGCATCACACTGCCGAAGGTGTGAGGGGCAGCTGCCTTGACTACTGCGGTCATCCTCGGAACCTGCTGCAATGAACGAAACTGAATCCATGTCAAAACCCGACCGAGGCAACCCACGACTCCAGCGCTTGGTGCTGCGGGTGATCTCTGCGGTTTCATTTATTGCACTACCAGCGATCTTTGCGCCGCAGATGGCTGTGGAAAAGTTTTCGGTGCTGCTGGGCTTTGGTAAACCACCTCACCTGCCTTTGCTCATCTACATGACCTCAGGAGCCTCCTGCGTCTATCTGGCGCAGGCGGTCCTGCTCTGGCTCATGTCATGCGATGTGGTGCGTTACCGTCCGCTCATCGTATTCTGCGGCTGGGCGTATCTGGCATTTGGCCCGCTGTTTCTTTGGATCGACATCCATGCCGGGATGCCCTCATTTCAAGTCGCCGCAGACTCCTTGAGCTGCCTTGTCGGGGGTGCAGTCCTGCTGGTGGCTTGCTATTTTGGCGGCCAGCCCAGCATTCCCAAAGACCCCGACGCCTGACATAGGCTTCATCCCGGCGTATGCCGACCCCGTGCCGTGGGTTCGTGCCCAGCGGAGGGGCTGCCCGGAAACCCGCGAGCAAAGCGAGTGCGCGAAGCGCTGGATGTGGAAACACAGCGCAGGGCGTGCTCAGAATCTCTGGGGCTTACTCCTCCAGATGCTCACGCACGGTCTGATACAGCTGCAGCACGTGATGGTCATGCAGGCGGTAAAAGACCTGACGGCCCTCCTTGCGGTAGCTGACGAGCCTTCCGGCCCTCAGCGCACGGAGCTGGTGGGAGATGGCGGACTCCGTCATCCCGAGCGTCTCCGCCAGATCGCAGACGCAGAACTCATCCGCCGCCAGCAGCGAGACGAGCCGCAGCCGCGTGGGATCAGCCAGGACGGTGAAGAACTCCCCCATGCGCTGCGCCTCCTGCGTGGTGAGCGGCGGGAGTTTTGCCGCCGGGTGATCCGAGGGCGCGTGATGCTCGGAGCAGACATCGGCCTCATCGTGGGAGTTTCTGGGGCGGCTTTTCATGGTTCCGGCCACAGTCGGGAGATCGCTAGAAATGGCAATTGACCAATCTATGAGCGTATGTTCATATATCAGCGCCATGAGCACCTCTACCACATCCAAATGCGCCTGCCCTGATTGCCAATGCGAAGTCCGTCCAGGCCACCACGTCGTCAAAAACGAAAAAGACTACTGTAGCGAAGCCTGCGCCGATGGTCACAAGTCCGGCGAAGGCTGCTGCCAGAACTCTTGCCACTGCCACGGCTGATCCCGCTGATCCGCTGTGCATCAAAAGCCGCGTCTGCTCCATGCAGCGCGGCTTTTTTGTTCTCCGCCTGCCTCTGAAATTATTTTACCATCCATCATTCTGCCAAATTCACCGGCGTGATGAGGCTCAAGCAATTGGCAAAATGATGGATGGCAGAATGATTGGCAATTACCTCATGCGGCATGGGCATGCGGTTCATTCGGCAGCCACTGCGGGAAGGGATCGCGCAGCGTGCGCCAGGCTTCGGGGCTTTGGGCGAATTCTTCGTCGGTGAGCAAGGCGTCGTCGAATTTCGCGGTGAGGGCGGCTTTGTCCATGTCGCGGCCGATGATGACGAGTTCGGTTCGGCGGTCGCCGTGTTCGCCTTGGATGTGGGAGCGGATTTCGGCCTGGCTTTGCTCGTCTTGCGGCCATTCGGATTCGCTGACGGCGCTCCAGAAGAAGCCCATGGCTCGGGTGTCGCGTAGGACACCGGCTTGCGAGAGGTAACCGGCGATTTCGTTCCGCGTGGCGAGCCAGAACATGCCCTTCGCACGGATGACGCCCTCCCAATGCAGGCCGAGTAGGTCATGAAAGCGCTGCGGATGAAATGGACGACGGGTGCGGTAAACAAAGCTGCTGATGCCATACTCCTCGGTCTCCGGTGTGTGACCGCCGAGGCTGTCGAGCCAGCCTTTCGACTGCTCGGCCTCGGCCATGGCGAAGAGGCCGGTGTCGAGCACAGAATCGAGCGGCACCTCGCTGCGCTGGGTGAGGTGGACCTTGGCTTTCGGGTTCAAGGCGCGGACGATGCCTTGGATTTCATCGAGCTCGTCGGCGCTGACGGCATCGGTTTTGTTGATGAGGATGACGTTGGCGAACTCGATCTGATCGGTGAGCAGATTCGCGATGCTGCGGGCATCTTCGCCTGTGACGCCCATTTCGCGATCCTGGAGGTCATCGGTGCTGTGGTAGTCGTCGAGGAAGTTTCGCGCATCGACGACGGTGACCATGGTGTCGAGCTGCGCGAGGTCGTTGAGGCTGCGGCCGGAGTCGTCGGTGAAGGTGAAAGTCTCGGCGACGGGCATAGGCTCGGAGACGCCGGTGGATTCGATGAGGATGGAGTCAAAGCGGCCTTCTTTGGCCAGCGTGGCGACTTCCTGCATCAAATCCTCACGCAGGGTGCAGCAGATGCAGCCGTTGCTCATCTCGACCATTTTTTCCTCGGTGCGAGAGAGTTTGGCATCGCCGCTTTTCACGAGCTGGGCATCCACATTGACCTCGCTCATGTCATTGACGATCACGGCGACTTTGCGGCCCTCGCGATTGCGCAGGATGTGGTTGAGCAACGTGGTCTTTCCAGCGCCGAGGAAGCCGGAAAGGACGGTGACGGGGAGTTTTGTATTGGGTTTCATGAGATGAAAAAGCGTGGGGATCAGACTTGCCGCAGGGTTTTCGGCCAGGGATCGTCGAAGGTGCCGCCGGATTGCCAGTGGCGGATTTCTTCGTCGGTGCAGAAGCAGGTTTGCAGGTGGCGGATGAAAATGGCGCGGTCGTGCTCGGTGCCGATGAGGGTGAGTTCGTTCATGCGGTCGCCAAAGACCGGATGAGTGCCGTGGAGCCATTCGCGGAGCTGCGCGATCTCTTGTGGGAGCAGTTTGCCATCGGGATTCTTCACCAGTTCGGCCTTCCAGTAGGCCATGAGTTCCATTTCGATGCTGCCGCCGCTTTGATTCCACAGCAGCACCTCGCGCGGTCGAGAGGCCATCCACATGAAACCTTTGCTGCGATGGATGCCGAGGCCGAGCTGCTCGCGGAAGCAGGTCCAAAAACGTCGCGGATGCAGTGGCCGCTCGTCTCGCACGACGGTGTGACCGATGTCGTAGGCTTCGCTTTCGCCCAAATCAGCGTCGGGCAGGTCGTTGGCGAGGTTTTGGGCTCGTGAGAGGTCAAAGCCGCCCGTGTGGAGCAAATCGG
>NZ_JBIIHA010000037.1:0-43726 GCF_044236155.1 Prosthecobacter sp.
TTTAGGAATCTATGGCTCTTATAACACGGGCCAGCTTGGGCACCGCCAACTGATAGCTTGGATGTAATTCCATTCTTCTCGCTACACCAGTTGCTCTATCTGTACAATTTTAAAACACGCCCTAGAATTTTAAATGGTGTTTTTGCGGGGCACTCCTTCTGCTTTCTTTTCATGACCAAGGCATAGCCTACACGGTGCCTGGTGGTTGCCACAGCTTCACAGACCCCATCGATTTTTTGGGGGCGGAACCAAAAGTTGAACTCACCGGTGAATGCGCCGTGGAAGGCTTCTCGGTGCAGCACAAATTCCATGCGCCGGTGGCGTGAGAGCACCTGAACTGGATGCCTTGCGGGCAAAAAAAGAAGCGGCAACCTGATATGCCGCTTCCGTTGATTAACCACACACTAACCTAACCCCAAAATATTTAGAACTTGTAGCTCAGTCGCAGGGCGCCGAGGTGGGCGCTCATGTCGCTGCGGAAGAACTGGCCCTGGTAGCTCAGCAGCACGCTGAGCTGGTCGTTGAAGGCGAAGTTCACGCCTGCTCCGGCCGCCAGGTAGTCCTGACCGGGGGATTGATTGCCACCGGCGGCGGTGAACGGCGCATTGATGAGACCCACGCTGGTGCCGTTGTTCTCCAGGTTTTGACGCTCATAGCTCAAGCGCACCTGCGGGGTGATGGAGGCGAAGTCGGTCTTGATCTTCTTGGAGGCCGACCAGCCGACGCGGGTGACGAGAGATTCGTAGCTCTGCTCGGCGTAGCGCAGCGCGGCGGCACCACCACCGGTCTCGCTGTAGGCGTCCACCGTGCCGTGCAGGTAGTCGATGCCGGCGAAGGGACCGGTGAGCAGCGTGTTGTTCTGGAAGCGGAAGTTCCAGCCCGTGTTGTATTGCACGGAGTTGGTGTAGCTGTGGGTGCTGCCGAAGGCCTGTGGGAAGCCGAAGCCGGGATTGCGGGTGGAGTCTAGCTCGTAGCTGCCGAAGCTGTAAAGCAGGCTGCTCCAGTAGTTCTTACGCACGAAGGTCAGGTAGGTGGAAAGGGCAGGGCCTTCGAGATCGAGGCTGCCGAGGCCGCCGGAGTAGTCCTGCCAGCTTTGCAGGAAGGACACGGCGAAGCCGACGGCGAGGCCGCGGGAAAGATGACGCTCGATGCCGATGCCTGGAGCCCAGGACTCAACCTTCACACCGGCCTGGCCGCTGAGAGCGTTGAGATCGACGTAGCCGTAGTTCACGGTGGTGTAAACTTCCCACTGGCGGGAGCGCAGCACCTTGCGGGCGATGGGGTCTTCGGGACCATCTCCCTGGCCGATGACGACACCATCATCCAGGGAGGCGGAGAGGCTGCTGTTGGCGGCTTCTTCACCATCACCTGCCATGAGGCCGAAGATGTGGTTGTTCACGTCGCTGGTGGCGGTCTGGTTGCCGCTGATGAGCATCTGGCCCATCACGTTGGCCATCGGCAGGCCGGTTTGCACGGCGGAGAGCTCTTCTGGCGGCGGGCCGGAGTATGGGGTAATGGCAGAGATATTCACCAAACCCGGGCCTCTAAATTCGAAACCCTGCGGCAGCCCCAAGGTTGTACCTGCTCCAAAAGTCGATATCACGATGTCGCGCGTGCCAGGCGCATCGATAGTGAAGTCGAACATAGGTTTAAGTCCGCTTGGATCAAAGGTGCCAGCATCGTCATTCCCAGTAATATAACCGGACTGCGGATTGGCCGAGTCAAAGGTGCTGTATAGGATCCCCACAGTGTCAAGCGGGTCAATACCCGATAGCTACTCAAAGGTATAGTTACCAATCACCGTGAAATCGGCACGCAGGGCCAGGGTATTGAAAACATTGACGCCAGCTGCCAGATTGGCGACATTGCCGGGATTAAGACTAGTCCCTACCAGGGACATGGTGCCGATCGAGGCATTGGTGGAGTCTGCGCTGAAGGGGGAGGTGATGATAGCACTGGCGGGGACGCACAGGCTGATCATCGTCATCCCGGTCATGGCGGTCGTCAGCAGACTGCGTGGTAAGGACAATGATCGGAGGAATTGGGCCCCGAAAAATCGCGGGCTGTTGGAGGTTGACTTCGTGGACATGAGGGCTGGTCTGGGTGGGTAGAGTTGACTTTTTGCTGGTTATTCTGAGTTTTTTTAGCTCAGAACCGGCCGACGGGAGCACGCCCGGTACTGTGAATGGCTTTCGCCATGACGAGCCCCTTAACACAGCAGGCTGTGTAAAATGAATAGAAATAAAGGGCTAACCCATGTTCAAGTTCGTCCTGCCAAGGCAGAATGAGTCGGGCAAAAAGCTATGCTTGAGTCGCATCAATCCACCGTATTCACTGTGCCATGGGTCTGCTCGGGCTTCGAAGGCAGCATGTTGGCATCAGAGGCAGGGGGAATGAACAGGCCGCCGGTCACACGCAGCGCGGTGCGGAAATCATCGACCGCTTCAGCGGCCTGCACAAAGATTTCCGACGAAGACCGTGCCGCTTGGAGCGTCGATCCGGCCGATGGGGTTGCAGAAACCGGAAATCGTGGTGCGCCGGAGCAGAAAACCAGCCGTGGCAGTGCGGGCACTCGACATAGTTGCAGAAACCGGAAATCGTGGTGCGCCGGAGCAGGGGGAGGAGGGTTGGCAGGCCCATGCTGAAGAGTCCAAACACGCCGTGACAAGCGCCTTTGGCGGCGAACTGCCCTTTCGTGGTCACCCAACTCTAAACATGCCAAAAGGACCGATGCACCAGGCAAGGTAAGCGCTCAGGCGCGATGAACGACAGGCCCGTGAAGGACGCATGCGTCCAAAAGGCAGCGTCAGCGCCCGGCTGCGTCCCGACCATGGCGAATGCTAGCGCACCAGAAGTGGGGGGCAGGGGGCGATGGTTGGCAGCCTCGGATTTGAGGGGGGGCGAGGCGCGGAAAGAGGCTTGGCCTGGGAGTCCGCGCCTTAGATGGCCGGCACGGTGCCGATGAGCACGCACTCTTGGAACCGCAGCGTGTGGCTTTGACTCCTGAACACCGCTGCGAACGCCAGAAGTCGAGGTCAGAGGCAGGTCAAGGGATCGTCTTGATGAACAAATCCTTGTAATAGACGACACTTTTCGGGTCGTGGCCCTGAATGGCGATGGTGCCTTCGGTGAGCTTACGACCGGGCATGTTTTTCAGTGCGGTGGCAGGGTCCCAGCCTTCGGGTTCGGTCCAGTCGGTGGTGACCTGTCCATTGATGGAAATGGTGATGTGCTTGCCTTCGACCTTGATGTGGTAGTCGAACCACTCGCCATCGCCCACGGGGGCTTTGTCGAGCACGTCTTTCACCGCGTAGAGTCCGCCGGTCTTCTTGGGGTCTTTGTGCGCGGTGCTGTTTACTTGGCACTCGTAGCCCTTTTCAGGCCAGCCGGTGTCCTGCCAGGCAGTGTGGATGTAGAGGCCGGAGTTGGAGCCTTCCATGTGCTTGACCTTGGCCTTGAACTCGAAGCTCTGGAACTTCGCGTCACCATTCGGGCCGGTGTAAAACAGGTGGGCGCGACCGTTGCTGACCTTGATGACGCCGTCCTCGACACTGAAGCTGCCCGGAGTTTCCTCGTTGGATTTCCAGCCCGAGAGGTCTTTGCCGTTGAACATGGAGGTCCAGCCGTCATTTTCGGCTGCGAATGCGGCGATGGAGAGAGCCGCGAGAGCGGTGAGTGTGAGTTGTTTGAACATAGAGGAAACGGTTTAACGTGGGAGGGAAATGCAATCTAGCGGACGTGAGTAGGCCGCGGAGGCTTCTCAACTCGCCTTGCGGGTTTTCTTCACCGCAGGTGCTGCCGGGGATTCAAGCGGGGCTTTTTTGACCGCAGGAGCGCTCAGGTGGCTTTGCAGGAGTGCATTGTCCACGCCGAGGAATCTGGTCGTGCGCTCTGGGTCCTCCGCAAAATGACGGTAGGCCAGGCGGGAAAGCTCGCGCTCGACCCAAGGCAGCAGTTCGATGTCAGGAGATGTTTCGGCGATGCTGATGAGCATACTAAGCGCGTCACGCATGCGCGTGACGGTGCTGGTGGGGGAGTGGTGGCGCGAGCCTTTGCTGCCGAGCGGAATGTCGGAGGGCAGAAGAACGTCGGAATTGCACAGGGCGCAGGCGCGCTGAATGGTGTTTTCCAGCTCGCGCACATTGCCGGGCCAGTCGTAAGCGTCGAGCATGTCGAGTGCGTCGTCGGTAAAGCGCATCTGCGGGCCGCGGCGGCGGGTGGAGAGACGATGGAGGAAAAACTCGGCGAGCAGGCGTACGTCCTCGCGGCGCTCACGGAGCGGCGGGATGTGGATGCGCACGACATTGAGGCGGTAGAACAAATCCTCGCGGAAGGTGCCCTTGGAGACTTCTTCTTCGAGGTTTTTATTGGTGGCGGCCAGCACGCGCACGTCAGTTTTCAGCGTTTGATTGCTGCCGACTCGGGAATACTGGCCTTCCTGAAGCACTCGGAGCAGCTTGCTCTGCACGGCGAGCGGCATGTCGCCGATTTCATCTAGGAAGAGAGTGCCGCCGTCGCACTGCTCAAAGCGACCGACACGCTGGTTCACCGCGCCGGTGAAGGAACCCTTCTCATGGCCGAAAATTTCGCTTTCGATCAGATTGTCCGGGATGGCGGTGATGTTGATGGCGGCAAACTCCTTTTGCGCACGCGGGCTGAACTTGTGGATGGCACCGGCGACGAGTTCCTTGCCGCAGCCGCTCTCTCCGGTGATCATGACAGGCGCGTCAGATCGAGAAACGCGGCCGATGAGTTTGAAGACCTCCTGCATCGCCGGGGAGCGGCCGATGATGGTTTCCTGGATGCTTTCGGGGGGCACTTCGGCGGCCTGCGCGCGTGTGGCGGCCCGGGCTTCGATGCTGTTGAGGGCACTCTCGACCACGCTGCGCAACTCGTAGGGCAGCCGCTCTTTTCCCAGCACGTCGTAGGCACCCAGGCGCATGGCCTCGATGACATGACTGGTGGTGGCCGTGCTGCTGGAAAGGATGACCATGGCCTGAGGGTCGGTCTGACGCAGGCGTTTGAGCAGCTCGATGCCGGTGGTGTTGTTCAGGCGAACTTCGGATAGCACCAGGTCGGCGCGTTTTTTCTGATATGCCGCCAACGCCTCCTCGGCGCGTTCAAAGGTGCTAATCGTGACCCCCTGCGCCTTCAAATGCGCCGCTGCCCATTCGAGGAAATCAGCATCGGGATCCACGACAATAAGGTGGGTTTCCGTGGTGTCAGGCATGAGCGGTTGGGTCAAGATTTGGCTTATGACAGAGTTTCGAGCCGAGGTCAACACCACCTTCATACGGCGCCGAAGCGGCGGTGGCGCTGGTGGAAAGCGCGGATGGCGTCTTTGAGGTCGTCTTTGGAGAAATCAGGCCAGAATTTTTCGGTGATGTAAAACTCCGTGTAGCTGAGCTGCCAAAGCAGGAAATTGGAAAGCCTCATCTCGCCGCTGGTGCGGATCATGAGGTCGGGATCGGGGTAATAGCGGGTGTATAGGTGCTTGGAGAAGACCTCGGAGTCGATCATCGCCTCGTCGAGATGACCGCGTTTCACGCTTTGCAGAAGGCTTTTGACGCCGTCGATGATCTCCTCACGCCCCCCGTAGCTGAGGGCCAGGATGAGTGTGAGCCCGGTGTTCTGCGCGGTGGACTCGATGCAGCGGTGCAGTTCGTTCTGGCAGCTTTGCGGCAAGTCATTCAGGCGGCCGATGGCCTGGAGGCGCACATTCTGTTTCATCATGAGCGGGAGCTCGCCACGCAGAAAGAGTTCGAGCAATTTCATCAGCGCCTCGACCTCGCGCTTCGGGCGTTTCCAGTTCTCGGATGAAAAGGCGTAGAGCGTCAGGAACTCGACGCCGATCTCCCCGCAGCACTCCACGACACGGCGCACGGTTTCCGCGCCCATGCGGTGCCCCTCGGTGCGCGGCAGGCCGCGTGCCTTCGCCCACCGCCCGTTGCCGTCCATGATCATGGCGATATGGCGGGGGACGGGCTTCAAATCATCGTTGTGGCGGCTCATGCGGAGCGCGGAATCTACCGCACGGCTATCTTTGCACAACCAGTTCGCTGTTTGTGACAACTGCGTTAACTTTACCCTTCATGATCACCACCACTGCGAGTTTGCTCTGTCCGGCCTGCGGGCAGGCTTTTCTCTCCATGCAGCAGAGCATGGCGGGCGTGGCCCAGTGCCCGCACTGCGCGCACAGCGGGCCGCGAGCGCACTTCGGCACGCAGGCGCAGGTCGCCGGAGTCGCGCCGGGTCGAAGGCAGGTCGCGCAGAGCCCGCCATCTTCGCACGTCGTGGCGACGGCGCCGCCGGAATTCCCCGCTCAGCAGTCGCGGGGCATGACGGGCTTTCAACCCACCCTAGACACGGCCCCGGTGGCATCCATCGCCCGTGCCACCTTGCAGCCTTCGCAAGCGCTGATGCCCACCGGAGCTCCACCTCCGGCCCCTGCGCAGGAATTCAGCACACCGCCGCACCTGCGCACCTCCCCGTGGAAGCAGGCCTTTTTTATAATGGTTTTTGTCTCGGTCTGCGGCGTCTCGCTCTGGATTTGGTGGGATCACGCCAACACGCCTGCCTTCACAACAAAATCCGCGCCGGAGTCGCCGGTTGTCGCTCCTCAACCCGCGGCGATTATCCCGCCGGTAGCCAAGTCCATCACCGTCAAGGCGCCGCCGCCGGACACGGCGGCCATCGCCGCCGATGTGAAGACGCTGGTGACGGAACTCTTCGCGGCTGACACGCCGGAGCGCCGCGCCGCATGCGTGCATGACGCGGCGAGGCATGCGGCTGAGATCGAAGGGCTTCTTGGTGCGAAGGCGGTTGAAAAAATCGAGCTGCGGCTGCTGGCACGCATTCCAGGTTTTCCGTTGACGTTGCCCGGAGCGCAACCAGTGCCGTTGTTCAAGCTCGTCACATCTAAGTGTGCCACCGGGGCGCTGATCCGCCTCGAAACCGGGGCGGACGGTAAGCGTCGAATTCACTGGCCTCTGTTTTTTGAAACCCACGAGGCCCGGTTGCAGCAGTTTTTGCAAAAAAGCGCCTCAGAGGAGGCGGCGTGGTTTCATGTGGGTTTGCGTCCAAGTCACGGCCTCGACATTCCAGCGGAGCTGAGGTCGAAATACCTCACCTTCGACGTTCAGGTGGCCGCCGGAAGCGAACCGCACTTCGTTGCCTGTGTTGAGCGTGACTCGCCCCTGGGCCGCTTTATTGATCGAGAGTCGGATTGGGGAAAAGCCTACTTGTCCCGCCTGCTCGTGCGCAAGCTCGACATCCAGGCGGATGCGCCCTGCGCCGTCGTCCTCAGTTGCGAGGGTGCTGCTGAGGGTGGGGAGGCGAAATGAGACGGTGTGAGGAGTTAGGAGTTAAGAGTTAAGAGTTAAGAGTTAAGAGTCCAGGCACCTCATGCCCCATAACTCCTAACCCATAACTCATAACTCGCCCCCCCATCACGCAGGCGGGTCATTCGAGCGTTTCTCATCCTCGCGGGCGAGTTCTTCGAGCGTTTTCTCCTGCGTAGACTGCTGGCTGGCGGATTCGTCATCGTCCGGCATGCGCGATCCCTGGTCCTCGCCCAGATTTTCCTCCTCAGGCTTTTCGACTTCCGGAGGCGGCGCGGAAGGCGTGGCGGCCGGGGCCTGATACTCATCCTTGTCCTCGTCGTCATCGGCGGAGGACCATGGATTGTAGTTTTCATTGTCCCAGTCGTCGTTGTTCGCCTGCTCTAGCTCCTTCTCGTCTTTTTCGAGCTGTGCGTAGTACTCAGGATAGGCGGCGCGGTCCTTCTTCTCCATGAAGTAGGCCAGCCACACGCAGATGGCGTAGAGCACATAGAGCGGTCCGGACATGAGCAGCAGGGTCAAAACATCCGGCGTTGGCGTGATGATGGCCGCGAAGAGCGTGATGCCCACCAGTGCATGACGCCAGGTGGACTTCATGATTTTAAAGTTCAGGAAATCGAGCTTCACCATCGCCATCACGATCACCGGCAGCTCGAAGGAGATGCCGAAGACGAGAATGAAGCGCGTGGAGAAGGTGACATAATTGGAGAGTGTCCAGTCCTGCCGCGAGCCGACGGTTTTCGCGAACTCGTCAAAGAAGGCCAGCGCCTTCGGCAGCACCACCGCGTAGGCGAAACTGGCGCCGGCGAGGAACAAGCCCGTGCCGATGCCGATGGCGGGGAAGAGCAGTTTTTTCTCATTCGGCTTCAATCCCGGCAGGATGAACTGCAGCAGGAAGACGAGAAGCAACGGGAAGGCGATGATCACCGCCGTGATGAGCGAGACATTGATCGCCATCATGAACGGGCCGGCGACGTCGATGTTTTGCAGCAACTGGGTGGCTCCGGCCTCATCTTTCGCCAGCCCGGCAAAGATCAACGGCAGTTGGATCGCGCGGAAAAGCTCCTTGTAAAAAACAAAGGTTCCGATGGTCGAGATGAGCAGCGTGACCACGATGCGCACGATCATCGTGCGCAGATCCTCAAGATGCTCGAGGAAGGGTTTTTCCTCGTCCGTGTTGCCGCTGAGGTTCAGCGCGACTTTTTCGCGGACTTTGAAGACTTTTTGAAGGATGCCGGACCACATGGGGGAGGGAAGGTGAGTGAGTTGCGGGTGCGAAGGACTACGGCAGTCCTTGGGCCGCGATCCGCGCGTAGAGAGCCAGCGTCAGGGCGTTGGTGATCGCATTGGCAGCAATCATCCCACGCAGTTCTCCCGCGCTGACAAACCGCACGTCGCTGATGTGCTCGCTTCCATCCGGTTCAGGACGGCTGACGACGCACACGGGCTTCGCCGTGAACAGGTAAACGATCTCGTCGGTGAAACCTTGCGAGGGAAAATACCAGCCCAGCGGCTCCAGCACGCCGTGGTCGTTGTTCAAGGCGCAGCCGCACTCCTCGCGCAGCTCGTTCAGCGCGGTGTGGATGATCGATTCTCGCGTCACTTCGGTGTCGATCTGCCCGGCGGGGAACTCCCACATCGTCTGCATCACCGGCAGGCGTTCTTGATGCACCATCACGAAGCGGCCGTCCTCCAGCATCGGAGCCACCGCCACGGCGGCCTTTCGTTGCACCACCATCCATGGCACTTCCTTGCGGCCGCCTGGGGTGTCAAACCACGCGCGTTCCACGCTCACGTGCGGATTCTCAAACGCTATTTCACCGCGTGCTTTCCGCCAGCCAGGCTCGGCTCCGGGACTGTAGAGTTCGAAATCCGGGATCTGCATGCCAGTTACTCGGGGGTCAGCATTTCGCGCCAGTGAGCGAGCCGCTCTTTGACATTCGCCGGGGAGGGCGCGCCGATGCCTTTCCGCGCCTGCAGGGCCGTTTCGAGGTTCAAACAGGCCGTCACATCCGCCTCGAAAGCCGGGGAGAACTTCTGAAACTCGGCCAAGGTCATCTCACCGAAGGCTTTTCTCTCCTGGATCGAGTAAGCCACCAGTTTGCCGATGACTTCATGCGCCTGACGGAACGGCACGCCGTGATTGACGAGGTAATCGGCCAGGTCGGTCGCCAGCAGCATCGGATCGCTCGCGGCCGCGGTGGTTTTGGCTCGGTTCACGTCCATGCCGCTGATCATCTCGGTGAAAACTTCCAGCGCGATCGAGATCGTGTCGATGGAGTCGAACAGCGGCTCCTTGTCCTCCTGCAAATCGCGGTTGTAGGTCATCGGCAGGCCCTTGAGCAGCGTGAGGATGCTCATCAGGTTGCCGATCAGTCGCGCCGACTTGCCGCGGGTGAGCTCGGCCACGTCAGGATTCTTTTTCTGCGGCATCAACGACGAGCCCGTCGTGTGCGCGTCGCTCAGCGTCACGAAGCCAAACTCCGCGCTGGCCCACAGGATGACATCCTCGCTCAAACGCGAGAGATGCACGCCGATGAGCGAGATCGCGAACAGCAGTTCGGCGATGAAGTCGCGATCGCTGACCGCGTCCATCGAGTTCTGCGTCACGCCGGTGAAGCCAAGCTGCTCCGCCACGAATTCGCGGTCGATGATGATCGTGCTGCCCGCCAGCGCTCCCGAGCCCAGCGGCATGAAGTTGAGCCGTTCGCGGCAATCAACCAGCCGGTCGAAATCGCGCATCAGCATCTCCACGTAAGCCAGGAGGTGGTGCGCGAAGAGGACGGGCTGGCCGCGTTGCAGATGCGTGTAGCCCGGCATCACCGCATCCACGCCGCGTTCGGCGCACTCGACGAGCGCGGCCTGCAAGGGGGCGATGAGGTCGAGGATGCGGTTGATCTCCGCCCGGCAGTAGAGCCGCACATCCGTGGCCACCTGGTCGTTCCGGCTGCGCGCCGTATGCAGTTTCGCGCCCGCCGGGCCGATGCGCTTCGTCAGCTCGGCCTCGATGTTCATGTGGACGTCCTCCAGCGACTCCTTGAACTCAAACTGGCCTTTCTCGATCTCGTGGCGGATTTCCAGCAGCCCTTTTTCGATCTGCTGCTGCTCCTCGGTCGTCAAAATGCCCGCTTTGAGCAGTCCTTTGGAATGAGCGATCGAACCAGCGATGTCATGGGCGTAGAGCCGCCAGTCAAACGACACGGATTCTCCGTAGCGCTGCACAAGCGCGCTGGTTTCCTGGGCAAATCGGCCTTTCCACATAAAAATTCGAAGGGGCGCGGAGACTAGCGGCTTTCGGGACGGGCGCAACCACTGCGGCAGGCCAGGGCAGGCTTGGGGGCAGCGCAAAAACCGCTGCAAGTCCGCATTTGCCAGATGGGGGCTTTTCGTTAACCTCAGGTCAAAGTTTGCGACAGAGTCTCAATTGCAGCCGCGTTTTTACTTCCATGCCTTCCACCCTCGCTGAACTCCCCATCGGCACCGATGCCATCGTGCAGGCCATGCCCACCGGGCGCTCCTGCCTCACCCGTTTGCGGGAAATGGGCATCGTTCCCGGCACCCGCATCCGTGTGACGCGCCGTGCCCCGCTGGGCGAGCCGATCGAGATCAGCGTGCGCGGCTCCCAGCTTTCCATGCGCAACCACGAGGCGGCCTTCATCGCCATCTCCCCCGCATGAGCACCGCCGCCGTCGAGACGCCGCTCATCGCCATCGTGGGGAACCCGAACTCGGGCAAAACCACGCTCTTCAACCTGCTCACCGGCCTCAAGCAGAAGGTCGCGAACTACCCCGGCGTCACCGTCGAAAAGAAGATCGGCGAGTGCTACAGCCAGCATGGCAAAAAACTGCGCCTGATCGACCTGCCGGGCGCTTACAGCCTGAATGCCCGCTCGCCCGACGAGGCCGTTTTGCGGGACGTTTTGCTCGGCCGACGCCCCGAGACGCCGCGGCCGGACCGCGTGGTCTGCGTGGTCGATTCCGCCAACATCGAGCGAAACCTCTACCTCGTCTCCCAGGTGCTCGAACTCGGCCTGTCGACGATTTTGGTGCTGAACATGGCCGACGTGGCCGAGCAGCGCGAATGGCGTATCGACGCCGCCAAGCTCAGCAGCCTCCTCGGCATCCCCGTCGTGCAAACGCAGGCCCTCACTGGCAAAGGGCTTATCGAGCTGAAACTCGCGCTCAGTCGCGATGACGTGCCCGCCACGACGTGGCAAAGCGCGGTCATTCCTGCTGGCGTGCGTGCGGCCTTGGAAAGCAGTCGCGGGCCGCTGGGCGAAACAGGGGCCATTCATGCCAAGGCCTCGCTGCTGGAGCCGCTCTACCTTCTCTCCGGCCATGATCCCACGCACTACGGCCTCGCCGATGCGCAGATGGCCCGCATTCATGAGCTGCGGCAGAGCATTGATGCCGCCTTCCCCGGCTGGGAGGACGACCTCGTAGCCGAACGCTACCGCAGCATCGAAAAACTCTGCGCCGAGGTGCTGAAACGCCCCGATCAGGAGAAGGAAACGATCACCGACAAGCTCGACCGCATCTTCCTGCATCCCGTGCTCGGCTTTGCGAACCTGCTGCTCGTGCTCGGCATCCTCTTCTACCTCATCTTCCGCGTCGCCGAAGGGCCGATGGGCTGGATCGAGGGCATCTTTGGCGATCTCGGCACCTGGGTGGAGACGCTCATGGGCCCTGGCGACCTTCGCGATCTCATTGTCAATGGCGTCGTGCCCGGTGTGAGTGGTGTCGTCATCTTCCTGCCGCAGATTTTGATCCTTTTCTTCTTCATCGGCATCCTCGAGGACACCGGTTACATGTCGCGGCTCGCCTTCATCATGGACTGGTTGATGAGCAAGGTGGGGCTCAATGGGAAATCGTTCCTGCCCTTCCTGAGCTCCTACGCCTGCGCCGTGCCCGGCGTCATGGCCGCCCGCACCATCGACAACCCGAAGGACCGCCTCGTCACCATCCTCATCGCCCCGCTCGCGTCGTGCTCGGCACGATTGCCCGTTTATTCACTGCTCATCGCCGTGCTCTTCCCCACGAAGGAAGTCGGCGCGTGGACGCAGTCGCTCATCATGCTCTCGCTTTATGCGCTCGGCACCGGCGGCGCGTTTGTGTTCGCGTGGATCTTCAGCAAGACCGTCATGAAGGGCGAGGCCAGCCCCATGATCCTCGAAATGCCTCCGTATAAGCGGCCCGCGCTCAAATCCATCCTCCTGCTCGTCGGCCAGCGGGCCAAGGCCTTCCTTGTGCGTGCCGGCACCATCATCCTCGGCATCTCCATCCTCATCTGGGCCGCTTCGACTTACCCGAAGACCGACACCGAGGACAAATCCCTCCAGCTGGCCAATAGCTTCGCCGGTCAGGCCGGACATCTCATCGAGCCCGCCATCAAACCGCTCGGCTACGATTGGAAAATCGGCATCGGCCTTATCGGCAGCTTCGCCGCCCGCGAGGTCTTCAATTCCACCATGAGCGTCGTCTATGCCGTCGAAAGCGACGACGACGAAAACCTCGACCCGTTGCGCGACAAGCTCATCTCCGAGCGCCGCCCCGATGGAAAGCCCGTCTATTCCCCGCTCGTCTGCATCAGCCTGCTCATCTTCTACGTCTTCGCCATGCAGTGCGTCAGCACCATCGCCATCGTGAAACGCGAGACCGGCTCCTGGAAGTGGGCGCTCCTCCAGCTCGGCTACATGACCGGCACTGCGTATATTCTGAGCCTGCTCGTCTTCCAAATCGGCACCGCGATGGGGTATTGAAATGAACTTAACCGCTGATGAGACGCTTATTCGACGCTAATCATGAGCCATCAGCGTTTCATTAGCGTCATATCAGCGGTTTAGAACCTTCCTCTCAACCTCATGAACGAAAACTGGCAGTCCATCGCCGCCATCGCGGTTGTTTTGATCACCCTCGTGCTGTTCACCGTACGTGCTGCGAAACGCCGGAAGAAGCCCGGCTGCGGCGGTGGTTGCGGATGCGGGAAGTGAGGCGGAGAATGGCTTGTTGTCATGCTCTCGATCGATCTGCGCACCTTTGACCCCGGCATCGCCGCCAAATCACCTTTCGCCTACGCGGCGGCGGTGGCGGAGTGCGTGGAGGCGTCGTGGGACGAGGGAGCGGATGTCGTTTTGCTGCCGGAGTTCACGTGGATGGGCTTGGAGCCGCTGGTGGAGCCGCGATCACCGCGCCGGGTGGCCGAGGTGTTCTGGAATGAGTTGTTCCTGACGCTCAAATCCTTGCTCAATCGACCGGGGAAAGCCGTGGTGCTGGGCACAGTGCCGTTTTGGGACGCGGAGCGCGGCGTGCTGCTGAATCGCGCGCCGATCCTTCTCGGAGATCGTGTGCTGCATCAGGACAAGCTGCATCTAACGCCTTGGGAGAGTGATTTCGCGCCGGGAAGCGAGCTGCGGCTGTGGGAGTTTGCCGGCCTGCGTTTTGCGGTGGTGATCTGTCTGGACATCGAGATTCCGGAGATCAGCGCCCGGCTGCGTGGCGCGGGCGTGGACGTGGTGCTGGTGCCGAGCGCAACAGAGACGATGCTCGGTGTCGAGCGCGTGGATCGCTGTGCCTCGGCGCGTGCGGTGGAGTTGGGCGTGGTCGTCGGTGTGAGTCATCTCACGGGGACGGCCGAGTCAGGACTGATCGACGAGAATGTAGGGCGCACGGCGGTTTATTTTCCCTCGCAGGCGGCATTTCGCGACGAGCCGCGCTGGGTGGAGGGGGAGGTGATCTCCAGTGGCACGCAAACGCAGCGGGTGGTGATTGATCCGCGCACGTTTGAAGTCATGCGGCGCATGAAGCAGGAGACCAATCCTTCGTTGCTGGCAGCATTGCCGGCGTTTGAGGTCGTGCGGGAGTGAGAGATCCGCAGGATTCTCAGGCCTTGGACTTTGTTTTGACCGGAGACTGTCCGACGACTTTGGAGTCGGACTTGGTGTCAGCCGTCGGAGCCTTGTAAAGAATCGTCGCAGGTCCGGCTTTCGAGCGTGCCTTCGCCTCGTTTTCCGCGGCACGTTTCCGTTCACCATCAGTCGGCACGATTTTCGCGATCTCTATGGGCTGGGCGCTGGCCGGGGCGTCCAGGGAGGGCGAGCCGTCATCCGCGGCGGATTCAGCCGGTTTTTCCGATGCTCCTGAAGGCAGGTGGTCCTTGGTGATCACCACCTTGGCGCCAATGTCCACACTGTTGAAGAGATCGACGACATCCTTCATGCCCATGCGCACGCAGCCGTAGCTGGCAGGCGTGCCGAGCCGGTTTTCCTCAGGCGTGCCGTGGATGTAGATGAAGCGGTTGAAGGCGTTCTTGTTGGTGCGCTCCATGCCTTTCAGCCAGAGAATGCGCGAGACGATGGGATCGCGGCCCGGCGCGTTCGGCTTGAGGACTTCACCATTCCAGCGGCGGCTCTTCAGCACAGCGCCGGGAGGAAGACCTTTGCCGATCTTGGCCACGATCTCGTGTTTGCCGAGGGGCGTGCGGTTGCTGCCGCGCTGGTCGCCAAGGCCGAATTTCGAGGTGGAGATGACGAACTGCTTCGCGAGCTTGCCATCCGGGCTGTAGATGCCCAGCTTCTGATCCTTCACGCTGACCACCACGTCGCCTTTGGGCAGTTTTGTGGTGCACTGGCTGAGAAATCCGGCCAACAGCAGGCAAACAGCCGCCCGGGTGAGGCGCGCCGTTGATCGGAAAAGTTCGGGAGTCCGGTCAATTAGCAGCATGCGTTACAAGAGTGATACAAACTAAGATATTCGCAACGATGAATTATGACGGTCATTCAACGCCGCCAACTCACGCCTTTTTCGCAAGACCTGTGCCAGCCTGACGATTTGATGTCTTGCCAGCCCCGGCTGCCCGCCCTCCATTCATAAGCCGCCTGCCTTCAATCTCTCCATGGACGAATCCCCCCTCATCATCCGCGCCTACCGGGACACAGACCTCCCGCATCTCCGGCGCATCACCGTGGAATCCTTCGGCAGCGTGGCCCTGGAGCAGATCCTGGAGCATAAATTCGGAATCTGGGGCGGGCGTGACTGGAAGGCGCGCAAGGCCGATCACATCGACGACGACGTGGCCGCGTGCCCGGAGGGCTGCTTCGTGGCCGAGCGCGGCGATGAAATCCTTGGCTACATCACGATGCGCATCGACCGCACGAACCTGCGCGGGCGCATCCCGAACATGGCCGTGGTGGAAAGCGCCCGCGGGCTGGGTCTCGGACGCCGGCTCATCCAGCACGCGCTGGATTTCATGCGGGATGAGGGGCTGAAGCTGGCGCAGATCGAGACCATGGCCTCGAACGCCATCGGCCAGCATCTTTACCCGAGCTGCGGCTTCGAGGAGGTCGGCCGCCAGGTGCATTACGCCATGAGACTGTGAGGCCCCCGCCTCCGTCTGCGGGTTTGCATTGTCTGGCAAACTGGCCGATAAACCCGGCCTTACTCTTCCCGACACGCTTGTGACCACGCCCCGCCGCACCGACCACGCCCCGAAAAAACCTTCCATCCTCAGCCGCCTGAAGTCCGGCCTGAAAAAGGTCCTGCGCCTCGGCAAAGGCAAAAAAAGCGAGGCCAGGCCGCACGCCAAGGACGCTCACGAGCACCCGGCCACGATTCACGCTCACAAACGCCCTCATGAGCCGCGTGCCGACCACAAGCCGCGTGGCGAACGCCCCGAAAAACGCGATGACCGCCCCCGGCGCGAACGCCCGGAGCGTGGAGACCGCCCACCGCGCGGCGGACGTGATCGCGGCGACCGCCGTGACCGCGGACCGCGCGAGGACAAGCCGAAGCCTGTCCGCGAAAATCACGCCGCCGTTCCCCCGCCGCCTCCGCCGCCTGTTCCTGAAGGCCCGTATCCGCCGAACTGGGAGGTGCTGGGCCTTTCCCCCGCTGTGCTCGCCGCAGTGCGTGAGACGGGCTACGAAAAGCCCACGGAGATCCAGCAGAAGTCCATCCCCATCATCCTGACCGGCAAAGACGTTGTCGGTGCCTCGCAAACCGGCACCGGCAAGACCGCCGCCTTCGCCCTGCCCACCATCACCCGTCTCGGCGCGCCCGGAAAATTCCGCGTCCTCGTCCTTGAGCCCGTGCGTGAGCTTGCGGCGCAGGTCGTCGAGCAGTTTGAAAAATACGGCAAGCACACCGGCCTGCGCGTTCTGCTCGTCCACGGCGGTGTGGGCTATGAAAAGCAGCGCAAAGGATTGCAGCAGGGCGTGGACGTCGTCGTCGCCACACCGGGGCGTCTGCTTGATTTCATGCAGGAAGGCATCGCCGACCTGCGCGATGTCGAAGTACTCATCCTCGACGAGGTGGACCGCATGCTCGACATGGGATTCCTCCCCGATGTGCGCCGCATCGTCGAAAAAACGCCGTCATCGCGCCAGACGTTGTTCTTCTCGGCCACCATGCCGCCGCAGATCAAGAGCCTCGCCGATTTCGCCCTCAAAGACCCCGAAAGCGTGGAAGTCGGCATCCGCTTCTCCGCTGCGGAGACCGTCAGCCACTACATGTATCCCGTGGCGAGTGATCAGCGTGAGGAGTTGCTGCTCGCCATCCTCAAGCAGACGCATTTTGACAGCATGATGATCTTCACCCGCACCAAGGTGCAGGCGGACAAGCTCTTCGCCGCCATCCAGCAGACGGGTGAATACAAAGTTGCCGTCATGCACAGCGACATCGGTCAAAAGGATCGCGAAAAGGCTCTCCAAGGCTTCCGCAGCGGCGAGTTTGAGATCATCGTCGCCACCGACCTCGCTGCCCGCGGCCTGGATGTCAGCGGCGTCACCCACGTCATCAATTACATGGTCCCGGAGCACAGCGAGGACTACGTCCACCGCATCGGCCGCACCGGCCGTGCGCAGAAGGAGGGCGACGCCTTCACCCTCTTCGCCGCGGATGAAATCATGAACGTGGCCTCCATCGAGCGCCTCATCAGCCAGAAGATCCCGCGCAAGAAGCTCGAAGGCTTCAACTACAAGTACACCACCGTCCTCGACGAGGAGGACAAAGCCCGCGGCATCATGACCGGAAGGAAGAAGAAGCGCAGATAAGCCCGGCACCCCAAACAAGGTCGCGTCATGATCGCCCGCACCTACTCAGCCACGCTCGTCGGCGTCAATGCCGTCGAAATCGAGGTCGAGTCCCACGACGGTGGCGGCAATCCGAAGATGCTCATCGTCGGTCTGCCGGACGCCTCGGTGAAGGAAAGCCGCGAGCGCGTCACCGCCGCCATCCAAAGCAGCGGCTTCCTCATGAACGATGGCGTCACCACGGTGAACCTCGCTCCTGCCGACCTCAAGAAAGAAGGCCCCGGTTTCGATCTGCCCATCGCCATCTCCCTGATCGCGCATCGCGCCCGCATTCCCATCCCGATGCTCGCTGAGACGGCGATGATCGGCGAACTCGCGCTCAATGGAGAACTGCGTCCGGTGCGCGGACTGCTCGCCGTCGCTCTCGAAGCGCGCGCCAGGGGCCGCAAACGCCTGCTCGTGCCGAAACGCGCCGCCCTGGAGGCCAGCGTCGTCGCCGGCATCGACATCATCGGCGTCGCCAACCTGCGCGAGGCCGTCGATTTCCTGAAAAGCGACCTCGAAATCGTCCCGGAACCATGCAGGGCCACTGAGTTCTTCGCCTCCGCCTCGCACTACGACATCGACTTCTGCGATGTGAAAGGGCAGGGGGATGCGAAACGCGCCATCGAGGTCGCCGTGGCCGGAAATCACAACATTTTGATGATCGGGCCGCCGGGCACGGGCAAGTCGATGATCGCCAAGCGCATCGCCACCATCATGCCCGGCATGAGCGAGGAGGAGGCGGTCGAAACGACGAAAATTCACAGCGCGGGCGGCCTGCTCTCGGAAAGCTGCGCCTTCGTCGCCACACGGCCGTTCCGCGCCCCGCATCACACCATCAGCGATGCCGGGCTGCTCGGCGGCGGCACCAATCCAGGGCCGGGAGAAGTCTCGCTGGCCCACAACGGCGTTCTCTTTCTCGATGAACTGCCCGAATTCCGCCGCAGCACGCTCGAAGTGCTGCGCCAGCCGCTGGAGGACGGCAAAGTCACCATTTCCCGCGCCGCCGGCAGCGTGACCTTTCCCGCGCAGTTCATGCTCGTCGCCGCCATGAATCCCTGCCCCTGCGGTTATTACGGTGATCTCAAACGCGAGTGCCGCTGCGGCCCGCCGGTCATTCAGAGATATCGGCAGCGCATCAGCGGTCCGCTTCTCGATCGCATCGACCTGCATGTCGAGGTGCCGCTGGTCGATTACAAGGCGCTGGCCTCACATGACGGCGGCGAATCCTCGCAAAATGTGAGACAGCGTGTCGAAACCGCCCGCCACATCCAGCAGGAGCGTTTCGCCGCCCACGCCGGCGTCCACACCAACAGCGCCATGACGCCGCGCCTCATCAAAAAGCACTGCGAGCTCGACTCCGAGGCCGCCGGCTGCCTCGAGCATGCGATGGGCGAGATGAACTTCAGCGCCCGCGCTCACGACCGCATCCTCAAAGTCGCCCGCACACTCGCCGATCTCGGCGGACGCGAAAAAATCTCCGCCGATGATGTGCTGGAGGCCGTCGGCTACCGCACGCTGGACCGGAAGATGTGGGCGTAATGTCCTAATTGCCGAACAGCGACTTCCGCTTCGGCGCGGCGGGTTTTTCCTCGGCGGCCCTGGCGGGGTTGCCGCCGATTTTTTGTGCCTCGCGCAATTCCATCTCGGTGGGAGGCTTGCGCTCGTCCTTGTTGCCGCCGCCGAAGATGCGCGGGGACCATTTCGCGTCGCCGACGGTGCCGGAGCCTTTGTAGGCGAGCAACTGGGTCACGGGGAAGAGCAGGATGCCGAGGCCGCGCATGCGCGCCTCGGCGGTGAAGTCGATGTCGTCGCGGATGAAGTCGATGTTGCCGCGGCAGAAGACGCGGTAGGCGCTGGACTCGACCTCGATGTTTTTGGAGACGATGAAGCCATCCGAGACTTCGAAGGTGCAGTCCGCTTTCTTGGCGACGTTGTAGCCCTTGATCGGCGAGGGCAGCAGGGCGCCGATGACGGGCGTGAGCGGACCGAGCACGGGCAGGGCGAGCAGGTTGCCGTTGACGATGAGCAGGGCTCCGCCGCCTTTGAGGGCGCGCCAGTCGTTCATGCGGCCGGTGAATTTGAAATGGCCGCTGATGTCGCCCTCGCTTTCGTTGCCGGGCGAATAGACCTGGGCGAAGCGCTTGTAGCTGATGGCCTTCATGTCGAGCTCTCCGTCGTAGGGATTGGGCTCGCGGTTTTCATTCAAGTTTCCCTTCAGGGTCATGGAGCCGCCGAGGACGTCCGCGGCGATGTCGAAGCGGACGGCGCCGTCCCGGTTGCGAACGTCGGCCTTCACATCCCCAAAGGGCAGCTTTTTGCCGAAGATGCCGTAGGGGAAGCGGCCTGCGCGCACGACCACGTCGTAATTTTTCACGTCGGGCGCGATGTTCACGGAGCCATTGACGCTCAGGGTGTCGCCGAAGAGCCTGCCTTTGATGTTGAAGTTCAAAATGTCGCTGAGGATGTGAACCTCGCCATAGGGCGCGTTGATCGGATAGTCCTCGTCCCACAAGACGTAATGCGCGCCGCCGACGGGATTGGTGAAGGCGACCTTGTAGTCATTGAACTGCGGATTGGCCTTGTAGCCGACGGTGCCGTTCACCGTGACCTCGGTGCCTGCGGAGAAACGGTAGCGGGCGATCTGGTCCGCCGCCTTGGGCGCGAAGGCGCTCATGACGCCTGCCGCGTCGGCCTCCACCTGGACATTGACGAGGCGCAGCCATTTGGCGTCGTCGGCGTCATTGACGAAGACGAAGTCCGCCCTGAGCGGGCCGTCCGGGCGGCGCGCCTGGATGTTGGAGTAGTTCTGGATGTCTCCCAGCAGCGCGAGATCCATCTCCACGGACTCGAAGTGCACGCCTTTGTAGCGGAAGTTGCGCAGGATGCCGTGGCCGGAGCTGGGGCACTCGCGCAGGTTGGGCTTCGCCCCGGCGCAGGACATGCGCACGTCGATGTGGGAGTTTTCATCGAAGCCGAAGCGCTGGATGACCTCGCGTGTCTTGGGCAGCGGGATGAAGGGCAGGAACACGTTCGGGTCCATGCGCAGCAGGAGGTCGTATTTGAAGCCCTGATCGCGATGATGCATGACGTTGAGGGCGAGCGATCCGGTCTTGTGCCGCAACTGCATGTCGCGCACGAAGAGCCCCTCCGGCGTGGCGCCGAGATTGAGGCTGAGCGCGTTGAAAATCTCGCCACGGCTGCCAAAGCGTCCGCAGTCGAGCCTGCCGGTGACCTCGGCGGGCACGAGTCCCTCGGTTTTGTTCGCGCCGAGGTAAAGGCTGCCTTCGAGCGAGAGATGCGGAGCTTCGTAGAACACGACCTCACGCAACTGGTCGTTGCTGAAGAACGCCCGCGCCAGTGCGGGCAGATCCGCGCTGGAGGTGAGCCGGAAGCGCATTTTGTCCGCGCCCATGCGCCAGGTAGCGGTGGCGTCGAGCGTGCCGAGATGATCCCGCAGGTGCAGGCGGCGCAGGTCGATGAAACCGCCGTCGTACTCCGCCTCGGCGACGAGTTCCTTCCAGTGATAGTCCTCGAACTTCAAGCCATCCGCCAGGAAGACCAGCTCCGCCTTGAGCTCCTGCGGCCGGTCCAGCGCGCCGGAGACCTTCACCCGCAGGCTGGGCGTGCGCGGTGCCTGGAAGCGCGCCAGCCAGTCCAGGCCGTGCTGAATTTGCGCGCGGTGCTCGCGCATCATGCTGAGACGTTCGCGGGCGCTGGGACTGGGCTGCTGTTGCTGCCTGGGCTCCGGCAGCTCGAGCTCACCGCTGATGGAGATGTGCAGACCGCCGGAAAGCAGGCCCTCGGCGTGACGGATGTCGAGCTTACGTCCTTCGAGAAAAGCGCGTGCGCTGAGATCCTTCAGCTCGACCACGGTGAGATCGGGCCGTTCGGGATCCACCGGCAGGGCCAGGCTGGCGTGCAGAAGCTCCAGAGCCTCGATCTCAACGCGGCCCTCGATCAGTTGTCCAAAGTCCACCTCCAGGTTCAGCCGGTCCACCGCGACGATGAGGTGCTTCTTTTCCGCGTCGTTGAACACCCTCACGCCACGCGCCACCAGCCCGCCGAAAGGGTTGATCGTGAGGTGCTCGAAATCCAACTGCACCCCGTGCAGCGCAAGCTCCCCGGTGACAAAGCCGTGCCACTGCGCGCGAAAAGTCTCTGTGTTCACATAAATGCCCGCAGCCAGCATGGAACTGGTGACGGTGAACAGCAGAAGACGTCGCAGAAAGCGGAGCATGAACGCGGCAAAAATAGCCCGCGCCAGCGAATCTCACAAGCGGCAAGCCTGCCGGGCCGCGTCGTGTCAGCGATACTGCTCCGGCGCGCCCACGGGCAGGAGTCCGAGCGGCGCCACCTGGCTGCCGCGCAGCTTTTCCGGTCCTGTGCTCGGCGCGTCCGCCGCCAGGAAGACCGCGATCTGGATCAGCCCGGTGCATCCTTGCGGGCTGGTGTCAAACAACGCCCCGTCGCCGCGCACTGCCTTGAAAAGCAGCGGTCCATGCGCGTCATGATCCAGCGTGAGCGTGCCGCGCGGCTCCAGGCGCAGTCCGCCGCGTTTCAAAGACGCCACCGCGCCGTTTTGCAGGTTTTGACCGTCAACGCCTACTCCAAGCTCCAGCGGCATCGGACTGCGGTTCTTCAAGACGAGGCGGTAGGCCTGGTTCGGGAGGCCGGACACAAACAAAATGCCGCCGCAGAGGTGGGATTCGACCCAGCGGCCCGTCGCCGCGTCCTGCACGCCCAGCTCCACGGTGCCGTCGCCCATGCGGGCGAATCCGCGCTGCGTGTCAGGCACATCGCCCTGCCGTTCAATGAGACGGGCGAGGTGCTCAGGAGTGGCATACACCACGCGGGCCACCAGATGCGGCGTTTGCGAGGTCTGGGACGGGCGCGCAGGCACCCCGTGATGGTAAAGATTGGGATCCTGCTGCCAGGCCGGCTTGAGCGGGCCGAAACTGGCCGCGCATGCCGTCAGCATGCCCGCGCATGCCGCCATGCTTGCCGTCCTCACCCATCCATTGGGCCTGCCTGCGTCCCCTGATGTCATTCTTTGTGCGCGGTTGTCTTGATTTGAAAAGTAACACGCACCAGCCCGGACACTTCTTCCAGCGAACGCCGCACCTCGCAGCCTATCAGGCGCTCGATCATCTCGCACTCCAGCTCGTCCACGATGTCATACCGCGCCGCCAGCACGCGCAGCGGGCGGTGGTGCTCCACCAGCGCCAGCCGTCCCTGCGCGTCAGTCTCGCAAGCGCTCAGGCAGCCGTCCGCCGTGCGGAATTTCGCCAGCAGCCGCGCCCGCTCCTCCAGCGTGGCCGCCTTGGCGATCTTGGGCGCCAGCAGCTCGGTTTTCGCCTGGAAATAAGAGTAAAGCAGCTTGGGCGGCGCGCTTTCCCCATAAACGCGCTCCGCGGTCGTCAGCAGGTCCAAGGTCAGGACCAGGTCAGGGCTGGCGAAGAGCCCGTCCGCCTTCGGCGTGAGTCGGTACCACTTCTCGGGGCGTCCCGCGCCCTTCGCTTTCCGCCAGGTGTCCAGAAAGCCCGCCTTCTCCAGCTCCACACAGTGCTGCTTCACGCCCATGTAGCTCATTTTCATCGCCGTGCAGAGCTGCCGCACCGGCATGCCGGTGGAGCACTTCAGGCGCTGGATGATCTCCAGCGCCGGCGAGTGCAGCACTTCTCGAAGCAAATTGAGCATGAAAGGCAGGCTAGCGTGACATCAGCCGCGTGCAATCTCCGCCCCGCCTCAAGGCGTGAAGTCCGCGCAAAAAAGCCGTTCTCTGAAGGGCAGGCTTTGGAAAACCTGCGCGGCCGCCGCTCCCGCCCGCGCTTGCTGGCGCTGACGTTTCCCGGGTTTGCTTTGAGACGCCGGAAGTTTGCGCCCAATCGGGCGCAGGGGACGTTTGACATCCCAATCTCTCCGCGCCTAACCTGCGCGCCGCCCCATTGACCCCGCAGCACATGCAAGACACCCTCCCGCTGCCTGAGAAGGAGTTCCGCTCCCATGCTCCCGGCTATTGGTCTGACAAGAACATCTCCCCCGAGGACTGGAAGAGCGCCGCCTGGCAGCTCAAAAACCGGATCACCACGCTGCGGCAACTGGAGGAGCATCTGACGCTCACGGAGGAGGAGCGCGCCGGGGTGCTGCTCTCCGGGAACAAGCTGGCGATGGCCGTGACGCCGCATTATTTCAACCTCATGGACGCCGAGGACGCGGAATGCCCGATCCGCCGCCAGGTCATCCCGCGCATCGAGGAGACCTGGGAAGACCCGGATGAAATGAGCGATCCCTGCGGCGAGGACAGCCACATGCCCGTGCCCGGCCTCGTGCATCGCTACCCGGACCGCGTGCTCTTTCTCGTCACGGACCGCTGCGCCAGCTACTGCCGCTACTGCACCCGCAGCCGCGTGGTGTCCGGCGCCGGGGAGCAGGAGCTGCACACGGAGTTTGAGGCCGCGTACCGTTACCTGGAGCGCCACACGGAGATCCGGGACGTGCTGCTCTCCGGCGGGGACCCGCTGCTCTTCTCCGACGCGAAGCTCGACGGCATCCTCACGCGCCTGCGCGCCATCAAGCACATCGAGTTTGTGCGCATCGGCAGCCGCGTGCCGATTTTCCTGCCGCAGCGCATCACCCCGGAGCTCTGCCGCATGCTCCAGAAGCATCATCCGCTCTGGCTCAGCATCCACACGAACCATCCCCGCGAGCTGACCGCCGAGGTGCGGGAGGGCCTTGCGCTACTGGCGAACCACGGCGTTCCGCTCGGCAATCAAAGCGTGCTGCTGCGCGGCGTGAATGACAGCGCGGAGGTGATGAAGTCGCTCGTCCACAAGCTGCTCATGTGCCGCGTGCGGCCGTATTACCTTTACCAGTGCGACCTCATCCAGGGTTCCTCGCATCTGCGCACCAGCGTGGCGGATGGCATCGAGATCATCGAGCAGCTCCGCGGCCACACCACCGGCTACGCGGTGCCGCAGTTCGTCATCGACGCCCCCGGCGGCGGCGGGAAGGTGCCGGTGAACCCGGACTACGTCCTGCTGCGGGACGAGCAGCGTGTGCTCATCCGCAACTACGAGGGTAAAACCTTCGAGTATCCCGAGCCCGCGCTGGTGAGGCGTTGAGGCCGCGTGCCGCCGGGCTTCCACCGCGAGCCACTCGGATTTCATGGGCTGCTGCTGGTCCGGAAAACCAGTCCGTGAAAGGTCGCCATCAGCAAGGCCACGAATACATCGTGGCAGGGCCGGTGGAGCTTCAGATAGCGGTTGGCCCAGATCCAGCCGTTCACCTCGACGATCACCGCCACCAGCTCTCCCGACGCGGTGGTGACCACGGCATAGTGTTTCGGCCTTAGAAAGCCAAGGGTGCTCGCACGGTAAAAAACGAGCAGCTCCCCCTCGAACTCGATCAGGAAGAGCCCGGTGCACGGCTCCTTGTTCGTGAAGATGAAAGAGGTGTTGGGAAAATAGTGGATCGTTCCCGTCTGCCGTCCTTCGCCTTTCAGCCGGAAGAGGTGGTGGGCGCAGCTGGCAATGCCCCTGCCAAACGCGTTTTCAAAGTGGATGCCCAGCTCTCTGTCCTCGGTGATCAGTTGATACACGTGCGCCGCGCCCCAAGGCATTTTCGCCAGAATCCTCCCCCGGCCGCCGCCCTCGCGCCGCTTCGCCTCAAGGCGGATCCGATGGTCCTTGAGCTCAAAGTCAGGGGCCTCGACCACGCGGGTGATCACCTCTTCCGGGCGGTCGATTTTCGACCGGTCCAGTTGCGCTAGGATCTCAGAAAGGGTGGATTCGTCGCGGATCTCCATCGTGCAACTCAAAGTGGGGTATTTGGTCAGGCTCAATTGCGATCGCTTGAAAGGTTTTGTCCGCCCGTGGCATGCGCCGCAGGGCCGTCCGCAGGCGTGCGGAGGTCTCAATCAGTTGCAGATGCAGCCTCTTGCTCCGCATGGGCGGCGGGGATGACGGGCGTATCGACGCGGGCCAACATCTCGTCAGCCGCTGTGCGCACCTCAGGGTCCGTGCTGCGTTGCAGGCTCTCGATCAACTGGCGCACCACGGAGTTCAGGCGCTTAGGGCGGGGATGGTTGGAAGCGGATTCTTGCAAGGGCGGGAGGTTAACCAAGTGATCAAATGCGGGTGAGGTAAGACCGGGCCTCGGGTTTACGGCAGGGACGTTGTTCTTTTAGCGAATGAATTGAGTTAACCCTTATGCATGACTTTTACCCAGGCCTTTCCCGTGCTTCCGCAGAGATCCGCCCAGGATGATGTTCGCCAGGGGGGGGATTGGCGCAGGCAGGTGTGTTCGACGACAGGTTCAATCGCAGCACATAAGACCACCTCATAGGCTGTGCCCGCCCTTGGCATGCGCCGCAGCGCGGGCGGGTCTGCTCAGGCCGTTGCAGGCGGCAAGGATCCAGGAATACACCTGCGGAAAACAGGGCCGTGCTCAGAAGGCGGCGGTGCCGACCGGGGATTCGGTTGCAGTCTCGAAGGATGTGGAGCAATCTCGACGCGCACGTCTTTCCTCCTCCGCCTTTCCCCATGGACTACCTCCTCCTTGCTCTGAAACTCATCGTGGCGCTTGGCATTCTGAATGTGTGGCTCCTGCGCTCCGGCAAGGCGACGTCGTATCGCGGCGGGAGCGCCAAAACGATGCGCGAGGAGTTCGCCGTTTACGGCCTGCCTTTCCCGGTGTTCTGCCTTGTCGGCTTTCTCAAAGCGGGCCTCGCCCTGGCCTTGCTCGCCTCCATCTGGGTTTCAGGCCTCGCCCGGCTGGCGGCGCTGGGCATGGGAACGCTCATGCTAGGGGCCTTCGTCATGCACCTGAATGTGCGTGATCCTTTCAGCAAGGCACTGCCCTCCCTCGCGGTGCTCGCCCTTTGCCTCGCCATCGCGTTTCTGTAGGCGTCGGCGGGCCTCAGGGGTCCGCGAGGAAAAGATACGCGTTCAGCACCAGGTAGAAAAGCGCCGGCGTGGTTTGCCAGGCGCTGTCCCTGATTTTGACGCGCACCCCCACGGCCGCCAGCATCATCAGGGCCAGGCCGCAGGCTGCCGCCCGCCCCATCCATGGCACCCACAATCCCGCCAGCAGCCCCATCCCCGCCGCCCACTGCAGCAGGCCCACCCCCACCCGTTGCGCTCCCAGCCCATAGCGCACAAACTCCTGCCTCATAAGGCTGGATACCAGGCACGCCGTTCCATACCCGATGAAGGAGAGGGCGGAGACCAGGGTGAGGGCGGTTTTCAAGACGGGGGCGCGCGGGCGGCAGGCAGGAAACAATGCCGTGCCATGGATACGCCTGCCGGGAGGGTGTGGGGGGAATATTCAGCCTTAGGCTCCGCAGCGAGCCCGCTCCCCGCGCCGTGGCCGCCGGGATCTCCGGGCCCGCAGGAGTTGAGGGCCGGCAGGCAGTGCGCGGCCCTTGGGGCAGTAGGTGAGCGGCTCTTTGGAGGCGAGGTATCATTCGGTGCGGAGTGCTGCTTTGTCCGTCACGGGCTTCTGGTCGGAATGGGCGCAATGGGAGAGGCTGAGGCAGGCAAGAACGGCCGCGAACAGGCGCAACAAAGCCGTGACGAGCAACGAGAGGAAGGGCGTGTTCATGGCGGCGGCGTTTCAATAAGACCACATGTCATCAAAGAGCTCATTGAGGCCACCCCCGGTGCCTTGCCCAGCTCCGCAAAAGGCCCCCAACACGGCGGTGGTGGAAACCTGCAGGATGCGCCTGCCCACCCACTCCACGGTATTTTCGGAACTGGCGAAAACCCGCTGCGACGCCGACAGAGATTCCTGCCGCAATTGCAATGCTTGGCGCAGATGCGCACCGGACTGCGGTGGGATGTAGAAGCGTGTGCGACGGTCAGCGAGATACACAAAGGTGGACAATTCCGAGGATTTGTCGGCAGGCAGCACGCGGCCCTTGGGGCAGTAGGTAAGCGGGTCTTTGGAGGCGATGTACCATTCGTCCCGTGGCGCCGCCTTTTCGGCGACGGGCTTCCTTTCGGAGTGAGCGCACTGGGACAGGCTGAGGCCGGCAATCAACGCCAGACACTGCCGCAGCACCTCGCAGCAACGCAGACGTGGCAGGCATGTGCGGAAAACAAGGCAGGAGGGGGAACGTCTTCATGGCGGGTGGGAATCAGACCACGCAAAGCGGGTCCAAGGGCATTCTTCCGCATCCGGAGCGGAAGGTTACAGGCGATCGCCAGCAAGCTGGATGAGCTGCTCAACGCGCTGCGGAGGTGAGCGGGAAGACGATGAGACAATCAGAAAGGGAGACTTGGAGAAGAGGAGAGCCGACGAGTCGTCGGCTTTGCTTTGGATGGGGGCGATGAATCGTCGCCACTCCTGAGGGGCTGGTCGGCAAACGCGGAGGTTTGGCATCCCCAGAAGCGGACGAGGGCGTCCGCGCTCCCTTCGGTCCTGCCCACGTGGGCAAACGCGGAACCGGAGCGAAGCGAAGATAGCCAGCCGCAGGCTGCCCGAAGGGATGGCGAAGCCAGGCAAGTTTGCCCTCCGGGCTCAGGGCAGGGGAAACTGGGCGCAGTCGCGCAGCCAGAGGCTCCAGCCGCCGGGAAGGGCGAGCAGCCAGAGCAGGCGTCCGCCCGCGGAGTGCAATTCTTTGAACTGCTTCATCGCGCCGGTGCCGCTGAGCCAGGCGAAACGGCTGTACTGGACGGCGGCGCGGAACAGGCGCAGCGGCGCGGTGAAAAACCATCCGCTTTCGAGGTCGAGCACCATTTTGAACATGAGGCGGTGGCCGGCGGCGTTCGTGCGCGGGTCGGAGCGGCCATGGACGAGGGACGGGGCGTCCGTCCAGTAAACACGCAGCACCTCGTTGATGTGGCGGGTCTGGTAGCGCTGCGAGACCTGGCACCAGATGAAGGACTCGGGTATGAAGTGACCGGGAACGTCCACGGGGTAGGGGAACTGGCGCAGGACGTCGAGGCGCAGAAAGCCCCAGTGCTCGCCATAAACCTTGTGGCGGTATTCCAGCTCGGCGGCGGTGCAGTCGAGCGGATCGGCGGGGAAGCGCGATCCGACGAGCGTGCCGTTTTGATCCTGGCAGAGTCCGGTGACGCCGGAGAAGTGCTCGCGCCGCTCCTCCGGGATGCTTTGCCAGTGATGATGGAAGCGTTCCAGGGTTTCCGGGACGCAACTGTCGTCGGAGTCGAGCTTGATCCAGAACGTGCCGCGTGATTCGCGCAGGGAAAGATTGTGCGCATGGTGCGCGCCGCGGTGCGGCTCCTGCAAATAACGCACGGAGAAACCTGCCTCGGCTTGATAACGCGCCATCAGCTCCGCCGTGCCGTCGGTGGAGCCGTCGTCGATGACGAGCCACTCGAAGTCGCGAAAGGTCTGCGCCTGCAGGCTCTCAAACACGCGGTGCAGCGTGTGAGCGCGGTTGTAGGTGGGGGTATAGACGGTGAAGAGGGGCATGCGGGGAGCCGTGTCAGTAGGCGTTGTCGCGCTTGAAGAAGGTCAGCAGCATGATCTGGAGGTCGAGCCAGAGGCTCCAGTTCTCCAGATACCAGAGGTCGCACTGGATGCGCTCCCCGAGGTCGGTGTCGCCGCGCAGGCCGTTGATCTGCGCCCAGCCGGTCATGCCGGGTTTCGCATGATGGCGTGCGTTGTAGTGCGGGATCTGGTGCTTGAAGCCGGCGATGAGCTCGGGGCGCTCGGGGCGCGGGCCGACGAGGCTCATCTCGCCCTTCAGCACGTTCCAGAACTGGGGCAACTCGTCGATGTTCCACCTGCGCATGAAGGCGCCGACGCGCAGGCGGCGCGGGTCGTCCTTCACGCACCACTGCGCGCCGGTGGCCTTTTCGGCGTCGAGGCGCATGGAGCGGATTTTGATGATGTCGAAGGGCACGCCGTTCACGCCCCAGCGGCGCTGGCGGTAAAAGACCGGTCCGCGCGACTCCAGCCACACGATGGCGCTGAAGAGGGCGATGATCGGGGCGCTCAGGATGAGGCCGACCACGGCTCCGGTGAGATCGAGGGCGCGCTTGGCAAGCACATTGAGCGTGTCATCCAGTGGCAGCCGTGTGACGCCGAGCACCGGCGTGCCGGCGATGGTCTCGAGCGTCAGACCGGAGACGAAGATGCGGAAGCAGGACGGGATGACCTTGAACTGGATCATCTCGCGCTCGCAGAGGTTCGCGAGGGAGATCATCTGCTCGCGGGGACCGTGCAGATCGGCCACCATGACCATGTCCACCGCGTGAGTCGAGACGAGGCGCTCGACCTCATGCAGATCGCCCAGGCAGGGCAGATTTTCATCGTGAGGATGACTGTCTTCATCTCCCCCGGTGTTCACCCAGCCGAGGATGTCATAGGCGCATGCCTGGTCGCGCTTCAAAGTCTTCCAGAGGCTCCTTGCCTCCGTATTCCAGCCCACAAACAAGGCACGCTGCTGCAAGGACTCGATGCGGCCCGGGGCGCGCAGGCAGCTCAAAAAGACGGAACGCCATCCGAGGACGAGCAGCAGGGCGGTGGCGCCGTTCAGCAGCACATACACGCGGGAGATCGGGGGCTGCAGCTTTAAGGCCAGCGTGATGGCAAGAAATCCAGCCGTCCAGATCAGGATGCCCTTCGCGATCTTGGAGGACACCCAGCGGCTCCGCAGCAGCACATTTTGATGATAAATGCCCTGCCAGCCCATGACGAGCACCAGCGTGAGGCTGCCCAGCGCCATGTGCCCGCTGTACTGGCGGAACGTCATCTCGTCGAAATTCCCAATGTCACGCAAGGCTGTGTGAAAGCGCAGCCAGTAGGCCGTGTAGGCGGCCAGCACCGCCATGATCAGATCCCCCAAAACGCTGACCAAAACCCAAAAGTGAGGCGAAACCTGTTCTTTCTCCCGCCAAGCGCGCCTGGCTTCCAGAGGCTGGAAAACAGGCCCGTTGTTGAGAAGGTTGGCGTTTGAAGCACTCATTTTGATTGGTTCGGATAATTGACTGAAATTACAGTTATTATCTCACCCGATCAAGACTTTGTTATGACAATTATCTTAAATTTGGCCAAAAGATCGCTTCAGAGGCTCAAATTTGAGAAAAGGACGGGAATCTGACGCCACATGACCTGCTTTGTCCACTGCTGCCCTCAAAAGCTCCATTTGAGGCCGGCCACGAGGCCGCGTCCGGGGAGAGGCAGTCTTTCTTTGAGGAACGAGGTGTGCTCTCGTGCCACCTCGTCTGTGAGGTTCATGCCTTTCACATACAGGTCGAGGGTGTTTGCGCCCTGGAGCAGGCGGTATGTGAGGGAGAGGTTCACCAGGAAATAACTCGGTGTGCCGAACTCATTCGCGGCGAGCCGGTGCTGTGGCGCGGCATAAATGCCTTCAAGCCGCGCCCCGAAGCGCCCGTGCTCCAGAATGAGAGCGCTCGTCAGATGAAAAGGCGGGATGCGCGGCAGGGACAGGCCTGTGCTGGCATCGCGGGCACGGACGACGTCCGCCTTGAACTCCAGATGGAGGTTCGTGGAGGGATTGTCGTTATCTCCTTTCACTGGATGCAGCAGGTGCAATGTGGTTTCGAGTTCTCCGCCGATGAACTCCGCTCCCACGGAACGGTAATTGAACTGCGGCGTGTCAGGGATCAGATCAGCATCCGTATCTACCATGAATCCGGCGGGAAACAGGCCGATAAAGCCGTCGTAGCGGCTGTAGTAACCGCCGACGCTGCCGGTGACCCAGCCGGTGCGCTTGCGCAGGTTTAAATCGAAGCTCACCGATTTTTCCACGCCCAGGCCGAAATCCCCTACTTCAAACGTGTTGGTCGCCGCATGATTTCCGTTCGAGAACAACTCCTGCGCCGTCGGGGCGCGTTCGGAATAGGTGATGGTGAAGGCGCTGGAGTATTCCTCGTTCATATTGAAGACCACGCCCGCGGAGCCGCTCATGTTGTCAAAGCTGCGCTGGCGGGGCGGGCCGAAGACGCCGTTGTTTCGCGAGCGTGTCTCGATGTGATCGTAGCGGCCGCCGAATTGAAAACTCAGCCGGCCTTTCGTGATGTCCTCAAAAAAGAACAGCGAGTTCGATTCCGTCACCGAAGGCGGGAGGTAGGCCTCCGCGCCGGCCACGAAGAAGTCGCTGCGCTCCGATTGGAATCCCACCACGCCCTCCATCCCGGCGATTTTTTCATGCTTCACCTCCAGGCGGAAATCGTAGCCCTCGTTTTTGAAGGCTGTGTTGTCCGCCCCGTCTTCATACTCCGTGTGCTCGTAGTCCGACCATGCGAAACGCCAGTCGATTTCCTTGATCAAGGGCAGCGGCTTGTAAAAAGCGCCGCGCACATCCAGCCGCGTCTGGTAGAGGTCGATGAACACCGTCTCCTCCGCCGGTGATCCGTAGATGTTGTGAAACTCCGTCCACGAAAAACCCACGAAGCCTTCGTCCCAAACATAGCTCAGTCCGGCGGAGAAGCCCTCGTTGCGCAGCCGTGAGTTCAGTGCGATGCCGCTTTGATCGAAAGCGGGCGGATTGCGCTCCTGCTCGCCCACCGTGCGGGTGTTTCCGGGGATGCGGAAGTCCTCCGCCGCCCGCGTGAACGCCTCCACATGAAAGGCCAGTCCCTTCCAGCCGCCTTCCAGCATCATGTTCGTCTGGTAGCCCTGGTCCACACTGGAAAACCTCCCGCCCATCGAGCCTCGGATCGTGCCATCGAGTTTTTCGTCCACGATACGGCCGTCGATCGCATTCACGATGCCGCCGATGGCTCCTGATCCGTAGAGAAGCGTCGCCGGGCCGCGAATCACCTCCACCGACTTCAAATTCGACGGATCAAAGCTCAACGCGTGGTCAAAGCTCGCCGCAGAAACGTCCGTGGTGTTCAGCCCGTTTTGCAGAATGCGCACGCGATCACCCTCAAGGCCGCGGATCACCGGACGGCTCGCCGCCGGGCCGAAGAACGAACTGCTCACCCCTGGCATGCGCGCCAATGTCTGTCCCAGCGAAGGTTCGAGCGCCAGATTGAGCTGCTCCGCCGTCATGATCGAAGCCGCCTGGGCCTGCTGATGCAGCGGGCGGTCCAGCGGGGCGGAGATCACGATCTCATCCAGTGTGATCACCTCATGCTCGTGATTGTGCGCCGGATCATGGCGCTGCTGTGCGGATGCAGAGACGGCTGAAAAGCCAAAGGCGACCGTCAGGAGACAAAGTCGTGCGAATGGAGACCGGGCATGTTTTTTCATCGGGTTGCCGGCTTAATGCAACCGCTTTACAACTTCAAACCATTTGATTTAGCAATCAGGGAGCCGGCTTGTTACGGCGGAACCAGTCGATCAGGCTGCGTTTGGCAGGCTTTGCCGGGGCGGCACCTTCCACCGGAAGCGCCTTGGGCGCTTGTGGCGCGGGCAGATGATCGCGCAGCCGGTCGTGGATGTGCTGCTCGGTGGCCAGGGTTTCGATGCCTTTCACGTCATTGTCGTCCAGCAGTTGCTTCGAGGCCGCAGCGCCGCCTTCTCTGGGATCGACGAGTTGGGGATTGATCATGAGAACGAGTTCCTCGCGAGATTTGGTGTCGTCCACGCGGCGAAAAAGAGCTCCGAGGAGCGGGATGTTGCCAAGGAGGGGCACTTGGGACCGGGTGTCGGTGAAATTGGTGTCGATCAGGCCGCCGATGACAACTGGCACCTGGTGCCTGGCCACCACCGTGCCACTGACGGTGCGTGATTGCACGGTGTCCACGGCCTGACGCTGGAAGCCATTGTTGTTGGGGACGAGCACCGTGGCGCCATTGGTGGTGATGTTGGAGTTTTCCTGGAGCAGACGGAGGGTGACGGTCTTGTCCGAGTTGATGTTTGGCGTGATGAGCAGTGTGGTGCCGACGGGACGGAACTCGATGTCGGTGCTGCCCTGGGTGACGACGTTGTTGATGGCCCCTGGAATGACCGCGCCGCCATTGAAGCTGCGGTTCAGAGGGCGCTCTTCCCCGATGAAGAGACGGCTGACTTCGTTGTTGGCAATGAGGAGCGTGGGGGTGGAGACGACACGCACCTGCCCCTTCTGCTCCAGCACCTGGATGCGGGCGCTAAAGTTGTTGCTGGCAAAGCGGAAGCTCAAATCGCCTGCCTGCGCTGGATTGGCACCAAAACCGGCTTGGAAGCGCCCGTTGTCGAAAAGGTAATCGACAGCGCTGCGGTAGCCCTGATCCATGCGGACACGGAGGATTTTCACTTCGAGCAGCACGGTCTGCGTCGGCACATCCACGCTGGTGATGAGTTCTTTAATCTGCGCCATCGCGCGGCTGTCGCCGGTGCGGACGATGACCTTGTTCAGCCGCTGAATGACGGTGACGAATATGTTCACGCGGTCGTCGAGCAGCTTCTCGGCGGTGTCGGCACGGTCTTCGAGGGTTTGAATCTCCTCCGCCGTGAGGTTTTCCACGCGCTGCGGTTGGATGGGCTGGTTGTTGTTCGCATTGTTGTTGCCGAAGTTTTGGAAACCTCCCAAACCGCCTCCCATTCCAAGTCCACCCATTCCAAGTCCACCCATTCCAAGTCCACCCATTCCGAGTCCACCACGCCCGCCGCCAAAGCCCCCTCCAAAACCGCCGCCTTGCCCGCCTGCGGCGTTGTTCCCCTGCCCCGTGACTCCCAGATTCTGACTGCGGCCATCGACGATGTCGAAGCGCTGGAAGCGCTGCTGCAGTTCCATGGTGGCCTGGAAGTCCTGCATGAAGTTGCTCTGGTTCATGCGCACCCGAGAGCCATAGAGGTCCTGGATGGCACGGCCCACATCGTTCGCGTTCGGGAAACGCAGGTCGAAGACCTCCGTCAACTCTTCCTGGAAGCTGCCGAGATCACGTTTGAACTCCTCAGGCGTGTGGATGCGGATGATGCCGCTTTTGTCATCCTCGCGGAACCACAGGTTGTGGGAGCGGCACAGCGCCTCCACGGCATCGCGGGCCTGCACTTGCGTGAGATAGAGGCTCACGATGGTTTTCCCGGCCTCGACCGAACTGACGACGTTCAGCCCGCCAGCCTCGGAAAGGATGCGTGCGGCATCGGAAAGCGGCACCTGGCGCAGGTCGATGACCTCCATGCGTGCGGTCTGTGCCTGCACGTTGATGGCAAGGAGGGAGAGCAGGAGAAAAAGAAGGCGTTTCATTGCAGGCGGAGGGTTTGTTTGAGCGGCAGCACCTCGATGGTGGCGCTTTCTTTGTTCAACTCGGTGAGTTGGAGGCTGAGGTGGCTGAATTCGCCGGAAAGACTGAGCGCACCGCCCTGCTTGAGCGCGAGGATTTGCTTGTTCACCTCGATGATGACGAGTCCCTGGCCGGTTTGATTGATGATCTTGCCGCGCATGAGGATGGTGGGCAGGGCTTTGCTGTTCTGCTGGCCGCCCGCGCCCGCCATGAGGAGCTGCTGCAAGGCCGCATCCGGCACGGTGGGATCGACCGGCGGCTTGGGCGGCTCCGGCGGTGACTGCGCGGCGGCGTTCAGCGCCAGCAGCAGCATGAGAGTGAGGAGGTGTTTCATAGGCATGGGAAAGGTTCAGCGGATGTTGTTGCCGGGGCCGGAGGCGGCGAAGAGGGCCATGAAAAACGAGAGGTACACATACCCGACAACGCTGCCGACGATGATGATGACCGCAGGCTCGATCAGCGCGGTGAGACGGCGGATGATGCGCTCAAGCTGCGCCTCATGAAAACGCGCCACCTCGTCGAGCACATTGTCCAGCGTGCCGGAGGACTCGCCCACGGTGATCATGCGTGGCAGCATGGGCATGAAGCCGTGAGCCTGCTCCAGATGGCGGCCCAGCGGCTCGCCTTGCAGGACGCGCTCACGCGCCGCGCCGATGATGGCGGAGAGCCGGCGGTTGCCGATGAGGTTTTCACACACGCGCAGCCCTTCGAGGATGGTGACGCCGCTGGTCAGCAGCACGGAAAAGCTGCTAGCAAACAAGGCTGTGCCTCCCGTGCGCAGCGCTTTGCCCAGCAGCGGCAGGCGCAGCGCGGCGCGGTCGATCAGCGCACGCCCCGGCGGCCAGAAAAACACCAGGACCAGCGCAAACAGCAGAGTGACGACGCCAATCACCGCCGTGAGGCCGTGCATCTGCGTCCACTCGCCGAGATCGACGAGCCGCTGCGTCATCGGCGGCAGTTTTTTGCCCAGCGCACGCAGAAAGACCTGCATCTTCGGCAGCACGCTGATGATCATGAAAACCGCCAGCCCCATGGCCACGAGGAACACGATGGCGGGATACATCAGCGTCGTGATCAGCCCAGAACGCAGCGTGCGCTTTTTCTCCAATGCTGCTGCGGCACGCTCCAGCACGGGTGCGAGGTGGCCGGTCTGCTCGCCCACGCTCACGAGTTGCACGACGATGCGGCTGAAGCAGGCATGACGTGCGATGGCATCGGCCAGCGAAGCGCCGTTTTCGATATCGATGATGACCTGCTCCCACACGCGGCGCAGGCGGCCGCGCTCGGCCTGCTCGGCGATCAGGCGCAGGGCGCTCAGCAGCGTCAAACCACTGCGCAGCAGCGTGGAGAGCTGGTAAAGGCTCACCTCAATGTCGAGCGAGCGAATCCACAACCATGACGAGGGACTCAGCGAGAAGGCCGTGCTGCCGCTCCGGCTGGTGTTTTCCTCAATACCGAGCACCAGCCAGCCGCGCGTGCGCAGTTCCGCCGCGGCGGCGGAGCTGGACGAGGACTCCAGCTCGCCCTGAAGGCGGGCGCCGGAGGCATCGCGGACGGTGTAGGTGAAGGCGGGCATGATTCAGAAAAAGCGAGTTACCAGACCGTCACCGCGCCACGCACGTCCTCCAGTGTGACCACTCCTGCGCTGAGCTTCTCCGCCGCGTCCTGCACCAGCAGCGGCAGGCCGCGCAGACGCATGCGCTCGGTCATTTGCGCCTCACCAGCGCCTTCGGTGATGAGCTGGGACCACTCCTCATCAATCGGCAGCATCTCAAACAAACCCACGCGGCCCGCATAACCACGTCCAGCACAGTACAGGCAGCCTTGGGGCCTAAAATGCGAGGTTCCAGCGAGCTGTGGTGCCGCGAGAAAGGCGATGTCCTCAGGCCGCAACGGCTCCGGCGTGATGCAGCGGGAACAACATTTCCGCACCAACCGCTGCGCCACGGCAAGCCGCAACGTGGAGGCGATGAGGAAGCGCTCCACGCCCATTTCAGCCAGACGCACGACGGCACCGGCGGCGGAATTGGTGTGCAGCGTGGAAAAGACCAGATGCCCCGTCAAAGCGGCTTTGATAGCGATGTCCGCCGTCTCGCGGTCGCGGATTTCGCCGATCATCACGACATCGGGGTCATGCCGCAACAAGCTACGCAGAGCGCTGGAAAAGCTGACCTTGTCCGCGCTGTCAACTTCGACTTGCACGATGCCTGGAATCTCATTTTCCACCGGATCTTCGACGGTGATGACATTGAGCGCCTCGGCGGCGATCAGCTCGCGAATGGCGGCGTAAAGCGTGGTCGTTTTGCCGGAACCGGTCGGGCCGGTGAGCAGGATGAGGCCGTGCGGCTTGCTGATGGCGGAGCTGAACATGGCATGATGCGCCTCGCTCATGCCGAGCGCTCCGAGAGAGAAGCGGCTGCTGTCCACAGCCATGAGGCGCAGCGTCATGCGCTCGCCATGACGGGCAGGCAGCGTGGCCACGCGCACGTCCACCACCTGGCCGCGTGCGCCGCCGTCGCTGTGACGGAAGGAGCCATCCTGCGGCGAGCGCTTTTCGGCGATGTTGAGGCCCGCGATGATCTTGAAGCGGTTCAGCAGCGCTGCATGGAGGCTCATCGGAAGGCGGAAGGCATCTTCCAAAGCGCCATCTACGCGCAGGCGCACGCGCAGCTCCTTTTCACTTGGATCAAAATGAATGTCCGAGGCCTGGCGCAGCATCGCGGCACGAAGGATGTCATTGGCGAGCTGGCGTGCATCGGCCTCCACCTCGTCACCGCTGGTCGCGGCGATGGTTTGACCGCGTTCTGTGTAGCGGGCCAGCGCTCCGGCACCGCCCTGCGAAGATTCACGATACTGGCGGTCCAGCGCACGCCCCAGCGAGGCTGGCTCGGCCTGCACCGCCCGAATCGGATGATCAAAGTAGCGCTGCAAGGTGCGCAGCGAAGCCTCATCCTCCGCGATCTGGCAGGCCAGCCACACGCAGCCCTCATGCACCGCGAAGGGCAGCAGCCGACGCCGCAGCGCGATGGACGACGGCAGCCGCAGCGCCTGCACGGCATCAATGCGCACGGCATCGAGATCCAGCAGCGTGGCGGCTGGAGCAGCGGCAGGTCTGGCGGGCGCGGCGATCATGATTTCACCGGGTTGGCGGCACGCTGGCGGAAACGTGCGGCACGTTCAAAGACCTGGCCGGGATGGCGTGAGAGGGCGTTCACGCTCTGCTCGCTGATTTCTCCGCGCACAAACAGCTCCGCGAGGCTCTGCTCCATCGTCTGCATGCCCTGCTGGCCGCCGGATTCCATGGCGGAGTAAATGAGATTGCTCTTCCCGCTGGCGACGAGATTCGCCACCGCACCTGTGACCGTCAGCACCTCCGCCGCCAGCACGCGTCGTCCGCGTGTGTTGATGCCGTCCGCCTGCTGGCGTGCCGCCGGGCCGTCCGCCACGAGGAGGTGCTGCGCCACCACGGCTCGGAGCACGAGCGCGAGCTGCCGCCGGATGCCATCCTGCTCACCGGCGGGAAACACGGCCACCATGCGCTCGACCGCACCCACACAATCGCCCGCATGCACGGTGGTGAAGACGAGGTGCCCCGTCTCGGCGGCGGTGATGGCGGTGCGGATGGTGTTCAGATCACGGATTTCTCCCACGAGGATCACATCCGGGTCCTGCCGCATGGCGGAAACCAGCGCGTCATTGAAGCTCGGCGTGTCGATGCCGAGCTGCCGCTGGTTCACGAGCGCCAGCTTGGACACATGCACATACTCCACCGGATCTTCGATGGTGATGATGTGGCAGCGGCGGTGGCGATTGATTTGATCCAGCAGCGTGGCCAGCGTCGTCGTCTTGCCGGAACCGGTGGGCCCGGCGATGACCACCAGCCCATGCTGCTGGCGGCAGAGTTGGTGCAGGGATTCCGGCAGGCCGAGTTCCTTCAGCGGGCGGAATTGATCATCCAGCCGTCGCAGCGCGATGTTCAGCAGCCCCTGGCGCTGATACACGTTCAAACGGAAGCGCACGCCACGGGCGCTGGTCAGGGCACCGTCGTAGGAGCCGCAGGCGCGCACGAGCGGCGCGTCCGCCGCCACGCCTGTGATCTCGCGCACCCAGGCCGTCACCTGCTCATGCGTGATGGGCAGAAACTCCGCATCCGCCGCCAGCACCCCCTGCACGCGAAAATACGGCGGCTCCCCGCTGGCGATGTGCAGATCCGACGCACCGAGATCGAGACAACGCGAAAGCAGTGTCTCCAAGGGCAGGATCTGGGCGGGCGCAGGGTTCATCGGATTCAAAGGCGGAGGTGGAGCGTCCATTCGTGAACCGAGTTTCCCTGCGCGGACTCCTGCATGGTCAGGCCAAGCGGAAAGCAGGTGAGATCTGCCACCTCAGGCATGGCTTGCAGGGTGGCCTGCACGCCCGGCCAAGTGCCAAGAAAACGAATGGCCCACACCGGGCTACTGGTGGCATTGGGCGCGGCTCCGCGACGATTGGCGGGCGCAATGGCACCTGCCGCCCCGGCCGGCCCCTCCTCCACCACGACGAGGCCGTGTTTGCGCAGCAGATCACCCACCTGAGTGACGGATTTGGCGCGTTGCAGAGTATCTCCGCCCTGCTTCAGCGCTTCGGACTCGCGCTTCACCTTTTCCAGATCCTGTTTCAGTCGGGTGAGATCGGCAGAAAGCGCCGCCGTGCTGGCCACACCGCTGCCGGCTTGTTTCCGCGCCTGCTCGAGCTGTGTTCTCGCCTTGGACAAGGCGGAGTTGTGGCCGGGATTGATGAACACGGCGTAAATCATGAGCACCAGCGCACCGGGGAGAACCAGCAGTAGCAGACGATCACGGGCGCTGAGAGGAGGGCGTTTGGGCGGCTTCATGGTTTGGCGGCGGGGGGCGTGGCTTCCATGCGCAGGTGGATTTCAAAGCTCCACACCGGCGTGCTCCCGGCGAGCTGCGCCTGGGTGCGGGCGGGCTGCACGGTCCAGCCGAGCGGTTGCAGACGTGCGCCGACTTTTTGGGAGAACTGCGCAGCGAGATTTTCCTCCGCGCACCAGCCGGTGAGCGTCGTCTCCATCACCGGCGGCTTGCCCGGCGCGGGCTGGGTGACATTGGCCGGAGCGCTCATCGCCCGCACGAGCACGCCACCCGGCTTTTCCAGCGCCAGCGCCTCCAGCATCGCGCCGAAGCCGCGCAAGGTCTGGCTGTGCCTCGTCATGTCCGCCTCGTGGTCCGTGCGGGCTTTTTGCAGCTCTTGGGACACTTTTTGCACCTCGCTTCTGAGGTTTCCGGCTTCGGAGAGTTTCTTCGCGTCGCTTTGCGCGGCGTTGAGCTGGAGTTCCGTCCACCACCAGTTCCCGGCGCACAAAAGCAGCGCCAGACCAGTCGCGAAAGCACACAGCAGCACGCGGCGGGCGGTGCTCATCGGCCGTGCCGGTGGATGCAGCACCGGCAGCGGCTCCGGGGACTGATCCAAGGCGCTCAACCAACCGCTGAACCAGCCTTGCAGCGTTTCCGCGTCTTGCAGGCTGCGCACCGTGGCCGCGCTGGCGTTTAAACCGCCGCGTGTCGTCCACACCTCGCGCGGAAGTTTGCCAGCCTCGGCTTCTGGCGATGGAAAACGCGCCAGCAGCGTGTCCAGGCCGCCGGAAAGCTCCGCCGGCAGGATGTCCAGCATGGCCGCCCCGCGATGGCGCTGCCGCAGGAACAGCAGATCCTCCCAAACCTCCAGCACATCCCTACCCGCCGCGTTTTCCCCCGTCAAAACCATCCCACCAGGATGCGCCAGGCCCGCAAGTTGCGCCCCGTGGCGCAGCAACTCCGCATCCACCTCCTGGCGCAGCCTTTCACTCACCTGCGTGACCCACCAGGTCTCCGCCACGCCGTCGCCACCCAGTCGGCGGGCCACCGTCAAACTGCTGCCCGCAGGCACGCCCGTCAGCGCCTCGGCCTCAAAGGCCAGCGCGGTGAAGCGCTCCTGCTCGCTGAGGCCTTGCAGGCGGTTCGCCGAGACCTCGACCATGGCTGTGACCGCCGCCGTGGACAGCACCCAAACCTTCCGCGCCTTCGATTTCACCAATCCCAACGCCGCCAGCGTCAAAGACCCCGCATCCGCCGCCCCCGGAGGAGCCGCCGCCCGCCCGAACGCCACCAAGCGCCCCCGCGCGTCAAAATCGCCGCGTGCCACGAAACCCGGAGTGATGAGCAGCAGGGTGCGGGTCATGGGACAGTTAGAATGATGGTCCGCGTGTTGCCGCCGTGGCGGAGATTTAGATGCGTGACGGCTGAACTGCTTTGGATGGAGCCGTCGTTGGACGTGTCGTAGTAGGCACGCACAACACGCGCCCCTGGAGTCGTAGTGAAATCAAACATGAGCGAGTTTGCACTGAAGGGATCATCCAGGCGGGTCACTGCAATCAAACCCGTGTCAGGATCGGGAGCGAATAGCCTCACGATGATTTCATCGGCTGGAACCGGCATGTCAGGCGGTGAACCATCCGCTTTTTGGAGTTCAACCGTGATGGTTGTGCTCGCCGCCGTTTCAGCGGTCGTAAACACGCTGGAGACATCCAAGTCATAGCCATCATCCAAGGCATCCTCGGCTCCATTCGCTCCAAACGAATGAACTTGGCCGATGGGATCGCCTGCCGCCGCGACAGCGGCTGGCACTTGTGTCCTCAAGATAAACTGAGCCCCCCAGCCATCGCGGACATTGGTGTTGCCAGGCGAAAGGCGCAAGTAGGGGCCGCGCCAGCCTGTCGCCAGATAGACATCTGGGTCCAACTCAGCAGCAACGTCAACATTGGCAGCGATGGCTTGTCGAACAGCGTGAGGTGCCAGCGTGGCGAGCCCATCATCAGCAGGCCCATCATTAATCCAAAGTTCCTCAAGTGTTAAATCTGCTTCCACCCTTGGCAACCGCCCCATGTCCGCCACAAAGCCGGTGTAAAGCAGCGTGCCGTCGGTGTCGCGGAGGTTGGAGGGGCCGAGGACGGCTTCGCGGATGTTTTCCAGCGTGCGCTGCGTGGCCTCGTAGCGGGCCTGATCAGCGATGCCGCTGCTGGACGTCAGCGCCACCGTGGACAGCACGGCGAGGATCGAGAGCACGACGAGCAGCTCCAGCAGCGTGAGGCCGCTGGCGTGGATGACCGGGCGATGAAGAGTCGTTTTCATGGGCGCGTGTCGGCGGTGCGGAGGAAAAGCACGATGTCATCCCCGCATGCGGCGAGCGTGGGCATGGCGGTGGCGGGCGGGGTGCTGAGAATGCCGTCCGCTCCGGCGGAGACGAGACGGATGCGTTCCGCATCAGGCACCTGGATGACGATGGGGCGGCCCCAGCCGTCGAGAATGGCCGGATCGTTGACGTTGCCATAGATGTTGGTCACGCCGTGGCGTGCGCCGCTATCCATGACATACGGTCCGCGCCAGCCGAGGCCTGTGTTCGGGTCAAAGATCTTCAAACTATCTGGTAAGATCATTCTCTGCGGACTCAGCGGAGGGCCGGGTAAGTCCGTTGGTAAAACAAACAGTTCGGCAATCGTCCGCGGGAAAAGTGTGTCCCGCTCGCCGAGGTCGCGCCACAGGCCTTTTTTGCCATCGGCACCCAGGATGGCGGAGCGCACCTCCATCAGGGTCTTCTCCGTGGCGATTTCCGAGGCCGTCTTGCGGTCCCCGTCGAAGCCGAAGCGCAGGTCCGTCACATTCGGGATCACGATGCCCGCCACGGCGACGAGCACCATCAGCACGACGAGCAGTTCGATCAACGTGAGCCCGCGTCTCAGGCATGCACGACGACAGGAATGGAGGGAGGTGACAAACATGGAATCAAGGTTCTCAAACAAAGTTCCGCCCGTTTCCGGGCGGTGAAGATGGCGGCACCCCGCCTTCCAGCGAGGTGCCGCGAATGCATCGTCAGACGATGCGTGTCAGATTAGAGTCGGTTCGTCTCGAAGAACTCGCCAACATGACCGCTTGCGTTCTCGAGGCCGTCTTCGTGCAAGGCAAGCACGCCGAGGAAGATCGCCTTGTCCAGGGCCGTGCCGTCATCGGCCACTTTGTAGATGGCTACAAAGCGAGTGTAAACAACGTCTGGCCCCAGGCTTGGGACATCACCGAAGTGATACGGAGCCTCATTGGTCGTGCGACCGATGAGTTCGCTCTTCTGACCAATGCCAAGAGCGACATAGGCATCACTGGCACCGGTATCAGGACGCAGAAGCGTCTCAATAGTCGCTTCCGCCGCGAAAGCAACGGAGGGAGTGCCCGCAGAGAGGTTGAGGTCAGCCGTGGCATCATACGGATTGAAGGTGGGGGTGCCGTCCGCCGCCGTGAGGTTGGCTGAAGTATCATAGAGACCCGCCAACGAGGTGATGCCCGCATTGAACAGAGCAGCACGAGTGTCCGCCGTCAGCGCTGTGGCGGTGAGGCCAGTCGTGCCGGGCAGGTAGTTAACCAGCGCCGTGCCATTGACGAGATTGTCAAAGTTGGCTGGCTGTTTGAAGTAGATCTGCTCGAACTCCTGGATGCGCTTGTTGGCTTCGGGGATGTTGGTCGCCGACTGCGTTGTATGAGCTCGCACGAGCATGTTCGGCAACTGCGGGATGAGAATGCCGGCGAGGGCGATGAGGATGACGAGAACGACCAGCAGCTCGATGAGCGTGAGGCCTTTCTGATTGAGACGACGCGCATGGCGTGTCGCGAGGATGTTGGATATCTTCATTGTCGTATGTGTGTGATTGTGTTTTTAAAGGGCTCCGGGTTCTGTCACCTCCGGCCTCGCCAGTTTTTTCCTATAGTGAGATGGTTCAGGTTGGATGGCGGCGCCCCGCCTTCAGGCAGGGTGCCGCCAAAGCATCGTCAGGCGATGCCAGTTAGATTAAAGTCGGTTCGCCTCGAAGAACTCAGCAACGTGATCGCTGCCATTGGCGAGGCCATCGTCGTGCATGGCAAGCACACCGATGAAGATCGCCTTGTCCAAGGCCGTTCCGTCATCGGCCACTTTGTAAACCGCCAGATAGCGGGCATACACAGTGTCCGGCCCGGAGCCTGCCGCGTCACCGAAGTGATACGGAGCCTCATTGGTCGTGCGACCGATGAGTTCGCTCTTCTGACCAATGCCAAGAGCGACATAGGCATCACTGGCACCGGTATCAGGACGCAGAAGCGTCTCAATAGTCGCTT
>NZ_JBIIHA010000045.1:0-13299 GCF_044236155.1 Prosthecobacter sp.
GCATGACCGGCATCGTCAGCCGCGGCGGCAGCATCATGGCCAAGTGGTGCCTCGCCCATCACAAGGAAAACTTCCTCTACACCCACTGGGACGACATCTGCGACATCATGGCCGCTTACGACGTCTCCTTCTCCATCGGCGATGGTCTGCGCCCCGGCTCCATCGCCGACGCCAATGACAAAGCCCAGTTCGGCGAACTCGAAGTCCAGGGCGAACTCACCAAACGCGCCTGGGCCAAAGGCGTCCAAGTCATGAACGAAGGCCCCGGCCACGTCCCCATGCACATGATCGAGGAAAACATGGCCAAGCAGCTCGAATGGTGCCACGAGGCCCCCTTCTACACCCTCGGGCCTCTCACCACCGACATCGCCCCCGGCTACGACCACATCACCAGCGGCATCGGCGCCGCCATGATCGGCTGGTATGGCTGCGCCATGCTCTGCTACGTCACCCCCAAGGAACACCTCGGCCTCCCCAACAAAGAAGACGTCAAAGCCGGCGTCATCACCTACAAACTCGCCGCCCACGCCGCCGACCTCGCCAAAGGCCACCCCGGTGCCCAATACCGCGACAACGCCCTCAGCAAAGCCCGCTTCGAGTTCCGCTGGGAAGACCAGTTCAACCTCAGCCTCGACCCCGTGACGGCGCGGGAGTTTCATGACGAGACCCTTCCGCAGGAAGGGGCGAAGTCAGCCCATTTCTGCAGCATGTGTGGACCGCATTTCTGTTCCATGAAGATCACGGAGGACGTGAGAAAATATGCCGCAGAGCAAGGCCTCGCAGAAGAAGAGGCTCTCAAAGCCGGGATGGAACAGAAATCCCGGGAGTTTACAGAAATGGGTGCCGAAGTGTATACGAAGGCATGAAGCTTCTGCGACATGAGCCGAGCCGAGGGATCGGAGGCGAGACAGACAAACGCGAAGCGTTTGCCCGCAGGGCGGCAGTGCCGAGTGGAGGCAATGCCGTCAACATCACCGAAGACGTGCGGAAGTATGCCGCTGAGCCGAGCGGAGCGAGACAGATCATCCGCAGGATGACCCGAAGGGCGAGCCGGCCGGCGAGTCAACAAGCGATCTCCGAGGAAGAAGCGCTTCAGCATGGGATGGCGGAGAAGAGCAAGGAGTTCGTGGAAAGCGGAGCCGAAGTCTATCATCAAGCATGAGTCATGGGAAAGGTCCGACGGCATGGATTTGTCTTGGAGTGGTTCATTGGCGACCACGATCCAAGGCATGTTCACGTTTATGACACCAAAGGTCGATTTCTTGGCCGTTTCGATTTAACCCGCCGTGTCGGACATGAAGGCTGGCAACCCAGCAAAAAGCTGTTAAAACTCATCACCGAACTCGAAAACGAAGGACGCTTATGAAAATCGCTGTTCAGCTCAAAAAACCTTTCGGGAAGGGCACCTTCTCTCGTGTGAGACATGCCCGTTATCTCGGCTGGGAGGATGCGTTTGATGTCGAGTTTGAGGACGGACTCAGCTTCCTCGAACCGCATGCCACCATTCGCAAGGCCAATAAGATTGCAGCCAACGCCACTCCAATCCAAGTCGAGGTCGATGATGACCTCCACAGCCATTTCATCATCCACTATGACAACGGCCAAACCGCCGAAGTCTCCTGGGCCTTCATCCGCGAGCTGCCGCCGAAACCCGCTAAGAAGTGATGCGCCACTTTCTGCGACATGAGCCGAGCCGAGGGATCGGAGGCGAGGCAGACAAACGCGAAGCGTTTGCCCGCAGGGCGGCAGTGCAGAGTGGAGGCAATGCCTTCAACATCACCGAAGACGTGCGGAAGTATGCGGCGGAACAGGCCATCTCCGAGGAAGAAGCCCTCCAGCGCGGGATGGAAGAGAAGTCGAAGGAGTTCGTTGAAAGCGGCGCCGAAGTGTATACGACAGCATGATTATTAGTTGAGCGCTAGCTCGCAACCTGACTCCCCATGAATCTTGATGTCACTCGCAAATCAATTCCCGACGTTCTAAGACTATTGAAATCGGGAGAGTGGCAGGTGCCTAAATTCCAGCGAGAATTTGTTTGGTCTCAGCCGCAGGTTTTCGGCCTGCTCACATCCGTCTTCAAAGCTCGCCCGATTGGAATGGTCACATCCTGGCTTCAACCACAGGGAAGTCCTCAAACCCCTCCGGAACCATTGCGAGTCAAGGAGTCGAAATTTGCACAATTCGAGGATAATCCGGCTGTCATTCATCTTATCCTCGATGGCAAACAACGCCTGACAACTCTGGCAATGGCATTTGGTGGCCTACGAACACCCGATGACCGTTATCTTTTTTCCGGTCGTTGGTTTTTAGACTTCTCAGTTAGCCCCGAAAGCAGCGATGATGATATGATCGTTTACCGCAAACGGGCGCAGGTTCTCGCAGACGGACTTGATCAGGTCTCAAATTGCATCGCCAAGGGATTGCTTCCACTCGATCAATACGAAGATTTTAATCGAATCGCTCAACGTATCTTTGATCGCGACTTTTATCCGAATGGCGAGCGTCCGAGCGAAGACGTGTTAGAACGACGATCCGCAAACCTTGCAGAATACCAATCTACTTTCGCAAGTTTCCAAATCCCCGTAGCCGAATTGCCATCAAGCGTCGGCTTAGCCGAGGTCTGTGAGATTTTCGAGGTTCTCAACACTACAGGCACCAAAGTCTCGACTTTCGATCTAATTCATAACATGGCGTTCGGGGATACTCGAGGAACGTTTAACCTCAGGGACAGATTTGCAGAGTGCGCCAGTTCTTCTGACAAAATACAACTCGTATTAGATGATTCTCGGCCGGAATTCTTGTGCCAGTTGATCACTGGGTGTTATTTGGCGAGCCCATCACCTTTGAGCCGCCGATCAACGGTTGCACGCGAGGTGAAAATCGGATCGATTAAAGGTGGGGACTTGATCGACACACCAACCGATTTCTACCAAAACTTCTTCGCGGACATCGCGCTGATCAATTCATTTGCCACTAGCTTCTTCGGCGACGTTCTGCGGGCAGATTTTCGTTTGAAGGAACTCCCGTATCCGGCAAGCATCATTCTTTATTTTGCGCTTCGCTGGCAACTTGAAAAACATCTCACTGACCCAGATAAACGTTTCTCGATTGATGAGCTTAACTCATTCTATCGGGCATTCTTCTGGCGAAATGCACTCACAGGTCGCTACGATCAAGGATTCCTGACAAAATTTTCCACTGACCTGAAATTCATTAGTGCCTGCCTGAGCGAGTTGATTGAGTTTCGCCGGACAGATCAATGGTATGCAGAAGCCAATAACAAACTCGATGCATATTTCGGTGCGCAGTTCCAGATACGCCCATCATCCAACCTTAAGGAAATTGTGAAAGACGGAGACGTTCGCGGCGCACTCCGGCAAGCCATAATCCTGTTTTTGCTCTCGCAAGCTCGTGTTGACATCTTGACAGGGGCGCCCCTGGATCGGTTCACACAGGAACGGAATGCCAACGTAGATCTTCATCATATTTACCCGAAGCAATGGTGCCGAGATAACACGGCTCATGTCAGTGCTCTGCGAGAACAGCCATCCATAGTGGATGGCCTTGTAAATCTCGTCCCGTTAACTGCTGCATCAAATAATCGTTGGAAAACAAAATCACCCGCAACTGCCATCCGTGATTTTGATTTGGCTTGGTCTTCCACGCGCTCTCGTTTTGAAATGGGCGTCATCAATGAAGAAAGCTACGAAACATTAAAATCAGACATAGCTGACCCTGCCAGTTTCTGGGACCTGCGCGCAACGCTAATCGCATCCAAGCTGGAGGAGCTTCAAAAGGTATCTCGATAAGTAGCCGAGAAATACGGGGAAACGGCGTCTGTGTGCAAAAACCTGGAAACGGGGTCAGGGTGCAAAAAATCTGACAAACGCACCTCCGCGTCGTTCCAGCCACTCGCGGGAAACGGGGTCAGGGTGCAAAAACCTGACAAACTCACCTCGGCGTCGTTCCAGCCACTCGCGGTGGTTCAATCCGGTTCCCGAAAGACGCCCCTCAAGCGATCCAGGTCGAGCCCCGCTGCCCAGCCGCTGGGGAGCCTCGGCGGAACCGCCTCCCGTTCGCGACCCTGCTCCCCCCCGAGTTCGAGCCCGGTCTTCGCCTGGAAGAAGGCCCCCAAGCCCTGAAGCACTGTGAGAGAGTAGTGCTTCCTCGATCCAATCGACAACAGAATGGGGACAGAAGAATGGCTCGATTCTATTGTCCCCATTCTCCTGTCGAAGCGGTCTTCCGGCCTTCTTGATCCGGCGTTCCGGGTTCACCGTTCCCTCTTACCCGCCTCCCAACTCGGAGACGCGTTCAGGCTGCAAAAGGTGACAAGCAGCGTCGCTTGAAAACTGCGAAGCACGAAACCCGTCAGGTTCGTCATTGGCCGTTGAGCGAACGTTCTGAGCTTGCCACGACGTGCCCGACAGGATCATCCTCCGCCGCTCTTCGGCGCAAACCTCGGGCCCGCGTGAGCGGACGCCGGGCGGTTGAAGCGGCGTGACGCCTTTCTGAAGCCACCTGCCGGCCCTCAATGCCTCCGGCCAACGTGCCTGCGGGGCTTACGCGGGGAGCCGGAGCGTCAGCGGGGAACGATGCACGGCCTCGAAGAAGAACAAGAACAGGGGGGGCGCTGATCCCCAGGGCCTCCGCGAGACGGTAAACGTCAGTGATGAACATCGTGCTGCGGTTCGTCTCCTCGGCGCGCACGGTGCGGGGAATGAAACCGGCCTGGAGGGCCAGCTCCTTTTGCGTCATGCCGGCGCGCTAGCGCAGGCGGGGAGCAGATGAGCCACGGCGCGGCAGACCGCGTGCCGTGTCCATGCTGGAAAAAGTGAGCCGAACAACCCTGGAATGCAAGACCTCCCCACGGCCCGCCCGGCCATGAGGCGGATCAGACGGGCGCAAGGATGGGGCCGGAGCGGCGCCGTTGAGCAAACTGGGAGTGAAGCCCTTGTTGCACGGCAACAAGTCTAGTTTGGTCCCGGCCAACCTGAAACCTGGATCACTCCCCCCTTCGTCATTCTGGTTTCGCCATTCCTCATTCGTCATTCACCACGCCCCACCTACCCGCCCATCCTCGAGCGATGCTCGCTAGGACGCCAGCCGATCCATTTTTTGAAGGTGTTGCTGAAGACGAAGGGATTCTGGTAGCCGATCTCATGGGAGATGGTCTCGATCTTCAGGCTGGTGGTGGAGAGCAGCTCGGCGGCCTTCCGCATGCGCAGCCAGGTGACGTGATGCATGGGCGTGCGGCCGAGGGTTTTCCGGCACAGGCGGCGCAGGTGCTCGGCGCTGACGTGCGCCTGCCGGGCGAGCTCGTCGAGGGTCCAGTCGTGGCCGACGTTCGCAGCGACTTTTTCCCAGATGCGGTGCAGGCGGTCATCGACCTGCCAGGGCTGGGCGAAACGCTCGATGTAATGCTGCACGAGTTCCACCCAATGAAACATGGCGGCGGGCTTGGCGTCGTGGCCGGCCTCCTCGACGAGGCCTTCGATGGCGTTCCAAAGCGCTTTTCCATCAAACGGCGCCATCAGCGGCGAGCTGCTGCTGAGGATGGGCTTCTGCTCCGGCTGCTGCTCGTAACGCACCCAGCAGCAGCGCCAGGACTTGCCGGGAACGGCATGGAAGGCGTTCACCATGAAGGGCGGCAGCGCCACGGCCAGGCCCGCGCCGCATTTCTTCCACGCGCCATCGACAAGGACGCGTCCCTCTCCCTCCAGGCAGGCGAGGAAATACAAGCCACCCTGGTGCATGCGCACGATGCGGTAGGGCGCGCGCGCCGTCATGACACCCGCGTGGGCGATGCGGTGCTGCGCCAGCGTGCCGCAGACCGGCGCGCCGCGCAGCCAGGGACGCGTGTCCCTCTCCGAGGCGCGCACCACACGGAACTCCGTGCCCGGACCGTGCGTGTGCGTTTCAGATAGCTCCTGGATGGCAGCTTTGGCGTGCATGATGGATGGATTTATGATTTATGGCCTGCGATTGATGATTTCCCAGAGGCCCGCAGGCCAGATCATAAATCAAAAATCGTAAATCAAAAATCACCACGCCATGCCCAATCCCTGGACCGGAATCGGAAATCCCTACACGAAGCAGGAAGTCGTCGATCGCCTCAAGGCCACGCTGGCGAAGGGCGAGCCCATCATCGCCGCCGGGGCGGGCACGGGCATCAGCGCCAAATTCATCGAGAAGGGCGGCGCGGACCTGATCATCATCTACAACAGCGGACGCTTCCGCATGATGGGCCACGGCTCCACCTGCGGCCTGATGGCCTACGGCGATGCGAATGCCATCGCCATGGAGATCGGCGAGTATGAGGTGCTGCCCGTGGTGAAGGAGATCCCGGTGGTCTGCGGCGTGCATGCCACGGACCCGCGCCGCCGCATGTGGCACTGGCTGCAGCAGGTGAAGAACATGGGCTTCTCCGGCGTGAACAACTTTCCCACGCACTGCATCGTCGATGGTCACTTCCGCGGCGTGCTCGAAGAAACCGGCATGAGCGTGCAGAAGGAGTTCGAGATGGTCGGTCTGGCCACGAAGATGGACCTTTTCAGCATCGTCTATGTCGCCACGCCTGAAGAAGCGGTCGAGATGGTGAAAAACGGCGCGGACGCCGTCATCGCCCACGTGGGCACCACCGTCGGTGGCAGCATCGGCGTGGTGAATGCGGTGGTGGACTGGGATTTCACCGTGAAGCGCACGCAGGAGATCATTGATGCCGCCCGCAGCGTGAAGAAGGACGTCTTCACCCTCACGCACGGCGGCCCGGTGAACACGCCGAAGGACGTGGAGTTCATTCTCGGCAAAACGACCGCCGACGGCTTCGTCGGTGCCTCCAGCCTGGAGCGCATGGGCGTCGAGGATTCGCTGACAAACCTGACACGCGAATTCAAGGCCGTGCGGCGCTGAAAAAGAGCGCCGCGCAGGCCCGGAAACGCATTTTGCAAAAAAATTACCGGCATGTATGGTCGGGGCTGCGTTACTAGCTTGTAACCAACCCCCACATGTCCGACGACCCCTTCAACAACCGCTCCGACGGCCCAGGCCGCCGCAATCAGGATCCGCAGTTCAATTGGCGCGGCTTCATGCTTTTCGCGCTCGCCATCACGCTGCTCATCTCCGGCCTGATGATGAACAAGGGATTCGTCTCCAACCGCAAGGTCTTCGACTACGCCTGGTTCAAGGAGACGGTGGAGAAAGGCCTGATCGACAAGGACAAGAAGCTGGTGCTCATCACCTCGGACACCACCACCAAGCAGGTCATCGAAGGAGCCTACTTCCCCGAACTGCCCGCCCCGCAGGCAGGCAAGGACGGCGAGGCCGCACCCGTGACACCGGACCTCAGCAAGCCACAGACTGCCCTGCCGGCACCTGAGGCGGAGCCGAAAAAACCGGGCTTCAACGCCGCGAAGAACGACTCCAAGGAGTTCAGCGTGCCGGTGAACATTGAGTTCCAGAAGGACGAGCTGATCAAGATGCTCGACAAGCACGGCCTCGTGCTCATCCCGGTCTATGACAACGACATGTGGTCGTCCCTCATCGGCTTCCTGCTGCCGCTGCTGATCATCCTCGCCTTCTTCTACTTCCTCGTGCGCCAGCAGCTTCGCAGCGCGGGCCGCGGAGCGATGAGCTTCGGCAAGAGCAAGGCCAAGATGCTCTCCCAGGACCGCAACAAGGTCACCTTCAAGGACGTGGCCGGCGTGGAAGAAGCCAAGGAGGAGGTGCAGGAGCTCGTCGAGTTCCTCAAAGACCCGAAGAAGTTCCAGCGCCTGGGCGGCAAGATCCCGAAAGGTGTGCTCATGGTCGGACCTCCCGGCACCGGCAAGACGCTGCTGGCCAAGGCCATCGCGGGCGAGGCCGACGTGCCGTTCTTCAGCATCAGCGGCTCGGATTTCGTCGAGATGTTCGTCGGCGTCGGCGCCAGCCGCGTGCGCGACATGTTCGAGCAGGGCCGCAAGAACGCGCCGTGCCTCATCTTCATCGACGAAATCGACGCCGTGGGCCGTCATCGCGGTCACGGCATGGGTGGTGGTCACGACGAGCGCGAGCAGACACTGAACGCGCTCCTCGTCGAGATGGACGGCTTCGACACGCAGGAAGGCATCATCATCATCGCCGCCACGAACCGCGCCGACGTGCTCGATCCCGCGCTGCTGCGTCCGGGCCGCTTTGACCGCCAGGTCACCGTGAACCTGCCGGACGTGAAGGGCCGCGAGGAAATCCTGCGCGTCCACGCCAAAAAGGTGAAGCTCTCCGAAAGCGCAGACCTTTCCAAGATCGCCCGCGGCACGCCCGGATTCTCAGGCGCGGAACTGGCGAACCTGCTCAACGAGGCCGCGCTGCTCGCCGCCCGCAAAAACATGAAGTCCATCACCCAGCCAGAGCTCGAGGAGGCCCGCGACAAGGTGCGCTGGGGCCGCGAGCGCCGCAGCATGGCCCTTACCGAAAAGGAGAAGGAAAACACCGCCTATCACGAGGCCGGTCACGCCATCCTCATCGAGGTGCTGGAGCACACCGACCCGCTGCACAAGGTCACCATCATTCCGCGCGGCCCGTCCCTCGGCTCCACCATGTGGCTGCCGGAGGAGGACAAGCACAACGATCGCAAGAGCGAGCTGCTCGACGACCTGATCGTCGCCATGGGCGGTCGTGTGGCGGAGGAAATCCAGTTCGGCGACGTGACCAACGGCGCCAGCGGCGACATCCGCATGGCCTCCCGCATCGCCCGCAGCATGGTCTGCTCCTGGGGCATGAGCACCGAGCTCGGCATGATCGAGTACGGTGAGAACGAAAGCGCCGCCTTCATGGGCCGCGGTCGCAACAACTACAGCCAGGACACCGCGAAAAAGATCGACCAGGAGGTCAAGCGTCTTATCGACGAGGCCTACGCCAAGGCGAAGGAAATCCTCCTCAAGCACAAGGACAAGCTCGACGCTATCGCGCTCGCCCTGCTCGAATACGAGACGCTCGACGGCACCCACATCAAGGAGATCATGGAGCACGGCCGCCTCATCAATCCGCCGGAGAACAAGAGCAAGCCCCCTCCCCCGCCGCTGCTGCCCAAGGCCGCCGACCCGCGTCCCGCCAAGCAGGAAGACGAGGATGAAGGCGGCCTCGCTCCCGGTTTGACCGGTGTGCCGGCGTGATCAAAGCCGCATCACGAATGAATCATGGCCGGAGTCGCAGGACTCCGGCTTTTTCATTTCAACCGCAGCACGAGACGCACCGCATCGAGGCGGAGCGATGTGGCTTCGATGGCCGAAGCCAGCGCGTCACGCTGCTGCCGCAGCGCGGCGATCTCTTCCGGACGGATGTGCGGATTACGCGACTGCAAATCTTCGAGACGCGCGATTTCGTCGTCGAGATGTTTGCGCATCGTGGCCAGACCGCGCTGCTTGAGAGCCTGGAGTTGTGATTCAGCCAGTTGTTGCGCCTTGCCGAGCATGGACGGCAGCAGTTTGTGACGCACGGCTTCGTTTTGCACGGTGCGCGCGGGATCGCCCGCAGTGAGTTTTGCACGCGAAAACGCCGCATCGGAGCTCAGGTCGCGGCCCTGATGATCCACGGCGACGCGAACGGGCAGCGCGGGCATGAAGCGCGAGGCATGCAGGGCCGGTGGCGCGATGCATTCGGCCACGAAGGTGGTCTGCAGGATCAATCCCTCCGCGCCGGAGGCCTTCCAGAACGCAAAACCGGCGTTTCCAGTGTGCGAGCCGAGCAAAACATCCAGAGCGCCGGTGACGAGCGGATGATCCCAGGTGAGAAACGATTCGTGATCGCGTGAAAGGGCGCGCTCGCGGTCAAATGTGATCGTGAGCCCTTCCAGCGGCAGGGAAGGCAGGGCGTCGGTGATCAGATTGTCCGGGCGGATGAACCAGGTGCGCTGTGACATCTCCTCCACATGCATGCCGAGGTGGTCGAGCAGGCGGATGAAAAAGCGCTCGAAATCACCGTCTGTGTCGATCTCGCGGATGCGCTCGATGATGCGAGCGGCGAGCCGCGGCTTGCATGAATTGAGCTCGAGCAGGCGGTTGTGGCCGCGCTCGAGTTTTTGGCGCACTTCATGACGCAGTTCGCGCGTGCGACGAACCAGGTCATCGAGTTTTGCGGGATCAAACTGCGCGCAGAGCGATTCGAGCTCCGCGGAGAAGGTGTGGAGCAGTTGTGTGGCTCCTTGGAGACTGTGCTCGAAGGCATCGAGGCCGTCGTGATACCAACGGGCGAGCACTTCGCCCTCGGTTCCCTCCACAAACGGCACATGGATGTGTATGACGCCTTTCTGGCCGATGCGGTCGAGGCGGCCGATGCGTTGTTCGAGCAGCTCGGGATCACGCGGCAGGTCGAAAAGCGCGAGATGCTGCGCGAACTGGAAATTGCGGCCTTCGCTGCCGATTTCGGAGCAGATGAGCAGCCGCGCGCCTTCAGGATCGGCAAAGGACGCCGCGTGGCGGTCGCGCTGCATCAAGTTGAGCCCCTCGTGGAAGAGAACGGCATGCACGTTGATCTCCCGCAGCAGGCGCTCGTGGATTTCCCCGGCCAGTTTGCGCGTGCGGCAGATGAGCAGCACCTTCGCTTCGCCAAGCTCGCGCAATTTGGCCGCCAGCCAGCGGATGAGCATGTCCTCCACGGTCGAATCTGGCTCCATGCCAAGCAGACAGGTTTCACATTGGCGCGGCGGGAAGCCCTGGATGACGGCACGGGTGTTCCGGAACATGACGCGGCCGGTGCCAAACTCGTCAAGCAAGTCGTTCACGAGGCGCGGGCGGGCGGATTCGTCGCCGGCTTGAAGCTCGGCGGCGTGTTTTTGCACGCGCGGCGAGTGACTGGCAAAGAGCTCACGGTCATGGGTTGTCATTTCACCGCCCTGCAGGATGCGATCGACCATGCGCGCGACCTGCTCGTAGCGGTCGGATTCAGTGAGGAAGGCATGCAGATCATTGTAGCGGTCGGGATCGAGAAGACGCAGGCGGGCGAAGTGGCCCTCGGCACCGAGCTGCTGCGGAGTGGCGGTGAGCAGGAGAACGCCGGGGACACGCGTGGCGATGGATTCGACGACCTGGTAGGCGATGCCAGGCGTGTCATGCGTCCATTCGAGATGATGCGCCTCATCGACGATGAGCAGGTCCCAGCCGGCATCGGCGGCCTGTTGCGCACGTTTTGACGAGCCGCTGAGAAGGGAAAGCGGGCAGAGGACATGCTGGCTGTCGAGGAAGGGATTGCCGTCGGGATCACCCGCCTCGATGGCAGCACAGCGCTCCTCATCAAAGAGGCTGAACATGAGATTGAAACGGCGCAGCAGCTCGATGAACCACTGGTGCGGCAGCGCATCGGGGACTAGCACGAGAATGCGTGAGGCGCGGCCAGTGAGGTGCAGACGATGCAGGATGAGGCCGGCCTCGATGGTTTTGCCAAGGCCGACTTCATCAGCGAGCAACACGCGGGGCAGCAGGCGTGCGGTGACATCGGCCGCGATGGACATCTGATGAGGGATGGGATCGACACGGCCACCGATGAATCCGCGCGCGGGCGAGGCCTGCATGCGGCAGCGCCATTCGACGGCCTCGGCACGAAGGGCAAAGGCCTGAAGATCGTCCACGTTCGCGGCTAGAAGACGCTCCTGCGGTCCGCCGAGAGCGAGGGTGTCGGCGAGTTCGGATTCAGGAATGATTTGCGCGCCGCAGTGGTAGGTCAGCGCGCCGTTTTGCGCAGCGACCGCGTCGATGGGGTGCTTCGAGCCGTCCCGCAGCGTGATGGTGTCGCCAGCGCGGAAGCTGGCACGGTGCAGCGGGGCACTCTGACGGGCGTAGCGACGTGTCTCGCCGACCGCCGGGAAGTGAAGCTCGATGAACGCGCCTTCGAGCTTGCGAACGATACCGAGTCCGAGCTCGGGCTCGCTTTGACTGAGCCAGCGCTGGCCGGGTGCGGGAGATTCCATCCGGGCGCGACGCTATTTCTTTTCCTTGCCACCGAAGAGGCGGCTGAAGAAGCCTTTCTTCTTGGGCGCTTCAGGCGCGGCCTGAGGTTGGGCGGGAACCGCCTGCTGCGGCGCGAACTGGCCGGGCGCGGGGGTCCCTTGGGTGAAGTCGATGACACCGGGTTTGATGGAGGGAGCCGCGCGGGGATCGACATTGACGACCTTGGGCTGCTTCGGCTTCCCGTCAGCGCCGTATTCATAGATGATCTGCTGGTAGCACTGGCCCTGGAGATTGAAGGAGCGCATCTCCTTGGCGCGGCCGTATTCGTCGAAATAGACCTGGGAGCGGGCGACGAGGTTGCCTCTGCCGTCGTAGATGTGGCCCTGGGTGGGCAGACCGCGCTCATTGAGCAGGTAGTGCTTCTTGCTCACGAGAGCGCCAGCGGCACTGTACGTGGCCTCGGTGAGCTCGTTGGTGGACTTGTCGAGGATGGTCTCGGAGTGGGAGTTGTCCGGGTGGTAGGTGCTTTTGGCGACGATGGGGGACGAGGCGGGGGCGGCAGGCTGCGCGGAGGCAGATGCCAGCCAAAGAAGGACAAAAAAGGCAGAGCAGGACTTCATGAGTCGTAGGAAGATGTGCGCCAGAATAAAGCCCGCTCCCTCCCCCGACAACGACAAATCCCCATTCCCCGCTGCTGACGCCATGAGTTCCTCCGCTGACTTCCCCTGGGCTGATTTTCTCTCCCGCACGATCGCAGACTTCCACTGCACGACGGGCACGCTGCACCGGCTGGATCCCTCCGACAAACATCTCAAGCTGGTGGCGCACCAAGGCATCCCGGAAGCGCTGATGCCGATCATCCAGTCAATCCCGGTAGGCAAAGGCATCGCGGGCGTGGCAGCGGAACGCCAGGAGCCGGTGGAAATGTGCAATCTGCAGACTGACACCTCCGGCGTGGCCAAGCCGGGCGCCAAACAGACCCAGGTTCAAGGCACTTTGGCCGTGCCGGTGCTGGACGGCACCCGCCTTTGCGGCACGCTGGGCATCGGGAAACTGGAGCCGTATGACTTCACGGCGGAGGAGAAGGAGCGGCTGATCCAGATCGCACGCGGAATCGCGCCCGAGCTGCTGCCGGGGTGAATCGCTGAAGAGTCTCTTGCCCGGAAGAAGAGAACGGCAAAACGCAAGAAGGGCTGGCATATCGCCAGCCCTTCTATGGTTAATTGGGTTTGATCCTGCGCCCTAGAACGAGCGATTTTGATCACAGGCTGTTCCGGCGACGGCGGCGGAGGAACAGGCCGAGAAGTCCGAACATCAGGAGCAACATGCGGGATGGCTCGGGCACAACAACAAGGATGCCGTGGGTGGTAAAGGCGCTGGT
>NZ_JBIIHA010000052.1:0-3973 GCF_044236155.1 Prosthecobacter sp.
TGAAGCAGGGGCTGCTTGCGGGATGCCAGGAGCAAGTCACGCAGCATCCCGAGGATGCGGAAGCACATGCGCGCCTGGCCGAAGCCTGGCAACGCGTCGCGAGAGATGCAGGCAACGCGCAAAAATCCGCTGCCAAGGCGCTCGAACTTGATGCTGATCAGCCACGCGCACGTCTTGTGCGGCTGCGGCAACGCTATTGGCAATGGCTTGCACTGGAGGGCCAGCAGGTCGTTGGCCCGGCGGCGGACCAGAGATTTGCAGCCGTCATGTTCGCCACGCCGTTCGATGATGCCCGTTACATTGCTTTTCAGAAGGAGGAGAAAGAACTGCTCACCGAAGCCGAGGCGGTGATCGACTCACCGCAGACCGACCTTGCCTGCCTGCTACGCGCTACATATCTGCTGCATCGCATCACGCTGCATGGGAACGAGGCGCGGGCTTGCAGGTCAGTGCCACGACCGGCGGGCGAAGGTCATCTGATGATGCAGATGCTAATCGAGAAGCCGCAAACTTTTGCCACGCCGGAACGGTTCAGCCAGGCATTGAGCCTTGCGCATGACAACCCTGAGATCATTGGTGCATTGCTCAACGAGCGTGTGCGTTTTCACCGAACGCTCGTCACACTGTATCCCCAGGCGGTGAAGGCCGGGATTCCCATCAACCTGCCAGACGGAGGAACCAAAACCTCCGTCACATTCAGCTTCAAAGAAGGCCTCAAGTCTGCCACAACACCTTTGCTGCCCGGTGAAAGCGCGGAGGAAATGAGGCTGGTCGAAGACGGCCTGCGTCAATTGGCGAACATCGGCCGCAAATCCGAGGGGCTGCGCTCGGCAATGGCTTACGAGGCGCATTATCGCGTCGAATTACTCGCGGAGCAGCTTGATCGCCGCATGGAGCATCCGGAGTTTGTCTTGAAAAGCCTCGAGTTGGCCCCGGCACGCTTCGGCACGCTGACTGCGCTGGTGATGGTGGCCAAGTCCGATCCCAAATCCAGCCCGGTCCTGCTGGCGCTGGCAGAAGCACGGCTGGCAATGATGCCCTCGTATAAAATCCGCCTTGAAACCGCCGCCGCTTACACGCGTCAGCGCCGATGGAGCCGCGCCGAAGAACTGCTGCGGAAGTGCGTTCAGGAGTCTCCGGACGACCCTTGGGCCTGGAATCAGCGCATCGTCAACCAACTCCAGGGTGATGCATCGGATCAAAGCATGGCGTTGGTCAGGGCTTGGTATGACAAAGCCAGATCGGCGCTAGGGAAGCAGCCATCGGTGGTGAATGATGAACGTCTGCGTTTTGTGCGTAATTACCTGCTTTTTTCATGCATGGACGGCCAGTGGGACTCCGCCATCGAAACCGCTGAAAGCTATCGGAAATCAAAGCTCATGCCGGAGGCGGATGCCGACAAAGTGCTGCAACTCATGCGCGAACTACGGCCTCAATAGGTTTGATGCGTCAAAGCGGCAGTGGCTGGTCCTCGCCGATGACCTTGACTTCCATCTCCAGCGTCACGCCGCGCTCTTCGAGGGCTTTTTCTTTGATTTGAGCCACGAGATCGAGCACTTCTCGCGCGGTCGCACCACCTTGGTTGACGATGAAATTGGCGTGGATGTCAGAAACGACGATTTTGCCGACGCTGCGGCCCTTGAGCTGCAAATCGTCGATCAATTTGCCTGCGCCGCAGAGTTCCGGATTTTTGAAGGTGCAGCCTGCGCTGGCGCCGACGGGCTGGCTGGTGCGGCGCTTGTGATGCGAGGCAGCCAGTTTGGCATCGATCTCGGTTTGCGGGGCAGGGGAGCCTTTCAGCACGGCGGATACGACGTAGCGCTCCTCAAACTCCGGCACGCTGCGGTAGTGATGCGTGATTTCTGCGAGTGATTTCTCTTTGAGGCTGCCGTCCGTATCGATGAAGCGCACGCGGACGATTTGATCGAAGGTTTCGGTGCCCATCGCGCCCGCGTTCATGCGGATCGCGCCGCCGAGATTGCCGGGAATGCCTTCCATCCACTCAAAGCCGCCCAGTCCGGCATTGCGGGCTGCGCTGGCGATCTTTTTGAGCCGAGCACCGGCTCCGGCGATGATTTCGTTGCCGTTGACGACGACGTTTTCGAAATCGCCCTTCATGTGAATCACCGCGCCGCGGATGCCGCCGTCTTTCACGAGCAAGTTCGAGCCGCGACCGATCACGCGGATCGGAATCGACGCGGAGCGCAGGTAGCGCACGATTTCAGCCAGCGCGGCCTCGTTGCGCGGCTCGATCCAATACTGCGCCGGGCCGCCGATGAGCCAGGTCGTGTGCCGATTCATCGGCTCGTAAAGTTTGGCCACGCCGCCGCCATGCGATTCGAGGATGGCGCAGAGTTTTTCGAGCACGGGCAGGTCGCGCGCGATGCAGCGACCGACTTCGTGCACATTGCCCGCGCCGAGCGTGATGAGCAGGTCGCCGGGACGCAGCGCATTGCCGACTTTGTCACGCGCGATCATCATCGTGGGCGTGCTGCCGGTCTTGGTGTGCGTGTTTTGCAGCTTCACCTCTTCGAGGATCGTTTCGCCGCTGACACCGGGCAGCGGCTTCTCGCTCGCCGGATACACGTCGGTGACGAAAAGCTCGTCCACATCGCCAAAACTGGCTCCGAACTCCTTTTTGAGCAGTTGCGTGCGGCTGAAGCGATGCGGCTGGAAGAGGCAGACGATGCGTTTCGCGTTCAAACCCTTCGCGGTGGCCAAAGTGGCCGCGATTTCGCTCGGATGATGCCCGTAGTCATCGACGACGGTGAAACGCTCGCCGCTGTGGCGGATTTCAAAACGGCGTTTCGCGCCGCGGAAGGTCTTCAAAGCATGCTGGATGGCCTCAAACGTCACGCCGCTCTTCGTGGCGAGGGCGATGGCGGCGAGCGCGTTGCTCACGTTGTGCTTGCCGGGAATGCCGAGCGTGGCCGTGCCGAGGAGTTGCTCGTTTTGATACACCTCAAACTCCGAGTGATCCGGCCGCATCGAGAGAATGTTCGCGGAGAAATCATGCTCGCGGCTCCAGCCGTAACTCACGCCTTGCGGGCCTGCGCAGACTTCCGTGGCGACGGGATCTTCGGCACAATAAACCCAATGACCGGGCGTCTGGCTCAAAAGCTGTCGGAAGACGGCTTTGATCGCCTCGATGCCATCGTAGAAGTCGAGATGCTCGGGCTCGATGTTGAGCACGATGGCGTGCTGCGGATGGAAATTGACCAGCGTGCCGTCGCTCTCATCGCCCTCGGCGACGAAAAGCTCGCCTTCGGCATCCCAGTGCGCGTTGGAGCCAAGAATCGGGATTTCCGCGCCGACGTAGTGACTGGGTTTGAGGCCGCCTTGACGCAGCACATGCGCGGTGAGCGCGGAGGTGGTCGTTTTGCCATGCGTGCCGCAGACGACGACGCCTTTTTTGTTCGCCATGACGGCGGCGAGTGCCTCCGCACGACGCACGAGCGGGATGCCTTGTTTGTAGGCGGCCTCGTAGGCGATGTTGCCGGGCTTGATGGCGCTGGAGTAGATGACCATGTCGCAATCATCGACTTCTTTCTCCGTGTGACCGTGGTAGAAGGTGAGGCCCATCTTTTCGAGGCGCTCCGTTTCGAGTGTGGTGGCCTTGTCCGAGCCGCTGACCTTGTGCCCGAGGCCGAGCAGCAGCAGTGCGAGCCCGCTCATGCCGGAACCGGCGACCCCGATGAGGTCGATGCGCATGGGATGACGGCTTTCTTTGAGGAGGCTGAGGACGGCGTGGGTCATGGAGCGCGAAAGCTAAGCGCGGCTTTCACGGTGGGCAAATACACACGGCATCAGATCGCATTTCAGTCCGCACGTTCCGCGTCTTCCCGCAGGCGGGCTGGGATGTCCATTTTCTCATGCAGCACGCTGATGACCCCGAGCCGCTTCTTGGAAAGCTCGCGGAAGAAAACGTAGTGATGACGGTGGCGGAAAAAGTAAACTCCCTTCAACGCCGCGT
>NZ_JBIIHA010000046.1:0-12693 GCF_044236155.1 Prosthecobacter sp.
CATCGCCTCCGCTGATCTCCGCGCTCGGCACGCTTGTGGCCATGATCAAGGGGGGAGCCGTGGTACCGTGGGTGATGGATTTGAATCCGGACGAGGCCGTGGCCGCTGGATGGTTCAAGGCAGGGGGAATGGCCGAACGGATCCTCACATTCATCCAGAACTGGAGTTTTCGCCGTGCTGCTCGCATCATCGCGCTGGATCGATTCATGGCGGATCGCCTGAAGGCGAAAAGCGTGGCTGCCGAGGTGATTCACACCGACGCGCCTTGGTCACACGATCAGGCGATCAGCTACAACGTTGCTGCGCGCGATGCGTTTCGCGCCGAACACGGGCTAACAGGGAAATTTGTGGTGATGTACTCCGGCAACCATAGCCCTTGCCATCCGCTGGATGCGGTGCTGGCCGCAGCCGATGAGTTGGAGACGGACGGTCAGATTCATTTCCTTTTTGTCGGCGGCGGCAGCGAGTTCAAGAAGGTCCAGGCCTTTGCGCGGGACAAGGCGTTGCGAAACATCACCAGCCTGCCGTATCAGCCGATGGAAAAGCTCTCCGGCTCGCTTTCGGCCGCTGATCTGCATCTCGTCGTGATGGGAGATCCTTTCGTGGGGATCGTGCACCCGTGCAAAATCTACAACATACTCACGCTGGGCATTCCATTCCTGTTCATCGGTCCGGGGGCCAGTCATGGCAGTGATTTGGCTCTGCGTTTGAACGACCCGGCCCATGGCCGTCTGGCACGCAACGGCGATGTCGCGGGAATCGTGAGCCAGATTCACGATGCGAAGGCGCTCGGACAGAGGCAGGTGAATGATGCGGCCAGGAAGCTTGGCGCGGAGTTTTCCCACGCGGTGCTGTGTCCGCGGCTGGCTCAAGTCATTGAACAGGCCGCAGGACGCGCCTGATCAGCTCGTAGCTGGCGAGGCGCTCGGTGTCGGGAAAATCGTGGTCGGAGTCGGGGTGGACGATTTGCAGGTGCGACTCCGCCTGGTGCAGCTTGAACAATGGCAGAGCTGCGTCTGCGATGCGGTCCACGCTCTGCCAGCGGAAGTTCGCGTCACGCAGAGGGGCGTTGACATAAACGTGGCGTGGCGCCAGGCAGGCGATGAGTTCGTAGAAGTCGAACGGCACATCCTGCGGCCTGCCGAGGTAATCACCCATCTTCGACATGTAGCGCTCCTGATTCCATCCTTTGATGTCACCTCCGTAGTAGTCCAGGAAGGAGTCAAAGCCGCAGCTTGAGACGACGACCTTGATGCGCTCGTCGAAAACGGCGGTGTAGATCGAGTTGTGGCCGCCGAGGGAATGGCCGATGACACCGAAACCATGCGAGTTGTCCACGAACGGTAGCGATTCGAGATAGTCGAGACCACGGATGTTGTCCCAGATGGCCTTCATGGTGCCGCTGGGCATTTTCAGAGCTTTCAAATCCGGCTGATACTCGGCCAGCAGGGGATAACTCGGCGCCAGTGTGACGAAACCACGTTCCGCGAGTTCCGCCGCATACTGCCGGTGAGGCTTTCCTCCGAGTCCGACGACGACCTTGTGGCCGATCTTGTTCTCGGTGGGATGCAAGCAGAGCACGGCGGGTGTTTTCGTGCCTTGGAGCGCTGACTTGGGTATGCAGAGATAGGCGGGAGCTTTTCCGCCCGGCTGTGAGGTGTAGGTGATGAGTCTGCGGACGTAGCCGCCGCAATCCGTTTCCTCGATCACCTGCGGATCAAGCGCGCAGCGCATCTCCGGGCCGGGAAGGGGACCCGCGACCTGCTGAAATCCCTCGAGCGCCTCCTTGCGCCTGTGTTCCCACTCCGCCGGAGTGGTGGCGGTTTTCTTCGTGCCGTCCGCGGCTTTGTATTCCAGCAGGTTCACGCGGCTCAGACCGCGAATCAGCGGGATTTCAGCGGCCTGGGAGTAAAACGGCAGGACGAGTGCAAAAAGAACGCGGCGCATGAGGTTCATACGCCGCGACACGGAGGAATTTTTGCCTTGGGCCGTTATTCCTCGTCACTCCTGCCTCCGACCATGTGCATGACGTAGTAAAGAAAGGTGCCGAGCGCGCTGATGAAGGCGGCAACGTAGGTCAGCGCGGCCGCATCGAGCACTTTGCTCATCGCGGTGGTTTCCTCGCCGGGGGCGATGGCGCCGGTGTGCGCGAGGATGCGCTTCGCACGGGCTGTGGCGTCAAATTCCACCGGCAGTGTGATCAACTGGAATAGCATCACCACGCCGAAGCAGAAGGCGAGCACGGGAATGGCGATCTTGGGAGCGATGTAGAACAAACCCAGGCCCGCGATGGGAATGATATTGCCAACGATGGTGGTGATGCCCACCGCCGCCATGCGCCACCGCAGCGGCGCGTAGAGCTGGTGATGCTGGATGGCGTGGCCTGCCTCATGAGCAGCAACGCCCAGCGCGGCCACATTCGTGCCATGGTAGTTTTCCTCGCAGAGAACCAGGGTCTTGTTCGATGGATCATAGTGATCGCTCAGAAGGCCGTGGGTTGATCGCACGGCCACGTCATGAATGCCGTTCAAGTCGAGGATGCGCTGCGCGATCTGCGCACCTGAAAGTCCGGAGCTGGCAGGGACCTGGGAATAGCGAGCATACGCGCCTTTCACGCGCCAGGAGGCAAAAAGTGAAAGCGCCATCGTGCCGAAGAATAGCAGGAGATAGAGAGGGTCGATAAACATGGGGATTCAGTGGGTTCTGTCGTCTTATACGCATCAATCCTCGCAAGGGAAGCGCGGACACGTTGCAAAACCGCGCATGATTTGTCACACAAAATCCCGTGTTGCACCGGAACGCGGCTGCGATTGAGTCAGGCACCATGGAATCATCCGCTCCATCCACGACCGATCCAGCCGAGCCCATCATTTGCCGCGTCACGCGCTGGTATTTCCGCCGCATGGGCATGCTGGCAGGCTTGTTGCTCGTGTTCGGGCTCGTCTTTCTCTACGACGGCATGCGCGGGTATCCGAAGTCTGTCGAGCTGGCAAAAAAGAAGGAGTGGTTCACCACCGAGTTCCTGCCCTCGTTCGACTCGGCGAAAAAGGAGGGACGGCTGGAGCAATGGATCGCGGATGCGAAGTCAAAGGGCCTTCCCACCGGCCAGGAGGGCGAACCGCCGCGCTGGGTGAGCTACGCCGCGCAGAACGGCTGGGAGGAGGATCCGAAGCTCTACAGCCAGCGCGAGATCGACGAGCAGTTCTGGTTTGCCTATGGCTGCATGGCGGCGGCTCTCATCACTGTGGCCGTGCTTCTGAAGAATCGCGGCAAGGTGCTTCGCGGCGAGTCCGACCACTGGGTCACCCCGGAAGGCGTGAAGATCCTTTACTCCGATGTGTTTCGCGTGGACAAACGAAAGTGGGAGCACAAGGGGCTTGCGTATGCCTGGCACAGGTCCGAAGGCTCCGAGAAGCGTGCGGTGATTGATGACCTCAAATTCGGCGGTGCCGACAAGGTTCTCGAACGGCTTTTGGTTCGCTTCAGCGGTGAGTTGATCGAAAAAGTCAGCGCGCCTGCCGACGATGGCGGCGCGCCTGCTGAGAACTCCAAATGAAGATGTTTCAGACCTGTTGAAAAAAGCCGGATTTTCCCCTTGCCAAAGCAGGGGCAGCCGCTAAACCTCCGCCGCACTTACCCCAACCCCTTATGGCAGAAAACATCACAGAAAAAGTCAGAGACATCATCGTTGAACAGCTTGGCGTGAACCCCGAGCAGGTCACCCCCGAAGCCAAGTTCATCGAAGACCTCGGCGCCGACTCCCTCGACACCGTCGAGCTGGTGATGGCCTTCGAGGAAGAATTCGGCATCGACGTTCCCGACGAAGAGGCTGAGAAGCTTCAATCTGTGGGTGACGTGGTTCGCTACGTTGAAGAAAACGCGGAGTAATTGCCCGTTTAAATCCAATCTCGAAAGCCAGGTGGTCATTCACCTGGCTTTTTTGTTTCTCAAAACGTCATTCACCGCTGCGCCACACCCTGCGTGACCTCCTTCGTGCCCGTTTTGAGGATCTCGATGCCGTTGAGGATCGGCTCGCCGGTCACGGGGATGAGTTCGACGGTCAAAAGCTCACTCGCGGGCACATGCTCGAAAACTTCGACGGCAGCTCCTTTTCGTGTCGCGGGGTCAAAGGCCTTCAAGACGACCTTGTCGCCGAGTTTCACGTCGAAGACGCGTTTTCCGGGCGCATCGCCCTCCAGCGCGGCAAACATCAGTTTCACGGTGTAGGTCGCTGGAGCGGCGTTTTGGGCCTGAACGGGGATGTCGAGCTTGGTGAGGCCACGCAGGCCGCTGGCGAAGATCCATGGCGTGTCGTGACCGGTGATGGTGAAGCTTTCGGCGTTGTAAGCGTAAGCGCCGCCGTCTTTCAGATACTGCGGTTTGAAATCGAGCGGCAGATCGATGCCTGCCCGACTGCTAGGACGCGGGTAGCCGAGCCAGAGCTTGCCATGCGCGTCGCGACGGTCGCCGGGAGCGCCGAGATTCAGCGCGAGGTGCTGCACGGGCAGCGGCGTTTTGCCATCGCCGCCATAGACGCCCCAGTTCATGCGATCCTCACGCGGCTCGAAGACGATGGTGCTGGCGATGGAGAAAAGGCACACGCAGCCGGCGCTGGCCTCGGGGATCATGACGAGGCCGTTGGCGGGAATCGTGTTGATCCAGCAGCCGAGGCGATGACCGGCAAAGTGCTCCGTGCCGCTGTCGCTGTCGCGATCGTAAAACGCGGTGAACTTCGAGCGGAAGAACATCATGTTTGGCGTCGCAGAAATGGCACCGCAGTGATGGCCGGGCCGCGCAAAGCTCCATGCGGTTTCCTCGCCGCTGATGGGATTGGTGCGCGTCTTCTGCTTGCCGGTGTAGAGATCGTAGCCCCAGGGCTCGGCCACGATGTCATCGCCGATCACGACGGGGCGATGGCGATAGTTCGCGTCCTTGGCCCACACCTTGCCGCCCTTCGCCGCGTCGAGCACCACAAGGCGGCGGCGCTTGAATTCACCGCTCAAAAACTGCTCCCAGTAGTGCCCGTTTGCGTTCGCACCGCCGAGCACGAGATGGCCGTTGCTATACATTAGCGTCAAAGCACCGCCGCCGATGCCGATCTCACTGCAATCGGTCACATCGACGGGATTCGCCCACAGCTTCGCGCCCGTTTTGGCATCCAGCGCCACCGCCATGCGTATGTCGTTGTTCTTCACGCGATCTTCGGCGAGCTCGCGCTCCTTGCCGGTGAGTTTCGCCAGCGCCGTCTTGTCCTCCGCGAGCATCAGATTGCGCTGCTCCGGCGTGAGCGAGGCATCGATGAAAAACACGCGTCCGTCGCCAATCGCCACCGTGGTGTGCGCGATGTGCTTGCCTTGATAGCTCCACGCCAGCGCCCCGGTCTTCACATCATACGCGAAGATGCGATCCGTCGAAATCGAGCCCGTTTTGCCGCGACGCGCGACTTCGCTGGCCTTTTCGACGCGTTCCGTCTCGGTGCCGTAGAGCAAACCGTCCGCGTAGGCGATGTAGCCCCACTCCAGGCCCTTCTTCGTGCCTGCGCCGGGGATTTTCAGCGTGCGCGTGATCGCACCCGTCGCCGCGTCGAACTGCACGCACTCATCGCCGAGCAGCATGAAGAGATGATCGTCACTCGCGGCCATGTTGCCAGGCTCGCGGGCGTTGTACACGCCGGTGCGCATGGCACCTGGGTTCTTCGTCTCCCAGAGGAACTGGCCGTTGTAAGCGTCGTAGGCCATCACGCTGTCCTCCCCTTGCACAAAGAGGCGGCCGTTCGTCGAAATCGGTCCCACCGCGCCATCGTGTCGGTTCACCACCTGCCCCGGACCGGGATCGCCATACCACAACACGCTCAGCCCGCCTTTGATGCGCTGGTCGTCCGTGCTCGAAGTGTTCGCCGCGTTGCCGTATTGATGCGACCACGAGCTCGCACCGGGCAAAGTGGAACGCGAGAGCACCGTCCAGCCATCGGCCTTCGTGATCGTGGCCTTTTCTTCGCTCAACTTCGTCTCCGCGAGCCACGCATCGCTCTTCGCATTCGTCGCAAAGCAGAACTTGCCGCCCACCGGCTTCAAATGCCGCGCCACGTCCTTCGGCACACCGCCGGGTTCACCAACGATGAGGTTCGCGAAGTAACTCGCATATGGAATCATCGCGAGGTCGAGATGATCGAGCGTGACGCGTGAGCCATAGAAGCCGGTTTGGAGCAAAGATTGCCTTCCAGTGGCCACTTTGGCCTCATCCGAGTTCACACCGAAAACGACGAGTTCGCTCTGTTTGGCGAGTTCATAGGCCAACGAGCCGTCATCGCCCAAAACGAGGCAAAAGCCTTTTTTGACGCCGGTTTGCTTCAAGATGGCCGCTGCTTCCCCACCCTTGCTCGAAATGAAGTTGGAGCCTGCGAGCATGGGCGAACCTTCTTTTTCACCAAACACATGCACGCGTCCTTTCGTCGTGCTGACGACGAGATGACCTTCCGAAACGGCCAAACCGCGTGCTTCGCCTTCCACCGCCAGTTTGGCGGTGATTTTGCCGGTTTCGGTGTCGATCACGATCACCTCGTCTTTGCCACCCGCGATCAATGACTTGCCCGCAAGGATCAGCGCCGATTGATGCGGTGATTCGAGCGTCCATTTCACGCCCACATCGGCTGCGATGGCAAGGTCGGCCTTGTGCTTGGCGCTTTCGTCCTGCTTCGCTTTGTAGGCGGCACGCAGCGGCTCGTATTTCGCCGCGATAGCCGCCAGCTCGGCGATCAAGGCTTGATCGCCCGGGGCCTTGCGTGCAGCGGCCTCGGCGGCTTGCAGCTTCTTCGCTTCGGCGAGGGCGGGATGCTTTTTCAGTTCCGCGCTGATCTTTGCGATGGCCATTTCATGCCCGTGACGAATGCGAGTGCCGTCCGCATGCTTGAGGCGATCCACCGCTGTGATCGTTTTGCCGTTCGCCATGTAGCCCATGTCGCCCGCGAGCGTCATCTGCGTGCCGGCGAACCATCCGAAGCCGCTTTTTTGCTTCTGCTGGTCCAGCGCGAGGATGTGATGCTCGCCCACCGAGTAGATTTGATCATCCGCGAGGAAGGCCTGCGTGCCGCCGATCTGCCCGCCCGCATCGCTGCGCCATCCCGGCTCCGGTTTGGCGATGTACTCGCCCGTTTTGCGATCAAACGACGCCGCCAGCGAACGCCCCGAAGGCACAAACAAGATGTCCTTCGTCGCGAGCAAGTAACCCTGCGGTGAGAGATCATTCCGCCCCGCGTCCTTCTCGCTGATCGCGTCGTTCTTCCAGATCACTTTGCCGGTCGCAGCCTCGACGGCATACAGATAAACCTTCTCATGCGGAAACACCCCCGCGCCGAAATACGCGATGCCCTCATCCACCAGCACACCCGTGCGCACCGGCCAGCGCGACACCATGCGCCCGCGAGCCAGAATGCGCTCATCATGCGGCCCCGCGCGGAGCTTCCACACCAGTTTCCCCGTCGCTGCATCGAGGCAATACGCGTAGCCATCATCCGAGCCGACATATACCTTCCCCTCAACGATCATCGGCGCGAGCCGCACCGGCGCATTCGTGAAGAACGACCACACCTCTTTGCCCGAAGCCAGCTCCCGGCACATCACCCGCCCATCCACCGACGAACCGAAGAACAACCGCCCACCGCTGATCGCCACGTGAAACACATCGTCAAAGCGGATGCGGTTGAACAGCTCATGCCCCTCGATCACCCGCCCATCCTCGCCCGCCCAGGCCATCTGCGGTGCCGACGGCGACGTGAAAGTCCACGCGGGCTTCAGCGTGCTAGGAAGGCTCTCCGTCGTCGCACCAACGCGTGAGGCATCGTGCAGGTAGGTGGGCCATTCGGCCAAAACAGCCGTGGAGAAAGCGAGGAGGCAAAGAAGCGGGCGCATGGTGGGACCAAAACGTTTGTTGAGTGGCGAATTCATCGAAAACGAGACGTATTGTGGCATCCCATGATGCGTGTTCTTGCCTTCCTCATCGCTGCCACTTCAGCGCTCGCCTGCTCGGTGCCGGTGTTTCGGTACGCGCTTGAGCATTGGGCTGCGGATGCTTATCGCGTGACGTTGCCACGTGGGAAGACGTTGAACGGCAATTTTGACGTCACGCACCATGAAACGAACAAGATCGAATTGCGGCATCCCAAGTCGATGCGAAGCAACGAGGTCATCTGGTTGGTGGACTATTCGGAGGCCAACGCGAAGCTGCTGACGGACTCTCCGGCGCGCAGCGAGATCGCAGAGCGACTGGGCGGTGGTGAGAGCGCAGTGTGGGTGCTTTTGGAAAGTGGTGATGCCAAAAAGGACGCCGAGGCGGCTAAGTTTCTCGACGATCGGCTCGATTATCTCGCCGGTGTCATGGAGTTGCCGAGGCTCGACGATCAGGACATCAAGAACGGACTCGTCTCGATCCCTGGCGATGGTTTGCGGCTTGCTTTTTCGACTTTGCGGGTGAGGCGCGACGATCCGGCCGAGAGCGCCTTCGTGGCGATGCTGCTGGCGAGCGAGGAGGATCTGCGAGAGTTCAAGGAACCGATGGTCTTCCCGATTTTCGGGCAGGGCAGGGTGCTTTACGCGCTGGTGGGCAAAGGCATCAAGGTGGAGACCATCGACAGCGCGGCGCAGTTTTTGATTGGCTCATGTTCCTGCCAGGTGAAGGAGCAAAATCCAGGCGTGGACTTGGTGATGGCGGTTGATTGGAAAAAGATGGTGAAGGAGCAGGCGATGCCTGGGCAAAAGCTGCCTGAACTAAGCCAGATCGCCGACTTGCTGCCGCAGACGGTGAAGATCGGTGCGGCGGAGTCGGAGCCGCCGGTGAAGTCCGATTGGCGGCTCGTGGCGGTGATCGTCCTCATCGTCGGATCAGCGCTGGCTGTGAAACGTTTTTGGACATGGCACAAGTGAGGCCGTATCCTGCGCTGCATGCGAAACACGTACTTATTCTCCGCCCTGTTGCTCGTCGCGGCATTGGTCATTCCAGGCTTTGCCCAGGATAAAAAGCTCACACCACAGCAGGCGAAGGCATTGTTTGAAAAAGCGGACAAGGCGCTGAACGAAGCCTGGGCGGCGGCGAAGAAGACGCTGCCGGAATCAGAGTTCAACAAGCTCAAGGAAGACCAACGCGGCTGGGTGGAGCACCGCGATTATCTCGCACGTTCGCCGATTTACGCAGGCGCGGAGGGGCATGACGAGCTTGCACTGGATTCTGCCGAATACCTGGAGGCCGCCGCCGGGCTGGCGGATGACCGCACCGCATGGCTGAAGGGGCTGGCGCGTGAATGGGGCGCTGAGGAGGGGCTCTCGGGTGTGTGGACGGACAGCTATGGCGGACGCATTGAGATTGTGGAGCAGGAAGGGAAACTGCATTTTATCATCGAATGCGTGCGCGGCCCGACCTCTCATGTCGGCGGTCTTGCGGGCATCGCGGCATGGAATGATCACATCGGCTGGTTCAGCGACAAGGGGCGCGAGGGAAAGGGCGATGATCCAGAGACAAATCTCAGCTTCATCTTGCGCGACCGCAGGCTGGAGGTCATCGGGGCGAGAACCGGCTTTTATCACGGAGCACGGGCCTATTTTGACGGGGAGTATGTCAAAACAGCTACTCTCAACGCGAAAGCACAAGCCAAGGTGACGAATGCAGCGAAGACGGGCGATATTCCGGAGGAATGCGGCGGATTAAACGGGCTCGTTGAGATCGAGGCCCAGTTTTTTGAGCTCCCATTCCTGCGCATTCCACGGGACTGACACCGGCTCGCCCACAGGCTTTTCATTCGCAAAGATTCCTGCGGAGAGCGGGCGGATGCGGCGGTGGGTGGCGTGCTTGTCCACAAGTGGCATGCCCTGCGTTTTAGGTGAAGGATTCTGCGCGTCCTTCTCCTCCTGCTTCCACTGCAGGGCCATCTGATGCAGCGCGACGATGCGATACCAGTGCCAGGGCTGCTCGCAGAGCACGTTCTGGCGGCACCAGTGCCAGTTGGCAAAGAGCTCCAGCTCCGCGGGGCGGATGAGAAAGCAGCGCACGCATTTGCGGCGCACGACTTTGCGGTCCTCGCAGGTCATGGCGAAGAGCCAGGTCTCCCGTGCAAAGGGTGTCGTCGCGAGATGACCGGCGATGTGGTTGAAGGCGTCATTCAGCACCTCAAAACCGAGCAGGCCCTCGGTGCGCAGCACGGGATTGCGCAGCGAGGTGCAGTCCGCCATCTCGCGCACGATTTTGCGCGCGGCGGGATTGTCATAGAGATCATTCACCGTCGTGCTCGGCATCAGATTGCGAAAGATGAGCACGCATTTGTCAGAGCCGGGCACGGCGGCGAGAAAGTGCGCCTGAAACAGCACGTCATCCGAGTCGCCTCGCTTCAGCCGGTCGAGAGCCCTCAGGTGGCGTCGAAAGAGCAGCAGCCAGCTTGCGAAGAAGCCGAGCAGGAAACCGATGAACTTGCCGGTGATCTCCGGCACCACGCGGTTCCATTCCAGATGCTTCAGCCAGTCCACCACCTGCTGCGCGTTCAGGCTGCTGATCCACTGGATGAATTCGTCGTAGTAGCTCATGGCGCGGGAGATCGGGTGGCGCGAAGGCTAGAAGGCAAATGTTCTGAAGGCAAGACACGACTCAGATGAAGAATCCGTCGCCATCTGAAAATCAGGAGGTCAAAACAAAAGGGCAAAGACGTGGACGATTGGATCCGCGCCGCTATCCTGAAACAAGTTTCCATCATGCACGCCGCCGGCCCCAAAAACCCCCTTCATGGCATCACGCTTGAGATGATGGTCACGCAGCTTGTTGCCCATTACGGCTGGGAGATGCTTGGGCGGATGATTCCCATCAACTGCTTCAACTGGAACCCCAGCATCAAATCCAGCCTGACCTTCCTGCGGCGCACTCCATGGGCGCGTGCGAAAGTGGAGGCACTGTATCTGGACTCGCTGCCGGACATGCAGCCGAAAAAGGAAGGCGGTTCTGCTTCTGAGTGAGCGATCAGGGTGTCACGCGGTCACAGGCGCTCCACATGCTTCAGATGCTCAGGCGGGGGATTCCGCTCATCGACATCATGCACCTCGAGGATCTTCCCATCGTCCATGCTAGCGATGCGGTTGGCGTGGTGGAAGATGCGGTTGTCGTGCGTCACGATCAAAACCGCGCGCTCCTTGCCGCGTGCGACGTTTTCGAAGAGTTCCATCACGACGTGGCCGTTTTTCGCGTCGAGCGCCGCGGTCGGCTCGTCGCAGATGATAAGATGAGGCTCATGCACCAGCGCACGTGCGATGGCGACGCGTTGCTGCTGCCCGCCGGAGAGCTGTGAGGGGCGGTGCTTGAAGCGATCCTCCAGACCGACCTGCGCGAGCACTTCTTTGGCGCGTTTTTCCGCTTTCGATGCCGCCATGCCCTGGATCAGCAGCGGCACGCTGACATTCTCCGCGCAGGTCAGGGTCGGGATCAAATTGAAAGACTGGAAGATGAACCCGATGTGCCTGGCCCGGAAGCGCGTGATGGCCGCCGTGGTCATGTGCCTCAGATCATGGCCCAGCACCTCCAATTCGCCCTCATCCGCCACCAAGGTGCCGGCGATGATGCTGATCAACGTGGTTTTGCCGCAACCGGAAGGGCCGACCAGCATCGTGATGTCCCCGCGGCGCACTTCGAGATCGATGTCCTTCAGCACCTGGAGCCGCGATCCGCCATCGCCGAAGCTTTTGGAGACGCCCTTCACATGGGCCGCGAGTCCGTTGGTGCTTGTGTTCATGATGATCGTTAATGTCTGTCCGTACGCAGGAAGCGGCCCGTCGGACTGTTCTCGTTTTGGGCGATCTGCTCCGGTGTTCCCGTGGCGACGATGTGGCCGCCCTCGCTGCCGCCACCTGGGCCGAGGTCGATGATCCAGTCGGCGCAGCGGATGACATCGAGATGATGCTCGATGACGATGAGGGTATTCCCGGCGTCGCGAAGTCGAAGCAGAACCTGGAGCAAGGTCTGAATGTCGGCGCTGTGCAGCCCGGTGGTGGGCTCATCGAGGACATAGAGCGTGCGTCCGGTGCTGCGTTTGGCGAGCTCGGTGCTCAGCTTGATGCGCTGGGCTTCGCCGCCGGAGAGCGAGGCACCGCTTTGGCCGAGTTTGACGTAACCAAGTCCCGTGTCCTCCAGCGTGCGCAGTTTGGGTGCGATGGCGTTGTTCTTATCAAAGAAGCGTGCGGCCTCGCTGACGGTCATTTCGAGCACATCGGCGATGTTTTTGCCTTTGAAGGTCACTTCGAGCGTTTCCGCGCCGTAGCGGCGGCCTTTGCACGCCTCGCAGGTCACATAGACATCAGCAAGGAAGTGCATGTCGATCTTGACCGAGCCATCGCCCTCGCATTTCTCGCAGCGGCCGCCGGGCGTGTTGAAGCTGAAGCGTCCGGCATCGTAACCGCGCACACGGGCGAGCGGAAGCTGGGCGAACAGCTCGCGGATCGGCCCGAACGCGCCGGTGTAGGTGGCGGGGTTCGAGCGCGGACTGCGGCCGATGGGCGACTGGTCAATGACGACGACTTTGTCGAGATGTTCGAGGCCGGTGATGCGCTCATGCGTGCCGGGAATATCCTTGGCATCGTAAAAGTGTCGCCGCAGGGCGCGCATGAGGATGTCATCGACCAACGTCGATTTTCCGCTTCCGGAAGGGCCGGTGACGCAGGTGAAGCTGCC
>NZ_JBIIHA010000038.1:0-41620 GCF_044236155.1 Prosthecobacter sp.
TTTAGGAATCTATGGCTCTTATAACACGGGCCAGCTTGGGCACCGCCAACTGATAGCTTGGATGTAATTCCATTCTTCTCGCTACACCAGTTGCTCTATCTGTACAATTTTAAAACACGCCCTAGAAATCTCAGCAACCGTTCATCCTCCAAACCCTCTCTTTGGGCGATTGTGGAAATCGCTCAATGAGTATGTCGAGGAGCGCAATGCCGAAAGTGTTACAGTCACAGAAGTAAACGAGAAAGGTGGCGGAATCAGCACTCAAATCGTCCAACTCATACAGGGAATACTCGCCAACCCAAATTATGAACCAGAAACAGTGCCAGCTATTGGTGACGCTGCGATATTGATGGCTGCTGATGGCTATGGCAAAGGAAAGGTTGTGGGCGAAAAAGATGGGGATGAAATTATCATCCGAACTTTAGATACCCAGAAGCACTTCAAATTCTTTAAAGATCCCGACCCGCAGGAATTGGCCGAGCGTGCCACACGAGCATTTGCATCGATAAGCTCTGAGCGAAACATGAAGCACAATGAAGGTCATTAAAGAGTATGTGCGGGCGTTTTTTGTGAGCAGCGAAGCGCTTGTGTGGGCTGTTGCTCTATGTGTGTTCGTATTCTTTGAGAATAGAATAGACGATTTACTTGCAGTTTGGGAGCCTTCTGAGGACAAGGTAATGTGGTCAGCGTCGATTCCCATTGCGATAACGGTCTGGATTATTAGCGCGTGGAAAACGACCTTGTTTCAGGATGCCGACAAACAGTTTTTGCTTCAAAAGTGGCCGGATTTTTGGCGGTTGGAGATTGTTCTAATTTGTGGCGTGATCCACGCTGTAATTTTTTGTCTTGTGGCTGTTGTTGCCGTGATGTTGCCGTCCTGGAATCCGCCTTCGTCGCTAGCAGTCATCGCTTTTCTATCAGCGGTAATAGGATTGTCGGTTGATGCCCTCACTTTTTATAAAGCAGATATTGTATTGGCAAAAGCGGTGAGAACTTTCGAAGCAAACAAAGGCTAGATTCGTGCATATTACCTAATAACTTGAAATCCGTTATTTCGGTTCCGATTCAAATAACCATGGCTGCTCCCAATCTATCCGGCAAGAAAGTCAGCATTCCAGAGTGGAAACGGTGGGCAAAGCATTGACCGGTGGGACGGTGAGGAAGCCTGAAGAAGAGGAGACGGGGAACACTGAACGCTGAATAATGAACATTGAATTCCGGACGGCCTGATGTTCCTCAGTTCCAGAATCGGGGGCGAGAAAGATTGCTTCGGACTGTTCAGGTCCGGCGGCGTGCGCGTGACGGGCGACGCGAGGAACGGCGGGGGAGGCGGGACTTGGCGAAGAGGGGGAGACTTGGGGACTGGGAGAAGAGGAGACTTGGGGACTTGGGGACGGGGAGACGGAGGGAAGTGTCAGGCTTGCCGCTTGGTGGTGGCGTTTTTTTGACTCGCCGCGTCTCACGGCTAGCTTTCCCCACATGAAGCAGCCTTCAGAAGAGCAGGACCCGGAGTTCGAGAAGGATCTCCAGAGGTTTTCATCCCCGCAGGCCTGCCATGAGTGGCTGACCCAAGATCTGGCCCATGCGGAGGCTTTCATCGAGGTGACGCGCGAGAAGATGCAGGAGCGGGGCGAAGACATGTCCGATGAGCAATGGGCCGAACTGCAAGCGCTCAGCCGACAAATGTGGGGTGAAATCGCCGATGAGATGATTCCATTGCACTACAATCCTCTCGTGGACCGGTTTTTGGAACTCATCGCTCAGACCAGCCTCAGTGATGAGGAAGAGGCTGAAGTGAAGGCCATGGCACCCAAGCTCAACCGCCTCATCGACATGGCCCTCGATCTCGCCGAACCCCGGCGCACCGAAGTGATGACCACCCTCACCGCCACTCAGCAGGAACTGAACAAGCTGCTGAAGTATCTGGAGGATTGAGGGGAGAGGCGGCTTTGGCGCGAGACGAGGAGGCTTTGAGAAGAGGAGACGTGGAGAGCCGAGGCGACTGGCGGGAGCCGAGACAGACTGAGCAAAGCGAAGCCCAAAGGGCGACACGAGCGTGAGCGCGAGGGAGTCAACGGGAGACGTGGAGAGCCGAGGCGACTGGCGGGAGCCGAGACAGACTGAGCGAAGCGAAGCCCAAAGGGCGACACGAGCGTGAGGCGCGAGGGAGTCAACGGGAGACTGGGGAGACGGGGAGACGGGGAGACGGGAAGGTTGGGATGGGATGTGAACATGTTTTTGCCAAATGCCCGGCGGCGATCCCTTGACCCGCTACAGGACAATGGGGACGAGCAGGTCGAGGACGCCCGTGGCGGCCTCTCCACCGTGGCGCTGGCTCCTTCGATCATTCTCTGCGAGTCGTTTGAGGGCATTGACGCTTTTACGACGAACCATTACCATCATGCGCATGAGCACGAAACAACTCAGCCTTGGCAGCTTTGCGGCGCATTGCATCGACGAGATCAAAGCCGTGGAGCATGGCGACACCATCATTGAGATTCTCAACAGCGGCAAAGTGGTGGCCGTGCTCAGCCCGCCGCTTGAGGAGGAGCCGGCGGGCACTTTGGCAGATTGGATCGGGAGTGGTGTTGGCACCATGTCCTACGGCCCTGACTATGATCCAGACGAGCCAGCCTTCGCTCCCGAAGAATGGGAGGCCTTCCAGGAGGCGAAAAAATGACCGGCCCGTAACTGCTCGACACCTGCGCCTGGCTGGATGCCTTCATCGCGCCTCAAAAATTGAGGCCCGAAGTCCGCTCGCTTATCAACCAGCAGCCTGTTTTCAGCATCGCTGACATCACCCTGCTGGAAGTGGTCCGCAAAGCCGAGGTTGGCGATCTGATCCTGGGCGTTTCCTTGGAGCGGTGGTTCGAGATCGCACTGCCTGCACGGCGGAGTCTTGTCCTCCCTATCACCCCCGGGATCGCCATCGAATGCTCCCGGCTTCCTGCTCCATTTCACAAAGACCCGGCCGATCGCCTCATCGTTGCCACAGCGCGGTTCCATCAGTTCACGGTCATCACATCGGATCATAAAATTCTCGATTACCCGCACGTCCGCAGTCTGTCCTCTCGATAACTCCCTCGCTCACTTTGTGCCCCATCTTCAAGTGCCTTTCTCGCGGGAGCGCTGGCCGTGGAAAACCTGAGGGTCAGCGGGGGACGATGCCAAGGTAGTTGCGGACGGTGCTCCAGCCGGGGTCGGCGTGTTCTTGTCCGTCGGCGGTGCGGTAGTAGAGGGCGGAGGAGCGGCCGCCGTCGAGGTTGAGAGCCCGATGCACCTGGAAGCCGGGCACCAGTCCGGGGGTGGCGAGGATTTCGCCGAGTTCGCCAAGACTGACGCCGTGCGCGAGGCCGAGGAGCCAGCGATGGGCGCCGTCGGTGGCGATGAAGGTGCGGGTGGTGTGCTTGACGCGTTCGAGGCCGGTGACCGGACGCGCGGCATCGACGAGGCGGGGGCCGGCCTGGAGCAGATGGCGGGCCTCCCGGGTGCGCATCTCGGCATTCCACAGCAGTTGCGGACGGGCATCGACGACGACGGCGCCGGTGAGCAGCGGGCCGGTCTGCCAGGCGCCGATCTTTTCCCCGTCGGCGATCATGAGGCCCATGGGCTTGAATTCGGGAGTGAAGAAGCCGCCGTTCACACCGGCGACGGCTCCTGCTTTGCGCATGCATTCGGTGATCTTGCCGCCGCCGGACCAGTCCTCGGGCTGGTCGATGACACGGAGGTCGCAGTCGCGGTCGTCGAAGAGGATGAGCTGCAAATCGACAGAGTGGCCGCCGCGGCTGACGCCGAGCGTCATGGCCGTGGCATTTCCGCTGAGCGGCTGGCCTTCGGCGGGGGCGTCAAGATGCCAGTCGGAGGGGGCGGGGACGGGAAGGTGATCCGCAGCGGGCTGCGGCAGCGATGCATCCGCGACGGGAGTGGCACGCGGAAGGTGGGCGCAACTGGCGAGCGTGAGCGTGACCGTGATGACAAGGAGGCGGCGCATGGGATCAGCGCAAAGAGGCGAGCTTCTTTTTCATCGCGGCGAGGGCGCGTGCGCGGTGGCTGAGCTGGTTTTTCGTCTCCGCCGGAAGGGTGCCGAAGGTCTCCGTGAAACCGTTGGGGATGAAGAGGGAGTCGTAACCGAAGCCGCCTTCGCCTTCCTCGCGGGTGATGAGGGAGCCTTCGACTGCGCCGTGGGTGACGTGCAGGACTTCGCCATCGCGGGCGAGCACCATGCAGCAGCGGAAGCGGCCTGCGAAGCGTGAGTACATGGCTCTGCGGGCGAGCTCTGCCTTGAGCTTGGCGCGGTTGTCGGCGGCGGTGGCGTTTTCGCCGGCGTAGCGGGCGCTGCGGACACCGGGAGCGCCGCGAAGGGCATCGACCTCAAGGCCGGAATCGTCGGCGAGGACGAGGAGGCCGGGAAGCTGCCGGCTGCCGCTGACGGCCTTGATGATGGCGTTTTCCTCAAAGGTGTCGCCTGTTTCCTCGTCGAGCACGATGCCGGGATGGGCGCGGAGATCCTCGACCTGCCATGCGCCGCCGAGGATGGCGGCGACTTCTTCGGTCTTGTGCGAGTTGGAGGTGGCGAAGACGAGGCGCATGCGGAAATGACGAATGACGAAACCAGAATGACGGAAGAAACCCGAATGACAAATGCCAAAAGTCCGGGCTCGTCCACCCGTCTCCGACCCTTTTCGTCATTGGATCGTGACCATGAGTCTGTCATTCTTCCACATGCCGGGCGCGTTCATGGCCCTGCTGCTCAACGCATGAGCGGCTCCAGCAGGCGCTCCTCGGTGACGAGGCCGAGCGGGGAGTGCCGTGCATCGACGACGATGGCGAGGCGGCGGCCCTGCTTGCGCATGCGCTGCAGGGCGTGGAGGGCGGGGAGCGCGGCGGGGAAAGTGTCGAGCGTCCGCATGTGCTGGCGCACGAGGCGGTCCGCAGGGATTTCGGCGGGCAGCGCGGTGGTGTCGAGCACGCCGATGAAGGCGCCGTTTTCCCCGAGCACGGGGAGCAGGCTGCTATTCTGCTCGCGCGCGATGATGAGCGCGGTGCGCACGGGCATCTCGGCGGAGAGGGCGATGCTGCGTGTGAGGGGCTGCATCACATCGGCAGCACGCAGTTTTTTGTAGTCGAGCACACGCTCGATCAAATGGGTCGCGATGGGGGAGAGCTGCTGCTGGGAGGCGAGCTCGTTCGCCAGCGCCTTCAAGTCATCGCGTCCGCGTGACTGGCGGGCCTCGCTGGGCGCTTCCGCGGTCTCGGCGGCGCTCTTTCCCGTTGCAAAAGCGCGGAACAAAGGCCGCGCAAGCCCAACGAGGTGCACCAAAGGCGAGACGCTGCGCAGCGAACGGAACGGGTAGCGGCGGAAGAGTTTTTTCGGCATGACCTCCAGTCCGATGAGGAGCACCGGGAGCGCGAGCACGAAGGCGATGGCGTAATGCCACACGCTCGCGTTTCGCAGCAGGGAGAGCGCCAGGATCGCGAACGCGGCGAGGTTCGTCATGTGGTTGGCGACGGTGATGCAGCCGATGAGCGCGTCGCGGTCCTCCAGCAGGGGCAGCAGACGGCGCGCGCGGCGGTCTCCTTCGCTGGCAGCGTGGCGTACGCGCACGCGGCTGACGGCCAGCACCGCGCTCTCCAGCCCCGAGAGCATGAAGGAGAGGGCGAGGCAGCCGATGAGGAGAATCCAGATCATGATGAAATCAGAATGAGGAATGACGAAACCAGAATGAGGAATGACGAAGTTCAGAATGGGGGAAGGGGCATCATATCTCGCCGGACTCGTCGGCGGGGCGTGCTTTGAGGCGGAGCTCGAGCTCCTGGATGCGTGCGCGGACAACGCGGCGGACTTTGATGTCGGCCTCGGCGACGGTGATGCGCTCGCCGGGTTTCGGGACGTGGCCGAGCTGGTTGAAGACAAATCCACCGATGGTGTCGATGCCGCCGGAGTCGAAATCGAGCTCAAGCTCTTCCTTGAGGTGATCGAGACGCGTGCCGCCGTCCAGCAGGTAACGACCGCTGCCGAGCTCGCGGATCTCCGCGGCCTCCCCGTGCCAGGGCGCGGCCTCGTAGAGCAGCCAGTCGGCGATCTCGCGGCGGGTGATCATGCCTTCGAGGCCGCCGTATTCGTCGGCGATGAGCACGGGCTGGTCGTCGCTTTGCAGGTGGTGCTCCAGCGCCTCCAGCACCGGCATGGTCTCGGGGACGAAGGATGGAGCGCGCGTGAGCGAGCGCCAGTCGGGCCGGTTGGCGAGCTTCCATGCGGTGGTGTCGATGACGCCTTCGACGGAGTCAGGCGTCTCGCCATAAACGATGACAAACCGCCCGGCGGCCTTCTCCAGCGCGCCGGTGACCTTGCTGTCCGCGTCCTCGCTGCTGATAAGGACGAGATCGACACGGGGGATCATGCAGTCGCGCACGGTGAGCGCCTCGATGTCGAGCGCCTCGTGGATCATGGCGCTCTCATCGCCATCGAGAAGTCCCTGCTCCTGGCGCATTTCGACGAGGGTCTCAAACTCGTCCCGCGTGACGGGCAGGCGCGTCTTCACATGACGGGTGACGAATTTTTGCAGCAGCAGGTCCGTGGCGCGGTCCGCAAAGGCGGTGAAGGGATCGAGGACGACGCGCAGCGGGTTCAGCAAACGCAGGCTGCCGAGCAGGACCACGGAGGGATTGCGCGCGGCGAAAAATTTCGGGGCCATGTCTCCTAGCAGGACCGTTGCCAAAAACAGCACGGATGACGTCAGCCACGGATTCCAGCCCAGCGTACGCAGCGGACCGGTGACGATCCACAGGCCGAGCGCGGCGAGGGCGAGATTCAGCGCGGCGGAGAGCAGCAGCGCGCGGTGGAGATGGGCGAAGGGATTCGCGGTGACGGCGCGGAGTTTTTTCGCCACGGAGCCCTCGCCCGCCGCGAGGAGCTGGGCCTCGACATCGCGCGCGCTGTGAATCGCCGTTTCCGAGGCGGAGACGACCGCGAGGATCAGCAGCAGATTCAAATAAATCAGGAGGGCGACGAACAGGGACATCGAGGGGAGACGTCTCAGAGTCAGCGGAGGCGGCCCGGAGGGTCAAGGTGAATTACGGGACCGGGTTCTGTGTCTTCGTGCTTGCCAATGTTGCGGCTAATTGATAGCAACTGCGTACCACCATGCGCTCCATCCTTTTTTCACTGCTCGTTTTCACCGCCGCCGGCCTGCAGGCCGCGGACAAGCTCAAAGTCCTCATCGTGGACGGCCAGAACAACCACAAGTGGGACATCACCACGCCGGTTTTGAAGCATGCGCTGGAGAGCAGCGATGCCTTCACGGTCGAGGTGAGCACGACGCCGCCGAAAGGAGCGCCGAAGGAGGCATGGCAGGCGTGGAAGCCGGTGTTCAGCGAGTACGCGGCCGTGGTGAGCAACTACAACGGCGAGCCGTGGCCGCAGGCTGTGCGTGACGCGTTCACGAAGTATGTCGCGGATGGCGGCGGCTTCGTCTCCGTGCATGCGGCGAACAATTCCTTCCCGGACTGGAAGGAGTACAACGACATGATCGGCGTGGGCGGCTGGGGCGGGCGCAACGAGAAGTCCGGTCCGTGGCTCTATGTGAAGGACGGGAAGCTGTTCCGCGACACGAGCGCGGGCAACGGCGGCGCACACGGCCCGCAGCATGAGTTTATCGTCGAAATCCAGAGTCCCGATCATCCGATCACGCGCGGCCTGCCGAAACGCTGGCTGCATGCGAAGGACGAGCTTTACAGCAAGCTGCGCGGACCTGCGGAAAACGTTGAGGTGCTGAGCACGGCGGTTTCCGACCTCACGGCGGTGAACGAACCGAACAACATGGTGCTCGCCTACCACAAGGGCCGTGTGTTTCACACGACGCTCGGTCATGCGGACTACTCGATGCTGGACCGCGGCTTCTACACGCTGCTGCAACGCGGCACCGAGTGGGTGGCGACCGGCAACGTGGAGCGCACGGCAGCGGTGCCCGCGGATTTTCCGACGGAAACGACCGTGAGCGTGGTGAAGCTGGAAGGCTATCCGAAGCAGGAAGCGCCGAAGCCGAAGAAGAAATAAGAGCACAACAGACACACTTGTGTGTCGTGTGAGAAGCGAATGCGTGGAACCGACGAACAAGAGTGTCGTCGTACTTTCAAGCTCGCGCGGCTCCGATATCGCGGGCGATCTGCGCCTTGAGTTCGTCGAGGCCGTTGAATTTCATCTCAGGGCGCAGGAATCGCGTGAAGCGAACTTCGAGGTCTTGGCCGTAGAGATCGCCGCTCCAGTCGAGGAGATGGACTTCGAGCGAGGGATCGGCGTTGTCGGCGATCGTGGGTTTGCGCCCGAGATTGGCGACGGCTGGCAGCCATTCACCGCCGAGGCGCGCTTCCACGGCGTAAACGCCGAGCGGCGGCAGTTGCTCGTTTTCGATCTCGACATTGGCCGTGGGGAAGCCGAGCTGGCGTCCAAGTTTGCGCCCTTCGACGACGGTGCCGAAGACAGAATACCGGCGTCCGAGAAAAAGCGCGGCTCTGGCAAGGTCCCCCGAGGACACGGCCTCCCGGATGAGCGTGCTGCTGACGACTGAGCTGTCGATTTTCAAAGGAGGCACGCCATACACGGCGAAATCGTGCCGCTGGCCCAGTTCCATGAGCAGATGAATGTCGCCTTCGCGTCGGTGACCGAAATTCCAGGTATAGCCCACGGAAATGCAGCCCAGCGGCCGGGCGGCTTGGACGAGTTGCTGGATGAACTCACGGGCAGGCGTTTTGGCCGTCTCCGTGGTGAACGGACACGTCAGCAGGAAGGGGATGCCGATCTGGGAGAGCACAAACTGCTGATGACGCGGGCCGCAGAGCAGTTTCGGCGCAGAACCAGGGCGCAGAACATGTGCGGGGTGCGGATCAAACGTGACCACGAGAGCGGTGCCATGATGCTGGGTGGCGTGCTCTTGGGCGGCTTTGATGACTTCCTGATGTCCGAGGTGGACGCCGTCAAAAACTCCGACGGCGAGCGCCAGCGGTCCTTGGATGGCGGAGAGCGCGTCAATGGAGCGGAGAACCTGCATGCGGGGAAAGCCTGCCTTCTTACCTGCGGCTCACGCAAACCGCAAGGCTGGGGCCGGTCCTGCCAGCGGGCAGAGGCGGCCGTCTTACTTCAGGTTGCTCAGGGTGCTCCAGAAGGAGGTGAGGGTGCTTTTGTGGGCCAGTTTCAGGGTGCTGGTGACGCTTGTGTGGGAGGCACCGGCCATCTTGTTCATCACTTCGCCGTAAGCAGGCATCAAGGTCCAGCCAAGGGTGATTTCTTCGTTTTGGGAGGCGGTGAGGGTGGTGTTCGTTTTCATATGATTCGTAGATTTGAGAGTTTTGAGGCTTTAGGGGAGTTGATTCGCGGATTTGAAGGGGATTTGCGTGTTCGTGAGTGAGAATCGAGTCACAAAAATGAGAATTACATGCCAAAGGGATGGCGGGGGGTGAAGCCAGCATAGCTGCGGCTCTTGGTGCGCCAGCGGGGTCCTTCGCCAGTGCATTGGCCGCTCGTGTCCATGCGAAGACCGCAGATGGTCATGAAAACATGTTCGCCAGGCTTCACCCAGATGGTGATGAAGCGGCCGACGCCAGGCTGGCCATAGCTGGCGAACTCCTTGCTGGACAGGCAGCGGTTCAGCAATCCTGCCTTGATGAGCACATAAGAAGTGCTGCTGGAGCAGTCATAAGCGCTGTCTTCGATGTTGCGATGGCCGCCGCCCAGAACGTAGGGCTTGTTCTGGAGGGTGTTGGCGGCGTAAACGGCGAATTGGAGAGCCTTCGGGGCAGTCGCTCCGACGCTGGCGAAGCGGCCGTCGAAGCGGATCTGGGCGTTGCCGACCGCAGGAGCGGCAGCGGCGGCGCGTTGAGCTGCGGCGCGCTGGGCGGCAGCCTGTTGGGCAGCCTGCTGCTGGGCGTAGTAGTTGGCCCAGGCCTGAGCGTTGGCCTGTTGAGCGTGGTAGTTGGCCCATGCTTGGGCGTTGGCCTGCTGCTGAGCGTAAGCGGCCTGGGCCTGGGGGGCGGCATAATATCCGGCGGCGTAGTAGCCATTCTGAGCGTTCGCGGCGGTGGCGGCGAGGAGGCTGGCGGCGAGAGCGAGGCGGATGATCGTTTTCATGGCTGCGTGAGTGGTTCTTGATTCTGCTAGTATTTATAACAGAAATTAGAATCACTGCAACAACCATTTCAGAAATAACTCATAAATTTGTAAATTTGATAAAACGAGGCGCTCGACTTTTACCCAATTAATTGTTTATCAATGAATTAAGGGATCCGCAAAAATGAGCCTGTGTGTCGGCTTGTTATGGAAAAAACGAAAAAACAGCGAAAAACAGGCTAAATCGGGTGCTTCTCGGCTGCATTTTCTCGAAAATTCGAGCCCAAATGCCGCATGCCCTCTCCTCAATTCTAATTCTTGCGCTCTTGAGAGCGTCTGTGAGAATCGCTGAAATGAATTCCAGATTTCTCTCCGCCTCCCTTCTCTTCCTGCTCCTGCCTTGTGCGGTCCCTTGTTGGGGTGCTGAGGAGGCACCAGCCGTCGCGCACTATTATGATGAGGTCGGCCAGCGTCATCTGGCGATTCAAAGCCTCGGCGGAACGCGGGTTAGCGTCAGCCTGCGCTGGGCGATGGATCCTGGCTCCGCGGGCACTTGGGCGGGCAATGGGGAGCGTCGCGACAACCAGATCCTCTTTGCGGCGACTGTGGATGAGGGGCAGGATCGTGGAGCCTTCTTTGTGACCAAAGGAGGCGAGTCGAAACTGGAGGTCAGTTTTCGCCCAGGGCAAAAAATGCCCCAGGACCCAGGCATTCTGGGGGTGTATCGCCGGGCGAGTGACGAGAAACGCCTGCAACTGCTGCGCAAGGAGGCGCAGGCAGCGGATGACCGCCTCGCGGCCGCGTCGAAGAATGCCAGCCGCACCTGGCCTGCGGCAGACAAGCCGGTCGCGGCTGACTGGAAGTCGAACTGGCCCGCGCTGCGTGAGCGCTGGATGAAGATCGCCTACCAGCCGCCTGAACCTGCGAAGCCGAAGCCTGGAGTGCTGATGCCTGCTCCTGCCAAGGGCGCGCTGTCTGACAAGGACCCGGATTACTGGCTGAAACTCGCCCAAGCCACCGCGCTCGGCTATTTCTTCATGCAGACACCGCCTGACGGCGCGAACACAGGCGCTTGGGATGGCGACTACGATGACGGCTTGGGCGGTCGCGTGAGCATCCGTCAGTCGAAGGATGGTAAACTTCGCGTGAATCTCTCCTGCACGCGGGTCGGGGACATGCAGGCGGCGGATTTGTCCGGCGAAGTGCCGCCTCAAGCCGTGAAATCAAAAAGTGGCGAGCATTCGGCGGAGGCGGTGTTCATGGAGCCCGAGGTGCCGGCGGATGCCAAGGAGGTGCGTGTCACCCTCCGGCGCAAAGGCGGCTTTCTATGGGTGCAAACGAGCCGCAAAGCATCCCCGCCAGGGAGTTTCGCCTGGTTTGACGGCATCTACCGCTGGATGCCCGCACCGGTGGAGTGATCAGGCCTTCTTCTCGGGCGGCGCTTCAAAGAACGAGGCCAGCGCAAGCAGGATCGCCGCGCAAACGACGCAGGAGTCGGCCACATTGAACGAAGGCCACGGATGGAACGGCGGGAAGCCGAAGTCGAACTTCAGGAAATCGACCACATAGCCGTCGAGGAAGGTGCCGGCGAACAAATGGCCGCCGTCATGCGTGCGGAACAGGCGGTCGGTGAGATTGCCGAAGATGCCGGACACCAGCAGCGCCACGGCCAGACGGCTCAGCTTGCCGGGGAAGAGCCCTTTGCCATGCATCACATAGATAAACGTGAGCGCGGCGAGCGAGACAAACGTGAACGCGTAGTTCGCATACGCCGTGCCGTTGAACATGCCGAAGGCCACGCCCGTGTTCGCGGCGTGATGCAGCCAGAAAATGCCGGGGATCACCTCCTGCTCGTTCTCATAGAGACGAAAGTTTGCCACGATCCAGCTCTTCGTGACCTGGTCGAGGATGTAGAGCGGCAGGGAGAGCAGCAGGAAGAGGCGGATCATGAAAAGAATGACGAAACCAGAATGGCGAATGAAGAATCAATGACGAAGCAACGAAGAATCAATGACGGAAAGTTGCGCCGCAGGGTGCATTTCGGGCTTCATTCCTCATTCTGGTTTCGTCATTCCGAAGAGGAGGTTTTCACGCCGGCTGCAGCACCACTTTGAGCAGTCCTTCCTTGTTGTCGTAAAGACGCTTGAACCAGCCCGCGCCTTCTTCGAGCGGGGCCACGGCGCTGAGCAGCGGCTCGACCTGAATGCTGCCATCTTGAATGCGGCGGATCGCCTCGGGATATTCTCCGGCGCAGGAGCACGAGCCTTTGATCGTGATCTGGCGAGTGACGACCTCCTGAAGAGGGAAGGGGGTGTTTGGCTGTAGATTGCCGATGAGGACGACCTGCCCGCCTTTGCGCACGCTGCGGATCGCCAGATCGAGCGGTGCCGCGGCGCCGACGACTTCAAAGCTCGCATCCGCGCCGTCACCGCCGCAGATTTTGCGGAGGTGCATCGCCAGGCCTTCCTGCTTCGCGTTGAAGACTTCCTCAGCGCCCAGCTTGCGGGCGAGTTCGAGACGCTTGTCATCGAGATCGACGGCGATCACCTTTTCCCAGCCGCGTGCCTTGAGCGCCTGGATGACAAGCAGGCCGATCAAACCGGCTCCCACCACCACGGCGGTGCCGCCGTTTGATTCGCCTTCGCAATCACACCCCTCGCAGCTCTCGTCACCGCAGGTCTTTTCCACGGTGGTGAAAGCCTCGCCCACCTCCACGCCATCGGCCAGATTCACCGCATGCAGCGCGATGGACACCGGCTCCGCAAACGCCGCCTTCTCATAAGAGAGCGCGTCGGGGATGCGATACAGGATGCGTGTCGGCAGCGCGATCTTCTCCGCAAAGCAGCCGTGGCGGCGATATTCGCCCGGCGAGACACCCAGCACACGGCGGTTCGGGCAAAGATTCACAAAGCCGGCTTTGCACTCGTCGCACTCGCCGCAGTATTCGGTGGAGTCGAAAGTGACGCGATCACCGAGATTCCAGCCGTTCACGCCTTCGCCCAGGCCGATGATTTCACCCGCGGCCTCGTGGCCCATCACGATCGGCATCTGGCGCCGTCCGCTGCGGCCGTCCATGCCGTGAATGTCGCTGCCGCAGATGCCACAGGCCTGCACTTTCACCAAAACCTCGCCTTTGCCCGGCGTCGGGTCGGGGAAGTTCAGGTCGTAATTGAACTCGGAAGGGGCGGTGAGGACGAGCGCTTTCATGGGAGCGGCGATCATGCCGCGAGTGCGCCCGCTGGCAAGGAAGTTCGCCGCTCACTCCTCGCCACCGACCTTGCCGCGCCCTTCCTTGATTTCCGCCCGGTGGCGTTTGCCCGCCACATAGCGGCGTTTCAGGCCGCGCGGACGGTCCCGCGTCTGGCGGCGCTTCTTTTCGCGCTCATTCTGCGCGTCGAGCCGCACCTTTTGAAAAATCGCCTCCAGTCGGTCGCACAGCTCGTGTCGGGCCACCAGACGGTTTTGCGACTGCGAGCGTTCGCGCTGGCAGCGCACCTCGATCCCGCTCGGAATGTGCCGCAGCACCACGGTGGAGCTTGTTTTGTTGATCTTCTGGCCGCCCGCGCCCGAACCGCGGATGAACGACTCTTCCAAGTCCTCCTCGCGGATGCGGAGCTTCTTCATGCGTGTCAGCAGCGTGCTGTCGTCGGGGAGATCGGCCATGGCGGCAGTTTCAGGGCAGGGGAGTCGTGCCGCAACTGCCACCTTCACCGTGTTTGCATCCCGCGCATGGCCCGCTATGTCTCGCGGATGGAAGAATACCACCGCCTGCTGCGCAAAGTGCTCGAACACGGAAGCTACCGTGAGGACCGCACCGGCACCGGCGCGTACTCGGTTTTCGGCGAGCAGAGCCGTTACGACATCAGCACGCATTTCCCCCTCGTCACCACGAAGAAGCTTCACCTGCGCTCGATCATTCATGAGCTGCTCTGGTTTCTGAAGGGAGACACGAACGTGAAGTATCTCCAGGATAACAAAGTCACCATCTGGGACGAATGGGCCGATGAAAACGGCGACCTCGGACCGGTTTACGGGGCGCAATGGCGTCGCTGGCAGGGCGCGCCGGATGCGGAGACACACGATCAGATCGCTCGCCTCATCCACGGCCTCAAAACGAACCCGTATTCACGCCGTCACATCGTCAGCGCCTGGAACGTGCCGCACATCGAAAAGATGGCCCTGCCGCCCTGCCACTGCCTGTTCCAATTCTTCGTCGATCGCGGCAAGCTGAGCTGCCAGCTCTACCAGCGCAGCGCCGATCTCTTCCTCGGCGTGCCCTTCAACATCGCCAGCTACGCGCTGCTCACGATGATGGTCGCGCAGGTCTGCGACCTCCAGCCCGGCGAGTTCGTCCACACCTTCGGCGATCTGCATCTCTACGCGAATCATCTTGAGCAGGCCAGACTCCAACTCACCCGCGAGCCACGTCCGTGGCCTGTGATGAAGGTCAATCCTGCCATCAAGGACATCGACGCCTTCCGCTACGAGGACTTCACCCTCGAAGGCTACGACCCGCACCCCGCCATCAAGGCCGAGATCGCGGTGTGATACGTGGCTTTTTGTCCTGCAATGAGGACGCCCTTCGTGTTTTTTCGGAAATTTAAGTACTTCCAGCCAAGCCGTATTCGAATACCCGGTCGGCTGGGCGCTGAATGATTTCCCGCAACTCATTCGGTCATTCTCTTCTGGCTTACACCATCCCCCTTTTTGTCCCCGGTCCCAACCTGTGAGGTGGACTGAGCGTGCTTTGGCATTTGTGTGGTCGGACAGACGGTTCAAGAGGCAAATACACCCTTCTTACATCATAAAAATTGTCACTCGAAGCATCAGGATGTCAGGGTCATGAAAATTCGTCTTTATGAGATTCCAATGCCTCTTTGCGGTTGTTTTATCGCTCTTTATAAATGCCCAAAGCATTTGGGCCGCCAGCGTTCTTATTGAAACGCCTGGGGCTTTGGCATCGTCAGGACTCCGCCCCATTTCCGTCCCTTACAATGCGATTGGACACATGGCTGAGGTACGCGTCGGTCCCAACCCGGTCACCATCGGTGGGATCGGCGTCATGGGGCAGCCGTTACTCACCAGTAAGATTGCCTGGGTCGTCTATTCTGACATCGATAAATCCGCGCCCATTTTTCGAACGGACGCGGTCACGCTGGCGGCTGGAGCCAGGCAATGGTACGACTCGATTGATTATGGGCAGGATTTCTCATTTACCCTTCAGGCAAGTCAAAAGTACTGGATTGGCTTTGTTTTGGACACCAGCCTGGAATCTTTCCTCTTCTTTTACAACGATAGCTTTCCACCACCAAGAGATGGTCAATCAGTCACCCAAAATGGCCTGACTCTACCGCTGGAAAATGCGGCAAATCCGATCGGGACATTTAATGATCCGCGCATCGGACTAGGAACATCCACTGCTCAACTTGGAGTGAGACTTTACGAAGGGGTGCCAGTCCCCGAGCCCGCCGGCCCATTGCTTGTGTTAACAGGTTGCACCCTGCTGGCTTTTTCGCGCCGCCGAACTCCGAGGTAAATAGGGGGGGCGCTGTTGTTAAAAAATGGCCAAATGAATTCCTGAGATCGCCGCGCACCAAACCAATCGGATTGTTCATTTCTGTTGCCCGAATGTCCTGAAGCTGGTCGCGTCCGTCATTCCTGCCTAACGCCACCGACTTTCAGCACCTGGAGCTTCTTGCCGATGGTGTGGCGCTCGAGCTCACGACCGCCGGTGGCGGCCTTGATGATGAAGGTCTGGCCGATTTTCGCGGGAACCATCACTTCTTCACCAGACTGCAGCGAGCGGACGAACTGCTCGTTCTCCGCGCCGGGTGAAAGGCCGAAGATGCGCACCGCGCCGGTGTGGTTGTTGGTCACGACGACCTCGGCGGGATCACCGGTGTTTGGCGGCGGTTTGACGGCCGTGGCGGAGGCGGGCAGAGGTTTGGGCGGTGGCATGCCGGGATTTTGCGCAGCAGGCACAGGTGTCGTCTGCGGCATGGTGCTGGCGGGCGTGACCGGGGTGATTTTGGGCAATGATCGCGATGAAGTGGATGAGGAAACCGGCAGCGTGGATGACGGACGCTTGGCGGCGAAGGCAGGTTCGACGATGGAAACGGGCATGATCGTGTTTGCGGGGCGTTTCGTGTCTTTGGCGGCCCCGCAGTCAAATTGATCGAGCAATTCCTCACGGCGCGGCTCCAGCGGCAGGTCGCAGTAGGTCTTGAGCGCGTTGCAGCGGCGGTCGAGATCATCAATCTCCGGCGTGGTGAAGGCAGCGGGATCAAACGGCGCGACGCGCTGGCGGTCGAGCGTGTCGAACTCGGCGGCCATGCGCTCACGCTGCTGGAGTTTGAGGTTCAGGCTGGCCTGCGCGGTGCCCGCCTCCCGCTGGAACTGGTTTTGCAAGTTCGCGATCTGCGCGGCCATCTGCGCGTCCTGGGTCTGGATGGCAACCATCTGCTGTTGGAGTTGTTGGATTTCGATCTGATGCTGCTGGATTTCCGCGAGGACGGCCTGCGCGTTGCCCATGCCCGGTTGCATTCCAGGCTGCATTCCAGGCTGCATGCCCGGCACCTGCGTGACCACCGGCTGCTGGGCGGCGGCGCCACGCAACTCGACCTGGTCCTGCGCCATGCAGGCGGAAATCTGCTGCATGCGTGCCTGCATGGGAGCGATCTGCGCGGCGATCTGCTGACGCTGCTGCATGAAGCCGAGAATCTGCACGCGATACTTCTGGTCGGCCGCGTTCACCGTGGCCTGCAAGGTCTGCAACTCGGCGTCGAGCGCGGCCACGTCCTTGCTGATCGCGGTCTGGCGCTCCGCGAGGCGTGCGACCTCCGCGTTGCGTTTTTCAGTGACCTCGGCCATCAGCTTGTTGCGCGCCGCGTCCTCGGCGGCCTTGAGTTTGCCGTATTCCACGGCCACATGGTCGCGCGCCTTCGCGCACTCGGTCTGCAGCCCGCCTTTGAGCGCGGAGAGCAGCTCGCTTTCGAGCAAAACGGCCTCGCCCGCACCGACCTGGTCCTTCCACGGTCCTTTGATCAAACCTAGCGCGATGCCGCACACATGCGCGGTGTCCTGCGAGGCCGGTGTGACGGTGCGTGTGGAGTAGTGGTTCTGAACCAGCGAACGAATCTCCCTCACCGCTTGCGCGGGCTGGTGCAGGCAAAGGTTCATCCACAGGCGCGCTTCGCAGGCACGGTCCCAGACCGCGCCTTCGGTTTTCTTGCCGATCGCGGCTGCGAAACTCTGCTGCGCGCCGCTGTAATCCCCGGCGCTGAGGCGGGCGAGTCCTTGCGCGTAGTTCAGACCGCAATCCACCGGCCCGGCCTTCAACGCCCGCTGCCAGGCGCGGTCGCAAGCGGCCTTTGCCTGCGCGGATGGTCCCCAGCCTTCATTTAACATCGCGCGCACATAACCGTGCTGCAGCTCGTTGCAGGGCTGGAGCTCGAAGATGACCTCGCCGTCCTTGTCACACTTCACGGTGAGCGGCCCGGTGAAGGGCTCGCACTCCGGCGCGTCGATGGCGACGGTGTAGCTGCCTTCGCCGAGCATTTTCGCCAAGTATTCGCCCTTCGCGTCGGTCACGAAGGGTTGATTCACGGGCACCGGCAGACCGCCCTGCGGTTGAAGGATGAGTTTTGCGTTCGCGACCGGAAGCCGTGCGTCATTCGCACGGTCTTTGCCGCTGCTGATCACTTTCACGACCAGGATCGCGAGATCGCAGCGGTCGCGCTTCGGCGGTGTCTTCGACAGCAGGAAATCATGCACATATTCCAGCGTGGCCTTCGGCACGGTGAAGCCGCGACCGGCGTCTTCAGTCGCAAATCCGGCGGCGCTCACGCGATAGGCATAGTCGGCAGGCGGCAGATTTTTGATCTCGTAGTAGCCGCCGGGCGAGTTTGCCGTCGCCGTGGCCACCACGGTGCCGCCGGGGCCGGAAAGCAGCTCAATCTTCGCGCCGGGGATCGGCCCGAGGTTCTCACCTTTTTCATCCTGCCCGTAAACGCGACCATGCACGGCGGGTTGGACGATGTTTGACTGCGCGGGGTTGCTGCCGGGATTCGCTTCTTTGGTAAGCAGAAAGTCATGCACAAACTCACGCGTGTCCTTCGGCATCGCGAAGCCGCGCAGTTCGTCCTCATCGCGAAAACCGGTGGCCGTGACCTTGTAACGGTACGCGCCGGCTGTCAGTGTCGCGATTTGGTAATAGCCGAAGCTGTTCGTCGTCACCGTGGCCGCCGCGCCGCCCGTCTCGCTTTTCAATTCGATCGTCGCGTTCGCCACCGGCCCCAGGTTCTCTCCTTTCTCGTCCTGGCCGTAAACACGACCGTGCACACCGCCGTCGGCGGCATTGACGAAGGAAGCGCAGAGGAGGATGAAACATGGAAGCAGCGTCTTCATGGCATGGGTGGGTCAGGGGCCGGGAACGAGACGCGCACCGATCACGCCGACAGCGTCCGTGGCATCTGTGGTGGTGAGAGTGATCATGTACGTGAGCGTGACATACATCGTGCCGGTGGCGCGCTGGGCGGCGTAAAGTGCGGGCACAAAGCCGAAGGTGGCCGCATTCCAGGGCGGTGGGGGCGGAGCCACGAATGCCCCCGGATTCAGCGGGTCCAGCGGGTAGGCATTGAAGTTCCCCACGTCCATCGCCCCGGCAAAGCGCAGCGGCATGTCCACAAGCACCAGCGGTGTGTTTTTGGCCAGCAGAAGGGGGGCGACCCCGGTTTGCAGGGTGAAAAACGGCACCGCACCTGGGGGCGGAGGCATCAGATTTCCCGCGGCACCGCGGCGCAGGGGGGCATTGCTCAGCTCAACACGCGCCAGCACGGTGCCAGTCGTCGTGGGAGAGGATCCGCCGACGAAACCCACGTGCGCCACCGCCCGCATGCCTGCCTGTGCGAGTGGTGCCGGGATTAGCCCCTCAAAACGGATCGTGATCTGCTCTGTGCCATTCCCAGTGGGCCGCACCGCCGTGCTCCACGCTGGCAGCGTGGTCGCACCAGGGATGTTTTCATGACTGGCAAACAGCAGCCCAAAGTGCGTGCCGTGCTCGGCAGTGAGACTCCAGGCGCTGCTCACCGCCAGCGGATCGGCCAGCGGCATGGCCGCCCAAGGGGTGAACGGCGGCGTTACCGCAGGCGTGACCTGAAAACTCGGAGCAGGTGCATGCGCAGCTCCAGGTGGGGGAATAATCGGGCCGCGGCGGAGGCCAAAGAGAAAGTTCGGCAGCGGCGTGCCTGCCGGGAAGAGCGGCAGGATCGAGCCGTTCGCCGCCGTCAGCACATTACCCGTGGCGCTGAGAGCGGTGACCCGCGGCTGCACGTAAAGATAGGATGCCTCCGCCGAGCCCGGGATCAGCAAAGGGGTCACCGCGGCAGCATTGATGGCTGGCATCACGACGCTCGTGGCACCTGCGGGCACACCGAGGAGAGTGGACATGGGAGTGATCAGCACCGGCACCGGCTTGTGCGGCAGCACGGCGAACAGATCGACCCGCCATGAGGCGACGTTCGAGACATTGCCGCCCGCAGTCCAGTTCACCGTCACAGAATCCCCGCCACGCACGATGGGCGTCGTGGGCGCGATGCGCACGCCGCTGATGAGCGGCGCGGCAGGCGGAGGCAGCGGGAACAGCAACTGCGCAACAGTATTGAGCAGCGGCAGCAGTCCGCCGCCTCCACCTGGCAGAGGCAGTCCGCCCGGCAAAACGGTGCGTACCGGTGGCAGCAAAGGCGGCGGTGGCAGGCCAATCGGCGGTCCGACGATCGGCGGCAGCACGGGCACCTGCGGCTCGGGTGGCAAAACGGCGGGAGCCTCCGCCAGTTTCATGCCTGAGTTCCACACTGGCACCTCGCCCGGCGTCGGTGTGGCGCGCACGAGGTCGCCATTTTCATCGAAATGCGTCGCTGGGGAGAGCCAGAGCACCGGCAGCGTCTTTTGGTCGTCGGCCTGCTTGTCACTGTCATAGACGACCTGCCCGTCCACCTCGAGCACGACGCGCTGGAACTGTGCGCGGTCGGGAATCTTGTTCATCGGCGCTCCGCTGCCCACGATGCCGATGCCCGGCGCGGCCAGCGCTTCCTTGGGAAGCGGATTCATCGCGAGTTCGAACCCCGCGATGTCAAACAAGCGCGGCTCGCTCGCATCGCCCAGCGGATCGGCCTCCGATGAGAGCAAAAATTTCCGTGCTCCGGCCACGAGATAAACCGGATTACGCGTGCCCTGCTGCGGACCTTTGCCACCGGTCAGCGTGACGCGCAGGCTCTCCACCTTGGTGCCCGGCATCGACGCGGGAGTGAACTTTTCATCCGCCTCCTCATGCCATGGCACCGCGCCGACGACACGACCGCTCAAAGCGCGCACCAGCGCGTGTTCGACCTTCAACTCGGCCTTCTCGGCATCCGTCAGCGTCGTCTTTCTAGTCTTCGCCTCATACGCCGGCAGCATCTTCATCAGGCTCTCGCGGCTGGAGGCCAGCTTCTTCTGCGCGTTCACATCCACCAGTCCGTTTGCGGCGAAAAGTTTGCCATTCACCTCGATGCGATAACCCGCCAGCACCCAGTCCGTGCGTCCTTGCGACGCGAATCCGATGCTCTGTAGGTCGCCGCACTTCACACCGGTCAAAAGCTGCTGCGACGTGCGCAGCACATCCGTTCCAGCGCCGCCTTCCTTTGCAGAAAACTCAAACGTCGCCATTTGCCCCGGCTGGATCGCCTCCGCCATGCCTTCCAGCGACGATTTGTGCGGAAACGCCGCGAACGAAGGCTCGTGCCTCACTCCACCGAGCGGGTACAAGCGCAGCGGAAAGCCAAGCCCCAGATGCACGTCCACCGGCTCGCCCAAGGCCGCGCCCTCCGTGCCAACGCCGAGCGTGATCTTGATCGACTCGATCACCTCATCTGGCGGCAGGCTGCCCATTTCAAACGGCGTGCGCGGCAGCCCCTCGTGCTTCACCGGTTCCTCGACCACATCCGCCGCGGCGGGGGTGCTTTCAGTCGTTACGGACGAAGGCTGCTGTTTCATTTTGCCCAGCAGTGAAGGATCGACCTTCATCACATAAAGTGCTCCGGCTCCAGCGGCTCCTCCAAACAGCAGTCCCAGGAACAGTTTGCCCCATCCCGATGAGGCTTTGCGTGGCAGATCCGAAGCGTCAGTGGAATCTTCTCTCATGGCAGTGTCGCGTGAAAAATCGACCGGCATCCACGCAGACCCGCCGCGTTGAATCTGGGCCGATCATAGTCTTCGGTCCTGCCCGGGCGCAATGCTTATCTCGAGCGCCAAGGCCGTGCGAAGGGACACGGCATCAATGCCGCCGGTCAAAACACCTGCTGCTCAAAACTCATCGCGCGCTCAGTCCGGCAGATTTTTGCGCACCACCTGCATGCTGGCGGCGAACTTGCCCATGACGAAGTCACGCGCCTTCGCGGCCTTCGCCTTTGATCCGGCGGGATCTTTGGCCATGGCGAGCACGGTATCGGCCACGCGGGCGAGTTCGTCCTCCTTGTCGAGGTCGAAGAGCCACTCGTTCAGGCCAATGTCGCGCCACATGAAGCCCTTGCTCGTCTGCTCGGCCCAGCGGCACACGATGGCGGGAATGCCGTTGCCGATGCACATGATCGGGCTGTGCATTTCGTGGCCGAACAGGCCCGCGCTGCGGCGATAGGTGCTGATCGCCTCGTCGGTGAGCCAGTAGTTCTCGCGCCACACGACGCGGGCCTTCACATCCTCCGGCAGTTTGTCGTAGAGCATCTCCTTGTTCACCGCCATCTGCGTTTTGTCCTCGGGACAGAGCAGGATTTTGAGGTCGGTCTGCTGGATCACCTTCACAATCGCATCGCGCAGCGGTTTGCAGTCGTGCTCCTTCATTGCCTCGTTGCGCGCGTGCTTCGTCTCGTCCTTCGCCGCCTTCTTTTCCGGCAGCGTCCAATACGGTGTGAAGCGCAGCCGGGGAATGCAGCACAGGAACTTGCCTTCTTCGAGGCCGTTGGCCTTCAGGAACGCCTCCGCCTTCGCGTCGTCCTTCAAATCGACCGCAAAGGCTCCGTCGGGGCCGAATTCCATCAGCGGGCACGTGCAGCCTTTGCTTTTCGCGAGTTCGAGCGACACGGAGTCGCGGAAATACGCGAACTTCGCGCCGCTGAGCACGTCGATGGTCGAGGAGATCGACTTGTCTGAAGACGGCGTCGTGCTGGTTGATCCCTGCGACGAGGACGTGATGCCATAGACACCGTAGGGCTTGCCGGTGGCCTTGCGCCACTTCAAGACGTCATTCTGCGCCACCAGCGAAGGCCCGGAGCCGTGCAGGAGGAAGTCGCATTCGTCGAAGGACTTCTTCACCTCCTCGCCCTGAATGATCTTCACCTTCGGAAAACGTGCCGCGAGCATCTCGGCCACGCCGTTGTCCAACTTGCTCGGCCACAGCCGCACCTCGACCTCCGGCAGATGTTTTTCCAACAGCGCCAGCACACCGGGCGTGTGCGCGATGTCGCCGATGTTCACCGTCTGCCACGATGAGCGCAGGATCAGCCGCTTCGGCTTTTCCGCCGCGATGGCGGAGATGAAAGGCAATGCGACGGCGGAACGGATGAAATGGCGGCGGTTCATGAGGTGATGAGAATGCGGCAGGTTGCCGGGCAAACACAAGTCTGAAGCAGCGTTCTTTTGGACACGGTTTGCGGCGGTTTCTCAAAAAATGACGCAACAGCCGCGTTGCACTCGCCCGCATTCCACGTTCTCATGGTGTCATGAACAGCCGATTTTTCTCCAGCCTTCTGTGCGTCCTTGTCATCGTGTCCTGCGCCACGCAGCCGGACCCGGAAACGAAGCCCATGGGCGAGAATGTGCTCACCAAGGAGCAAATCCGTGCCGCGAAGCGCGTACCGGTCGATTTCGTGACGCATGTGAAGCCGGTGCTGGAGCGAAAGTGTGTGATGTGCCATAACCGCAAGGCGCTGCCCGGTCACATCAGTCTCGAAAGCCGCCGCGAGGCGCTGCGCACAAAGACGCTGGGCACTTACATCGTGCCCGGACATCCGGAGACGAGCCTGCTGGTCGCCAACACGGCCTCCACCCATCAAAACGTCAGCGTCATGCCCGCCGTGGGCGAGCGCCTGACGAAGGATGAATACGCCATCCTCAACAAGTGGGTCAAGGAAGGCGCGAACTGGCCTTCGGGTGCCGCAGGCACGCTGGAGATCGTTCGATAATCAGATTTTCCAATCTCTGGCATTCGGATTTCGTCTTGGCCTGCCGCGTGGCGCATGCTCTACATGAAGCATGGCTGACACCCGCGCCCTCATTTCCACTCCCGCCGACCTCAAGCCTTCCACCGCCTGGAACGAGACGGTCTGGGCCTACACGAGCGAGGAGGAGCTTGTCGATCACACCACGAAGGCGCGGCTCTGCGTGGCCACGCTGCTGCCGTTCAAGGACCGAAAGCCGGACTGGGACGGCTTCAACAAGAGCGTGCGGTGGATGCAGCAATGCGCGGCTTATTATGGTGTAGAAATGGTCTTCGTGCTGAATGCGGACACGGGTTACATCTTCGATCTCAGCAATGATTTGTATGCTGAAGTGCTGAAACGCTTCCGAGCCGAGTTTCCGACGCAGCGCTTCATCGCGGGCGTCACCGCACGCGGCGCGGAGAACGACACCGCCTTCAAAGCGGAGCGCTACTGGACGCTGCTCGACATCGCGCAGGAGCATGACAACTGCGAGATGATGATCATGACCAGCAAGCTGCTCAACACGCTGGAGAACGAGCCGCGACGCGACGCCTACTTCCAGATTGCCGAGCATCTCATCCGCCCCGGCATCGCGCATGCGCTGGAGCCGTCCTTTGTGCCCTGGGCCACGCCGTTTGACCCGTGGCTGTTCCACGAAATCGCGCTGCATCCGAAGTATGTGGGCGGCAAAGTCAGCACGCTCGACGAGCCGCACTTCCATTACTGGGCGGCGATGTGCAAAGGACTCAACTTGCCCTTCTCCCCGCACAGCGGTGATGACTACGGCATCGCCACGGCGATCAAGCTCGGCCTGCCGCTGCTCATCGGCGCGGGTGTGAGCGCATGTCCGCTCATTTGCGCGGCGAAGGACATGTGGCTGCTCGACAGCGTGGCCGACAAAAAATCCAAAACCGGGACCGGTCGCTTCGACACGCGTGTGTACAAGCTCTTTGAAGCCTTTCAATCCTTCGAAGACCTCGTCTTCCGCCTCGATGAGCGAATGAGCGCTTCGCCTTACAAACACAGCACCGCGCATGTGCTGCATCAACTTGGTCTCATTGATGCGCCGGAAGCGCATCCCGACTGCAAAGATCTTCGCGGCGCTGATGAGGCCCGACGCATGGAAGAAGCCATGCGCCGACCGCTGCGTGTGGCGAAGAAGCTGGGGATTCCGTTTTTCGGGGCGTGATCGTGAAACAGGCTGCCAATTAATTTCACACGCCGTTCAGAATCGCCTCCATCATCCGCAGCGCATCGCGATTTGGTTTCACATCGTGGACGCGCACAATGCGAGCACCGTGTTCGCGGGCGTGGGCGGTGAGGGCGATGGTGGGCCAGAAGCGGTCGTCCATGGACTCCGAGTTGAGCACTTTGGCGATCATCGACTTGCGGGAGACGCCGATGAGGAGCGGGCGCAGCGTGGCGAGCTTCGGCAGTTCGCGCATGAGGGCGAGGTTATGCTCCAGCGTTTTGCCGAAGCCGAAACCGGGATCGAGCACGACGCGGTCGAGGGCGATGCCCTCGTTTTCGAGCAAGCGCAGGCGGTTTTTGAAGTAGCCGCGCACCTCGGTGACGACATCGTCGTAATGCGGGTTCGCCTGCATGGTTTGCGGGGTGCCGGTCATGTGCATGACGACAAGGCCGGCGTTGGTTTGAGCCGCGAGACGCGGCATCGCGGCATCGGCGCGCAAACCGGTGACGTCGTTGATGATGTCGGCCCCGGCATCGAGCGCGGCACGGGCGACGGCGGCCTTCATGGTGTCGATGGAGATGAGCGCCTTGGTCTGCGAGCGGACGGCACGAATCACGGGGATCACGCGCCGGAGTTCCTCGGCCTCTTCGACGGGCTCGGCGCCAGGACGCGTCGATTCGCCGCCGATGTCGAGAATATCCGCGCCTTCGGCGAGAAGCGTGAACGCATGCTCGACGGCCCGGCCGTGGTCATTGAAGCGCCCGCCGTCGGAGAAGCTGTCGGGCGTGACGTTGACGATGCCCATGATGAGGCCGCGATGCGTGAGATCGAGGTCGTGGTTGCCGAATCGCCAGCGGAGCATGCGGCATGGTGGCGCGAATTTGCATTCGTCCAATGAGAAAACTGGAGATGCGCGGCAGGTTGTTCTATGAAGACCACATGAAGCCCAACCCCGCCGTGCTGCTGCTCGTTCTTCTCGCCCTTGGAGGCATGGCGGGGCTGTTTTTGTCCGGGATGAAGCCGGAGTCACCAACGGCCAAGGAAGCACCAGCGGAGGTGATGCCAGCGCCGCTGCCGGCGGGCAGCGTTGACGACCTGCAGAAGCAGATCGTGCTGCTGCAAGGGCAGATCGAGTATCTCCAGGGGCAGAACGACGCGTTGAAGGACGAGAATGCGGCCCTGGTGCAAAAACTCGGCACGCTGGGCATGAAGAACACGCCGCCAGTGGTGATGAAGGATGACGATGTGGCTCCGGACTTCGTCGGCATGGGGCTGGAGATGATGAAGATGCGCAAACTGCACGCGCTGCCGATGGTGACGACGACGGTGAGCCAGGCGGAGGTGGAGGAGGCGATCCTGAAGTGGCTGAAGCAGCAGCAGCCGGGGGATGCGGCAAAGAAGTTGAGCCGCGGGCTCACGGCGCTTGGCTGGATTCCCGAGGCGGTCGATCCGCTGCCTCTGCGGGCGGCTCTGCTCGCACGGCAGCTTGGCGGCTGGTATGACGCGGAGTCGGAGACGATGCTCACGATTGATCCTTCGACAGCTTCCGGTGCATCGGTGACGGACAACGAACCGCTGGGCATCGCCTTCGGGCAATTGCTGCGTGAATACGGCAGCACGCTGTTTCAGCCGCAGCATGGGCCGCTGACGACGGACATGCGCATCGCGCGTGAATCTCTCATTTCAGGCGATGCAGCGTTGACGCGCTTCCTGCATTCGTTGCAAAATCCGGCCTCCGCGCCGAAGGATGATCTGCCGGCCGAAGATCCCGATCATCCGTTCAACCAGGTGCCCATGCCCGCGTTTTTGCGCGAGATGGCGCTGTTCCCGTTCAGCCGCGGGTTTGATTTCGCGCAGACGCTGCATAGCGCGGGTAATTTCGCGCAGTTGAACGCGGCCTACAGCCGTCCGCCCATCAACACGGCCGAAGTGATCGAACCGGAGGTGTATTTAAATCCCGAACGGCCTGCGCCGCAGGAGATCAAACTGGATGACGTGAAGCTCGGCGGCGCGCTGCCGTTTCTCGACGACCGGCTCGGCAAATTCGCCTGCGCGACGGCGCTACGCATGCACAACGACGACGAAGCCGCCGGCGAAGGCACGCGTGGCCTCGTGGCGGACCGCTTGCTGTGCTGGGCGGCGGATGGCGGTGCGAAACGCGACCACGCGGCATGGCAGACCTTGTTCCAGGACAAGGCAAGCGCCGACGCGTTCGTCAAAGCGATGCTCAATTCATTACGGCAGCGCTATGAAACGAAGGGCGAGGCCGAATTTACAGCTCAGGGCCGGTTTGTGGCGCTGGTGCGTAATCGCGGCGAGGCCGGTGTGGTTTTGATCGATGCGGCGAGCAATGAAGCACGCGCCGCGCTGAAACTATTGATGAAGTGATGACCGCGAGACATGTCTTTTACACCGGCCGCGTCCAGGGCGTGGGTTTCCGCTACAGCACCAAGCGCATTGCCTCCGGCTTTGACGTGACCGGATGGGTGAAAAACCTGCCGGACGGCCGCGTGGAGCTTTTTGCTCAGGCGTTTGAGGTGGAGGAACTGGAGGCGTTTTTGGAGGACATCCAGCGCAGCAGCCTCGGCTCGCACATCAAGGAGCGTGAGGTGAAGCTGGTGGCCGCAGACCCAAGCTTGCGCGGATTCAGCATCGTGCGTTGATTGGTGCCATTCTTTCCTCATGGCCGACACACCCGCCGTTTCCGTCAACCATCTGACCAAGGTCTTCAAAGGCACCTTGGTGAAGGGGGCGTTTCGCGCGGTGCATGATCTGTCACTCGAAGTCAGGGCAGGGGAGGTCTATGGCCTGATCGGACCCAATGGATCGGGTAAATCAACGACGATGAAGGTCATTCTCGGCCTGCTGAAGCCGACTGAGGGCAGCACGAGCATTTTTGGCGTGCCGAGCACGGAGGTGGGAAGCCGTCACAGCGTGGGCTTTCTGCCGGAGAATCCGTATTTCTACAAGCATCTGACCGGACGCGAGACTTTGCGCTTCTACGGCAGCCTTTGCGGCATGAGCGGCACGAGACTCAAAGACCGGACCGAGGAGATGCTGGCGCTGACGGGCCTGGAAGATGCCGCGACACGCCGCGTGGGCGGTTACTCCAAAGGCATGCTGCAACGGCTCGGCCTGGCGCAGGCGTTGATTCACGATCCACGGCTGCTCGTGCTGGATGAGCCGACGGCGGGCGTCGATCCGGCGGGTTCTCGAAAAATTCGTGATCTGATCATCGAGTTTCGCACCCGTGGCATCACGGTGCTGGTCACGTCGCACCTTTTGGAGCAGATGCAGGAGGTGTGCGACCGCGTGGGTATCATGGCGCACGGCCGCATGGTGCGTGAAGGACGGTTGGAGGACTTGATCGCCGTGGAGAACCAGACGGAGATGGTTTTGGAGAATGCGACGCCCGAGCTGCTGGCGAAGATCCGCGAGCTGGTCGTCAAAGAAGGCGGCGGATCGAAAATCCTGCACAGCGGCCATCCGCGCACGACGCTGGAACGTCTTTTCCTCGAAGCCACGAACGAAGCGAAGAAATCATGAGCGACGCGACGACAACTTCTGCCGCTTCAAAGGTCCGCTTCTCACCACGGCGGGTGTGGACGCTGGCGCTGGCGACGATGACGCAGCTCATCCGCATGAAGATCCTGGCCTTCCTGGTGGTGTTCTGCCTGCTGGCGGCGGGAGCGGGCTTCGCCTTCTCGGTGATCAATCCCGAGCAGCAGCTCAATCTCCTGAAAAGTGTGACCTTGGGCGCGCTGCAGATTTTCAGCATTGTGATCGGCGTGGTCTCCACCGCGCTGCTGCTGCCGAAGGACATGGAGGACCGCACGCTTTACACGATCTTGTCCAAACCGGTGCCACGCTTCGATTACCTGCTCGGGAAGCTGCTCGGCGTGCTGATGCTTATCGGCGGTGGTTTGATCGTGATGGACGCGGTGCTGAGTTTGATTTTATGGATGCGGCAGTCGCTGCTCTTTGAGGATGCCGTGGCACGCATGCGCCTGGAGAAAATGGACTCACCGGAGGCGGTGGCGCAGGTGCGGGAGATCGTGGCACGGCAGGGGCTCACCTGGAACCTGCACTGGGCCGTGTGGGCGATCTTTTTGAAGGCCACGGTGGTGACGACGGTGGCGCTGCTGCTCTCCAGCATCGCGAGCTCGACGCTGTTCACCATCGTGATCACGTTCTGCGTGACGATCATCGGCCACGGCGAGGCGCTGATCCGCGAGTTTTTCTTCCGTCCGTATCTCTCCAGCAGCATGGCGCGTGCGGCGTCGTTTTTTCTCGCGGCCATCGTGCCCGACCTCGCGCAGTTTGACATCGTGGACAGCGTGGTGAACGGCGAGATCGTGCCGTGGGCGGCGGTTTATGACATGACAGGCATCGCGGCTCTCTATGTGACGGTTTACCTTTTCGTCACGCATCTGCTGTTTGTGGAGAAGGAGCTATGAAACGAAAACTCCAGGCCATCGCGGTGCTGCTGGTCTTCGGCGCGGTAAAACTGCCGCTGGAGGAGCGGGTGACGCGGGATCTGCGGCAAATGAAGATGCTGGAGGAGCCGCTGCGGCTTGGCGTGGGCGAGGAGCTGGGCCAGGCGGGACTGGCGGCGGCGCTGGGCGGTTTGCGCGGGCTGGCAGCGTGCATGTTCCAACTGCGCGCGCATGTGGAGTTCACGAATGTCAATTGGGCAAAGGTGGACAGCCTCTACAAGCTGGTGACACGCTTGCAGCCGCGAAACTTCCGCTACTGGGAGGAGGCGTCGTGGCACATGGCCTACAACGCGGCCTCGCATTATCTTTACAACCAGGAGCTCAAACCCGCCTTACGCGGTCAGCTTTATCATGATCATGTGATGCGCGGCGTGGCGATCCTGGAGGAAGGGCTCAAATTCCTGCCGGACAACCCGCGGCTGTGGCAGAAGCTGGGGGAAACGCACTGGCACCGCACGAAGAACTTCAAAAAAGCGGGGGATGCCTACTGGAACTCCTTCCAGAACGGCGGCTTGGGCTTCACGGAGCGGTTTGCCGGGTACGCCTGGGCGCAGTCGAACGATCCCGAGTCATGGCGGAAGGGATATGCGCTTTTGAAGCGGCTTTACGACAAAAGCGGCCCCACTCCGGGGCTGGTGGAATATTTGAAGCTGCTGGAGCAAAACCTCAAGCTCCCTGCCGCGCAGCGCATCCCGGACGCGGTGCCGACGCGCAAAGGGCCGGACCCGCAGGCAGGGCCGTTCAGGTGACAAGGTGGGCACACTTGCATTGATTGACTTGAACTGTGTTCGGGTGAAATTTCACATGAACCCAGCCAATGCCTGCGAAAATAGACATTCCCCGCAAATCGATCTACCGCCTGTCCATCTACCAACGCTGCCTGCACCGGCTGCGTGAGAACCAAGTGGACACTGTGTCCTCGGCCGCCCTGGCAAAGGCCGCCGGGGTGAAATCCACCCAGTTGCGCAAGGATCTGGCCTATTTCGGGCAGCTTGGCACCCGTGGACTTGGCTACAATGTCGAGGCTTTGAGCAGCACGATCGGCGATGTGCTGGGGCAAAACCGTCTGCAGTCGGTGATTCTCGTCGGCGTCGGCAATCTTGGCTCGGCGTTGCTGCGTTACGGCGGCTTCCGCAAGGAGGGCTTTGAAGTCACCGCTGCGTTTGACCTCGCGCCGCGCAAACTGCCGCAGTTGACCGTGCCGATCCTGCCCATGTCGGAGATGGAGTCCTTCATCCGCCGCAACAACGTGAAGATGGCCATCCTCACCGTTCCGGCCAGCGGCGCTCAGTCCGTGGTCAATGACATGGTGCGCTTCGGCATCCAGGCCATCCTGAATTTCTCGCCAACGGTGCTCGACGTGCCGGAGCAGGTCGTCGTGAACAGCGTCGATCTGGCCGTGGAACTGGAGAATCTGAGCTACTTCATCCGCTGAACGGCGGCTGATCAGTAACTCCGCGCAAACACCACGCGGCGCGAGCTTGGTTTGCCGGTGAGGAAGCACTTGCCCTGCTCGGCATACTGTTCGCCCAGAGGGATGCAGCGGATGGTGATCTTGTTCTCCTTCGCGATCTTTTCCTCCTCCTCCATGCTGCCGGCCCAGTGCATGAGCGCGAAGCCGCCGGGGGCGTCATCAGCGAAGAAGGCTTTGAACTCGTCGAGCGTGTCGAGCTTCTTCATGTTCGTGTCTCGCAACGCGGTGGCGCGTGCAAGCAGCGCGTCCTGGATCTCCTGCAGGCGCTCGGAAACGGTTTGGATGAAGTCCTCCTTCGGGATGAACTCCTTGTCCTTCGGAGTCTTGTCGCGGCGCACCACGGCCACACTGCGGCTGGTGATGTCGCGGGGGCCCATCTCGACGCGCATCGGCACGCCTTTCTTGATCCACTCCCAGTTTTTCTGGCCGCCGGGCAGGTCGCGCTTGTCCACATGCACGCGGATCGGCTCTCCTGCGTAGGTCTGCGCGCGCAGTGTCTGCGCGAGAGCCTCGCAGGCGTCGATGATCTCCTGGCGCGTCTCCGGCTTCGGTGTGACGGGCAGAATGACGATCTGCTGCGGAGCGACGCGTGGCGGGATGATGACGCCGTCGTCATCGCCATGTGCCATGATCAACGTGCCGATCATTCGCGTGCTGACGCCCCAGCTCGTGGTGTGAACGAGTTGCCGCGTATTGTCGCGACCCAGGAACTGGATGTTCGCGGCCTTGGCGAAGTTTTGACCGAGGTAGTGCGAAGTACCGGCCTGGATGGCTTTGCGGTCCTGCACCATGGCCTCGACTGTCAAAGTGCGCACAGCGCCGGGGAAACGCTCGCGTTCCGTCTTCTCGCCGGGAATCACAGGCAGGGCCAGATGATCGCGCATGAACTCTTCATACACGCGGTGCATCAACTCCGTCTCCGCGATGGCCTCCTCTGCCGTTTCATGCGCGGTGTGGCCTTCCTGCCACAGGAACTCGGCTGTGCGCAGGAACAGACGCGGACGCATCTCCCAGCGCATCACGTTGGCCCATTGGTTGATCAGCAGCGGCAAATCACGATAGCTTTCCACCCAGCGGGCAAAAGCAGCGCCGATGATCGTCTCCGAGGTCGGGCGAATCACGAAGGGCTCGGCCAGTTCGCCGGTGGGGATCATCTTGGTCGTGCCATCCGGCTGCTTTTGCGCTTCCAGGCGGTGATGCGTGACCACGGCGCACTCGGTGGCGAAGCCCTCGGCATGCTGCGCCTCTTTTTCCAGGTAGCTCAGCGGGATCAACAGCGGGAAGTAGGCGTTCACATGCCCCGTGGCCTTGAACTTCACATCGAGCTGGCGCTGGATGTTCTCCCACAGGCCGTAGCCCCAGGGTTTGATCACCATGCAGCCGCGGACTTCGGAGTTCTCCGCCATGTCGGCGGCACGGACGACCTGCTGATACCATTCGGGAAAGTCTTTCTCGCGCGTGGGGGTGATGGCGGTGGCGTTGCTCATGGTTTTGGGGCGCGCAGAGTAGAGGCAAACCGTCCCCGGTCAAATCCGCCGAAAAGCATTCACAGGGGTCAAAATCGGCATTGCCCTGCAAGAATCCGCTCTCTTACACTGACTGTCTTCCCGTTATGCGTTCCCTCCTCAGCCTCGCTCTCATCGCCTCCGCCGCCTTCGCGGCCGACACCCACAAGTTAACCCGCGTTTATGAAAAGATCGCCACCGAGCGGCCCATCGCCGTCGTGATCCCGGACGATGGCAGCGGTCGTGAATTCCTGGCCCTGCAGCGCGGAAAGATCCTCATTCTGCCAAAGGACGAGCAGGGCACGGAGGCGAAGACCTTCCTCGATCTCTCTCCGCGCGGCATGGAGGCCAAGGACGGCCTCTTTGAAGAAGGGCTCAACGGCCTCGCCTTCCACCCGAAATTCAAGGACAACGGCCTCTTCTACCTTTGCTACACGCTGCAGAAGCCGAAACGCCTCGTCATCACCGAAATGAAGGCTGACGGGGACAAGGCCGACGAAAAAACCGAGCGCACCCTGCTTGAAATCCCGCTCGTGAACTGGAACCACCACGGCGGCAACATTCTCTTCGGCCCCGACGGCTTCCTCTATATCGGCGTCGGCGACAACTCGAAGCGCAACGGCGAATTGAAGATGTCCCAGCTCAACGCCACGCTTTACGGCAAGATTTTGCGCATCGATGTCAACAGCCGCGAGTACAGCAACGCCTACGGCATCCCTGCCGACAATCCTTATGCCAGCGGCGTCAACGCCCTCCCGCAGATCTACGCCAACGGCATCCGCAACCCTTGGGGCATGAGCTTTGACGCCAAAGGACATCTCTGGTGCGCTGATGTCGGCCAGGACATCTGGGAGGAGATCAACTGGATCACCAACGGCGGCAACTACGGCTGGCAGTATCGCGAAGGCCCCGCCCCGTTCCCGCTGAACACCGAGACGCCGCCCGCCGATGCGAAATTCGTCGAGCCCATCCATGCCTACAATCACGCGGACGGCCTCAGCATCACAGGCGGCATCGTTCACGCCGGCAAATCGCTGCCTGAACTCCAGGGCGCCTACATTTATGGCGACTTCGTGCTCGGCAAAATCTGGGCGCTCAAAACCGACGATGCAGGCAAGTTGAAGTCGAACGATCTCCTCTACACCAGCCCGCAGACTCCCGCCTCGGACCCGAAAAAGAAACCCACGGTCCTCGTCAAGCCCACCGCCTTCTGTGCCAACGCCTCCGGTGAGCTGCTGGTGCTCGACTGGAATGGTGCGATTTACAGGCTGGGCAAGTAGCGATGTCCTCGTGGAGAGCGGTCGGCACTACTTCCAGAACTTCTCCACCGCTGCCACGAGGCCTGGAATGCTGTTCTCCTTGGCTTCCACATCGACCTTGAGGCCGTGCTCCTTGATGGCGGCGCTGGTGATGGGGCCGATGCTGGCGATTTTGCACCCGGCGGGCAGGGGAACCTTCAAATTCAGAAAGTGTTCGACGGTTGAGGCGCTGGTGAAGGTGATCATGTCCGCGCCCTCGTTCTTGAGCACGGCAAGCGCCTCCAGGTTGTCCTCTGTTTCGGCGACGGTGCGGTAGCCGATGGCCTCATCGACGATCGCGCCCATGCCGGTGAGCCCGTTGGCGATGACTTCGCGCGTTTCCGCGCCACGCACCCAGAGCACGTTGACGTTTTCCATGTTCTGATGCTGGTCAAAGGCCTTCACGAGTCCTTCGGCGACGTAGTTTCCTTTGTCCGGCATCAAATCGACAGCCAGGTGACGCGCCTTCACTTTCTCCGCCGTGCCGGGGCCGACGCAGGCGATGCGAGCGCCGCCGATGCTGCGGGCGTCGTTATAGAGCTTGTCGAACATGGTGAAGAACGCGTCCACGCCGTTCGGGCTGGTGAACACGATCCAATCATAGGTATGGCAATCCTGAACGAGCTGGCCGAACTCAAGCTGGTCCGCCGCCGGCTCAATGCGGATGGTGGGCAGTTCGATGACCTCCGCGCCGAGCTGCGCGAGCTTTTTGCTCAAAACACCCGCCTGCTGCCGGGTGCGCGTGACGACGATTTTTTTTCCGAACAGCGGGCGGTCTTCAAACCAGTTCAACTGGTCGCGCTCGGTGACGACATCGCCGATCACGGCCACAGCGGGTGCTTTGAAGCCCGCGGCCTTCACTTTCGCGGCGATGTCGGCCAGCGTGCCGACAAGCGTCTGCTGGCAGCCATGCGTGGCCCAGCGAACGAGGGCGACGGGGGTCTCCGGCTTCGCGCCATGCTTCAAAAACTCACCGGTGATGGCGTCGATGCGCTCCACGCCCATGAGAAAGACCTTTGTGCCGTCGGCCTGCGCGAGCTTCGCATAATCGAGCGACGTTTCTGATTTTGTCGGATCTTCGTGGCCGGTGAAGATCGTGAGCATGGAGGCATGCGAGCGATGTGTGACGGGAATGCCCGCGTAGGCCGGTCCGGCGATGGCGGAGGTGATGCCGGGCACGATTTCGAATTTCACGCCCGCTTCGTGCAGTTCCGCCGCTTCCTCCGCGCCGCGTCCGAAGAGCACCGGATCGCCGCCTTTGAGCCGGGTGACGGTTTTGCCTTCCTGTGTGAGCTTGACGATGAGTTTGTTGATTTCCTCCTGCGGCAGTGTGTGATCACCCGCTTTCTTGCCGACGTAGATGCGCTCCGTGCCGGGCTTCGCGTAACGCAGGTGCTCAGGGTTGCACAGGTAGTCATAAACGAGCACATCGGCGGCCTCGATGCACTCCTTGCCCTTGAGCGTGAGCAAGCCAGGATCGCCCGGACCGGCGCCGACGAGGTAACAAATGCCAGGGGAGGTGGTTTTGGAGGACATGGTGTGAAAGGGCGCGCAAAGTGCCGAGAGAGCTGTTGATGGCAAGGCAGGAGCTATGGAGGGCCGACGATTCGTCGGACTGGGAATCTCTTTTGCCGACGAATCGTCGGCTCTCCATAGTCAGGCATGCCCCAAGCACCGCCCATCACGCTGAATCTTCCCGCCGCCTGCGATCCCTCGCTACCCGCCTTGCTGGCGCTTTCGGGCGGGCGCGATTCGGTGGCGCTGCTGCACCTGCTGCTGGAGGCCGGATTCACGAATCTGGTCCTCTGCCACCTCAACCACGGCCTGCGGGGCATGGAATCGGACGGCGACGCGGCGTTCGTGCGGCGTCTGGCGAAGAAGCATGGGCTGAAGTGCGAGGTCGAGGCGGAGGATGTCACCGCACTGGCCGGAAAGCGCCGGATTTCGACAGAAACCGCGGCGCGTGAGGCACGGCATGCGTTTCTGCTGCGCATGGCGGAGAAACATGACACCTGGGTCGTTTTCGTGGCGCATCATGCCGAGGACCAGGCGGAGACCATCCTCGCGAACCTGTGCCGTGGCAGTGGTGTGGCCGGTCTGGCGGGCATGCGGCTCCTGCAGCGGCTCGATTCGGGGCTGCATCTGGTGCGTCCGTTGCTTGAGGTGAGGAGGAGTGAAATCGACGCGTTCCTGAAGTCAAAGCGCATCAAATTCCGCGAGGACTCGAGCAACAGCTCGCTCAAGCACCGACGCAACCGCCTGAGACACGAGGTGCTGCCGCTGCTGAACGATGTCTTTGCCCGTGATGTGACGGCCCTCATCACACGGCTTGGCGTTCTGGCGGATCGTGATGATGATTGCCTGCAAGGCCTGGCCGTGGCGCATCTCTCGGCTCCAGGCAGCCTGAAAGATGATCGTTCGCTGCTGGTCACGAAGGAGCTGCTCGCTTTGCATCCAGCCCTTTTGTCACGCGTGATCGCCCTCTGGCTGCGTGAGGTGTGGGGGCTTCAGGGGATCGAGAGTGACGATATTGAGGCCATCATCGACATGCTGGCTCCGGGCGGGCCAGCAAAAATCAATCTACCCCATGACAAGCATCTGCGTCGCAAGGCGAAGCGATTGTGGGTGGCGTGATCTCAGCCCTCCAGCGTGTGAATGAACAGGCCTGAGCGCAGCTTGGGCTCGAACCAGGTGCTTTTCGGCGGCATGATCTGGCCGGCGTCCGAGATGGCCATGAGTTGATCGACCGTCGTCGGGAACATCGAGAAGGCGACGCTGAAATCGCGGCTGTTCACGAGTTTTTCGAGTTCGGCGGTGCCACGGATGCCACCGATGAAGTCGATGCGCTTGCTGGTGCGCGGGTCGTCGATGCCGAGCAGCGGCTTCAGCAGGCGATCCTGCAGGATGCTGACGTCGAGCTGGTCGATGGGGCTGGCATCCTTGGCCGCTTCCCACGTCAGCTCATACCACTGGTCCTTGAGGTACATGCAGCACTGGCCGGGCTTTGTCGGCGATTTGATCGTGGTGGGCTTCAGGGTGAAGATTTCACCGACTTTCTTGATGAACTCCTCGCGGTCGTTGCAGTTGAGATCTTTGACGGCGCGGTTGTAGGGCAGGATTTTCAGCTCGTTGCCGGGGAAGAGCACGCTGAGGAACCAGTTGTAGTTTTCCTCGCCGGTGTGGTTCGGATTGGCCTCCCGGCGCATTTTACTGACGCGGAAAGCGCTGGCGGCGCGATGATGGCCGTCGGCGACGTAGGCGCACGGTACCTGGCTTTCAAACAAGCCGGTCAAGGACACGCAAAGTCCAAGCGACAGGCGCCAGACCTGATGACGCACTCCATCGGGCGCGTTGATGTCGTAGATCGGCTTTTCGGCTTTCATGAAGCCATCGATCAGGGCGCTGATGCCCGGGCGCTGGCGGTAGGTGAGGAAAATGGGGCCGGTATTCGCGTCGAGCGTGTCAACGAGGCGCGTGCGGTCGTCCTCCTTGTCCTGCCGGGTCTTCTCGTGCTTCTTGATGATGTCCTTCTCGTAATCCTCGGTGTGGCAGACGGTGACGAGGCCGGTCTGGCTGTGTCCGGCGATGGTTTGACGATAAAGATACATCGCGGGTTTCGTCTCGCGGGTGAGCACACCCTCCTTCTGCATGCGCAGAAAGTTTTCCCTCGCCTTCGCATAAACAGGCGCGGAATAGGGGTCGATTTCAGGATCGAGGTCGATCTCGGCGCGGTCCACATGCAGCAGGCTGTTAGGCTTGCCTTTCGCGAGGGCGGCGGCCTCATCGCGGTTTACGACGTCGTAGGGAACGGCGGCGACTTCGGAGGCGAATTTGGGATTGGGGACGAGACCTTTGAATGTGCGGATGCGCATGGGGCGGGATAAAACGCCGCTGCATCATTGTCAATCCGCACTCTTGGCTTGATTCGCCTCGTGGTTCTCACGGGCGATCTTCCGGGCTGCCGAAACGATGTGCGTGCAGGCCTCGATGCAGAGCAGTGGAATCGAGTTTGGCGCGTGATTCGGCCGCGCTTTGTCCGCCGCGGCGGCTTCCAGCGGCTGATTGACTGTCAGCGGCCAGAGAATTCGTCGCAGGCAGTTCTCGTTCGCGCAGGTCTTCCCGACCATCGCGTGCGCCTGATCGTCGCGAATCGTGTTGGTGAAGCGATACATGCCCGTCTGGCGGCCCAGAACCTCCCGCAGCGGAACGGCGGCGAGTTTTTCACGCTCCAAAGCATGCGCCATGCCCACGGCGGCCGGGTAGAAGAAATCGAGCGCCAGACGCACCTCGTCGAGTGTGTTGAGATCGAGTTGCCAGCCGCGTTTCAGCGTCGGCGCGCTGTGCAGCGGCCGAAAAGCGCCCTTCGCGTCGTATTGCGCGATGGTGCGGGCCGCCTCGACCTCGTGATGCGGCTCCAGGCCGTCTTTGCCACGATCCGCGACATGAGAAAGCGTGAAGCTCCCATCTGCATTCGAAGCGATCGCGATCTCACCGATGGTGTCGCGGCCCTCCTTCAACCAGCGCTCCAAGGCCGGCAGCAATTCGGCATTCGGCATTCCGCATTCGGCATTGGCGATGCCGTGCTTCGCGTCGAAATCATGCACTTGGTCGAGAATGACATCCGCCATATGCGGTTCGGTGCCAATGGCTCCGCTGTAGTAAAGCAGGCGGCCTTGCAGTTCGTGCGGGTTTTGATGGAAGACACCGAGCTCGCTGAGCGCGGCGCCGGTTTCCTCTCGCATGCCCAGGAGAACGGGGATGTCCTGGAAACTGTGAAGGCCGTCGGCGATGAAGAAGGGCACGACGACAACATTCGGCGCGGTGGTGAGCTTGGCCCAATCGGCCACGAACGGCGCCTCCTCCATGTAGGCATCAGCCACTTCGGCGAAGCCGTGTCCGCCATCGCGGATCAGCGCCACCTGCGTCTCGATCACCTTGCGCGAGTTTTCATTCAGGTTTGTGCCGTGACCGACGATGATGAGGCTGGTTTTATCACGCGGCACACCGGGGGCGACTTCATCGGCCCGCTGCAGCAGCAGTCGCGTCATGTTCGGGTGGATGCCGACAGGGTCGCAGTAATGGATGGTTTTTCCATCACGACGAGTGGTCGGGCCGTCGAGGCGGAGCTCACGCGGGAGCACCTGCTGGCAGAAATAGCCCTCGCTGATGAAGTTCGGCACGATGTAGATGACTTCACTGTCGGTCATCTCATAGACCTCGCGCATGTTCGGCTCCTCCTTCCAGAAGCAGCACACAACCTCGCGAAACAGGCCTCGGCGGCGGATTTCATCGGCGTGCAGATGCGTCGGGGCGCTGGAGTCGGGATTCACCGTGGAACCATGACCGACGATGATGAGGGAGGCGTGTGAGTGCGGGCTCAAAGAGTTGATGGGGGCTGGAATGACGAAATCAGAATGATGAATGATGAATGAAGCCCGAGTTACGACGGTGGCAGGCAGTTTGGACACAATTCCTCATTCGCCATTCTGGTTTCGTCATTTTTTAAGCCTCAGCCATGTCGGAAGCGGATGTCGCGAATCTTGGCGTCGGGCAGCTTGGCTTGGAGGCGCCTGAGGATTTTTGCCTTTTCGAGCGAGAGGGCGTGATGCGCGGTGGGCTGCATGAGGCGCACGGTGAGGATGCCGCGCTCAATGGTGTCGGGGCGGGTGAGCTTGAACAGGAAGGCACCCACGATCTCCTCCCAGGCCGCGAGGACATCCTCGAGCTTCACACGATTTGTCATGCCGCACTGTGCGACGATTTTTGGGGCCAGATCGGCCACGCTGAGAGTCGGCAGGTCCATCAGCGGCCCGTCGGCCACGCCACGCCATGCCGCCACCAGGCGATGTCGCATGATCTGGCGGGCAGTGGGCTTGCGGTCGTTCACAGGGCCATGCTAGACGGCAATGGGCGCGTGCTAAATAGCAAATTTCAAATCTCGCATTCTTCTTCCTGCCCGTTAAAGATGGCGCTCCCCCGAGACCAGCCATCATGTCCGACGTTTCCATCCCCACCGAGCACACCGATCCCGTGAACGCCCAGATCCTCGCCGTGAGCGAGGACCGCGTGAAGGGTTTTCACCAGCATCCATTCCAGTTCATCTCCCAGGAGAGCGGCGTGCCGTTTGACACTGTGGTGGAGCGCATCCGTGCCATGCTGGCCGCCGGCGTGATCCGCCGCGTGCGCCAGACTTTGCTGGCAAACAAGCTCGCGGAAGGCGCGCTCGTCGCGTGGAAGGTGCCGACGGAGAAGCTCGACGCGGCATTTGAGTTCCTGTTCAAACAAGATCCGTTCAGCGGCCATGTCGTGCTGCGCAGCACTGACCGCGAGGTCAGCGGCAGTGATTTCCGCCTGTGGACGACGCTGAAGGTGCCGCAGGACCGCAACATCAACGACCACTGCGATGTTTTGAAGCGCCTCATCGGCGCCTCTGATTACTACACCATGCAGGCTCATGGCATTTTCGCCCTCGGCGTGGGGCATGTGCGTCGCAAAACGATGGAACCTGGCGAAAAAGCCGACGAGCCAGCCGTCATGATGACCACAAACATCGCCGACCTCGACGAGGAGGAGTGGAATGTGCTCCTTCACCTCAAAGGCGATCTCAAGTCCGAGGAAATCGGTCCTGAGCCATGGGCAGGCCGCGCAAAAGACGCAGGCGTGAGTTTGGAGAAGTTCTGTGAGGTGGCGAAAAGCCTCGACAAAAAAGGTGTCATCGGCCGTTTCTCGACTTTCCTCGAACATGTGAAGCCGAGTGCCAGCGGCCAGCGCGTGACCCGTTTCAACGCCCTCTTCCACTGGAAGGTGCCGAAGGGCATGGAGGAACGCGCCGGCGGCGAGGTGGGCCGTCATCCCATCATGACGCACTGCTACTGGCGTGAAGGCGGTGACCGTTTCGCCAACGTGAACATCATGGGCGTCATTCACGGCACCGACAAGGAAACCGTGCTCGCCCATAAGGCCGCCATCGACAAACACCTGGCTGACGTCGGTATCCCGTTGCTTTACACCAACGTGTTTTGGGGCGGCCGCAGCGAGATCAAGCCCAGCGAGATTTCACCGATCGTCTTCAAGGAATGGCACGCCAAATGGGCGGATGTGCCAGGCCCTGTGGTTTGAAGCAGGCTTTGATGAATGTGATTCTGAGCCGGTTCTCGTTGCCCGGATATGCGGATTTGAAGTTCTTTACTTGTCGAAGAACGACTCTTCCTCGCGGTCACCGACCTTCAGATAGCGGTAGAACACCTCGAGCTGGAGGGTGCAAAGGCACTGGCGATAGATGTCGTCGGCGGCGTCACCGGCGGGCCAGTTGGGACGGCCGCGTTTGAAGGAGCCGTCGGGCTGCTGGGCGCTGAGGATCTGCGGGAGGAACTGCTGGTTGTAGAACTTCCATTCGTCGCCTCCCTGTTGGAAGAACGCCTGGGTGTAATAATACCAGCAGTACAGATTGCAGTTCTTGTTCCAGTCGAGCGGCTCGGCCGCGAGGAAGTCATGGAGGAACTTGATGCCCTTCTTGATGGCGGTGGTCTTGCCCTTGGCCATCGTTTGCAGGCCGAGAATGCCGACACCGGAGAGAGACCACTGGTTGTAGTGCGCGTCACGGTTGGTGCCGCCGAAACCGCCGTCCTTGGTCTGCATGGTTTCGAGGTAGTCGGTCATCTTGCTGATGGAGGCGTGCAGGCCGTCGATCTTCAATCCGGTATTCTTCGCGGCCTTGAGGGCCTGGAATTGCCAGCCAACGACAGAGAGGTCGGCACCACCTGCCTTGTTGTAAACGATCTGTTCCTTGCCGCCGTAGGCCCAGGCTCCCTTGGGGGTCTGGTTTTCGATGATGACCTTCACGCCTTTTTCAAAGGCCTCACGCATCCCTGGAAGGGATTTGCTTCCTAGGCGCGCGAGCGTGTACATTTCGCCGAGCGCATAAGTCGCGATGCCGTGCTCGTAGGTGCCCGCTCCGCCTTTGCCGCCGGCGGCCTCGCCCTTCCAGTTGTCGGAGAAGATTCCATATGGGTTCTTCTTGCTGACTTCGATCAGATACATGATGCCCTTCATCACATTGTCCCCGTAGAACGGCGACTCCGGAGTCTCGCAGCGGCCCAGGTAGCACAGCAGCGCGAGACCGGTCATGGCGGCCTTGTTGCCACGGCCCCAGGAGCCGTCGGCGTTCTGCTTGCCCTTCAGCCACTCCAGCGATGCGCTCACCGCCGCCTCACACTCCGGCGTGCCGCCATTCTGACGCAGCTTCTCCAGGCGCTCCTGCGTCGAGCAGCGGCTCCTCATCGACGGTGGCAAAGTCACAAAACCCGCCGCTCCGCCCATCC
>NZ_JBIIHA010000039.1:0-41292 GCF_044236155.1 Prosthecobacter sp.
GGCGTACGCTTCGTGCAGCTCTACAGCGGTGGCAATGAGGGCCCGAAAGCGTGGGATGCGCACGACGACCTCAAAAAGAACCACGACCTCCACTGCGCGGAGACGGATGGCCCTATCGCTGCCTTACTCGACGATTTGAAGATCAGCGGTCTACTCGACACCACGCTCGTCGTCTGGGGCGGAGAGTTCGGACGCTCACCGGTTGCCGAGAATGGCAAGGGTCGCGATCACCATCCGAAGGGCTTCACCATGTGGATGGCTGGCGCAGGCATCAAAGGAGGCCAGATGTACGGCTCCACGGACGAGTTTGGCTACGCTGCCGTCGAAAACCGCGTTTCCATCCCCGATCTCCACGCGACGATGCTGCATCTGCTGGGCTTTGACCACGAACAGCTCACCTACCGCTTTCAGGGCCGCGACTTCCGCCTTACGGACGTCAGCGGAGAGGTGGTGCGCGGACTCCTGACTTAACGCCACCGCAAGCAGCATCAGCAAATGCGCCATCGAATACGCCTAGACGATCCTGTCATTCCACGATCATCTCTCCCTTCATCACCAACCAGTGGCCGGGGAAGGTGCAGATATAAGGATAGCGGCCTTTCGCGGTGGGCGCGGTGAAGCGTAGGACTTCACGGTCGCCTTGGTTGAGCATTTTGGTCTTGTGCAGGATCTTCGGGGAGTCGGGGATGAAGCCTTTGGCGAAGCCGTCGGGCGTTTTGGCCATTTCGTTGCCGGCCATGCCGACTTCGTCCGCCGCGCCGGGCTGGACGATGAGGAGATTGTGCGGGGTGACGTCGGGATTTTCGAAAACGAGCTTCAAAGGGGCTCCGGGAGCGACTTTGAACTCGCGCAGGTCGTAGAGCAGGCGCTCGGGGATGGTCTTGATGGTGATGGTTTGCAGGCCGGGCTGGTTGTCGAAGGGGTTCGGCGGCTCGGGCTTCTTCTTTTTCGCCATCAGGGCGGGTTTGGTGGGCTCGCTGTCTTTGAGGAATTTTGTGAGCTCGGGATGCTTCTGCATGAAAGCGGTGTTGCCCTTCCAAAGCGGCTGCAGCGTGTGGCTGTCGAGCGAGGTGCGCAGCGCGTAGGTGAGGTAAGGGTCCATCGGGTGCTTCAGCAGATCGAGCGCGGCCTCCAAGGCCTCCGGCGTGCCGATGTAACTCGCCGCGATGGCCGCTTCGAGGCGGACGAGGCCGGATTTGTCGTTGGCTCCATTACGCAACGGATTCTTGATCGAAGTTGAAACCACAAAAGGGTCTCCTTGAGGATCAAACGTGGCCATTTTGCCTCGCCATCGCAGTTGCCGAACTCCACACGCTCGTTCAAGCGGGTTTTTAGACTTCATCATCTTGGTAACAGCATCGTGAAGTGCAGAAGATGACCACTGGGCAACTTTGCTGCTTTCGAGTGTCTGCCTAAGATTCACGAATTCTCGTTTGGGCAGTCGACTAAAGCCAAATTCATCACCGCCAATTGGGTCTGACTTCAGTGTGCCTAAAACTTCGCTGACTTTGTCGCTGTCTCTCTCCCTCAACTCCACCTTCGCGCGATACCTTGTGCGGTAGTTTTCGCTCTTCAGCAGTTCGAGTAGCTCGGGGATGCTCGCTCCGGCGATCTTCGGAGCTTCTTCGAGTTTTTGATCTTTCGCGGTGATGCGCCAGATGCGGCCGCTCTTTTTGTCGCGTCGGGTGTCGCGGAGGGAGTATTGGGCGTGGCCTTTGACGGGGTTGTACCAGTCGGCGATGTACATCGCGCCGTCGGGGCCTTGCTGGATGTCCACGGGGATGAAGCTCAAATTCGTGCTCTGGAAGACGATGCCGACTTTCTTTTCCTCGAAGTGCGTGTCGTGCTCCACCCACTCGTGCAGCTCGACCTCGTTGGTGGGCTTGTAGCGCACGCGCATGAAGTGTTTTTTGTCGCGCAGGTCTTTGGGCCAGTGGCTGCTGGTGAGGAATTCCTGGCCGCAGGTGCCGCTGTAGGCGGGGAAGTAGTTCCCGGCGGGGACGTGGATGTCGGGGTAGGGCGCGTTGAGCGCATGCACGGCGCTGGCGAAGACGGGATGGCTGCCGACGTGAAAGCCCCAGTCATCAAAGGTGATGCCCCAGGGGTTCGTGCTCATGTAACTGCCAAAGGCGAGCAGACGGCCAGTGGCGGGCGTGTAGCGGAAGAAGCTGCTCTCGCGGGCGCGGACGGGGCCGTAGGGCGTCTCGACCTGGCTGTGATGGAAGATGCTCTCGCGGAAGATGAGATCGCCCTCGGGGCTCCAGACGAAGTCGTGCAGCGCGTGGTGGCTGTCCTCGGTGCCGAAGCCGGTGAGGAGCTTTTCGCGGTGGTCGGCCTTGCCGTCGCCATCGGTGTCTTTGAGGAAGGTGAGGTGCGGCTGGTCGGAGACGAAGACGCCGCCATTGCCGAACTCAAAGCTGAGCGGGATGGCGAGCTTGTCGGCCCACACGCTGCATTTGTCGGCGCGGTGATCGCCGTTGGTGTCTTCGAGAATGAGGATGCGGTCCTGCGGAGCCTCACCGGGCATGATTTGCGGGTAGGTGGTGCTCGTGCTGACCCACAGGCGGCCTTTGGCATCGAAACGAATCTGAATGGGCTTCACGAAGAGCTCCGGAAAGTCCTCTTCGGAGACGAAGAGGCCGACTTCGAAGCGGGGGTCGATCTTGAAGGCGGCGAGTTCTGCGGCGGGGGAGAGCCATTCGTTGATGGGGCGGTCTCCGGTGATGACGGGGAGGGGTTCGAGCGCGGCGTCCAAAGTAGTCCAGTTGCTCCGCAACTGGTCATTCAGTTTCGAGTCGCGGAGCGACTCGGCTACTTTGCCTGCGGCGGCGTCCCAGATCACACGGTCGCGGTTTTCGACCATCTGCAGCAGCTTCTTCAGCTCTCCGGGGAAGTTCACGACGCCGTAGGGCTCCATGCGGCCGCCTTTGATGTAGTAGTAGTTCAGCGGGCGGTAATGCTGGAAGAACTTGTCCTCCTTTTCGACGACAGCGGCGCGGACGGCTTCGTTGAGCTTCGGTGGCGTCTCCTGCGTGAGCTGGTTGTAGAGACGCTCGGAGAAGGCGGCATAACCTTCGCGATTGAGATGCACGCCGTTGGTCGTCTTTGGCGTCAAATCGGTGAAAACATCCGCGAAGGCCACCTTCTCGGCGGCGGCGACCTTCTTTATCGCATCGCTGTAAAGCTTGATCTGCGCATTGAGATGCTCGTGCGGCTTCTCAGCGGCCGTGGGGCTCACGAGGACGATTTTCGGCTCGGAGGTGCCGTTGTAGCGATGGCTCTTCAGCTCGATCAAGAACGCTTTGAGGAGCGTTTCGAACTCGGCGAGGCCCTTTTCGCCTTTGAAGCTTTCGTTGAAGCCGAAGGCGGCGAGGATGACGTCGGCCTTATGCTCGGTGAGATGCTGGTTGAGGTCGCCGAAGCCATCGGGGCGGGGGCGGAGGGACACTTCATCGGCGGACCAGCTGAGGTTGCGGAAGACGAGCTTCTCTTGGGCAAAGCGCTGATGCATGAGCGCCTCGAAATGGCCGTCGTCGCGCATGCGATCGAAGAGCGAATTCCCGACGAGGGCGATGCGGGTGCCGGGTTTCAACTCCAGCGGGAGCTGGGAGAAGGCAGAGAGCCAAGGGCAGAGGGCGAAGAGGATGAGGCGCTTCATGGTGACAGAAATCTCCCGCGAAGAGCCGAAACCGGACCACGCGAGAAGCCCAAACTGAACGAGAATCCTCATGCTTTGCTTTCCTTGAGCAGGCTTGCCGGCTGTTTATGTTAATACCGCCCTTTCTCCACCCCACCATGCCGATCTACGAGTTCTACTGCCCCGACAACAACAAGCTGTATTCCTTCCTCGCCCGTTCGCTGGCGTATCGCGACAAGGTGCCGCTCTGCCCCGATGGAGAGGGCTTGAAAATGGAGCGCCGTGTATCGCGCTTCGCCGTGATCGGCAAGGCGAAGGAGGAGACTGCGGATGATCCTTTCGCAGGCATCGACGAGTCAAAAATGGAGAGCTTCATGGCGGACATGGAACGCGAGATGGGCGGCATGGACGAGGAGAACCCCGATCCGCGCCAGCTTGGCCACTTCATGCGTAAGATGACCGACTTGATGGGCGACAAGACGCCGCCTGAACTGCGCGAGATGGTGCGCCGCCTCGAATCCGGTGAAGACCCCGAGAAGCTGGAGGAGGAATTCGGCGGCATGGACGAAGGCGAGGCCGGTGACGCCCTGTTCTCGCAGATGCTGAAACGCGCCAAGGCGGGCCGCAAGGAGCCGGTGCGCGACCCGAAGCTCTATGAGATGCGGGATTTTGTGCGTGAATGAGGACTGGCCTCATCTCAACGGCTGCTCACCGACACCGCGCCCATCGCCGGGACCATGATCTCGTCGCCGGGCTTCAGCGGTGTGGCGGCGTCCAAGCGGTTCATCTCGCGGATGTGCTGAGGCGTGGTGCTGAACTGCTGGGCGATGGTTTCGATGGTGTCGGTGCGGTCCACGCGGTAAGCGAGAATGCCGCGATGCGAGTCATTCGTAACAGCGGGCTTGGCCGGCACTGAGGGAGCCGGAGCCGGAGCGGGAGTCAATCCTGCCGCAGGCGGCGGTGGCACGACATCGGCCATGCCAAAACCGGGCAACGGCACCGTGTCGGAGGATTCATGGGTCGAGGGTGCGGAGTGTTTGCTGGAAACCACCGTGGTCGTGCGTCCGGGAATTTTGATCCGCTGGCCTACGACGATCTTGTTCACGTCCTTGATTTTGTTGGCACTGGCGAGCGCGGCAGCGGTTGTTTTGTGCTTGAGCGCGATGGCCTTGAGGCTGTCGCCTTTTTTAACCGTGTGATAGACGGGCACGGTCGTGGTGGTCACGGACGTCGAGGAACCGCCCGGCGTGGCGGGCTTGTAGCTCGCCTGCGTGACCGGCGAGCTGAGCCGGTGCGGTGATGGAATGAGGAGCGTCTGGCCTACATGCACCTCGTCCGCGGTCATGCGGTTGAGCTGCTGGATCTCCCCCACGCTGACACGATGCGTGGAGGCGATGCGGAACAGCGTGTCTCCCGGACGTGCGACATAAGTCGTGTGCGCGGCGAGATCGGTGCCGCCATCATAGCGGGAACCGGAGCTTTTGCCGCCGCGTTTGATGCTGCTCACATCGCGCTCAAGCTCCCCAAGCCGGAGGTTTTGCACCTTGTCGCTCTCCTTGAGCTTTGCCACCTGCGTGCTGAGATCGCCCGTGGGACCATAGACCTTGGACGAAGGAGGCGGCGGCGGACCTGCGGTTGTATTTTTTGAAGAAGCCGACGATTTCGAGCCGGATTTGGTGCTGGTGACTGGTTTCGACGTGGTTCTCGGAGCCGGGGCGGTGCCGTAGCCTGGAGGCGGCGGATAGGTGTAGCCCGCCGGAGGCGGATAAGTGCCAGGATAAGCCGGGTAAGAGGTCGCCGGAGCCTGAACGGCCGCCGCAGACTGGCGGGTGGCTCTCGTGGGAGGGGGCTTCGTCGTGGTGCCTGGAGCCGGGTAACCTGGAGGAGGCGGTGCTGTGTAAGTGTATGACACCTGGGCGGACAGGGGCACAGTCAGAAAAAAAGCAGCAAAAGCGGCGAGAGTCCCCAACACTCGGTTCAATGGCGTCTTCATATAGCTATTGTAGAAATTTAAGTTGTTAATTCAAACAAATATTTTATATAACTGAATAAAATTTTGAAATTTCGGCATTTTACCGTCTTGGCAGCCCAAACCTTGGTCGCTTTTGCCGCCTTGGGCGGCAGCGCCATTTCGCTTGTCTGGTTGGAACGGCAAAACGCCGCCCTCCCCTGCCCTGCCGCCTCTCGCTGGCATGAGCAGCCCCCGCTGGTGATCGTCGATGCGGGGCACGGCGGGCACGACGGCGGAGCGGTGGCCAACGGCGTCATCGAAAAAAATCTCGCGCTAGACATCGCCCGCCGGTTGAAGCGCGAATTGGAGGCCGCCGGCCTGCGCGTGCGCACCACTCGTGACGGCGATGTCTTTCTGCCCCTCGAAGACCGCGCCGCCTTTGCCGCAAAACACGGTGCCGCAGCCTTCGTCAGCGTACACCTCAACACCGACGGCGAAGGCAGCGACGCCGAGGGCATCGAGACTTACTACGCCCAGGCCGCGCCGCTGATGTCACGCCAGTTGGCGACCAAGCCTGCCGGCAGCGCCGATTTTGCAGCCGTGGTCCAGCGCATGACGTGCATGCTCACGAAAGCGCAAAACCGCGGTGCCAAGGCCCGCAGCTACGCCGTCGTGGCGCAGGCGGTCTGTCCTGCGGTTCTCGTGGAATGCGGTTTCATCACCAGCGAGACCGAGTCTGTGCGCCTGAAGCGCGAATCGTATCGCGATCAGGTCGCCATCGGCATCGCGCAGGGCGTGGCATTGTTTTTGCAGACGCAGCCATCGCAGACCCGGCTTCTCGCCACGACGGTGAAGTGAAATTGCGCAGGACAAACGACCGCTCCCCTGCGTAAATCCACGCGCCTTGCCCGCTTCTCCCGACAGCACTGTTTCGCCGACACGCCGTGCGTTTTACGCGTTCGTGCTGCTCGCGCTCGCCTCGGCGGTGTTTTACGCGCTGTTTTCCAGCGTTGCCTACAAGTGGAACTGGGACGGTGTGTGGCGCTACCGCCAGCAGTTCGGCTACGGCTGGCTCACGACCATGGGCCTTTCGCTTGTCGCCATGATCGTCAGCGTTGCGCTCGGCTTTCTGCTCATGCTCGGCCGCCGCTCACCTTGGGAGCCGGTGCGCATGTTCTGCGGCGGCGTGGTGGAACTGGTGCGCGGCTCGCCGCTGCTCGTGCAGTTGCTCATCGGTCATTACATCATCGCGAACAGGCTGCACATCGACAATCCAGTGGTCACCGGCATCATCCTGCTCGGCTGCTTTGAAGGCGCGTATCTGGCAGAGATTTTCCGCGGTGCCGTCGAGAGCATCAGCGCCTCACAGCTTGAAGCCGCGCGCGCTGTCGGCTTCGACAAAGTGCAAACCTACCGCTTCGTCATCATCCCGCAGGCCTTGCGTCGCGCTTTGCCTGGGACGACCGGCCAGCTCGTTTCCCTGATCAAAGACTCTTCGCTGCTCTCCGTCATCGGCATTGAGGAACTCGTTCAGAAGGTCAAAATCATGAACGCGGCGACCTACAAGCCGCTGGAGGGCTTCCTGCCGCTCGCGGTGGCGTATTTGCTCGTCACCCTGCCCCTGTCATACCTCGCACGTCGTCTGGAGAGGAGGTTTGCGTATGAAACTTGAAACGCAGGCCGTGACGAAGCGCTACGGCACCCATGCCGCGCTTGATGGCGCGTCATTCACCACGGGCGATGAAGCACGCGTCATCGCGCTGCTCGGCCCCAGCGGTGGCGGCAAATCCACGCTGCTTCGCGTGCTCGGCAGCTTGCTCGTTCCAGACGAAGGCAGCGTGAGCATCGACGCACGCAAGCTTCCGCATGACGAGGAAGGCGCATTGATCGAGCGCCGGGCCAACGGGTTCGTCTTCCAAGGCTACAACCTCTTCCCGCACCTCACCGCGCTGGAAAACATCACGCTCCCGCTGCGTGAAGTTCATGGCCAGTCCGAGACGCAGGCCACGCAGCGCGGATTGGAGCTGCTGCATCGCCTTGGACTCGAAGGTCACGAGAACAAACGCCCGAGCCAGCTCTCCGGCGGCCAGCAGCAGCGTGCCGCCATCGCCCGCGCGCTCGCACCGAAACCGCGGCTGCTTCTTCTCGACGAACCGACCTCCGCGCTCGACCCTGTCATGACCGGTGAGGTGCTCGATGTCATCCGCGAGCTCGCCGAGGCCGGACAGAGCATCATCCTCGCCACGCACGAGATCAGCTTTGCCAGAAAAGTCGCGGACTGGATCGTATTCCTAGCTGCGGGGAAGGTGCAGGAGTCGTCATCCGCTGTCGATTTCTTCACGAAGCCGCAAACCGAGCTCGCGCAGCAGTATCTCGAAGGTTTGTCGAAGTATCGGTGAATCAGCAGCCCAAACACACGCTGCGATAGCGCTCCGCCATTTGGTCGAGGCTGAAAAACGTTTTTACTCGATCCAGTGCCGCCACGCGCATGCGTGAGCGCAGTTCGTCATCCTCCAGCAACCGCAGCAAAGCCGTCGCCATCGCTTCAGCATCACGCGGTGGCGGGAGAAAGCCGGTCACACCGTCATCAACCTGTTGAATCGCTCCGCCGACAGCCGTCGCGACCACGGGCAGGCTCGATGCCATCGCTTCGAGCGAGGCATTCGGGCAGCCGGCAGGCTCTGAGATCATCGCAAACACGCAAAGGCTGTCGTGAAACGCGGCGAGATCGTTCATTTCACCACACCACTCGACAGGCAGGTCCGCGGTGCTTTGCATCAGCGACTTCGCATAGTCCTCCTGCCCCGCATCCGCCGCTCCGGCGATGCGCAAACGTGTTTCCGGCCATTTCGCGTTCACAAGGCGGAATGCGGCGATCAGATCCTCCAGGCGCTTGTGAGGGTGAATCCGCGCCGCCGTGCCGATGACCCATTTCGCGCTCTCAGCCTCCGGTTTTGAATCACGGAGCCTCACTCCGTTCGGAATCAGGCTCACCGAACGTTGAAACACTTTTTCCGCGAGTTCGACCTCGCTCTCGTGTTTCACGATCACGCCGGCCAAACGGCGTCCGTATGCCGCAGCGTCTAAAATAGGCAAACCGGACCGTGTATTCGCAAAGTAGCGTTCCAGCGAGGCAAACAGCATCTCGCCGGGACTCACGTCAAAAATCCGCGTGTCATGCAACGCATCCGCGAGCAGCAGCTTGTGCTCGGGAATGACATTCCAGAACAGCACGGCCTCCGGCGGATCATGGGCGATGCTTTCGAGCAACGGCATCAGAGCACGCATGGCTTCACCAGGCTCCAAGGCGATGATGGGGATGCCGGCTTCGAGCAACGCATGCCTTCCAGGCGTCGGATCGTCCGGCTTCTCCTGGATCACGGCTGCGCGCACAGTTTCGCCCATCTCACACAGTTTGATGAGCAGACGACGAGCGCTGCTCTGCGCTCCACCGGTGGAGAAGTTGTTCGTGACCAGCAGCAGGCCGCGTTTTGGCTTCGCAGACAGGCAAAGCAACGAATGCAGCAGCCAGGCGTGTCGTTCCGCCATGAAGCGCATGGTGAAATCCGGCGCGAGCGCGCCGTCACCGCGTTTGCCGGCCACTTCGCGAATAGCAGCGGCAAACTGCGACGGTTTCGCGTCAGCAGGCACCAGTTTCATCATGCCCGGATGACGCGCGGCGATTTCCGCAGCACCCCCGACATCGGTGGCGACGACAGGCACGCCCGCGGCCAGCGCTTCGAGTTGCGCGAGGCTCAGGCCTTCATGCGCGCTCGTGGAGACAAACACATCGGCCTGCGCGAGCAAACCGGGCACGTCCTCGACGGCTCCAAGCCACTCGACGGATGATTCCAGGCCATGCGCGGCGATCTTTTCATGGCAGAGCCGCACCTCGGCCTGGGCATCGGCATGAATGCTGGAAGGTTCGCCTGCGATCTGGAGCTTCGCGCCGGAAAGTTCGGCGAGCACGTCGATCAGAAGCGGCAATCGCTTTTGCGGACGCGGATTGGCGATGGCGACGAGTGTCAAAGGCCGTTCCTGCCGCGAGGTACCAGGCTTGACGTCCGGAACTCTGATGCCATTCCAAATCGTGCGCGTCACATGTTGTGGAAACACCGTCTCGATTTCTCGCGTCACAGCTTCCGAGCAACCGATGAGCAGCGCGTCATGCCGTTCGCGCAGACGTTCGATGGCCTCCGGCCAACTTTGGCGCTGGTTGTGAAAAGTAACGATCAGCGGCAGCTCGGGATCGAGTCGAGAAAGCGTCTCGCCATCGACGAGATGCGCATGGATCGCATCCGCACCGAGCTGTCGGGCCACGCGCATGATTTCTTGAGCGCGGATCACGGGATCAGGCGGCAGGCGGAGCTGGATCGCATCGGCAGGCGCTGGAAAAGGCGCGCGTGTTGGCGAACCGAGCGTCAGCAGGTGCGGGCCGACGCCAAAGCGCGGCAGTTCATGATGCAGATCGAGCACAAGACGCTCCGCGCCGCCGCGTTGCAGGCTGGTGATGACTTGCAGAAGGCGCGGACGCGGATCGAAGCCCACGTCGAGCGCGGAATGGCGGATGACACGCATGCCGCGCCGCAACGCGGCCTCGGCGATGTCATTCAATGAGGTGCCGCCAAGCTCTGAAGCAGCGGATTCGTTCAGCCAGAGGCTTTGAATGAGCGGGAGACGGCCTCCGAGGTGAAACAGGCCGCCATTGGTCTTCAATGCATCGTTCCATTCGGTCGTTGGATGCTTCGCGTGAAGCGTGGCCCCGATCAGAACGAGGGGTTGATCGACTTCCGGGAGGAAGAGGGTTTCACGAGCCTTCCAGGCGCCGGATGCGACGTGCCAGCCTGCTTGCAGCGCGTGAGCGTCCTGGAGTTCTCCAGACCTCTGGAGCTTTTCGCAGCCCGGTGGACATTCGAAAGCGCCGGAGGGCCGGCGCACTCCAAAACGCTGTCGCGCAAATTGGGTGCGACGCAGCAGCCATGGCGGCTGGTTGTCGTCAGCGATGATCCAAACCGGGCCGTCCATGCTCAATAGGCGGACGGATAACGCGAGGTGCTGGACGAATTGAAGCTACGACGATGGAAGTCATCGTCGTCGTTCGATCCATGGGAGATGACGGTGCTGTCAGTGCCTGCCGCTCCTCCGGTGGTTTGCACCCTGACACTCGACGGTCGTTTGCCGGTGAAAATAAACTGGCCCTTCGGCCCCGGCGTGAAGGCGACCTCGTCGGCGATCATGCGCCCGCTGACGACACATTCGTAACGCAGCATCGAGCCGACGGCTTCTTCAGGACCGGTGATGTAGAAGCCGTCGTCGGTGAGATTGAAGGCGAAACGATGCGTGAGAGGCGCAGGCTTGGAAGAGAGCATGGCCGCAGCCTGCGGGCCGGTCAGATCACGACCGGAAGGCTGCGAGGGCCGGCCGCCCAAACCGCCGAAGAATTTCATGAGCGCCCTCACGACCACAATCAGCACAGCGCCCCACAGTCCGAGCGCCACCCATCCCGCTCCGCCGCCTCCAGAGGACGGACGCGGGTGAAATTCGACGTGCGAGGTCGATGGCATCGCGGGAGGAGCAGCAGGTTGAGGAACGGGGCCGGGCCGTGGGGACGGTGGAGTGGCGCGCTGCGTGGTGGAGCAAATGATGCGGAAGCCGTTGTCGGCGTTGCGGCTGCGGGCGTCGTTGCGATAGCGCTCCGCCGAGCGTGAATGCGAGACATCGCTGAGAAAGGAACCGCCGCGCAGCACCTGACGCGGCTTGTCAGAGAGGTTCGGGTTCGTTTGCAGCGGATCGGTAGCATTTCCCGCCGGATAGGGCGCATACCAGTCGCGGCACCATTGCCAGACCGGCCCGTGGAAATCGTGAAAGCCCCAGGCGTTGGCTTTTTTCTCCCCCACGGGGTGGGTTTGATTCAAGGCGTTGCCACGATGCCAGGCGATGTCATCGACAGGCTCCGCGTAGTGAGCGGTGGTGGTTCCGGCGCGGCAGGCGAACTCCCATTGCGCCTCGGTGGGCAGTTCGCACAGGCGGCCGGACTTTGCGGTGAGCCATTTGCAGAACGCGGCGGCATCGAGCGCGGAGACGATGACCACAGGATGCTCGTCGGTCTGCGGGAAGCCGGGATTCTTCCATGTGAACTGCTTCTGCTGCACCAGCTTGCCATCCACCACTCCGAAGCCGCCGGACTGCCCGACCTCCGCCTCGGTGCGGAAGCGCGTAACTTCGACGAAGCGCGCGAACTGGGCGCGGGTGACGGGAAACTTCGCCATGTAGAACGGGCGTGTGATGGTGACACGGCGCTGCGGCCCCTCGTCAGACTCACGCCCTTCTTCGGTGGCGAGCGAGCCTTGTTCAAAGCCGCCGGGCTGGACGAGGATCAGGTCCATTTTTACGCCGTTGCCGAGATCAATCTGCAAGGAAGGTGTTTGCGCCTGCGCGGAGGCGAGGGCGAGCAGGCAGAGGAGACGTTTCATGCGGCGCACGATGACAGAAAGAGATGCCCGCGGTCAATCTCCAGCGTAAGACAAAACGTGCCGGAAAAAGTCATTGCCTTCGCGAGCCAGCTTCATCCGCGCCTGCACGCGTGGGTAAAGAAGACGTTTCGCGGCAGGCTGACGGAGGCGCAGGAGCTGACGCTGCCGCATATTCTCGCGGGAAAATCGGTGCTGCTGTCCTCGCCGACCGGCAGCGGCAAGACGCTGGCGGGATTTCTCGGCGTATTGGATCACTTGATCCGCGAGCATGAGGCGGGCACGCTGAAGGAAGGCATTCACGCGATCTATGTCTCGCCTCTGCGGGCGCTGACCTACGACATCGAAAAGAATCTGCGCCCGCCGCTGGAAGGCACCGGACTGGAGGAGGTGATCCGCGTCGGTTTGCGAACGGGCGACACAACGGGCACGGAGCGCGCGAAGCTGCGGCGCAGACCGCCGCACATCCTGCTGACGACGCCGGAGAGCCTGGCGATCATGCTGCCGCAGAAGGCGTTTGCGGAGGCATTGCGGTGCTGCCGCTTTGTGATCGTCGATGAACTGCATGCGCTGGCGGAAAACAAACGCGGCGCGCATCTGACGGTGTCGCTGGAGCGGCTTGAGGCGATGAATTCTCTGGTGCGCATCGGTTTGTCGGCCACGGCGGCACCGCTGGACGTGCTGGCGGGATTTCTCACGGGATCGAGGCCCTGCGAGATCGTGCAGGCCACGAAAGCGCGCGGCAGGCGCGTGGAGGTGCTGTCGCCGCTGCGGCGTGATCCGTATCCGCCGGCCGGCTACACGGCGCAGCGTGTGATGGAGGACATCGCGGACATCGTGCGGCGGCACCGCAGCGTCATCGTGTTCTGCAACACGCGCAGCAGCACAGAGAGCATCGCGATACGGCTGAAAGGCGCGCTGCCGGAGCTGGCAGCGCAGATCGAGGCGCATCACGCGTCGCTCGAGCGCGATGTGCGGCTGGAGGTCGAGGACCGGCTGAAGCGCGGTGAATTGCGCGCGGTGGTGTGCAGCACGAGCCTGGAACTCGGCATCGACATCGGCAGCGTGGACTGCGTGGTGATGATTTCGACGCCGAAGGGCATCAGCCGCGCCTTGCAGCGCATCGGCCGCAGCGGGCACTCGATTCATCAGGAAAGCCACGGCATTCTCGTCGCCACGAACGTGAACGACCTCATGGAATGCGTCGTCTGCGCGGAAATGACGCGTGATGCGCGGCTGGACCCCGTGCGCATTCTCGAAAAGCCGCTGGATGTGCTGGCGCAGCATCTCGTCGGCATGGCGATGGAGTCATGCCACACGCCGGAGGCATGTTTTCAGGTGATCCGCGGCGCGTTTCCCTTTCAAAACCTCACGCAGGCCGAGTTTGACCGCGTGCGGCGCTATCTCGAAGGCGGCGGAAAATCGCTGGAGAAGCAGTATCGCGAGACGTTCGGCAAGATCGTGGTGCGTGACGGCATTTTGATGACTCCGTCGCCGAAGGTGGAGCGCGAGTACCTCGCCAACGTCGGCGTCATTCACACCGAGGGCATGGTGAGCGTGATCCTGGGCAAACGGCGGCTCGGGCAAATCGAGGAGTCGTTTTTGAAGCGCTTGAAAACGGGCGACATCTTCGTGCTGGCCGGGCGCACCGTTCGCCTGATCGAGACCGGCGTGATGGAGGTGAAGGTGGAGGACGCCCGGGGCAAGATGCCCACCGTTCCGGCCTGGAACGCGAACAAGATGCCGCTGTCTTCAGGCTTGGCGCGCGAGGTGGCCGCGCTGCGCACGGAGCTGGCCGCAAGGCTCGATACGGAGAACGATGAGGCGGTCTGCGACTGGCTGGTGGAGCGTTTTGTCGTCTCCAGCAGCAACGCGGCGGCCATCACGCGGCACTGCCGCAACCAGTTGCAGATTTCGTCGATTCCGACGGAGCGCACGATGCTGGTCGAGCGCTTTTATGAGCGGAAGGAGGACGATCCGGACGATGAGGGTCTGCTGCATTTCTTTTTTCACAGCCTGATCGGCCGCGCGGCGAATGACGCGCTGTCACGCATCATCGCGCACCGCTTGAAACAGGCCGCGGGCGGCAACGCGCTCGTCACCATCGACGATTACGGCTTTCTGCTGACCTTGAAGCCGTTTCAAGAGCTCGGGCTCGATGAGTGGCGCAGGCTGTTCGTGCCGGAGAACGCGGAGAGCGACCTCACGGCCGTGCTGAAGGACTCCGCGCTGGTGAAATGGCAGTTTCGCGGCGTGGCGCAGACGGGTTTGATGGTGCCGCGCAACCGGCCCGGCCAGGAGCGACGCATCAAACAACTGCGCTGGAGCGCGGAGATTTTGTTTCAGGTCCTGGCGAAGCACGAGCCGGAGCATCCGATGCTGGAGCAGGCACGGCGCGAGGCCACGCACACCTTTCTCGATCTGCCGCGGGCACTGGCATTTCTGGAGAATGCGCAAAGATTGGAATGGCAACTGCGCGAGGTGCCGGTGGTCCCGCCTTTCTCTTTCGGCATCTTCGCCAGCAAGATCAAAGAGGGCATGATGCTGGAAGACCCCGAGGAGGCGATCGAACGGCTGTGGCGGGAGTTTGAGCGGAAGACGAAGCGTTGAAAAAAGGCGGACAGGATCGGCCGCGCCCTTCAACACTCAGTTGTTCAACGCGGAGGACGGCTCGGTGGCGGGTGGAGGCGCGTCACCGGCCTGGATTTGATCGACGAGGCGTTTCACGCCATCGCGGGCGAAGTCGCTGGGCGGATGCATGCGCTTGGCTTTGAGATACCAGGCGAGGGCGGAGCCGACCTGCTGCTTTTCCTCGTGCTGGCGACCGTTTTCGATGGCGGTGACAAACTCGCTGGCCTTCACACCGAGGTCGGCGCGGAGTTTGCTAAGCACAGGATCATCAGGATAGGCCTTGGATTCTTTTTCGACCTTTTCCCAAGCGGCGGGCGGGCTGGAGGAGGCGAGTTCCTTCGCGCCGCCGATGATGAGCTCGAGGCGGCCCATGTCCTTGAGCACTTTTTCGAGCTGCTGCTTGCGGGCGAGGTCGTCGGCGACGGAGGCGATGAAGGTGGCCTGGTTTTCGAAGATCTGGCGGTAGTTGCGCTGGCTGAGGAGGCGGTCGAACTCCATGAGGGCCTGGGCGCGCATGTCGCTGCCTTTGACGAGGTCGCCGCTGAAGCTGGCGAGATCGGGATTGGTGGGCCAGATCTCGGTGGCGGCCTTCATCTCGGCCTCGAGGGTCTTGGTGTCTTTGTTCGCCATGGCCATGCGGGCCTTGCTGATGTGCAGGGAGCTGACGGACTTGGCGGTATTGATGGCGGCGAGGGGCTTGGCGTACTCGAAGTCGTCAGAGAGGGCGCGGAGGTCGGTGACGACCTGCTCGGCACCGGCGTAGTCTTTCATTTCGAGGAAGCCGAGGAGCTTGTTCTTTTTGCGGGCGAAATCGAGCACCTTGGCCTTTTCGCTCATCGGGAGACGGCGGACGCGGGGGAGGTATTCGCCGACGCCGAAGGCTTCGAGCAGACGATTGGTGGCGCTGTCGATGTCGCGCCGGGCGACGAGGTTTTCGAAGGAGACGAGCGATTCATCGACACTGCGCATGGCCTCGAGCGAGAGGCCGTCGATCATGCTGATGGTGGGCGGGACGCCGAAGCTGCTGGAGAGCATTTTTTGCACGTCGCTGTCCTTGTCGAGCTGGAGGACGCTGTCGCCGTCCTTGAAGAGGTTCGGGTAGAAGCGGCAGGCGATGACGGCGTGCTCGAAGCGGCGCTGGAGGAACATCTGGATGATGAGCGCCTGGAAGGAGGTCTTGCTGGTGATTTCGGAGAGGCCGGCGGCGGTCTCATTGAGCTTCATGCGCGCCTCGATCTCGGCGATGCCCTTGATGTATTCCGAGGTGCGGCCGGTGGTCATGCTGTTGTTGATGGCGGTCTGATTGGCCTGCTGCTGGGTCTGGGCGCCGCCTTTAGCGCTGCCACCTCCGCTGCCGCCGGGCGGGGCGAGCTGGTTGTTGTTCATGCCCATCTCCGCGTTCCAGGAGAGGGTCTTGCGGCGGTCAAGCATGGCGATGTTGGCGGCTCGCAGACTGGTCTGCTTGCGTTGCGACAGCCAGACATCCCAGATAGCGTTGGCGATGGCGTTGCAAAGGCCGCCGTCGATCTTGTAGGTTCCTGCCTCGGGAAGGAGGGCGAAGGCCTTCATCGGATCAGGACCCGGTTTGTTCGTGGGCGCGAGGAGCTGCATGATCTGCGCGATGAGATTGCGATAGGCCTGATCCTCGGGGCCATTGGCCTCCGGCGTGGTGAGGTAGGTCTCGAAGCGGGAGCGCATGAGACGGTTGTTGGTCACGTTCCAGAGCTTGCCGTTGAAAGCGACGTTCTCGCTGCCCGGATCCGCCATCGGCATGTTGCCCAGCGCGGTCGCCGTGTCGGTCTGGCGGTCGGCGGCGGTGCCGGGGACGATGTTGTAGTTGTTGTTCGAGGTGGTGGTCGTCGGCGCGGCAGCGGGCTGGCCGGAGCCGGGAGCGCCAGGGAGAACCTGGGCGTGGATGGACATCGCCGGAATGACCGCGGCGAGGAGGACGGAACGGAACACGCGTTTCATGAGAGGCATGGGTTAAACTTTGAGCAGTTCGAGCACTTCGAGCACGCCGTTTTCCTGCACGCGCACCTTGAAGGTGTAACGTTGCCCGCGCTGGATGTTTGTGCCCTGATAATCCGGCGGCACCCAGACCGGCAGGTAGGTGCTGCCGGAGCCGTCGCTGATCTGCACGCTAAAAAGCCGGCCATCGGCGCCGCGCCATTTGTCGAGCCGGTCATCCACGATGCCCTCGACCTTGTAAATGTTCCCGCTGAGCGCCGCCGCGTTTTCGAGGAACTCATCCGTGCTCAAGTCGGTGATGCCGGTCATCGGATCCGTGGCGCGGTTCATGAGGGCGAAACCACCGCCGCCGATGACGGCGAGGATGACGATCAAACCCAGCCAGTGGGCGGGGCGGACTCCGGATTGGGCGCGTCTGGGCATCGGGTGCGGGAAGTTTGAGGTGCTGAGGAAATTCGGCGGTATTTGATGGCTGTCCAATCCAAGATAGGGCAGCTTCATCCCATGGCCGGCTCTGAGAAAACCTCCATTCGCAGCTATCGTGACGCATTTCAGGGAGTCGGATGCGCCAGTGGATGCATGGTGCATCTGGCGCTGCTGGGCGTGCTCGCTCTTGCGCTGCTCATCTGGGCGGTGAAAAACCGCGCCTGGGAGCTGGAGATCTCCGTGGAGATGCCTGCGCGTGAAGAGATGGTGGAGGAGGAAACAGCGCCGCCGCCCGCGGAACCCGCGCCGCAATGAGCGGAAGCCGCGGTGTTACCTTTTCTCCTGCTCCTCCTCTTCAATGTCGAAAAACTTCCCGCCCACGCCCCAGGCCAGGTCGGTGCGCGGCAGGATGCCGTCGCCGCCGATGTAGTAGCGGCTGAAGAGAAGATAGTTGTCACGTCCCACGCCCGTGCTGGTGCCAGCGGAGAAGATCGCGGCCACCTTCAGGCTCAAAGAGCCGGCGATGCCGTGCTTCTGCTGCATATGGGTGCGGAACTCGGCCTCGTTAGGATTGGTGAGGGCTAGCACGACGAGCAACGCGACGAGCAGGAAGATGATGAGTCTCATGACGTGGGTTTGGTTGGCGGTGAGGATGACGTGGGCGCGGGAATCTTTGTCTCGGCTCCGGCACGTTTCCACTGAAACGATCCTGGCGCGGTGCCGGGCACCTCGATCCACTCGCCAGTCGCGGCCTGCTGGGTGCGCAGCCGCCACTGCTCGGCCTCGATCTCATGCAGAGGGCGGTTCGATTCCTTCGCCTTCTGGCGCATGAGCAGCATGCGATCCTCGTTCTCGGCGGCCACGGCTTTTTTCATCTGCGGTCCCCAGTCTCCGGCGGGCACCTCGCGGATGATGAGCAGGCCGCGATGATCCTCGCCGACGAGCTGGTTGTTTTTCAGCGTCTGGATCTCCTCCATGCGGTTGCGCATGCGCTGCGTGGCCTCGCCCGCGCTTTTCGCCGCTTCCTTGTCCACAGGCTCGTCTCCGCGGTACTGGTAGATGTCGAGCCGCATGTTCAAGTTCACCTCCAGCGGCTTCGGCGTCGTGATCGGCACCTCCGGCAGCGTCTTGCAGGCGCAAAGCAGCACGAGCATGCCCAGGGCGGCGGCAGGCCGCAGAACTTTCGTCATTTTGAATTCGTCATTCTTCATTGCTGTCGGCAGTCTGACGGGGCTCGTCCTTCCAGCGGTGGTCATACACGTTGACGTCGATCTTCCGCGCCCCGAGCGGACCCGTGAAGCGCAGATGTCCGCGTCCCTCGCGTCCGTAAAAGCGTGCTTTGCCATCAATGCTCTCATACTCGAAGTCGCGCAACGTTTCCAGCCCGATGCGGGTGATTTGATCCGCGATGTCTCCCTTCATCACCGGCGGCAGCTTCGCAATCATGTCGTTGAGCGCCTGGATGCTGAACTTTCCGTGCGAGCGGTTTTTGAATTCGGCGTCCGCCTGGTAGAGCTCGTTCATGTTCCCTGTGGCGATGACTTTTGTCTCCGCCGCGCCCTCCAGAAGCAGATAGTTCGGGAACAGCGCCCGCGTCACCGGCCCCAGGTTCACACCCGATCCGGCCACCCAGCCGTCCCAGGTGAAAACATCATCGAGGTAGATGTCGAAGGCCCCGTTCACATAACCGCCGTAGGCCTCCCCGCCGAAGGTGCCGTAAATGCCGCGCACGTCGTAAGTCACGCTCAAGTGGCCTTTTTCGAGATGCAGCTCCTTCCAGCGCAGTTGCTCCACGGTGAACGTCTCCGTCAGGTTGTTGTTCCGGTCCTTCATCGGCAAATTGAAGCGCACCTGCCCCTTCATGCCGCGAAACTCCAGCTTGTGCTCCGGCAGCGTGTAATCATCCGTGGGAATGTCGAACACCGCGTCGAGCTGTCCGCTTTCCAGCTTCGAGGTGAAGCTGAACGGGAACGGCTTGCTGAATCCGCGCAGCGGCACGCCCTTCGGCGCCAGCAGCAGGCGGCCGTCGCTCACCGCCAGCGTGTCCACCCGCCAGCCCGGAGCGGCGGGCTTCGGCGGCACGGGCGGACCAAAACGAGGATCCGGCGGCGGCGGCTCGCCCTTCATGATCTTGCGGTAGTTCTCCACATACCAGAAGAGATCCTCGCCGACGTAAAGCAGCGGGGAGACGACCTCCACGCGGTCGATCCGGCGGTGCAGCAGGCCGTCGAGCGTGTAGTTCACATGGATCACGTCCATCTCCGCCACCGTGCGCAGCGGCTCATGCGGTGAGGGCACGCGCAGACGGGTCAGCACGATGCGCTGCGGCTCCACGTTCTCCGCCAGGCCGTCGAGATCGAGCGGCGTCTCCTTTGCGCTGAAGGTCACATCAAAACGCACCGGCGGCAGACCGGGCGCGATGCTCATCAGCGTCACGCCGAGCTTTTCCACATCGATCCGGCCCGCCTTCCAGCGTGCAGCGGCGGCGTCGGCCTTCTTTTCCACCACCGCCGCGTCTCCGCTGAAAAGCGTCATCAACGCGTCGCCCACCTCGATCTGGCCGCCGGCCAGCTTGAGGCTTTCCAAACGTCTCTTCTGCCACATCTCCGGCAGCGACACCACCGCCTCCACATCTTCCAGGCTCAGCACGGGCAGGTTGGCGCGCTTCGGCACATGCACATGCGCGTTTGTGACGTGCAAAAGTTGTTTCGTCCCCTCCGTGCTCACGCTGAAGCTCGTCGTGCTCTCGATGCGCTCCGCCAGAGTCATCGCCACGTCCACCAGGCCGTCTTTCACAGCAAGCTGGCCGAAACGCAGGCGCTGCCACGCGGCGGGTTCCGCGCCGGGTTGCGACGGTTGCACCGGTTCCTTCGCCACCTGGTCAAACCACGGGCCGTTCTCCGGTTTCAGCTCCAGATGCGGTGTGTCGAGCGCCAGCGACTCCACCTGCCACTGCTCGCGCAGCTTGTCCGGCGTCACTTCCAAAACAGCGCTCTTCATCGTGGCGAAAGGAGCCAGCCGCACCGCCGGTTCGGCCCCGATCCAGCGCAAGGACAAGTCCGCGATCTCCAGCCGCTGCTTCGCCGCCGAACGCACGCCCTCCGGCGAAAGCTCCAGCGACTCCAGCCTCGTGCTCCAGCCGAATTCGCCCGCCACCGGGCAAAGCTTCGTCTTCGCCAGCATCACCCGCCCGTTCTTCACCTCCAGCGCGTCCACCAGCACCTGCCACGCTGCCTTGGAGGACGATTTCTCCTTCGGCAGCAGCAACTCCTCCAGCTCGCGCGTCCACCCGATCACCGGCGATGACAGCAGCCCGCCGCGCACATGCCACCGTCCTTCGGAATCCTGCGACATCTTCAAATCCAGCGCGTCCGCCCTCACCACGCCCACGTCCGTCATGGTTTGCAGGCGCAGGTTTTTCAACCGCACCTCATGCGTGCCGCCGGCCTGCAATCCCGTGCCGGAGACAATCATGCCGCCGCCCGTCCACTCGATCTCCACTCCGCCGCTCAAGGGCAGGTGCAGACCGTGAAACCACGCGAGATCGACCTGCCCGCCGCTGAGCACCACTTTCTGAATCTCCGTTTGATCATCCCGCGCCGCCGCCTCGACACGCAGCTTTTTCAAAACCGGTTTCTCCTGATAAATCACATCCGCCACCTCGAAGCCCGCCGTCTCAACCGCACCTGCGGTCGTCGCGCCTTTCACCTGGCCGGTCACTTTCGCGTTCAGCACCGGCTTTTGCGTCTCGTCGTGCAAGACCACCTGGGTGGCGCCCAGATCGAACGCCTCCAGCCGCCAGGGACGCGAAACCGCAGGCGCGGCGCTTTGCGGCGATGAACCGCGCTGCAACAACGTCAGCGGCAGATCGAGCGTGCCGCCGGAAATTTTCACGCCGCCGAGATTCCGCTCCCACAACCGCCGCGGACCGCACCGCCACTCGATGTGCTCCACCTCCGCGAGCCGTTTCGCCGTCGGTCCGTGCGTGGCGCTCACCTCCCGCGCATGCAGCGCGCCGTTTTCCCAGTCCAGCGCCGTCAATTGCACGCGCACCTCGCCGCCCAGACGCAGCAGCAGCGTGTTCACCAGCAGCACGCGCTCCTTCCAGGCCCAAAATCCCAGCGCCGCCGCGATCACCAGGCCGATCAGGCCCAGACGCCACGTCCAGCGCCACCAGCGGCGCAGTTTCGAGGCTTTCGGGGCGGGATTCACGCCTTCATCCTATCATGAAGATGCCGCCGCGCACCTTCGCTGTAATCTACCCTGTCATTTCACCGTTCAACGCGCACCAGCCATGATCCGCCTTCTCCTCCTCAGCCTTCTTTGCGCCGTCAGCGTTCACGCCGGAATCGCCGGCAAACGTCCGAACATCATCTTCCTGCTCACCGACGACCAGGGCTACGGCGACCTCTCCTCCCATGGCAATCCCATCCTCAAAACGCCCAATCTGGACCGCCTCAATGCCGAGGGCGTCCACTTTGAGGACTTCTGCGTCAGCCCCACCTGCGCGCCCACACGCTCCGCGCTGCTCACCGGCCGCCACGAATTCAAAAATGGTATCACCCACACCATCCTCGAACGCGAACGCCTCACGCCGAAAGCCACCACGCTCGCGCAGGTGCTCAAAACGGCGGGCTACACCACCGGCATCTTCGGCAAATGGCATCTCGGCGACGAACCCGACCGCTGGCCCAGCGCTCGCGGCTTCGATGAAATGTTCATCCACGGCGCCGGCGGCATCGGGCAGACCTATCCCGGCAGTTGCGGCGACGCGCCCGGCAACAAGTACTTCGACCCCGCCATCCTGCACAACGGCACGTTCGAGAAGACGAAAGGCTACTGCACCGACGTGTTCTTCGCGCAGGCCAAGAAGTGGATCGAAAGCGTGAAGGGCAAGCAGCCCTTCTATTGCCACATCGCCACCAATGCGCCGCACGGCCCCTACATCGCCCGCCCCGAGGACAAGGCGCTGTATGACGGCAAGGTCGAGGGCGATGACGCCGCGAGCTTCTTCGGCATGCTGCACAACATCGACCAAAACCTCGGCCTGCTGCTCGGCAAATTGAAGGAGTGGGGCATCGAGAACGACACGCTCGTCATCTTCATCAACGACAACGGCGGCACCGCCGGGGTGAAGACCTACAATGCCGGACTCCACGCCGCCAAAGGCTCCCCCTGGATGGGCGGCATCAAGGCCAGCAGCCTCTGGCGCTGGCCCGGCACGCTCAAGCCCGCTCCGGTCAACAAACTCTGCGCCCACATCGACTTCTTCCCCACGCTCGCCGAACTCGCCGGTGCGAAACTCACGGACGACGTGAAAACTCAAGTCGAAGGCCGCAGCCTCGTCCCGCTGCTGGAAAATCCAAACGCAGAGTGGGCCGACCGCCAGCTCTTCACCCACGTCGGCCGCTGGCCGAAGGACGCCGATCCGCAGAAGTACCAGTTCACCAACTGCAGCGTCCGCACCAGCCGCTGGCACCTCGTCAGCGAAGCGCGTGGCGGCAATCCGAATGCCAAAGCCAGGGCCAAAAACAAAGCCAAGGCCGCCGCCGGGCCGAAACAAACCCCGGCCATCGTCAACGCCGGTCCTGAGGCCGTCGCCCAGCCCAAGTGGCAGCTCTTCGATCTCCAAACCGATCCCGGCGAACTCACCGACCTCGCCGCTGCGAACCCCGACGTCGTCAAACAACTCACCGCTGCCTACGACATCTGGTGGGACAGCGTCCAGCCCCTCCTCATCAACGAAGACGCTCCCCTAGCCGCGGAGAACCCGTTCAAAACGCTGTACAAAAAGCAGTTTGGGGAAAAGTAAGCCGCCATCAGTCTCACGCGTCAGGGGCACCACTCCGGTGCTATTGAACAGTGGATTTGTACTCCTAGGTGCGTGCAAACCGACATTTTTGTTACCCAGCAACGACATAGGAGTGTCAATCGACACCCATGGACGCTCCAGTCCGTACTATTCAAACAAATCCGTGGATATAAATCTGCTGACAAACCTCACGATCTGTGAATGATATTTGCCCAAATCAACACGCCTATCGTGACGCCATCAGAACAGCAATCCATGACATTCCGCTGCCGACCTTCACCGAAGGTCATGCTCATATGCGGCCTTTTTTTCGGTGCTTGCGCCGCCGTGATTGGCCAAAAGGCATCCACGAACACGAAGGGACTGATACTGAATGGGATCATTGAGTTTAGTCCCTCAGGTGCCTCGACCTTCTATTGGGTTCTTACAGCATTATCTATTCTTTTCGTCTTGGTGGCTGGGTGGATGATTGTCACCACATTGGTTCATGGAGTGCCAGACGTTGTCTTGACCAACGAGGCCATTTCATTTCCGGTCGGATTCCCAATCAAGCGACCATTTAGATTGCCCTACGTTGAGATCACCGGTTTGAGCCAGAGCGAGGTGAGCGGACAGCGAATCCTCACGCTTCACACAGCCGCGAAGAAGCATCACATAGCACTAAACTGGCTTGGATCGAAGGACGCAGAGGTTGCTTTAACTCGTGAGTTGGCTCAGCAACTTTCCAGAGATAGCGCAGGTTCAGAGACATGACCTCGCCGACCACAGGCCAACCAAGAAATACTTTCAACCGTGAGCCCACCAACGGGACTAAACACCATGAAAGCCAACACCATTCGTGTCGCCGTCTTTTTGCTGCTGAGTTCCTTTGCCTCATCGAAGGACGTTACCATCGACGGCGGCTCAGTCGTTTTTAGCATTCCAGTAGAATTCTCCGATCTCTCGCAAGAAGAAATCAACGCAAAGTATCCCTCAGTTAACGCGCCCAAGCAGGTAGTTGGCACAGAAGGCAGATCGACGACTATCGCCTATCAACTCGCAGAGCAATCTGTCAAACTATCTGACCTGCCCGATGTACAGGAGGCGTTCACGAAGGTATTCGACCGCATAATTCCAGGGATCGAGTGGAAACAGAATGCTCTCGTAGATTTGGCTGGCCAGAAGTGGCTTCTCATGGAGATGACCTCACGAGCGATAGACCAAGATATTCACAATATTGTTCTGATTACTTCGCACAAGGGCAAGATGCTCATGTTCAATTTTAACTCCACGAAGAATGAATTTCCAAAGATGGAGTCTATTCTCCGAGACAGCATCAAAACAATCACTCTGAAACCATGAAAGCGCTTTAACTCCAAGGGCGAACAATGGCGCTGCTGGACAACGGTAGGGCGCGTATTGTCGTATCAAAGTCCATCGCAGTTTGAATATCACCCACTCCTTTCATGCTCTGCGCCACCCCTCCCGTGCCAGAGCTTAATCGTTAGCCCAAGAATCCATGTTCAAGCGCCTCCTCGCCATCTTCTCAACGACTGCGGCTGCTGCGGCGCCCCTATCCGCACCTGCGCCGAAGGTGACTCCTCATGCTGAGTTGATCTACCCGTATGTTGTGCCGAAAGAGTATCTTCAGCACGGCCCGACACAGCCGGACGGAATCACCAGAACACTCGGGCATGATCTCTCCATCGTGTTAGTTCATGATCTTGATGGCTTAGTTCAGAATGTTTTGCCAGACGATCTGAAAAAACTCGGGCTGACGCCCGAGCAAGCCCAGAAGCAGGCAGACTCCAATCTGGCTGCACTGATCAAAGAACAGAAGGTGCATAGCAGCCTGTTCGCCAGCGGCCCGCAAGGAAAACCCTTTGCGCTGTTTGGAGGTCACTGGGCGGCAGCCGCGAGTTCCACTTGGACCGGTCTTTACGCAGCACTCTCAAAGGCGCTTGGGTCTGAGAAGCTCATCGTTTCGATTCCGCATCGTGAGGCCATGCTTGTTTTTCCTGACGGTGGCCCTGCTTACCTCGAGGCGATGAAAGCCATAATACGGGAGAAGGAAGCAGATGGTGCCAAGCTGCTCACCTGGAATTTGTTTGATCTAACCAAAGACGGCCTTAAACCACGCAAAAATGAGGTTTCGCACCACTGGTTATCCTACGATTCATCTACGGGACAACTCAATGGATCAGATTAGCAGCCCGTAACCCTGAAGGTGGCCCACCTGCGCTACCGCCAACTCGGCAGGGTATCGTGGTTTGCAATGTCCGCGTTTGGCATCACTGAGTTTGGGTCGTTAAAGGTCAGATGCCTGGCAGATAGCACATGCCAATCTCCTGAGACTGAGACATTCGGCCCGAAACGAAAAACCTTCCGTTTGACGCCATTCGATTAACGGATCACCTTTTTCCATGACGGTTTCTGATTTATCCCCGGATGCTCTGGCGCGGCTGGAGGCCAAGTTGGTCGCGGACCTGGAGATGGTGCGCAAGGTGCGGGCGCTGCTGGAGGAGCATCGGCCGCTGCTGACAGCCAGGCCGGTAGCGGTGAATGTGAGCGCGGCTGCCATGTCAGCGTCCGGGGCACCGATTCAGGCGCTGGCTCCGGCGGAGAAGCGGAAGTCGCGTGACGAGATCCTCCTGGAGTGCCTGGTGCAAATGCCAGAGGGCGGTTTTGCCCCGCAGGACTTCAAGCGGGCGGTGTACAAGGTCACGCGGAACTTCCCCGAGACCAGCACGGTGAAGACCTTCCTCAATCGCATGATCCGAAAGGGAAAGGTCGTCATCGCCGAAGCGCGGACGGGCCGGAACGGCAGTCTCTACCGCTGCACCCTTCCCCACCCCGCTCAGGTGGAAGCGCCGCCCGCCAGCGCCGATTCCACGCCCGTTTCCGCCGAATCCCAGCCTGTTGGAGCGACATGAGGGTCCATTCCTGGCCATTTTCCTGCCGATTTGCGCCTTTCTTCGGCGGAAAACACCGTTCTTTCGGCGGAAGAAGCCGTTTCATCACCTCAGTAAGCCAATTTTCCTGCCGAAGAACGGGTCTTTTCACCGGAATCATCTGTTTTGTCGCCGGATGAATCCATTCTTTCGCCGGTTTTCACCGTTCTTCGGCTGAAACAATCGATTCTTCCGCCGAATCAATGGGTTTGACCGCTGGTTAAACGGCCAATTCAGGCGGATGAACGGATCATTCCGGCGCATTAACGGAGTTTTCCGCCCGGAAAACGGCCAGGCGACGTCGCTAAGTCGTCACTCCCGCGTCAGCGTCTTGGAGTGCTCCAGCCCTCTGGAGCTTTCCGCAAGCTTGGGGATGCTCGAAAGCGGTGGAGGGCCGCCGCTACTCCAGGACGCTGACGCGAGCCTTCACCTGCTTCGTCGTTACGGCTTAGCCGGGTGCCATTCTTGTCCGTCTCCCAATAAACGAGGCGGTCGTTGCCGACCGCCTCGCGTGTGGATTTGAATTCAACCCAAGCAGCCGGGTTTCCCCGTTGTCGGGTGCGCTGTGGCTCAGAGGTACTCGTTCACCAGGTTTTCCAGCATCTCCTGACGACCGCTGCCGAGAAGAGGCTCGCCGTTGGCGAGGACGTGGGCTTCAAGTTCGGCGAAACCGACTTCGCCTTTCTCGATCTTCGCGCCGATGCCGGTGTCGTAGGTGGCGTAGCGCTGCTTGATGAAGCTGTTGATACGACCGTCTTCGATCATCGCGTGAGCGACCTTGAGGCCGCGGGCGAAGGCGTCCATGCCGCCGATGTGGGCGTGGAAGAGATCGACGGGCTCGAAGGATTCACGACGGCACTTGGCGTCGAAGTTGAGGCCGCCAGTGGTGAGGCCGCCCATGCGCAGGACTTCGAGCATGATCTCGGTGGTGAGATAGATGTTCGTCGGGAACTGGTCGGTGTCCCAGCCGATGAGGGTGTCGCCAGTGTTCGCATCGACGGAGCCGAGCGCGTTCGCGGCGATGGCGACCTGCATCTCATGCCGCATGCTGTGGCCGGCGAGGGTGGCGTGGTTGGTCTCAAGGTTGAGCTTGAAGTGGTCGAGCAGGTTGTGCTCGCGCAGGAAGTTCAAGCAGGCGGCGGCGTCGGAGTCGTACTGGTGCGTGGAGGGTTCACGCGGCTTCGGCTCGATGTAGAACTGGCCTTTGAAGCCGATCTTCTTCTTGTAATCGACGGCCATGTGCAGCAGGCGGGCGAGGTGGTCGAGCTCGCGCTTCATGTTGGTGTTCCAAAGCGTGGCGTAGCCTTCACGACCACCCCAGAAGGTGTAGCCTTCACCGCCGAGGCGATGCGTAACGTCCATGGCCTTCTTCACCTGCGCGGCGGCATACGCGAAGACGCCGGCGTTCGGGCTGGTGGCCGCGCCCTGGCAGTAACGTGAGTGGGCGAAGAGGCAGGCAGTGCCCCAGAGGAGCTTTTTGCCAGTCTGCTTCTGCGCTTTTTCGAGCTCGTCGGCGACGGCGTCGAAGGCCTTGTTGCTTTCGGCGAGCGTGGGCAGCTCAGGAGCGACATCGCGGTCGTGCCAGCAGTAGTAATCGACGCCGAGCTTGTCCATGAACTCGAAGCAGGCCCACACGCGGCGCTGGGCGTTCGCGACGGAGTCGCTGCCGTCGTCCCACGGGCGCTGCGCGGTGCCGCCGCCAAAGGGATCGGAGAGCGAGTTGCGCATGGCGTGCCAGTAGGCGACGCCGAAGCGCAGGTGATCGCGCATTTTTTTGCCGCCCACGATTTCGTCGGCGTTGTAGTGCTTGAAGGCGAGCGGGTTGCGGCTCTTCGGTCCTTCGAACTGGATTTTCTGAATGTCTGGGAAGGCTTCGTTCATGGTAGGGCGTGCAAGGAAGACGGAAGACGTGGAAGTGCAAATGCTTCGTCAAAGCACCGCGGACAGGTTTTGGGCCGAAAAGGACGGCGGCTGCTCGGAATGACGAAACCAGAATGGCGAATGATGAATCAAGCCCGAATGGCTGGATGAATCGCTTCGGACCTTCGAGCTTCGTCATTCATCATTCTGGTTTCGTCATTGCAACGCCTTGCGACTCGTCTCCTCCGCGAGCCACACCGAGATGAGCGTGATCACCGCCATCACGATCAGATAAACCGCCACCGGCCACGGTCTGCCTCCCGTTTGATCCAGCAGCGCGGTGGCGATGAGCGGTGCGAGACCGCCGGCGAGCGGCGAGGCGAGTTGGTAACCGAGCGACGCGCCGCTGTAGCGCACGCGGGTGCCGAACAACTCGGAAAAGAACGCCGCCTGCGGGCCATACATCGCCGCGTGGCCGATCAGCCCGATCACCACCGCCAGCACGACGAGCACGGTTTGGCGCGATTCGACCATCCAAAAGAACGGAAACGCGAACAGCATCAGGAAGAATGCCCCGCCAAGATAGACCGGACGCCTGCCAAAACGATCCGAGAGCGCGCCGAACCAGGGAATGACGATCAATTGGACCGCGGAGCCGATGAGCACCGCGTTCAGCAATGTGGACTTCGACATGCCAAGCTGCTGCGAGCCGTAGCTGAGCACGAGGACGGTGAAGATGTAAAAGAACGCGTTCTCCGCAAAGCGCGCGCCCATGGCGAGCAGCACATTGCGCGGATGATCTCGCAGCACGGCGAGGATTGGCACCTTCGGGCCTGCGTCCTCGGCTTTGGCCTGCGTGAAGACGGGACTCTCGATGATCTTCAGGCGGATGAACATGCCGACTCCCAGCAGCATGACGCCGAGCAGGAAGGGAACGCGCCAGCCCCAGGAGAGGAACGCCTGCTCATTCATCGACGAGGCAAGCATGAAGACCGCGTTTGCCAGCAGCAGCCCCACCGGCACACCGGCCTGCACCCAGCTCGCATAAAAGCCACGTCGGCCCTGAGCGCCATGCTCGACGGCCATCAGCACCGCGCCGCCCCATTCACCGCCGACACCGAAACCCTGGATGAAACGCAGCAGCACGAGCAGGATCGGAGCCCAGACACCGATCTGCGAATACGTCGGCAACAGGCCGATCAACACCGTCGCCACACCCATGAGCATGAGCGTGGTCACCAGCATGGACTTGCGGCCGATCTTGTCGCCGAAATGGCCGAACACGATGCCGCCGACCGGTCGTGCGAAGAATCCGACCGCGTAAGTCGCGAAGGCCGCCATCGTTCCTGCCAGCGGATCGAAGTTCGGGAAGAACAGTTTGTTAAACACAAGCGCCGAGGCCGTGCCGTAGAGGAAAAAGTCATACCACTCGATCGTGGTGCCGATGAAGCTGGCGATGACCACGCGGCGGATGTCGTTGGGCTGGGACATGAGCTTCATACTCCGGTTCGCGCCGTCGCATTTCCAGAAGTAATCCTGAGAGAGGATGCTTCCGCGGCTTTTCGCCTTCTTGATGCAACGGACACGTCACATGCATGAGCTGTGTTAACTCACGCGGAAAATGAATCCGTGAAAGTATCCAGGCCGTATTTGCCAGACATCCCCTCAATGCCTATGATCGCCGCCCCAATGCCAACCATTCAGTCCTCGGCCAAAGGCCGCCAGTTTCCCAAGTTCGATCTCTCGCGCCTTCTCGGCACGGTGTTCAAACCGACCTTCGGCCGCAAGATCTGCATCTTGATCGACCTGCCGGACCTCGCGGAGGCGAAGGACTATGCCTTCCTGAAAAATCCAGCGCGTGCGATCCAGAAGCGGGCGCACGATTATTTCTACCAGGGCCTCAAAAATGGTGTCGCCGAGGAGCTCGTGCTCGAAGGCGGTGAAATGTATGCCTACACGCAGACCACGGGCAGCAATCTCGATCTGCCCGACCTCTGCGTCGATATGAGCGGCAAGGAACTCAGTCTCGAAAAGGACATCTATCCGAATTACGACATCATCCTGTGCATCTCCACCTTCAGCGCCACCGCGCCGCTGACGGCCTTTGCGAAGCAATACGGCTTCCGCGGCGCCACGCTGCACGGTGTGAACGAGGTCATCCTGAACTCCGGCCTCGCGGTCGATTATGAGGATGTGAGCCGCGACGCGGAAAAGCTGCGCCTCGCCATGACACGCGCGGACTGGGTGGAGATCGACTTCACGGTCGAAAACGGCCCCGACATGAGCGTGCGCCTCGAATTGAACCGCCAGGAGGCGCAGAAGAGCCACGGCCTCTGCCAGGGCGACACGCCGGACATCGCGAATCTGCCTGCGGGTGAAGTGTACTTCGTGCCTACCGGCGCGGAAGGCACCTTCCCGCTCAAATACGAGGACGGCACGCTCGGCAAACTCACCGTCACTGGCGGACGAATCATCAAGGCGGAGCTTATCGCAGGCAAACAAAGCACGATTGACGAGCACAACGCCAAGCTCGCCGACGATCCGATGACCGGCGTGCTCGGCGAGCTCGGTTTTGGCACGCAGGTGCTGCCGGTGTCCGGCGCGGACATCCAAGATGAAAAAGTGCTCGGCACCTGCCACCTCGCCACCGGTCGCGACGACCATCTCGGCGGCCACATCACGCCGCAGAAGTTCAAGCGTCATCAAAACGCCACGCACGACGACATCCTCTTCGCGCCGCACAAGACGCCGAACTTCGACATCAAGCAGACCCGCATGTGCCGCGATGGCAAGGTCACCGTCCTCAACGAGCACTTCCAGCCGTCGAAATACTTGCTGGATGCGCTGGCGGCTGAATAAGAGGCCTGCCTGATGAACATCTACGAAACCCGGCGTCTTCTCGACGAATACCTCCTTTTTCACTACGGCACGCCTTACGAAGTGCTGCCTTGGGAAAACGGGCCGCGTGAGGCGCTGGGGTTTCCGGTGCGCACGGTGATGGAGTTGATCGATCTGCCGCGCACACCTTGCGAAGCCGTGGCGCTGGATCTCGGTTGCGCGGTGGGTCGCTCGAGCTTTGAGCTGGCGAATTTCGGTGTGAGCGTGCTGGGCATTGATTACTCGCAGAGTTTTGTCGATGCAGCAGCGGCGCTGGCACGAGATGGCAGCATGAATTACGAGCGCGTGGATGAAGGCAGCGCGAAAACAGCGCTGGTGGCACGCGTGCCGGAGAATCTGCAGCGGGATCGAGTGCTCTTCGAGCAAGGCGACGCGATGAATCTGCGCGGCGACCTTGGCGAATTCGACATCGTGCACGCGGCGAACTTGCTCTGCAGATTGACCGATCCGCTGAAGCTGATCGAGCGTCTGCCAAGCCTCGTGCGTCCTGGCGGGCAGCTTTTGCTGACGACGCCATGCACCTGGCTGGAAGAATTCACGCCACGCGGCCATTGGCCGCAGGGTTCAACACGGGAATGGCTCACGTCGCTGTTGGAGCCGCATTTTGACCTCTCGAAGACCTGCGACATGCCCTTCCTGATCCGCGAGCATGCGCGGAAGTATCAATGGAGCGTGGCGCTGGGGATGCGGTGGCGGCGGAAGGTGTAGGAGTTAGAGGTTAGGAGTTAAGTGTTAAGAGTCATGTGACTGGCCTGGCACTTTCTCCGATCTCCCTGAACGCATAACCGATTTGAGAGCTTGCTTCGCAGAGGCAGCTTCGCCTAGGCTCCCCGCCGCATGAAAATCACGCTGATTTCCCTTCTTCTGGCCGCCGCCGTCGCGCAGGCGCAGACACCGAATTTTAAAGAGCAGACCATCGATGGCGAGGTCGGCATTGGCTATGGCTTGGCCGTTGCGGATGTGAACGGTGACAAACAGACGGACATCCTGCTGGCCGACAGCAACGTGATCGTCTGGTATGAGAATCCGACGTGGAAGAAGCATGTCATCGCGGAAAAGCTGACGGAGAAGGATCATGTATGCATCGCGGCGCGTGACATCGACGGTGATGGCAAGTGCGAGATCGCCGTGGGCGCGGAATGGAATCCTGGCGACACAGTGGGCAGCGGCGCGGTGTTTTATCTGATCCCGCCGGCGGATCGCACGCAGAAGTGGGAGCCGGTGAAGCTGGCCCATGAGCCGACGACACACCGCATGAAGTGGGTGCGCAATCGCGCCGGCCGTTACGACTTGGTCGTCGTGCCGCTACACGGACGCGGCAATGACAAGAACGCCGAGGGCGCCGGTGTGCGCGTGCTGGCCTACCACATGCCGGAGGATCCGCGCAAGGAATGGAACACGTCGCTGGTGCAGGGCACGATGCACAAGACGCACAACCTCGACATCATCCCCGCGCCGGGCACCGAGGCAGAGAGCCTCCTGCTCTGCGGCCGCGAGGGCGTGGTGCGGCTGGATCAAACCGACAACGGCTGGAAGGAGCAGTGGATCGCCCGGCATCCGAAGGACAATCCCGAACTGCAAGGCGCGGGCGAGGTGCGCTACGGCGCGTTTGCGGGCGGTCAGCCGTATGTGGTGACGATCGAACCGATGCACGGCGAGAATCTGGTTCTTTACACGCCTCCGCCGGACGGTCCGAAGAATGGAACATGGCAGCGTCGTGTGCTCACGAGCGAGCTGGTGGATGGCCATGCCATCGCCACGCATGATCTGCTCGGCCTGAACAACCGCCAGATCGTCGTCGGCTGGCGTGCGCAGCAAAAGATCGGCAAAGTGGCGGTGAAACTGTTCTGGACGACGAAGGAGGATGGCAACGGCTGGCAGAACTCGTTCATCGACGATGGCGGCATGGCCTGCGAGGACGCGGTTTGCGCGGACCTTGATAATGATCGTGACTTAGAAGTCATCGGAGCGGGCCGTCGCAGCAAGAATGTTAAGATTTACTGGAATCAACGAAACCAGTGAAAATAAAGGTCCTGCACCGGTTCTAGCTGATGGGTTGCACGGGCGCGGAAGATGCTCCTAAAATCGCACTCGCCATGAAAACCAGTCGCTTCTCCCTCGCTGTTTTAAGTGCGTTGCTGCTCTGCCAGTGCGAGCTGCCGCGGTTGCCGCTCTGGGCTTCACGTTCCGAGGTAGTGCGCCGTCCGCTGCTGGTAATGCCTCCTTTTGCCTCGCAGTCGCCCATGTATGTCTGGCATGGCGGGGGCACGCAGGGACCGCTCAGCGTGAACATCGACCTCAGCGAGCAGAAGGCCTACCTCTTCAAAAACGGCCAGAATGTCGGGTGGACCTATGTGGCGACGGGACGCAGCGGCTTTGCCACGCCGACCGGCACGTTCCGCATCATGGAAAAGATCGTGGACAAGCGCTCGAACCGCTACGGCATGGTGTTCGATCGTCATGGCAACGTGGTGAATAGCAATGCGACCGCGGGTGTGTCCCGAATTCCTCCCGGGGGCCGGTTTGTCGGCGCGCAGATGCCCTACTGGATGCGCATCACCGGCTATGGCGTTGGCTTACACGCGGGGCCGATCCCGAATCCCGGCTCACCGGCTTCCCATGGCTGCATCCGCCTGCCGCGTGACATGGCGCAGACGATCTACCAGCATGCGCCCGTCGGCGCGCGGGTGACGATCATGCATTGAGAGCGGAGCCGAGGATTTCCTCGAAGCGTTGAAGCCACGCCTGCGTGCTTGCCTCCCGCAGAAGCCATTGACGTCCCGCGCGGCCCATGACGAGGCGGGCGGTGGCGGGAGTGGCCTCCATTTCGAGCACATCACGAACAAGGCCGGGCACATCGCCGGGTTCATGCTGCAGACCGGTGACGCCATGCTGCACGATCTCGATCAATCCACCGGATTTTGCCGCGAGCACCGGCTTGGAGTAATCATACGCCTCGTAAACCACAAGCCCGAGCGGCTCCCACCATGTCGAGGGCACGATCATCGCCCGGCAGCGACGTATTGCCTCGCGTTTTGTCTCCCCGCCGATGTGGCCGAGGAACCCGATGTAGGGATTCGTGCGCACGCGTTGTTGCACCGCGTGATCCAGCGGCCCCTCGCCCGCGATGTGCAGCAGCGGCGTGCGGTCGCCGAGCTGCGCGCGCAGGGCGTCCCAGGTGTCCAGCAGCGTGTGGATGCCCTTCGTTTCGACGAGCCGGCCGAGGAAGAGATAATACCCCGCGTCCTCGACCGCGGGAGCCTGCGGCAGCGCGTTCCAGGCATGCCGCAGCGTGTGGACGCGCGAGGCCGGAAGAGCGCCTGAGGAGACGATTTTCTCACGCATGAAGTCGGAGACGGCGATCCAGGCTTTCACGCTTTGAAGCCACCCGCTCTGGCGCAGCAGCAGCAGCATCAGGGCGAATAGCGCGCTCTTCACCACGGAGTCCTGCCACGTCCCGCCGCGGATCTCCTTCCAGTGGCTGCCGTAAAGCGCGTCCGGCGTCAGTTTTCCACCGACGTGCAACGCCCCGCCCACGGAAAACGGGCGCCAGTTGTGCAAAAACTGGATCACCGGCAGCTTTCGCTTCAAAGCGGCGTGGTAAAGCGCGGCCGAGCCCACCGGATGGATGTTGTGAAACACCGCAGCTTGAGCACCGCTGGAGTCGAGCGCGGACTCAAAACGCGTGCGTGCCTCGCGGTTGTAAAACAGCCGCGCCGCCTGCCGCCATTTGGGCGGCGCGTTCTCCCCGGTCCACTCCGCGCTCTCAAACCGGCACCACGTCACGGCGTGCCGCGTGGAGAGGTCGTCGTGGATCTTGTCCACGATGAGTTCCTCGCCACCGCGGTAGAGATAGCGGTTGAAGACATGCAGCAGGACTGAAGAGGACATGATCAAAAATGAGCGGCGGCAGTTCAGCGGTCCGCTCGCCTGATTCTGGCATGAAACACACAGCCGTCTTGCCTATTTTTTCCCTTCATGATATGCACACGCGCATGAAGCCGACCCACCACGTTCTTCTCGCGCTCATGCTCCTGCTTTTTCCGTGCGTTTCCGCCGGGCAGACCGGCTTGCGCCCATGGAAGGATGTGCAGGGCCGCATCATCCAGGCCTCCTTTGTCAGCGCCGCCGCGGACAGCGTCACGCTGCGCATGGCGGACGGCAGCGAGCACAAAATCCCGCTCGCACGCTTCAGCGCCGAGGACCAGGCCTTTGTGAAAAGCCTGGCGAAGACGCCCGCGACCCCCGCCCCGCCTGCGACAGCCCAGGGAACTGCTCCGGCAGATTCAGCCGCCTCCTTGAACCGGCTCCCCGTCGAAAAGCGAGTCTGGCCGGACAACGTGCTTGTCTCCTCGCGGGCCGTCGAAATCCAGCCTGTCGAGGAATCCGCGCCCGCAAGGCGCTTTGTGTATCGCTCGGAGGCATTCGAGTTCACCTCCCAGGCCAAGCTTGCGGGCAGTGTGATGAAGGAAGTGGCCCGCACCTTCGAGGCCACGCGCGCGCTCGTCACCACCCTGCCCTGGGGGGTCGTCTGCCGCCCGCCGGAAGGCTTGGAGCGTTATCAGGCCGCTTTGTATGAGACACGGGGCGACTACATCGCCGCCGGCGGCCCGGAGAATTCAGGCGGCGTTTACTCCAGCGGAGACAAGATCTTCAAGGTGCCCTTCCCCAGCATCGGCCTGGAGATGCGCGGCAAGACTTACTTCAAGAACGACAGCTACGACGGCGGCACGCTCATCCACGAGATCACGCATCAGATGATGCACGATTACCTGCCCTTCCTCCCCAAGTGGGTCATCGAAGGCGCCGCCGAGTACACCGAGATGCTGCCCTACAATGCCGGGAAGTTTCGCACCGACGCCCACAAGACAGGCATTCGTGACCACGCCCAGGAAATGCAAAAGCGGGGCTACGCGCTCGACATCGGCAACCTCGAGACGCACATGACCATGAACCGCTCCACCTGGGACGGCATCGCTGACACCAACAACCGCGCCATGGGCGAGCTCTACTTCCGCTCCGTGCTCGTTCTTTACTTCTTTTGCCATCTCGACGGCCCGGAGGGCAAAAAAGGGCACCGCTTCCTCCGCTTCATGGATGCCGTGCATGGCGAGACCGAGGCTCTGCGCGCCTTCTTCGCCGATCCACGTGTGAAGCGCTTCCCGGACGGCCGTTTTCAATACCCCACCAACTTCCCGCCGCCGGACATGAAACCTGAGACCGCCCCCTTCAAGCACATCGACCTCCTGCTCGACAGCCGCGGTTACTCGCAGATTGCGCAGGAACTCGTCGCCGCCTACAAGGACATCGGCCTCAAGGTTTCCGCGAATTGAATGCCGCCACCTGCGCGTCCACCCGCGCCTCGTCCAGGCCGCCGTCCACCAGCATCGCGTCAAAGCGGCTGAAATCCCGCGTCAGCACGCAGACTGCGTAGGCGCGTGATTCCACCGTCGGTGAACGCAGCGCGTCCTGATACAGCGCCTGCACGCAGTCCGCCGTCTGGTCCATCAGCAGCGCCGCATAGGCATCCTTCACACCCCACGGCAGATTTGCGCGCCACTCAGCCGCGATCTCGCGCACGAGCTCATCATTCAAAACATCCCGCAGACCTTCGATCTCCTCGAAATCCTGCGCCGCGATGGCCCGGCGGATTTTTTCCAGCGCACCGGCGGGCGGCTGTTTGTTAGGAAGCCTCGCTGGGGGCGGAGAAACCGCGATGGTGGCCGGTTTGCGTACCAAAATCTCCTCCGGTGTGAAAATCCGCCCGCTCAGCCGCTCCTCCGCCGCCACCTGGCGCAGCCAGTCGCAACCACAGGCACGCAGATGCTCCTCCATGCGGTATTCCGTGGCCTGTTGCAGTGTGTAGCCCGAGCCGGTCGATTGCGGGCCGCTGCGCTCCCCCATGGAGATCGGCGTGGCCGGATGATCCAGGTGCAGGTGCACGTCCAGTTCCGTGTTTTTAGCATGATCCTGCGGCAGATGGCCGAATCCGAGCGCGATGGTCGTGGCAGGCATGTTTTTTCGAGGAATGCCCCGATTTTTCCGGCGGATCACCACCAAATCAACCCCCGCATTTGACGCCCCCCGCAGACCGTGCAAGATGCCGCGCTTTCCGGCCCCGCATTCAGGTGATTCACACCGAAACGGCCCCCGAAAGCGCCCAAATCATACGCTTTCTCCCCGACATTCGTCATTCCTCATTCTGGTTTCGTCATTTCCCCCTCCCCCATGCCCAAAGACACCTCCATCAAACGCATTCTCGTCATCGGTTCCGGCCCCATCGTCATCGGCCAGGGCTGTGAGTTCGACTACTCCGGCGTCCAGGCCTGCAAGGCCCTGCGCGAGGAAGGCTATGAGGTGGTGCTCATCAACTCCAATCCGGCCACGATCATGACCGATCCGGAGTTCGCCTTCCGCACTTACATCGAGCCGATCACGCCGGAGATGGTGGAGAAGATCATCATCAAGGAAAAGCCGGATGTGCTCCTGCCCACGCTCGGCGGCCAGACGGCGCTGAATACCGCGATGTCGCTGCATCGGGCGGGCACGCTGGAAAAACATGGCGTGCGCATGATCGGCGCGAAGCCGGAGGCCATCGAGAAGGGCGAGGACCGTCTGCTTTTCAAAAACGCCATGCTCAAGATCGGGCTCGACCTGCCGCAGTCTGGCGTGGCGCACACGATGGACGAGGCGCGCAAGATCGCCGACGAGATCGGCACGTTGCCGCTCATCATCCGCCCGGCCTACACGCTCGGCGGCACCGGCGGCGGCATCGCCTACAACCGCGAGGAGTTTGAGAGCATCACCGCACGCGGCCTGGACCTCTCGCCGGTGAGCGAGGTGCTCATCGAGGAGTCGTTGCTGGGCTGGAAGGAGTTCGAAATGGAGGTCATCCGCGACAAGGCGGACAACTGCGTCATCATCTGCTCCATCGAAAACCTCGACCCCATGGGCGTGCACACCGGCGACTCGATCACCGTCGCGCCGATCCAGACGCTCACGGATCGCGAGTATCAAATCATGCGCGACTTCAGCTTCGCGTGCATCCGCGAGATTGGCGTGGAGACCGGCGGATCGAACATCCAGTTCGCCGTGCATCCGGACACGGGCCGCATGATCGTCATCGAGATGAATCCGCGCGTCAGCCGCAGCTCCGCGCTCGCGTCGAAGGCCACCGGCTTCCCGATTGCGAAGATCGCCGCAAAGCTCGCCGTCGGCTACACGCTCGACGAGCTGAAAAACGACATCACGCGCCACACGCCCGCCGCCTTTGAGCCGACCATCGACTACGTCGTGACGAAGGTGCCGCGCTTCACCTTTGAGAAGTTCCCGGGTGCCAACGAGGTGCTCACCACGCAGATGAAATCCGTCGGCGAGGTCATGGCCATCGGCCGCACCTTCAAAGAGAGCCTTCAAAAAGCCCTGCGCGGCCTGGAGATCAAGCGCTTCGGCCTCATCGGCGACGGCGCGGACAAGCAGCTCGAAGACGAGGAACTCGAAACCAAGCTCAGCGTGCCGAACGCCGAGCGCATCTTCTGGCTCGGCGCCGCCTTCGCGAAGGGTTGGGACGTGGAGAAGGTCTTCGCCCTGACGAAGATCGACCGGTGGTTCTTGAGGCAGATTGAGGAGATTGTGAAGGAACAGCGAATGCTTAGTCTCGGGAAGCAAACGACATTGGATGACGCCCATGACCTTTTGAATGGATCTGGCAGAACTGTTGTTGATGCTGGTTCGAGCCTGCAAGCTGCATTCAAGCGTTGGAAGAAGCTTGGCTTTTCTGATAGGCAGATCGCCACGGCAACTGGCAAAGCCGAAAGCTGGGTGCGTGACATTCGAAAGAAATCACATGTTCTCCCCACCTACCGCCTCGTGGACACCTGCGCGGCGGAGTTCGAGGCTTACACGCCTTACTACTACAGCACCTACGGCATCGAGGACGAGGTGCGCGATGGCGACAAGAAAAAGGTCATCATCCTCGGCGGCGGCCCGAACCGCATCGGCCAGGGCATCGAATTCGACTACTGCTGCGTCCATGCCAGCTTCGCCCTGCGCGAGCTCGGCTTTGAGACCATCATGGTCAATTCCAACCCCGAGACCGTCTCCACCGACTACGACACCTCCGACAAGCTCTACTTTGAGCCCCTCACGCTCGAAGACGTGCTCAACATCTACGACCGCGAAAACCGCAACGACCAGGTGCTCGGCGTCATCGTGCAGTTCGGTGGCCAGACGCCTCTCAATCTCGCCAAAGGCCTCGAAGAAAACGGCGTCCGCATCATCGGCACCTCGCCGAAGAGCATCGAACTCGCCGAAGACCGCAAACTCTTCGCCAAGCTGCTCGACGATCTCGGTTTGAACCAGGCCCCCAGCGGCATCGCCACCAGCCTGGAGGAAGCCTTGGCCGTCACCGCCAAGATCGGCTACCCCAGCCTCGTGCGCCCCAGCTTCGTGCTCGGCGGTCGCGCCATGCAGATCGTCTATAACGACAACGAACTCGCGCACTACATGCGCACGAACCTCGAGCTGGAAGGCGCCAGCCAGGCCGGAGCCTCGCTCATCGCGAACAAGCCCACGCTCTCCGCTGACAAGCCGCTGCTCATCGACCGCTTCCTCGAAGACGCCACCGAGGTCGATGTGGACTGCATCACCGACGGCGAGACCACCGTCATCGGTGCCATCATGGAGCACATCGAGGAGGCCGGCATCCACTCGGGCGACAGCGCCTGCGTCATCCCGCCCTTCAGCCTCACGCCCGCCATGCAGGACCGCATCCGCGACGCCGCCAAAAAGCTCGCGAAAGCCCTCAACGTCCGCGGTTTGATGAACATGCAGCTCGCCGTCAAAGGCGATGACCTCTACGTCATCGAGGTCAACCCGCGTGCCAGCCGCACCGCGCCCTTCGTCAGCAAGGCCATCGGCGTCCCGCTGCCGAAGCTCGCCGCCAAGATCATGGCCGGCAAAACGCTCAAAGAACTCGGCTTCACCCAGGAAGTCATCCCCACGCACTACAGCGTCAAAGAGGCCGTCTTCCCCTTCAGCAAGTTCCCCGGCGTGGACATCATCCTCGGCCCCGAAATGAAGAGCACCGGCGAGGTCATGGGCATCGACCCCGACCTCGGCCTCGCCTTCGCGAAGAGCCAGATGGCCGCCGGCGGCACCCTGCCAACGAAGGGCAACGTCTTCATCAGCGTGAAGGAAGCCGACAAGCAAAACGTCGCCCGCATCGCCAAAGGCTACGCCGACCTCGGCTTCACCCTCTACGCCACCCCCGGCACCGGCCAGGTCATCAGCGACGCCGGCATCCCGGTCAACATCCTCCCCAAACTCGCCAGCGGCCAGCGCCCCAACGTCATCGACCTGATGAAAAACAAGGACATGGCCCTCGTCATCAACACGCCCTCCGGAAAGAACACCCGTGAGGATGAAGTCAAAATCCGCACCGCCACGATGCAAAACCGCATCCCCATCATGACCACGCTCCGTGGTGCCGATGCCGCGCTCAAGGCGATCAAGTCACTGCAAGGCAGCGAGGTGCAGGTGAGGGCGCTGCAGGAGTATCATTGGTGATGATTGCTGGACGTATAATCTAAGCTGTTCATGAGTCATGTGAGAACTGTTCAATGAACTGACATGACTCTCTCCGATGCCCTTCGCATTCTCGAACTGGCTCAGCCCTATACTGAAGCCCAGCTCAAGACTGCGTATCGTGAGCAGTTGATGGTTTGGCATCCAGATCGGTTTGTTGGTAACGAGAGCTTGCGCCTGAAAGCCCAAGATCGCACCTACCAGATCAACGAAGCATTTGCACTCATCTCACGAGCAGCCCAACCCAACAACCCGCAGCCGACACCGCCACGTCAAGCAGCCCCTCACAGACCCAATCCCCGTCCACCTCAAAGGCCAAACCCATCGCCGCCTCAAAAACCACATCAAGCGCCCAAGAGAAACGCGACTTGCCCAGCGAAACCACCGCCTAACCAGTGGACAACTAGTTCAGTTACCAGTCTTGTAGATCGCATTCCAAGCAAATTTTGGTGGTGGTGCGTCAGCTGCCTTGTTTTCAGCATCGGCATTTTCATCGCGCTTAATCGCGATACAGCAAATACCGCTGATGAAGCTTTGAATCTAGGGCGCAACTATCTCCTTGGGACGAACGCTGAGAAAAATCCAAAGCTCGGTATTTATTGGCTCGAAAAAGCAGCTGATCAGGGATCGTCCGAAGCAATCCGACTTATCGCGCAAGCTCATAGCTTCGGACTAGCAGGAGCCAAGGATGAGATCGCTGCGATGGAAGTTTATCGCAAATACGCTGAGCGCGGTGTTGTTACTGCCCAAGTTGAGCTTGGATGGTGTTACATACGTGGTGACGGCGTGGAAAAAGATGAACTCGAAGGACTGCGATGGTGGAAGCAGGCTGCACTTCGTGGTGATGCAAAGGCCCAAGATTTGGTTGGAACGTGGCTATTTGAAGGGGCCGACGGTATTCCAAAAGATATTACAGGCGCGCTTCACTGGTATGAAAAAGCAGCTTGGAATGGCCTTGTTGATGCACAATTCACACTTGGTGAGATTTATTGCGATGGGGATAAAGGCGTTCCTAGGGCGTGTTTTAAAATTGTACAGATAGAGCAACTGGTGTAGCGAGAAGAATGGAATTACATCCAAGCTATCAGTTGGCGGTGCCCAAGCTGGCCCGTGTTATAAGAGCC
>NZ_JBIIHA010000016.1:0-118176 GCF_044236155.1 Prosthecobacter sp.
GCTCTTATAACACGGGCCAGCTTGGGCACCGCCAACTGATAGCTTGGATGTAATTCCATTCTTCTCGCTACACCAGTTGCTCTATCTGTACAATTTTAAAACACGCCCTAGATATTGAGTCGTTTCTGGACTGGTTCTGCTCATACGCAATCACAGCGAGTGCGAGCCCAAACTAGGCGCAGCAGGTTTCGCCCTGCCCTTTTACCCCCGCCAAGCCTTCGCCCACTGCTTCGCGAAATAAGTGAGGATCATGTCGGCACCGGCGCGGCGAATGCCGATGAGGGATTCGTGAACGATCTTCGATTCGTCGAGCCATCCGGCGGCGGAGGCGGATTTGATCATGAGATACTCGCCGCTCACCTGATAGGCGGCGATGGGAAGCTGAGTGGCGGCACGAATTTTCGCGATGATGTCGAGATACGGGCCCGCCGGCTTCACCATGAGGATGTCCGCGCCTTCCGCTTCATCGAGCGCGGCCTCGCGCAGTGCTTCGCGGGCGTTCGCCGGGTCCATCTGATAGGTTTTCTTGTCGCCAGCCTTCGGCGCGGAGTCCAAGGCACCGCGAAACGGGCCGTAGTAGGCGCTGGCATACTTCGCGGTGTAACTCATGATCGAAACGGCCTGAAAACCGGCGGAATCGAGCGCCGCGCGGATCGCCGCCACGCGACCGTCCATCATGTCGCTCGGGGCCACGATGTCCGTGCCCGCACGCGCATGGCAGAGCGCCTGCTGTTGCAGCACGGCCACGGTTTCGTCATTCAAGATGCGTCCGTCGTCCGAGACGAGGCCGTCGTGGCCGTCGCTGTTGTAAGGATCGAGCGCCACGTCGGTGATCACGGTGAGCGTCGGATGCGCGATCTTCAAAGCGCGGATCGCACGCGGCACGAGACCGTCATCCGTGTGGCATGCCTCCGCACCGCGAGTTTTGAGCTCATCCGGGATGCGTGGAAACAGCACCACCGCCGGAACCCCCAGCGCGTGCGCCTCCCCTGCCTCCTGCACGAGTCCGTCGATGCTCCAGCGCGTGCAGCCCGGCATCGAAGCGATCGGCGTGCTCTCCTGCCCTTCCTGAAAAAACAACGGGTAGATCAAATGCCCCGGCGTCAGCTCCGTCTCGCGCACAAGATCGCGCATGGCGGGAGACTGACGATTGCGGCGTGGGCGGATGGGGAGGTTCATGGAATGACGAAGCCAGAATGAACGAATGGCGAATGAATGTCGAAGTGAATCACTCCTTCCGCACCTGCCAGCGATCATCGAAAAAGTCCGCGGCGACGACTTTGCCGGCCGTTTCGGCGTTCGGAGCCTGCGTGATGTCCAAAATGGCCCAATCGGGCAGTTTGGGGTTTTGCAGGGAATTCGTCTTATCGTGGGCCTCGCGGAAGGTGAGTCCGGAATTGATGACGACCTCGAAACCAGGCGATTTCAGTGCCGGATAGGTCAAAACGGGCACGTGCGTGGCTGCATCGAAGCTGTCCTTCGTCTTCATGCCGACCTTCTTCGCGTCCCAAGTGAGCGGCAGGCCACCGAGCACCGCTTTGATGCAGGAATTCGACTCGGGCGTTCCCCAGAGGATGAGGCCCTGCGTTTTGCCCTCGGCGAAGATGTCCTTCACCTCGGAAGCCTTCACGACACGCACATCGCCACGCATGAGGCTGCGCCAGCGGGTGAGGAAGTGCTCCGACTCGGTCTTCACCCAGGCATCGACAGCCTGGGACGAGGATTTGCCATCCGGCAGCACGACGAGGAAGCGTTTCATAAACGCGGTGTCGATCAAACCAGGATGCGAGGTGGGCTTGCCGCCTTCCGGGCCTTCGTGCTGGAAGGGTGTGGCATTGCCAAAATCACGCCACTGGCCGTTTTCTTTGATGAGACGGCAAAGCGAATTCGGCACGCGAGGGCCGGCGCTGAGGAAATTCTCAAACTGCGGCAACTCGGGGCCGACGGCGAGATCGAGCGCGGTGCCATCGACAATGACCTTCACCTTGCCACCGCCGTTACGAGCCTGCGGCGGCGGGTAGAGCACGATGCGGCACACGTTGCTCGTCTTGATCTCGATGGTCTGGCCGTCGAGCACCTTCGCGTCGATGCGGGCGTCCTTCCAGCTCTCGTCGAGCCCATGGAGGTTCACCCACTTCACGCGGCCATAGAGCGGTGTCTTTGTCTGGATGTGAACTTCATCGGGAAAGAGCTCGCGACCTTTCGCGACGGCTTTTTCGATCCAGGCCTGCACTTCCTTGATCGTCTCGGGATGATACTTGTGACCCATGCCAGGGCCGATGAGGTGCGGCGGCTTCAGGCCTTCCTTCGCCAGCACTTCCATCATGTATTCGGCGCTGTCACGCTGCGCATCCTGCTCTCCGCTGTAGCTGATGAGCGGCACGTTGAGGAAATTTCGCGCATAGTCCGGCACATCGTAAAAGCCCCAAAGCGTCTGCTCATACCACGAGGGATATTTGTCCGGCGTGAGCTTCTGATAGCGTTTCACATCGGCGAAACCGGCGCCGGTATGCACGCAGGCCCACTGGTCGGGATAATGTGCGCCGAGATGCCACGCACCCGCGCCGCCCATGCTGAAGCCGGCGATGGCGACGCGGTTCGAGTCGATGTTGAAGCGCTTCATCGCATCATCGCGGCTTTCAAACACATCCACCTCGCCAGCGGACTTCCAGCCGTTGCAGTAGCGGCCGAAGGGATGGATCACGATCGTGCCCGCAGGCTGAAACTGGCCGGGCTTTTTTGCCATGAGACGGCTGTAAACAAAGTTCAGGTCCGTGGCGGTATCACCGCGGCCGTGGAGCCAGATCCACATCGGTGTCGTCTTTGCTTTGAAGTCCAGACCCTCGGGAATTTCGACGCCGTAGGGCTGCGCGGAGTCATCGAGCTTCGAGTAAAATCCGAGCACTTTTTGCCCGCTGCCATCGAGCCAGGGCGTCTGGTTCTTTTTCAGGCCGTCGATGCGCTTCGCGGCCTCGTCGAGCAGCGCGTTCGCTTTCTTGAGGCTGTCTTCGGGCTTCTTGTCATACCATTCGTCGAACTCGAGCGCATAGCGCACGGCTTTGAGGAAGATCTCCGCGTCCGCAGCACGCTCGTGCTTCTTCACCGCGACAAAATCGCCCGTGAGGCTCTTCAAGCGCGCCTCGATGCCTGCCTCCTGATCGACGGAAAGCGCGGCGGTGGGCTTCGGTGGCAGGCTGCCTTTGAAGGACGCGGTGGCACCGTTCGGGCTGAGTTGTGCGTGAGCGACGGTGGCCCAGAGGAGCAAAAGAGGGACGGATTTCATGAGGACACGACTACAACGCGAAATCACACGGCTTTTAACCAGCCAGCATGCGCCCCGGACGGCACCGCAGGCACGCCCTCCGCGCCGCGCAGCAAAATCTCACCGCTTTCCACGCGCCCTCCGAAGACGCCGAACTCCTGGCGCATCAGATGCAGCAGCGTCGTGGGCGAGACCGCGCCCTGCCGGCAAAACAGCAGCACGCCTACCGGCGTGTCAGTCAGCAGCCCGCTGACCGTGCCCAGCAGCGGCCCCAGATCGCGCTCGATCTCGAAAGCAACGCGGTTCGCGTCCTTCGGCGTGAAGGGATCGAGCACGATGAGATCGTGGCGGCTGTTCTGGGCGCGTTCGCGCTGCGCGAACTTCACCGGATCATCCACCACCCAGCGGATGTCGCGGTTCGCCAGCACATTGCCCCCTGCATGCTCGCGGGCGCGTTTAATCGCCTCTGCGGAAACATCCACATGCGCCACCGCCGCCCCGCTTTGTGCGGCAGCGAACGTGAAGCCGCCCGCGCCTCCAAACAGATGCAGCACACGCGCCGGACGGCGCTGCTGCTGCGTGAATGCTGCGCACAACGCCTGCGTGCGCTCCCAATGCTCCCGCAGTTCGGGCGCGAGCGCGCGCAGACTGCCACCGGGAGCGAGTTGAAACCGCACCGGACCGATCTGCACACGCAGCGGCTGCCTCACCGCTTGCTTGAGGTCCACCGACCTCCGCCACTCCGCGCCCGGAAGCTTCCTTTTCCACCACGCCGCATGACACGCGCGCGAGGTGATGATGTCGCCGATTTTCTCCAGCACGCGTCCGCCGCCGCTATCGAGCAGTTCGTGGAGATGGTCCGCAGTGTAGCTCATGAGTTTTTTTCCAGAGGACGCACCACCTCATGCACGCGGCCAGCGGCGAAATGTTTTTCCTCGCGGCTCTTGCGCCAGTCCATGCGGCGCTTGTGAAAGCTGCGCACCATCTTGGAGAACGGGTCCTGTCCTTGCGGAGGAAACGGCCGCCAATTCAGATCCGGCGTGACACCCGTTCTCTTCATGAATTCGATCGCGACTGGCTTCCAGAACCTGCCCTTCACCGCCTCGACGAACGAGATGAGCGGCGGCACGCCCTCACGAAGGTAGTACAAGTCCGGCGAACCGGCGACATTCATCGCGTTCATGACCCTATTGCCGTCCCAGATGCTGTTCCCCGGTTTTGCAAGCTCCAGGAGGAGTTGCCTGGAATAGATGGCCGAGTTGATGCCGGCGATGGGATTCGAGGCGGGAATGCGCCGCAAATCCGTGCTTTCGACCAGCGGCCCATCATCACTCTGGCGTCCTGTTTCGAGATAAACACCATTGCGACTGGCAATCTGGCCCACCACCTCTTCAACACGGCCGGTCAGCACGGGACGGTCAAGAAAGAAGTCATCCAGCAGCATCCAGACATAACGGGCCTGGATCGAGGCCAGAGATGCAGTGATCACACTGCCCCAGTCGGTGTCCCGCCCCACACACAGGCTCAACACGCGAGGATCGTCGTAGCGTTTGAAGTTGGTCACCAGATAGACCGGTGCAGGAGCGTCAGGCCATTGCTGGAAGAAGTAATGGAAGAAGATCGGCCAGAGGTCGCTGTTGCCGTCAAAGCTAGAGATGAGCACCGCCCAGGAACTATCGGTGGTGGCATGGTCGTCGGGGAGCATCTGCCCAATCAAGCGCCGCCCGCGTTACCGCGCAACGCAGAACACGTTCCGCGGGCGTGAAGCATGAATTCCGGGTTGATTACACCACCGCCCCGGACAAACAATCAGCCCGCCGGCAGCCCCCGCCTCCCGGCGTCATCCGTCACCTCGATGTCTCCCGTGCAAGCCCCAAAATCCATTTTGATCACCGGTGGAACCGGTTCCTTTGGCCAGAAATGCATCCGCGCCCTGTTGAAGAATCCGGCGGTCGAGCGCATCGTTGTTTATTCCCGTGACGAGCTCAAGCAGTTCGAGATGGCGCAGAAATTTCAGGACAAGCGCCTGCGCTTTTTCATCGGCGATGTGCGTGACCTCACCCGTCTGACCCACGCCTTGGAAGGCATGGACACAGTTATCCACGCCGCCGCGCTCAAACAGGTGCCCACAGCGGAGTACAACCCCTTCGAGTGCATCAAGACCAACGTGCTCGGAGCACAAAACGTCGTCGAGGCCTGCCTCGCCACGCCCACCGTCACCAATGTCGTCGCCCTGTCGACCGACAAGGCCGCCGCGCCAATCAATCTCTACGGCGCCACAAAGCTCTGCTCCGACAAACTCTTCATCGCTGCCAACAACATCCACGGTAATCGGAATATCCGCTTCTCCGTAGTGCGCTATGGCAATGTCATGGGCTCCCGCGGCTCCGTGATCCCCTTCTTCCTCGACAAGCGCAACACCGGCGTGCTGCCGATCACGGACACCGCGATGACGCGTTTCAACATCACGCTGGAGGAAGGCGTGGCGCTGGTCGAGCACGCGCTGCAGCACGCGCTGGGTGGCGAAATCTTCGTGCCGAAAATCCCCTCTTACCGCATCACCGACGTGGCTGAGGCAATCGGCCCGGATTGTGAAAAACCGGTCATCGGCATCCGCCCCGGAGAAAAAATCCACGAGGAAATGATCACGGAGACTGATTCGCACCAGACAATCGAGACACCCACAAACTACGTCATCGTGCCGATGCTCTACGGCTGCTCCATCAGCGAACTCATGAAGCAATACTCGGCCCACCACGGCGCGAAGCAGGTGGCCGAGGGCTTCCGCTACAGTTCCGGCAATAACACCGAGTGGCTGACTGTCCCGCAGCTCCGCAAGCTCATCCGCGAATTCTGCGATCCCACGTTTGATCTCGTCTGAACCGAGTGAGCCCGCCCGCCCCCATCCCTTACGGCAGGCAGTCGATCGACGATGACGACATCGCCGCCGTCGCCGCCACGCTGAAGTCCGGCTGGATCACGCAAGGTCCGGCGATCGACCGTTTCGAGAAGGCCATGGCCGCTTTTTGCGGCGCAAAGCATGCCGTGGCCGTCTGCAATGCCACCGCCGCTCTGCACATCGGCGCGCTGGCCCTCGGCCTGAAGCCTGGCGAGCGCCTTTGGACCTCGCCCAACACTTTCGTCGCCTCCGCGAATTGCGGACTTTACTGCGGAGCGACGGTGGATTTCGTCGATGTCGACCCGAGAACCTACAACATGAGCGTGGACGCGCTTCGTGTGAAATTGGAGGCCGCTGCAAACAACGGCACGCTGCCGAAAATCATCGTCCCGGTCGATTTCTCCGGCCAAAGCTGCGAAATGGCTGCGATTCGCGCGCTGGCGAAACAGTATGGCTGCAAAATCATGGAGGATGCATCACATGCGGTTGGCGGCGAATACCTCGGCCGGAAAATCGGCGATGGCTCGCATGCTGATCTGACGGTTTTTTCTTTCCATCCGGTCAAGATCATGACCACCGGCGAAGGCGGCATGATTTTGACCAACGACGACGAGCTTTATCAAAAGCTCATCCGCCTGCGCAGCCACGGCATCACACGCGACCCGCGCTTCACGCAGAACACGCCCGACGGCCCGTGGAGCTACGAGCAGGTCGATCTCGGCTTCAATTACCGCATTACCGACATCCAGGCCGCGCTCGGCGAGAACCAGCTCAAGAAGCTGCCGAAATTCCTCACCAGCCGTCGCGCGCTCGCGGCACGCTACGATGAAAAGTTCGCCGGGCTGTCGCTCACCACGCCCTGGCAGCACCCGGACACGCTTTCGGCCTGGCATCTCTACGTCGTCCAAGTGCCGGCAGAAAAACGCCTCGCTATTTTCGAGGGGTTGAAGGCGGCGGGCATCTTCGCGCAGATTCACTATATCCCGGTTCACACCCAGCCTTGGTATCAGGCTCTAGGCTTCAAGCGCGGTGACTTTCCCGAGGCCGAGCGCTACTACTCGCGTGCCATCAGCCTGCCGATGTTCTCCAGCCTCAGTGAAAGCGACCAGGACCGCGTGATCGACGCCCTGCAACGACTCGTCCTGTGATGAGCAAGCCCGGCACGCTCTGCATCCGTGCGGATGCCGGTGAAAAAATCGGTGTCGGCCACGTCATGCGCTGCCTCGCGCTCGCCCAGGCATGGCAGGATCGCGGTGGCGACGTGGTGCTGGCGAGCCAAAACCTGCCCGAAGCATTGCGGCAACGGCTGGCGGCTGAAAACGTCGCGATTCAGAGCGAAATCCCGGCCACCACCGCCTTCGTGGTGTTCGACGGCTATCATTTCAGCGCCGCAGACCACCAGGCTGTCAAACAAGCGGGCCACAAGCTGCTGATCGTCGATGATCTCGCTGATTCGAACCTCTCCGCTGCCGATCTGGTGCTCAATCACAACGCCTATGCCGGGCCGTCGATGTATCCGGGGCGGCGCGGCTTGTATGGCGGCCGGTTCACGCTGCTGCGTCGCGAATTCACCGCGTGCGCGCCGAAAATCATCGTCGAAGGCGTTGCGCAAAGCGTGCTTATCACCATGGGCGGCGGCGATCCGCGCAACGACACGCTCGCCGTGCTGCACCAGCTCGCCGTCGTCACTGGATTGCGCAAAATCGTGCTCGCCGGAGCGGCAAATCCACACGTGGAGTCGCTCCGCGGCATTCCGGGGATCGAACTGCACATCAATCCGCCGGATGTTCCCGCGATCATGCGGCAGGCGGATTTTGCGATCACCGCCGCAGGCAGCACCTGCTGGGAACTCGCTACACTCGGGGTGCCGATGCTCGTCAACGTCATCGCGGACAATCAAGCCGGCATCGCCGCGTTTTTGACCACTCACGACGCCGCGGCAACCTTCACGCCGGATGCGCTTCACGAAATGATCTCGCGGACGGATCTGCGCCAGCGGCTCGCCCGAAACGCCCGCGCGCTTGTGGATGGCAGCGGTGCGGGACGCGTGGCGGAATCATTGATGGCGCATCCACTGTTGTTGCGCCGGGCCGTTCCGGACGACGCGAAACAACTGCACGGCTGGGCCAACGATCCCACCACACGGCAGGCATCGTTTAACACGGAGCCGATTCCATGGGAAACGCATGTCGCGTGGTTCCAGCGACGGCTCGCGGATGAGAACTGCGCGTTTTTCATTGTCGAAGATGGCACCCAGGCCGTGGGAACCGTGCGCTTTGATCGTCGTGAAGCCGCGGTGGCCGAAATTTCATTGAGTCTGGCTCCCGCCGCACGCGGGCGCGGTTTCGGCCCCAAGTTGATCCGCTTCGCGACCTTCACGGTCTTTGACGAAGGCTTCTGTGATGAGGTGCGCGGCCGCGTCAAACATACGAACACACCTTCCCTGCGGGCGTTTGAGCGCGCAGGCTTCGGGAAACGGACGCAGGACACGGAGTCCGTTGAATTCACCGCCACAGCCGCTAGTCTCGCCACCTCCCTGTCCAAATGATGAAGATCGGCAACCATTCCATCGGCCACGGCCATCCCTGCTACATCATCGCCGAGCTGTCCGCGAACCACGGCGGAGACTTTCAGATCGCCGCCGACAGCATTCGCGCCATGAAGGAGTCCGGCGCGGACGCGGTGAAGCTGCAAACCTACACCGCCGACACGCTGACCATCGCCTGTGACAAGCCGCCCTTTAAAATCGGAGGCGGCACGCTCTGGGACGGCAGGACGCTGCACGAGCTTTACCAGGAAGCCTACATGCCCTGGGACTGGCAGCCGAAGTTGATGGCGGTGGCCCGCGAGACCGGCATCGATCTCTTTTCCACCCCCTTTGATGACAGCGCGGTGGTTTTTCTCGAAGGCCTGGACGTGCCCGCTCACAAGATCGCCTCCTTTGAAATGACGGATCACGGCCTGCTGCGCAGAGTCGCTGCCACGGGCAAACCAATCATCATGTCCACCGGCATGGCCTCGCTGGAGGAAATCGAGGAATCGCTCGCAGTGCTCAAATCGGCCGGCAGCGGCCCGGTGGCGTTGCTGAAATGCACCAGCGCCTATCCGGCCGATCCGGCGGAGATGAACCTGCTCACGATTCAAGACATGCGGCGGCGTTTCGGCGTGCCGGTCGGCCTGAGCGACCACACGATGGGCCACACCGTGCCCGTGGCCGCCGTGGCGCTGGGCGCCTGCGTGGTGGAGAAGCATTTCATCCTCGACCGCAAGCAAGGCGGCCCGGACTCGACCTTCAGCATGGAGCCGGCAGAGTTCCGCGCGATGGTGGATGCCATCCGCGTGACCGAGGCCGCGCTGGGCAAGCCGGACAACTATGCGATTTCAAAAAAGGAAGCCAGCAGCAAGGCCTTCCGTCGCTCCCTCTTCGCCGTGCAGGACATTCAGGCCGGTGAAGCCTTCACGAACGAGAACGTGCGCAGCATCCGTCCCGGCCACGGGCTGCCGCCGCGTGAGCTCGGGCGTGTTTTGCGCTGCAAAGCCGCCACCGCCATCGAGCGCGGCACGCCCTTGGCTGAATCTCATCTTTCCTGATCCTCCCATGTCCCAAGCCCAACCGACACTCTGCATCATTCCAGCCCGCGGCGGCTCCAAACGCATCCCGCGCAAAAACATCCGCCCGTTTCTCGGACGTCCGATCATCGCCTATGCCATTGACGCGGCGAAGGAGTCCGGCTGCTTCGACGAGATCATGGTTTCGACCGATGACGAAGAGATCGCCGCCATCGCGCGGGAACACGGCGCGTCGGTACCGTTCATGCGCTCGAAGGAAACCGCGGATGATCATTCCAACTTCACCGACGCGCTGGCGGAGGTGCTGCGCTGCTATGAGGCGCGTGGAAAGGTCTTTGAATACTGCTGCTGCATCTTCCCGACCGCCGCACTGACGAAAGCGGCGCATCTCAAAGAAGGCTGGGAGAAGCTGCAGGCCGACCCTGCTCTCTACGCCGTGGTGCCGGTGCTGCAGTTTGGCTACCCGGTCCAGCGTGCCCTCAAAATCCACGAGACGCGCCTGCACATGTTCCAGCCGGAAAACTACTTCGTGCGATCGCAGGACATGGAAAAGGCCTACCATGACGCCGGTCAGTGGTATTGGATGCGCGCGGACAAGATTTCCGGCCAGTTGCGCCTGCTGGCCCCTACCTCGGCCCCGGTGGTGATTTCGGAGATGGACGCGCAGGACATCGACAACGAGGTGGACTGGCTGCTGGCGGAGGTGAAGCATCAGACCCGCTCCCAGGCACGCTGAATCTTGCAACCGCCGTGGTTCCGGCGGATACTCCAACCACATGTCCCGATTTTTGGAAACTCCCCGCCTGATCTTCCGCCCGCTGACGGCGGCGGACGCGGACGGGCCGTATCCCGGCTGGTTCAACGATGCGGAGACCTGCGCGGGCAACAGCCATCACGTTTATCCCTACACGCGCGAGCAGGCGCTCGAATACATCGCCTCTGTGCGCGGCAGCAAAAGCAGCCTGGTGCTGGCGGTCACTCTCAAAGAAGACGGTCGTCACGTCGGCAATGTCTCCTTGCAGCAGATTCATCCCATTCATCGCAGCGCGGAGCTGGCCATCCTCATCGGTGACGCGGCATGCCGGGGCAAAGGCATCGGTCTAGAAGCGAGCGAAGCAATCATTCGGCACGGCTTTCGAACGCTGAACCTCCGGCGTGTCAGCTTTGGCACCTTTGAGGACAATTCAGGCATGCGCGGCATCGCAGCGAAGCTCGGTTTTCAACAGGAAGGTGTTTTGCGGCAGGCCGTGTTCAAAAACGGCCGTTACGTCGATGTCATCCTCTATGGCCTGCTGGCCGAGTCCTTCAACGCGCGATGATCTACTGCCGCTCCTGCCTGCAACCTGACACGCGGCCCAACACGCGCTTTGACGACGCGGGCGTCTGCCCCGCGTGCCGCTATTATGATACGCTCGCGGATGTGGACTGGGAGGAGCGCCGCGCGGAGCTGGACACGATCATCAAGAACTTCGGCCGTCGCACGAAGGACGGCTACGACTGCATCATCGGTGTCAGCGGCGGCAAGGACAGCACACGGCAGGCGCTGTTCATCAAAGAAGTACTCGGCCTCAATCCGCTGCTCGTGTGTGTCGGCTATCCGCCGGAGCAGGTGTCACGACGCGGCGTAAACAACATCTCCGCGCTGATCTACCAGGGCTTCGACACGCTCATCGTCAATCCCGCGCCGGAATCCTGGCGCAAGCTGATGCGCCACAGTTTTTTGATGTTTCAGAACTGGTGTAAGTCCACCGAGATGGCGCTGTTCTCCGGCGTGCCGCGCACCGCGATCGCCTATCAGATTCCGCTCATCATCTGGGGGGAAAATCCAGCGCTGCAGCTCGGCGATCTCGGCACCGCGGGCCGCGCCGGCTGGGATGGTAACAACCTGCGCTACATGAACACGCTGGCCGGCGGTGACATCTCATGGATGGAGAAGGTCGTGCCCGCCACGCATCTGCTGCCGTATCGTTATCCGCATCCGCAGGAGTTCGACCAGCATCAGATTCAGATCATCTACCTCGGCTATTTCTGGAAAGAGTGGTCGCTGCTCGAAAACGGCCAGTTTTCCACGCTCCGCGGCCTGGACATTCGCGACGAGCCGCCCTCCGACATCGGCGACCCGCACGGCGTCACCTCGCTGGACGAAGACTGGGTGGGCATGAACCAGATGATCAAATATTTTAAGTTCGGCTTCGGCCGCATCACCGATTATGTGAACGAGGATCTGCGCCGCGGCCGCCTCACACGCGAGCAGGGCATTGATCTCGTGGAGCGTTACGACGGCTGCTGCTCGGACGCATACATCGCCTCGTTCTGCGATTTCATCGGCATCACCGTCGAGGAATTCTGGAGCATCATCAGCACCTGTGTGAATCCGAAGCTATTCGAGCGCACCGGGCCGCGAAGCTGGCAGAGAAAATTCAAAGTGGGGGTGGGGCTGTGAAACTACGCGCCGCCATCATCGACTACGGCGTGGGCAATGTCGGCAGCGTGTCGCAGGCGCTGCTGCGCGCCGGGGTGAAGCCGCGCATCACCTGCTCCGCGCAGGACATCGCGCGCGCAGATTTTCTCGTGCTGCCCGGCGTGGGCGAGTTTTCCACTGCGATGAACGCGTTGAACGGCGCCGGCATCACCGAGGCGCTGCGCACCGCTATCCGCGAGGAGGAGAAGCCCGTGCTCGGCATCTGTCTGGGCATGCAGTTGTTCGCCGCCACCTCCGAGGAATCTCCCGGCGTGCAGGGGCTCGACCTGCTGGAAGGCGCGGTAAAACGTCTGCCTGCCGGTGAAGGCACCGTGCCCAACACCGGCTGGATGGACGTGCAGGCCACGAACCGCAGCGGCATCGACGGCTGCTACTATTTCTCCCACAGCTACTACTACGACAGTCCGCCCGACCAGGTCATCGCGCTGACCGCCGGCCAGCGGCGCTTCCCTGCCTGCCTGCGTTGGAAGAATATCATCGGCTGCCAGTTTCATCCCGAAAAAAGCCAGACCAGCGGCGAGCACTTCCTGGACTGGTTTCTCCATGGTGTGCGCTCCCGTCATCCCCTGCCCTGACTCATGGCCCTGCGACGCATCATCGGCTCCATCTTCACCCGCGGTCCGCTGGCCGTGCAGAGCATCGCGTTCAAACGCCATCTGCCCATCGGTGATCCCGTGGTCATCGCCGAGGCCTTTGACCGCTGGCAGGCGGACGAGATCGTGCTGGCCGACATCACCGCCTCCGCCGAGGGCCGTCTTGTCTCGAAGGAACTCATCACGCGTGCCACCCAATATCTCCGCACGCCACTGACGGTCGGTGGCGGCATTCAGACCATCGAGCAGGTGGAAGACCTGCTGCGCAGCGGCGCGGATCGTGTCTTCATCAACACCACGGCCCGAAAGAACGACAAGTTCGTGGGAGAAGCGGCCCGTTTCTTCGGCTCGCAGTGCATTGTCGCATGGATAGATGTGCTCGCGGTTGATGACACGCTTCGCGTTTACGATCATCTCACGCGCTCCACCCTCGACACGCCCCTGGAGAGCTGGATGCGCGAGCTGGAGCAGCGAGGCATCGGCGAAATCATCCTGCATGCCGTGCATGCCGACGGTCAGATGCAGGGCTTCGACCTCGGACTTGCCGCTTATGCGGCCGACGTGGCCGTTCCTGTCATCATCAGCGGCGGCGCGGGAAACACAGGCCATTTTGCGACGGTCTTCCGCGCCAGCGAGGTCGCCGGCGCCTGCGCGGGCAATCTTTTCTCCCACAGCGAGTGCGCCATCACCACCGTGAAGCGTGGCGTGCTCGCCACCACGCCAGCCATCCGCTCCCTGCATTCCGCCGCATGAACCCGCTTCACCGCCAGCCGCCCCGCGCCTGTGCGCGCTGCCTTTACACCACCTGGCATCCTCTGGGCCTCGTGCTGGATGAGGAAGGTGTGTGCTCCGGCTGCCGCGTACATGAGGAAAAGCAGACCTTCGACTGGGAGCGGCGCTGGAAGGCGCTTGAAACTCTGGTGGAGCCGTATCGCTCCAAGAACGGCCAGAACTATGACTGCATCGTGCCCGTCAGCGGCGCGCGTGATTCCTTCTTCATCGTCCACACCGTCAAACAGCTCGGTCTCAATCCGCTGCTCGTCACTTACAACAAGCTCTACAACACCGACCTCGGCATCCGCAACCTTGCGCGGCTGCGCACCGTGTTCGACGCGGACATCCTCACCTTCACCGCGAACCCCGACACCGTGCGCAGGATCACCCGCGCCACGCTGCGCCGTCTAGGCAGCATCTACTGGCACTGCCTCGCCGGACAGACGGTGTTTCCCGTGCAGACCGCCGTGCGTTTTCAGATCCCGCTCATCATCTGGGGCGCGCATCAGGGGCTCGACCAGGTCGGCATGTTCTCGCACGAACATCAGGTCGAAATGACCCGCCGCTACCGCAAGGATCACGATCTCATGGGCCTGGAGGCCGAGGACCTTGTGAGCGAGTTCGACCACATCCTGCCGCGCGACGTGCTGCCGTGGACCTACCCCTCGTATGATGAGTTGCAACGTGTCGGCGTGCGAGGCATCTACCTCGGCAACTTCATCCCGTGGGACACCCGTCGCCAGCATGAGCAGATGCTTGCCGCGTACGGTTATGAGAGCGCGGCACAGACGCGCACCTTCGACCTCTACAACGACGTGGACTGCTTCAACTACTCTGACGTGCATGACCACCTCAAGTTCTTGAAACACGGCTACGGCAAGGCCACCGACCACGCCGTGCGCGAGCTACGGTGGGGCCGCCTCAGCCGCGCGGAGGCCGCGCAAACCGCCCGCGAATGGCAGAATCATCCGCCACAGCACCTCGACGCCTTCCTCGACTGGCTCGGCATCACCCGGAGTTCCTTCCAGTGGATCACCGACCAGCATCGCAGCCCCGCCTTATGGCAGCGCGACACGAACTGGCAGTGGCAACAGCAAATCGATCTCCTCGACCTGCCGGTTTCCGCCAAGCAGCAGCAGAAGCAAGCGCTACCTTCTTCCCACAATCTCGCCCACATCACCACGCCGTCGAAACGCCCCGACTACTCCGACGATCATTATATCTGCATCGGCAAAGGCACGCCATGTCGCTGAATTCAATCGGACCTTGGCTTCATGCTGCCTGCGGTAGCAAACCATGACTCGAAATAGGACACAGGTCTTGATTTGAAGATCAGGTTTGGCGAGCTGCCGAAAACAATCGTGCCGTCCGGGATGTCCGTGTCGATCACGCAGGTGTTTGCGGCGAGGATCACATGATCGCCCACGCGGCAGTTCCCGATGAGCTTGGAGCCGGCCAGCATGGCCACATGGTGGCCGAGACGCGGATACTTGTCCCAGTTGTTGCCAACGGTGCAGTTCTGCGCGAACGAAAAGTAATCACCGAACTCCGCGCGTCCGATGACGGTGCCCACGGGATGATCGAGCATGAAGATGGAGGGCATCTCCACCTCGTAATACAACTCCAGCCCGTTGAGCGTCTTGTTCAGAAAGTACAACCGGTCCGCGAGGCTGCGCCGCTCCGGCGCGGCCTGCCGGCACAGCGTGTTGGCTAGGAAATAGAGAAACACGGCATACTGGCCGGAGTGATATGGATTGAACCGCGCCGCACCGTCTTCGGTGTAGCGCTTGATGCGTGTGTGCAGGAAACAGCGCTCGCAGCGTGGCAGCGCAAGGCGGATCATGTCGGCGAGGCACGCTTTCTCCTCCGGTGACAATGGCAGAAACAAGGATTCAAGCTGGCGGCACACCAACGTCACCAGATCACCCTCGGACATGTCGAGTTTCATACTCATGCGGCGCTGATCTCCACCAGATAGCGGCTGATGAAGCGGCAATGCAGCTTCTTGTTCACGAGCTGCTCAAGCACGCGCAGTTTGGCGGTGATAGCGTCACGGTCGAAGAGCTCGAACTTTTTCGGCACACCGCCAGCCTTGCGCCGCCGCTGGTTGCGCGGCTGCACCAAGCTGCGGGCGAGATGCTCCAGTTCGGCCAGACGGCCGCGCATCACAGTGGTGGTTATTTTTGCCGCAGCTGCGGCCACCAGCGCACCGATGCGTTCCGAGGACATCACCTGCGGGGAGAAATTGGCGATGATGCGGGAGATACGCCGCTCGGCCTCGGGCTCCACCACGGCGCGCGTGCCGCCGCGAATCTCCTGCACGACCTCATCGAGTGTTTTGCAAACCGCGCCTACGAGCGAGGGCAGATGCTGCTCGAAGACATAGCCCACATCCGGCGCGTACTGGATGATGCGCGGCGTGAGATGGCATGCCTCCAGGCCGGTGGTGCAGCCGGTGTGCACCAAAACATCCGCCGCCGCAAGCCATGGCAGCACGCTGCCCTCCGTGAGCACGCTGAGATTCTTGATGCCGCCGAGCACCGCGTTGTAGCACGCCGGATCTTCACCGGGATGCGGACGCAGCACGATGTGATGGTCGGGAAACTCCTTTCGCAGCCGGTTGGCCAGCTCGATGTAGGCCGTTTGCAATCTGGCGTGGTAGCAATGGAAGTTCAGCCAGTACTCCGCAGTGTCGCCTTTTTCGTTCTGGCCGGTAAAGGCGTTCTTCACGCTGAGAAACGCGGGCAGGTTGCTCGCCAGGGCGAACTTGGTATTCAACAGGATGAACTTGCCAAAGCGCTGCCGGATCGCCAGCGTCTCCGTTTCATACAAACAGGCCAGTTCGGGCTTGATGATGTCAAAACGCGGATGGCCGGTCACGTGGATCGCGGGCGCGTCCGGACCCGCCACTGAACGGAACACCTCGGCGGAAAAGTCGCCCCACGCGCAGACCACGTCGTCGCCATCCAGCCAGTTCGGATGAAACATCTGCAAAAACTGCTCGCGGTCGAGCTCGCCCTCCTCGCCAAACACCGGCTCCTCCTCGGCGAGAAACAGCACGCGATAGCCGCGCCCCTTGAGCACGCGGTATTTCGCCAAGTTGGGCTTCATGCCGCCCACGAGCACCTGCTTGCCCACATAGATGCCGCCGCGCCAGCGCCTTGCGAGGCGATAAACACCACGGTCCTGGCCGAGAAACACCGAGCGTTCCGGCGCCGCGCAATGCGCCGCCATCAGCAGCCGGGCGTCCAGTTCGCGACTGGTGACCTCGATGGGAAACATGATTGGGATCGGCATTGTGCGGAAGCAGGAGTAAACCTCGATGGCGCGCCAGTTGCATTCGCGGCACGCTTGTGTCTGTTAGGCGTCCGTCATCCAGACGCAAGCCGCATTTTACTCATGTCCTCCACCTCCAGCAAGCCAGCCATTCTCGGCGGAACCCCGGTCCGCACCCGCCCCTTCGCACCCCGCGTCACGATGAGCCAGGCCGAGCAGCAGGCGGTGCGCGAGGTGATCGAGAGCGACGTGCTCTCCGCCTTCATCGGTGCCAGCGGCAAGTTTTTCAACGGCGGCAAACGCGTCACTGATTTCGAGGCTGTCTGGTGCCAGCGCTACGGCTTCAAACATGCCATCAGCGTGAACTCATGGACCACGGGCCTCGTCACCGCCATCGGTGCCATCGGCATCGAGCCGGGAGATGAAATCATCTGTCCGCCTTACACGATGTCAGCCTCGGCCACCTGCTGTCTGTTTTACGGCGGCATCCCAGTCTTCGCCGACATCGACCCCGAAACCTTCTGCATCTCGGCAAAATCCATCGCGCAGAGGATCACACCGCGAACGAAGGCCATCATGGTCGTGCATTTGTTTGGCCATCCGGCGGACATGGATGAAATCCTCGCCCTGGCACGCCGGCACAACCTCAAAGTCATCGAGGACGCGGCCCAGTCACCAGGCGTGCTCTACAAAGGCCGGCCCGTTGGCGCGATCGGTGATCTCGGCGGCTTCAGCCTCAACTTCCACAAGCACATTCACACGGGTGAAGGCGGCGTGATCGTGACGAACAACGATGATCTCGCTCAGCGCTGCCGTTTGATCCGCAACCACGGTGAAAACGTCGTCACCGGCGATGATCCGGCGGAACTTGTGAACTGCATCGGCAGCAACTACCGCCTCACCGAAGTTCAGGCGGCGATCGGCAGCGCGCAGATGAACAAGCTCGACGCATGCCTCACCACCCGCACCACGCTGGTCGCGCATCTGCGCCAGCGCATCGACAAACTGCCCGGCCTGCGCGCCCAGCCGCATCCCGTGGACTGCACGCACGCCTACTACCTGCTGCCGGTGCATTTCGACGCCGCGAAGGCGGGCCTCAGCCGTCATCAATTCGTCAAGGCCGTGCTCGCGGAGCTGCCGAAGCCCGAAGGCTTTGAAGGCACGGCGCTCACCGAAGGGTATGTGAAGCCGCTTTATTTGAGCCCGGTTTACCAAAAGCGCATCGCCATCGGCTCCAAAGGCTTCCCCTTCAATCTGGCTCCCGCAGGCTGGCCGGACTACAGCGAAGGCATCTGCCCCGTGACCGAACACATGTATAAAAACGAACTGCTGCTCTGCCCGGTGGTACGCGAGCCGCTGACCACGGCGGACATGGACGACGTCGCCAGCGCGATGGAGCAAGTGCTAGAACATGCCGCTGAAATCGCCCGCAGCGTGCCGGACTCCGCCAATCTGTTCACCCCGGTGGCTGCAGCCATGGATACCAATGTCCGCTAGCACAGCGACTCCCAGCCCTGAGCCTGACGTCCCGTTGCGGGCCGTGGTGATCGGCTGCGGCTGGATCGGTGCAGGCACTGCGCTTGATCCTGCCACGGTGGGTGTGCAGTCCCACGCAGAAGCGTATGCACGCCATCCACGCATCACCCTTGCTGGACTCGCAGATTATGATCTGACACGCGCCAAGACTGCTGCGACAGCTTTCGGCCCTTGCGAGGTGTTTGACGATCCGGCGGTGATGCTGGAAAAGCTGCGGCCTGAGATCGTGAGCATCTGCACGCCGGATGAAAGCCACGCGGCCATGCTGCGGCTTGCGCTCGCAAAATCATCCACCCGTGCGGTGTTGATGGAAAAACCGCTGGCTGTCACGGTGGCTGAAGCACATGCCTTGGTGCAGACGGCTTCACAACAGGGCGTGGTTCTCTCGGTGAATTACTCGCGCCGTTTCTGTCCGGCTTTTCGACACTTGCGCGATGAACTTCAACAAGGCGTCTTCGGGCGTGTGCAGCAAGTTCACGGCTATTACGGCAAAGGCATCATCCACAACGGCACGCATTGGATTGATCTGCTGCGCTATTTGATCAGCGACATCGAACGCGTCATCGTGCCCACGGCGTTGAAGCCGGATGAACACACGCCATCTGCGCAAATCATCTGCGCCGGAGGTATTCCAGCCACGCTCAGCGCCCTCGACCACACCGCCTTCACTTTGTTTGAGATGGACATCATCGGCACCGCCGGCCGCGTGCGCATTCTCGACGGCGGACATCGCATCCTGCGCGCGTGCACCGTGGAAAGCCCTTTGTATGCCGGTTATGTGAATCTCGGCGACGAGCAGATTGAAGAACGTTGCCTCAAAGATGCCATCGTGCATGCTGTGAACGACCTGCTGGCCTGCCTCGATGGTCGCGCCCCGCAGCCCGCCTGCACGGGCGCCGATGCCGTGGCCTGCCTAGAAACCGCCACCGCCATTCTTGCCGTCGCATGAAAGTGTTTGCCATCGCAGGTGATCCCGGAGGAGCGCAGGCCGTGATGGCAGTGGTGCAGGAACTGCGCAAGCAACAGGAAACCGTCGTCACAGCCGGCTACAACGCCGCGGCGTATATTTTCGCACCCGCCGACCACGTTTTCGAAGAGGCGACCACATTAGACGACGCGGTCCACCTGTTGAAAAAGATTCGTCCTGATGCGCTTCTCTGCGGCACCTCGGTGAACGGCCGCGACGACGAAAAAACCTTCATCAATGCCGCCCGGCAGCTCGGCATGCCCTCCATCGCAGTGCTCGACTTCTGGTCGAATTACGCGGCCCGTTTCACCACACGGCCGCCGGACGGCCCCTTTGACGCACTGCCGGATGTCATCGCCGTGATGGATGAATGTGCCGCCGACGATTTGCGCGGCATCGGCATCGACGCGCAGTCCATCCACATCACCGGACAGCCCGCGTTTGACCGTCTGCACGCTGAAGCGCCGCCGATGTCGAAACTGGCCGAGTTGCGCGTACAGATCGGCTGCCCGTCGGAACGCCACCTGATCCTGTTCGCCTCGCAACCCTGCTCGGAGATCGCCACCAAGGCCGGCTATGCCGTGCTGCCGTATGACGAGCGCGACATTGTGCAAACATTCTGTGAAGAATTCCTAGCTCACCCGGCCGCAAACGAATTGTTTCTGTGGATTCGCCCGCATCCGCGTGAAATGTCTGGGAAGTTCAGGCAGCATGCCTCGCCGTCCGTGTTTGCGGGCATGGCCGGGGATTCCGCGCTCGCACAACACGCAGCCGAGGGCGTGGCGGGAATGTGTTCGGTGTTTTTGCTGGAGGCGGCGCTCATCGGGAAGCCGGTGCTGAGCTTGCAGCCCGGCGAGACGGGTCCCAGCCCGCTGCCGCTCGACCGGCTGCGCATTGGCACGGCCTGCATCGATAAAGACATCCGTCCCGCCATTCGTCACTGGCTGGATCAATGGCGTGGCATTGCACGTGTGGATATCCCGCCTGCTGGCGGTGCTTTGCGCACGCCTGATGCCTCGCGTCATGTGGTTGAGGAACTTCGCCACCTTGCTCAACGATGAACAAACTTATCCGGCTTGCCCATGACTTCCACACCCGCGCCGCCGTGCTGCTCGGGCGCGGCCTGCGTCATGCCACCACGGAGGAGGCGCGGGCCGCTGCTCTGAAAAGCTGGACGTTGCAGACCGCTGGCACCCGCACGCTGGACAACAAGCTCGAACACACGCTATATGACGTTTGCCCGGCGCAGATCGATATGCATTGGAAGGAAGTGGTCTGCCACGAATTTGCCAACGCCTGCCTCACCGGCGATGACGGGGCTGTTTTCCTCAGCAGCGGCCTGCATCTCAAAGATTGTCCCAGCCTCGCGCGTCACCCTGACCGCAAAATCCGCCGACCGCTACGTCTGCTCGCGCAAAAAATAGCGGAACCCTGCTTTCACCTCGCCGGACGGAATTACGAGAACCACGGCCACTTCCTATTGCATCATCTGCCACGCCTTCTGGCCGCGCATAACGATCTCGCCGCGATGGGAAATCCGCGAATCCTCTTGGGGAACCGTGAAAAACGCTGGCAGACCCGTTACCTCGCCGCTGTGGGCACACCGCCGGAGCAGGTGCGACGCGCCGGTAGCGGCACCACCTTGGTAAAGCGGCTGTTTTACACACCGCAGATGTGGACAGACACCGCGCTCGCCGCGCCGGAGATTCTCCTGCGCATACGCACCACGTTCCTAGCTTGCGCCGGACCGCTGCCAGATGCACAGCCACCCGTCCTTGTATCGCGCGCGGACGCTCCCGACCGCCGGCTTCTCAACGAGCGCGACATTGCCGCCGAAATGGAACGCCAGTGGGGTGCATGCGAGGTGCTCGAACTGAGCAAACTCGATTTCGCGACGCAAGTGCGCAAATTCGCCGCAGCGCCGCTAATTGTCGGCGCTCTGGGCCAGGGCTTCGCCAACCTACTCGTCTCCAGCAACGCACTGTGCCTGATCCTCGACACCGAGGTGAAGTGGGGCGAGTCCTATTTCTCACAAACCTTCCGCGACCTCGGCCTGCTGCATGGCAATCTGGCCTCGCGGTTGTTTGCAGACCGTCCGATTCAAAAGCGCGAACATTGGAGCTATCCGATCGATAAATTCAAAGAGGAACTCGCCAGAGCGACGTCTCTGTGGAAACAACACCATCCGTGAGAACCGCCGTCGCCTACCACAAACAGCTTGGAGACACATTGCTCCTGCAACCCGCCCTCGAAAGGCTGGCGACGCAGGATCGCGAGGCAGTAACGCTCTATACGCTGCCCGGTCATCAACCGCTGGTGGAACTGATGCCCGGCGTGAGCTGGGGCGCAAAGGCCAATCATCACGCAGGCACTTTCGATCGCGTTTTCGCCCTCGACCAGGGCTCGCAATCACTTATGAAGAGCCTGCGCTTGCATGCGCGGCAAAAGCAGTTGCTCACACGCGCGGCGGTTTACATCCGCTGGTATCATCGCCTGCTCTTCCACGCCTGCTGTTCGGAGAATCTGAACGACATCTATGTGGCGCGCTATTATTTCGACGTGGTCGGCGGCGGAGAATCAGACACCTTCAGGCCGCCACGGCTTCAGCCGCCTCCTGCGGACTGGATGCAGCAATCCGCCGCCAATGCCGTCGTCATCAATCCCGCGTCGGGTTGGGAGCGCAAATCTTGGACCGTCGCAGGCTGGCGCAAAGTGATCCGCGCCATGCTCGACATGGGCCTCGGCCCCGTGTTTGTTGCCAGTGGCAGCGCCGACTGGCATTTGCGGATGGGGGACGAGATTTGCGACGGTTTTCCTGTGTCCCAGGTTCGCAATCTCGCAGGACAGACCACGCTGCGCGGCTTCCTCGCCCTGCTTTCACAAGCGGCCATCACGCTCACCGTCGATGGTGCGGCCTCGCACATCACACAGGCATTCGGGCGGCCGACCGTGGTGCTTTTTGGTCCTTCCAAGACACAGATGTGGCATCACGACACGCCGCGCAACCGCGCCATTCAGGCCAGCGAGTTCGCCAACGATCCGCTGCCACCCACCGCGCTCATTCCACCGGAACGCGTGGTTGAGGAGGCCAAAAGAGTGCTCGCCGCCGCCTGAACCGGCGCATACTTCGATCTTGATTTCCCAAGATGGCCTCCTTAGTGGTTGCACATGATCGCGCAACAAATCTGGTCCTTGATCAAAACACCCGAGTTCCGCCTGAAGGAGTATTTCCATCGGAGACCCGACCCGAAGTTTGACTGGCATTTCTGCTCCGGAGAGGACGCAACCAAGGCCCAGGAAGGCTATCAAAAGCTCGAAGAGGACGGCATCGTCATGCTGCCGGGTTATTTCCAAGGAACCATGCTGCAGGAGCTGCAGGCCGCTTTTGACAAATCCGTCGCGGACCAGTGGTGCAAGCTGAACCCCAACTCGCTCCAGTGCGACGAGTTCTTCGTCAAGGATCCGGCCTTTCTGCGCGCCGCGCTTGATCCAGTGCTGCTGGACATCATCGGCCGGTACTACAAGAAAAAGTTCGCGCTCGGCCGCTCCTGTGCTCAACGCCTGCTCCCGGCGGAAACCGGCCGCTACGGCTCCTACCAGTGGCATCACGACACCCGCGGTCGCCAGATTCACCTCATGGTACTGCTGCGCGATCTTGCAGAAGATGGCCAGCGCATGTCCTACCTGTCAAAGTCGCACCAGACTTATTACAGCTACCTGCGCGGACGCGGCCAAGGATCGCGCTTTGATACCGACCTGCGCGAACATCCCGAGTACAAGGATCGCATCGTCGAAGTCGCCGGGCCTGCGGGCACCGTGGCCATTTTCGACGCAAACGGCCTGCACAGCGGCAATCGCAACAACAACGGCGGTCGCGACCAGGTCACCTTCTGCTACGTCAGCGTGCGCCATTGGAAACCGCAGAAGTTCCGCCGCGCCGAAGTCGAGGCGCTCCAAGAGCCATTCAAACAGGTCGTGACCTTAAACCCGAAGCACGAACTGGTGGATTGATCACTGGCACAGTTCGGAGATCACTTCTTAACCGAAAAGATCACCATCGTCGGTCCCTGTCGTGAAGGATCAGACACATCGTGGTTGAAATACACGCGGTCCACCTTGCCCTCAAAGAGCTTCAGCACATCGGCGACGGTCTGAATCTGGCCAGTGGTGCCCATCAGGCTGCCCTGGCTCTTCCGATACTCCTCAAGCACATGTTCCGGGTAATAGGTAAGTCCGATGGCGATGACGCCGCCGTTTTTAACCACGCGCACCAGCTCGTCCGCCGCCTTTTGCGGCTCCGTGCTGTAGGTAAGAACCCAGCCGAGCATGATCGCATCCCATGAATCATTGGCGTATGGCATCTGGTGCATGTTGCCCAAGTCCACCCACGGTGAATATGAGAGCAGATCCATGCCGCGAACATTCTGCGGGTTGAATCCATAGGCCACAAGATAAAGAAGATCCGTCTCAAGACGCACGCCGATGGCCAGCACCTTGACGTCAGCCTTCATCATCTTGTCGATGGCTGTGAGCGGCTGGATCAGCCAGAGAATGCGGTCGCTCGGGCGCGCTAGCTTGAGCGCGCGCAGATTGTGCTGGTGTCCGTCCACTCCCACCTGGTCTTCGCAGGAGCGAAGCCGCTTCTTGATGTAAACAAACCACCAGAAGCGCAGCTTGAAGACCGCGTGGCAGATCAGTTTGACGCGGAGAAAGCGGGCAAGACGAAGGATCAGACGGGATTGGGCCATGGGAGAAAAGTAGTAGACCTGTCCAGCCTCGCGGGGTCATTGCAAGCGCAAAGTTCCCTGCGCGCCTTACGCCTCGGCGCGGTAAAACTCCAGCGTCCGCCGCAGCCCTTCCTCCCAAGAGACCTTCGGATCGTAGCCGAGGCATTCGCGCGCGGCGCTGATGTCCGCGAGCGAGTGGAGAATGTCCCCCGCGCGACGCGGCTCAAACTTTGGCCGAAGATGCTGCCCGGTGAGATGGTTGAGGTCCTTCACGAGCTTCAGCAGGTCGATCGATTCGCCACAGGCCACGTTGAAGAATTTCCCGGCCGCTTTTTCCGCCGGGGCCTCAGCGGCGCGGAGATTGGCGGCCACGGCGTTGTCCACAAACGTGAAATCGCGCGCCTGGCTGCCATCACCGAAGATCACTGGCGGCTGACCGGCCAGCATGGCGGTGCAGAATTTGGCGATCACGCCCGAGTAGGGCGAGTCGAATGCCTGGCGCGGCCCGAAGACGTTGAAATAGCGCAGAGAGACGGTTTCAAAGCCGTAGAGCTGGTGAAACAACTGCGCGTAGCGCTCTCCGCCGTATTTCTGCAACGCGTAGGGAGAGAGCGGCTGCGGCGGCAGCCCCTCATGTTTCATGCGCGCGTCTGCATTGCCGTAGATGGAGGATGAAGAGGCAAACATCAGCCGTTTCACGCCCGCGTCACGCGCGGCCACGAGCACGTTGAGCGTGCCTTCCAGATTGTGCGCATTGCTCTCCTGCGGTGCGCCGATGGAGCGCGGCACGGAGGGCAGCGCGCCCTGGTGGAACACCCATTCAACACCGGGCATGAGCTTCGCAAGCAGCGCGTTGTCACGAATGTCGCCCTCGACGAACTCCACCTGGTCCCCCGGCTGTTTCCAGTCGAGATTTTTCACGTTGCCAAGGCTGAGATTGTCCAGCACCACCACGGAAGCACCGCGGCGGCAGAGTTCTTGGGTGATGTGCGAACCGATGAATCCTGCTCCGCCTGTGACGAGTGCCTTCATGCTTTGAAATAGTGAGATTGTCCTTTCATGCGCGTGCCGAGCACGTTGCGAGAGTCCACCACCAGCCGTGCATTCGCGGCGATTAACTCCGCGTCCACGGCCTTGTGATTCGTGGCGATGAGCACAAGGTCATAGCCCTGGATTTCCGCCGTGCTAAGCGGCACGCTTTTGCGACCTGCGAAGTGCGCGTGCTCGCGCGAGGGACGGATGACCGGCACATGCGGATCGTGGTAATCGACCTGCGCTCCCTCGTGCTCCAGCATCTCCCAGAGCACATAGGCCGGACTTTCGCGGTCATCATCGACGTTGCTCTTGTAGGCGATGCCGATCATCAAGACGCGGCTGCCTTTGATCGTTCTTTGCACGCTGGCGAGCGCCTCGCCGCAGCGCTGGATGACGTATGCTGGCATGGCGGTGTTCACCTCGCCCGCCAGTTCGATGAAACGTGTCTCCTGGCCGTATTGGCGCGCCTTCCAGGTGAGGTAAAACGGATCGATCGGAATGCAGTGGCCGCCGAGGCCGGGGCCGGGATAAAACGGCATGAAGCCGAAGGGCTTGGTCTTCGCGGCATCGATCACATCCCAGATGTCGATGCCCATCGCGGCATAGACGACCTTCAACTCGTTCACCATCGCGATGTTCACGGCGCGGAAAATGTTCTCCGTCAGCTTCACCGCCTCCGCCACACGGCAGGACTCCACCGGCACGAGTGTTTTGATCGCGCGTCCGTAAACGGCCAGCGCATGCTCGCGGCACGCGGGCGTCAGCCCGCCGACGATTTTCGGAATCACGGCGACATCGCTCTGCGGATTGCCCGGATCCTCGCGCTCGGGTGAGAAGGCGAGATGAAAATCCTCGCCCGCCTTGAGACCTGATCCTGCCTCAAGCACCTCGCGCAGTTCGGTGTCCGTCGTGCCGGGATAAGTGGTCGATTCCAGCACCACCAACTGCCCGCGCTGCAAATGCGGCGCGATGGCGCGGCCGGTGTTCAATACATACGTTAGATCAGGATCGCGATGCCTAGCAAGCGGCGTAGGCACGCAGATGATAATGGCCTCGCACTCGCGCACGCGGGAAAAATCAGTCGTCGCGGCGAAACGTCCCGCGTTACGCTGCGCCTGCACGGCCGCGGAGGAAATGTGCAGGATGTAGCTCTGCCCGGCCATGAGTGCATCCGTTTTTAAGGCGTCGATGTCGAATCCCAGCACCACGCTGCCCGTCCGGGCGAATTGGAGGCTCAGAGGCAGCCCAACATAGCCCAGGCCGATGATACCGATGGTGGATGACGACATTGCTACAGAGACAGAACGGTTGAAACGTCATATGAAAGCAAGGGCACCGACATGCCAGAAGTTTTTGTCAAAAAGGGGCTTTATTTCATCCGGCGCTCACGCCATGGAGCAAATCGCTGATGAACGTCACCTCATCACCTCCCGCAGTTTCATGGCGCATCGCCCACTCCGAGGCCTCCCTCGGCTGGGGCGGCCAGGAGCATCGCATCCTGGCGGAAATGCAAGGCTTTCAGCGTCGTGGCAGTCAGGTGTGGCTCATCGCGCCGCCGCAGGCGCAGCTTTTTCAACGCGCTGAACGCGCCGGTGTGCCGGTCGTGGCGCAGCCGTTCAACCAGCGCGCCCTGCTGCCCGTGCATGCGCTGCGCCTCGCCTGGTGGCTGCACCGGCATCGCATCCAGATCGCCAACCCGCACAGCTCGCGGGACGGCTGGCTGCTCACCATCGCCGCGCGCATCGCCCGCGTGCCGCTCATCATCCGCAGCCGTCATTTCGACGTGCCTATTCCCAACAAGTCGCTCAGCCGACTGATGTACAAGGAATGGAGCCATCACATCATCACCACCAGCCCGAAGATCACCGAGACGCTCACCGCCACTTTTGACCTCGATCCAGCGGAGATCACCACGATCCCCACCGGCGTCGATTTGCAGCGTTTCGGGCAGGACGGCCCGCGTGCCGTGCTGCCATTGCCGGAACTGCCTGAAGGCACGCCTTTGATCGGCATGATCACCGTGCTGCGCTTTGCCAAAGGCACGCAGGTGCTCGCCGAGGCCGTGCGCATCCTGCGGGACGAGCACAAGCTGCGCATCCACTGCGTCATCGTCGGCGAGGGGCCGCATCGTCCGCGTCTGGAGGTCACGCTGGCCGCGCTCGGTGTGGAGGACCAGTTCACCCTCACCGGACATCGCGAGGATGTGCCGGACATCATGCGCGCGCTCGACATCGTCGCCATTCCATCGTTTCACGAGGCGATCCCGCAGTCCGGACTCCAGGCCTTGGCCACCGGCGTGCCCGTGGTGGCCAGTGATGTGGGAGGAATACCCAGCATCATTCAAAACGGCATCACCGGCCGTCTCGTGCCGATGCAAAACGCCCCTGCCCTCGCCGCCGCCATTCGTGACACGCTCGAACAGCGGGAAAAAACGCAGGCGCTTTGCGCCGAAGGCAGAAAACTCATCGAATCACAGCACAGCCTGGAGGTCATGCTGGACCGCCTGGACGCCATCTACCGGCAGCATCTCGGCGCGTGAAAAAAATTCACTGTTGCGCGCGCGGCGCGCCAAATCCGGTCCGCACGCGCTCCGCGAGCGCGGACGCGATGATTTCGTGACCTTCGGCCCGCACATGCGCGGCGTCGGCGTAAATCGCCTTCACATTCCGGCCTTTGAACAGCTCCTGCATGCGTACGATTGCCACATCAGGACCGGCCAGCTTGGTCACCCAGTCATACTGGCCTTTTTCATCGGCCGCAGCGCCGCCATCGGCGCCTTGATGCAGATCCGCCTGGATGACCAGCAGCAACGGCACGCCTGCTTTTTTCGCCGTTTCCACCGAGAGAATCGTCTGCTCGCGTACCAGGTCGTTCCAGCGCGACAGGGTGGCCGCGTTCATCCCGGCGGCGATTTCGGCGTCCGCGTCACTCGCCGCGCCCTGGAGACGAACCTCCTGCGGCAGCAACTCCCAGAAGACTTTTTCCGTGCGCGCCTCGAACAGGCGGCGGATCAGGACAGATTTCATTAGCCAGTTGCGCGGATGCGCGGAGCGGAACTCCTCCCGCCGCCGCCATTCGCGCTCGTCCTCGAACTCGTTCGAGAGATTCACATGCAGCACCAGCAGTGTGGGGTCATAGCGCAGCGCCTGCTGCAGCACCACTTGCTTCCGCCGCGCCCCGTAACCGGGCAGGCCCAAGTTAAACGACTCCGCCTTCACGCCCGACTTGCGCAAAATTTCCCCGAGCTGACCGGCGTAACTGGATGCCACATCACGACCACGCGCCACCGAGTCACCGATGACCATGATGCGCGTCGCGCCGGGTTCGCGTTTCAGGGCAAACGACTGTGGAAAAAACTTCCGTCCGCCCGCGCGAACCAGATCGACCGTGCCGTCCGCATTTTCGACAAAGCCTGCGGTCGCATCATAGCCGTAGTCAAAACGACCGCTCAACGTCTGCGCAAAAAGCAGCCGTCCCACGAGTTCTGCCCCAAGGAGCACAACCACCATCAGCACGAAGGATTTCGAGAGCGCACGCATCAGAACTGGAAATAGATGAACTCCTGCTCGCCTGAAGAAGCGCTGGCGAAGAGCATGAACATGAAGATGAAGACAACGCCGCGCACGGGCCATGACAGGTGGTCGAGGTCGGATTCGTCCTGCCTGCCCCGCGTGGCCCATTGCAGCAGCAACAACGGCACGGCGTGGATCACCAGCCAGGCCGCGGGCTTCAACCACGGCAGCGTGGCGTGAAAATTCCCCAGCGCCGCGAACCAGGCTCCCAGCGCCGCCAGATTCGGCGCGCGGAAGACCGCCCAGCCAACAAGCGTTAGCGCAAACATCAACACCACCGCACCATGCCGCGCGAATCCGCGGGCAGCCTTGCTCTCCTCCAGACGTCCGAGCGCCGGCACCATGCGATAGAGCGTCAGCAAGGCCGCATGATAAGCCCCCCACAGCACAAAGGTCCAGCTCGCCCCGTGCCACAGCCCCGCCAGCAGCATCGTCACCCACAGGTTTCGCAATGTGATGAATGACCCGCGTCGGTTGCCGCCCAGCGGAATGTAAACGTAGTCGCGGAACCAGCGCGAGAGCGTGATGTGCCAGCGCTGCCAGAAATCGCTGGGCCCGCGCGCCGCGTAGGGCAGGCGAAAGTTCTGGCTCAACTCGATGCCCAGCAGCCGCGCCGACCCGCGCGCCATGTCGGTGTAGCCGGAGAAATCCCCATAGATCTGGAAGGCGAACGCCAGCACGCCCAGCACCGCCCATGGTGCGTTCAGCGTGGCCCCTGATGTGAAGACATGATTCGCCAGAATCGCGCACTGGTCCGCCACAAAAGCTTTTTTGAACGCGCCCACCAGCAGCATGCGCAGCCCCGTGTGAACATGCGCCCAGTCCCAGCGCGCAGCGTTCTGAAACTGCGTGAGAAAATGCGCAGGACGCTCGATCGGCCCCGCCACGAGCTGCGGGAAGAAGGCGAGATACGCGCCAAACGTGAGCAGATCCTCCGCCGGCCGCGCCTTGCCTTTGTAGACGTCCACCGCATAAGCGATCGATTGAAAAGTGTAGAACGACACCGCCACCGGCAGCACCACATGCGGCAGCACCCAGCCGCATTCCACGCCCGCGTGCCGCAGCAGTGCCATCAGTGTCTCCGCAAAGAAACCAAAGTACTTGAAAATGCATAGCACGGCGAGGTTCGAGCCAATGCTCAGCAGCAGGAAGCCCTTCCGCCGCTTTTCCTCAGCCAGAAGCCATAGCAGCGGATAACCGGCGGAAAAAATCACCGCGAAGATCGCTCCGAACTCCAGCATCGCCGTCCGCACCTCACCTTGCCCATGCGGGATGACGCGGTAGGCCATCAACCACGCCAGCGGCAGCAGCGCCGCCGCGATCACTCGCGGCAGCGGCGCGCGATGTCCGGTGATCGCCCGCCCGCAGAAGTAATCCACGCATGTCGATCCCATCAGCAGCGCCAGAAAGCGCATGTCCCACATGCCGTAAAACACATAGCTCCCCGCCAGCAGCAGCACCATCCGCGCCCGCAGCCCCAGCCACCAGTAGAGCACGACCACCAGCGGCAGAAAAAAGGCGTATTGCCAGGACAGAAAGGACATGCGGCGGGGAAATGAAATTGTCCGCCGGCAGGCGGGACGGAACCGCTTGTTAAGCCGAGCCACAGCCCGCCGTCAACCAAGGATGACCGCCGCCTTGGCACTTCGCGGTTGTGTGCGTCGCGATGCGGCGGTTAATGCGGCCCTCCCATGCCCGGCCAGTCCCCAGCCTCCTTCAAACTCTCCGATCCCCGCGTCGCCGATCTCGCGAAACAGACGCTCCGCACCATCTGGAAGTATGTGCTTCCCTACCGCGGCCGTTTCGCCCTCAGCATCGTGCTCGGCATGCTCAGCGCCGTCTTCAACGGCGTCATGCTTATCGGCTTCCAGCTCATCTTTTCTCTCGTTCTGAAAGGCAAGACCCGTACGCTCGGCGAAGCCGTGGACCTGCCGCTGCTCGGCGAGATCAACCTCGCAAAAATGCTCGGCCTGGACGCTGACACGCCGGTGGGATTCTCAGGTGTCATGATCGCGTGCGCCTTCATCCCCGTGCTCATCTTCCTGCGCGGTTTTTTCGCCTACCTTTCCAGCTACATGCAGGCCTGGGTCACCAGCAAGGTCGCCTACCAGCTCCGCAACGACGCCTTCCACAGCGTCATGCGCCAGTCGCCGGGCTTTTTCAACAGCGCCCGCACCGGGGAGCTAATGCAGACCGTCACCGTCCAGACCGCGTCCGTGCAGCGCAATGCCATGCAGCTCGTCCAGACCCTCGCACAACGGCCGCTGACCATCATCTCCATCCTCGTCGTGCTCTTCGCGCAGGACTGGTTCTTCACACTGATGTCGCTGGTCGTTTTTCCTGCCTGCCTCGTGCCCATCGTGCGCATCGGCAAGCGCGTGCGCAAGAGCGGCGCGCGGGAGGAATACGACTCGCGCTCCCTCATGGTCGCCATGCAGGAGTCCTTCGCCGGCATCCGTCTCGTCAAGGCTTACGCACGCGAGTCGCACGCCGAGGAACGCTTTGCCACCACCAACGCCAGCATGACCCGCAACCAGGTGCGCTGGACCAAGGCGGTCGAGCTGGTCGGCCCGATCGTCGAGACCGTCGCCTCGCTTGGCATCGCCGCCGGCCTCGTCTATGCTTGGGACCGCGGCCTGGAGGCGGAGAACTTCTTCCTCCTCGTCATGGCGCTCACACAAATCTATCCGCCGGTCAAAGAGCTGAGCCGTGTGCAGATGATGCTGCAAAAGACCACCGTTGCCGCAGGCATGGTCTTTGAGCTGCTCGAACGCTCGCCGGACATCAAGGACGCCCCGGACGCCGTCGCCGCCGCACGCGCTCGTGGGGCCGTCAGCTTCCAGAACGTCACCTTTCATTACCGTGATGCACATGGCGTGAAAAAAGACGTGCCTGCCGTCACCAAAATCGATCTGCAGCTCGAACCGGGGAAATTTTACGCCTTCGTCGGCCCGAGCGGCGCTGGCAAAAGCACGCTCTACTCGTTACTGCTGCGTTTTTATGATCCTGACGAGGGCGCGGTGCTGCTCGACGGCCGCGACATCCGCTCCCTCACGCAGGCGTCGTTGCGCGAGAACATCGGCGTCGTCAGCCAGGACACCTTCCTGTTCCATGACACGCTGCGCGAAAACATCCGCTACGGCCGCCTTGACGCCACGGAGGAGGAGATCATCGCCGCCGCGAAAAAAGCGCACGCGCACGAGTTCATCGAAAAAATTCCCGCCGGCTACGATGCCATCGCCGGCGAAGGCGGCTGCAACCTCTCCGGCGGCCAGAAGCAGCGCATCTCCATCGCCCGCGCCATTTTACGCGACGCGCCGGTCCTGCTGCTCGACGAGGCCACCTCCGCGCTCGACACGGAAAGTGAAAAAATCATCCAGGAGGCCATCCACATGCTCTCTGAAGGCAAGACCGTCGTGGCCATCGCCCACCGCCTCTCCACCATTCTTGAGGCGGACCAAATTGTCGTCATGGACCAGGGGCGCATCCTCGATCGTGGCACGCACAGTGAATTGCTGACACGCTGCCCGCTTTACCAGAAGCTCTACCAGCTCCAACACAGCAGCGAGGATAAAACGGCCGCGTGACAGCCATGCTCGCCGCTTCCGACACCATCCCCCCGTTGTTCGCCCTGCTGGCGCTCATGCTGGCCGGGGTGGTGTTGGTTTCGTTGCTGCTGTTGCGACTTCAGCAGTCAATGCTTGCCGGTTACTTCATCTGCGGCGTCTTGATCGCGAACTCGGGCGTGCTCGACCTGCTCGGCGGCGGCGAATCGCATGAGCGTGTCTCGCAGATGGCCGAGTTCGGCGTGATTCTGCTCATGTTCACACTGGGATTGGAGTTCTCGCTTGGTGAGCTGCGTTTCCTGCGGCGTCTCGCATTTGGCGGTGGCGGCTGGCAGATGGGGCTGTGCGTGCTCATCGCCGCCGCAGCATGCATGGCGCTGAGTTTTTCATGGCAGAGCGCGGTTCTGGCATCCGTCGCGCTCGCCATGAGTTCAACCGCGGTCAGCCTGAAGAGTTTTCAGGATCTGGGGCTGGAGGCGAGCCCAGGCGCGCGCATGGCGCTCGCGGTCGCGATCTTCCAGGACCTGTTCATCATCGTCTTCTTCCTGTTCATGCCACTGCTCATGCCACAGGAAGAATCACAAGAGGCTTTGCTGCCTCGCCTGGGCTCGCTCGCGTTGCGTGGCGGCATGTTCGTCGTTCTCGCGGGTGTCGCGGCGCGCTGGATCATCCCGTGGGTGTTGAACGCGGTCACCCACACCCGCAGCCGCGAGCTGTTCACGCTCTCGGTCATAGGCTGCTGCGTGGGTCTGGCGTTCATCGGCGGATTGCTCGGCCTCGGACTCGCGCTCGGCGCGTTCATCGCCGGTCTGGCGGTAAGCGAGTCGATCTTCAAGCACCGCATTCTATCCGATGTGATGCCGCTGAAGGATCTCTTCCTCACGCTCTTCTTCGTCTCCGTCGGCCTAATGATCGACCTCAAGGCCGCGATTCATCTCTGGCTGCCCATTTTTTCGCTCACCATCATATTGATGCTCGCCAAGGCCGTGGTCATCACCTTCATCGCGCGCAGACTCGGTCTCGTGCATCGTCAGGCGTTGATGGCAGGCATCGGCTTGTGCAGCGCGGGCGAGTTTTCACTCGTGCTGCTGCAAAACGCGGGGACGGCGGGCCTTTGGAATGAGGCAACGCAGCAAACCCTCCTCGTTGCCAGCGCCCTCTCGATGGGATTGCTTCCCGCGCTGCTCAAAATGGGTCAGCCACTTGGTGATTGGCTGGTCAAACGCGGCTGGGGCCGTGGCAAACCAGCCAAATTCGACGCCGGTAGCCTCCGCCAGCGCATTTCAGCGATCACCGACCATGCCATCGTCTGCGGCCATGGTCCCGTCGGTGAAAAACTCAACAAGGCGCTGCTTGATGCCGGCATCCGCACGCTGGTGCTCGAGCTCAACGCCGAAACCGTGCGCAAACTCCAGCGCCAGGGTCAGGCCGTGCTATTCGCCGATGCCAGCCATGAGGAGACGTGGGAGCTCACTCAATTGAAGAACGCCCGCATGGTCGCCCTTACCTTCCCTGACGCCACCGTCAACGTGCAGGCGCTCGCCATCGTGCGCCAGCAGCGTCCCGACATCCCCGTGCTCGCCCGCGCACGCTTCAGTTCTGATGTCGAGCGTCTCAAACGTCTCGGCGCCACGCTCGTCGTCAACGACGAGACCGAGGCCAGCCGCGCCATCGTCGAAAACGCACGCATGCTGCATGGTGCTTGAGCGGCAGGCATGCCCGCCTACCCTCGCGGTCACATGTCCGACCGGCTTTTCCTCCTCGACGCGATGGCGCTGATCTACCGCGCCCACTTCGCCTTCATCAAAAATCCCATCCGCACGAGCGATGGCGTGAACACCTCCGCGCTATACGGCTTTGCGAACACGCTGCTGGACATCCTGCACAACCAGAAGCCCACCCACCTCGGCGTGGCCATCGACACCTCCGCACCCACGCCGCGCCATGAGATGTTCCCGGACTACAAGGCGCAGCGCGAGGAGATCCCCGAGGACATCGCGATGGCCATCCCGCAGGTGAAACGGCTGCTCCAGGCCATGAACGTGCCGCTGCTCGTGCGGGATGGCTACGAGGCGGACGACATCATCGGCATCATGGCCGCACGGGCGGACAAAGCGGGCATGGAGACCTTCATGGTCACGCCGGACAAGGACTTCGGCCAGCTCGTGACCGAGCACGTCAAAATCTACAAGCCCGGCCGCCAGGGCAGCGACGTGGAAATCCTCGGCGTGAAGGAAGTCTGTGAGCGCTGGGGCATCGAGCGCCCGTCGCAGGTCATCGACATCCTCGGGCTCATGGGAGATGCCGTGGACAACATTCCCGGCGTCAAAGGCTTTGGCGAAAAGACCGCCACCGCGCTAATCCAGCAGTTCGGCAGCGTGGAAAACCTCCTCGCCAATACCGACCAGCTCAAAGGCAAGCAGAAGGAGAAACTCGAAGCCAGCCGCGATGACGCGATCCTCTCCAAAAAGCTCGCCACCATCTTCACCGACATGCCGTTTGAGGCAGAGCTTGCCGATCTCGTCGTCAAACCGCATGACGACGAGGCGCTGAAGGCCTTCCTCACCGAGTTCGAGTTCAACGCCCTCGGTCGCCGTCTCTTTGGCGATGACTTCAAAGCGGGTCGCGGTCGCAAAACAGATCAGGCCGTGAAACAGGCTGCCAGCCTGTCACCTGACGCTCCATCCGCGCAAGACGACCTGTTTTCACCATCGGTCTCCGCAAAACTCACCACCATCGCCGACACGCCACACGTTTATCACCTCGTCCAAAGCGCCGAGGAACGCCAAAAGCTGCTCCAACTGCTCGCCAAGCAACCCAGCTACTGCTTCGACCTCGAAACGACCGGACTCGATCCACGCGACACGCAGATCGTCGGCATCGCCTTCTCATGGAAAGCGCATGAAGGCTGGTTCGTGCACTTCCCCCGTGAAAAAGCCGCCGCGAAGGCCGTGCTCGAAGAATTTCGCGATCTGCTCACTCGCGAAGGAACTGAGAAAATCGGCCACAACCTCAAATTCGACCTCAGCGTGCTGCTCGCCCATGGCATCGAGGTCCGCGGGCCGTTCTTTGACACCATGCTGGCGCACTCCTTGATCGATCCCGATCAGCGCCACGGCATGGATTATCTCTCGGAAACGTATCTGCGCTACACGCCGGTCCCGATCACCAGCCTCATCGGCACCGAGAAGGACGATCTCTTCAGCCAGGCCACCATGGCCGATGTCGCGGCGCAGGACGCTCGCAAGGTCGCCGACTATGCCGCGGAGGACGCGGATGTGACCTGGCAGCTCGCCGCGAAGATGAGGCCTGAGTTGAAGGAGCAGGTTTACGTCTTCGAGTCCATCGAATCGCCACTGCTGCCGGTGCTCACCAAGATGGAGAACTTTGGCGTGAAGATCGACGTGCAGGCGCTTCGCGAATACGGCATCGAACTCGAAAAGAAGGCGCAGGAGTTGCAAAAACGCATCCAGGAGAATGCAGGCGGGCCCTTCAACCTCAACAGCCCCAAGCAGCTCGGCGAAGTGCTCTTCGACCGCCTCAAGCTCATCGACAAGCCGAAGAAGACCGCCACCGGCCAGTATCAAACAAACGAGCAGGTGCTGCAGTCACTCCTCGGCCTGCATCCCATCATTCAGGACATCCTCGATTATCGCGAGGTCACGAAGCTCAACAGCACCTACGTCGAAGCACTGCCGCATGCTGTTTCCAAAGTCACCGGTCGCGTCCACACGACCTTCCACCAGCTCATGGCTGCCACCGGCCGTATGGCGAGCAGCAATCCGAATCTGCAAAACATCCCGATTCGCAGCGATCTCGGCCGCGAGATCCGCAAAGCCTTCGTCCCCGGCCACGACGGCTGGATTTTGATGAGCGCCGACTACTCGCAGATCGAACTCCGCGTCATGGCCGCGCTCAGCGGCGATGAGGCCATGATCGAAGCCTTCGCGCAAGGCCACGACATTCACCAGGCCACGGCCGCCCGCGTGTATGGCGTCGAACTCGACGGCGTGCTGCCCGAGATGCGCCGCACGGCGAAGATGGTGAATTTCGGCATCATCTACGGCATCAGCGCCTTCGGCCTCAGCCAGCGGCTCGGCATTCCACGCGCCGAAGCCGCCACGATCATCGAGAACTACTTCCAGCAGTTCCCCGGCATCAAACGCTTCATGGATCAAATCGTCGCCGACACCAAAAAGCACGGCTACACCGAAACGCTCACCAAACGCCGCCGCACGATCCGCGACATCACCAGCGCCAACGCCACCGTGCGCGGCCAGGCCGAGCGAGTCGCCATGAACACGCCCATCCAGGGCACCGCAGCCGACATGATCAAGCTCGCCATGATCCACGTCGATACCGCTCTCACGAAAGCTGGCCTGCAAGCCCGCATGCTCCTCCAGGTGCACGACGAACTGCTCTTCGAAATGCCCGCCAGCGAAGCCGATCAGGCCCGTGCGATCATCGTCGATGCGATGAAAAACGCCCTCCAGCTCCCCCACGGCGTCCAGGCAGAAGTCGAGGCCGGCACCGGCACGAACTGGCTGCAGGCGCATTGAGGAGCAAAAGCAAAGGAGAGAGGCGGTTAGAGGGGCATGCCTGCCGCAGCCGCCTCGGCAGCGGCGACTTCATCAATGTAAGGCTCTCCGGTGAGGTTCTCGATTTTCTCCTTGTTCTCCACCTCGGTCAGCGGCGGTTCTTCCTCTCCATCCTTGTTTTTGCGGCCGTGGTAGCTCACATGCCAGGCTGTGCGCCTCCAGCCGCCATCGACACGTTTGAAGGTGTAATGCAGCTTCGGCATGCGGAAGCCGTAGCCGTCATGGATCGGACCGATGGCCAGTTCGACTTTGAGCGGCGGCTTTTCGGAGACCTGCTTGATCTCGACCGGCATCTGGGAGCTGTCGCCCTTCAGCAGGAAACGATCCTCGCACACCTCCGTCAGTCCGTCGCGGTGGAAGGCATTGATGGACCAGTCGTAGGCCGGGAAAGTCTGAGCGATGTCCCACATGGTGGGCTCCTTGTCCTCCGGCAGCTTCACGACGTCCTCGATGATCTTCTCCGCCATGGCTGGTCTCTTGATAACGAGGAGCTTCTCGTCCTTCACCCGCCGGGCCCGCTGCACGGGCGTCTCACAGGAGGGAAACGTGAGGCAGGAGCCGAGGGCTAGGAGGAGAACGATGTGTGATTTCATGAGCGGGCGCAGACGACATTAGAATGTTCCGGGCCAATTCTTCACGCACAAAATGAGATACCGGTAGAATGATCCCTCGGGCAGTGGCTGCTTCCTTTCGGAGTGGCAAAGACTCTTCGGCGCTCAACCAGTAGTGCCCACGCTACCCTTTGGGACACCGGCTTGTAGCAACGACCATCGTCCAGAGGGCACGGAACCCTTGCGCTGAGGTCGTGAGCGTCTATTCTCGCCGCCCCTTCCCCTGAACCGATTCCCGCCGTGGCCAAAAAGTCCTCCAAAAAAACCTCCGCTGACGACAACTCCCCCATCCTGCCCTCCGCCGCCCCCGTGGAGCACAAGCCAGTGGACGATCTGTATAGCGACTGGTTCCTCGACTACGCGAGCTATGTGATCCTCGAGCGCGCCGTGCCGCACATCCATGACGGCTTGAAGCCGGTACAGAGGCGCATTTTGCACTCCATGGACGAACTGGAGGACGGCCGTTACAACAAGGTGGCTAACGTGGTGGGCAACACGATGAAATACCACCCGCACGGCGACGCCTCCATCGGTGACGCGATGGTGCAACTGGGTCAGAAGGACCTGCTCATCGACACGCAGGGGAATTGGGGCAACACGCTGACGGGCGACAACGCGGCGGCACCGCGATACATCGAGGCAAGGCTGTCGAAATTCGCCCTGGACGTGGTTTACAGCCCGAAGGTGACCGAGTGGGTGGCCAGCTACGACGGTCGTAACAAGGAGCCGGTGACGCTGCCGGTGAAGTTTCCGCTGCTGCTGGCGCAGGGCGTGGAAGGCATCGCCGTTGGCCTGTCCTGCCGCATTTTGCCGCACAATTTCATCGAACTGTGCGACGCAAGCATCGCCGCACTGCGTGGCGAGGAGGTGAACCTGCTGCCGGACTTCGCCACGGGCGGCATCATGGACGCGAAGGATTACAACGGCGGCCTGCGAGGAGGCCGGGTGCGCGTGCGGGCAAAGATCGAGGAAGGACCGAAGAAGAACACGCTCGTCATCACCGAGATCCCCTTCGGCACGACGACGGGCGGGCTGATGGACAGCATCGTCGCCGCGAATGAGAAGGGAAAAATCAAAATCGCCCGCGTGGACGACAACACGGCGGAAAAGGTGGAGATCGTGGTGCAACTGCCCTCCGGCACGGACGTGGAGCAGACGATCCAGGCGCTCTACGCCTTTACGGATTGCGAAGTGAGCCTGTCACCAAACGCCGTGGTGATCCAGGACGACAAGCCGCGCTTCATGAGCGTGAACGAGCTGTTGAAGGCCAGCGCGGAGAATACGAAGAAGATCCTGGGCCATGAACTGGAGATCCTGCTGGGCGAGCTGAACGAGAAATGGCATTTCAGCTCCCTGGAGAAGATTTTCATCGAGAACCGGATCTACCGTAAAATCGAGGAGTGCGAGACCTGGGAAGCCGTGATCGCTGCGATCTGGAAAGGACTGAAGCCTTTCCTAGGCCAGCTCAAGCGCGAGGTGAACGATGACGACGTGGCCCGACTGACGGAGATCAAGATCAAGCGCATCTCCAAGTTCAACAGCTTCGAGGCGGACAACCACATCAAGGAACTGGAGGAGGAGATCGAGCAGGCGGAGAAGTTTCTCAAAGGCCTCACGAAGTACACGATCCGTCACTTTGAAGAGCTAAAGAAGACCTACGGCCCCGGCCGTGAGCGCCGCACGGTGGTGAGCAGCTTTGAACGCGTGGCCGCCGCAGAGGTGATCATGCAGAACGAGACGCTGTACCTGAACGCCAAGGACGGCTTTGCCGGCACGGGCCTGAAGCGCGAGGGCGAGCCGGTGTGCAAGTGCTCGCCGCTGGATGACGTGATCTTCTTCACGAAGGACGGCACGATGAGCGTGACGAAGGCGGGCGAGAAGTTCTTCGTGGGCAAGAACCCGCCCTACATCGGCCTGTTCAAGAAGGACGACCAGGCTGTTTACAGCCTGGTCTATCGTGACGGCCGCCAGGGCAATGTCATGGCGAAGCGCTTCCGCGTCGGCGGCATCACCCGCGACAAGGAATACGTGCTGACCAAGGGGACGCCTGGATCGACGGTGCTCTACCTCATCCGCCACGAGACGGAGGAGGAGAGCAATGCCTTCAACGCCGTGGTGCACCTGAAGCCCGCGCTCTACCTGCGCAATCTCCAGATCAAGTTCCCCTTCAACTCCATCGCCATCAAAAACCGCGAGTCGCAGGGTAACATCATCACCAAGCACAGTGTCGATCGCGTCGTGCGGGAGCCGAAGGCGGGGGAGGCGTGATCCTCACAGGATCACGCCCGGCTCATACTTGGCACCTTCGGGATATTCCTTCGCGATGGCATCCACGCGGGCGCAGAAGGCATCGACCTGCTCGGGAGCATCTCCCGTGTTGTTTTTGCCGGCCGCAACGAGGCGCTGCATGTCCTCGGCAGTGAGGGTGAGGCGTTCATCGGCGACGAGGCGGCTGAGGAGATCGTTTTCGCGCACTTTGCCGGTGCGCATGTCTTTGGCGACTTGGACGGCGTGCTCCTTGATGACTTCGTGGGCGGTTTCGCGTCCGGCTCCGGCTTTCACAGCCTCCATCATGACGGTGGTGGTGAGAAGGAAGGGCAGGTAGCGCATGAGTTCCTGCTCGATGACGGATTCGAAGACCTCCATTTGGTTCAGGATGGTGAGGAAGGTCTCTAGCAGGCCATCGAGAGCGAGGAAGGCATCGGGCAGCATGACGCGGCGCACGACGGAGCAGGAAACATCGCCCTCGTTCCACTGATCGCCGGCGAGACCGGCGGCCATGGCGAGATAGCCTTTGAGGATGACGTGGAGGCCGTTCACACGCTCGCAGGAGCGGCTGTTCATCTTGTGCGGCATGGCGGAGGAACCGACCTGGCCTTTGGCGAAGCCTTCGGAGGAAAGTTCATGGCCGGCCATGAGGCGCAGCGTGCGAGCAAAGCTGCCGGGGCCACTGGCGACTTGGCAAAGCGAGGCGACGACCTGCATGTCGAGGCTGCGCGGATACACCTGGCCGACGGCACCAAAGGCGGCGGGCATGCCGAGATGGTGCAGGATGCGGTTCTCGAGTTCGGAGGCCTTTTTCGCGTCGCCGTTGAAGAGGGTGATTTGGTCCAGGCGAGTGCCGACCGCGCCTTTCAGGCCGCGAGCGGGATAGGTGGCGATGACGTTTTGGAGATCGCCAAAGGCCAGCAGCGTTTCTTCGCCAAACATGGCGAGGCGTTTGCCGAGCGTGGTGGCCTGCGCGGCAACGTTGTGCGTGCGGGCGGTGAGCGGGATGTCACGCGTCTGCGCGGCACGGCGGGCGATGCCTGCGAGCACGGCCACCGTCTTGCGGCGGATCTCCAGCAAGGCGCGGAAGACCTGGAGCTGCTCCACATTCTCCGTGAGGTCGCGGCTGGTCATGCCCTTGTGGATGTGCTCGTGACCGGCGAGATCGCAAAACTCCTCGATGCGTGCCTTCACATCGTGACGCGTCACGCGCTCACGCTCCATGATGGAGGCCACGTTGATCTGGTCCTTCACCTTTTCGTAGGCCTCGATCACGCCATCCGGCACGGGGATGCCGAGGTCACGCTGGCCTTTGAGCACGGCGATCCAGTAATCGCGTTCGAGCCTCACTTTGCCCTCCGGCGACCAAAGGGCGCGCATGGGGGCGGTGGCGTAGCGTTCGGCGAGGACGTTGGGGATGGAGTCAGACATGGGGGCGTGCATCTAGGCGAAAGGACCGTTTTTGGCAAATGCGATGCCCGTTACACCCAAATCTAGACGAGCCACTTCGAACCCGAAATGCAGAGGCATTGCATGAATATCTCGACTGGCTCTATCTATGCACTTTTATTCTCTCCAGTCTGGCTTGAGGGCATTTGTATGAAATTCTTCAGGATTTCCGAAGTTTTTCAACCACACTCATTTTTGGTTTGCAAATGTGACTAAACTTCGCAAATCTACCAATTATCTGAACGGGCACTCTCTCCTAAATGCTGATAAATCCTTTGTAACGATGGAAATTATCAACTGAGCTTTTTCAACAACCAACTCTCGGAAACTTTTTCATAAATATATATGGCTGACCTCAATGCGCCGGAACTCATGACAGTGAAGGAAACTGCGGAATACCTCCGCATCCCCCTTCCCACTGTTTATTACCTCGTGCAGCGCGGGCAGTTGCCAGCTGTGCAGATTGGAGGCCGCTGGCGCATCAAGCGCAGCCTGCTGGATCGCGATGTGCTGCGCAAAGAAGACGAAGCCGGTCAGCCCACTGTCATGGTTGTCGATGATGACCCCGCTTTGCAGGCCCTCTTCAAACAGTTCCTCAAGAAAGCCGGTTTCGGCCGCCTTGTGGTGGGCACCGGCGCGGAAGCCATCGCGATGGCGAAGAAGCAGAAGTTCGATTTCGTCTTCCTCGACCTCAAACTTCCCGATGTTCCTGGCGACGAAGTGTATTCGCAGTTGAAGGCTCTTTACCCGGATCTGCCCATCGTGGTCATCACTGGCTATCCGGACAGTGAAATTCTCAGCCGGATCCTCGGCCATGGACCCGTCACGGTCATCAAGAAGCCGATCGAATACGATCAGCTCAATCTCGCCGTGAAGCAGCTCGGCCACAAAGGTGCTGAAGCCGCCGCCTGATCTTCCGTCGCAAACAACCATCTCTCCCGAGCCGAGCCCCGTCAGCATTCCTGACGGGGCTTTTTCGTGCTTTCACGAGGAAAGAGATGCCGACCTGCCTCACGAGAAAAACACCTTCTCCGCCGTGCCGCGCAGCATCCACGCTCTGTCCTGCTCGCTCAGAAAATCGAGCCGGTCGCGGATCAACGCGATGGAGTCGCGGTAATTGTGTCCCGGATCGACCTGGAAAGGGCAATCGCTGGCCCACATCACACGCTGGGAGCCGAAAGCGTCCCGCACTTGGCGAATCAGAGGCCCCATGTCGAGATAAGGCGCCTTCTTGGCACCGAGCGCGTAGAAGGCCGAAGCCTTCACATGGGTCTTCGCATGGCGAGAGAGCCGGAGCAGATTCTTCACATCGCCTTCTTTAAAGCCCCCCGCCATGCCGATGCGGGCACAGTGATCGATGACCACGCTCGTGTCGGGATACCATTCGCACATTTTGTCGATGAGAGGCAGCGTGTCGGGATTGATCAGCGGACAGACGCTCGCTTTCAGTTCGGCCGCCGCCTTCCAAAGAGTCGCCATGCCTTGCGACCCGATCCAGGCGGAGAGGTTCTTTTCCCTTCCGGCACTGATGCGAAAGCCACGCACGCCTTGTTTGACCAATTTGGTCATCGTGGCGGCCACATCAGGCGCGTTTTCATCCACGATCGCCACGCCGCTGAAGGTTCCCGGATGCGCACGCATGACATCGAGCATGTAGCTGTTGTCGGTTTGATAATAGCTCATCTGGATCAGCACGATGCGCCGCACGCCTTCGGGGCGACAGTGCGCGAACAATTGCTCCGGCATGAAACTCGGCGGACGCATGTCACTGACCGCGTAGCCACGTGCCAGCGGATATTTCTCCACATCAGGCGTCCACACATGCACATGCGCGTCGATCCAATCCCCCTTTTTGAAGGAGGGCAACAGTGAACAACCGCTGAGCGCGGCGGCGGAGGCGAGGAAGGAGCGACGGGATCGTTTCATGCGTTCAGAGGTTAGCGAATACGACGCGATCAGCGCAAGCCTTTGCACTCCCGCCGAAAACATCCATCATGCGCGCCCATGCCCCGACTGAACCGAATCTGTGTCTATTGCGGTTCCAATCCTGGAAACAACCCCGCCCATCGCGCCGCAGCCCATGATCTCGGCGTTTTTCTCGCCAGTTCAGACATCGTGCTGGTCTATGGAGGCGGGCATGTCGGGCTGATGGGCGCGGTGGCGGACGGGGCGCTGTCAAAAGGCGGCGAAGTCGTTGGCGTCATCCCAAAGTCGCTGATGGACAAAGAACTGGGGCACGGCGCTGTCACCAAGCTGCACGTCGTCGCCAGCATGCACGAGCGGAAGCAAATGATGGTCGATCTGAGCGACGGCTTCATCGCGCTGCCGGGCGGCTTTGGCACTCTGGACGAGCTCTTTGAGACGCTGACCTGGCTGCAACTTTCGTTCCACGACAAACCGGTGGGACTGCTGAATGTCGGCGGCTTTTTCGACGGACTCATCGAATTCATCCACCACATGAGCCGCCAAGGCTTCCTCAAACCGGAACATGCCGCCTGTGTTCTCGTCGATGCCGATCCTTCCAGACTCCTCGAACGCATGCGGACTTTCCGTCCGCCGGATCTGGGCAAATGGATCGAAAAACTCGCCGCCGAGGCCCGCTAGGGATAGTTGCTTAATCAGCCATTCAATCGTCGAAAAAGCGGAACCAACTCCCCCTCCCTCCTGAGCATCCGGACACAGCCTCCCAAGGCCTCCACAGCACGCGCCAAGACAAACAAGTTTTTCGCACTTTCCCCCTGCGCAAAACACAGTTTTTGACAGGTTGTTCACAAGGCACTGCGAATTCTCATTTCTGGCATTACTTACCCGCCTGGCACCCGGCCGACGCGAAATACACCCCGTTCCCATTAGGTGGAAAGCGCCAAGTGTGGAACACTTGTTTTTGAATAGTGGAACACTTGGCAAATAAATACCCACTGCGCCCTTGATGCGCGATCTCACACGCCAGCAGCACCCAATCCAAACTTTGAAGTTCAGGCGACGAGAGGTAAAAAAACCATCCAAAAAACTGTTTTTCAATGCTTTAAGTGATAGTTGGACATAAAACTCAAAATATGAAAACAGACTCATTCCCGTCCAAAAACGCGAACCTGCATGCCTTAGACCTCGCCAAAACAGGCTCATGTATTTGGCGCACACCATTCCGCCACATCCGCATATTACCTACGCCAGCACGACAAACACTACGCTGACACGAAGGATGGCAACATTATCATTTCCGACACACAGGGAACTTAATGACCGCAAAATCAAAAGATCCCGTCCGTTTCCCGAGAGCTTGTTCACAATGTTTTCGTGAATCCATGGATCAAGCGAGAACTTTCCCCTTTTTCAACGCCTTGAGCCGCGCCTATCTTTTGACCCCATGAAAGCCTGCCAGATCACCGGAACCGACGGCTTGAACTCGCTCAAGACTGTCGACTTACCCGAGCCAAAGCCAGGGCCTGGCGAGGTTCTGATCCGCCTCCGTGCTGTCAGCCTCAATTATCGTGATTATATGAACGTCTTGGGCATCAAAGGCGTGACCGGGCCGGTGCCGCGCATTCCCTGCTCTGATGGCTCGGGCGAGGTAGCCGCCGTTGGAGAAGGCGTCCCGATGTGGAAACCGGGAGATCGTGTCGTGGTGCCGTTCATGCCGAGCTGGCTGGATGGGGAATTCAGCCAGACACATGCTTCCCAGGCCCTCGGTGGCATGGTGGACGGCCTACTGCGTGAGTTTGCGACGATGCGGGCGGAGAGCCTGCTGCCGGTTCCGGCCCATCTTTCCTTTGAAGAAGCCTCCACGCTGCCCTGCGCGGCCGTCACGGCCTGGGATGCTCTGAATGTGCGTGGCGGACTCAAAGCCGGCGAGACCGTGCTCGTCCTTGGCACCGGCGGCGTGTCGGTTTTTGCCCTGCAATTTGCCAAACTAGCCGGCGCCCGCGTGCTGGCGATCACGAGCAGTGACGAGAAGTCCGGACGCCTGCGCGAACTGGGCGCGGAAGCTGTTCACAACTACACATCCGATCCAGACTGGGACAAATGGGTATTGTCGCAGACCGGCGGCCTCGGCGTGGACAAAGTTGTCGAGATCGGCGGCGCGGAAACTTTGAATCGTTCGATCAGGGCGGTGCGCTTTGGCGGGCACATCGCCCTCATCGGCGTTCTGACCGGCACAAGCGGGGAAATTCAAACCGTGCAGATTCTGCGCAAAGGCATCCGGCTGGACGGCATCTACGTCGGCTCCCGTGAAATGTTTGCCCAAATGCTCGCCGAGATAGAGCGGGTGAAAATGCAGCCGGTCATCGACTCGACTTTTGAGTTTGCCGACGCCCGGGCGGCCTTCGAGCACCTCGGGAGCGGCAAACACTTCGGCAAGATCGTGATCCGTCTCTGAGGCCGACCATCGCGGGGAATAGCAGGCCCAAAGGAGCATTGATTTATGGAATGATAACTGCTCAGTTCTCTTTTATGACTCTTCCCCAAATTTCGCTCGACCCACCGACGCTGAAACTCATGCTCTGCATCGTCGGCGGCCTGCTGGTCATCGCGATGGTCAGGATTATCTTTCTCCTGCGCACCAACAGTCGCCTGCGAGAGAGCACCTCCAAAATGGAGAAACAGGTTCTCACCCAGCATCAGGAAATTCTGGCGGTGCGGCAGGATTCCAACGCCTGGCGCGGCGAGATCCAGCGGATGTTTGACGCATTCCGCGCCGAGTTTTCCAAGCGCCTCGCTGAATCCGAGCAGCGCTACCAGGACATTCAGCAAAAGCAGCAACAGATCGAAAAAGACGCGCCGGCACCTCCCAAACCAGAGCCATCAGCAGAGAAAACCGTGCTTCCAGTGCCGTCTATTTCTCTTTCTTGATCGTGGGAGGGCATTCGAACCACCCTCGTTAAAATTTCGCGAAAGCGAAGCACCGCGCGGATGTTTGATTTGGAACAACATCTGCTGCATACAGGCGCTATGCACAAGGATTTGCCTCATGATGTTCAGCTAATGCTCCTGGGTCTCTGCATCATTGGAGGATTGCTGATCATCGCGTTGATCCGTGTCTGGGTGCTGGCGGGTTCCAACCGCCGCATGCGCGGCGAACTCGTGAAGATGGAGAAGCAATCGCTGGAACAGCAGGTCGAGATCACCGCCATCCACCATGACGCGATGTCATGGCGCGCGAAAATTCAGCGGCAGTTTGACGCGTTCCGCTCCGACCTCTCCCACCGTTTGCTCCAGGCCGAGCAGAGCCGCCAGCATGCCCAGAAACAGCTCGAAAGCGTCCAGGAAGCAGGTTTGATCAATGCCCTGGCCAAAATCAAGGAGCTGGAGGCGAAGCTGGCCGCCACGCCCGTACCGGTTGCATCCGTGCCGGACATCGACGCCGCCCAGAAGCCTGCGGGAATGACCAAAGTGCCGACGCCCTCGCTCCCGGCCCTCCCCGCGATGGAAACGCTGCGCGTGCAGGCTCTTGAAAATGAACTAAGCGCCGCCAGGGCGGAAATCGCCGCCGCAAAAAGACAGAACGCGACTCTTCAGCAGGCGCTGTTGATGGCCCGGCGGAGACACCAGCCCGCCATGCGCAAAATCACCGCCCGAACACCCGTCCGGCCGCTCTGAAAGAGAAATCAGCGGACCGCTTTTTTCCCCTCGCCAATAATCGCGGAACCGTCTTTATTCAAAGCCGCAAGGTCGTGCGCATTCATGCGCGATGACGTTACGGCAAAGAACCCATCCTTTTCGCACCATGACTGAGAACCCAGCCGCAGAATCCGCCTTTGGCGCCGTGTCCCCGCATGATCCCTTTCAAGCGGCCAAGGCCAGCGCCATGAAAGCAGCCGAGGAACTGCGTGCCGCCGCCGCGCAAAAGGCCACGGAATTTCGCGCAGCCGCCGAGACCCGCGCCCAGCAGTTCCGCACCACCGCCGAGCAGAAAGCCACGGACCTCAAGGAAAAGGCCGGCGAGTTTGCCGACCATACCTTCACCGAGGCACGCGAGCGTTACGCCGACCTGCGGGCTGAAGCGGAAAAATTTGCGCGTGAAAAACCGCTGCAGGCCCTGCTGACAGCTTTTGGGATCGGTTTTGTGGTCGGCTCCATCCTGCGCCGTTGAGCGCACCTCCGCGCATCCGCCCCATGACTCCAGGCAAGCCGCCCGCCTCCGAGGAACGCGCCAGCGCATCAGGATTATTGCGCGCCGTGGGCCTGTACCTCGAAGCTCGCGGGAGACTGCTTCACATCGAGGGCCAGGAGGCAGGAGCACGGCTTTCAAACCTGACCGGCATGTTCATGGCGGCTCTCACCGCCTTGATCATCGGCTGGATGCTCGCAGCGCCGGCGCTGGTCTGGATCATCGCCGAGTCTAATGGCTGGCATTGGACCCGTGTGGCGCTGGCCGGAGGGGCCATTCATCTCTTTCTCGGCCTGCTTTTCCTCGCCGGACTGAAATCCAGGCTGCGCGGCCTGCGGCTTTTCGAGGAGACCTTCAATCAATTCCAACGCGATCGCGAATGGCTCGCCAGCAACAAGAACAACTGACCCCGAAGCAGCAGGTCTTGCGGGATCTGGAGGCCGCGCGCGCCTCCATGGCGCATCATGCCACGCAGGCGGCCGAGGAGTGGACGCCGCGCGCCATCCTCACGCGCAGTTTCGAGAAACATCGCTCGCTCTGGATCGGCGGGATGGCTCTGGCCGGCCTGACCCTGACCCAGCTTTTCCGTTCCAGCGGCAGACGTGGCAACTTCGCCGCCGCCGCTAAGAATCGCGGCTTTTTCGCGTTGCTGCTGGCGCCCTTTTTGTCCCTTGGTCGCAAAACTCTGCTCGATTATGGCGCGCAGATGTTTGAGTCCTTCCTCCGTCAGAAAATTTCTCCGAACGACCCGGATGCGGGAACAGTCTAGCGCTCCTCTCTCTTCATGTCAGACACCAACCCTCCTCCTCAAGATCTTCTTCCCGTTTTAGGTTCTGTTGACGACTACCTGCGTTTTTGCATGCAGTATGACGCGTCAGATCTGCATCTCGCCACCGGTGCTCAACCTGTCTGGCGCCGCTACGGGAATCTCCAACCAATCTGGGACAACGCCGCCATCATCACACCTGAGGATGCCCGCCGGCTGGCGTATGGCTTTCTTGGCGAGGCGCAGATCAAACAGCTCGAAGCCCGTGGAGACGTCGATTTCGCATACTCGCCAGAATTTGGACGTTTTCGTTCCTCTGTCGTGCAACAGCGCCTCGGCATCGACATGGTCTTCCGTGTCATCAAGACGCAGATCAAGTCCGTCGAAGAACTTGGCCTGCCTGACACCGTCAAAACGCTCACCCGCTTCCACAACGGCCTCATCCTCGTCACAGGCCCGGTCGGCTGCGGTAAATCGACAACGCTCGCAGCGCTCGTGGACTCCATCAATGCGGAACGCCAGGACCACATCATCACGCTCGAAGACCCGATCGAGTACATCATCGAGCCAAAGGGCTGCCATGTGAACCAGCGTGAAGTTCACACCCACACCGCATCCTTCGCCGCCGCCCTGCGCGGAGCCCTGCGTGAGGACCCGGATGTGATCATGGTCGGTGAAATGCGCGACCTGGAGACGATCCAGCTCGCCATCACGGCAGCGGAAACGGGCCACTTGGTTCTGGGCACGCTGCACACCGGCAGCGCCGCACGCACGCTCGACCGCGTGCTCGATGTGTTCCCCATCGACCAGCGCGACCAGATCCGCATCATGGTGTCCGAGTCGCTCCGTGGTATTCTTTCCCAGCAGCTCGTGCCCAGAATCGACGGCAATGGACGCGTCATGGCGCTGGAGGTGCTCGTGAACACGCCCGCCGTCGGCAACTGCATCCGTGAGGGCAAAACCTTCATGCTCGCCGGCGTCATGCAGACCGGCAAAGGCGTCGGCATGGTCACCATGGACGACGCGCTGCGGAATCTTTACGCCAGCGGGCAGATCAGCCGCGAAGAGTGCGAATCCCGCGCCGAGGACAAGATCATCATGCGCAAATTCTTCGAATCCTAAGCGCCCTCCGCCGCGACAGCGACGAACTGAGAGAACAGCGAACCGCAAACTTCACATGCCAATCATCGATCAATACTTTCACAAGCTCATCGAGCTCGGTGGCTCCGACCTGCACCTCAGCCAGGGGCAGCCGCCCAAAGTGCGTGTCCACGGCAGCATCAAACCCATCGCCGACAACATTCTCGACAAGCACCTTATGGAAACCATGATGCGCGAGATTTGCGACACGCGCGCCTGGGAGCGCTACGCGGAAAAAGGCGATCTCGACTTCGCCTACGAGATGGACGCGGACAACCGCTTCCGCTGCAACTACCTGCGCCAGCAGCACGGCTACGGCTGCGTTTTTCGTATCATTCCCACCAAGATCGCCAGCCTTGAACAGCTTGGCATTCCGCCTGTGGTGAAGGAGTTTGGCCACATGCGCAGCGGCCTCGTCCTCGTCACCGGCCCCACCGGATCAGGCAAATCCACCACGCTCGCCGCCCTGCTCGACTACATCAACACCAACTTCCGCCGCCACATCATCACGATCGAGGAGCCGATCGAGTTCGTGCATCGGAACAAGAAGAGCATCATCACCCAGCGTGAGGTGCCCATCCAGACGCCAAGCTTTGCCGACGGTCTCCGCGCCGCGTTGCGCGAGGACGCGGACATCGTGCTCGTGGGTGAAATGCGCGATTTGGAAACCATCTCGCTCGCCCTGACAGCAGCGGAGACGGGATTGCTCGTGTTCGGCACGCTCCACACGAACAACGCGCGCAAAACCGTTGACCGTATCATCGACGTCTTCCCCTCCGACCAGCAGAGCCAGGTGCGCACCATGCTGGCCGCTTCGCTGAAGGGCGTCGTCGCCCAGCTCCTCATGAAAAAGGCCGACGGCAAAGGCCGCGCCGCCGTGAACGAGATCATGGTCTCCAACCCCGCTGTCGGCGCGATCATTCGTGAGGGTGCCACACAAAAACTCTACGATGTCATCATCGGTGGCAAAGCCCAGGGCATGCAGTTCATGGACGAGGCCATCTGGCAGAAGCTTCGTGACGGTTATGTCACCCCGATGGAGGCCTACATGAAGGCCATCGACAAAAACCGCTTCAAAGCCTTCCTCCCTCCCGAGGAGGCCGCGCTCGCGGCCGCCAGCGGTGGCGATGCCAACAAATGAAGCGCGTAATGCTGATCTGGCTTCCGCGGTCAGATGCATCTTGCCGTGTTCCGCGTGATGAACTAGCATCATCAATTCACGGATGAGCACGGCTTCAGAGGGCATTCCCACCGATTCCGCACCGCGCCCCGGCCAACCGCCCAGTGCGCTCGCCATTCTCACCGCCACGGCGCTGGGTGGAGTGCTTGCCTCGCGCCTGCCCAAAGCACCTCTCGTCCTCGCGGCTGGAGCCACCGCGCTGGCTTTGCTGAAGCAGAGAAAAGGCATCCACGTCAACTCCGCACCCCGCTCCACTACCCGGGAAGTCGCTGATGTGCCTGCGGAGCCGCCCTCAGTAGAAGCCCCCTCTCGGGCAAAAGTCCGGCAGTGGCTCGAACAGCAAATCCATCGTGAGGCGGAGGAGGCCATCGTTGATCTTCCCACTCCTGCCGCAGTCCACCTTCCTCCTCCCGAGGAAACCTACGTGCCGCCCGCGTTTCTGCTCGATGATGAGGAGGCGGCATCTCCTGTCCTTCCCCCGGATGTCGCGCTTCTGGCGGAGCCTGCGCCACGCCAGGCCTCGCCCATAGCTCAGGAGCCTCATTCTCTCACGTTGCAGGCTCTTGAAGAACCCGTGCCCTCCCCAGCCGCCGATTCGGGATGGATTCTGGGCATTGATCCCCTTCCCAGCATTGGCGAATCCCCGGCACCGCTCGTTTTCACCGCTCCGGTGTTCCAAGGCGCCGTGCTTCCAGACGAAATCGAAGTCCCGGCTCCTCCGCCCGCGCCCGTCGTGCATCTCACACCCTCAATGCCCGTGGTCGAGATCGAGCCTCCGGATTCGATCAAGGCTCCAGTGGAAGAGGTGGTGCACGAGCCTGTCCAGGAAATCGAAGTTCAGCTCGCAGAGCTTGGCGAGGCATCCTTTGATCCGCCGCTCACCGCAACGACGCACAATCCTTGGCAGCCGCCTCCTGCGACTGCGGACCCACCACTGGCAGTCGCCATGCCCGTCGCCGCTCAGGAAGCTTCATCCAAGGCCGTGATTGAGGCTGAAATCGTGCTGCGCCCGCGGGCCCCCACTCAGGCGTCCGTCGTCGCCAAAAGCCGTCCCCTCACGCCGCACTTCCCCTCAGTTCATTCCGCGCCCTCTTCGCCCGACGGAGAAACAACTTCGCCCCCTTCAACTCCAGGACTTCCGCCCGCGCCCCAGGTGACACCACGCGAACAGCGCGCCCGTCCGACGTGGCGCTCCTGGTGGCGTGGTGAGTGAGGTTTCTTGATTTTGCACCCCGGCTGCGGCTACAGCCTGCGCTCCTTCACCTCAGCTGTGATCTCAGTCACGAAATCCGCGAGCGGCTTCACGCCGAGATCGCCGCGTTTCGCGTGGCGGACGGCCACGGATTGAGCGGCGGCTTCTTTTTCGCCGATGACGAGCATGTAGGGGATCTTGTCGAGCTGGGCGTTGCGGATCTTGGCACCGATTTTATCGGCGGCGTTGTCGAGGGTGACGCGGAGGCCGGCGGCTTTGAGCTGGTTGAGGGCTTCGCTGGCGAATTCGTCGCTCTTTTCGCTGATGGTGAGCACGCGGACCTGCTCAGGGGCGAGCCAGGCGGGGAAGTGACCGGCGAAGTGCTCGATGAGCACGCCGCAGAAGCGCTCCATGCTGCCAAACGGCGCACGGTGGATCATGACGGGGCGGTGCGGCTTGTTGTCCGGGCCGATGTAGCTGAGGTCAAAGCGCACGGGCAGGACGTAATCGACCTGCACGGTGCCGAGCTGCCATTCGCGGCCGATGACGTCTTTGATGACGAAGTCGATCTTCGGGCCGTAGAAGGCGGCCTCGCCGGGTTCTTCGGTGAAGGGCACGCCGAGGGTGGCGGCGGCTTTGCGGCAGGCATCTTCAGCTGCGTCCCACTTGGCGGGATCGCCGGTGAACTTGCTGCTGTCGGGATTGCGAAGGCCGACGCGGACGCGGTAATCGTGCATGCCGAGGGTGTTGAGCACGATTTTCACGAGCGAGAGGCAGCCGAGTACTTCGGCGGCGACCTGTTCCTCGGTGCAGAAAAGGTGCGCGTCATCCTGCGTGAAGCCGCGGACGCGGGTCATGCCATTGAGCTCGCCGCTTTGCTCCCAGCGATACACCGTGCCGAATTCGGCGAGGCGCACCGGCAGGTCGCGATAGCTGCGCGGCTGGCTGTCGAAGATCTTGATGTGGTGCGGGCAATTCATCGGCTTCAGGAGGAAGCCATCGAGCAATTTGTCGTCGGGCAACACGCGGTCCTCGGTCACGACTTCGGTGCCGGCACGCTCGTTGAGCTGGCTGCGCAGTTTCGCGGAGACGGCGCCGAGGCGCTCCATCATCTCGCAGCAGCCGCAGCCTTCTTTGATGATCTTGCTGAGGTCGTCGTTTTCGATGACGGGGCTAAACTGGCTGTCCTTGTAATAAGGGAAGTGGCCGCTGGTCTTGTAGAGCACCGTCTTGCCGATGTGCGGCGTGAAGACCTGCGAGTAGCCCTGCTTGCGCAATTCCTCGCTGATGAAGTTTTGCAGCTCCTGGCGCAGCGTCGCGCCATTCGGCGTCCAGAGGATGAGGCCCTGGCCCACGTCCTCGTCGATGTGGAAGAGCTTCAATTCGCGGCCCAGCTTGCGGTGATCGCGTTTTTTGGCCTCTTCGAGCTGCACGAGGTGAGCGTCGAGTTCTTCCTTGCTCGGGAACGCGGTGCCGTAGAGGCGCTGGAGCTGCGGTTTCGTCTCGTCGCCCATGTAGAACGACGAGCTGACCGACATGAGCTTCACGTTCTTGCACTTCGAGGTGTAGCCGACGTGCGGTCCGGCGCAGAGGTCGATGAAGTCGCCGTTGGTGAAGGTGCTGATCTGCTCGCCTTCGGGAATCTTTTCCAAAAGGTCGAGTTTGAAGGTGCTCGGATTGCCCGGACGCTCGCTCAGGCCGCCGAGACGGCCACTTTTTGCCAGCGCGATGGCTTCCTCACGGGTGACGCCCTTCCACTCGAACTTCTGGTTCTCCTTGGCGATCTTTTTCATCTCCGCCTCGATCTTCTCGAAGTCATCCGGCGTGATGCGGTGATCCGGCAGGTCGAAGTCGTAGTAGAAACCGTTTTCCACCGGCGGACCGTAGGCAAACTGGGCGTTCGGCCACAGGCGCAGAATGGCGGTGGCCATCACGTGGGCACAGGAGTGCCGCAGACGGTCAATATCAGACATCTGGGCGCGTTCTTCGAGGGTCTTGCGTTCGGCGGACATGGTTGGAAGTGGGGAGCGAAGCTCATGCCGCAGGACATCCTCTGTTTCAAGATGATTGCACCCTTGTTTCCCAAGCCAGCCAATGTTTGCCATTTCCAGGCCTCCGACAGGTGACAATCCCGTGCGCCCCATGCACGCATCGGGGCAGCCCGCAGCATTCATCCATCGCGCTGTCAGGAATCCCACCCTTGAAACGTTGCGGAATGGTTCATGCCTCTCGACCACGAAACCATCCTCCGTCAGCTCTTTGCGGCGCGTCAGCGTCTCAGCGCTGCGGCGTGGCTGATCGTGCGGGATGCGCAGGCGGCGGAGGACATTTTCCAAAATATCGCTCTGAAGTCGGTCACGCGCGGCGCCACATTTGAACATGTGGGAGCGCTGCTGTCCTGGGCGACCGTTTCGGCGAAGCGGGAAGCGATCGACTGGCTGCGGAAGCGCAAAAACGAGACCCTGGGCCTGGAGCCGGATGTGCTGGACCTGCTCGATCACGACTGGCAGACAAAGACCGCGCAGCCGGAAGGCGCGCGCATGGAGGCGTTGCGCGATTGCCTGGCCGGTGTTCCGGCCAAGTCGCGTGAACTTCTCGAACTGCGCTACTTTGAAGGCCGCTCCTGCCAGGAAGTGGCCGAGCGTGTGGGCGCGGGCATCGATGCCATTTATCAGCGCCTCTCGCGCCTGCACCGCCAGTTGAAAAAGTGTGTCGATGAACGCCTCTCCCCCGCATGAACGACGATCTTCTCATTCAACGCCTGCTCGACGGCACTCTCACGACCGCGGAGCACATGGAGCTCAATCAGCGCCTGCGCGATGACGCGGACCTGCGCGGGCATCTGCGCGAGATCGCCGAGCAGGCAGTGACCATGGGCGACATGGCGCGCCAGCGTGAAACCGGCCCGCCTGCTGCCTCACCACGCCTTCCAGCCAAACGTAGCGCGTCCACGTCCTGGCTCGCTCTCTCGGCCTCGATCGCGCTACTGGCGGCAAGCGGATGGCTGTGGATGGCACGCCGCGATGCTCCAGTGCTGACGCTTATCGATTCCTCCGGCACGGTCGTGTGGAATCATGGCGGCGAAATGCGCGTGAATGTCAGCGCGGGCGAAAAGCTCCCGGAGGGCACGCTGGAAACGCTCGGTGAGACCACCAGCGCCCAGCTTCAATTCGCCGACGGCACCCTCCTGTCGCTGACGGGCGAGTCCGAGCTCTCGTTTTCCGAGGAGAGACAAAAACTCCTCGTCCTGCGCAAAGGCTCGCTCTCCGCGCAAGTGGAGCCCCAGCCGAATGGACATCCGATGCTCGTTCGCACGCCCAGCGCGGAGGCGGAGGTCATCGGCACGACGTTCAATCTGTCGGCGCGGCCGGATGACACGCTGCTGAAGGTCGATGAAGGCCTCGTGAAGTTGAAGCGCCTTGCGGACGGCACATCCATCGACGTGCCCGCACAGTCGTGCGCCGTGGCTTCGCTGAACAGCAGCCTGAAGCTTAATCCCGCCGTCACGCCGGAGCCGCTGACGCGCTGGCGTTTTGACTTCTCCTCCACTGTGCCTCCGCAGATCTGGCGCGGCATCTGGCATGACACTCCCGAGGGTGGTCGCATTCTCGCCAGCCCGTATGTGGCTCAAAAAACAAAGGACGGCGCTGTCGTAAGCCATTTCGGCGTGTCCGTGCGCACCAGTTATCTCAGTCCGCCGCTCGCACTGGCCGTGACGGAGAAAAGCATCATCCGCTACCGCCTGAGGCAAGACGACATCGCACCGCTGCAGCTCATGCTGCTCACGAACCAACCCGCAGGGGGCTTTGGCGGTAACTTCGAGTGCAAGATCGGCCGCGATGAGCTCCGCCCGGATGCGGATGGCTGGTGTGACGTCGAGATTCCCATTTCCCGGTTCCAAGCGGTGGATCATCGCCCGCATTTGCGATTGCGTCATCCCTCGCCAGTCGGGAACATCGTCACGTCGTTTTTGCTGTCCTCGTTCAAGCGGGACACCGGCCTGACGGTCGCACATTTCGAGCTTTCCACGCTTCCATGAGGCACCTGCTAGCGGTCGCAATTTTGATCCCTGTTTGGAGCAGCGCGGCTGACTTCCGCGGCTTTCTTGACACGCACTGTCTCGATTGCCATGACAGCGAAGCGAAGAAAGGCGGTCTCGATCTCTCGCTCTTCACGGATGAGGCGGCGGTGATGGGGGATCGGGAGGTGTGGCGGGCGGTTTATGAAAAGGTGGAGTCGCACCAGATGCCGCCGCCGAAGGACAAGTCGCAGCCGACGGAGGCGCAGCGTCTCGAACTCATGGCGTGGATCATGGACATCGCGTCGCGGCCTGATGCGGAGCTGGGTGTGGCTGATCCGGGGAATCCGGTGCTGCGGCGGCTGACGCGGCTGGAGTATAACAACACGGTGCGGGACCTCTTTGAGCTGCCGATGGATGTGTTCATGTTTCCAGAGCGGTTGCCGCTTTCGGGAAAAGCCTACTTTCAGCCGCAAAAGGGCTCGCTCGGCGAAGTCGTCGAGGTGTCGGTGCGTGAGTATGGGCTGAAGTATCCCGTTCTGCTGCCGGAGCTGGGTTTGCCGGGTGAAAACCGCGCGGAGCATGGCTTTCGCAATCGCGGCGAGGCGATGAACCTCTCGCCGATGCTGCTGGAGCAGTATTTGAGCGCGGCGCGAGACATTGTCAGCAGCCCGAAGCTGCCGCAGCTCAGTGCCGTTTTCCGAGCGCTCATTCATGATCCATCCACGCCGATGAAAGCCGAGCCGGTGGCCGACGAGCAGGAGCCGAACACATGGACGGCCTCGAAGGAGTTCGCGCCGAATTTGAATCTGCCGTTTCAAGCCAAGGACGGCGCGGTTTCGACGCTGGATTACCAATTTCGCTTCGCGATGCAGACGGCGGTCGCAGAGGGCACCGGCGGCGTGTGGGATGCATCCGGCCGCAGCACCGTGGTGAAGGCTGGGGAGCCGATTCGCGTGCGTTTTGGCTCCAAATCGCTGCGCATCACCTCGCCGCAGGATTTGTGGGTCGCGGGCTTTTCGACCGCTGGCGAGACCTCGGGCGAATCGCTCTTCACGAACCACGAAAAGCAGCAGAAAGTGCTCACACTCGATTTGGCGATCGAAAACGGTGCCGCGAATGAAGGCATCACCGAACTGGCGGTCTGCGCGTTGAGTCGCGCGAAGGAATCCGGCAAGGTCACGCTGACCGCGCACTTCACCGGCGGCGGTAGTTCGGCGCTCGCGCATACGCTCATCACGGGCGAGGGCGTGGGGAATACCTTCTTTGCCTTCCGGGCACCGAGGAACGAGCACATCATGCGTCTGACGCTCGATGGCTCGAAGTTCAGTGGAAACTACGTGCTCTTCGATGATCTCGCTTTTCTCACGAATGGGGCCACCGCCGTCGCCACGGCACCGGTGGCCGAACCGGAGAAAAAAATGTCCACGCGTGCCAAACGCGCCGCGGCACGCGAGCGTCTCGCAGGCTTCATGACGCGTGCGTTTCGTCGCCCGCTGGATGAAAAGACCGTCGAACGCTACGTCGAGGTCTTTGACGATGCGCTGGATCGCGATCTGCCCTTTGAAGAGGCGATGAAGGCCGCGGTAGCTGCCGTTTTGGCCTCGCCGGAGTTTTTGTATCTCAGCGAGGCCGGTGTGGGTCGCGGCGCGGTGAAGCCACTGGCCAATCACGAGCTTGCCTCACGCCTCGCTTACTTTTTGTGGTCGGCACCGCCGGATGATGAACTGCTGCATACGGACCTCAGCGATGAGGCTGTGCTGGAGGCGCAGACGCGTCGCATGCTTCGCGATGGGCGCGTGCGTGAGTTAAGCGAGTCCTTTGCCACGCAGTGGTTGCGCCTGGACCAGCTCATGACCGCGAAACCGGACCCCAAGCTCTTCAAAGGCTTCTACAGCGGTCCCCAGGGCAAGGTCACGCTGCATGCCTCGATGCTCGTGGAGGCGCTGCTGCTCTTTGAAACCGTGCTCGTCGAAGATCGCGCCATCCTCGACCTGCTCGCCGCCGACTACACCTGGCTCAATGGACGCCTCGCGAAGCTTTACGAGATCGACACGGCCACACTCGCCAAAACCACCAACAGCAACGTGCTCATCGACGCCAAACAGAACGCGAAGTGGCTCCGCGTGCCGTTGAAGGACTCGCGCCGCGGCGGCTACATGACCATGGCCGGGCCGCTCACGGTCACTTCGCTGCCGGTGCGGACGAGTCCGGTGAAACGCGGCGCCTGGCTGCTCGAGACGCTTTTCAATCGACCTCCGCAAGAGCCAAAGGTGGCCTTCGCGCTCAAAGACGAGCCCGGCACGCAATCCACGCCGCAGACCGTGCGCGAGCGCTTTGAGCAGCATCGCGACAAACCCGCGTGCTTCTCCTGCCATGTGCGGCTCGATCCTCCGGGCTTCGCTTTGGAGCGATTCGATGCCATCGGCGCGTGGCGTGATCGAGATGGCTCGCAGCCAGTCGATGCGCGTGCGGAGTGGCATGGCACGGCCTTCGATGGACCCGCAGAATACAAGGCCATCCTCGCGAAACAGCCGCATGAGTTCACGCGCGGCTTCATCGAGCACCTGCTCAGCTACGCGCTAGGTCGCGAGCTGCGGATCTACGACATGCCGGTCGTCGAACAGATCGAAAACGCCGCGAAAGCCGATGGCTGGAAGCTCAGCCGCGTGGTGGTCGAGATTGCCAAATCTTATCCCTTCACCCATGTCCGCCCGTAACATGAATCGCCGTCACTTTCTCCGCGCCGCTGGCGTGACCTTTGGCCTGCCGTTCTTTGAAAGCCTCGCACGCGCCGCAGCCGTCGAGCCGCGACGTTTTGCCTTCATCTACACGCCAAACGGCTACAACCAAGCGGCGTTCCTGCCGAAGAAGACGGGGTTCGATTGGGAACTCACACCCAGCTTGCAGCCGCTGGCGGGCGTGAAGGATCACGTCACGCTTGTCACGGGCCTCGACCGGCAGTTTGTCGGCGGCACGGGCGTGCATGCGCAGTGCGGATCGTGCTGGCTCACCTCCTCCGCGCCGCAGGAAACGCTGGATGGTGGTTTCCCGACGAACACGACGCTCGATCAAGTCATCGCGCGGCAAATCGGGACGGACACGCTTTTGCCCTCGCTGGAACTCAGCACGAACGACCACACCGACAACAAGGAGACGCGCTATCACGAATGCATCTCGTGGTATGCGCCGGGTTACGCCGCTAATGTGGAGAAGAATCCGCGTGCCGTCTTTCAGCGCCTCTTTGGCAAGCCGGATGGCGATGCGACACGCAGCGTGCTCGATGCCGTGCTCGCCGATGCGAAGGCTCTGAATGCTCGTCTCGGCCGCGATGACCAGGAAAAGCTCGGTGAGTATCTCGAAAGTGTCCGCGCCACGGAGAGCCGCATCCAGCGTGCAGAGAAAATCGCCAAACAGATGCGCCAGCCACCCATCGCGGAGCCTGCGGGCATTCCGGAGACGCGTGGCGACTACCTGAGGCTGCAGGCGGAGCTTTTCGTGCTCGCCTTTCAAAATGATCTCACCCGTGTGGCCACGCTCGTCATTGATCCGGAGCGATGGGACAGCCCGCGCCTGTTTCACGGCCTCTTCGACAAGCCGCAAAACCACCACGTGCTCACCCACACGAAAGGCGACGAAGCCAAAGCCGCCGTGGCGAAGATCGACCGCTTCCACGTGGAGTTCTACGCGCATGTCATCGAGCGTCTGAAAGCCACCAATCTGCTCGACAGCACCACGCTCGTCATGGGCAGCGGCATCAGCGATGGCGATCAGCACAACTACGCCGACCTCCAGGTCCTCATCGCCGGCGGCGGCTGGCAGCGCGGCCACTTCCACTACGAAGGCAAACGCCCCCTCGCCGATCTCTGGCTCACCATGGCGCAGCAGGCCGGCGTGAAGCAGGAGCGGTTTGCGGACAGCACGGGGCCTCTAAAAATGTAGTTTGGGCTTCAGCCCAATTTTCTGAAACCATTGGGCCGAAGCCCAAACTACTTTTCCCATGCCGAAATACTTCAACCCCAGCGAAGACATCCACGCTCATCACGGCCATCTGCCGCATTGGCGTCAGGAGGGGAAGATGTATTTCATCACCTCGCGGCTGGCGGACTCGATGCCGCAGGAAAAGCTAAAGCAATGGCACCAAGAACGTCAAATCTGGCTGCAAAACCATGGTCTGAACGACATGACTGAACTGGACTCCCTGCCCGAGGCCGAGCGTCACGAGTTTCACACCACGTTCACCGCCCGCTGGCACACCTGGCTGGACCATGGCCATGGCGAATGCCATCTGCGCCGCCCTGAGCTGCGTGAGCATTTGATCCATCGCCTGCATTCGCTCGACGCTGAGTCGTGCGAGCTCGATGCCTGGACCGTCATGCCGAATCACCTCCATGCCTTGGTCACGCCAACGGGCAAAACTCTGGGCGAGGTCGTGCGTCATTGGAAAGGCGGCAGCGCCAGCGCCATCAACAAGCATCTGGGACGCAGTGGCACGCTCTGGCAGGCGGAACCTTACGATCACCTCGTGCGCAGCGAAGCACAGATGCATCATTATCGGCGTTACATCGCGGAGAATCCCATCAAGGCGGGCTTGCGCGAGGGCGAATACGCCTGCGGGTTGGGAAAAGTAGTTTGGGCTTCAGCCCAAGTCTTCAAAGCCCACATCGACCAACTCAACCAGCAAGGCAGCTAATGCGCTATCTTCTTTTCATTCTCCTTTGCTTTCCAGATTGGGCTAAAGCCCAAACTACTTTCTCTGCCATCGAGCGTTACTGCATCAACTGCCACGATGCGGATGCGAAAAAAGGTGGCGTGAACCTCGATGCGATCCTCTCGGAGGACATCGGCAAGCACGCGGAGACTTGGGAAGCAGTCGTGAAGCAGCTCAATGCCCGCCACATGCCGCCAATCGGCAAGAAGCGGCCGGATGAGCAGGGCTACGATGAACTCATCGCTACCTTGACGAAGGAACTCGATGCTCAACCGACCCAACGCATCGCGGGGCCGACGTTTCGGCGTTTGACGCGGACGGACTATCAGAACGCGGTGCGTGATCTGCTGGCGGTCGAGTTTGATGCGAAGGCGGCGTTTCCGACGGACGAGATCAGCCATGGCTTTGACAACGTGACGGTCGGCGATTTGCCACCGGCCTTGCTGGATCGCTACATCGCGGCAGCGCAGAAGATCGCGCGGCAGGCGGTGGGCACATCAACCGAGCCGGAGATCACGGCGGTGCGGGTGCGGCCGGACATCACGCAAGAGTATCATGTGCCGGGATTGCCGCTCGGCACGCGTGGAGGCGTGCTGGTGAAGCAAGTCTTCGCGCAAAGTGGCGAATACGAAGTGCAGGTGCGGCTGCAACGCGACCGCAACGAGCAGGTCGAGGGCATGAATGGCCAGCATCAGCTGCAAATTCTGCTCGACCGCGAGGTGAAGGGCGAGTTCACGGTCCAACCAGCCAAAGACAAGAACTACGAGAAGATCGACGCGCATCTCAAAGCGCGGTTTCATGTGCCAGGTGGTCAGCATGACCTCGGCGTGACGTTTTTGCCGAATGGATCGCCGGTGCTGGAGCGGCTGCGCCAGCCCTACAAGTCGAGCTACAACCTGCATCGTCATCCGCGGCTCAGCCCGGCCGTGTATCAAGTAACCATCACCGGCCCGCTGAAGGCCGAAGGCGCGGGCGACACGCCGAGTCGTCGATTGATCTTCGGCGAGGGCAAAACCGATGCGGCGGCCATCTTGAAGCCTATTCTGCGTCGTGCATGGCGTCGTGAGGTCACGGAGGCTGATCTGGAGCGATTGATGCCTTTCGTGCGCGAGGCCGCTTCGCTCGAAAAAGGCATCGAATCGGCTCTGGCGGCCCTTTTGGTCAGTCGCGAGTTTTTGTTCCGCACCGAGGAAAAAGGCGACGATGCCGCTTTGGCCTCGAAACTGGCTTTTTTCCTCTGGAGTAGCCTTCCGGACGATGAACTGCTCTCGCAGCATCCACTCGATGTCGAGGCGCAGGCTCGCAGCATGCTGCGTGATCCGCGGTCGAGGTCGTTGGTGACCAATTTCGCCGATCAATGGCTCTACTTGCGCAATCTGGAGGCCATCACGCCGGATGCGCGGCTATTCCCCGACTTCGATCACAACCTGCGCGAGTCCCTGCGCACCGAGACGAGCCTGCTCCTCACCGATGTGATCCAAAACGACCGCAGCGTGCTCGCGCTGCTGCGCACGGATCGCACCTGGCTCGATGAACGTCTCGCCGCTCACTACGGCATCCCGCATGTTCACGGCAGCCGTTTTCGCGAGGTCAAACTCACGCCCGAGTGGCAACGCGGCGGCCTCTTGCGGCAAGGCAGCATTCAAACCGTCACCAGCTATGCCACGCGAACCTCGCCGGTGATTCGCGGGCATTGGATCTTGAAGAACCTGCTCGCCACCGAGCCTCCGCCGCCGAACGTGCCCGCGCTCGATGGCGTAATCTCCGAGAGCCTCCCAATTCGCGAACGCCTCGCCAAACATCGCGAGATGGCCGCGTGCGCCAGTTGTCATAACCTCATGGATCCTGTCGGCTTCGCCTTGGAAAACTACGACGCCATCGGCCGCTGGCGCGCCGAAGCCGATGCCCGCGGCGGCTTCGCCGATGGCAGCGAGTTCGATGGCGTGGCCGGACTTGAAGAGGCGCTGCTGAAGCGCCCCGAGCTCTTCGTCACCGCTTTGACTGAGAAGCTCTTGGTCTATGCCCTCGGTCGCGGCCTTGAAGCAAGTGATCGTCCAACGGTGAGAAAGATCGTCCGCCGCGCGAAAGCGAACGATTGGAAGTTCAGCGAGATCATTGTCGGTATCGTCACCAGTCCTGTATTCGCCGGAGATGAAGGCAAAAGAATGGGGGCAAAAGAATGATCCAATCCGGATTCTTCTGCCTACTCTGTCAGTTTCTCACCCATCACGCCGTTTCACCCCGCATGAGCACTTTCACCACCCGCAAAGCCCTTTCCCGCCGCACCTTGCTGCGGGGCGTGGGAGCGACGCTCTCGCTGCCGTTTTTGGATGCGATGGTGCCCGCCGCCACGGCCGCCAATCGCCTCACACAACCCGCGAAACGTCTCAGCTACATCTACATCCCGATGGGTTGCGATCAGTCGCGTTGGAATCTCGGCAAGACGGACACGCTCGATCAGCTCTCGCCCATTTTGAAATCGCTGCAGCCGGTGAGGCAGCATTGCACAGTCGTTTCCAATCTCGAACTCGAGCCCGCTTATCCCGGCACGCATGCCACGTCGAATGCCTCCTTCCTCAGCGCCGCCCGCGTGAAGCACACGGAGAGCAGCGACTACTACAACGGCACCACGGCGGATCAGATCGCCGCGAAGGCCATCGGGCAGCAGACGCAGTTGCCGTCGCTGGAGCTCGCGATGGATTTGATGCAGGTCGTCGGCCAGTGCGATAACGGCTACGCCTGCGTGTATCAAAACAACCTCTCCTGGTCCTCGCCCACCACGCCGCTGCCCGCCGAGGCGCATCCGCGGCTCGTGTTTGAGCAGCTCTTTGGCGATGGCGGCAGCAAAGCCGACCGCGAGGCCGCTTTGAAGCGTCGCGCGAGTTTGCTCGACTTCATCAAGGACGACATGCAGCGGCTCGCGAAGCAGCTCGGCCCGCAGGATCGCGATCGCGTGAATCATTACCTCGAAAGCATCCGCGAAGTCGAGCGTCGCATCGAAAAGGCGCAGGCGGCGGTCGCGGAGAACGAGCTACCCGATCTCTCGCGACCCAGCGGCGTGCCCGCGAGTTACGCGGAGCATGCGCGGCTCATGTTTGACCTCCAGCTCCTCGCCATGCAGAGCGATGTCACGCGCGTCATCACCTTCCAGCTCGCTCGCGAGACCAGCAATCGCACCTATACCGAGATCGGCGTCAGCGATCCGCATCATCCGCTCAGCCATCACGGCAACGATCCCGCGAAGATCGAACGCATGTCAAAGATCAACGCCTTCCACGTGAGCCTCTTCGCCGAATACCTCGCCAAGCTCGCGGCCGTGAAGGAAGGCGATGGCACGCTGCTCGACCACACGCTGCTGCTTTACGGCAGCGGCATGGGCAATCCGAACGTGCATGACCATACGAACCTCCCGATCATCGTTGCCGGTGGCGCGAGTGCTGGCGTGAAAGGCAACCGCCACCTGCGAAACGAGAAAACCATCCCGCTCGCCAACCTGCACCTCACGCTGCTCGACAAGGCCGACGTGAAGCTGGACAAGTTCGGCGACAGCAGCGGAATCATCGAGGTGCTGTGAAGACGCGACCAAAAGTAGCTTGGGCTTCAGCCCAACTTCCCCGAACCCTTTGGGCTAAAGCCCAAGCTACTTTCGCATGCCTCTGCGTCACCACATCGCTGCTCGCGGATCTTCCCACCGCCGCCGAAAAGCAGGAATGGTCCGCGGTTTCCGCTCAACTCACCGCCAAAGCCGATGTGAATGCCACGCAAGCCGATGGCGCCACGGCGATGCATTGGGCGGCGTATCACGAAAAGGCCGAGGTGATCGAAAAACTCCTCTCCGCCGGTGCCAATCCGGACGAGAAGAATCGCTATGGCATCACGCCCTTGCTGATCGCTTGCGAAAACGGCAACGAGCGCATCGTGCGGGCGCTTTTGAAGGCCGGAGCGAAGGCGGACGTGAGTCAACGCGGTGGCGAGGAGGCGATCATGGTTGCTTCACGCACGGGGCGCGTCGGCGTGGTCAAGGCCTTGCTGGAAAACGGAGCGCGAACTGACTTGCATGATCGCAAAGGGCAGACGGCGCTGATGTGGGCCGCGGCGGAAGGTCATGCGGACGTGATCGAGTTGCTGGTCAAGAGCGGGGCGAAGATCAATCAGCGTCTCGACTCGGGCTTCACCGCGTTTTTGTTCGCCGCACGCGAGGGAAAGACGGCGGCGGTGAAGAAACTGCTTCAACTCGGTGCGGACGTGCATGACGCGATCGACACGAAAGAGAAAACCGGCGGCCGTGACGCGCCGAATGGCACCAGCGCGGTGCTTTTGGCCGTGGAGAATGGTCACTTCGAGCTGGCGATGGATCTCATCCGCGCCGGAGCCGATCCGAATGATCAGGGCAACGGCTTCACCGCGCTGCACACGCTCACCTGGGTGCGCAAACCGCCTCACGGCGACGACGAGGCAGGCCAGCCTCCGCCGGACACGCATGGCAAGCTGAGCAGCCTTGACTTCCTCCGCGAGATCGTGAAGGCGGGCGCAAAGGTCGATGCCACGCTCGGCCCCGACGCGAGGGCAAAGGCTTTTGGCGCGATCAACTTCAACGGGGCGACTCCTTTTCTGCTCGCCTGTCGAAATGCCGATCTGGAGATGATGAAGCTGCTCTTCGAGCTCGGCGCGGACCCGCACAAGCCGAACGCCGATGGCTCTACGCCGCTGATGGCCGCCGCGGGTCTCGGTTGCTATGCGCCGGATGAGGAAGCAGGCACCGAGGACGAATGCGTGGCCGCTTGCGAGTATCTCATCGGCCTCGGCGCGAATGTGAACGTCGTGGACAAGAAGAATCAAACCGCCATGCACGGCGCGGCATACAAGAGCCTGCCAAAGGTCGCGCAACTGCTCGCAGCCAAAGGCGCGAAGATCGACACGTGGAACCGCAAGAACGATCGCGGCTGGACGCCGCTGCTCATCGCGCAGGGTTTTCGTCCCGGGAACTTCAAGCCCAGCGTGCCCACCATCGCGGCGATCGGCGACATCATGAAGGCAAACGGCATCGAGCCACCTCCGCCGCCGGATCGTGAGGCCTTGCCGAAGAAGAAGGGCTATGAGCAAAAGTAGCCAAAAAAGTAGCTTGGGCTTTAGCCCAATGATTTGAAAACCATTCCGCCATGTCTCTTCGCGTTCTCTTTGCCTTTGCGTTGCTGCTTATGACTCAGAGTTGGGCTAAATCCCAAACTACTTTTCTCTTCGCGGGCAGCAGCAGCATGTATTGGAACGATCTGCCGCGCGAGGTCGCAAAGGTCGTGGATGGCAAAATTGCCGGCCGTATCGGCCAGCAGGTCATTCCGGAGGCGGTGGGTCGCAGTGGCAGCGACATCCGCGTGTATCTGGAACCTGGCTTTAGCAGCTACGAATACGGCGTGAAGCCCGGGCAGACGTTTTTGGACAAAATCGCCGCCGAGAAGCCGGACATCGTCGCGATGATGGTCGTGTGCCGTTTCATCATGGGCGATGACGCGCCGAATGAAGGCCAGCCCAATCACGCCACGGCCGTCACGACCTACTGCAAGGCCATCCGCGCCGCAGGCGGCGAACCGATGTTTTATGAAATGGGCTGGGGAAAGGATGATAAGCACATCGAAGGCCGGAAGCGCATTTTGGAGCTCGCGAAGCAAAATAAGATCAAGCTCTTCGCGCCGTGCTCGACCGCGTGGGCTCGCGTGTATGCCGAGAAGCCCGATCTTGCGCTCCAGCATCCGCAGGACAACGCGCATCCCGGCGATGCAGGCCACTTTTTGAATCTCGCCTGCTTCTACGCCGCGCTCACCGGCGAATCCCCTGTCGGCAAACTGCCGCGCACCTTCCACGTCTGGCCCCACGGCAAGTATGAGGCCGATGAAGCCAAGCTCGCCGCGTTCAAGCCAGATGCCTATCAGGCAAAGATGGCGAAGTGGATGTTCAAGCACATGAGCACGAACGCCACCGCCACGCTGGATGAGGAAACGGCTCGCTACCTTGAAGCGGTGGCGTGGGAGACGTGGTCAGTGATCCGCCTCAAACTAGAGAGCCGATAACGGTCACCCTAATCGCGTGAAAAATAGGTATCACCCTATTTTGCCATTTTGCTACTTCACCCTCAAGGCTTCCCGAACGGCTCTCCGGTTCCGAAACCTCGTCCATAAAGGGTTCATTCTGAAGCCAGAAACTCTGGGGCAGCACCTTCGCTCCCGCAGGCTGGTCTTGAATCTCACCCAGGCGCAGACGGCGAAGCGTTTGAACACCCTCCGGGAGCATTATGAGCGTTGGGAGCGTGACGAGGTGGCCCCGACAGCCTCCTTTTGGCCTCGATTGATTGGCTTTCTCGGAATGTATCCGGGGGATGTCCAGACACCTGCGGATTGGGTTCTGAAAGCCCGTAGGCTGCTTGGGCTGAGCCAATTTGCCTTTGGCCGGAAGATTCGAGTCATTGCCGAGAAGGTGCGGGAATGGGAGCATGGAGCATCCGAGCCGCCTCCTCGCTTGCTCGCAAAAGTGCAGCAACTGGTGACAGACACTACGCTTGTCGGTCGCGCGCCTGTGTGATAGGGATCGGCCCGTGAAGGATTCAGGCACCTCTCTCATCACGGACAAAGCCTCCCTGGTGGCCCTCATCGCAGGATCAGCCATTGGGCTATCAGTGGCACTCTGGAGACGTTTTATCGTGTCCATTCCAGAGTTCTTGGCCGGCACTCAGCTTCAACTCGTTTTAGTTTTGGCGTTGTCGGTATTGGCGGCGCTGGTGACTGTGATTCTTGCACGAAAGCAATTCACGTCTCGGTTTCATGCGCCGGGCGAAGCGGGCCGTCTCGGCATCCAGGCAGGTGTCTTTTGTGCTCTCTCGGCTGGAGCCGTCCTGACTGCGATGGCTACGTGGGACGCCAGCGGAGCGAGCACTGCCGCGATGGATCGGGCGCTACGCTCGCGTATGTGGCTAGTCTGTGCAGTCAGCGTCGCATCCCTGCTTCCGAGTGTGCTGTGTGGTTTTGTCGGAGGTTTGTTCGGAGGTCAGGTGGCGCTCCAGAATTGGGAAACGGCCCCGTCTGACGAGGTGCCAGCGACATTTCCTTGGCTGTGATGGGTCAAGGTAGCCGTCACCGGGCTTGCTGTCCTGCTTTTGGCGTCTCCCGCCTCATTCCTTGGGCGGGCACTCGTGGTTGACCCGCCTCCTGTGGTAGCAGCGCCTTCCATAGCTCCAGCGCCGCCTGCTCCTCCGCCGTTTCGGTATGATCCGCCTAAAGGCATCAAATCCGCCAAGATAGGCGAAATCCAACCGGACTTCACCAAAGTCATCCCTCAAGTTCAGAGGGATTGCCCCGTTGCCCTCTCGCCGGACGACGTGATGCTCGCCTTTGGAGATGCGGCTGGATCGCAGCCTGCGATAGGCATTTTCGACCTTCATCGATTCACCAAAACTGCTTCCATTCCGGTCCCTTCATTTCCACATGGGAATCTAGCCTGGGCTCCAGACCAAAAATCCATCGCCTGCACCATTGGCGAAGGAAAGTCGCGCCGTGTGTGGATTGTGCGCATTGGCGAAAGCAAGGCCATCGAGTTACCGCGTCCGCCTGGAAGAGACATGCCGGGAGGTGATCTCCACTGGTGGCAGGATGGAGAACTCGCCTTCTTCCCTTCTGATGAGTCACCTCTGGCTTTCGATCTCGTCAAGCTCGTGCTGCTGCCCTTGGAAGAATCGGCGGCATACAAGAAGCTCGACGACATCAGCAAACGGCTTTGGAAGGAAGGCCGGAGGGAGCCTTGGCCGGGACAGACACATTGGAAGCTCGGAGTGCGCACCCTGATCACATCGGCGGTTCCGCCGTCGCGCCGCGAACCGGACGGCCCCTGGCAGTTGTCCGGCCAGAGCGTTTGTGCCTTCACTCACCCCAGCCTGCCCCTCGCCTTTGGTCTCAAGTCTTTCGGCGTGGATGAAGGTGACAAAATTCTTTGCTCAAATGATGGATCGAAGCTGATGCGCCTCATGAATGGAAAGGTCGACGTGACTTTCATGAAGCTTACAACCTGCCCTGACCTCGTGTTTGAGGTGGAGATGCCTTTGCCAGTCGATGAGATTGAAAACACGGGGTGGAGCACTCAAGTCAAAGAAAAGCAGCTCTGTCTGATGATCTACGCCCCCCTGAAAAATCCGCTCAATGATCGAGTCGTGGGGCCGGACTACGATCATTTGCGTGCGCTCGCCCGCTTGCTGGAATGGAAAGGACGCCGGGGTGTTTTCGTCTTTCAGACCCACGATGGCAACGTCCAGCCAAGTGATGTGGCCTCAAGCCTTCACTATTGGGAACCGGGCAAGATGTCCGAGTGGAAACCTGACAGCACGCGTCAATGGTGGGCCACGATCAAACCGGCAAGCTCACCGCTCCCGGACAAACTTCCCGAACTTCATACTCCGCAACTTTTGGACTTAACCCAAGGCACTTCGGTGATGGTTGTGACCAAGGCCATCGAGAAGCCTCACGCGCCCCCTCCTCAGAAAGTGACAGAGGTCGCACCGCCACCTCAGCCTCCCGCGCCGCCTCCTCCCCCAGCCATCTCGGCGAGTGATGTGAAGGCGTTTGTCGCTGAGCATCATGCCAAAGCCTCAAAAGGCGATCTTCAAGGCATGATCGCAGACTATGAAACGGTGGTGGACTTCCTCGACAAGGGCTTGCTGACGAGAGATGCGATAGGTGCCGACGAGCAAGCGCATCGAGCCAAGTGGCCGGTCGGCAGCGAAAAGATCGTTGGTGAGATCCGCATTGTCCAGGAGGGCAGACTTTGGCAGGCGGAATACACGATCGAGTTCTACAACGAGAACGGAGCTGGTGAATGGCACAAGGGGCAAGCAGACCTGACGCTGCGGCTGAAAGAAGCTGAAAAAACGCTCTCCATCATGTCGCAGCGGGCCAAGGTCTATGATGTGACGAACAGTAAGCAGCCACCGAAGGCTCCGGCTGCGGGTGCCGTGCAGCAACCACAGGCCGTGCCAATCAGCGTTCCCAAGCCTTGCTTCGTTGCAGTCACTCGTGCCAAGGACCTCGGACAAATCGAGTTCACCGATCAGATCAGTTTCGCAGGAGCCGTCACCTGGCATCGGACGTATCGTGAACTCTCACCAGATGGGAAAGTCCTTAATGTTTGCCGTGCCATCTATGAAGGCAATGGAGGCGTGCTTCCCAACCGGCAGGGTGCTCGCATCTATGTCGGCTCCCAAGGCTGGCATAGAACCATGGGCACCCCGGCATTTGTTCGTCTGTGCGAGCGAAGCGCGGCTGCTTTGGTCGGCAGGGAGTTCATTTTTCAGTTTACCCAGAACGGGATGATCGAGTCGAACACTGGCACCACTTTCAAACTGGTGAAGTAGCTGGGGAAAGGCTTCCCCTCACGGCGACTGCGTGGGCCGCTACCCGTTCAAGCGGGGAGGTTTCCCCGCAACGCCCCTCGCTTTCGACCCGCCTCAGCTCGCTCGATCTTCGACCAAGCTCACTCCGCCACTTTCCGAGGTGCATCAGTGATCGCTGCCAGCCCACCGCAGGTTTCGCCTTCCAGGCCTCTCTGGCAGCGTTCACCCATGCACGTGAATCCTCCCCCGCCGCCAACGGCCCGTCTGGCATCGGCTCCTGCGTCGTCCGAATGGCAGACCAGCCGTTGCCCCGGCCTCCCTTGGCCGCGTCACCAATGCCGGATGCAGGGCCAGTTCCTCCCCGCCTTTCCACGAGGACTGGCCCAGTCTCCGTCACCGGCCACGCGGGGGCACGGGTTCGGAGGAGAACTTGTGCTCCAACCGTTTGATGATGGAGGAGCCTCAAAAATGGCGAGAACCTCGTCGTGATGGCTTTGAGGCCCGTAGCGTCTGGAGCCTGTTCAACGCGTTCACCGAGTCCCTGAAAGACGGAAACCTCGCCGAACTGCCCAAACGCACCGAAGCCCTTCTCGATCCTCGGGACACTCACATTTGCCTGTCCGCGCACAAAAGAGCTCTGCTGCACTGACGGGACTCTTCTCTTTCGTCGGGAGTTATAGTCCGTCGAACATGCACCCTTGGTGGTGACCGACGACAACCCCGAAAAAGCATCGGAGCCCACGCCCCCGGCATGCTCACGCACGCACTCGTGCTACTGCTGGAGCGTGGCGTTTTTCCCGAAAGCATCGCGTCCTGGCTCCCAAGCACCGTATCCTTGAGCTTCGCCATACCCGTGCAGAAAATCAGACAGATGTTCTTGCTTCAAAGCGTAACTGGTATGACCTCCTACCTCTAACCATTTTGCCCGTCTATGAAACTCATCCGCTTCGGCTCACCTGATCACGAAAAACCCGGTGTCCTCCTCGACGATGGACGCCGCATCGATGTCTCGGGGTTTGGCTCGGATTACGATGAGGGATTCTTTGGCGGTGATGGGCTGGAGCGGCTGGCGGCTTGGGTGAAGGTGAATGCGGCCATGGCTCCGACGGTGGATGAGAGCGTGCGGCTGGGGCCGTGTATCGCGCGTCCGAGCAAGATCGTGTGTGTAGGCTTGAACTACACGGATCATGCGAAGGAATCTGGGATGCCGATCCCCGCGGAGCCCATTCTCTTTTTCAAGAGCACCACTTCCATCGTTGGACCGAATGATGATGTGGTGATACCGAGGGGCTCGCGTAAAACAGACTGGGAGGTGGAATTGGCGATCATCATCGGCAAAAAGGCACAGTATGTCAGCGAAGCAGATGCCATGCAGCATGTGGCTGGCGACGCGCTGCACAACGATTACAGTGAACGCGAGTGGCAGCTTGAACGCGGCGGCCAATGGGTGAAAGGCAAGAGCTGCGATACCTTTGCACCTCTTGGGCCGTTCCTGGCAACGGCGGATGAGATTCCTGATCCACATAGCCTGCCGCTATGGCTGAAGGTGAATGGGGTGACACGTCAGAACAGCAGCACGGCGCAGATGATCTTCGGAGTGCCGAAACTGGTGAGTTACATCAGCCAGTTCATGACCCTGCTCCCAGGCGATGTGATCAGCACGGGCACCCCGCCAGGTGTGGGACTTGGTTTGAAGCCTGAACCCGTCTTCCTGAAACCCGGTGATGTGGTGGAACTGGGTATCTCAGGCCTCGGTGAATCACAACAGGTGGCACGGGCGTTCCCGGGGGTGGCATGAAGATTCAATGACATCACCTGTGAAAGATTCTCTCGAACACCAACTCAAAGCGCTGCTGCCTCGCGGGCGTGTGCTGACTTCGGCAGCTCAGCTGGCAGGCTATGGTGCCGATGGCCTGGGCTATAAGAACTTCCTTCCCGATTCCGTAGTGATTCCGGCGGATGCGGAGGAACTCGCGGGTTTCATGTGCGGGGCTAGGGCGCTGGGGGTGCCGGTGGTGATGCGTGGGGCGGGGACTTCGCTTTCGGGTGGACCGGTGGCGGTTCAGGGTGGTGTGGTTGTTCATACCTCAGCTCTGAAATGCATCCGCGAAATCAATGTGGAGGGCTTCTGGTGTGAGGTCGAATGCGGTGTGGGGCTCAATGACCTCGATGCCGCGTTGAAGCCGCACGGCGTGTTTTATCCGCCTGATCCATCGAGTGGTCCGGTCTGCACACTCGGGGGTAATGTGGCGTCGAACGCGGGTGGCGCACATTGCTTTCGTTACGGGGTGACGAGCAATTATGTTCTCGGTGTCGAGGCGATTATGCTCGATGGAAGCGTGCATCGTTTTGGTGGGCCTGCGGGTGGTCGCGGACCTTGGCGTGAGGATTGGAAACGCTTCATGATCGGCTCCGAAGGCACGCTGGCGGCTTTCACTCGCTTCTGGCTGCGACTGCTGCCATTGCCGGAGAAAGTGTGGACCTTCCGTGCGACCTATCCCGATATGAAAACCACGGAAGCGGCCATCCATGCTTTGGTGGCGCACTCGTCGTATCCAGCGGCTATCGAGATGCTTGATCCGCGTGGCGTGGCGATGGTGGAGAGCAGTCAGATGGCTTGTGGATTGCCCGAGGGTTCGTTCATGCTGCTGGTGGAGATTGATGGCCCAGAGGCGCTGGTCAATGCTCGTGTGGAATCCGTGGCTGAGATTTTGCGTCATGCAGGATCGCAGGACGTGATGTTTAGCGATGAGGATGCCCTTCGCCAAAAGCTCTGGAAAGCCCGCAAAGCCTCCGGTGGTCTGCTCGGCCAGTTGAGCCCCAGTTACGTCGTGCAAGACGCGGTGATACCGAAGCGTGCCTTGGCCGAGGTGCTTCAGCTTGTCTATGATGAAGCCGATGCCGCGAACATCCGCGCGGTAAATGTCTTCCACGCAGGTGATGGCAATCTGCATCCGAACTTCCTCTTCGATTCGCGTGTGCCCGGCGAACTGGAGAAGGTGGAACTCATCAGCAAGCGACTCATGCAGCGCGTCATCGAAGTCGGCGGCACGCTCAGCGGTGAGCATGGCATCGGCAATGACAAGTCCGCCTACATGCCACTGGTGTTCGGGCCGGACTCCATGCGTCTCCAACTCTCCGTGCCAGCCGCATTCAATCCTGCGCATCAAATGAATCCGCTCAAGGTCTTCGACAATCGCCACTTCATCGCATGAACGTCTTCCCTCCCATGCAGCACGAACGGCTCTTTGTTCCCTTCCTGGATGAAGTGGATGGCACGCTGTGCCTGCCCGCGAATGCGATAGCGGCTGACATTCATTCGCAAGCTCACGCGCATCGCCTGCGCTTTCCGCTTCTCTTGGATGAAGCGACGACATTGCGCGAACAAATCGCCGCCACGACTCATGCGCCAGTCTCGTGCCGCTTCGGACCTTATTGTGACAACATTCTGGGAATAAACTGGCGGCTGCCTAGTGGACGCATCGCCCGCATCGGCGAGCGTGTGGTCAAGACCACGACCGGCTATGACTGGCTCCGCTTCCTGCTGCACAGCGGGTCGCGTTATGGCGAGCCTGTGGATTACGTTTTGCGGTTGCGACCTGATTACGGATTCACGGCCATCGGCCGCTTCGATGGAGACACCAAGGCTTTGCGCTCCTGTGTATCAAAACTACTTCACAGCGGCTGGATGCACTGGTGGGATGCGGTGGATTACGTCACGGAAGGCAGGGCATCGTTCGTGCGTGTGATGATCCATTGTGTGCCCGAGCAAGCGCCCATCTTCGCCCAACAACTTGAACACGTCGCTGCATCGACGAGCACGCAGCTTACGCTGCAAAGCAACGTGCCACCGCCCCTCGATGGCCTTCCCGATCTCGTGATCAAGACGACGCCTGATCGTGTCATCGGTCTCTCTGCGGAACTCGCGCACGCTGCGCGGCGTTGTGTGGCGCTGTGCTACAGCGGTGTTGTCCACGTCTATATGAACGAGAGCGAAGACCTCACCGAGCGCACGCAAGCTCTCATCCAACCTTACACAGCAGAACTCCACACTCTCGGGGGCGACTGGCACTCCCGCTGGCTGCCTTCCACGCCGCCGACCATCACTGAGTCTGCGTGGCTCAACACGCTGGAGGAAGCCATTCATGAGCACTGAAGCAATGCCTCCAGACTATTTCTCCAATTGCACGCACTGCGGTTTCTGCCTCGCCGTGTGCCCGACTTACAAGCTCACCGGCGATGAAAATAACTCACCGCGTGGGCGATTGCGTCTGTGGAGTGAAGAAGCGGCAGGACGGCTGCCGCAAGACGAGTGGACGGACTTTTACACCGCTGAATGTGTGGGTTGCCTCGCCTGTGAGACGGCCTGCCCTGCGACGGTGCCGTATGGTGAAATCTTCGAGCATGTTCGTCACGAGCACGTCACCTCGCATCGCTTCAAACCAAAGCTCGCGCTCCGATTGGCAGCCGCAGCGGTCACTCGGCCGCTGTTGTTCAATCTCGCCCTGCTGCCCGCGCGGCTCCTGCGAAGCGCGGGGCTCAGCCTTCATCGCTTTCTTTTTCCTGGCCGTCCGGCGGCTCTGAAAAGCACCGCTGCGTATGCAGACGAACTCATGCAACGACATCGTCCCACCGGACCGCGTGTGGCCTTTCTCACCGGTTGTTTGATGGAAGCCATGTTCCGAGAAATCAACTTCGCCACGGTGCGCGTGCTCATTGAGAACAACGTGCAAGTCATCATCCCTGACGGTCAAGGCTGCTGCGGCGCGTTCCAGGAGCATACCGGACTTGATGGTGTGGAAGCGCTTCGCGAGCAGAACCGGCGAGCGTTTGGATCGCTTGATGTCGATGCCATCGTCAGCAACTCGTCCGGCTGCGGTTATGCTTTGGGCAAGACATTGCAGCCCGGCAAACAAGTGCGTGATGTGCTCGGCTTCCTCGGCGAACTCGGCCCCGTGCGCCGCCAGCGTGCCCGCGATGATGGCACGCGACTCTATGTGGATCTGCCCTGCCATCTGGTGCATGGACAGAAGGCCGCAGGCATTCCCGCGAATGTGCTCGATGCTACTGGTTACAGCTGGGAACTCGCGCCCAAGGCCAAGGACTGCTGTGGCTCCGGTGGCGTTTACAACATCCAGAAGCCCGAGAACGCACAGCAGATCCTCGCCGACAAATCCACCTTCCTCAACGAAGCCGAAGGCGCACCCGTCATCCTCGGCACCTCCAACCACGTCTGCATGATGCAATGGCACAGCGCCGGAGCCACCGGACTCGTCTCCCGCCCCTACGAGGTGAGACACATCATCCAACTCCTCGATCCCGGCGAGAAGTTCAGCATCCCTTCCAACTCACCACAGCCATGAACCACAACGACCTCACCCTGAGCAATGGCAAAAAGATGATGGCAAAAAGATTCAGGCCAATTTTTTTGCCTCAATCTTTTTGCCTTTTCATCACTGCCCTAGTTCTCGCTTCGCTATCAGCACTCCACGCTGCCGAGCCAATTGAATCAGCTCGCTTTGAAAAGGAAATCCTCGTGCCGGCGGCGCGTGATGCGATCCAGATGGAAGTGCTGCCCGGAGGCGATGTCATCTTTGCCGAGTTCTGGGGCACGATCAAACGTTGGGACGCGAAGTCAGGCGGCGTGAGCATTCTGGGCACGGTGCCGACGTATGCGAAGGGCGAGATCGGACTGCTCGGCACGGCGGTGGCGCGGGATTTTGAGCAGAGCGGGCATGTGTATGCCTTGTTCGCGCCGACGGCGAAACTCGGCACCGTGCGGGTGAGCCGCTTCACGGTGAAGGACGGCAGGATGCCGGCGGAATCGGAGTTGGAACTGCTTTCATGGCCTTATGATACCGAGCATGTCTTCCACATGGGCGGCGCGATGTGGATGGATGGGAAAGGCGATCTCTACATCGGCAATGGCGACAATTGTCACTATGATCCGGGCTTGCCTCAGGACACGCGGCCGGATCGCAAAAACTGGGACGCCTTCCGCTCCGCCGCCAACTCGCGCGACCTGCGCGGCAAGGTGCTGCGCATTCATCCGAAGCCGGAGGGCGGCTACTCCATCCCCGAGGGCAATCTTTTTGCCGATGGCAAGGACGGCAGGCCGGAGGTATTCGCCATGGGCGTGCGCAATCCGTTTCGCATGTCCGTGGATGACAAGACGGGCACGCTCTACTTTGGCGATGTCGGCCCGAACATCATGCCAGTGCTCGGCGTGAAGCCGGATGGCTACGAAGAACTCAATGCCACGCAGACCGCAGGGAACTTCGGCTGGCCGCTCTTTGTCGGGCCAAATGAAGCGCTGCCGCTCTATGATTTCGCCGCGAACAAGGAGGTGAAGCGCTACGACCCGCAGTCCTCGGAGAATCTCTCGCCGCGCAACACGGGCATTCAAAAACTGCCCCCGGCCAGGCCCGCGCTCATCTGGTATTCGAGCCTGCCTTCGAAGGACTTCCCCACGGTCGGAAGCGGAGGCCGCTCCATCATGGCCGGACCGGTGTATCACTACGAATCCGCGAATCCTTCTCCCATCAAGCTTCCCGAAGCACTCGATGGCCGCCTCTTCATCTACGAGTGGATGCGCAACTGGATTCAGACGGTGAAGCTCGGCACCCCAGGGCCGGAGATCGAGCCCTTTGTGCCGACGTGGAATCTGCGCCGTCCCATCGACATGAAGATCGGCTCTGATGGCGCACTCTACATGATCGAGTATGGCGACCAGTGGTGGGAGAACAACGACAGCCGCATCGTGCGCGTCGTGTATCGTCGCGGCAATCGCGCGCCGGTGGCACGGATCAGCGCGAGTGAAACAGCGGGTAAACAACCGCTCGCGCTCACCTTTGATGCGGCTGCATCTAGCGATCCCGATGGCGATGCACTGAAGTTTCTCTGGAGCATCGCGGGCAAAGAACAGACCGGCGGCGAAGCGAAGTTCGCGCACACCTTTGATCAACCCGGCAGTTATGAGGTCAGCGTCACCGCGCTCGATGCCAGCGGCGCGAAGAGCACGGCGAAGGAGATGATTCACGTCGGCAATGGTCGGCCCGTCGTGCACTTCGAGTCACCAGCACATGGTTCGTTCTTTGATTGGGATTCCAAGATTCCTTACCAGGTGTCCGTCACCGAAACCGATGGCGACGCGGTGCAAACGAATCTCACCACCGTGCAGGGCGAGTTTCGCGGACGCCGTTTTGCCAGCGAGGGTGACAAGGATGTGCTCGATCCCGGACTCGCCATGATGCGCGCCAGCACCTGCTTCGCCTGCCACATGGCCGATACACCCTCCGCCGGTCCGCCTTACAAAACCGTCGCCTTGAAATACAAGGACGACCCCGCTGCGGCCGAACGTCTCGCACAGAAAGTCCTCAGCGGTGGCACTGGCGTGTGGGGGCAGCTTCCCATGCCGCCACATCCGCAGCACAGCATCGAGCAACTCCGCCGCATGGTCGCCTGGGTGCTCTCGCTCAAGGACGATCCCGCCAGCCCACCGCAGTCCGGTGCCAGCGGCACCTTCACCGCGCCGAAGAAGCCCGAGAAAGGCACACGCGTGGACGAAGGCGTGCTCATCCTCACCGCCGCCTACACCGATGATGGTAAGCAAGCCACCCTGCCGCGCCTGCGTGGTGAAGGCACCGTCGTGCTGCATTCCCGCCGCAAAAAAGCCGCGCTCTATGATAAGAACCACGGCATGGCCTACGTCGAGCACGCCTACGGGGAGAAGGCCATCGTCGGCCACTTCAAGGACGGCACCCACATCCTCTGGCGCGACCTGAACCTCACCGGCATCTCGCGCCTCACCGTCCGCGCCGGTTGCTTCGATACCAAGGGCGGCACCCTCGAACTCCGCCGCGGCTCACCCACCGGCCCCGTGCTGGCCAGCGTCGAAGTGAAGTCCTCCGGTCAAGCTGACGCAGGCGAGTTCCTCTCCATCCCCGCCACGCTCACGAACGCCAACGGCCTCACCGACATCTGCGTCGTGGCCCGCTGCGCCGACAATAACACCGAACTCGGCCTGAACTGGATCGAGTTCCAGCCGTGAGGTTTCTCGACAAAAAGATCGCTGACAAAAACATGAACATCCAAACCCAATCCTGGCTCATCGACCGCCGCCATGCGCTCAAGGCGCTCGGCAGCTTGATTTCCCTGCTCATGCTGACGGATGGGGCTGTGCTTGGTGCCGCGCCAACGCCGAAGGAGATGCGCGGCCCCTTCCCGATCATGTCCACGCCCTATTTCGAGGACGGATCGATCGATTACGATGGTCTCAAGCGCGAACTAAGATGGGTGGACGAGTCGGGCTGTCCGGGCGTCATTTGGTGTCAGTCGAACGACGCCATCGACCTGTTGACGACCGAGGAGAAGTTTCGGGGGTTTGAGGCGTGTGCCGAGGCGGCAGAAGGGCGCAAGGTCGTCCTCACGCTCGGGGCCAACGGCACCAACACCGCGCAGATGCTTGAGATCGCCGCGGAAATTGAACGCGTCGCCGAGCGGCACCCCGGCGTCAGGATGGCGATCATCTCGCGTCCGCCGGACGATGTCCGCACCGAGGCGGACATCGAACAGGCGTGGAACAAACTTGCGAAGGTCGCGAAGCGGCCGGTCATCTTCCAGACCTACGGCACGCCCGCCACCCCGACGCCCTCTGTCGCGCTGCTCGTGCGGTTGGCGGAGAAACATCCGGCGATTTACGGCTATGTGAAGGAAGAGGCCGAAGGTTATGCGGCGGTCGAGCGGATGTCGGAGCTCTCGGCAGCCAAGCCCGTCATCAAGACCGCGATGGCGGGGTGGGGCGGCTGGCAGTGGCTCATCCAACTCCGGCATTGCGGGTGCGAGGGGCTCGTCACCGAGCGCTGCGCCTTTGCACCGGTGCTCGCCAAACTCTGGCGCATCCACGAAAGCGGCGACCGCGGTCTTCCCCTCACCGAGTCTTACGCCATGTTCCGTCTCCTGTGCGATCAGCGAAACTTCCCTTCCGGCTTGCGCGGCTACCCGCTCTATTTCCTCGAGAAAGAGGGCGTTTTCAGGAATCGAGTTTCGCGTCAATACACCAACTCACGCGTCACTGATGGAGGAAGCTTCAGCGTCGGCAAAGCCTGGAAGCTGGAGAAGGTAGAACTGACACCGTTGCAGTGCCGGGAGCTCGACGCGCTCTACCGGGACATGCTCGATTTTGTGGCCAAGTAACCGAATGCATCTTGTCTGGCGAGCCCCTCACCCCAGTCACTGCTCCTCATCCAGAGCCAACTCGCTCCGGCACCCAAAAGCATTTTCCTAGCAGTCATCATCACCCGCGCCGTGAACAGTCAATGGACCATCCAAAGCAAGAGATCGCCATGAAACCAATCTTCTCCCTCATCACCGCCCTGCTGCTCGCGCCGCTCGCCGCGCTGCTCGCCGCTGATGATCTTCCTGAGCCGCCCGTGAGTTGGAAATACCCGCCTGAGATGCCGGGGGCGAGTGTGGAGGTGTATCGGGAGGTGAACGGTGTGAAGCTCAATGCCTACATCTTCACCCCACCTAATCATCGAGCCTCGGATCGACGCCCTGCGGTGTTGTTCTTCTTTGGTGGCGGATGGAAAGGCGGATCGCCGGGGCAGTTCCTGCCGCAGTCGCTTTACCTCGCGCAGCGCGGCATGGTCGCCATCCCGTGCGACTACCGGGTGCTGAGCCGCCACGGGGTCCTCCCGCAGGATTGCCTGCGCGATGCGAAGGCGGCGATTCGTTGGGCACGTGCCAATGCCGCTCGTCTCGGCATCGACCCCGACCGCATCGTGGCCGGAGGTGAATCCGCTGGTGGTCATCTCGCTGCTGCAGTGGCGCTGGTGCCGGGTTTCGAGGACGGAGATCACACCGAGGTCAGCTCCATGCCGAACGCTCTCGCGTTGTTTAATCCAGCCGTGGTGCTGTCGCCGGTGGACGGCCAACCTGGGCTGCTTTCTGACGAAAAAATCGCCGACATCCGCGCCCGCGCCGATGGACGACCGCAGGAGATCTCGCCTTATCACTTCGTCCGTGCTGGGCTGCCTCCGAGCATCCTCTTCCACGGCACGAAGGATGAGGCGGTGCCATTCCCCACGGTGGAACTCTTTGCCAAGGCCATGACCGCCGCAGGCAATCGCTGCGAACTGAAAGCCTACGAAGGCCAGCCGCACGGCTTCTTCAATCCCGGGCGCGGCAAGGGCGAGCCACGCGAGGAAGCCACTCGATGCTTCCACCGCACCATCCGCGAGTTGGACACCTTCTTCGTATCGCTGGGCTATCTCAAGCCGTCGGACAAGCCGCCAATACTGGCCGCCAAGAAGCTGTCCGATTTTCAGCCACTCGTCCGCACCGAGACCTGGACTGAGAAATGGCCGGACGCTTCCGGCAAAGCCGAAACGCGCAACGTCACCGCCGAAGCGTGGACGCAGGCCATGCAAGCGACACTAGACGCACAGGGAACGCTGCACATTGCCGCGCGAGCGCAGCCCTATTACTTGGACGGCCCGCTCGTCGTGAAATCCGGTCAAAAACTCAGCGCCGATCCGACCGCCGAGATTCGCCTAAAGCCCGGCACCAACACCTGCATGGTGCGCAACGAGCATGTCGTCACCTTGAACACCAATCCGTTGCCCACTGACCTACCGCTCGATTCGGACATCACCATTGAGGGCGGCATCTGGACGACACTGGCCGTGTCCCGAGCTGAATCCAACGGCAATTTGCGCGGCCATTCAGCGAAGGAGAATCCGGCTTTCGGCACGCATGGCGTCATCCTTTTGCAAAACGTGCGCCGCGTCTCGGTGAAGAATGTCACCATTCGCCAGAGTCGGCCCTTCGGCGTGCATCTGGCGAACGCGCATGAGTTCACCGTCGAAAACATCACCCTCGAAGAGCATTGCCGCGACGGCGTGCATGTGAACGGCCCCGCAAGTGATGGCGTCATTCGTGGCGTGCGCGGCGATTCGCATGACGACAACGTCGCGCTCAATGCTTGGGAATGGAAACACTACGCGCCAAGCTACGGCCCCATCGAGCGCATCGTCATCGAAGACATCACCGGAGCGCCCGAAAGTCTGCCTGCGGCCAATTCCATCCGCATCCTTCCCGGCGTGAAACGTTTTGACGATGGCACCACGCTCGATTGCCCCATCAGCGACATCATGCTGCGCCGCATCACGAACATTCGTGAGTTCAAGCTCTATGACCAGCCGAACCTCGAACTCGGCCGCGACAACGACTTCAGCATCGGAGTTGGCACCGTGAAAAACCTCCGCCTCGAAGACCTCACCTTCAATCACCCAGGCAAGATTGAACTCCACGCAAACACCGACGCCCTCTCGATCCACAACGTCCGCGTGAATCACCCCATCACTCCTGAATGGCACCTCCTCGCTATCGGCCCGAAGTCCATGACCTACCAGAGCGGAGGTCCGAGCAAGCCAGAGAAGTGGACGGAAATCTTCTCACCTGACCTCGACTGCATTGCGCGCAACGTCAGCATCTCCGGGGTCCGTGTTCGTGACTCGCAGGCAGACTTGCCCATCGAGCAAGTCGTCAAAGTCATCGAGCAAAAGCCCAATGCCGACTACCCCAAGACCACACCGAAAGGCGGCACGGGGAAAGGCATTTGGATTCGATGATGTATGTCCTTTACAGCACGACCGCACTCTTTTTTCATGACTAGTCCCCCTACCTCTCAAGCACGCCGCGTCGTGCTTTTCTTCGCCGTGACGTTGGCGATCATCACTTATGTGGACCGCGTCTGCATTTCGCAGGCGGCTCCCGCGATGCAGGCGGAACTGGGTTTGACGAAGATCCAGATGGGTTATGCCTTCACGGCATTTGGTTGGGCTTATGCGCTGTTTGAAATCCCCGGTGGCTGGCTCGGAGATCGTATCGGGCCGCGCAAGGTGCTGATGCGGGTGGTGGGCATGTGGTCTCTCTTCACGGTGGCCACGGGTTGGGCCTGGAATCTCTGGTCGCTGGTGGTCAGTCGATTCTTCTTTGGCATGGGCGAGGCGGGTTGTTTTCCGAACATCACGAAGGCGTTTACCAATTGGTTCCCCTCGGCCGAACGTGTCAAAGCCCAGGGCATCTTATGGCTGAGCGCTCGTTGGGGTGGTGCCTTCACGCCGCTGCTAGTCGGCTGGATGCTGGCGAGTGGTGGCGAGGGCAAGTTCGGGCTCGGGCTGCATTACCGCTGGGTGTTTCTGATCTTTGGTCTGCTGGGCGTGGTCTGGGCGCTGTCGTTCTACCGCTGGTTCCGCGATTATCCGAAGAATCATCCCAGCGTCAGTGCCGCCGAGTTGGCTGTCATCGGGGAAACGCTGCACAGCGGTGACCATTCCATGCCTTGGGGCAAGCTGCTGGCCTCCCGCACGGTCTGGATGCTCTGGGCGCAGTATTTCTTTATGTCTTACGCCTGGTATTTTTACATCACCTGGTTCCCCACTTACCTGAAGGAACAGTTCACCGGCATGGGCGACATGCAGCGAGCCTTGCTGGCCTGTGTGCCGCTGTTTTTTGGAGGCATCGGCTCCATCCTCGCGGGTCTGCTTTCGGCGCGGTTGGATGTGTGGCTCGGCAGCATCGCCCGCACGCGCCGCTGGCTTGGGGTGCTCGGCATGGGCGCTGCGGGTCTCATGCTGAGCATCTCAATGCAACTTCAAACACCCGTGGCCTCCGTGCTGGCTATTGGTCTCGCAGCTTTGTTCAGCGATCTCGCCATGCCCGGTGCCTGGGGCGCGTGCATGGACGTCGGCGGACGCCACACCGGCGCACTCTCCGGCAGCATGAACATGATGGGCCAAGTCGGCGGAGCCATCGCACCTATGGCCGTGCCACTCGTGCTCGCCGCCACGAACAACAACTGGACCATCAACATGGGTCTCTTCGCCGTCAGCTACTTCCTGGGCGCCATCTGCTGGGCCTTCATCAACTCCGACGAACGTCTACACGAATAATCCACCATTCCACTGCTCCATGAAACACCTCATCCTCACCCTACTATCCGTCGGCCTCATTTCCGCTCATGCTGAAGTCACCAAAGACAACTTTGGCATCACTCGCGATGGCGAATCCGTCGAGCGCTATACCTTGAAGAACAAGCATGGCCTTGTCGCGAAGGTCATCACCTTGGGCGGCATCATCAACGAACTGCATGTGCCCGACCGTGCGGGCAAGACCGCCGACATCGCACTCGGATTCGACACCTTGGCCGAATACGAAGAGCACAACGGCGGCGTCTTTTTCGGCTGCATCACCGGGCGCGTGGCCAATCGCATCGCGGGCGGTAAGTTCGACCTCGACGGCAAGTCCTACACGCTGGATCTGCATCCGAAGACCAACTTTCACCTGCACGGTGGCTTGAAGGGTTTCAGCAAGGTCATTTGGAAAGCGGAAGTCGTCACCGACCCACGCGGACCCGCTTTGCGCCTGACCTACCTCAGCAAGGACGGCGACCAGGGATTCCCCGGCAATCTCAAAACCAGCGTCACCTACGTGCTCACGGAGGAGGATGCGCTCGTCATCGAGTATGAGGCCGCGACTGACAAAGCCACGCCCATCAACCTCACCAACCACACTTACTTCAACCTCGCTGGAGCAGGCAGCGGCACCGTGCTCGACCATCGGCTCACCTTGCAGTCGCAGCGTTATCTTGAAACCGATGCCGACCTCTTGCCCACGGGAAAGCTGCTACCCGTCGCGGGCACCGCGTTTGATTTCACCAAGAGCGAGGTCATTGGCAGCCGCTTTGATCAAATCTCCATCGGCGGCTACGACCACGCCTTCGTTCTCGCCGACAAGCCGCAAACCAAGCCCGCGCTCGCCGCCGAAGTGCATGAGCCAAAGAGCGGACGCGTGATGCGAATCCTCACCGACCAACCCGGTATCCAGCTCTACACCGCCACCTACACCACACCGCTCAAAGGTAAAAACGGCGCGGGCTACGACCGCTTCCACGGCCTCTGCCTGGAGACCCAGCATCATCCCGATTCCGTTCATCACGCGGAGTTCCCAACGACCATCCTCCGTCCCGGCGAGACGTATCGCACCACGACCATTCATCAGTTCAGCTCGCGCTGATCGTTGCGTTTTGTGAAACAGGATTGGCCCAAATAAGTCGGAACATCGGTGGCCTAGTCGCAGCGCTATCATTCTCGAGTTCGACGAACGTCTGCACCCTAGCGATCAATGATTTTTGTTCCGGATTGAAAGAGCTCTAACAGTATACCGTATTTAAACGGTATACCGCATGAGCTTACCTTCACCTACAACTACCCGCTCCGACATCACCGTCTCTCGTCTTCGACAAGAAATCCTCGATGGAGAGATCTCCCCCGGCCATCTCCTCGCTGAGTCTGCCGTTGCGCAACGGCTTGGCGTCAGTCGCGTGCCAGTGCGGGAGGCGTTGTTCACTCTCGAACGCGAAGGGTTGGTGGAGTTCAGCGACACGGGTCGGGCCTATGTCAAAGACCTGACGCCGCATGATTTTGAAGAGCTGTATGTGCTGCGTCTCGCACTGGAACCCGTGGCAGCGCGATTGGCTGCGCCGGCCTTGCGCGAAGACTGCTCGCGTCTGGAGAAGAATATCAAGGCCACCAGCAAAGCCACCACCTTGCTCCAAGTCACGCAATTGGATCTGGATTTCCACGAGATCATTCTGGAGGCATCGGGGAATGCACGACTGCTCAAGCTTTGGCACTCGCTACGCAGTGAATTGGAGCTTTGGCTGGGGCGGCTGCATCGCTCGAAGCAACTCCAGACGCGCGGCACGCGGGCAGAGACCGTGAGCAGTCACCACGGTGTGGTGGAGGCTTTCAAAACCAAGTCTCCCACCGAGTGCGAACGCCTCATGCGCCAGCACATCCTGAGCTGGCGTGAATGGCTGCCAACGACGGAGGTGGAAGCATGAAAATGAATATTTCATTCAGCGCACTCATCTGCGTCGCGTTAATGGCCGCGCCAGCCTTTGCCGATCAAAAGCAGGTCTTCGAGCAAACCATTCAGCCTGTGCTGAAACAGTATTGCCTGGACTGTCACTCGACGAAGAAGCAGAAGGGCGATCTCGATTTGGAGCGCTTTACTTCGCTCGACCTCGTGAAACGTGATCCCGTCGTGTGGGAGCATTCGCTGGATCAGATCCGCGACAAGGAGATGCCGCCGAAGGGCAAACCCAAGCCGTCACCCGAGCAGATTAAGATGCTCACGGACTGGATGCAGGGCACGCTGGATGACATCGCGCTCGCCAGCGCGGGCGATCCGGGGCCGGTGGTGCTGCGGCGTCTGTCGAACATGGAATACACTTACTCGATCCGTGATCTCACCGGCGTCCCGTCGCTCGATCCGGCGAAGGAGTTCCCGGTTGATGGTGCGGCAGGTGAAGGCTTTACCAATGTGGGCGCAGCTCTGGTGATGTCGCCTGCGTTGCTCACGAAGTATCTCGATGCGGCGAAGGATGTCGCGAGCCACGCGGTGCTCACGCCGACAGGCATTCAGTTTTCCGCTGGCACGTCATCGCGTGACTGGACCGATGAGACACTGGCGAGGATTCGCGAGTTCTATGCTGAGTTCAGTGACACGACCGAGCAATCCGTCGCGGTCAATGGTGCTGAAAAAGTCAGTAACAAGGGAGGTCGGCTGCCGATCGACAAGTATCTGGCGGCCACTTTGCAGGAGCGTTCAGCCCTCGCCAGTGGCTCGAAGAAGATCGCCGATGTCGCGCGTGAACGTCGCTTGAGCGCGAAGTATCTCGGGCTGCTGTGGGACATGTTGCAGGACAACAAACCCTCTGCGCTACTCGATCCGCTGCGCGCGAAATGGCGCGAAGGCAGTCTGGCAGTGGCTGACATCGAAGCTTGGCAGCAGGCGCTGTGGCGCTTCACCAATATTGGACATCTGGGTAAGGTCGGCGGCCCGAAATCCTGGCTGGAACCGGTGACACCGCTCGCAGCGCAGCATGAGTTGCGGATGAAGTTGCAGCCTCCATCGGACGGCGGCGATCTCACGCTGTATCTCACCACTAGCGATGCGGGGGATGGAAACGCGAACGATTTCGCCCTCTGGGAAAAAGCGCGACTCATCACGCCGGGACATGGCGAACTGCTCCTGCGCGATGTGCGCTCGGTCGTGCAACAGATGATGCGACATCGCGATGCAGTGACAGAAAGCGTGGTGAGATGTCTCGCGGCAGCGAACGAGGCGACGAGTGCGGATGGCCGTCCTGACCTCGCCGCGCTTGCGCAGAAGCACAACGTCGATGGCAAAGTGCTCGCGGGTTGGCTGAACTATCTCGGCATTGGCACTGCGGGCGAAGTGAAATTGGAACCGCTGCTCGTGAAGAAATCGGAGCGCTCTACGGCCTATGAGTTCATCAAAGGCTGGACCGGCGACAATGCTCTCAGCGTGCTGGCGAACTCCTCCGATGCCACGGTGAAAATTCCTGGCACGATGCCGCCGCACAGCGTTGCCACACATCCCTCGCCGAAGCTTGCATCGGTCATCGCGTGGCGCAGTCCGGTCACCGGCACGCTGCGAGTAAGCGGCAAAGTTCAGGACGGGCACACGGTGGGTGGCAACGGCATCACCTATGCGCTGGAACTGCGGCGCGGCCAGACGCGCGAGGTGCTCGCCGCCGGTGAAAGCAAGGGCTCCACGGTGATTCCGATGGGACCGTTTCAAAACGTGAACGTGATGACTGGCGATGTCATTGCGCTGGTCATCGATCCGCGCGATGGCGACCACACCTGCGATCACACGCCGGTGAATCTGACCCTGAACGATGGCAAAACCGAGTGGGATCTCGCGAAGGATGTTTCGCCGGACATCCTGGCTGGCAATCCGCACGCCGACCGACACGGCAACAAAGCGGTGTGGCATTTCCTGAGTCAACCAGCAGCGGGAGCGGCATCGTCCGTCATCCCCAGTGATTCGCTGTTGTCAAAATGGCGGAAAGCGAAGGACGCCGACGAGCGGGCACGAATCGCTGCACAAGTGCAGCAGGTGCTCCAGCAAGACGCCGCAGCCGCGAAGGCGAGCCCGACTGATCGCGAACTGCGCAACCAGCTTCTCTCGTTCAACTGTCCGCTGCTCGCCGACGCATGGCGCTCGGTGAAAGCGCAGGCCGGAGATGGCCCAGCGTCGCCTTACGGACTCGATCCCGCGATGTTCGGCAAGCATCCCAAAGGCGGCGAGGTTGCTGCAACGAGCCTCTGCGTGCACGCACCGTCAGTCATTGAATTGCGACTCCCCGCATCGCTGCTGGCGGGCGCTGAACTGGTGACCACTGGCCGCTTGCATCCCACCAGTGGCGGGGAAGGCAGTGTGCAAATGCAGGTGCTCACCACGAAGCCAGCCGCGTCATCAGGATTGCAAGCTACGGTGGCGAGTTCGGCCAAGGAAGGCGGCGCATGGAACTCCAGCAAGTCCCCGGTGATTTTCGATTCGCCGATCCTGGTGCAAGATGGAAGCGCCGCACGTCATCGGTTCGAAAGGGCCTTCGATGACTTCCGCACCCTGTTCCCCGCCGCGCTGTGCTACACCAAGATCGTGCCTGCCGATGAGGTGGTGACGCTGACCCTGTTCCATCGCGAGGACGAGCAACTCAGGCGATTGATCCTCGATGATGCGCAAAGTGCGGCGCTCGACCGCCTCTGGGACGAACTGCATTTCGTCAGTCAGGATGCTCTCACGCTGGTGGATGCCTTTGAGCAGATCTGGCAGTTCTCCTCGCAAGATGGGCCAGACGCGCCCAATGGCGATAAACGACTGGAACCGATGCGTGAGCCGATCATGCGCGGAGCCGAGGCCTTCAAGAAGCTGCAAGTCGAAGTCGAACCACGACACGTGCAAGCCGTGCTCGACTTCGCCACACAGGCATGGCGTCGCCCGCTCAGAGACGCTGAGCAGAAGGAACTACGCACCCTTTATCAAAAGCTGCGCACGCAGGAGATGCCGCACGCCAAAGCCGTGCGTATGATGCTTGCGCGAGTGCTCGTGGCGCCGGCATTTCTCTATCGCGGCGAAAAAGCCGCGCCGGGACCAAAAGCCACGGCAGTGAACGATTGGGAGATCGCGACACGTCTGAGCTACTTCCTCTGGTCCTCCGCGCCCGATGCCGAACTCACGCAACTCGCCACCATCGGCAAACTCCACGAGCCCGATGTGCTCGCCGCGCAAGTGAAACGCATGATGAAGGACGAGCGCATTCGCCGCCTCGCTACCGAGTTTGGCTGCCAATACCTCCACGTCCGCGAAGTCGCCGAGTTGGATGAAAAGAGCGAGCGCCACTTCCCCACCTTCGTGAATGTGCGCGAGTCGATGCAGGAAGAAGTGACCCGCTTTTTCATCGACCTCTTCCAAAACAACCGCAGCATCCTCTCGCTGCTCGATGCGGATTACACGTTCGTGAATGCGGAGTTGGCACGACACTACGGATTATCGACAGAAGAATGGGGACAAAAGAATCCTCTGAAAAATTCTCCTGTCCCCATTCTCCTGTCGAATTCCCCGTCTGATTGGAAACGTATCGACGGTCTCCACGCTCAAGGCCGCGGCGGCATCCTCGGCTTCGCTGCCACACTTGCGAAGCAAGCCGGAGCCTCGCGCACCAGCGGCATCTTGCGCGGCGCGTGGCTCTGCGAGGTCGTGCTCGGCGAGAAGCTTCCCGTTCCACCCAAAGGTGTGCCCATTCTCCCCGAGCAACCGCCCGAAGGTCTCACCGAACGCCAACTCGTCGAGAAGCACAGCTCGGATGCGAACTGCGCTGCCTGCCACCGCCGCATTGATCCCTTCGGCTTCGCTCTCGAAGGCTTCGACGCCATCGGACGCGCTCGCAAAGCCGACACGAAAGTCATTTTGCCAGACGGCTCCCGTGTCGATGGTCTCGACGGCTTGCGCAGTTACCTGCTCGACAACCGCAGCGATGATTTCCTGCGTCAGTTCTGCCGCAAGCTGGTCGGCTACGCCCTCGGACGCGGCGTGCAACTCTCAGATAAGCCACTGATCGCTTCCATGCTCACCCAACTCAAAACCGGCGATCACAATGTCGGTGCCGCCATGGAGTTGATCGTTCGCAGCCCGCAGTTCCGCGAAGTGCGCGGTAAAGATTTCGTCGTCCATAACTAACCAACCTCAAGCTTATGAAAACCCATCAATTCAACCGTCGAGCCTTCCTTCGCGGGACAGGCGTCACCATGGCCTTGCCCTGGCTGGAGTCATACAATGTTTGGGGCGATGAGCCGAAGAAGAACAAGCCTGCCAGCGAGGCACCGGTGCGTCTTTGCGTGACCTTCTCCGGCAACGGCTTCCAATCGAAGGAGTGGTGGGCCAAAGGCGAAGGCAAGGCGATGGAGCTTGGTCGCGTGCTCGCGCCTTTGAACGAGTTCAAAGAGAAGCTGCTCTTCGTGCGCGGCTTGTATCATGAGGAAGCGCGCAAAGGGAACATTCACTCGTCGCAGACCGGCAACATACTCTCCGGCGCGCCCATCGCCAGCGGTGGGGAGATTCGTTCGGGAACAAGCTTCGATCAGTTGCTCGCACAAACGTATGGGCGCAGCACGAAGGTGCCGAGCCTTGTGCTGGCCTGCGAGAAATCGAATCCGTCGGTGCACAAGAACTACTCGATGCTCTACAGCTCGCACATCTCGTGGAGTTCGCCGACCACGCCTACACCGCTTGAGCTTTACCCCGCACTCGCATTTGATCGTCTCTTCAAAGACGAAGCTTCGCCAGCCGACAAGAGCGTGCTTGATGCCGTGCTCGCCGATGCGCAGGACTTGCGCCGCGACATCAGCGCCAGCGACCAACGGAAACTCGACGAGTATCTCGACAGCGTGCGTGACGTGGAGAAGCGCATCGAGAACGCCGGTAAACGCGGCGAACTGCAAGGCTGGCGACCCACGCTCGACAAGCCAAATATCAAACGCCCTGCCGACGGCATCCCGCAGGACATCGCGGAGCACATGAAGCTCATGTGCGACATCCTTGTGCTCGGCTTTCAGACCGACACCACCCGCATCACTACACTGAAGCTCAATAACGACCACAGCGCCCTGCGCTTTCCGAACTTGCCCAGCATCCAGCAGCCAGGCCACGGCATCGACTACATGATCCATCACCTCCTCAGCCACAGCGACGGAGAGGACTTCCTCAAGGTGAACCAGCTCTTCATGGAGCAGCTCGCCTACCTTGCGCGCAAGCTCGACGCCGTCCAGGAAGGCCCGCGCACGCTTCTCGACAACACCATGCTCATGCACTGCTCCAGCATGATGGCCGGGGCGAAACACGACAACGATCAGCTCCCCATCATCGTCCTTGGTGGCGCAGGCGGACGACTCAAAGGCGGACGTGCACTCGACTATAAAGACAAGCCCGACCGCCAGCTCTGCCGCCTGTTTATGTCGATGATGGACAAGATGGAAGTGCGCCCGAAGACCTTCGGCGATGCGAAACTCATGCTTGAGGAAGTGTGATCATGTCGACCGTCACGCGCGCCCTTATTCTTCTCGCTCTGGCGTGCCAAGCCGCTCCAGCCGCCGATGCTGCTTCATCGAAAAAGCCCAACGTTCTCTTCGTCGTCTTCGACGATCTGAACAACCGCCTTGGCTGCTACGGCGATCCGGTGGCGAAGTCGCCGAACCTTGATCGACTTGCTGCTCGTGGCACGGTATTCACGCGGAACTTTTGTCAGCAGCCGATCTGTGGTCCATCACGCGCTTCGTTCATGAGTGGGCGCAGGCCGGACTCGCTGGGCATCTGGAGCATGACGAAGTATCTCTACGATCTGCATCCAGATGCGGTCACGATGCCGCAGTGGTTCATGCAGCACGGCTACACGTCCATGAGCATTGGCAAAGTCCTCGGCGGTTATGGCAAGGAAGCGGACTTCAAGACACTGAGCGTGCCAGATCGTCGCACCGGCGGCAAAACGAAGGATGAGTTCGCGATGCCAGATGGGGCTGCTTTGCCGCCGAACCTCGCGAAGGATCTGCTCTGTGAGAATCGCGATGTGCCGGACGAAGCGTGCTTTGACAACGTGTCGGCCAGTCTCGCGATCTGCGAGTTGCGGGCGCTCGCGAAGAAGCCGGAGCCGTTCTTTCTCGCGCTGGGCATCTTCAAGCCGCACTCGCCTTACAAGGTGCCGAAGCGCTACTGGGACATGTATCGCCGCGAGGACATCCCGGCCATCAAGACGCCCGCACGGCCTCGCAACGCGCCCGAGATCGCCTTTCACGCGAACCACGAAATCCTCGGCGAACCGACTGCCCACCGCACGCTCGATGAGGAAGCCAAGCGAGAGATCCGCCATGGCTACTATGCGGCGATGAGTTTCGCCGACGCGCAGTTTGGCCGCGTGCTGGATGCGCTCGATGAACTGAAGCTCCGTGACAACACCATCGTCGTCATCATCGGCGACAACGGCTTCCATCTGGGCGAGCACGATGTTTGGGGCAAGATGACCTTGTTCGGGTGGGACGCTCGAGTGCCGCTGATCATCAGCGCTCCCGGCATCGGAAAGGGCGGCGCGAAGACGACCTCCATCAGCGAGTTGATCGACATCTTTCCCACGCTCACGGACCTCAGCGGTCTTCCCTCTCCAGGTCAGCTGGACGGCACCAGCCTCGTGCCTGTGCTCAAGGACGCCAGCGCCTCCGTGAAAACTGCCGCGCTCACGCAGCATCCACGCCCCGCACTTTACTGGGGAGGCGGACCGCAGGCCTTGCCACAAGTGATGGGCTATGCGCTCAAAACCGACCGCTGGAGCTATCATGAGTGGCGCGACTTCAAGACTGGCCACGTCGTCGGTCAGGAACTCTACAACGAACAGGCGGACCCCCTCGAAACGGTGAACCTCGCCGGCACCGTCGAGGCCACAGCACAGATCCCCGCGCTTGCTGAGCAACTCCGATCAATAACGACAAAAAGATGGGAGACAAAAAGATGAGGAACAGAAATCCATTTTTCTGTCTCCCATCTTTTTGTCGCACCGTCTTCATCGCGCTGCTTCTGCTTGCTCCGATGGCTGGAGTGCACGCTGATGCATCATCGAAGAAGCCAAACGTCCTTTTCATCGCCATCGATGATCTGAAGCCTCTGCTCGGCTGTTATGGCGCATCGTGGATCAAGTCGCCAAACATCGATCGCCTTGCATCGCGCGGCACGCGGTTTACGGCAAACTACTGCCAGGTCTCATTCTGCGCGCCTTCGCGCTTTAGTCTGCTCACAGGTTTGCGGCCGGATACCACGCACATCGTGGTCAATCCCGCGAAGCAGGACGACCTCCTGCGCAAGCGCTTCCCGGACATCGTTACGCTGCCGCAGCACTTCAAAAACAACGGCTTCCTCACCTGCGCCATGGGCAAGGTCTTCGATGGTCGAACCGTGGACGACGGCCATGACACCGCTTCGTGGTCGGTGCCGTATGTGCGTCGGTTTGATGAAGCGCCCAGCGGTCTCGGTAAGCCGCCCGGTTATCAAAACAAAATCACGCAGAAACTCCTCACCGCTGCCGCACCCGGCACGCAAGGCCCGCCGGTGGAGAGCGAGGACGTTCCCGACAACGCCTACTACGACGGTGCGATGGCGCGCACCGGAGCAGCGAAGATCCGGGAGTTTGCGAAGGCAAAGCAACCGTTCTTCCTCGCGGTTGGCTTCTTGCGACCGCATCTGCCATTCATTGCGCCGAAGAAATATTGGGACCTCTACGACCGGGCAAAGCTACCGCTCGCTCCCCTTCAAACGATGCCGACCGGAAGCCCGCACGACCTCGCCTTTTACAGCAACTCCGGCGAGCTGCGAGCCTGGTCGGATGTGCCGAAGACCGGCCCGATCCCCGAGGCGCTCCAGCGCGAACTCATCCACGGATACGCCGCCTCGGTATCCTACAGCGATGCCAATGTCGGCCTGTTGATGGCCGCGTTGGAGGAATCTGGCGCGCTTGAGAACACCATCGTCTGCCTCTGGGGCGACCACGGCTGGCACCTCGGGGAGCACGGTCATTGGGGCAAGGTCACCAACTACGAGGACGCGACCCGCGCGCCACTCATCATCGCTGCACCGGGCCATAGACAGGGTGCCGAGGTGAAAGCCATCACGGAGTTCCTCGATGTTTATCCGACGCTCTGCGAGCTCGCCGGTCTCCCGAAGCCAGCGCATTTGCAAGGCACCAGCCTCACGCCTTTGCTTGGCGAGGTGCGGACAACGCTACACGAAGCTGCGATCAGCCAGATGACTCCCAACGCCAGCAAGGATGGCGTGATGGGTTGGACACTGCGCACGCCACGCTACCGCTACATCGAATGGCGCCGCGCCGACCTCAGCACCGACAATCCACGCATCACCGATCAAGTCGAGTCCGTCGAACTCTACGACTACCAGACTGATCCACTCGAACGCGAAAATCTCGCAGGCAAGACCGAGCACGCCGCCGTGCTGAAAGAGCAGCAGAGTCTCTTCGACAAGCTGCTGCCGCACCTGCCGAAGCCTGTGCGCTGAGCTTTTCTCGAGTCCTGAAATCCAACCTCAACTCCAACCATGAACACCACCACCCGCCTCTTCATAGCCTTCCTTGCCTTCGCTCTGCCATTCAGCATGCGAAGCTATGCCGCTGACGCGCCTATCAAACATCGCCTTCTCTTCACGGAGTATGGCAAGGGACCCAATCGTTTCGTTGAACTCGATGCCGATGGGAAGCTGGTTTGGGAATTCAAGCCGCCGAGCACCACGGTGATCTTCCATGTGCTGCCGAATGGGAACATCCTTTTTGGCTACGGTGGCCAGCCCACGGGCGTGCGCGAGATCACTTCGCGTGGTGAGACAGTCTTCGATTACGTCAGCAAGTCGCATCAGGTCTTCGGCAGTGAGCGACTCGCGAACGGCAACACGCTGGTCGCAGAGCAGGGGCCGTGTCAGGCTGTCGAAGTGAATCCGAAGGGTGAGATCGTGCATGTCACGCCGTTGACGACGAACATTGAAGGAACTCACCTTCAGGTGCGCAATGTCCACAAGCTGGCGAACGGCAACATCCTCGCCGCCCATGAAGGCGAGGGCGCGGTGCGTGAGGTGGACCCGGACGGCAAGGTGGTGTGGGAATATACGGGCGTCACCAACACCGGTGAAGCGCAAAGGCTCGCCAATGGCAACACACTCATCTGCTGCGGCACGCAGAAGCGGTTGATCGAGGTCACGCCAGACAAGCAGATCGTGTGGGAGTTCAGTGACAAGGACGCGCCTGATTTGAACATAACCTGGGTCTCCAGTCTTCAGCAGCTCAAGAATGGAAACCTGCTCATCGGCAACTTCATGCGCGGCAAGGAAGGCCAGGGCGCGCACGCCATCGAAGTCACGCACGACAAGGAGAAGCGCGTCGTCTGGAAATGGGACGACCACAGCCTCATCAAGTCACTCACCACCGTCCGCGTCATCGGTGAATAACCTCACACAAACGACCATGCCCAAAATAGCCATCACCGACTACACCTTTCCTGACCTCAGCTTGGAGGAAGCTGTGCTTCGTCCCGCAGGGATCGAGATCGTCTCCTTCAAAGAAAAGCGTTCACCTGCGGAACTCGCCGAACTCGTGCGAGATGCCGATGCCGTGATCGCGCAGTTTGCTCCCGTGAACGCCGAAGTCGTCGCAGCGATGACCAAAGCGAAAGCCATCGTGCGCTACGGCATCGGCTACGACAATGTGGATTTCGCCGCCGCCCGTGAGCGCGGCATCCCGGTGTGCAACATTCCTGACTACTGCATTGATGAAGTCGCGGATCACACGCTGGCCTTCATCCTCGCCATCAAGCGGCAGGTGGTGCCGAACGCTCTCGACATCCGCGCGGGCAAGTGGGGCCTCGCCACGCCGTTGACCGCGATGGCATCGCTGAAGCATCTCACGATTGGCATCGTCGGCTTTGGACGCATCGGACGCGAGGTGGTGAAACGATTGCTCGCGTTCAAGGCTCGTGTGCTGGTGTTTGATCCCGTCGTGGCAGCGGATGAGATCGCCAAAGCAGGAGCGGTGGCCGCGGCGTCGTTCGATGAACTGCTTGCGCAGAGCGACATCGTCACACCGCATTGCCCATCCACACCGAAGACGAAGCAACTCTTCAATGCTGCTGCGTTCGCGAAGATGAAAGCAGGCTCCATCTTTATCAACGTAGGCCGTGGCGATCTCGCCGACAGCGCCGCCATCACGGACGCACTGCAATCTGGTCATCTCGCCGGTGCCGCACTCGATGTCTTCGATCCTGAGCCGATTCCCGCCGACCATCCGATCCGCTCAATGCCGAATGTTATTCTCGCCGCGCACATCGCCTCCGCGAGTCCGCCAGCGGTGAAGACCCTGCGAGAAACGGCCGCACGCATCGCTCTGATGGCCGTGCGCGGTGAGCCGCTGCCGAACATCGTCAATGGCGTGACCACGGCATGAATACTTTGATCTCCAACACTCCAACCATTCACAACACCATGACTACTCGTCGTTCCTTCCTCACTTCCATCAGTTCACTCGCGGCCACGCCGTTGCTGGCGCGTGATTTCGGCCCCGGTGCCGCGCCAGTGCGTTATCCCGAGCCGGATGTCATCGCGCTCGATAAGGCATTCGAGAAATACAAGATCGGCTCCGCGCCCATCGAGCGACTGCACACCGGCATGTATTGGGCCGAAGGGCCTGCGTGGAGCGGTTGGGGGCAGTATCTCGTGTGGAGCGACATCCCGAACAACGTGCAGCATCGCTGGTTGCAAGACGACGGCGAAGTCACAACGATTCACAAGCCCGCCGGTCACAGCAATGGCAACACCTTTGACCGCGAGGGTCGGCAGATTTCCTTCGAGCACGGCAACCGTCGCGTGGTGCGCTACGAGGCCGACAACAGCCTCACCGTGCTGGCCGACAAGTTCGACGGCAAACCCTTCAACGCACCGAACGACGGTGCGGTGCATCCCGATGGCAGCGTGTGGTTCACCGATCCCGGCTACGGCAGCCTCGGCAACTACGAGGGCAACAAAGGCGACCTCTTGCTCAAAGAAGCGGTCTATCGCATCGACCCAAGCGGCAAGGTGGAAAAGGTCACGGATGAAATATTCAAGCCCAACGGCCTCTGTTTCTCGCCCGACTACAAGAAGGTGTTTGTGGCCGACACCGGCGCGACGCATTACCCCGAGGCACCGAAGAACATCAAGGTCTGGGACATCGATGGTGCGAAGCTGAAGAACGGCCGCGAGTTTGCCTCCATGAAAATGGACCTCAATGGCAAGGAAGTCGCCGGACTTGCTGACGGCATTCGTTGCGACAAAGACGGCAACATCTGGGCCGGATCCGGTTGGGTGGGCGAAGGCTACGATGGCGTGCAGATCTTCTCACCCGAGGGCAAACGCATCGGCCAGATCGTGCTGCCGGAAGTGTGCAGCAATGTGTGCTTCGGCGGCCCGCGCCGCAATCGCCTCTTCATGACTGCGAGCCGCAGTCTGTATGCCGTGCATGTCGAGGCCATCGGCGCTCATTGGTGCTGATAATCGCCCCCTGAACTGATGCCAACGCCACCGGACATGGATGCCCGCATCCTCGAAGCCCCCGACATCGTGCTTGTCGGCAGTGGGATCATGTCCGCGACGCTGGCAGTGATGCTCAAGCGGCTCGATCCGCATCTCCGCATCCAGATGGTCGAAATCACGAGTGAACTCGCGCAGGAAGCCTCGAATGGTTGGAACAACGCAGGCACGGGTCACGCCGGTATTTGCGAACTCAGCTATACCCCGGCACGCGATCAATGCGGTGGCGTGCCGATCACAAGGGCGTTGCGCATCTTTGAGCAGTTCGAGCACTCGAAGCAGTTCTGGGGCTCCGCGACTGCTGAAGGCATGGTGGGAGCTGCTGCGGATTTCATCCATGCGGTGCCGCATGTCTGCTTCGTGAAGGGTCGGGAAGATGTGGACTTCTTGCGCGCACGCCACACCGCGATGGCGGAGCATCATTTCTTCCGCAGCATGACGTTCACGACCGATCCGTCGATGATCCAGCAGTGGGCCCCGCTGGTGATGGAGGGTCGCGGCCCTGGTCCGGTCGCGGCCACCTCCGGCAACGGCACGGAAGTGGACTACGGCCTGCTGGCCCGCCGTCTTTGCGGTTGGCTGGCGGAGCAGGAGCATTGCGGCATCGCCGCCGGATGGAAGGTGACGAAACTCCAGCGTGGGGCAGGGGAGTGGCATCTCGACCTTCGATGCATGGCTTCCGGTGAAGAGCGCAAGCAACGTGCGAAGTTCGTCTTCGTTGGAGCGGGCGGCGGCAGCTTGCCTTTGCTGCAATCCACCGGTCTCGCCGAAGTCGCTGGACTTGGCGGATTTCCCATCGGCGGTCAGTGGCTTGTGTGCGACGAGCCTTCGATCTGCGCAAGGCATGAAGCGAAGGTTTATGGTGCCACGCCGCCCTCATCACCCAGCCTCGGCGCGGGACACCTCGATGTGCGAAGGCTCAATGGCCAGCGCCAGCTTCTCTTCGGCCCGTTTGCTTCATGGACGACGCGTTTCCTTAAACACGGACACTGGAGCGACCTGCCGCTCTCGATTCGCGCGAACAATCTCGGCGCGCTGCTGCAGACCGGCATGCGCAACCTCTCGCTGGTGAAGTATCTCGTCACCCAGGGTCTGCAAAGCATGGAGAGCCGCATGGACGCCGTGCGCGAGTTTTACCCCAATGCCCGCTCGGAGCACTGGAGGCTTGTGCAGGCGGGCATCCGTGTGCAGGCCATCAAGAAAGCGGACCGCGGCGCGGTGCATTTCGGCACCGAAGTGTTCCCGTCCAAAGACCATTCGATCGCTGCGCTGCTGGGCGCTTCGCCGGGTGCATCGGTCTCGGTGAACATCGCCCTCGAAGTCGTCCAGACCTGCCTGCCGCATCTGCTTGCCAGCGCTGAGGGCCGGGAGCGCATGAGGCGGATGATCCCCACCTTTGACCAAGACCTGAAGCAGTCCGGTCATGCTGCCCTGTTCGAGAAAACCAGTCGTGAAGCCACAGAACGGCTGCAACTCCATCCCCAAACTAACCAACCAATCATTCCGTCAACTACACACCACCATGAGCAACCCTGACACCCTCACTCCAGCCAAGCACAAGCCACTCTTTCGCGGCGTTTGCGCTTCTTCCATCACTCCATTCAATGCGGACGGCACGTTCGCCCTTGCCCGGCTCAAGCCACACATCGACTGGTTGATTGACGAAGGCGTCAGCGCCATTTCCCCGCTTGGCAGTTCGGGAGAGTTTGCCGGCATGGAATCAGACGACCGCAAGCGCGTGATGGAAGCATCCATTGAAGCCTGCGCAGGCAGGGTGCCGACCGTCGCAGGCACCCATCATGTCTCCACGCGTTTGACCATCGAACTCTCCAAGCACGCGGAGAGCGTGGGGGCGGATGCGTTGCTCATCGTGCCGCCTTATTACATGGCACCCACACCGGCCCAGACCATGGACCACTTTCGGCGAATCGCAGAGGCCGTTTCCATCCCGGTGGTCCTCTATCACAATATTCCGCTGACCGGGGTTAATCTTCGCACTTCGCACCTTGCCCAGCTTTTCCGCGAGGGTGCCATCAAAGGCGTCAAGATGTCCAATGCCGAGCCCGACCGCATTTGCTCGCTGCTGCAAGAGACCGATGGGCAGCTCTCTGTCTATGCGGGCATCGATTCGGTAGCTTTTGAGGGGCTTTGCCATGGAGCCCATGGATGGATCTCCGGTATCCCAAGTATGGTGCCAGCCGCTGCGGTGAAGCTTTATCAAGCGATCTCGGTGAAGGGGGATCTGGTCTCCGCTAGGCAGATATGGGCTAAGCTTGCGCCACTCATGCGCTTGCAGTTCAGCGCCTACCACAACGGAGGCGACGGAGCCCATTGGTTCAGTGTCATGAAGGCAGGACTCAACATGATAGGCCCCGAAGTCGGCGACCCATCGCCCCCGGTGCTTCCTTTGCCCGCAGAGTTCCACGAGACCCTCGCCACACTGCTCCGCGACCTCGGCTACAACGTTCAAACCAAGCACTAAACGAATCTCCCCATCCTCTAATGAAACTCATCCGCCACCAAGCCAACAATGGCACCATCCAGCACGCAGACCTTCAACCCGACGGCACCGCCCGCCGCATCGAGGGCGATCTTTTCGGCGACTTCCGCGTCACTGATGAAATCATCACGCCGGGCAAACTCCTCGCGCCGCTTCAGCCTACGGCCATCTTTTGCATCGGCCTGAACTACCGCAAGCACGCGGAGGAGAGCAACGCTGCCATCCCGCAGTTTCCGGTGCTCTTCATGAAATCGCCGGGTGCGGTGCAGCATCCCGGCGATGCCATCGTGCTGCCGCGTCATTTGCAGAGCGATGAAGTGGACTACGAGTGCGAGTTGGCTGTCGTCATCGGAAAGGCCTGCAAAAACGTCTCGAAAGCGAACGCGCTTGATTATGTGCTCGGCTACACCTGCGCCAACGACGTGAGCGCCCGCGATTGGCAGATCAAGCGCGGTGGCAGCCAATGGTGCCGTGGCAAGACCTTCGACACCTTCGCGCCGCTTGGCCCATGTCTGGTGCTCAAGGACGAGATCGCTGATCCGAACGTGCTGCGCATCCAGACCATCCTCAATGGCAAAACGATGCAAGACTGGAACACGAACGACATGATCTTTGACGTGCCCACACTCATCGAGTTCCTCAGCGGCAGCACCACGCTGCTGCCCGGCACTGTCATCCTCACCGGCACGCCTCAAGGCGTCGGTGCTGCGATGAAGCCACCTGTCTTCCTCCAACCCGGAGACACCGTCACCATCGACATCGAAAAGATTGGTGCGCTCACCAATCCCGTCGTGGCCGAGTCGAACGCATAGTCCTGAGAGGCATCACGCCAACCGCCCACCACTCTATGACCGACTCTTCCGCCATCGATCCCATCGCTCTTCGCCGCAAGGTCGCGTGGCGTGTTCTGCCTTTGGTCATCCTGCTCTACATCATCTCTTACCTCGACCGTGCGAACGTGGCCTTTGCCAAACTGCGCATGGGCGAGACGCTGGGATTTTCGGAAGATGTGTTCGGCTTCGGCATTGGCGTTTTCTTCATCGGTTATCTGTTCCTGGAGATTCCCGGTGCATTGCTGGTGGAGCGATGGAGTGCGCGGAAGTGGTTCGCGCGCATTCTGATTACTTGGGGCTTCATTTCGGCGGCGATGGCCTTCGTGAAAACGCCGTCGCAGTTCTACTGCGCGCGGTTCTTCCTCGGCGTGGCGGAGGCTGGATTTTTTCCCGGCATCATCGTGTATTTCACACACTGGTTTGCGCAGAATGATCGCTCGCGGGCACTGTCGGGCTTGCTCGTGGCCGTGCCGTTCAGTCTGGCGCTCGGTGCGCCGGTGTCGTCGATGCTGCTGGATGTGAAATGGTTCGGACTCGATGGCTGGCAGTGGCTTTTCATCGTGGAGGGACTGCCTGCGGTGGTGCTGGGCTTTGTTGTTCTTGCCTTTCTCACGGATCGACCTCGAAATGCAACGTGGCTCACTCAAGCAGAGCGCGATCATCTCGAAGGTGTGCTCGCTGCTGAAGCGGCGGCAAAAGAAGCGACTGGCAAGATATCCGTCTGGCAGACGCTGCGATTGCCTGCGGTGTGGCTGCTCGTGATCGGTGTGCTGGTGGGCAACAGCGGTGGCTATGCACTCAGTTTTTGGTTGCCGACCACAGTGAAGAATCTTTCTGGCGGCTCTGATCAAATGACACTGCTCTACAGCGGCCTCTACTACAGTTGCGGTATCCTCAGCGTGCTCATCTCCGGCCAGACGGCGGATCGCACGGGAGATCGCAAATGGCACGCGGCGGGCGGCATGGTCGCCACCGGCATCTTCCTCCTGTGCAGCACGATTCCGGGGCAAGGCTTCGGCACACAGATGATCTGGCTTTGCCTCACCGCGCTGGGCGCGTTCTTCTGGATCGCACCGTTTTGGACGCTGCCATCGCTCACGCTCACCGCCTCAGCCGCTGCAGTGGCCACCGGTTTGATCAACATGGGTGCGAACCTCGCCGGCTACGCAGGCAACCACGTCACCGGCTGGCTGCGCACACACGGCTACGGCGAAATGCAGTGCCTCCACTTCCTCGCCGCCTGCTTCATCGTCGGCGGCATCATCATCAGCTTTCTGCGTCTCAAACCTAAATCAGCATGAGTTCCATCACGAACCAATCATCCCCCCTTCAACTTTACCGCACCATGCTCACGATCCGCATGGTGGAGGAGCGGCTCGCAAAGTCGCATCAGCGCGGGCTCATCCCCGGAGCCTGCCACACCTATGTTGGCGAGGAAGCCATCGCCACGGGTGTGTGCGCTCATTTGCATGAAGCGGATGCTGTCTTCAGCACACATCGCGGTCACGGTCACGCCCTCGCCAAAGGCATGGAGCCACGCCAACTCATGGCAGAACTCTATGGTCGCGAGACAGGATGCTCGCGCGGTCGTGGCGGCTCCATGCATCTCTTTGCGCCCGAGATTGGCATGATGGGCACCAGCGGCATCGTCGGTCCCTGCATCCTGCAAGCGACCGGCGCGGGCTACAGTTCTTTGATCATGAAGACAGGCAATATCGGGGTCGCCTTCTTCGGCGATGGGGCGGCGAACAACGGCGCGTTTCACGAAGGCCTGAACATGGCGACCATCTGGAAGCTGCCGGTGTTGTTCGTGTGCGAGAACAACCAGTTCGCCACCGAGGTTCCGTTTTCCAGCGTTGCGGGCAATCCTAGCGTAGCAGCGCGTGGAGCAGCTTATGGCATCGCAAGCTTTGAAGTGGATGGCAACGATGTGATGGCGGTGGAAGCCGTGGCCCGCGAGGCCGTGAAGCGTGCCCGCAACGTTGAAGGCCCGACACTCATCGAGTGCAAAACCTACCGCACTCGCGCGCACGCCGAAGGTATGGGTGACTTCACTTACCGCACGCGTGAAGACGTGGAGCAGTGGAAAACACGTTGCCCAATTGCTCGACTGAAGAAGCATTTGCTCGATCAAAAAATCGCCAGCGATGCTGAACTCAGCGCCATCGAGCAGGAAGTCGCCACGCTCACGGAGTCAGCGCATGAGTTTGCCGAAAAGAGCGCCTACCCAACCGCAGAGAGCGCCACCACGCACGTCTATGCAGCCCCACGCAGTGGACCACTACGTGATGTGCCTGCCTCAAGCGCCAGCACTCGCGAGTTGACCTTCATGAAGGCCACGCTCGAAGCGCTGACCGAGGAGATGGCGCGTGATTCGAAGATCTTCGTCATGGGTGAAGGCATCGGCGTGCGCGGCGGAAACTTCGCCACCACCAGTGGCTTGTTTGCCATCCATGGCCCCGAACGATTGCGCGATACTCCGATCTGCGAGCGTGGCTTTGTAGGACTCGCGGGTGGCGCAGCGATGACCGGCACGCGACCCGTGGTGGACTTCATGTTCGCCGACTTCGTGCTCGATTCCGTTGGCGAGATCATCAATCAGATCGCCAAGATGCAATACATGAGCAGCGGACGCTTGAAGATGCCCGTGCTGATGCGCGGCTGCATCGGCATTGGGCACAACGCTGCCACCCATCACAGCGGCAGCTACTACTCGATGTATGCGCATTTCCCCGGCCTGCGCGTCGTTGTGCCTTCGTCACCACGCGATGCGAAAGGCCTGCTCAAAACCGCGCTTACTTGCGATGATCCCGTCCTCTTCCTCGAACATCGCGAACTCATGACCGTGAAAGGCCCCGTGCCCGAAGAAGAATACTTCATCGACTTCGGTAAAGCCGCCATCGTGCGCGAAGGCAGCGACATCACCGTCGTTGCGCTCGCACTCATGGTTCACAAGACTTTCGCGGCGTGTGAGACCCTTGCAAAGGAAGGCATCTCCGTTGAACTCATTGATCCGCGCACCGTCGCGCCACTTGATGTGGAAACCATCATTCAGTCCGTATCAAAGACAGGCCGACTTATCATTGTGGACGAAGACTTCGCCCACTGCGGCATCGGAGCAGAGATCGCCGCGCAACTCGCCGACCGCGGCTTCGACGAACTCGACGCGCCCATCCGCCGTCTCAACGGCAAACCCTCACCCACGCCCTACAGTCCCACACTTGAGGCAGCGGTAGTGCCGAATGTCGAATCCATTGCGCAGGCCATCCGCGAACTTTGCGCTGAATAGACAACGCCATGCCCATTAACATCACATTACCCCGGCTTGGCTGGTCCATGGAGGAAGGCAAGTTCCTGGCATGGCTGAAGCAGGATGGCGACTTCATCAAAGAGGGAGATCCCATCTTTACCCTCGAAAGCGACAAAGCCGCGCAAGAAGTCGAAGCTATCGACTGCGGGATTTTGCGCATCCCGCTTGATGGCCCCAAGCCTGGCGACACCATCAAAGTTGGGCACGTGCTCGGCTACTTGCTCGCCGAAGGCGAGAGCGCACCGGTTTCCAGTCAACCTGAGATCAGGACCTGCCAGTTGATCGAGCCGCCCCAATTGGAGGAGAAAAAACTCATTCATTCTCCTGCTGCCATTCTCCTACCGACAAAATCCACCGCTGAGACACCCGCCAGTCCCCGCGCACGCCGAGCCGCCAAAGAGCACCGCGTTGATCTCGCCACACTCGCACCCACCGGCAAAGGCGGCCGCATCCGCGAGCGCGATGTCCTCGCCGCAGCCACTTCTACCTCGACCTCCGGTATGAAACAGGTGCCGCTCACGCAAATGCGGCGCACCATCGCCGCACGGCTCATGCACAGCCGCCAGACCACTGTTCCAGTCACCATCACCGCCCGCTGCGATGCCACCGCGCTGCTCGACTTTCGTCAGCAGCTCAAATCCATCACTCCCTCACTCCAACACTCCATCCCGGTCGTCCCCACCATCAACGACATCCTCGTCAAACTCACCGCCGCCGCCTTGCGACAGCATCCCATGCTCGCCGCCACTTGGGCGGAGGATCATCTCCTGCTCCCTGAAAGCATCCATCTCGGCATCGCTGTGGACACCGAGGCAGGCCTGCTCGTCCCCGTCATCCGCGACGTAGGCACTTCCACGCTCACCCAGATCGCCGCACAATCGCAGAGACTTATCGCCGCCGCCAGCTCCGGTCAGCTCGCTGTCGCAGACATGGAGGGCGCTTGCTTCACGCTCAGCAATCTCGGCAGCCTCGGCGTCGAAGCCTTCACCCCGGTCATCAATCCCCCCGAGTCCGCCATCCTCGGCATCGGCGCCATCGTGCGCGAGGCCGTGCCGCTCGATGACGGCACCTTCACCGCGCGTGACCGCCTCACGCTCAGCCTCACCTTTGATCATCGCGTGAATGACGGTGCCGCCGCCGCGCGCTTTCTGCAAACCCTCCGCCACCTCATCGAACACCCTCTCCTCGGGCTCGTATAAACCTATCCTCACTCATGAAAGTCCAACTCAAAGACCAAGTCGCCCTCGTCACCGGAGCCGCCGGAGCCATCGGCCAAGCCATCTGCGCATCGCTCGCCGCCAACGGTGCCAAAGTCGTCTATGCCGACATCAACCTCGAAGGTGCCCGCCAGCTCGCTGCTGCCACGCCCGGAGCCATGGCGCTACGCATGGATGTCACCGATGAAAAACAGATCGAATCAGCCATCAGCGAAATCATCGCCGCGCACGGTCGCCTCGACATCCTCGTCAACAACGCCGGCATCAACACCATGGCCCACCGCGTGAACATCGACTCCTTTCCCACTGAGGAGTGGGACCGCATCCTCCGCGTGGACCTCACCGGCCTCTTCCTCGTCAGCAAAGCCGCCTCGCGCCGCATGCTCCAGCGCAAATCCGGACGCATCATCAACATCTCCTCCGTCATGGGCCTTGTGCCCGCGCGCCTCCAATGCGCCTACACCGCCGCCAAGGCAGGCGTCGTCAACCTCACCCGCACCATGGCCATCGAACTCGGCTCGCAGGGCATCCTCACCAACTGCATCGCCCCCGGCTCCATCCTCAGCGAAGGCACGAAGCAGCTCTTCTACGGCGAGAACGGCCAGTTCAACGACCGCGTCCAGGCCATGCTCGCCCACGTCCCCCTCGGCCGCCCCGGCCAGCCCGAGGAAATCGCCCACGCCGTCCTCTTCCTCGCCGCCCCCGAAAGCTCCTACCTCAACGGCGCCATCATCCCCGTCGATGGTGGCTGGCTCGCGGGCTACAGCCGTGATTTTTAAGCCTGAAACCAAACAATCTCAGTGCCCGATTCCGTTCAGCACGCGCTGATCATTGCAGACCGATGGCGTTTGCGCTCCGGTGCTCCCTCACTCCTTCATGAGCCAAAAATCCCTGCCTGAGCCTGATTCCTCAGCCTTCCATTCCCAGTATCCCTCCATCGAGCACCTGCGCGAGCGGGCGCGGCGGCGGGTGCCGCGCTTTGCGTTTGAGTATCTGGAAGGCGGTTGCTTCTCAGAGGTGAATCTCCGCCGCAACACCGAGGAAATCCGCGAGGTGCGTCTGCACCCGTGGTATCTCCGCGACTACGCAGGCGCTGATTTGCGGACCGAGATTTTTGGCCAAACTTATGAGGCTCCGTTTGGCGTTGCCCCCATCGGCCTGCAGGGGCTCGTCTGGCCGCGCGCCACGGAGATTCTCGCCAAGGCAACATCCCAGCATCAGGTGCCCTTCATCCTCAGCACCGTGGCTACCGCCAGCATCGAGACTGTGGCTGAGATCACAGGCGGCAAGGCCTGGTTTCAGCTCTATCATCCGGCCGAGCCCGAGTTGCGGGACAAGCTCCTCGACCGTGCGCGCGAGGCGGGCTTTCCGGTGCTCGTCATCCTCGCGGATACTCCCACCTTTGCCTACCGGCCCAAAGAAATCCGCAACGGACTCTCCATCCCGCCGCGCATGTCCTTGCGCAATATCGTCCAGATGATGATGCGCCCGAGTTGGTGCCTTGGTCAGCTCGCGGCAGGCGCACCGCAGTTCCAGACCATGAAGCCCTACATCCCGAAAGGGCTGAACATGAAGCATCTGGGTCTGTTCATGAACCGAACCTTCTCAGGCCGCCTCAGCGCGGACAAGATCAAAGCCATCCGCGAGCGCTGGCCGGGTAAACTGGTCGTCAAAGGCATCGTCACACCCGAGGATGCGGAACTGGCTCTCCAACTCGGTGCCGATGGGCTCATCGTCTCCAACCACGGCGGCCGCCAGCTCGACGCCGGGGACTCCACCATCCGGTCCCTCGCAGGCTTGCAGCGCGAGTTTGGCTGCCGCACCACTTTGATGCTCGACAGCGGCGTTCGTAGCGGCCCGGATGTCGCCTGCGCCCTCGCCTCAGGGGCCAAGTTTGTCTTCATGGGCCGCAGCTTCATGTATGGCGTGGGCGCTCTGGGACCCCGAGGAGGTGATCACACCTTGATCATGCTCAAGCGACAGCTTCGCCAGGTCATGGAGCAGATTGGCTGCGAGCGTGTGGCTGACCTGCCCAAGCATCTGCTACTTCTCCGCGAGTGACCCACTATGCCCACCACGCCGGGCAACCACGACCAATCCGACACGCGCACGTGCTCAGCCGTTCGTCACCGTTGTTCGGCAACTCGATACGCAGCGGGCGTTGCTCCAAACAGGCGTTTGAAGTGCTGGCCGAAGCGGGAGACGTCGCGGTAGCCGACGCGTTTGGCGATGCGGGCGATGGGGAGTCGGGTGGTGCGGAGGAGTTCGGCTGCTTTTTCGAGGCGGAGTCTTTGCAGGTAGGCTTGGAAGCTGAGGCCGTGCTGTTGGCGGAAGAGTCGGGAGAGATTGCCGGGGCTGGTAAAGGCGATCTTGCTGGCGACGTGGGTGAGCTTCAGCGGGCAATGCAGACGGAAGACGAGATGCGCGACGGCGCGTTGGAGTGGATCGCCTTCGGGTTCGGTGGTGGACTTGGTTTGCTCGGCGAGGCGGAACCACACGGCTTCGACGTGGGTGCGGGCTGCATCTTCGGCGGCGGCGGGATCACCGAGGGCAATCGTTTCGACGAGATGCTCGTGTTCCTCTGCGATGGTTCGGGAGTCCGGGAAGCAATCGTCAAAACCCTGCTTGTGAAGGGCTCGGAGGCTGTCCCAGACGATGCGCCACGTTTCTTTGAGCATGGGAACGTCGGCGAGGCTGACGATGGTTTCGTGAAGTTCGAGGTCCGCGTGACGAAAGCCGCTGTAGTCGCGGGCACGCAGGGCTTTGGTGAGCCGTTTCAAGATGGAGCGCAGTTGCTTGAGCTTCTCGGGAGAGGTGGCGGCGTGAGTGGCCGCATGGCGGGCGGCGAAGCCTTCCAGCAAGGAACGGAGTTCGGAGAGTCGGCGCTGTTCAGTGGTGGTCATGGCTACAATATGCGAAATCGGGCTTCTGGGTATGCGGCAGAGGTCAAAGGTAGGCAGCGCTGTCTGTATGAATTGAAAACGTGATTCTCGACACGTTTGATCATTCCGATGGCGCCTACTTATGCCAAATCAAACATCTCACCGCAACCACCCATGATCATGCCCGACAAAGTCCCCTTTGGTGTCATCGCTCCGATGACGACGCCCTTTTCTTCCTCCGGCGAACTGATGCCGAAGTCCATCCGCAGCCAGGTGGAGTTCCTCGTTCGTGAGCGGGCCGACAGCCTCGCGGTCGGTGGTTCGACTGGCGAAGGCCAGACCTTGGACGCCGATGAACTCCGCGCCTGCGTGAGCGAGGTGCGCGAGGCAATGCCAGCGGACATGCCGCTCGTCGCCAGCACTATTTGCGACAGCACTCGCCAGGCGATTCGCAGCATCAAGGCGGTGGCAGGTCTCGGCGTGGACGCCATTCAGCTCACGCCGGTGCATTACCTCTTCCGTCCGGATGATGAGATGATGATCGAGCACTTCCGCGTGATCCACGAGGAGACGGGCATGCCGCTCATCATCTACAATGTGGTGCACTGGTGCTATCTCTCGCCGGAACTGACGGTGCGCCTGATGAATGAGGTGCCGGGTGTGATGGGCATCAAACAAAGCGCGGGCGACTTGAAGCTCTTCGCCGATCTCATGATCAATGCGCCGAAGGATCGCAAAATTTACAGCGCGGTGGATGCGCTGATGTATCCCTCGTTCTGCCTCGGCACGCCGGGCGTGATTGCGGCCACGCCTTCCGGCATTCCGCGTGCGACGGCCCTGCTGCGTGATGCGGTGGCGAAGGGCGATCACGCCAATGCGCGGCTGCTTCACGAGGCGATCCTGCGCTTCTGGAATGCTACCGATCATTACAATCTGCCCGCGTGCATCCGTTATGCGCAGTCGTTGCAAGGAGTGGATGCTGGCTTCCCGCGCATGCCGATGCGCCCAGCCACTGAGGCACAACAGGCAAAGATCAAGCCCGCGCTGGAGGCGGTGCTGAAGCTTGCTGACTCGCTCAGCTAACCCGTTTCGGATTCGCCACTCATGTCACCCCTCGTCGGCATCACGCTCATCCTGCTGTTCATCGCGCTCGCCGTGGCCTCGCGCTCGGTGGGCGTGATGAAGGGGCTAGGGTTCACGTTCGTGGTGCTGGCGACGGGGGCGGCGGCGATGACGTTTCCTGCGGCCTTCATCTCATGGGGAGATTTTGAGTTGAAGTCCGCCATCACACCGCTCGTGCAGGTCATCCTGCTCGGCATGGGACTCACGCTCACGCTGGATGACTTTGGCCGCGTGTTCACCATGCCGCGCGGAGTCATTCTCTGCTGCGTGCTGCATTACACCATCATGCCGCTTGGCGGTTGGTGCTTTGCGCATCTGTTTGGTCTGCACGGCGCAGTGGCAACGGGGTTGATCCTCATCGGCTCGGTGCCCAGCGGCACGTCGTCGAATGTCATCTCACTGCTCGCCCGTGTGAATGTGCCGCTCTCCGTCACGGTCACGGCCGTGTCCACGCTCATCTCGCCGCTGATCACGCCGTTTGCGATGAAGTGGCTCGCTGGCGCGGAAGTGCCCATCGATGCCGGAGCGATGATGTTTTCCATTTTGAAAATGGTCATCGTGCCGTTGCTCATCGGACTCAGTGTGCAACGCCTCCTGCCCGGCGTGGCGAAGAGACTCGTGCGCGTGCTGCCGTATGTGGCGATGTTTGCCATCTGCACCATCATCGGCGTCACTATCGCGCTATCGCGTGAGCAACTCCTCTCCGTCGGCCTCGCCGTCTTCGCCGCCGCCGCTTGTCACAACGCCACCGGCTACCTGCTCGGCTACTGGGGCGGGCGCTTGAGCGGACTCAATGAAACCGATGCCCGCACCTGCGCCCTCGAAGTCGGCATCCAAAACGGCGGCATGGCCACCGGCCTCGCCTTCAATGTCCTGCAAAGTCCCGCCGCAGCGCTCGGAGCTGCGGTGTTCGGCCCATGGAGCGCCATCACCAGTTCCGCGCTCGCCTCATGGTGGAGGAAGCGCCCCGCCAATCACGAAGATCAAACCACCCAACCTGAATGAAACTCGCCCTCACACTCATCAGCGCTCTGCTGCTCGCGCCGCTGGCCGGGCTGCACGCCAAAGACCAAGTCGCCAACGCCGCCACCACTGGCGATGTCCGTGACGTGCGCGTTGTCCGCACTGCCGACCAAGAGCCACGTGCATCCTTGCTTGGGCAGCCGAGCATCGCCTTGTGGAAGGAGAAGCACCTCGTTGTGGCTTATCAAAAAGGCATCGCGGGCAAGACCGATATGGGAAGCATCGACGCCATCGTTTCCAGCAACGACGGCGACTCCTGGAGCATCCCGAGCACGATCTTCGACCACGAGCAACGGCATGGCGCGATGCAGTTCGGCTATTGCAATGCGGTGCTCTACCATCCGCCCGGGCAGGAGGTGCTGTGGTGCTTTGCCATGCGCTGCCCGTTGAACTATGCCGACAGCGAGGACTCGCATCTCGCCGCTGCCTACAGTGGCGATGGTGGCCGCTCGTGGAATCCCGTCGAACTGGCCATGCACTACACGGGGCCGCTCGTCATTCTCGGTGAAATCCAGCGCATCATCGAAAACGGCCAGCCGGTCTATTTGCTGCCCGCGCATCGCAACACGAAGCGCGCCGATCCGCTCGGACAGCGCGAGCATTTTGTGCTGCGCAGCACCAGCCTGCTTGATTGGCATCTCGGCGGTTATGTGCCGCAGCCCGAGCCGGGGAAAATCTTCCTGCACGAAGGCCAGATCGCAGTCATCAACGAGCAGCAGCATCTCAAGATGGTCATGCGGACCTCTGTGGGGCGAAAGGAGGGCGATCTGCTCGATGGCGGTGCGCTAAATCCTCCCAGCGCCTGGTCCAGCACCAGCACCGATGGCGGCAAGACGTGGAGCATCGCCCAGGAGGAGCCGGAGCTTTGGAACACCGTATCGGAAGCATGGTTCGGCCAGTCGCGCACCGGCACTCAGCTCTACATCTACAACGACGGACCCGCCTTCAGCCGCATGGCGCTGCGCTACAAGGTGAAGCCCGCGAGCAGAACCTGGAGCGACGAGCGAACGTTCTTCGACTCTGGCATCCACAACTCCTATCCCACGCTCATTGAAACAGAGCCCGGCGAGTTCCGCGCCGTGTGGGACAGCTGTGACGAGAAGCGTCACCGCCGCTCGATTCGCTTTGGGAAGCTGACGCTCAAAAACTAACATGAAACACACTCTCTCCCTCCTCACCGCCGTGCTCCTTGCACCACTCGCTGCACTGCATGCTGCTGATGCTTTAAAGCCCGCCGTCAAAGTTACTCAGGAGCTTCTCAACAGCATCCACGTCACGCCGAAGCTCATCTTCGATCCGATGCCCGCCTATGGGCAAAAGTATCTGCCCTTCGCGATGGCGGCGAGCATGGAGTCCACGAAGAAAGGCCGCCTCTGGACCTGTTGGGCGGGCGGGCAAGACGGACCGAATGCCTACCTGCTGGCGAGCTACAGCGATGACCAGGGCAAATCGTGGCGTGATCCCGTGTTCGTCATCGACCCGCAGGCGCAGGGGTTGAAGATGGGCACGCGGCTCGGCTCCTTCTGGTGTGATCCGAAGGGTCGGCTCTGGCTGTTTTTCCATCAGTCCGTCGGCATGTTCGATGGCAGTTGCAGCAACTGGTTCGTCCGCTGCGATGATCCCGATGCGGATAAGCCCGTGTGGACGCAGCCGGTTTACATCGGCTTCGGCGCGTCCATCAACAAACCCATCGTGCGCAAGAACGGCGAATGGATTCTGCCCGTGTCGTTGTGGGAGCGCTGGCACATCGACAAGCCCTTCGCGGATTGCTACCACGAACTCGATGCCGTGCGCGGCTCAAACGTCTTCGTCTCCGATGACGAAGGCGGCCACTGGCGCTATCGCGGTGGGATCATCTACAAGGACAGTTGCTTCAACGAGCACACCGTGGCCGAGTTGAACGACGGACGTCTCTGGATGCTCTCGCGCGGCATGAAGGAAACCTTCCAGAGCTTCTCCGCCGATGGCGGCAAGACCTGGGAGCCGCAGTCCATCGCCTTTCCGCATGTGAACAGCAAGGCCGTCATCCGCCGCCTGCAATCGGGTAACCTGCTCGTCATTCGTCACGGCCAGGACATGACAAAGGCCACCGATGGTCGCAAAGAACTCACCGCCTTCCTCTCCACCGACGATGGCAAGACCTGGTCCGGCAAGCTGCTGCTCGACGAACGCGCCAACGTCTCCTACCCCGACATCGCGCAGTCTCCGAACGGCGACATCTACGTCCATTATGATCGCGAGCGCACCGGCGCAGCAGAGATCCTCTTCGCCCGCTTCCGCGAGGAAGACGTGCAGGCCGGGAAACTCATCAGCCAACACGCCGCGCTGAAGAACCTCGTCAAAAGCAAGCTGGGGATGAATCACGGCTCCAGCGGCAAGTAACTCTCTCTTATGTCCTCAATCATGAAACTCGCCCTCACACTCTTCCTCGCTGCCACCTCATTGATGGCTGCAGAACCTGCCGCGCCGCTCTGGGATGAGCGTGTGCCTTTGCTCAAAACCGCTGAACTCCCGGTGCTTCAGGATGCGCGGTTCTCCGTCATCAAGCCCTACGAGTTCAACAAGGACGGCTACCGCTTCCTGCATGGCGTGGCGCTTGGTTTTCACAAGGGGCGGCTCTACGCCTCCTTCGGCCATAACCAAGGCGGCGAAAACACTGACACGGAGGAGGCGCGGTTTTGTGTGAGCCAAGACGATGGCAAGACCTGGGGCGAGGTGCGCACGATGGACGCTGGGGAAGGCCCCGTCGGGGTGAGCCATGGTGCCTTCCTTTCGCACAAGGGAACGCTCTGGGCCTTTCACGGAGCCTACACGGGCACGATGAAGGGCGTTCACACGCGAGCTTATGTGCTCGATGAAACCACGCAGCAATGGCAGTCGAAGGGCACGGTGATCGAAGGCGGCTTCTGGCCCATGCAGGAGCCGCAGAAGATGGAGGACGGCAATTGGATCATGGCCGGGCTGAAGGTCGGCGCGGGTAATCCTGCCGTCGTCGCCATCAGTCACGGCGAAGATTTCACCCACTGGGAGGTGGTGCCGATCCCGCAGTCGAAGGACCTCAAGAAGATGTGGGGCGAGTCCACCGTCATTGTGAATGGCAAGCGGGTCACGAGCCTCTCGCGCTACGGCGGCGGAGCGGAGGCCCTCATCGCCACCAGCGAGGACTACGGTCGCACCTGGAGCGAGATGCGCCCCAGCAATCTGCCGATGGCCACGAGCAAGCCCATCGCTGGCACCTTGAGCACCGGTCAGCGCTACCTCGTCTGCACCACCACCGCGGACAGCGGCAAACGGCGCTCGCCTTTGACCATCGCTGTCAGCAGGCCTGGCGAGACCTTGTTCAGCAAAGTGTTCGTCATCCGCCACGCCGAGTTTCCCGGCGGCCCCGGCGAGTCAAACAAAGGTGCCGCGCTCTCCTACCCGTATGCGGTTGAGCATGACGGCAAGCTTTACGTCGGCTACTCGAACAGCGGCGACAAGTCCACCCGAGTCGGCACCGGTCGCGAACTCTGGAACAATAACAGCGCGGAGCTGGCAGTGATTCCAGTCGCCAGCCTGTCCGTAGCTGCGGAAGCAAGCCCAGGTGCCTCGCTCGAAAGTCGCGGCCTGCCGCGCATCCTGTTCAACAACGACAGCGATGACTTGAAGTGGCCTGCCTACCCGGAGCATCATGCCAATGGTCTCTGGGTGCCTGCGGGCAAATACCTGCCGCTCCCGAAGATCCACTCGCTCGACGATGCGCTCGCGCCGCGCATCGGGCCGCTGGCCAAAACAAAAACGCAGGGCCTCTCGTATTGCGGCAACTTCGGCCTGCCCATCTGGGAACTGAAGCGTGATCACATCGCCGCGCTTGGGGATGATCCGCTGCAGCCGATCCTTCAGTTTTGGAAGCGTGATGGTCGCACCTTCTTCTTCTCGATGCGCATGAATGACATCCATCATGCGTGGTTCAACTGGGCGCACCTGTGGTCTGACTTCCACAGGTCGCAGCGGCATCTGTTTCTCAAGCCGCCAACGGGCAAGGAGTGGGAGACCGAGTTTCTGCCATGGTTCGAAGGCAAGACCAGCAAGAGGCCAGCCATCAGCACTTCATCGGTGGCCTTCGACTACTCGCGGGCCGAGGTGCGGACGTATTACCTCGAAACGCTGCGCGAAGCCTGCCGTCGCTATGATCTGGACGGCGTTGAACTCGACTGGCTGCGCTTTCCCGACCTCTTCCGCAAGGGTGAGGTCGATGTGGCAATCATGACTGCCTTCGTTCGCGATGTGCGGGCCGTTCTCGATGAAACGGCCAAGCGGCGCGGGCATCCCCTGCGACTGCTGGCCCGTGTGCCCGTGACGCCAGAGCAGGCGCTCTCCATCGGTCTGGACGTGGAGGCCTGGCTGAAGGCGGGCTGGCTGGACGCCGTCATCGCCGGTCCCGGCACGAGTTTTTCCTCGTGCCCGTTGGAGCGCTGGGTTGACCTCGCACACCGGCATGGCGTTCCCGTCTATGGATCGATGGAGCGGCAGAACCGGAATAACGTTCCTCGCTACGGCAGCCCCGAAACATTGCGGGCCGCCATCGCCACGCTCTGGGAGAAAGGCGCAGACGGGCTCTACTTCTTCAACTTCTACATCCGCGACGAGATGCCACTGCTCGACGAGTTCGCTGACCGTGCGCTGCTGGCGGGATTGCCGAAGGAATATTTCCTCGAATCCGGCGGCGACGGCGACCTGACCAAGAGCGGCGGCCCGCTCCCGCTGGCATTAAAGCCCGGCACTCCCGCCACCGTGCATCTGGTCATCGCCGACGATCCTGCGAAGGCCAAGGAAGCCAGCTTGGAGATCCTTTTCAAAAGCGAAGGCGAGACCGCAGCACCCGCCATCACCCTCAACGGTCAACCGCTCCAAGAAATGAAATCCACACGCGTCAAAGAGGGCTTCACCCTCACGCTTTCCTCTGCCGCTCTGAAGCCATCACTCAAGCGCGGCACCAACGACTTCACCTTCACGTCAGCAGCCAGTGTCACGGTCACCGCTTTGAGTGTGCGTGTGGTGCCGTGAACCATCAGCAACTTCATTCACCCATGAAAAAGCTCATCATCTGAAAACAATTTTGGCACTCAGAGCGAGATGCGCGGGATTACAGGTGATCCACGCTCATGAGTTCTGAATCTGTCCCACGCACCGAACAGCTTGTCCTACTGCTGACCCAGCATCAGGAGCCGTTGTTTCGTTACATCTTCAGCCTCGTGGCTTGCGAGGCGGATGCGCGGGATATTCTGCAGGAGACCAGTTTGGCGCTGTATCGGAAGTTCGATGCGTATGATGCATCGCGGCCGTTTTTGCCGTGGGCCTATCGGTTTGCCTATTTGCAGGTGCAGAAGCATCGCGAGAAGGCAGCGCGGTCGCCACTCTTGTTTGGCGAGGATGTCATGGATTTGCTGGCGCATGATCGGGAACGGATGGAGCCGGAACTCGATCAGCGGCTTCAGTTGTTGGACGGGTGTCTGGCCAAACTGACGCCGCAGGACAAGGAACTGGTCACCAGCCGATACGCGATGCGTCAGGGCGCAGAGGAGATGATGCAGCGGTTTGCGATGAGCCGCCGCACGTTGTTTCGCAACCTGGAACTACTACGCCAGCGGCTGCACGAGTGCGTGACACGCCAGCTTCAATCGGAGGGACTCTCATGAATCTTGAATCACTCATCCACGCCAAGCTCGACGGCGAAATTACGCCGGAGCAACACGCGCAACTCGAAGCTCTGCTGCGCGATGACTGGCAGGCGCGACGCCTTTATTTGGAACTCGCCGATCAACATGCGCGTTTGCTCCAGCAGCCAGTGGTGAACACCGGCAGGCTCAAGCAGCCATCGCTCATCAGTCGAACGGTGCGGTGGCGGACATCTGCGCTCATTGCTTCGGCGGCGGCGATTGTCCTGCTGGCATTCATCGTCTGGCCTCGCGCGGCGGTGGATCAAGAGGCGACGTCCAATGGAGTCGCGATGGTCAGTGACACCTTGGATGCTGACTTTGCTGAAACTGCAGTGCGCAGTGGAGATACCATTGCGCCGGGAATACTGACCTTGAACAAAGGCCTGGCGCAGATCGAGTTCTTCAGTGGCGCGACGGTGTTGATCGAGGGGGCCACGCAGATCGAAATCCTCTCGGCTTGGGAAGCGCGTTGTGTGAGCGGTCGCGTGCGCGTGCATGTGCCACCCGCCGCGAAGGGCTTCCTCATGCATGCGCCGGATGTGAAACTGGAGGACCTCGGCACGGAGTTCGCGCTGAATGTGACGGGCCAGGATAGCGCGGTGCATGTCTTCGATGGTGAAGTCATCGCGCATACGAAGGACAAAGCGCCCGCGAGTTTGAAAGTGGGCATGTCATTGGCCTCCACGACGGCGGGTGTATCGCCGCAGGATTTCCTGCCCATCAGCGAACTGCAAGGGCTGATCCGCCAGCGCGAGCAACGTCGTTTTCAGCAATGGCAGGCGTGGTCGGAAGGGGTGAGCAAAGACTCTCGTCTCATTGCTTATTACACCTTCCAGCATGAGCCGGATGATCGCTGGGATCGGCTGGTGAGCAACTTGGCAGCCCCTCAGCTAAAGCAGCGTGCTGGCGGTGCTGTCGGTGCTCAGTGGACACAAGGTCGCTGGCCTGCAAAGGAAGCGCTGGAGTTCAAACGGCCGGGCGACCGTCTTCGCTTGAATCTCGATGGCAGTTACACGGCGCTCACCTTGTCTGCCTGGGTGAAGGTGGACAGCGTGGACAAGAAATACAACTCGTTGCTGCTCACCGATGGTTACGACAACGGCGAACCGCACTGGCAGATCTATGAAGACGGCAGCCTCATGTTCTCCATCATCTATCGACCCGATGGGATCACACGCGGCGGAGACTGGAACCAGATCTATTTCTCCAAACCTGTCTTTGGTCCAGACAGCCTAGGGCGCTGGCATCACATCGCGGTGAGTTATGACAATCAAAGCGGGCAGGTCATCCAATACTTCGATGGAGCCGAGGTCAGCCGTGAGGTTTCGAAGCTGCATCACGCCGGACGCCCGATCAGCTATGGACCGTGCGAACTGGGCAACTGGGGACTGCCAACCCAAGGTCATCCATTTCCCATCCGCAATCTCAACGGGGCGATCGACGAGTTCGCCATCTACGCCGCCGTGCTTAGCGGGGCGGAAATCCAGTCCATCTTTGAAAACGGCAATCCCAAATGAGACTGCTCCTATCCCTTCTCCTTCTTCCATTACTCGCTCCTGCACGTGAGCCCTTGGTGGAATGCGACCTTGTCGGCGTTTTCCCGCCTCACGCCAGTTGGCGCGCCATCAGCTCCGGCCATGCGGGCTGCGAGGGCGCACAGTGGGTCGGCGACACGCTGCACTACGCCGCGCATCATGACGGCTTCGCCTTCAAATGGACCGAGGCCACCGGTCTCGTCGTCTGGCGCAAGGACTCGCCCGAGGCCACCAGCTTCCGTCCCGATGGCGCGGGTGGCTTTTATGTCGTGGAGCAGACCACGCGGCAGCTCACCCGCTGGAACGCCCAAGGTGAGCGTGTGGAAGTGCTCGCGGATACCTTTGAGGGCAGAAAGCTCAATCGCCCCAACGACGTCATCGTGAGGTCCGATGGCACGCTCTGGTTCACCGATCCTGATTGGCTTTTCAGCAAGCGCCCCAATGACAAAAAAGAGCTGCCCGGCCAGTTCGTGTTCCGATTTGATCCGAAGACCAAAACGCTCACCAAAGTCGCCGAAGGCTTCGATAAGCCAAACGGCATCGCCTTCTCGCCGGACGAGAAGCATCTCTTCATCTCCGACAGCGGCACGCCGAATGTCTTCCGCTTCCCGGTCAACGCGGACGGCACTTTGGGGCCGCGCGAAGTCTTCGCCACCTTCACCGAAAAAGGCCTCGACGGCCTCGCCCTGTCCCCGCAGGGCCAGCTCTGGGTCTGCACGAAGGACGGCATCCGCATCACCGCCTTGGATGGCAAAGCGCTCGGCCTCCTGAAAACCCCCGGCAAGCCCACCAGCATCGCCTTCGGCCCCGAAGGCCGCCTCGCCGTGACCACACGGGATGCCTGCTACGTCACCAAACTTCAGTAACCCATCTTCCTCAGACTCCATGACTCCATCCGCCACCCCCCGTCGTTCCTTCCTCAAAACGGCCGCCTTCGCCGCACCGGCCATCGTGGGCCTCAACTCCATCGTCCGTGCCCAAGCCGCGAATGAAGGCAAACTCGGTGTCGCCCTCTGCGGCCTCGGCGGGTTCTCGAAGCAATCCATCGCGCCAGAACTGCCTCAGGCAAAGAACGTGTATTTCGCCGGAGCCATTACGGGCGATGCCGCCAAAGGTCGCGAGTGGGCCGCGCAGTATGGCTTCTCGGTGAAAAACCTCTTTAGCTATGCCGACATGGCAAAGCTAGTGGACTGCAAGGACATCGCCATCGTGCATGTCGTCACGCCAAACTCGCTGCACGCGGAGCACAGCATCGCCGCAGCCAAAGCAGGCAAGCACGTCATGTGCGAAAAGCCCATGGCAACGAGCGCCGAGCAGTGTGAGGCGATGATCGCCGCCGCGCAGGCCGCCCATGTCTATCTCGGCGTGAACTACCGCCTGCAATGGGAGCCGCATCATGTGAAGGCCATCGAGGCGCTGCGCGGCGGCGCGGTGGGCGACCTCTCGAATGGCAACTATGAGTTCTCCTGGGGCTATGCCGCCGGCCTCGCCGATCCGGTGAGAGCCGCGACCATCAAGAAATGGCTGCTAGACCCGAAGATGGCTGGCGGCGGAGCGATGTTCGACACCGGCGTTTATCCCGTGCAGGCCGCGTGTTACCTCACCGGCAAGGTGCCGGTGTCCGTCCGCGCCTTTCCGGCCACGCGGCACAAGGAGCTATTCCCCGAAGGCGTGGAAGAAACGATGAGCTTCGAGCTGCTGTTCGACGATGGCTTCCAGGCCCTCTGCCGCGCCAGCTACAGCAACAGCTTCCATCAATGCACCACGCTGGGCCCGAAAGGCAGCGTGGAAATCCTCCCCGGAGACAAAGGCAGTGTCTATGGACAAAGCGGTGGCAACAAACCCAATC